>NZ_JANIKQ010000001.1 GCF_024580525.1 Neisseria dentiae
GACAAGCATCCGTTTAAGGATTCGGCACACCGGCAAAAAGAGTTATGTCGTTTTGTTAACTTTTATAACACCGTCAAGCCCCACAAGAGCCTGAAAGGCGACACCCCTTTTGAGGTTTTACAGGCTTATTTTTCTCAACCTGTTGTGTAAACAACCCGACCATTTCCTACATCTGAAAAGCGAAAAATTTTTTCAGACGGCCTGATTAGCCTTTTTAAGGAAACACCATGTCCGAACAAAACACTTCTTTAATCGAATTTCCCTGCAACTTCACCATTAAAGTGATGGGGGTTCAGCACCCCGAATTTGCTTCGTTGGTGCTCGCCTGCGTGCAAAAGCACGCGCCTGAAACCCAGGCGTACCACATCAGCGTGCGCCCGAGCAGCAAAGGCAATTATCTGGGCGCAACCGTGGAAGCGGCCAATGTGCAGAATCAAGAACAGCTGAACAATATCTACCGCGAACTCACCGGCCACGAGCTGGTGAAAATGGTGCTGTAACATGAAAACCGTGCACTTGGGCCTGACTGACTACCAACCCGTGTTCGAGGCCATGAAAACCTTTAACGCCGGGCGCACCGACCACACAGAAGACGAACTGTGGGTGGTCGAACACCCGCCCGTGTTCACGCAAGGCTTGGCGGGCAAGCCCGAACACCTGCTGCTGCACAGCAGCATACCCGTGGTGCAGATTGATCGCGGCGGCCAAATCACCTATCACGGCCCGGGCCAGCTGGTGGTTTACACGCTAATCGACTTCAAACGCCGCAAAACCAGTGTGCGCAATATCGTGAGCGCCCTTGAAAACAGCATTATCGCCACGTTGGCCGAATACGGCATCGCCGCCGCCGCCGACCCGCAACGCCCCGGCGTTTATGTAAACGGGCGCAAAATCGCCTCTTTGGGGTTACGGATTAAAAACGGCTCGGTGTATCACGGCCTGGCATTGAACGTTGATATGGATTTATCGCCTTTTCTGCAAATCAATCCTTGCGGCTACGCAGGCATGGAAATGGTGCAGATGGCCGATTTTCTCACACCCTGCCCGCCGCTTGCCGAGGTGGCCGGAAAGCTGACCGCACATTTACAGCAAAAACTGGAACCATCGGCAGCAGAGGCCGTCTGAAAACCATCGCCTCCAACAGGCATTAACAAGCGGGGCACGGCAAAACCGCCCTCCTCCCACCAACGTCCCAAAGATTATTGAAACCGCCATGCGTTTAGCCCTGATTTCCGACATACACGGCAACCTGCCGGCCTTGGAAGCCGTTGCAGCCGACATCCGCCGGCGTGGTTGCGATGCCGTGGCCAATTTGGGCGACAGCCTCTCCGGTCCTCTGTGGCCGCAGGAAACGGCGCAATTTCTCATGGCCGAAAACTGGCCGACGGTTGCAGGCAACCACGAACGCCAACTGCTCACCCAGTCTGCCGCCAAACAAAGCCTTTCCGACCGTTTCACCTCCCTGCAACTGGGGCAGCCGGAATGGGCGTGGCTGGCCGCCCTGCCCGCCATCCTGCCGTTAACCGAAGATATCCTGCTCTGCCACGGCAGCCCGCACGGCGATAAGGTTTATCTGATGGAATCCATCGTGAACGGCCGGACGGTTTTGTCTGCCGAAAAAGAAATCCGCCAACGTTTGGGCGATGCCAGCGCCGCCGTTATCGCTTGCGGCCACACCCATATACCGCGCAGCATCCATATCGACGATATGCTGCTGGTTAACCCCGGCAGCGTCGGCCTGCAAGCCTATGAGGACGACCAACCGCCCCATGTGGTGGAATGCGGCTCGCCCCACGCACGCTACGCCATAATTGACAAACGGCAAAACATTTGGACGACCGAACACTTTACCGTGCCCTACCCCCATGAAGCTGCCGTTACCAAAGCACAAAAAGAACACCGCACCGACTGGGCTTATGCTTTACAATACGGCCGTACACCACCGGCACAAACCCTGCCGGCCGGCACCCTAACCGTTAACCCGGAATATCAGCCATGAACAACGAAACCGTCAAATCAAACAACGCCCAAGGCGTCAAGCACAAAGGCGCCGCCAAAACCGCACGCATCCCCATCAAAGTAGTGCCGCTGGAAGAAAAGCTGAAAAAACCCGAATGGATACGCGCCAAACTGCCCACAGGCAAGAAATTTTTTGAAATCAAAAACATTCTGCGCGATCAAAAAATGCACACCGTGTGCGAAGAAGCCAGTTGCCCCAATATCGGCGAATGCTTCAGCAAAGGCACCGCCACCTTTATGATTATGGGCGACATCTGCACCCGCCGCTGCCCTTTCTGCGACGTAGGCCACGGCCGTCCCAACCCGCTCGACCCCAACGAACCGAAAAACCTGGCCGAAAGCGTAGCCGCCATGAAACTGCGCTATGTGGTCATTACTTCGGTTGACCGCGACGACCTGCGCGACGGCGGTGCCCAGCATTTCGCCGACTGCATCAACGCCATCCGCGAAAAAAGCCCGCAAACCAAAATCGAAATCCTAGTGCCCGACTTCCGCGGCCGCCTCGACATCGCCTTGGACATTCTTTCCCGAACCCCGCCCGACGTGATGAACCACAACCTCGAAACCCACCCGCGCCTCTACAAACAGGCTCGCCCCGGTTCCGATTACCAACACTCGCTCGAACTCTTGCGCCGCTATAAAGAAATGCAGCCCGACATCCCCACTAAGTCGGGCATTATGGTCGGCTTGGGCGAAACCGACGAAGAAGTGCGCGAAATCATGCGCGATATGCGCGCGCACAACATCGAAATGATTACCGTCGGCCAATACCTGCAACCTTCAGACGGCCACCTGCCCGTTTTGCGCTATGTTACTCCGGCACAATTCAAAACATTCGAGCAGGAAGCCTACGAAATGGGCTTTACCAACGCCGCCATCGGCGCAATGGTCAGAAGCTCTTACCACGCCGACGAACAAGCCTCGCAGGCTTTGCAGGAAAACGTTTTAAACGTTAACCTTTAATAAAGGCGTTTTTAAAGCAATCAGGCCGTCTGAAATGTTTCAGACGGCCTGATGTCTTTGGAAAATTCAAATTACCAACTAAAAAACCTGAAACCTTTGCAAAATTCCTTTCAGCATCTTAAAACCTCTACGTCATGCTCGGGCTTGACCCGAGCATCTTTTTGTTTCAAAAGAAATAACAGATACTCGGGTCAAGCCCGAGTATGACGGAAGTGGTTTTATAACGGCAGGGGTTTGGACAAGCTGCCGACAGATTTTGCCTGATGCTTGCGAATGCTAATTATTGATCCACAAACGCGCGCTCAATCAGGTAATCGCCGCGCTGGCCCATTTTCGGCGAAACCTTCAGGCCGAATTCGTCCAACACCGCGCTGATGTCTTTCAGCATGGCGGGGCTGCCGCACAGCATGGCACGGTCGTGTTCGGGGTTCATCATCGGCAGGCCGATGTCTGCGAACATTTTGCCGCTTTTCATCAGGTCGGTGATGTGGCCGCGGTGCGGGTATTCTTCGCGCGATACCACGGGGTAGTAAATCAGTTTTTCTTTGACCAGTTCACCCAGATATTCGTGTTCGGGCAGCTCTTTGGTGAAGCGGTCGTAATAAGCCAAATCTTTTTTGTAGCGCACGCCGTGCACCAGAATCACTTTTTCAAACTGGTCGTAAACTTCCGGGTCTTTGGTGATGCTCAAAAACGGGGCGATGCCGGTGCCGGTAGAGAGCAGGTAGAGGTTTTTGCCGGGGTTCAGGTCGCCGCAAATCAGGGTGCCGGTGGGTTTTTTACTCACTAAAACTTCGTCGCCCACTTTCAGGTGTTGCAGGCGGCTGGTCAGGGGGCCATCGGGCACTTTGATGCTGAAAAATTCGAGGTGTTCTTCCCAGTTGGCGCTGGCCACGCTGTATGCGCGCATCAGCGGTTTGCCGTCCACCATCAGGCCCACCATCACGAACTGGCCGTTTTCAAAACGCAGAGAATCGTCGCGGGTGCAGGTGAAGGTGAAGTAGGAATCCGTCCAATGGTGTACGGAAAGAACGGTTTGGGTGTTGAACGCTGCCATTCGGATACTTTCTTTTGAGAACGATAAAAATGAAATACGGTTTCAGACGGCCCCAAGGCCGTCTGAAAAATCATTGTTTGAGACCTATCCACCCCCCCCATCTGCGGCGCACTTCTTCGTTGTGTGCTGCTCGCTCGCTTGCCTAACTCTATGTTATGTCTGCGCTCGCTGCGCTGCTACGCCTTGAACTGCATCCACATCTAGGGGTTTTGCAAAGGTCTCTGTTTGATTAAAAATACGGCATTCTAAACAAAAACATTTCTCATCACAATGTTTGCCCGGCAGGGCGTTTTTCAGACGGCCTTATCCAAGGTTGTGCGGATAATGTTTTTCACCGCTTCCGCATCATTGGGCACCACGGTTACGCGTTGGGGCAGTTGCTCCAAGCCTGCAAGCGCGGCGGGGCGCGGTACGGTTACGCTGCCTACGGCTTCGTGTATGGTGTCTTCAAACTTGGCGGCCAGGGCAGTTTCGAGGCAGACGATGGTTTCGCCCGCTTCGCGCACTTCGCGCGCCACTTTGACGCCGTCGGCGGTGTGCGGGTCGATTAATTCGCCGTCGGTGCGGTAAACTTCGGCGATGGTCTCCAAGCGGTCGCGGTGGCTGCTTTTACCGGAGGCAAAGCCGTATTTTTCGTGCGCTTCTTGCAGTTTCGCCGCCAAGTCGAAACCTTTGCCACTGCCGACTTCTGCCCATAATGTTTGGATTTCCGCTGCGTTTCTGCCCATCAGGTCGAACACGAAGCGCTCGAAGTTGGAGGCTTTGGAAATGTCCATCGAGGGGCTGGAGGTAACGTGGGTGTGTTCGGCGGTGCGCGGGCGGTAGGCGCCGGTTTTGAAAAATTCGTCGAGCACGTCGTTTTCGTTGGTGGCGACAATCAGGCGGCGGATGGGCAGGCCCATTTGGCGGGCGATGTGGCCGGCGCAGATGTTGCCGAAGTTGCCGCTGGGCACGCAGAAGCTCACTTTCTGCGCGTTGTTGTCGGTGGCTTTGAAGTAGCCGGCGAAGTAATACACCACTTGCGCCACGATGCGCCCCCAGTTGATGGAGTTGACGGTGCCGATGTGGTATTTCTCTTTGAAGCCGGCATCGTTTTGCACGGCTTTCACGATGTCTTGGCAGTCGTCGAACATGCCCTCAACGGCGATGTTATGGATGTTTTCGTCTTGCAGGCTGAACATCTGCGCGCGCTGGAAGCTACTCATTTTGCCGTCGGGCGAAAGCATAAACACGTTGACGCTTTTTTTGCCGCGCAGGGCGTATTCGGCGGCGGAGCCAGTGTCGCCGCTGGTGGCACCGAGAATATTGAGCTGTTTGCCTTCTTTGGCCAGCACATATTCAAACGCATTGCCCAAAAACTGCATGGCCATATCTTTAAACGCCAACGTGGGGCCGTTGGAAAGCGCCTGGATTTTGATGCCGTCTGAAAGCGTGCGCACGGGTGTGATTTCGGCGCTGCCGAAAGTTTCGGCGGTGTAGGTGCGGTTAATGATGTCGCGCAGATCGGTGGCGGGAATATCGGTAACGAACAGGCTCATGATTTCAAACGCCAGCTCGGGATAGCTCAGGCCGCGCCATTTTTGCAGGGTGGCTTCATCTATTTGCGGATAGTGTTCGGGCAGCATCAGGCCGCCGTCGGGCGCAAGCCCCATCAATAATACTTCGCTGAACGGTTTGGGTGCGGTGGCTCCGCGGGTGCTGATATATTTCATGACTCTGTTTCTTAAATAAATAATCGGGTAAACACGCCAAACGGCATCAAATGTTTCAAATGTTTTCAGACGGCCTGTTGCATGCGAACAGGCCGTCTGAAAAGGTTATTAACGGTATAAACGCTTCATGCAGGCGGTTACGGTTTTGGCGGTTACCGAGGCCACGGCCTGCGTGCGGGTGGCGGGATTGACGATCTGCACCATTTCGTTGGCGGTCATCTGGTTGGGGGCTTCTTCGCTGGCGCAGCCGCAGATTTTGTCTTCCCATTCCTGCTGTTTTTCGGCCGTCATCGCCAGCGCGATCATGCGCCATTCGTTGCGTTTGTTCAGCTCGGTGCGGCATTGGTTGTCCACCGCTGCGGTGATCAAAGAGTTGCCCACCCCAAAACCGCTGTTCATATTGCCGTCGGCGGCACAGGCGGCGAGCAGCAAGGCAAACGGCAATGCAATGATTTTTTTCATGATTTCCCTTTTTCAAACAAGTGGTAAAAATTCTTATCCGGCCGCCCGGATTCTGGCCAGGTAGGCCGCCCTATCCTCGTCGGTAATTTCCCGCACCGCGCGGCAGGGAGCACCCATTGCCAAAACGTTGGCGGGAAGATCTTTGCAAACCAGACTGCCCGCGGCCACCACGGTGTTGTTACCGATGGTTACGCCGCCGAGAATAATACTCTGCGCGCCTATCCATACATTGTCGCCGATTACAATCGGCTTGGCGTCTTCATAGGCTTGGGCGCGCAAATCCGCATCGAGCGGGTGGCCAACGGTGTAAAGCCCCACATTGGGCGCCAGCAGCACGCCGTTGCCGATGGTGATACCGCCCGCATCGAGCATGGTGCAGTTGAAATTGGTGTAAAAGCCGTCGCCCACTTCGATATAGGTGCCGTAGTCGCAATAAAACGGCTGGGTGATGAAAACATCTTTACCCGCCTTGCCGAACAGGCGGCGGATAATCGCTTCGCGCGCAGCCGTATCGCCCGGACGGGTGCAAATATTGTAGTCGTGCAGCAGCTCTTTGGCACGGTCGCGCTCGGCAGCCAAACCGGCTTCCAAAGCATTGTGCGGCATACCCGCCAGCATTTTTTCGCGTTCGGTTTTCATCATCGGAAGGCCGTCTGAAACAAAACAGGCGCTATTGTACCGCATCGGGCTGCGGCTTACACGCTATAATGCGGGAAAACTTCGTAACGAATAACTATATATCCTTCAAATTAGGAGTAATTGATAATGTATAAATCTAAAAAAATAGATTTCGTTGATCATCTGACAATAGCAGTAAAAATACTAACAGGCCTTATACCGTTTAGTATAATATTAGGTGGTTTTTTAACAAACAATTATTTAGATTTCATTCAACAGCCAAGTGTTTTTGCAGAAGTTATAAGCAATCCTTCCAGCCTGTCTGCAATATTAGTTGTTTTAGGCGTGTTTTTATTCTTATTTCTTATTGGATTTGCGACACCATACAGCTTTCTTTCATTCTTATCGGATATTGAGAAAAATAATTTTATTAACCGCATCAGAAAATCATGGTTAATTTTTATTCTATCTTTTCCCTTGCTTATCTTTCTATGTCTTATCATTGCAATTATTTTATATGATTGTTGTGAAAAAGAATTACCAAATTGGGTTATAACGACATCGATGTGGGCAATGCTATTTTCTCCTATTATTACTTATATTATTATTTATATAATTTCATGGATTGCTTTCAAACGTAAAACCGATCAAAAAAATTCATGTATAAAATCTAACCCATTGTACTCTTGTAAAGAATTTTTCATCTATCTGCTTCCTATTGCATTTTCTACTTTAGGTATGGCACCCATTCAAGTTTTAAGCATGCTTTCAACAGCAACATGGCTGCCTGAAGGAATGACACAATATTTATTTGTTATTATTTTCTGTGTATTATTATTTATAAATATTTGTGTAGCAATAGAGTATTTATCATCATATTCTAAAAACAATAAAAACAATAAAAACAATAAAATTATTTTTGCCACTCCTTTTGTTTTTTCGATTTTGATAATCTTATTAGCTGCAATGTGGTCGAATAATTTTGCTTTACGCATGTTGATTCCTATACGCTTTGTTGAAACTCCTCAACATGCTGCATGGTACTTGCTGCATAATAATTTCCAAAGAAACAATGGCCGCCAAGAAATAAATGGTATCGATAAAATGGATCTGCGCAGGCTGAAACAAAACTTTAGCTGTTCTGCATTATTAAATGAACAGATTAAAACCGGTGAAGAAAAGAAGTCTGATTGTTCAACCCGGCCGGAGAAGCGGAATAATGCATTATATGGATATATGGCTTGGAATTTAGGCAATACCAAAGTATTTTGCCCTGCTACCGTACGCAATGATAAGGGAGATAAAGAAAGTAAAAAAATAGCTGATTACTGTGTCGTTATTAATGCAAATTCTTTACAAATTATGAATCCTCGATATATAGATATTATGCCTAAGGCAAGATAATTACCCTTCTTAAGCTGTGTGTTTTTAGATAGTTTGCTAGAATTGAACTGTCTATTCTATTAGATGAAAAAGCAACCATGCTAGACCTGTTCTCCCGCCAGCCCGACGCCCCGCTCGCCGAACGCCTGCGCCCGCACTCGCTCGACGACGTTATCGGCCAGCAGCACTTAATCGGTGAAGGCAAACCGCTGCGGATGGCGGTGGAAGGCGGCAAGCCGCATTCCATGCTGCTGTGGGGGCCGCCGGGCGTGGGCAAAACCACGCTGGCACGGATTTTGGCACAGAGTTTCAACGCCCAGTTTCTGCCCGTGTCGGCCGTGTTTTCGGGTGTGAAAGACATCCGCGAAGCCATTCTGAAAGCCGAAACCGCCCTGCAACAGGGGCACTCGACGATTTTGTTTGTCGACGAAGTACACCGCTTCAACAAAGCCCAGCAGGATGCGTTTCTGCCCCATGTGGAAAGCGGCCTGCTTACCTTTATCGGCGCCACCACCGAAAACCCTTCGTTCGAAGTCAACCCCGCCCTATTGAGCCGCGCGCAGGTGTATGTGTTGCAGCCGCTCTCGGCGCAGGATTTGCAGCAACTGATTGATAAAGTGCTTGCCCTGCCCGATTACCAAGGCTTTGCCATTAACGGCGATGCCCGCGAACTGTTGTGCAACACCGCCGACGGCGACGCGCGCCGGCTGCTGAATCTGTTGGAACAACTGCTGCGCGCAGCCGCCACCCGCCGCCTGAACGAACTCACTCCCGAGTTTCTCGCCGAAAGCCTAGGCGCACAAATCCGCCGCTTCGACAAAGGCGGCGAGAGCTTTTACAACCAGATTTCCGCCCTGCACAAATCTGTGCGCGGCTCCCACCCCAATGCCGCGCTGTATTGGTTTTGCCGTATGCTCGACGGCGGCGCCGACCCGCGCTACCTAGCCCGCCGCATCGTGCGCATGGCCTGGGAAGATATCGGCCTGGCCGACCCGCGCGCCATGCAGATTGCCAACGAGGCCGCCGCCACTTACGAGCGCTTGGGTTCGCCCGAAGGCGAACTCGCGCTGGCGCAGGCTGTGCTCTATCTGGCCGCCGCCGCCAAATCCAACGCCGGCTACACGGCCTACAACCAAATGCGCGACTTCGTGAAAAACAACGCCAGCGACGAAGTGCCCGTGCATCTGCGCAACGCCCCCACCAAAATGATGAAAGAACTGGGCTATGGCCGCGAATACCGTTACGCCCACGACGAGCCGCACGCCTACGCCGCCGGCGAAAGCTATATGCCCGACGGCCTGGCCGAGCCGGATTTCTACCAACCCGTGCCGCGCGGCCTCGAAATCAAAATCGCCGAAAAACTCGCTTGGCTCAAACAGCTTGATGACGAGGCAGGCAGCGGGCAGTGATGTTGGAATCCGGTCGGCATTCGAAGCCGAATATGATTCAAATGTTTAAAAAACGATAAGGCTTTCAAAGGCTTCAGGCCGTCTGAAATATTATTTTCAGACGGCCTGAAGTGTGGGAAAAGGTCGGGTTGTTTACACTTTTTATGCTAAACGACTTTTATTTTTTGCTGGAATGATGGTTTCGTGATTTTTGAGCATTCTCAAGAACGATGCGGCTCCGCCGCGCCTTTCGGCATTCTTGACAACCCTCAAAAATCCCAAAATGGGCCTGCATGCAAAAAACGGAAAGTGTAAACAACGCTGGAATTTCCTACACCTATATGCCAATAATTTAAATCTCAGTTTATCTGGCACAACCGCTTATTGCTATGCACGCTGTACTTTGCTTTCGCGAATCGGCAGGTTCAATAACGCTGCCGCAGCGGCCAGCGCCATGTCGGCATACCACATCCAGCCGTAATCGCCGAATGCCGTGATGGCCCAGCCGCCCAAATAAGCGCCGAAAAATCCGCCGATTTGGTGCGACAGCAGGGTTAAGCCGAACAGAGTGGCCAAATAGCGTATGCCGAACAGTTTGCCGACGATGGCGGCGGTGGGCGGCACGGTGGCCAGCCACGTTAACCCCAGCCCTGCTGCGAACAGGTAAAACGTTACGTCGGTGCGTGGCATGGCCAGATATGCCGCAATCAGCAGTGCACGCGAGCCATACATCCAAAACAGCAGATATTTGCTGCGCCAGCGGCCGACCGCCCACCCTACCATCAGGCTGCCGATAACATTGGTGAGGCCGATAATCGCCAACGACCACGAAGCCACGGCGGGCGGCAGGCCGCACAACGCCACTTCGGAAGGCAGGTGCGTTACCAGAAAGGCGATATGGAAGCCGCAGGTGAAAAAGCCCAGATGCAGCAGAATATAGCTGCGGTCTTTAAACGACTGCGCCAAAGCCTGTTTTAAAGTTTGGCCGCTGTTTGCCGCAGAGGCCGTCTGAACCGCAGCATCGGCATCGCCGCGCGTGAGCCAGCGCGAAACGGGAATCACCAGCAGGCTGATGGCCGCCAGCGCATACATCGCGCCGCGCCAGCCGGCGGCAGGCAGGAAAATCAGCCCCTGCACAACCGGTGCGAACAGAAACTGCCCGAACGAGCCGCCCGCGTTCACGATGCCCGAAGCCGTGCCGCGCATCTGCGGCGGCACTTTGTTGGCCACTTGGCTCATCAGAATCGAAAAGCTGCCCGCCCCGGCCCCGAAGGCAATCATCACGCCCACCGTTAGGGTCAGTCCCCAAGTGGTAGGCAGCCACGGCACCAGCGCGCAACCGGCGGCCAGCAGCAGCGTTCCCCAAAAAATCACCGGCCATGCGCCGAAGCGGTCGGCAAGCGCGCCGGTCAGCGGCTGCGATACGCCCCACATCAGCTGCGTTACCGCCATTGCAAAGCTGATACCGGTGATGCTCAAAGCGGTATCGCGCACCATGGGCTGCACAAACAGCCCCAGCGACATCCTGATGCCCATGGTAATCATCAGCACCGAAGCCGCCGCCAAAACCAGCAGCCATAAATAACGCAGGGTGTGCGGGTGTGATTGGATTGTGTCCATACTTTACACTTTCTGTTTATTGCCGCCGTAATATTGCACAACAAGGGCGGTTATAGCGAAGGCCGTCTGAAAAAGCAAGGGCGCAGGTGCTTTGCCGGAAAGGTTTGTTTACAGATTCTTTACAGCTACATCGGCTTACACTTATACTGCCTTTCCAATCTCAGCGTCCGGCGGCACCCCCGCCAACCTATTTTCCAACAAACAGGAAACTACACCATGACTCCTGATAAAAACCGACCCGAAAACATCGAGTTGCTCAGCGCGCAGGCACCGATAACCGATTTCAAAGGCCTGTTCACCGCCATTATCGCAGCCATCGTCAGCTTCGGCATCTACCATATCCTGCCCTACGACACCAACGCCAACAAAGGCATTGCTGTGTTGGTGTTTGTGGCGATTATGTGGTTTACCGAAGCGGTGCACATCACCGTAACCGCGCTGATGGTGCCGCTGCTGTCCGTGCTGTTGGGCTTCCCCGACATGGACATCAAAAAGGCCATGAGCAGCTTTTCCGACCCGATTATCTATATCTTTTTCGGCGGCTTCGCACTCGCCGCAGCCCTGCATATGCAGCGGCTCGACCGCAAAATCGCCGTATGGCTGATTTCGCTTTCGCGCGGCAATATGAAAGTGGCGGTGTTGATGCTGTTTTTCGTAACCGCTTTCTTATCGATGTGGATCAGCAACACCGCCACCGCCGCCATGATGCTGCCGCTGGCCATGGGTATGATGGATCACCTTGATAGAGAAAAAGAGCGCAAAACCTTTGTGTTCGTGCTGCTCGGCATCGCCTACTGCGCGAGCATCGGCGGTTTGGGCACCATCGTCGGTTCGCCGCCCAACGCCATCGCCGCCAAAGCGTTGGATCTGGACTTTATGGGCTGGATGAAAATGGGCCTGCCCATGATGCTGCTGATGCTGCCGCTGATGCTGTTTTCACTCTATATCATTTTGCGCCCCAATCTGAGCGAGCGCGTGGAAGTAAAAGCCGAACATATTCCGTGGACGCTGCACCGCGTGCTGGCCATGCTGATTTTCATCGCCACCGCCACCGCGTGGATATTCGGCTCGAAAATCAAAGACGTATTCAGCATTTCCAACCCCGACACCGTTGTTGCGCTGACTGCCGCCGTTGCCGTGGTGGTGTTGGGCGTGGCGCGCTGGAAAGAAGTGGCCCGCAATACCGACTGGGGTGTGCTGATGCTCTTCGGCGGCGGTATCTGCCTGAGCAATCTGATGCAGGTTTCCGGTGCTTCCGAAGCCATCGGCCAACAGGTTGCCACCACTTTTGCTTTGGCCCATCCGCTGATTGTGATTTTCATCGTGGCCACTTTCATCATCTTCTTAACCGAATTCACCAGCAACACCGCCTCTGCCGCGCTGCTGGTACCGATTTTCGCCGGCGTGGCCACGCAAATGGGGCTGCCGAAAGAAGTGATGGTGTTTGTGATCGGCGTCGGCGCCTCTTGCGCCTTTATGCTGCCGGTTGCCACCCCGCCCAACGCCATCGTGTTCGGCACAGGGTTGGTGAAACAGAAAGATATGATGCGCGTGGGTTTGCTGCTGAATATCCTCTGTATCTTCCTCGTTGCTTTGTGGGCTTACGCGTTCTACGCTTAAACCCTTGAAGTGGTAACAAACAGGCCGTCTGAAAATGTTTTCAGACGGCCTGTAAGCTTTGTTGGAACGCCCGCATTGTTGCTGTTGCAAACCCGAAATCAAATGTTTTTTGCGCCAACGGGATTCTTGAATCCGGTAAGCCGCCGTATTTCCATCGATATCAAGTCGGCGGACGCCGTTAACCGTGCTTCCACCAGTTGCCCAGTTTGCGCGAACCGCTGTCGAGCGCCCAGCCGATTAAGCCGATTAACACGATGGCGGCCATCAGCTCCGAATAAGCCAGACGGTCGCGGGTATCGAGAATAAAATAACCCAACCCCTCGTTTACGCCCAGCATTTCGCACGGCACCAGCACAACCCACACGATGCCGATGGCCAGCCGCAGGCCGTTCAGAATATCGCCGGTTACTGCGGGCAACATGATTTTAAACAGCATTTCGCCCTTGGTGGCCGAAAGCGAGCGCCCCAGCTCCAGCCACTGTTTGTTGATGTTTTTCACGCCCGATGCGGTGTTGAGGATAATCGGCCACACGGCGGCAAAGGCAAGCAGGAAATAAATCGGCGCATCGCCGATGCCGAACAGCATCACCACCACCGGCATCCACGAAAGCGGCGAAATCATGCGCAGAAACTGGAAAGCGGGGCTGGCGGCCTGCTCGGTTTTGGGCGACAGCCCCAACGCAAACCCCACCGGCACGCCGATTAGCAGCGCGAAAAACAAGCCCACAAACACGCGCTGCAAACTCGCCCAGATATGCGGCCACAACTGGCCGTCTGAAAGCAGAACGCCGAGATTGCCCAACGCCGGCGCAGGTGCGAGCAGGTTGGCCAGCGGCATATTCTGCGCCAACAGCACGGCACCGGCCTGCCAAACGGCCAGCAAGGCCAGCAGCCCTAATCCACCGAGCAGATAGTTGTTTGACTTCATGGTTTTCCTTTTATTTCCAATGATATGTGTTCAGACGGCCTGCTGCCTTTTGCTTGGAGGCCGTCTGAAAATATTCCGCATACCGCACCGCAGGGTTGGCACGGCACGCACGGCTGTTAAGCAAGATATTGCGTTTAAGATTTTGCCGGTAAACAAACGGGGTTTGTTATTTCAAACGGCCTCAGATTTCAAACACTTCTTTCCTATTTAAACCCTGCAAGCCGAACACCTGCATCATTTCAGACGGCCTTAACGCCGCTTCCACAAAGCGCGTGTCAAACAGCTCTTTCGCCGCTTCGGCGGGGTTCAACGCCTGCAAAAACGTGTTCACGCCCGCCAGATGGGTTTGCTGCAACAGCGTAACCAGCATTTCGCTATACGACTGAAACGGGTAAGGTTGGAAATCGATGCGCTTCTGATGCCAATCAAGGTGCCTGATGGCGCCGTCGCGTTCATATTTGCCCCACGCCACCGGCTCGGGCTGCAACACGCTGCGCAACACTTTCGCATCGTGCGGGGTGTATTTCTGCACGCCCTGTTTGGCCAGCAGGTTGGCGGTTTCGATGCGGTGGCTTTTCGCCCATGCGGCGGCCTGCACCAGCGAAGTAACCACCTTTTGCACCCATTCGGGGCGGTTTTGGATATCGTGGTCGTGCATCATCGAAAGGCAGCAGGCGTGGTCTTTCCAAATATCGCCCGAAAAGCGCAGCACCCTGCCCACACCCTTGGCTTCGGCCAGCGCGTTAAACGGCTCGGCCACGATAAAGCCCGCAATCTGCTTGGAAGCCAGCCCCGGCACCATATCCGAAGGCGGCATCACCGTTAGCCGCACCTGACCCTGCCGCGGGTTTTTCTCCACCACCTGCAAACCGGCCCGCCGTATCATCTGCTGCACAATCACGTTGTGTATCGAATACCAAAACGGTATCGCCACCGTCTGCCCCTGCAAATCGCCCACGCTTTGAATGTCGGGGCGCACGGTCAGCGCGGAGCCGCAGGTGTGGTTCCACATCAGCGCGCGAACGGGGGCTTGGCTGCCGTAGCGCATCCACACGCTCATCGGCGAGAGTACGTGAATCAAATTCACCTGCCCGCTTAAAAACGCTTCCACCAGGCTTGCCCAAGAGCGGAACAAAACAGGTTTCACGGTTTCCACGCCGTTTTGCCGGAACAGCCCCGTGCCGTGCGCCACCAACAGCGGCGTGGCGTCGAGAATCGGCAGGTAGCCGATGGTAAGCGGTGCGTTTGGATCGGCGGCGGCGCGTTTGGAACAGGCTTGCAGCAGCGGCAGCGCGGCAGCGGCGCCGAATAAGGCGGAAAGTTTGAGGAAATCGCGGCGGGTGTGCATAAGGTCTTTGTATCAATCTTGAATGAATGCGGTGTGTGAAACGGCTTTTATCGGCTTTCAGACGGCCTGTCATGTTTGAAAACGCAATCTAAATCACAAAATCCACCGTTTTGGCCTGCATACTGTATTGCTGCGCGTGATGCAGCGACTGCAAAATTTCGCCGCGCATGGCGTTCATCTCCCACAGTTTGTCGTGGCGCGGGAAGGCGTGCTGAGGCTGCCAGGTGCCGAGGATGCGGCCGGGGGTTTGGCCGATTAACACGATGCGGTCGGATACCAGTAGGGCTTCGTCGATGTCGTGCGTTACCATCACGGCGGCGGTTTGGTGGCGGCTCACGATTTCGCGCAGCAAATCCTGCATTTGCGCGCGGATCACTTCGTCGAGCGCGGAAAACGGTTCGTCGAGCAGCAGCACCTGCGGCTGGCGCGCCAGCGCGCGGGCAAGGGATACGCGCTGCGCCATGCCGCCCGAAAGTGCGGCCGGAAACCGGTCGGCCGCATGGCTCAGCCCCACTTCGGCCAGCGCGTCTTCCACACGGCATTTCAATTCGGCTTTGCCGATATGCGGCTGTTTTTTGAAGTCCAAACCGAAAGCAACGTTGTCGCGCACGTTCAGCCACGGCAGCAGAGAGGCCGTCTGAAACACGAAGCCTACGCGCGGGTGCGGCTTTTCCACGTTTTCGCCCAACAGCGAAACGCTGCCTTGCAGCGGGCGGTTCAGCCCCGCCAGCACGCGCAGCAGCGAAGATTTGCCTACGCCGCTGGGGCCGAGCAGGCTCACCAGCTCGCCCTGCGCCACGGTGAGGGAAAAATCTTGCAGAATGGTTTTCAGACGGCCTTGCTCTTGGTAGCCGAGGGAAAGGTTGTCAACGGAAAGTGCGGCGGTCATGGTTTTGCCTTGCGTGTCGTGTCGGGAGCAGTTCCGTCATACTCGGGCTTGACCCGAGTATCTTATTGTTGTCGAAACTCAAAATACTTGGGTCAAGCCCGAGTATGACGTGTGCTCTATTATCAAACTAATTGACTTTATCTCTGCTTTGCAGGAAGGAGGTTTTGTCGGCCAGGCCGTCTGAAAAAACATTGTTTATTGTTTTCAGACGGCCTTATCCGGTTGGTTTAAATCGAAAATTCGTCGCCGCCCATAAATTCCAAATCGCTGATTTCTTTGCGCAAGTGTTTCAAGGCGGGGGTAACGATGGCGACGAACATGGCTTCGCGCAGGCGGCGCTGCACGGGACTGGACATCAAATAGCCTTTGGCACCGGCGTGCAGGGCGGCCGATTGCGATGCGTCGAGGCACAGTTGCGAAGCGTCGGCGCGGGTTTGCAGGGTTTCGAGCATATTGGCCTGGTTGAGGTAGGCTTCGTCGGCCAGTTTCATGGTTTTCGCCAGCAGGGCCTGATGGCGCTTTTGCAGCGCGTCGCGGCCGTGGTCTAAGAAATAATTGGTTTCGCTGCCCACGTCGGCCAGCGCGATTTCGTGCAGGCAGCCGTCGATAATGCCTGCGCCGATGCCGATTTGCAGCAGGATAAAGCCCGCTTTGATGGTTTTGATAAAGTCGGCGAACTGTTCGGGCGCGGCCAAAACGTCTTCATGCGGCACGAAAACGTTGTCGAACTTAATCGCAAACGTGCGCGTGCCTTCCAGCGCGCAGAACTCGGGGCAGGCAATCAGCGACACGCCTTCGCGCGCGGCGCCGGTGATAAACATCACATAACCTCCTCCGGTTTGCGCGGTATTAGCCCAAATATGGTCTTCGCCGAGGTTGGAGACCCACGGCAGCATGCCGTTTACGGTGTAGCCGCCTTCGGTTTCCACCGCCTGAAGCAGATGCTCCTCGATGCCCGCCAAGTGTTTGACGGTGTTCGACATCCCCGTTCCCGCCAGCACTTTGCCGCCCAACACGTCGGGCAGGTAGCGTTTTACCGCCTGATTGGGCGTCTGGTGCAGATACCAGGCGCAGGCGGCTTGGCACCATGCCGAAAAGGCGGTGGCGCCGCAGGCCTTGCCGATTTCGCGCAACACGGCAATCTGCGTGCCCAAACCCAAACCGCTGCCGCCTTCGGCTTCGCTGCCCACGCAGGCAAAGCCGCCCAGCCCGCCCGCTTTGCGCAGGAAATCTTCGGGGTAAAGCCCTTTGCGGTCGATGTCTTCCACCAAAGGAACAAGGTCGGTTTGCACGAGGTCGGCGATATTTTGCAGCAGGGTTTCGCGGGACATGGGGTTCTCCGAAAAAGAGGATATGGAAATACGGCAAGCGGATAGGCCGTCTGAAAACATTGAAAACTTTTCAGACGGCCTATCATGTCTGCCTTTTAAGCGAAATCTTTCAATTCGGGGTTGATTTCGGTTTTGGCCAGATTATTGGTGTAGTTGCACAGGGTGGCCAGCGCCACACCCAACACCACTTCCACCGCCTGCTGCTGGTTGTAGCCCGCAGCGAGAAAGGCTTGCAGTTCGGCATCGGAAACCGCGCCTTTGTTGGCCATCACGGCCACGGTAAACGCGGCCAGCGCGGAAAGTTTGGCATCGTCAAACGCGGCGGGGTCAACCGCGCGGCTGGCGGCAATTGCTTGTTCGGAAAGCAGTTTTTTCAAAGTGGCCAGTTTGGTGTGGCCTGCCACGCAGAAACCGCACTCGTTGGTTTTGGCGGCGATAATCTGCACCACCTCCACTTCGCCCGCGCTCAGACTGGTGGCAGCGTTGAGCTTGCCCACTTCCTGATAAAACGCCAGCGCCTCGGGCGAGTTGGCCAAAACGCCGATTAAGTTCGGCAGAAAGCCGTTGTTTTTCAGCGCGGCTTCCACGCGCGGTTTGGCGGCTTCGGGAGCGGTTTCGACGGTGTGTACGGTTAAACGTGCCATGATTTTTTCCTTCTTAATAATATTGAAAATCAAAGCGGCACATTATCAAAAAACGCTGATAAAGGGAAATAAGCAGAACAGCTTTAGATATAGCGAAAAGTTATAACGTTATGCAATACCGTGCAATAAAGCAAAATATTCTGAAAAACCAAACATTCATTTCAGACGGCCTGCACGTTTCGCAGGCCGAGACCTTTGCAAAAAAGCTAGATGTGGATGCAGTTCAAGGCGTAGCAGCGCAGCGAACGCAGACATATCAGATAGATAGGCAAGCGAGCGAGCAGCACACAACGCAGAAATGCGCCGCAGATGGCTTTTTTGCAAAGGTCTCGGGCCGTCTGAAACTTATTTTTGCTTTTGCTCTTTCGGATTTTCTTTCGAACCGCGTTTCAAGTGCCGGTCGTATTTAACCGCGCATTCGGGCTTGCCCAGCCCGGCCAAAACATAAAGATGTGCGGCTGCCGATGCGGCCAGGCTTTCCAAGGTGTAACCGCCTTCAAGCACCGATACCACGCGGCCTTTGGCGCTCTCGGCAGACTGAATGATTTTGTGGGTCAGCCAGGCAAAATCAGCCTCGTGCAGGTTCAAACGGCCCGTTTCGTCTTGCTTGTGGGCATCGAAACCCGCCGACAGCAGCACCAGTTCGGGCTTGAAATCTTGCAAGCGGGGCAGCCATTGCTCGCGCACCGTTGTGCGGAACACCCGGCTGCCGGTGTGCGGAGCGAAGGCAATGTCGACGCTGTTTGGAGTCGGCTCGGAGCCGGTTTCGGGAAACGGATACAGCCCTTCGCCGAAGCTGTTTAAAAACAAAATACGCGGGTCGCTTTTAAAGATTTCCGCCGTGCCGTCACCATGATGCACATCAAAATCAATCACCGCAATGCGTTGCAGGCGGAAATTGGCGATGGCGTGCATGGCGCCCACGGCCACATTGTTGATCAGGCAGAAACCGCCCGCTTTGTCGGTTTGGGCATGGTGGCCGGGTGGGCGCACGGCGCAAAAAGCGTTGAAAGCTTCTCCTTTCATCACCATTTCCACGGCTTTCACCACCGCGCCGGCGGCATAGCGGGCGGCGTGCAGCGATTCGTGGCTCATCACTGTGTCGTCGTCGAGCCGGTAGATTTTACCGGCAGGCGGCTGCACCGATTCTAAAAAACGCAAATATTTGCGCGGGTGAACCAAAGCCAATTGTTTGTCGGCTACTTCGGGCGCCTGCACGGCCTGCATAACGCCCTTAATGCCTTGTTTTTCAAGCTCCGCCTCAATAGCCGCTATCCGCTGCGGCGATTCGGGATGGCCCGTGCCCGGCTCGTGCAGCAAAAACAGCGGATGGCTGATCCATGCCGTTTTGGCCTTGCGGCCGAACAGGCGGCGCAATTTGGTGCGTATGTATTTAATGATGTTCATTGCCGTGTTTCCCGTTTTCAATGCCGCAGCGTGGTTTTTCAGACGGCCTTTGAGCAATTTATGGTTAATCCATACGGAAACTTCTTGGAAAAATCCGCCCTGCCCTTTAGAATAGCCTATTTCCGACGGCAATCCAAACGGTTTGCCACCCGCCAACAAGTTAAGGAATGGACAATATGATTGATTTTGCTTATGCCGCCGATGCCGCCCAACCCAATATGCTGATGCAGTTCGCCCCGCTGGTGCTGATTCTGGTGGTGTTCTACTTTCTGATTATGCGCCCGCAGCAAAAGAAATTCAAAACCCACCAAGCGATGATTGCCGAGCTGAAACGCGGCGACAAAGTGATTTTGGCTTCGGGCTTCAAAGGCACGGTCAACAAAGTGGGCGAGCAGTTTTTCACCGTGGAAATCGCGCGCGGCGTGGAAGTTGAAGTGGAACGCAACGCCATCGCCAGCAAAGTCGAGTAAGCCCGCCGCCTTAAAAGCCGCCGCATTCGTGCTGCGGCTGTTTGTATTTATAAAATAAAGGTTTAACATGAACCGTTATCCGCTTTGGAAATACCTGCTGATTGCCGCCACGATTATTTTGGGCATCATCTACACCCTGCCCAACCTGTTCGGCGAAACCCCGGCGGTGCAGGTATCCACCAACCGACAATCCATCATCATTAACGACCAAACCGAAGCGCGTGTGGCCGCCGCCCTCAAAGCCGCCAACATTCAAACCGACGGCATGTTTGTGGCCGATAATTCGCTGAAAGTGCGCTTCAAAGACACCGAAACCCAGCTCAAAGCCCGCGACGTAATCGAAAACACCATGGGCGAAGGCTATATCACCGCGCTCAACCTCCTGGCCGACAGCCCCGAATGGATGGCCAAAATCAAAGCCAACCCGATGTTTTTGGGTTTGGACTTGCGCGGCGGCGTGCACTTTACCATGCAGGTGGACATGAAAGCCGCCATGCAGAAAACTTTCGAGCGTTATTCGGGCGACATCCGCCGCGAACTGCGTCGCCAGAAAATCCGCATCGGCACCGTGCGCCAAACCGAAAACAGCCTGATCGTGCCGTTTCAAGACAGCGCCGATTTACAGAAAGCGCTGCCGCAGCTGCGCAATTATTTCCCCGAAGCCACGCTGACTCCGCAGGACAACAACCTGGTGCTGTCGCTTTCGCAGGAGGTGCTCAACAAAGTGCGCACCGACGCGCTCAAGCAAAACATCACCACCCTGCACAACCGCGTTAACGAATTGGGCGTGGCCGAGCCGGTGATTCAGCAGTCGGGTGCGGAACGCATCGTGGTGCAGCTGCCCGGCGTGCAGGACACCGCCAAAGCCAAAGATATTATCGGCCGCACCGCCACCTTGGAAGTACGCATGGTTTCCGACGATCCCGCCCAAGTTCAGGCGGCCTTGGCGGGCAACGTGCCGGCGGGCTACGAATTGCTTTACAGCGCTGGCGAGCAGCCGCAACCCACGTTGGTAAACAAACAGGTTGAGCTGACCGGCGACAACATCAACGATGCCCAACCCGGCTTCGACGAAATGGGTGCACCCGCCGTCAACATTAACCTCGACAGCACCGGCGGCAATATTTTTGCCGACCTCACCGCTCAAAACGTGGGCAAACGCATGGCGATGGTGTTAATCGACCAAGGCAAAGCCGAAGTGGTTACCGCCCCCGTTATCCGCTCCGCCATCACCGGCGGCCGCGTACAGATTTCCGGCAGCATGAGCACCGCCGAAGCTAACGACACTTCGCTGCTGCTGCGCGCCGGCTCGCTGGCCGCCCCGATGGAAATCGTGGAAGAGCGCACCATCGGCCCTTCTTTGGGTAAAGAAAACATCTCCAAAGGCTTCCACTCCACGCTGTGGGGCTTTGCTGCGGTTGCTGCGTTTATGGTGGTGTATTACCGCCTGATGGGCGTATTTTCCACCATCGCGCTCACCACCAACATTCTCTTTCTGATTGCGATTCTGTCGGCACTGCAAGCCACGTTAACGCTGCCCGGTATCGCCGCGCTGGCTTTAACGCTGGGTATGGCGATTGACTCCAACGTGTTGATTAACGAGCGTATCCGCGAAGAGTTGCGTGCGGGCGCGCCGCCGCAGCAGGCGATTAACTTGGGTTTCCAGCACGCTTGGGCAACCATCGTCGATTCCAACATCACTTCGCTGATTGCCGGTATCGCCCTGCTGATTTTCGGCTCCGGCCCCGTGCGCGGCTTCGCCGTGGTGCACTGCTTGGGCATTCTCACATCGATGTATTCGTCGGTTGTGGTGTTCCGCGCGCTGGTTAACCTGTGGTACGGCCGCCGCCGCAAACTGCAAAGCATTTCTATCGGCTCGGTGTGGAAACCCGAAACCGAAACGGCCGGTAAGGAGTAAGCAATATGGAATTATTCAAAATCAAACGCGACATCCCGTTTATGAGCTACGGTAAGCTCACAACGTTTATTTCACTGGTAACCTTTATCGCAGCCGTATTCTTTCTGGTTACAAAAGGTTTGAACTTTTCGGTCGAGTTTACCGGCGGCACGGTAATGGAGGTGCAATACCAGCAAGGTGCCGACGTTAACAAAATGCGCGAACGGCTCGACACGCTCAAGCTGGGCGACGTTCAGGTGCAAGCCTTGGGCACCAACCGGCATATTATGATCCGCCTGCCCAACAAAGAAGGCGTGCCTTCGGCCCAGTTGTCTAACAACGTGATGAACCTGCTCAAACAAGACAGCCCCGACGTTACCTTGCGCCAAGTCGAATTTATCGGCCCGCAGGTAGGCGACGAATTGGTAACCAACGGCCTGCTGGCGTTGGGCATGGTGGTTGTCGGCATCATCATTTATCTTTCCGTGCGCTTCGAGTGGCGTTTTGCCGTTTCGGCGATTATCGCCAATATGCACGACGTGATCATTATTCTCGGCTGCTTCGCCTTCTTCCAATGGGAATTCTCGCTAACCGTGCTGGCAGGTATCCTTGCTGTGTTGGGCTATTCGGTGAACGAATCGGTGGTAGTATTCGACCGTATCCGCGAAAACTTCCGCAAACCGCAGATGCGCAATAAAACCGTGCCGCAAATTATCGACAATGCCATCACCGCCACCATGAGCCGTACCATCATCACCCACGGCTCTACCGAGGCGATGGTGCTTTCGATGCTGATTTTCGGCGGCGCCGCGCTGCACGGCTTTGCCATGGCCTTAACCATCGGCATCGTGTTCGGCATCTACTCTTCGGTGCTGGTGGCCAGCCCGCTGCTGCTGATGTTCGGCTTGAGCCGCGAAAATCTGGCCAAACCGCAGAAGCAGAAAGAAGAAGCCGTGGTTTAACGGTTTTGCCGGTATAAAACATAAAGGCCGTCTGAAAATATTTCAGACGGCCTTTTATCCTTTGTGCAATCCGTATCGGCTTGAAAAGTATTCACGCCATAGCCGGGCTTGACCCGGGTATGGCGCAAGTGTTTGAAAGGCTCGCGCGGATATTCGGCACCGGCATTACACCAGGCCTTTTTTCTCCAAATAACTTTCGTAGTCGCCCAGATAGTGTTCGTAGCCGCCTTTGCCATCCAGCTCGATAATCTGGGTGGCCAGTGAAGACACGAACTGGCGGTCGTGCGACACGAAAATCAGCGTGCCTTTGTATTTTTCCAGCGCCATGTTCAGCGATTCGATGCTTTCCATGTCCATATGGTTGGTCGGCTCGTCCATAATCAGCACGTTGGGTTTCAGCAGAATCAGCTTGCCGTAGAGCATACGGCCTTTTTCGCCGCCCGAGAGCACCTGCACCTGTTTCACCACATCGTTGCTGCCGAACAGCAAACGGCCGAGTGTGCCGCGGATAACCTGTTCGTCGTCGCCTTCCTGCCCCCATTGGCGCATCCATTCGGTCAGGTTCATGTTCACATCGAAATCGTTTTCGTGGTCTTGCGGGTAATAGCCCACATTGGCTTTCTCCGCCCATTTGATGCTGCCTGCATCGGCGGTGAGGCCGTCCGAATATTGGCTGTCGAACGCACCGGCCAACAGTTTCAGCAAGGTGGATTTACCCGCGCCGTTGGGGCCGATAACCGCCAGGCGCTCGCCTGCTTCGAGAATAAAATTGAGGTTTTTGAACAACGGGTTTTCAAAGCGCTTGGCCAAACCGTCCACTTCCACGGCCTGGCGGTGCAGCTTGGATTTTTCGTCGGTTTCAAAGCGGATATACGGGTTTTGGCGGGTTGAGGGTTTCACCTCCACCATTTCGGATTTGATTTTGTCGGCCTGTTTCAGACGGCTGGTGGCTTGGCGGGCTTTGGATTTGTTGGCCGAGAAACGCGCCACGAATTCTTGCAGCTCTTGCAGTTTCTCTTTGGCTTTGGCGTTGTCGCGCATAGCGCGCTCGCGCGATTGGGCCGAAGCCAGCATGTAGTCGTCGTAATTGCCCGGGTAGATGGTGATGCTGTTGTAGTCAACGTCGGCCATATGGGTGCACACTTCGTTCAAAAAGTGGCGGTCGTGCGAGATGATGATCATGGTCGAATCGTATTGGTTGAGCACGCCTTCGAGCCAGCGGATGGTGTTGATGTCGAGGTTGTTGGTCGGCTCGTCCAACAGCAAAACGTCGGGTTTGGAAAACAGCGCCTGCGCCAGCAACACGCGCAGTTTGAAGCCCGGGGCGACTTCGCTCATTTGGGCGTTGTGCAATGCTTCTTCAATACCCACGCCGCTTAACAGCTCGGCGGCACGCGCTTCGGCGGTATAGCCGTCGTATTCGGCGAACTTGGCTTCCAGCTCGGCAGCTTTCATGTAGTCGTCTTCGGTGGCCTCGAGGTTGGCGTAAATCGCATCGCGTTCGGTCATCGCCGCCCACATTTCGGTGTGGCCCATCATCACCACGTCGAGCACACGCATATCTTCGTAGGCGAATTGGTCTTGGCGCAGCTTGCCCAAACGCACGCCGTTTTCGATGGCCACTTCGCCGCTGGTCGGCTCCAAGTCGCCGCCGAGGATTTTCATAAAAGTAGATTTGCCCGAACCGTTGGCACCGATCAGGCCGTAGCGGTTGCTTTCGCCGAACTTCACAGACACGTTTTCAAACAGCGGCTTGGCGCCGAACTGCATGGTAATGCCGTTGGTAGAAATCATTTAATGTAAACCTTCGCGAATATAAAGATATAAAGTATGAAATTATAGCATATTTGCACTCGGGCGGATTCTGTTTCAGGGCCGTCTGAAAAAGGCTGCAAGGCAATCGGAATATTTTTTCAGACGGCCAGATGTATCCAGCGCCAACCATGCGGCCGGCATTGAAATTTTTTTACATTGATTCAAGTCAATAAAGCCGCCCTATCCCGCTTTGCCAACCGTTAAACCGCTTGACGGACAACACTTGTTTTCAATACGATAGCCGCCATAAAAAAAGTTTAAAAAACGGTTTGAAAACGCAACCGTTTTTTAAATTATAAAAATGACACCGATGTCATTTAACAAAAAACAGCAACTGCACACTGTAAAAAGCCTTGGCAAACAAGGCTCGGAATACTTCGGGGGAAGTGTTTCACCTGTTAATAATTCTGATGCAGCCGTTTACCCAACTTTTGGAGAATGAATGATATGAAACCCAAAAAAATCCTGCCTTTCGTATGTGCTTCCCTCTTCGCCGCCCCTGTTTTGGCAGCAAACACAGCGGCCGCATTGGCCACTACCGATGATTATGTGAACGCCGGTGCAAAACGCGCCTCAAGCGATTACAACGTTATCCCCGACCGTTTCGGCGCCCACGGCACCATCCGCGTCCGCGCCGACTCCGGCGACACCGCGGCCAACTACGCAACCGAAGACAACGCCAAAAACAACACCGCCAGCCATCTGAACGCCGATTTATGGTTTTCCGCCCGCGTTTATAAAGACTGGAAAATCGTTACCCAAATCGAGCCGCAAATCGATTTGGAAACCGGCAAGTTCAACGGCGACCACGATGTGCCCATGAACAAGCTTTACGCCGAAGGCACGGTTTACGACAAAGTCAAAGCCCGCGTGGGTAAATTCGGCGCATTCTCTTCATACGGCCGCATTCTCGACAACGAAGTAACCGGCGCAGAATTGTTTTTCGACTACAAATACCCCACCAAAGTGGCCGTTGCCCGCGTAACCAAACACTTGAACGATAACCCGTGGGGCGTGGAAGTGCGCCGCGAAATGATGGTGTCTGCACAAACCGTGATTCCCGTAACCGATAAAGTGAATGTGGGCGCTACTGCGGTTTACCTGAACGACGTGAAACAGCCTGATAACAGCCGTAAAAACGCCCTCTTCGGCGAAATCGGCGCCGACGTGAAAATCAATGACGACTGGAGCGCAATGGCCGCCTACAGCCGTTCCAACCTCACCGGTGTGAAAGACAGCGCAGGCAAAAAAGTATCGCCCGACGGCATCTTTACCGGCGTGAGATTCAAAAAAGCCGAATGGGAAGTCCGCAACTCTTACGACGTGTTCTTCAACCTGCGCCGCGTCGGTGCGATGTCGGGCATTTCTTCGGTTGAGGACTACAGCAAAAACGTACAAGGCGCACAAATCGGCTTCAACTACGTTCCCTATAAAAACTTCAAACTCAATGCTTTCTACCTGCACGGCAAACAGGTTAACGCCACCGTCGGCAGCAACAAGCAAGACGTAAACGTGGTGCGCGGCCAAATCGAATACAAATTCTAAGCCCGCATAACGCTTCGCAAACAAAGGCCGTCTGAAAACGTTCAGACGGCCTTACTTCATTTAAAAAACGTTGTGCCGAAACAAAGTTATCAAGCGGGCATAGAGCCTTCGTTTTGATAAAGCGTAAACAGCGGCACACCGTGGTTGCGGATATTGGCCCCGCCGGGCAGGTCGGTAAATTCCAAAATCGCCGCCGCCTCGATGATTTCGCCGCCGAGTTTGCGGATTAATTCAATGCCCGCCTGCATGGTGCCGCCCGTGGCCACCAAATCGTCCACCAACAACACGCGTGCGCCCTTCTGAACGGCATCGGTATGGATTTCCACCGTTGCTTCGCCGTATTCCAGCGCATAGCTTTGCGACAGCGTTTCAAACGGCAGCTTGCCTTTTTTGCGGATAGGCACAAAACCCACATTCAACTGGTAGGCCAAAGCCGCTCCGATGATGAATCCGCGCGCATCCAAACCGGCCACCACGTCGATTTTCTGCCCCATATAGCGGTAAACCAACAGGTCCACCAACAGGCGGAAATATTCGGGGCTTTGCAATACGGGCGTAATATCATGAAACAAAATGCCTTTTTTCGGCCAGTCGGGCACTTTGCGGATTTTTTCATACAGCTTGCCCACGCCCATCACATCGGGATGAATCAACATATCGACCTTGTCCTCAATTCGTTAACCAACAAACTGATAATTGTAGCAAAGCTTGGCGCCCGTTGTCGCCCCGTCTGCCGCTGTGGCATAATAAGCGGCAATTTCCCTCCCGGCCCGTTACCATGCAAGCATCATCCAAAGGCAATATTTTCATTATCTCCGCCGCCTCCGGCACCGGCAAAACCACGCTGGTTTCCCGCCTTACCCAACACCACGACGATATCCGCGTATCGGTCTCCCACACCACCCGCGCACCCCGGACAGGCGAAGAACACGGCCGCCATTATTATTTTGTCGGTACCGCAGAATTTGAAAAGTTAATCGGCGAAAGCGCTTTTCTCGAACACGCCAAAGTGTTCGACAATTATTACGGCACCAGCGTGGAAGGCGTGAACCTGTTGCGCGAACAGGGCTACGACGTGATTTTGGAAATCGACATCCAAGGCGCCGAACAAGTGCGCCGCGTATGGCCCGATGTGTGCAGCATCTTCATTCTGCCGCCTTCGTTTAAAGTTTTGGCCGAACGGTTAACCGGCCGCGGCACCGACAGCCCCGAAGTAGTGGCCAAACGTTTGAGCAAAGCCCGCCGCGAAATCGAGCAGGCGTTTTTATTCGATTATGTTGTCGTAAACAACGATCTGGCCGAGGCCGAGGCCGATTTGCTTTCCATCATCAAATCGCACCGCCTCAAACAATCCTCACAACGGCTGTTTGTTGAAAACCTGTTGGAAAATTCTTAAAAAACAGCGACAATATGCCCTTATTTTCTTTTTAACCGTTCATAACGAGAAAGCATCCGACAAAATGGCACGAATCACCGTAGAAGACTGCGTTACCAAAATCCCCAATCACTTCGACCTCACCCTCACCGCCGCCCGCCGCGCCCGCCAGCTCGAAAACGGCACCGCACCGCTGGTTGACGATGTTCGCAACAACAAACCCACCGTTACCGCCCTGCGCGAAATCGCCGCCGGCGAAATCGGCGTAGAGCTGCTCAAGCGCAGCAAATAACCGCACAAGGCCGTCTGAATGCGTGCGCCGCAACCCACCGCCCCATACGACCCGTTAACGGCCGAAGCCCGCAACCTGCTGTTCCGCACGGCTTCCTATTTGAACGGCAAAGAGCAGGAACAGCTTGAAAAAGCCTGCGCCTTCGCTTTTCACGCCCACGACGGCCAAACCCGCAAAAGCGGCGAACCCTACATTACCCACCCGCTGGCGGTGGCCACGCAACTGGCCGTGTGGCATATGGACATACAGGGCCTGTGTGCCGGCGTGATGCACGACGTACTTGAAGACACCGGCGTTACCAAGCTCGAAATGGCCGCCGAATTCGGCGAAACCATCGCCGAAATGGTCGACGGTCTCTCCAAACTTGAAAAACTCGAATACAACAGCCAGGCCGAACATCAGGCCGAAAGCTTCCGCAAACTGATTCTGGCCATGACCAAAGACGTGCGCGTAATTGTGGTAAAGCTTGCCGACCGCCTGCACAATATGCGCACGCTCGGCTCGATGCGCCCCGAAAAGCGCCGCCGCATCGCGCAGGAAACGCTGGAAATCTATGCCCAAATCGCCAACCGCATCGGCCTGAACAACGCCTATCAGGAATTGCAGGATTTATCTTTCCAAAACCTGCACCCGCGCCGCTACGAAACCCTGCAAAAAGCCATGAAGGCCAGCCGCCGCAACCGCCGCGACGTGGTCGGCAAAGTATTGCGTGCTTTCAGCGTGCGCTTGGTTGACGCCAATATCGAAGCCAAAATCAAAGGCCGCGAAAAAAACCTTTACAGCATCCACCAAAAAATGCAGGCCAAAAACCTGCGTTTCGCCGATGTGATGGATATTTACGGCTTTCGCGTGATTGTGAACAGCATTCCCGCCTGTTATGCCGCACTCGGTGCCCTGCACAGCCTGTATCAACCCAAGCCCGGCCGCTTCAAAGACTATATCGCCATCCCCAAAAGCAACGGCTACCAAAGCCTGCACACCACGCTGGTCGGCCCCTACGGCCTGCCCATCGAAGTGCAGATACGCACTTGGGAAATGGACGCCGTGGCCGAAGGCGGCGTGGCCGGGCACTGGATCTACAAATCCGGCGAAAGCACCGTCGATCAGGCCACACTGCACACCAACCGCTGGCTGAAAAACATTCTCGACCTACAGGCCGGCAGTGCCAACGCCATGGAGTTTTTTGAAGCCGTTAAAGTCGATCTATTCCCCAATGAAGTGTATATCCTTACACCGAAAGGAAAAATTCTGGCACTACCCAAAGGCGCCACCCCTATCGACTTTGCCTATGCCGTACATACCGACATCGGCCACCGAACCGTGGCAGCCCGCATCAACAATACCATGATGCCGCTGCGCACCAAACTGAAAACCGGCGATTCGGTGGAAATCATCACTTCCGAGCAAGCCAAACCCAACCCGGCCTGGCTCAATTTCGCCGTTTCCAGCCGCGCCCGCAGCGCCATCCGCAACTACATCAAAAATATGAACCGCAAAGATGCGGTAACTTTGGGCGAAAACCTGCTGCAAAAAGCCCTTTCCAGCCTGCTGCCGCAAAATATCCTGCTTTCAGACGGCCTTAAAGAAAAATATCTGGAAGACCTCAACAACAAGCAAACCACGTTTGAAGACGTGCTCTATAACGTCGGCATGGGCCATACCCTGCCCGTTACCGTAGCCATGCACATTGCCGAGCTTGCCGGCGAGCATTTCGGCGGCGAAGTGCGCTTAAGCCCGATTAAAATCAACGGCGGCGAAACCGGCCGTGTGCATTTGGCACAATGCTGCCAACCCCTGCCCGGCGATGCCATCCGCGCCCTGCTGATCAAAGACCAAGGGCTGGTTATCCACCGCGACACCTGCCCAAATATGCTGAAAGCCGACCCGGACCAACAGCTCGATGCCGATTGGGAAAGCATCACCGACCAAAGTTTCCGCGCCACTTTGGTGGTCGGCTCCCGCGACACCCGCGGCCTGCTGGCTTCGATGGCTCAGGCGATTTCATCATCGGGTGCCGATATCGAATCGGTGGAAACACCGCAGAAACAACCCGGCACGGAAGGATTTATCGAGTTCAAATTCTTCCTGAAAGTAAAAAACACCGAGCAGCTCAACGACATTATCCGCGCCCTGCACGTCATCCCGCAGGTGCAGCGCATCGTGCGGGTTTAACGGTACCATACCGCAATATATTATTAAGGCCGTCTGAAACCCATTTCAGACGGCCTTAAGATATTTTTGTAAATATCTCGGTCTAACTGCTAACCGGCCAATTTCGCCTTCATCAATTCCTGCACCTGCTGCGGGTTGGCTTTGCCTTTGCTGGCCTTCATCACCTGGCCGACCAGCGAGTTAAACGCTTTTTCTTTGCCCGCTTTGTATTCCTCCACCGACTTGGCGTTGTTGGCCAATACTTCGTCGATGATTTTCTCGATGGCGCCGGTATCGGTCATCTGTTTCAGGCCATCGCGTTCGATAATGGCTTCGGCGTTCAAATCGCTGCCCCACATCGCTTCGAATACCTGTTTGGCCAATTTGCTGCTCAAGGTGCCGTCGGCGATTTTCGCCACCAAACCGGCCAAGCGGTCGGCTTGAATCGGGCTTTCAGACAGGCTTAAACCTTCTTTGTTCAAGGTGGCCGCCAGCTCGCCGTTCATCCAGTTGGCGGTTAACTTGCCCTGCCCGCTTTGTTGCGCAGCCTGCTCGAAAAAAGCGGCTTGGGCGCGGGTGGCGGTCAGCAAGCGGGCGTCGTAGTCGCTCACGCCGTAATCGGCCACGAAACGGGCAGCCATTTCTTTCGGCAATTCGGGCATCGCTGCCTTGGCCGCCTGCATCTGTCCGTCTGAAATCATCACCGGCAACAGGTCGGGATCGGGGAAATAGCGGTAATCGTGCGCGTCTTCTTTCAGGCGCATCACGCGGGTTTCGCCTTTGTCGGGATCGAACAGCATGGTGGCCTGCTGCACTTTGCCGCCGTCTTCGATGATTTCGATCTGGCTTTCCACCTCGTAATTAATCGCCTGCTCCAAAAAGCGGAACGAATTGAGGTTTTTAATCTCGCGGCGCGTACCGAATTCAGACTGGCCTTTGGGGCGCACCGATACGTTGGCATCGATGCGGAACGAGCCTTCGGCCATATTGCCGTCGCAAATGTCCAGCCAAGTAACCAAACCGTGCAAGGCTTTGGCATATGCCACTGCTTCGGCGGCGGAACGCATTTCCGGCTCTGACACCACTTCCAATAGCGGCGTGCCGGCGCGGTTCAAGTCGATACCGGTGGCACCGTTCAAGCCTTCGTGTACTGATTTGCCGGCATCTTCTTCCATATGCGCGCGGGTAACGTTGATGGTTTTGACTTCATCGCCCACCACGATTTCCAGCTTGCCGTGCTCCACAATCGGCAGATCCAACTGGCTGATTTGATAGCCTTTAGGCAAATCGGGATAAAAATAGTTTTTGCGGTCGAACACGTTTTTCTGATTGATTTTGGCATCCAAGGCCAACCCCAGTTTGATGGCTTTTTCCACCACTTCGCGGTTCATTACCGGCAGCACGCCCGGCAGCGCACACTCCACCACGCTGGCGTGTGCATTCGGCTCGGCGCCGAATGCAGTTGATGCGCCGCTGAAAATTTTCGATTGCGTGTTCAGTTGGACGTGGATTTCCAGTCCGATTACGGTTTCCCAAGTCATAGGGGTCTTTCTCTAAAATTTAACCAATTGAATATTAAAATATATTTAATATATCTTATCTTTAAGACGATTTAGATTTCCGATACTGCCCGCGGGCTGAAAACTCAATCACGCCCTGATCACGCAAAATTTGTAACTGCTGGCGGATTTTATCTTTAACATGTTTGTTTTTAGGAAACTGTAGAGCCAATTTTGCTTCAAACGCATAAATCTGCTTCAAATCAAATGTTTCAGGCAATTGCTCCAAGCATTTCATAATAGCCAGTAACCAACCTTTTCCGTTGCTTTGTTGCTGCCGTAAAAACAAGTTTGCTTGCCATTGGGCGCGTACTGTTTCAGGGGCAACAACCTGCTGTTGCTGAATCAAGAGAATTTTGCCGCTCTCGGGCACTTTACTTAAGTCTATCGTGCAACCGACCCAGCCCGCCCGCTTTGCTGTTGGCGGTAACGGCTTGCGACGGATAATCATCTCAACCGTCATAAAATGTTTCGGTACCAGCATCAGTTGCTGTACAGAATAATCCTCTTTCCTATACGACAAAAAAAAGAAATTCGGGTTGTCATCGGCCTGAATGCGTTCAATCATAGTTTGATAAGCGCCGTCATTAATCTTTTTGCCAGCAGTTTTTGCTTTTTTGCTTTTTAATTCAAACTGTTCATTGCATATAGCACACAAAAAATCCTGCACCGGACGGTTATTGGCTGCCTTCTGAATCGGCTTGCAACCGCAATTCGGGCAATAAACTTGCGCACCCATCCAGCTTTCCGTTAACACTCTGATGATTTGTGATGCACTTTTATAGCCTTCGGCCAAGTGGGTATCGAAAAACAAATTCATTTTTCAGACGGCCAGCCGTGTTTCACGTCGGCATTTTGCTATGCCAATCACTATTCAGCTGCATCTGATGCGCCACGCCTAAAATCTTGGCTTCGGCAAAATAATTACCGATTAACTGCACGCCCACGGGCAGGCCGTCTGAGCCGAAACCGGCGGGTAAGGTCAGCGCGGGCAGGCCGGCGAGGTTGACGGCGATGGTGTAGATGTCGCTCAAATACATTTGCACCGGGTCGTGGATGTCGCTGCCGAGTTTGGGCGCGGTGGTCGGCGCGGCGGGGGCAAGAATCACGTCGCATTGCTGCAAGGCCGTCTGAAAATCATTGGCGACAAGGCGGCGCAGTTTTTGCGCTTTCAGGTAATAAGCATCGTAATAGCCGTGGCTCAATACATAAGTGCCGATCATGATGCGGCGCTTCACTTCGCTGCCGAAGCCTTCGGCGCGGGTATTGCTGTACATTTCTTCCAAATCGCCGAATTGGGCGGCGCGGTGGCCGTAGCGCACCCCGTCGTAGCGCGACAGGTTGGTGCTGGCTTCGGCTGATGCAAGCACATAATAGGCGGGAATGGATAACTCGGTTTGCGGCAGACTCACATCCACCATTTCGGCGCCTTGTGCCTTGAGCAAATCGATGGTGTTTTGTAAGGCCGTCTGAACATCTGCGCTGTTGCCCGCGCCGAAGTATTCTTTCGGCAGACCGACTTTCAAGCCTTTGAGCGGTTGGTTTAAATCTCGGGTGTAGTCTTCTTTTTCGCGTTCCAAACTGGTGGAATCGCGCGTATCAAAACTTGCCATGCTGTTTAACAAAATCGCGCAGTCTTCGGCGGTTTGCGCCATCGGGCCGGCTTGGTCGAAGCTGGAGGCATAGGCAACCATGCCGAAACGGGAAACGATGCCGTAGGTGGGTTTGATGCCGGTGATGCCGCAGTGCGAGGCGGGCTGGCGGATGGAGCCGCCGGTGTCGGAACCGAGTGCGGCCGGTGCCAAGCGGGCGGCGACCACGGCGGCGGAACCGCCGGATGAGCCACCGGGCACATTTTCCAAATTCCACGGGTTTTTGGTGGCACCGTAAAACGAGGTTTCGTTGGTGGAGCCCATGGCGAATTCGTCCATATTGGTGCGGCCGAGCGTAACCATACCGGCATCGAGCAGGTTTTGCACCACGGTGGCGGTGTACGGCGATACGTAGTTATCGAGCATTTTGGACGAGCAGGCCGAACGCCAGCCGGTTTGGCAGAAAATGTCTTTATAGGCAACCGGCACACCGGTCAGCGCAGTGGCGTTACCGGCGGCAATGCGCGCATCGGCGGCTTTCGCTTCGGCCAAGGTTTTTTCTTTGTCTAAGGTGATGTAGCCGTTGATGGCGGGGTTTTTGGCATCGATGGCGGCCAGATATTCCTGCGCCAGCTCAACGGCGGAGATTTTTTTTGCTTGCAGCAGTTCGCTGGCTTGTTTGAGGGTGTAGGCGGTCATGGTTCTATCTTGTGAATCGGATAATATTTGCGGTTTTCAGACAGGCATTTGTTTGGGGGAAATGCCTGTCTGAAAACTTCTCAATTACTCTTCAATTACTTGGGGAACGATATACAAACGGTTGCGTACTTCGGGGGCAACGGCTTGGTATTCGGCTGCACGGTCGGTTTCGGTTACGGTATCTTCGCGCAGGCGCAGGGCAACTTCGTGCGGGTGTGCCATCGGCTCTATGCCGTCGGTATCCACCGTTTGCATTTTTTCCACTAACGAAAATATGTCATTCAATTCTTTCAGGTTTTGTGCTTTTTCCGCTTCGGTAAGGCTCAGGCGGGAAAGACGGGCGATTTTCTCTACATCGCTCAGGGTGAGTACCATAAAAAATCCTTAAAATTAATTCTGCAAATACCGAAACTGGGGTATTATTACGCGTTTATCCGGTTATTGCTCCGTTTAGCGGGCGATTATAACCGAAACCCAATCTTTCGGCATGGTGATTTCTAGGCATTTTAATAATAAAAGGCCGTCTGAAAAAGCCGTGCCGCCATTCTCTTTTATCGTTAACAACTATATCTGCATCAGGAAATGTCTATGTTTCGCTTTCTCACCCGCTATTTCTCCAACGATTTGGCTATTGATTTGGGTACGGCCAACACTTTGATTTATATACGCAACAAGGGGATTGTGCTGGACGAGCCTTCGGTGGTGGCCATGCAGAACGATGCCGCGCACGGCAAAAGCGCGATTTTGGCCGTGGGCACCGAAGCCAAGAAAATGCTGGGGCGCACACCGGGCAGCATCCAAGCGATACGCCCGATGAAAGACGGGGTGATTGCTGATTTCAACGTTACCGAAAAAATGCTCAAACAGTTTATCAAAAAGGTGAACAACAGCCGCTTCGCCGCCGCGCCGCGCATCGTGATTTGCGTGCCCTGCGGTTCGACTCAGGTGGAGCGCAAGGCTATCCGCGATTCGGCTTTGGCGGCGGGCGCATCGAGCGTGAACCTGATTGAAGAGCCGATGGCGGCGGCCATCGGCGCGGGTTTGCCGATTGAAGAGCCTACCGGCTGCATGGTGGTGGATATCGGCGGCGGCACCACCGAAGTGGGCGTGATTTCGCTTTCCGGCGTGGTGTATTCGCACTCTATCCGTGTGGGTGGCGATGCGTTTGACGAGAGCATCATCAATTATGTGCGCCGCAACTACGGTATGTTGATCGGCGAGGCTACCGCCGAAGAAATCAAAACCAAAATCGGCTCCGCCTTCCCCGGCATGGAGGTGAACGAAATCGAAGTGAAAGGCCGCAACTTGGCCGAAGGCATCCCGCGCGCGTTTACCATCAGCTCAAACGAAGTGCTGGAAGCTTTAACCGAGCCGCTCAACCAAATCGTGCAATCGGTGAAAAACGCTTTGGAACAAACGCCGCCCGAGCTGGGGGCCGATATAGCCGAGCGCGGTCTGGTGCTCACCGGCGGCGGTGCGCTGCTTAAGGGTTTGGACCGTCTGCTGGCCGAAGAAACCGGCCTGCCGGTGATGATTGCCGAAGATCCGCTTACCTGTGTGGCGCGCGGTTCGGGCAAGGCTTTGGATATGATCGGCAAACTGAATTCGATTTTTGTGGTCAATCCCTAATACAATACCGATTTTGTAAACCGCAGACAGGCCGTCTGAAAATATGTCCGAACCTTCATTAAACTTTGCCAAAAAAGGCGTCAAACCCGCAAGCAAGCTGATTGTGCTGGCGATTGCCAGCGTGGCGCTGATGCTGCTCGACAACCGCTATGCCGCCGTGCAGCACGCCAAAGGCTATGCGGCTACGGCGCTTTACCCGCTGCAATGGTTGGCCAACCAGCCGGTAAACCTTTACCGTTATGTGAGCGGGTTTATGCAGTCGCAGGCCAATCTCATGGCCGACAACAAACGCCTGAGCGAAGAAAACGGCCGTCTGAAACTGCTGGCCGCCCGTTCCGAGCTGCAAACGCGCGAACTGGCCGAAATGAAGAAGCTATACGGCCTGCAACAAAGCGGTATCAGCATCACCGGCGGTGCGGAAGTGATTTCAAACAGCAAAGATCCGCTGTCCGACAAATTAATCGTTAACAAAGGCAGTCGCAGCGGCTTGAAAGAAGGCGACGCGGTTATCGACCAAAACGGCTTAATCGGCCAGATTACGCAGGTGCAGCCTTTGAGCGCCGAATTAACGCTGCTCACCAACAGCAAAACCATCGTGCCCGTGATGGTGGCGCGCACGGGCGTGCGCAGCCTGCTTTACGGCAGCGGCGGCGCGGTCAGCCTGCGCTATTTCCCCGCCGATGCCGATTTGCGCCCCGGCGACCTTCTGCTCACTTCCGGCCTCGACAGTGTTTATCCCGAAGGCATTCCCGTGGCCAAAGTGGAACAGGTTTCCCGCGCGGCGGGCACGCCTTATTACCGCGTCGGCCTGAAACCGCTTTCGGGGTTCAGAAGCAGCAAACATGTGTTGGTGCTGCCGCAACAACAGCCACCTGCCCTTAATCCCGGCCATGACTGATTTCGAAGAGTTTCACAACCGCGTGCCAAAGCGCATTATCGTATCCGGCTTCGTGCTTGCCATGTTGCTGGATTTTATGCCGTTTCCGTTTGAAACGTTTTTCTGGCTGCCCGAATTTACCGCGCTGGTGCTGCTTTATTGGGCGTTATACAAACCCCAATCGGTCGGTGTGGGCACGGCGTTTATCGTGGGCCTGCTGGCCGATGTCGGCACCGCTGCGCCGCTCGGCCAGCATGCGTTGTCATATATGGTGATGGTATTTTTGGTGCAGCAGCGGCAACGGCAGATTATGGTGCACAGCCACGGCATACAGGCAATAGCGGTGTTGGGCGCCCTGCTCTGCAATCAGGCCGTGATGGCTTTGGTGCGCCTGATGCACGATCACCGCTTCGCCGACTGGCAGGGCTTTGCCGCACCGTTCGTCGGCGCGCTGCTGTGGCCTTTGTTGAGCAAAATCATGCTCGGTCTGCTTAACTCCCGCCGTTTACGCTGATGGATAACAACCTCTACCAATACACCGGCCACGATCACGATGTGGCCAGCCGGCAACGCGATTTCGTGTTGCGGCTGGCATTGGCGTTTGCATTGATGGTGGTTCTGTTTGCGGTGCTTTTGGGCAGGTTTGTGTATCTGCAAGTGTTCAAACACCACGAATATGTGGCCCAAGCCAACACCAACCGCATTTCTCTGGTGCCCACTCCGCCGATACGCGGGGAAATCGTCGATGCAAACGGTGTGGTGCTAGCCAGCAATTATCCCGCTTATTCGCTTGAAATCATGCCCGGCGAAATCGAAGGCAAAATAGACGACACCATCGAAGCCTTGCGGGCATATGTGGACATCACCGCCGGCGATTTGAAGCGCTTTAAAAAATTCCGTGCCGAATACCGTTCTTTTGAAAATATTCCGCTCAAGCTCAAACTGCAACCCGACGAAGCCGCCCGACTTTCCGCCCAGCTCTACCGTTTCAAAGGCGTGGAAATCAACGCGCGCACGTTCCGCAACTACCGTTATCCCGAATTAACGGCGCACTTTCTCGGCTACATCGGCCGCATCAGCGACCGCGACCAGCAAAAGCTCGAAGAAGAAGACCTTGTTTCGCTCTACCGCGGCAGCACCCACATCGGCAAGTCTGGCTTGGAAAGCTTTTACGAACGCCAGCTTCACGGTGCGCCAGGTTATCAGGAAGTGGAAAAAGACGCTTACGGCCATGTGGTGCGCGTGTTGAAAACCGTGCCCGCCAAAACCGGCCAAACGCTGCGGCTGGCTATGGATATCCGCCTTCAGCAAGAAGCCGACCGCCTGATGAACGGCCGGCGCGGCGCGATTGTCGCCCTCAACCCGCAAACGGGCGGCGTACTGGCGTTTGTATCCAAACCCTCGTTCAACCCCAATCTGTTTATCGACGGCATCGACAGCGACACTTGGAAAGCGCTCAACGAAGATTGGCAGCGCCCGCTCATCAACCGTGTTACGCAAGGTTTGTATCCGCCCGGCTCCACCTTCAAACCGTTTATGGGCATGGCCTTGCTCGAAAGCGGCAAAATCACCCAAACCACGGTGGTGCCCGCGCCCGGTGCATGGAGCATTCCCGGCTCGCGCCACCTGTTCCGTGATTCGGTGCGCCGCGGCCACGGCTCGGCCAACCTGAGCAAAGCGATTCAAGTATCGTCCGACACATTCTTCTACCGCTTGGGCTACGAGCTGGGTATCGACAAAACCGACCCTTATCTGGCCGAATTCGGTTTGGGTTCGCCCACCGGCATTGATTTGCCCAACGAATACAAAGGCATTCTGCCCTCGCGCGAATGGAAAGCCAAACGTTTCGCCAAATCGAAAGACCCGAAAGCGCGCGAATGGCATCCTTCCGAAATGGTTTCGGTGAGCATAGGCCAGGGCTATAACGCCTACACGCCCCTGCAAATGGCGCATGCCACCGCTTCGCTCGCCAACGACGGCGTAGTGTACCGCCCGCATCTGGTTAAAGAGTTGCTCGACCACGAGCGGCGCGAAATCACGCTGATCGACCCCAAACCCGAACGCAGCATTCCGTTCAAACAGAGCAATTTCGAATACGTTAAGCAAGCGATGGCCAAAGTGCTGCAACCGGGCGGCACTGCCTACCGCATCGGCCAGGGCCTGCCATACACCATGGGCGGCAAAACCGGCACCGCACAAGTGGTGCAGATCAAACAGGGCGCGCGCTACAATGCCGCCGCACTGGCCGAACAACACCGCGACCACGCTTGGTTTATTTCGTTCGCGCCGGTGGAAAAACCGCAAATCGCCATCGCCGTGCTGCTGGAAAACGGCGGCTGGGGCGCCAGCGCCGCACCGTTGGCGCGCAGCTTAACCGACTATTACCTGCTCACTCTGAAAGCAGGCCAAGCCCCGGCCGGCGTCGCCCAACCTGCCGACGCCTCCGCCGTGCAGCAGGAAAACACCCCGCAAACCGTAACCGGCGCCCCCACCTCTTTGCCTGCGGCATCGGTGTTCCAACAAGCCTACGGCGTCGCCGGCAACGTTCAGACGGCCTCAGGAGCAGCACCTTGAATATCAACGAAGACACTTTGCCCGGCAGAATCAAACGTGCCATATGGCAACCCATGGATCCGTGGCTGTTTTACGCCATGCTGGCGGTTTACATCATGAGCCTGTTTCTGCTTTATTCCGCCGACGGCCAAGACATCGGCCAACTCGAAAACAAAACCCTGCACACCGTATTGGGCTTTGTTTTGCTGTGGTTTATCGCCAGAACCCACCCGCAAACGCTGGCGGTGTTCGCCCCGCCCATGTATATCGCCGGCGTGGTGCTGCTTTTGGGCGTGCATTTTTTCGGCGTTACCGTCAACGGCGCGCAACGCTGGCTTGATATCGGCGTGGTGCGTATCCAGCCGTCTGAAATCATGAAAATCGGCCTGCCGATGATGGTGGCGTGGTTTTTCCAGCGTTATGAAATGTCGCTGCGCTGGTATCACTATCTGGCCGCCATCGCGCTGGTGCTGGTGCCGGGCACGCTGATTCTGAAACAGCCCGACCTCGGCACCGCCATTCTGATTATGGCTTCGGGGCTGTTTGTGGTGTTTTTTGCCGGGCTGCCGTGGAAAGTGATTTTTGCCGCCGTTATCGGTTTTGTGGCCGCGCTGCCGCTGATCTGGAACTACGGCATGCACGATTATCAGAAAACGCGCGTGCTCACCCTGCTCGACCCCACCAAAGACCCGCTCGGTGCGGGTTACCATATTTTGCAGTCGATGATAGCCATCGGCTCCGGCGGCGTTTGGGGCAAGGGCTGGCTCAACGGCACGCAAACCCATCTCGACTATATCCCCGAAGCCACCACCGACTTTATTTTCGCCGTTTACGGCGAAGAATTCGGCTTAATCGGCAATATATTGCTGCTGGTGATTTATCTGCTAATACTCGGGCGCGGCCTCTATATCGCCGCCAAAGCCCCAACGCTATACAGCCGCACGCTGGCAGGCGCACTCACGATGACGTTTTTCTGCTATGCTTTCGTCAACATGGGCATGGTCAGCGGCATTCTGCCCGTGGTGGGCGTGCCGCTGCCGCTGGTGAGCTACGGCGGCACCGCCACGCTGTCGATTATGGTGGTGTTGGCTTTGCTGATGGGCATCAGCAACCAGCGGCGCTGACAGACAACAAACCCGTTTAAATATTTTTCAGACGGCCTCTGCATTCCGGAGGCCGTCTGAAAGCGTTTCCTCCCGATACAATAAAAGGAAAACCCCATGATAGGCATGGAAATCGGCAAGCTGATTCTGGCATTTATGGTGCTGATCAACCCTTTCGGCGCACTGTCGATCTATCTCGACCTCACCCGTAACCTGAGCACGCGCGAGCGGCGCAAAGTGGCGCAGGTGGCTTCGCTCACCGTGCTGATTGCCATCACCGCCTTCACCCTCACCGGCGGCGTGATGCTGCGGCTGTTCGGCATCAGCGTCGGCGCGTTTCAGGTGGGCGGCGGCATTTTGGTGCTGCTCATCGCCATTTCGATGATGAACCAGGGCAACAACCCTGCCAAACCCGATGTCGGCACCGACGAGAGCAACGATATCACCATCCGCCCCAAACAGATGCAGAGCATCGGTGCCATCGCCGTGGTGCCGCTGGCGATTCCCATGATGATAGGCCCGGGCGGCATTTCCACCGTGATTATTTATGCCTCGGCCGCCAAACACTATAAAGACACCCTGTCTATTCTGGCGGCCGGCCTGATTATCAGCCTGATCTGCTATATCGTGCTAATGGCCGCCGCCCGTGTGAGCAAAAAACTGGGTGACACCGGCCTCACCATTCTCAACCGCATCATGGGGATGCTGCTGGCCGCGGTATCGGTGGAAATCATCGTGGCCGGCCTGAAAGCCCTGTTTCCGCAGCTGAGTGCCTGATGCGGCAGGCAGAAATGTTGGTTAATTGGTTGCATCAGGCCGTCTGAAAACCGTAATTTCTTGTTTTCAGACGGCCTTGTGTATTCAATATAATTAAAAACAGGCATAATGAGGTCTTTGCAAAAAAGCCGGATGCGGATGCAGTTTAAGGCAGTTTCAAAGCAACCACATTTGCCATCGGCAATCCTTCCGTGCCGCGCAAACCTATAAAAATACCGCCCCGCCGTATGCCGCCGGGCCTTAAACCGACACATTACAATATGCTCTTACTTTCGCGTTTGCTGCTGTTCGCCGCAGCAGTTTTCACAGCCGCCGCTGCGTGCGCAGGCCAGGCCGAATATATCGAAGGCAGGCTCGACAACGGCTTGGCCTACCATATTTTCAAAGTGCCTTCCGCCGACCGCCGCCTGGTGCTGCGCCTGCAAATCAACGCAGGCACCGCCGACGAAAACGACGGCGAAGAAGGCATCGCCCATATCACCGAACACATGGTGTTCCAAAGTTCCCCCGCATTTCCGCAAGGCTTGGGCAGTTACCTCAATGCCGAAGGCTGGCAGATGGGGCGGCACTACAATGCCCAAACCGGCTACCACCACACCCGCTACATGCTCACGCCGCCCTACGGCAGGCGGCAGCTTAAAGACGCCTTAGCCGTTTACCGGCAGATTCTCACCCCGCAAACCTTTTCCGCCGCCGATTGGGCCAAAGAACAGCAAGTGGTGCTGGGCGAATGGCGCAGCCAGCAAACCCTGCAACACCGCTTAAGCCGGCAACACCACGCCCTGCTGCACAGCGGCTCCCGTAGCGCGCGCTATGCCCCCATCGGCAGCAAAACCGCCATCGAAACCGCGCAGGCAGAAACGGCCAACCGCTTCCACAACACATGGTATGGCAGCAACAACGCCGTATTGGTGGTTGCGGGTGATCTCAACCCCAAAAAAACCGCCGTCGCCATCGAAGAACACTTAGGCCGTCTGAAACCCACCACCCTGCCCGAGCGCACCGCCGGCGAATACGAACCCAAACTCACCGATACGCCGCGCACCGCCCGTGTGCACGATAAAGACAATACCGAAACCAAACTGGCATTGGTTTACCGTTTCAACAACGCCCCGTCGCAAAGCAGCGGCAGCCAGGCATACTACCACCGCCTGCTCGACAATTTTGCCGCCCATACCATCAACCACCGCCTGCAAAACATGGGGCAGCCCGTCTCTTTCAAACTCGGCAACATCGGCAAACAAACCGGTTCGCTGGGCTTTTATGCGGATGCCGCCGCAGATACACAGCAAGAAACACTCAACCTGCTCGGCCAAACCATAGAAAACATCAAACAACAGCCCGCCACCGACGAAGAAACCGCCGCCTACCGCAAAGTGCTGCACAACCATATGCGCACCGTTCCCGCACTACCCGACGATTTGCCACACATCGTGCAACTGGCCGACGACACCGTGTTGGCGGGCAAGCCCGTGCCCACGCCCGACAACCAGGCCGTCGAACGCGGCCAACTTTACCGCATCAGCGCCGCCGCCGTTAACAAACGCATTGCCGAATGGCTGAACGCACCCGACCGCCTCACCATCATCCAAGCCCCCGAAGGCGTTCCCGCCCTTGCCGGCCAACCGCCCCGGCCTGCCCCGGCGGCAGCCGAATCCAAACGCAACCGGCCGGAAACAGCCCCGACCGCCGCGAGCAACGCCGTAACCGCAACAACCGCTTTCCCGCAACACAAAGGGCAAGGCAGGCTGATGTCGGAAGGTTTCGACAACCACAATAAAGTCAGCTACCTGCAATTTAGCAACGGAGACAAAGCCGTGCTGCTGCAAAAAGCCGTGGCAGGCAGCAAAATCTATTTCAGAGCCGTGACCGACGGCGGCTACCAACAAAACAGCTTCAGTGCGTGGCAGGCACAGTTGGCGGCCGATGTGGTTTCCCGCTCCGCCCCCGCCAACTTCGGCAGCCAATCGTTCAAACAATGGCAGCAACAGCAAGGCATCGCTTACCGCTACCGCCTTGAAAGCGACCGCCAAACCACCGATATCCAAGCGCCGCAGCAAACACTCGAAGCCCTGCTGCAACTTTACCGCAGCCGCCAAACCGACCCCGCCGCCGAACACTGGCAAAGCACGCTTGAAACCGCCGCCCTGCGCCACCCCGTTTACCTGCAATCCGTGCCCGGACGGCAAGAGCAGGAATTGGAACTGCTGCGCTACGGCCGCCCCGAAAGCCGCGCGCAAAACAGCGGGGAAATCCGCGCGCTAACCCAAACCGCTCTGCTTCAACGATGGCGGCAACTTGCCTCCGCACCCACAACGTATTATGTCGTCAGCAATATGCCGTCTGAAAAAATCAAACCGCTGCTGGTGCAATATCTGGCCGATATTCCGCGCCGCGCCGTCGAAAACCGCCCGACCGAACTTTTAACAGGCGCCACTTTGCGCCGCGCCGCCATTAACGACACCGGCGGCACCGACATCAACGCTTGGTCTTGGCAGCCTTTCTACGACTGGACTCCCGATACTTCCGAGCAGATTCCGCTGCTGGTCAACCTCGCCAACGCCCGCCTGAAAGACGAACTGCGCAGCCGCAACCAAAGTACCTACGGCGTAAAATTCACCGCCCTGCTGCAGCCCGTTTATAACCGCGTGGAAAGCAACCTGTTTTTCAGCACGCCCCCCGCCCAAGCGGCCGAAGCATGGCAAACCGCCCAGCAAGTGTTGGAGCGCCTGCCCGAAAACATCAGCAAAACCGAAGCCGACAACCTGCAACAGCTGTTTATCGAGCAGGAAGCCAAACGGCAGCAAAACCCCGAAATATGGCTGGAGCGACTGGCGGCCAGCCACCGCCGCTACGGTGATGCCCGCTACCTCAGCCGCCTGCCCGAATTGCACCGAACTATCATCCAAACCCGCCTGCGCCAAACCGCCAAACTGCTGTGGCACACCCCGAACGCACGCGTGCTGCTGGTGGACCCTGCGCCATGAGCTTGCTTGACAGTAAGCTTGATATTTTCATTGAAAACATATCGTTATAAAAATTCCCGACTTCAAAAGCCTCTTAATAACAAATAAGCAGGCAAAGTGAAACCTTGCCTGCTTTTGTTGAATATTCAATTTAACAACCAGATCAGAGCTTTTCAAAGCTCGCTCAGGCCGTCTGAAAATATCTAAACTTCCGCCATACTCAGGATTAACCCGAGTGGCTCGCCTTTCATAGTAAAAATACTCGGGTCAAGCCCGAGTATGACGGAAATGATTTGAAAACAAATTTTCAGACGGCCTATTTTGCCATTACCACTCTTTATAAGTTTATATTTATATATCAATAAACTACCGCCGCAGCCGCCTTTTCCAAGCCCTGATTCAACGATTCGACCATGGCTGTGTAACCGTCGCCGTTTTGCGGTGTTTCAACGTGGAAAGGGCGGCTTTGTCCGTTCGGCCACAAGGCATAGCCGCTTACCAATGTTTTGCCTTGGTAACTGCCCTGAAACGCTTCCACATAAATTTTCAGTATTTGCGTACTGCTGCTTCTTGCGGCAGGCACGAAGATATGGCGGCCGCCGATGCGGTTGAGTTTGTTGCTGAAACCGGATGCCAGCGCGTTATCCAGCGAGCCAGCCCATAAATGGTTGCGGGCGAAGTTCACATGGTAGGCATCGGTTTGATAGACCAATCCGCCGTTATTGAGCGGCTCGGCCAGATACACGCGCACGGCGATTTCGCTGCCGCTTTTGGCGGGGTGGCTGTATTGGCTGTCGGGCAGCGTGAAATATTGGGTGGCGGGGGTGCTGCACGCGCTCAGGGCGGCCAGCGCGCCTATCATTATCCATTTGCGCATCAGCGGCTTCCTTTCGGTATCGGGTCTTTGGCATTGCTGTTAAAAATCAGCGAATTGGGTTTTTCTTTCAACGTATTGATCACGGGCTGCGCATCTTTCAAGGTTTTATCGATGCTCTGCAAAGTGCTCTGCACGTCGCCGTAAAGCGGTGATTGCGGCGATACGCCTTGCAGGGTTTGGCGCAGCTCGCGCAGGGTTTGGTTCAGTTCGTTGGGGATGTTCTGCGTTTGCGGCTTGCTGATTAAGGCGTTGGCGGAATTCAGGGTGGCCTTCAGTTCGCGCAGCGAGCCGTTCAATTCGCCCACGGTATTTTCCAGCGGCAGTTTGTTGAATTTTTCTAACAGGCTGCCCAGTTGTGCCTGCAAATCGTCGAGGCCGCCGCCACGGGTGGCGATAACGACGTTGCCGTTATAGTCGGCAAACGGTTTGAGCTTGGCGCTTTCAGACGGCCTGTCGTCCAGCTCTATCATTTTGCTGCCGGTTAACAGGTTGTTGCTGGCAATGGTGGCGGTTAAGCCTTTGCTTAAGGCCGTCTGAAACTGGTTTTGCCAATATTCGCGGCTTTGGGCTCCGGCATTAAGCTCCATGCGTTCGGGCTCGATGCGGATACGCACGGGAATCCAGCCGTTTTCAAACAGTTTGAGGCTGTCGTTTTGGGCGAAATAAGGCACGTCGGCCACGGCACCGATGTTGATGCCTTTGTATTCAACCGGCGCACCGCTCATCAGGCCGCGTACGCTTTGTTTGAAAAAGGCGGTGTAATAAAGTGAACGTTCGGTCGGCAGGTTGTCGATTTCGCTACGGTTATTGTAAAGCTCGAAAGTGTCGTCATTTACAGCGGGTTTGCCTTTGTCGCCGCCGGTGGGCGAGGCAAACGAGATGGCGCCCGAAAGCAAGGCGGGAATAGGCGCGGAATCTACCCGTATGCCGTTGCCGGTGGTTTCGATATTGATGCCGCTTTGCAGCCAGAACTGGCTGTTTTCGCCCACCAGTTTGTCGTTGGGGCTTTGAATGAACACGGTGTAGTTAACGGTTTGGTCTTTCGGGTTGAATTCGGCGCTCTCCACCACCCCCACGCTGAAATCTTCATACAGCACGGGGCTGCCGGCGCCTATCATTTTATCGTTGAGGCCGATGAGTTTCAGGCGCAGGCCGTTTTGCCCGATGGCGGCAATCGGCGGGATATCGAGCACTTCGAAACGCTCTTCGGTTTCTTCGCTTTTGCCGGGTGTGAAAGCGATATACGAGCCGGAAACCAGTGTATTGAGGCCGGAAATCCCGCTTTGGTCGATACGCGGTTTCACCACCCAAAACTGGGTGTCTTTACGCATCATGTCTTTCGCATCGGCGGTCAGGCGGGCGGTAACTTCCACGCCTTTTTGGTCGCTGCGCAGGCGGATGCGGGTTACGCGCCCTACTTCCACGCTCAACACTTTCACTACGGTGTTGTTCACTTCGATACCGTCGGCGCTGTCCATCAGCAAGGTGATTTCCGGCCCGCGGTTACGGATGTCTTTCATCAACAGCCAGCCGCCTGCAATCAGGGCGATCAGCGGAATCAGCCAGATAACCGAGGTAAATACGTTGGTTTTACGCACCACAGCCGGAACGGGCTGATAGGCAGGTTGCTTATTGTTGTCGTTACTCATCATTCAGATTGGTTTGCCGGCACGTTTTCAGACGGCCTGTTTGCAGATTGTTCAAAAGAATGCGCTTTGTCCCACAAAAGGCGCGGGTCGAAAAAATAGGCGGAAAGCATGGTCAGCAGCACCACCAGGCAGAAATACACCGCTGCCTGCCCCGGCACCACCCGCGCCACATAGGTGTGGAACGCACTCATCAAGATGATAATCACAAAAATATCGATCATCGACCATTTGCCGATGGATTCTGTGAAACGGTAGAGCCGCTGCATGGTGCGTGCACCGGCGGGCAGGCCGTAGCGCGCACTGATATTGAGCACCAGCAGCAGCACGATTTTCGCCCCCGGCACCAAAATGCTGGCGCTGAAAATAATCACCGCAATCAGCTTGTCGCCGTCGTTCCACATATACACGATACCGTTGAAAATCGTGTTGATCTGTACCGTGGTCGGGTTAGAGGAAATCATAATCGGCAACACGTTTGCCGGAACATACAGCAGCATCGCCGCAATCAGAAAAGCGGTGGAAACGCTCAAGCTTTTCGGCCGGCGGTCATATAGATCCGCCCCGCACACCCCGCAGGTTGCTTCTTCACGCCCGCGAAAATACAAGCAGCGGCTGCAACAGATACGCCCTTCGGAGGCCGTCTGAACCGCATCCCTGCCCAACATACGGTGGATTTTGTAATACACCCAATGTTGCGGAATCGAAACCGACGTACGGATCAGCATCACCGCCAGCACAAACATCAGATAAAACGCCGCACCGAATTCCACTTTCGCCACAGAAGAGAGCTTGATATAAGCCACCAGCGTTGAAATAAAAAACACATCAACCATAATCCAATGGCGCAGCCGAACCAGTGTGCGCGTGGCATACAGCAGGCCGGGATACACTTTCTCGCGCCACAACGCCGAATAAACATAGATACACAGCAGCAAAAACAGCAGCGGCGTGCCGAAAGTCAGCACAAACATCACTTCGGCCAAAAAGCCGAAATCCAGCAACACCAAGCGCTTCATCATAGCAGGCAGCGACAGAATCGAAGTTACCCCCGCCATCGTTACCGTAACAAACATCATGCTGTACACAAAAGCCATCAGCACCAACGAAGCGCTTGCATAGGCCAAAGGTGCGATATAGGGATTTTTCTCCACCTCCACCACTTCGTAGCCGCAGTTCGGGCAATGCGCTTCCTGCCCCTGCCACAAGCGCGGCAGCGCCATACGCTGCCCGCACTCGGGGCAATCGAGCGTATGCGCGGGCAGCGCCGAATCACGTTGCAGCGTGTGATAACGCCACCAGCGGCGGTAGTTTCGAACAAATTTCACGGCTTTTCAGACGGCCTTTTCCGTCGGCCGGCGATAAAATGAAACGCGTATTATAGCTGATAAAGTGCAGCTTTTTCGGATAGCGGGTGTAAAAGGACACAACCATATCGGTATCGTATCAGGGCTAGGTCTTTGCAAAGTCAGACCATCCCAAAAGTCTGATTTCCATCATTAGCTTCGCAAGCCCGTTACGTAGGAATGGCGCAGCGGACTTGCGAGAATCTAAGCATTCAGACGGCCTTAAGGAGGCTCGGGCCGTATGAAATGCACACCATAAAAACAAAGACAACCGCCGGACATCCGAAAATAGATGAAACCGGCGGTTTGCTTTATCTTTGATAATCGGTTGTCGCAAACTACATCAAAACACGCGGGCTGATACCGATAGCGGTATTGTCTTCAAACTTCAATAAAGCGGCGTTTCTGTTGTGCCCGAGAAATCCGGCCAACACATTGGCCGGAAATGATTGGCGCATGGTATTGTAGGAAACGGCCGAATCATTATAGGTTTGGCGTGCTGCCGCCACCCGGCTTTCCACATTGTCCAATGCCTCGATTAAGCGGCGGATATCCGGCTCCGACTTCAATTCGGGGTAGTTTGCAATCACACTCTGCAAATGGCGCAATGCCGCATTCAACTCGGTTTCCACCGCACCCAAAGAAGCAAGCGAACTTTCATCAATATTGGCCGATGCAGCCAGCAAAACCACTTCTGCACGGGCACGGGCAGAAGTTACCGCCTTTAAAACGGCAGGCGTGTGGTTGAGATAATCTTTAGAAACATCCACCAAAGAAGGAATAATATCGTGGCGGCGTTTGAGCTGGATTTGAATTTGTGAAAAAGCCTTGAGATATTGCCTTTTTCCGGCCAACAACCGTTTATAAACCATTATCGGCAGCAACATGCAGAAAACAATCAGAAGCAAAGTGAGAAGCGGTTCCATGACAAACATCCTTGTTAATCGGTTATCCCCCGCGTAATTACCGGGCTTTTTTATTGTTTATTTGTTCTTAGTATCAACGTTGTAATTATAACCAATCAAAAGAAATGTATCCATATGTTAAGTTATGCAAGGATAAATTTGGCGGATAATGTTGTATTCTTACACCATTAAGCCGTTTGCGGGTTACCCTTATGTTTTCCATAATGCCTTTACTGCACAACAATGAAACGGCTGCCCACACTTTCAGACGGCCTCACGCTGCAACGCCGCCAAACCGGCATGCAGGCAACACCAACGGCCGGTCGGTATATTATTTAGTTATCCTGTGCGGTTTTTTATTCTCGCCATCCCCAGTATCATTTCACGCTCATCCTGAAGGGCTTGTTCGTATTCCGGCAATATATGCATTCCTGCCACATGTTTATGCAACACCAATCCATATACCGCTGCGGCATGCGGCCACCAGCGGTTGCCTGCCGCTTCCATAAAACGGCAAAGCCGTAGCAACCGTTCGTGCTCAAAAGGCGGAACGTAAACCATAAATTGGCCGAAAGCGATTTCAAAACCTAACGCTTTTGCATTTTCTTTCAGTGTCGGCAAAGGCAGGCAATGCTTTTTAGCAGGCAGCAATCTGCCGTCGAACCATTTGCTGTATCCCCATAGAGAATAAGGATTAAACCCCGTCAACACTATCCTGCCTTCCGGTTTCAGCACACGGTAGGCCTCGGCAAGCGTAATATGGGGAGCACCGCTGCATTCCAACGTATGCGGCATTAATAATATATCTACCGACTCATCGGCCCATGCCCACACGCCCGCTTCCATATAAAAATCACGGACGTTGCAAAGCCATGTACCGGACGGCTTCAGCCATCCGCCCATGCCTGCCTGAACAGCCACCTGCAAACTATTACGGATTGGAAATCGATTAAAAAAAATTCTTTCTAAATCAGCAATATAACAACCAGCAGCTGTTTCTAAAAACCATCTGTCAAACATTTCGAAATTCACGCCGTCCGAACCTTATTTTGTTTATAAACAATCATAACAGCACATAAAATATACCTGTAAAAATTCTTTCATCTGATATGATTTATACAGTAAGCATTTCAATTGCTTCAGATATTTCCTGATAATTTCTTGACTTCATGCCCTTAAAATATTACTATCCCTTACATTCAAAATCACTATCCCGGAATTTATCAAGACTATGGCCAAACTAAAATCTATAGCCTTAGCCGTTACCGGCGTATCGGCAGTTTCAGGTGCAGCATACACCCACGCAGCCCCCTCCAGTCAAACAGCAGGTATGGCAATGATGCGTTTGAATTCGTCACTACTCGATCAAGAGCAAAGAAACCAAAACAACCTTGCATCAGGCAGTTTGTGGAATGCTATGCGCAAAGATTTCCGTATGGCCGAAGTCAATTCCGATTTGGTGCGTAGCCACGAAAACAAATTTTCTGCCAGCCGTGCCTATTTCGACCGCACCATCAACCGCAGCAAACCCTATATGTATCATATTGCGAACGAAGTGAAAAAGCGCAATATGCCCGCCGAAATCGCCCTGCTCCCCTTTATCGAAAGCGCATTCGTTACCAAAGCCAAATCACATGTCGGCGCATCGGGCTTATGGCAGTTTATGCCCGCCACCGGCCGCCACTTCGGTTTGGAGCGCACAGCCTTGTATGACGGCCGCCATGATGTTTATGCCGCTACCAATGCCGCATTAAACTATCTCGAATACCTGCACGGCATGTTCGGCGACTGGTCGTTGGCATTGGCTGCTTACAACTGGGGTGAAGGCAACGTAAGCCGTGCGATCAACCGCGCACGCGCGCAAGGCTTGGAGCCGGTGTATGAAAATCTGCGGATGCCCGCCGAAACCCGCAATTATGTGCCCAAACTTCTTGCCGTACGCAATATTGTGAAAAACCCGCAGGCTTTCGGCATGGGCTTGAGCGATATCGAAAACAAACCTTATTTCAAGGCTGTAGATGTCGACAAACCTATCGATACTAGTGCTATCGCACGTTTGGCGAATATCAGCGAAAGTGAATTTTTGGCACTGAACCCGGCATTCAACGCTCCCGTTTTCGTACCGAAAGCCAACCGCAAACTGCTGTTGCCGGCTCACGCCACCTCCACATTCGAGAAAAATTACCGTAATGCCAAATCCGACGAACTGCTTTCTTGGAATGTTTACACAGCAGGCGGCAAAACCAGCCTGAACCGTATTGCCGCCGAAGCCGGCATGAGCGTAGCCGAACTCAAACGTTTGAATAACACCAACAGCGATTCGCTCAATTCGGGTCGTAATCTTTTGGTGGCCAAAAACAGTCTTAAAGACGGCGGCAACGACTTCAATTATGTACGTACCGAAACCGAAAGCAGCCCGCTGCCGAACAGCTACAACACCAACGTTGCCTCGCTGAAACAAATTAACGGCTCCGATATCAAGGTGGCCGAATCCAGCTCGGCTCCGATCGCCATTTTGGCAGGCCAAACAAAACCTGCTGTTGAAAAACGCAATGCCTCGCCCGCACCGATTTCTATTGCGGCCTCACTGGTTGCACCCAATCAGCTCCCGGAAAAAGCAGATACCGCAATTGCAAAAGCTGATTCCGTTAAAATAGAAAAGGTTGATCTTGCCACCGTTCAATCACCTGAAGCCTCCACAGTAGCTATTGCAGAACCGCTTCCTTTACCCACACAAACCTCCGCAACACCCGCGCCCGAGCAACCGGCACCTTCCGACGAACCTGCGGATGTTGCAGTAAACAGCACTACCCTGCCCAACCGCGCACCTCAGGCAGCCCAATCTGAAGATCCTTTGCTGGCGCTGGTTAATGATGCAGAACAACAGCGTTTGAATACTGCAAACAGCATTAAAAACACACTCGCCCAACTGGAGGCTGACGAAACCGCCAACAAAGCCCGTGTTGACCGCATTGTTGTCAGCCGCGCAAAACAGCAACAACGCACTGAAGCACGATTGGCCCGGGCCAATGCTGCTGCGCAACAGGCCAATAACACCCACCGAGTAGAAACCGGCGACACCTTATTTAATATTTCCCAGCGTTATAACTTAAGCGTAGCCGATTTGATTACTGTTAACAATATCAAAGGCAACAGTATCCGCAAAGGCCAAGTGTTGAAAGTAACCGCCGCCTCTACACAACGCAATGCCGTGCGTAACGTTTCTTATACCGTGCGCAAAGGCGATACGCTTAACACGATTGCCAGCCGCTTTAATGTTGATGTAAACGACATCCGCCGTTGGAACCGCAATACCCGCACGGTTACACCGGGTCAACGTCTGAAACTGATGGGCAGCTGATTATTGTTGATATAAACTCATACAATCAAAACAATACCCGATGGTTTTCATCGGGTATTTTGTTTTCAGACGGCCTGCCATATATAAGAGCTTGAATTCTTTGTAAAATTCATGCCGACACACAAAACCCCTATGCCATACTATGGCTCAATTCGAGTATCTTCTTGTTTCAAAAAATAGTAGATATTCGAGTCAAACCTATTTTCAGGCAAACACTTGATGTAGATGTGCCTGATAATCAGCAATAAATTTCGGTACATCCGGTGCCTTCATCACATCATTGCAGATGAAAGTGGGCAGCGGTTCTATGCCGAGAAATTCGTTAGCTTTATGGAAATGCAGATAAGCGCCGTCTACACCAACGCCGCCAAAAAATTCAGCAGGTTCGTTGAAAGCTTCAATGGGTGCATTCCAAGTGAGCGACAACATATGTTTTTTACCTTGCAGCAAACCGCCTTTACCGTAGTTTTTGCTGGGATCGGTACGATGGCGCCCGTCACTGGCATACAGTTTGCCGTGCCCGGCGGTAAATACTTCATCAATATATTTTTTAACAATCCATGGCTCGCCCATCCACCAGCCGGGCATCTGCCAAATAACGGCATCCATCCACAAAAAGTTTTCGACTTCGGTTTCGATATCATAACCTTGGTCGATAACGGTTTCGCGCACCTGATGTCTCATAGCAGCCAATGTTATACGGGCGGTTTCGTGCAAGGTGCGGTTAAGTTCTCCGTGGCTATGGGCAAATGCTTTGCCACCATTTAACAATAAGATATTCATATTTCAGCTCTCTTTCTGATTAAGGTAAGCCATTTGGCCGTCTGAACAGATATTTCCACCGGCTTGTCAAATCATTATTATAAAAACATTTTTCCTATTTGGCTCATCGTGTTTAACAATAACCCGTATTACGCGAAACGATATGAAGCCCATATTCCGGCCGTCTGAAAACCCTCCATAAAAAAACACAGAGGCAGAAATCAACCGGCCTCTGTGTTTTTATACGCTTTTTATTGTTGTTCAGGGTTCACTTTTTGCGCCCCTTGGGTTTGCTTGATGGTACTGCCCAGATAACTTACCAATGCGCTGAAAGAAGCATTGCTTTGGCTTTCTGCCAACGCCAGCTTGGCGGGTTTTAATTGTTCCGTTATGTTTTCAGGTGTTTTAACAGCCTGTACCTCCACCAACACCGGCGCAGGCAGGTTCGACAACAACACATAAGCCGGCTTGCCGTTTTCGGGTCGGGCTTTAATCAGCTGTGCATAAGCCTCCGGCGGCATAGACTGGCGCGCCTGTTCGGCAGTCAACTGTGAAACCGGCGACCATTTCAAATCAGCGGCTTTACCTTTTTGTACATCTGCCAGCACCTGTTTGGCTTTGGCTTCCGCCAAACGGGTAGCTTCTGTGCGCAAATAGTCTGCTTTCACGAAATTTTTCGCTTCTTCAAACGGTTGTGTTTTTTGCTCGCGAACTTCTTTCGCACGCACCACCCACACCAAACCTTCATTAACAGTAATCGGTTCTGAGTTATGCTTTTTCTTCATCACATCATCGCTGAAAATAGCATTAATCAGATTATCGGGCATGCCGGCGGCTTTACCGTTTTCTTTGGTGAGCCAATCTGCGGGAGCTTGCAGCTTCAAGCCGGTTTTCTTGGCCACTTCCGCCAAGCTGCCGGGGTTGTTGAATGCTTCTTCGGCCAATTTTTCTTTGGCTTCGTTAAAGGCTGTTGCGGCTTTTTTCTGTTTCAACTCCGCTTCCAAACGGGCTTTTTCCTGCTCGAATGAAGGTTTGTCCTGAATATTCAAAATGGTGATGATATGGTAGCCGGCGGCCGTCTGAACCACTTCGCTGATCTCACCTTTTTTGAGCGAAAAGGCACGGTCTTCAAATTCTTTCAGCAAACCGCCGTCTTGAGGCAAGTAGCCCAGATTACCGCCGTTGGTGGCAGATGCCTCGTCGCGTGAATACTGTTTGGCCAGTGCGGCGAATTTAGACGGGTTGGCTTTAAGCTGGGCCAATACTTTTTCGGCCTCTGCTTTAGCGGCTGCCCTCACGTTTTCAGGTGCATCTTGAGGCACGGTAAACAGAATATGGGCGATTTCGCGCTTGGGTTTGGCTGATGCACTTTCCTGCTCGAAAGCTTTTTTCAACTCTTCTTCACTCACGGTTTGCTGTTTGGCCACATCTTGAATATTCAAAGCCACATGCTCCACTTTAACCGCTTGCGGAATCACATAGTCTTTTTTATTGGCATCATAATATTTTTTCAGCACGGCATCGTCTGTTTTCACTTGCTGCACAAACGCTTCGGGGCTGAATGATACTGAACGCACGGTGCGCTCGGCCTGCGTGGCCATAATCAGCTGCTTGGCCTGTGCATCGCTAACCAGATTGCCGTTATTAACCAAGCTGATCAGGTTGTTTACCGCAAATTCGTTGCGGATTTCTTCAATCAGCTGGTCTTCCGACATTTGGCGCTGGTTCAGATACTGGTTGAAGATGTTTTGACTGAATTTACCGTTTTGGTCGTGAAAACTGGGTTCGTCGACAATAATCTGCTTAAGCTGCTCCTGCGAAACGGAAATACCCATTTCACGCGCGCCTTCGGTCAGCAAGGCTCGCTGCACCAACGCATTGAATACCGCATCACGCGATTCGCTGCCGCCGGCGGCCTGCATATTCTGCACGGCCGTGTTTAATTGGTGTTCGCTAACCTTTTGGCCGCCAACTTTAACAATATAATCCGAGCCGGGGGCGGCTACGGTGCTGACACCGAAACCAACGAAAGTCAGTGCAATCAAGCCCAATAAAATTTTAGCGGGTGTTTTGTATTTTTCTACGGCTACAAACATGGCATTTAATCAAGATAATAAGGCAAAGGTGCATTGTAACAGCGTTTGCAAGCACTGTGCAGCTTAAAGAACGCCCGGCGGTCTGCAATCTCCCCAACGGTGTATGCATTGACGACACCGTCATGTTCAAGAGCAAATAAACCTTACATACCAGTTTCAAGAAACATGCAACTTAAAAATACAGAATGAATATTTTTTGAATTGCTTAATTATGTTGGAAATTGTCGCAATATTTAACATTACCGCACCGTTTCAGACGGCATCCAACGGGCAACGCCCATCGCGGCGGCTACGGCGAAGGAAAGCGGCAGATAGGCGTCGAAATTTTGGCCGGTAAAGCCGACCACCAGTGCGAACGCGGTCAGCGGGGCGTTCATCGACACCGCCAGGAATGCCGCCGAGCCGGCCAGTGCGGCGGCGGTCGGGTCAAGCGTTGGCCAAACCATCTGCCCCAACAGGCCGAGGCACAAGCCGGCGAGCGCACCGATGGCCAAGCCCGGGGTAAGCGTGCCGCCGTAGGCGCCGCTGCGCAGACAGAGCAAAACCACGCCGGTTTTGGCAATAAGCAAAGCGGCGGCAATGCCCAAGCCGGTTCCCCAGTAGGCGGTTTGCGCGGCGGAGCGGCCGTTGCCCAAAATCTGCGGCAGCCAAACAGCGATTACGGCGGTCAGCAGAAACGCCGCCGGCAGCGTCCACAATAGCCGTTTGCCGCTGCATCGCCGCTGTTCGGCACGCTTGACCGAACGCCGGAACCATTCGGCGGGTGCCGCCACAGCCGCACCGATCATAATGGCGAGCACGATTTCGGTGGTGCCGCCGCCCATTTGTCCGACTTCGTAAAAGGTTTCGGAAGATACCGCGATGCGCGCCACCCATACGGCAACGGCGGACACCGCCAGCGCGATGGCGGCATAATAGGCGGAAAACACACCCAGCAAAATTTCCAACGCAAACAAGGCACCCGCAAACGGTACATGATACACCGCCGCCAGCCCGGCCGCCGCACCGCAGGCCACCAGCACCCGCCGCGTTTCGCCGTCCAAACCGGCGCGTTCGGCAATACGGGTGGCGAACAGCGCCCCCAGTTCGCGCGGCGCCACCTCGCGCCCGACCGGTGCGCCGCAGCCGACCGCTGCAATCTGCAATACGGCGTGTGCGATGCTTTCCGGCAGCGGGGGACGCCGGCCATTGCCGCTGCCCGCCACCATGGCACCAATCGCTGCCAGCGGGCGGCCTTTGTTTTGCAGCAGCGCCCAACCGGCACCCACCAATACGCCACCCGCCAGCATGGCGATAATGCGCTGTTGCGGCGTGGTGCCTTCGGTAACGATGCGCAATTGCGCTTCGCTGTGGCCGAACGCCAGATATTCGATGCCGTGGATCAACCAGGTCAGTGCCGCAGCGCCCAAGCCGGCGGCGATGCCGGTAAGAATAACGGCGCAAAACAGCGGCAGGTGTTTGAGTGTCATGAATGGCTTTCGCTGTGAGATATGGGTTGTCAATATTCGGTAATCGTTTTCAGACAGGCATTTCAGACGGCCTGAAACCTTTGCAAAACCTCCAGATGCGGATGCCGTTCAGGGCGTAGCGGCGCACAACAACCATGCGCCGCAGATGGCGGTTTGCAGAAGTCTCAGCACAGTACCCGTTTCTTTATCTGGTTAACATTGCTGCCGAGTAAAACCGGTTCCGTTCGGCTATTGGCCGCTGTCCCTGTCTTTTTCGTTATGGCCCAGAATACCGAACAGCCAGCCCGACACCAGCGCCGCCGCACCGCCGAGCAGGGTGGCTTCGATGCGGTGTTCGGTGGCGGCCAGCGGATCGCCGTGGCCGATGGCGAACAGAAACACGATGGTGGCGGATATGGCGGCGGTCAGCAAGGCGTATTGGGCACGCTGCACGGCCAAGGCCGTGGCGGCGGACACTGTCGTGGCCAGCATCATCAACGGCAGGCTGTCGTGCAGCAGGTACACCGTGAGCGTGGCCAAGGCGCAGCCCGCTACGGTGCCGACCATGCGGTGCAGGCTGCGGGAGACGGTGGCAGCGGCTTCCGGACGCAAAATCATCACGGCGGCTATCGCCGCCCAATAATCGTTGCTTAAACCGATATGGCGCGCCATCCACAAAGCGGCGGTTACCGCCACCGCAGCAGCAAGCGAAAAACGCCACAACATATTCGCCGGCAGCCGCTGCGCAGGTTTGGCCGGCAGCGGCGGAGAATGGCGGGTGAAAAAGCGGGCCGTCAGCGCGGTAAACAGAATCTGTATGCCGCCACCGGCCAACATCAAACCGCCGCGCGGCAAGGCAGCTTGCCAGTCGCTCGGGTAATAGCCCGCAATCAGATAGGCACAGACGGTTTGCAGCGTCACCCACCACCAGCTGCTGTTGTAACTGCTCAAGGCGGCGCAAACCGCCGTCAGCAGCGCCGCCACAGCAAACACCGGCAAACCGTGACCGCCGATCAGCGAGCCGGTAACACCCGCCAGTGCCATACCGGCGCAGGCAGCCGTCATGGCGCCCCAGCGGGAACGGCCCAGCGCGTGCGCCGCACCAAAAGCGGTGGAAAACGCCGCACCGGCCATCACCATCACCGCCTTGTCGTCCCACTCCGCCGCCAGCAGCAACACCAGCAGCAGCGCAGGCGCACCCAGCCATGCCTGCTGATAGTAAATCTGCCTGGGCCAGCCGTGCTGCTGCAAACGCTGCCGCAAAAAAGTCCACATGATTTATGCTTTCTGTCGAATTCCGGTAGTGCTTTGACTGATGCTTGGCAGTATATCGAAGCGGGCAACTTTGTAAAATGAACTGCTTTTCAGACAGGCAAAATACCATAAGGCCGTCTGAAAGGTTTCAGACGGTCTCGATGCGTGTTAAATATCCAGTTTCGGATACACCGGCTGCCACATGGCATCCTGTACGGCCTGCACCCAGTTGTCGTGCGGTTTCGCCGCCACGCCGTCTTTGACCGCCTGTTTGGCCACCGCCACCGCCACGGTAGCGGAAGAAGCGCGCAGATTATCGACCGGCGGCAGCAGCGATGCACCCAAATCGGTAGGGTTCACTTGCGAGGCCACCGCTTCGGCGGCGGCCAGCAGCATGCCGTCGGTGACGTGTTTGGCACCGGAAACAATGATGCCGAGGCCCAAGCCGGGATAGAGCAAAGCGTTGTTGCCTTGGCCGATCTAGTAATTGACGCCGTTGTACGCCACGGGCGGCACGGGAATGCCGGTGGCGATCAGCACCTTGCCGTCCGACCAGCGTACCGCATCCTCCGGCATCACTTCGATGCGCTCGGTGGGGTTGGACAGCGGCAGCAGAATCGGCCGCTCCACGCCGGCGGCCAGGGCTTTCACCACCGCTTCGTTGAATGCGCCGTGGTCGGTGGAGGTGCCGATCAGAATGGTGGGCTTGATTTGCTTCACGGTTTCCAACAAGCCGATTTTGTCGCCGTTTTTGCCTTTTTCACGCGCCCAGGCGGCCACTTCGGCGGCGGGGCGTGCGTATTCCTGCTGGTAATCGGGCAAATCCTGCATATCGTCGGTCACCAGGCCGTTGATGTCGATCAGCCACACGCGTTTTTTCGCTTCTTCGCGGCTCAAGCCTTCGCGCTCCATCGCCGCGCTGATCTGATCCGCCATGCCGGTGCCTGCCGTGCCTGCACCGTACACCAGCAGGCGCTGTTCGGCAAAGCTCTGTTTGGTCACTTTCAAACCGGAAATCACCGCCGCCATCACAATCGCACCGGTGCCCTGCATATCGTCGTTGAAAATCCGATACTGATCGCGGTTTTGCACCAGAATATGGCGCGCGTTGGAGGGGCCGAAGTCCTCGAAATGCAGCAGCGCATCGGGGAACAGCTCGGCGGCGGTTTACAGGTGGCCGAAATCCTACAAATCGGCAACGAAGCCGTATCGCGCATGGAACGCGGCCTGATTATGCCCAATGTTGCGCGGCTGATGGAGTTGGCGGAGATTTTCCAATGCACCGCCGCCGACCTCATCGCCGACGGCAGCCCGCGCCTGTTCGACAAAACCCATCATCTGCATCTGATGATGTCGGAATTGGCCGAACACGACCGCGAACTGATGCTGCACTTTCTGGAACGTTTTACCCTGCGGCTCAAACAGGCACAGGCGTAATGACGTTAGGAATATCAGTCAGAAAGCCGTCTGAAAAACAAGAACAACACTTGTTTTTCAGACGGCCTCTAATATTGCACCACTAAATCTACGCCTTATTTTTACTGCTGCGTTTGGTGCCCGCTTTACTGCTTTTCGTTACTGCCGGCTTTTTCCTGCCCGAAGTATTTTTAGCGGCGGTTTTGGCGTTTTTTTCTGCCTTCGGCTTAATGGTTACGCTTTTGCCGCGGCTTTTGGCGGTTTCTTTGGCAGAGGCCGTCTGAACGGCGGCTTTTTTGCCACGCTTTTTCGGCACTTCGCCTCCGCTGATTAAGGCAAGGTCGATTTTGCTGGTGTCCAAATCGGCACGCACCACTTTAACGGTTACGCGGTCACCCATATTGAAGTGCACACCGCTGCGTTCGCCCTCCATGGCCATGATTTCGGGGCGGAAATTGAAATAGTCTTCGCCCAAATCGCTGATGTGCACCATGCCTTCGATATGGATGCCTTCGAGCGTAACGAAAATGCCGAAGTTGGCCATGCCTGAAATGCGGCCTTCAAACATTTCGCCCACTTTGTCGCGCATATAGTAGGTTTTCAGCCAATTTTCAACATCGCGGCTGGCGTCGTCGGCGCGGCGTTCGCAGAACGATGTGTGCACGCCCAACGCCTGCCATGATTCGGGCTTATATTTTTCCTGCTTCAACACGGCCTTGATGGCACGGTGGACCGTTAAATCGGGATAACGGCGGATGGGCGAAGTGAAATGGGTGTAGGCTTCATAGGCCAGGCCGAAGTGGCCGTGGTTATCCGGCTCATAAACGGCCTGCTGCATCGAACGCAGCATCATCACTTGCAAGAGTTCGGCATCGGGGCGGTTTTTGAATTGTTCGGCCAGTTTGGCGTAGTCTTTGGGGGCGGGGTTGTCGCCGCCGCCCAAATGCAGGCCGAGCAGGCCGAGCTGTTCGCGCAGGGTGGTAAGTTTTTCGGGCGTGGGGCCCAAATGGTTGCGGAACAGCGAAGTGTGTTTGTTTTTCAATAAAAACTCTGCCGCGCACACGTTGGCCGCCAGCATACACTCTTCAATCAGTTTGTGGGCATCGTTGCGGACAACCGGCACGATGCGTTCGATTTTGCCGTTATCGTTGAAAATCATCTGTGTTTCGATGCTTTCAAATTCCACCGCGCCGCGCTGGTGGCGTTTTTTCTGCAAAATCTTAAACAGTTTGTATAGGGTGTCGATTTGCGCTTTGTGCGGATAATCGCCGCCCTGTTCTATCCAATTCCAAACTTGGTTGTAGGTGAGGCGGGCGTGCGATTTCATCACGGCGGGGTAAAACTTATATTCTTTGATGTTGCCGGCATACGTTACCACCATGTCGCACACCATGCACAAGCGCTCCACATCGGGGTTGAGCGAACAGATGCCGTTCGAGAGATTTTCGGGCAGCATGGGAATCACGCGGCGCGGAAAATACACACTGGTGGCGCGTTCGCGCGCATCTTTGTCGATGGCGTCGTCGGGGCGCACATAATGGCTCACGTCGGCAATCGCCACCACCAGGCGGAAGTTGCGGCCTTGTTTTTCGGCATAAACGGCATCGTCGAAATCTCGTGCGGTTTCGCCGTCTATCGTTACCAGCGGCAGGCCGCGCAAATCGACGCGGCCTTTGGTATCCTGCGGGCGGACACGGTCGGGAATCTTGGCGGCCGCCTGTTGGCAGGCTTCGCTGAAAATGTGCGGCAATTGGTGCTTGCGCACGGCGATTTCGATTTCCATGCCGCTGTCGGCATAATCGCCCAACACTTCGATTAATTTGGCCACGGCCGGGCGGTGGCCGTCGGGATAGCTCTCGATTTCGGCCACCACCACCTGCCCCGATTCGGGCTTCATTTCGGCCAGCCCTTCAGGCTCGAGCACGATGCTTTGGGTGAGGCGGCGGTCTTCCGGCTCTAAAATGGCAATGCCGCGCTCCACATAAAAACGACCCACCACTTGTTTTTGGGCGCGCTCAACGATATCCAGCACCTGCCCTTCGCGACGGCCGCGGCGGTCGGTACCGGCGGGGCGTACGGTAACGATATCTCCGTGCATCAGCCCGCGCATCTGGCGCTCGTAGAGCACGAAGTCGCCCTCTCCGGTGGGAACCAGCGGCACGGCGAAACCGAAGCCGTCTTTATGCGCTTCGACACGGCATTTCACCAGCGCCAATTTGTCGGCCACGCACACCGCGCCGCGGCGGTTGATCAGCACTTGGCCGTCACGCGCCATCGCTTTGATGCGGCGCTCGAAAAATTCGTATTCTTCGTCGGTTATCGACAGTTTTCCCGCTAATGCGGCAATTTGCAGCGGCACGCCTTCGCTTTCCAATAATTCGATAACCCACTCACGGCTGGGCAGCGGGTGCTCGTAACGTTGGCGCTCACGCGCTAAAAACGGGTCTTTCTCACGTAAACTGAGTAACTTAGTATTTTTCTTCATTTCTATGATTGACAATCTTTGAGTTAAATATATAATGCACATCTCTTTGCGGTTAGCACTTTAACCGAAAGCAAAGATTAAAGCAAAGCCCAGGTGGCGGAATTGGTAGACGCGCTAGCTTCAGGTGCTAGTGTCCTTACGGGCGTGGAAGTTCGAGTCTTCTCCTGGGCACCATAGGTTTTCAACCCTGCTTTGCTTTACAACAACAGATTGGCCCAGGTGGCGGAATTGGTAGACGCGCTAGCTTCAGGTGCTAGTATCCTCACGGGTGTGGAAGTTCGAGTCTTCTCCTGGGCACCATTCGAATAAAAAATCTCCGGCTTGATGCCGGTTTTTTTATTGTCCGCAGTTTGCAAAGGTTTCGGCACGCCGCTTGCCCCTATATTACAATACCGAGGCCGTCTGAAATGTTTTCAGACGGCCTCGGTTGTTTTCACAGGGAGCAATGCCATGAAAGTTTATACCGCCGCCGAAATGCGCCGCTACGAACAGGCCGCCGTGGAGGCGGGCACGAGTTTCGAACAACTGATGGAAAACGCCGGCCAGCGCGCCGCCGCCGATTTGCTGCGTCGGCTGCCGATAGCCGGCCGCGCGCTGGTGGTGTGCGGCAAAGGCAATAACGGCGGCGACGGTTTGGTGATGGCGCGGGTGTTGCAGCAACACGGCTGGCAGGTTGACGTTGCGTTTGCGCTGGGCAGGGATTTGTCGCCGCTGGCCGAACTCAATCTCAAACGCTTAGCCGGTTTGGGCGGTATCGGATTTGTTGACGCCGAAATATCGGCAGGCCGTCTGAAAGCGGCCTACGATGTGGTTATCGAAGGCATTTTCGGCACAGGCTTTACCGGCAGCCTGCCCGATTCCGTTGCCGCCGTCTGCCGCCTGCTTAATCTTTCAGACGGCCTGAAAGTGGCGTTGGACATACCCACGGGCTTGAACGGCGATACTGGCGAAGCGGATAATGCTGCGTTCCGTGCCGATATCACTTACACATTTGCCGCCTTCAAACCCGCACACTTGAGCGAAGCGGGCAAATCTTTGTGCGGTGAAATCGTGTGCGTGGATATTATTTAGGCCGTCTGAAAAAAATTTGGCCGGTTTGAAACTTCAGGCGGATTCACGAAAATAATCTTCTTTGCGGCTGCTTCTGCCGTACACCGCTTCGCGCGCCTGCCGCACGCACAAACGGTTGTAGGTAACGCGCTGGCGCTGGTTGCCGTCGAACACGGTTACTTCCGCCGCAGGCGGCGGAACATGGTCGGCAAAATTCTGCGCCACCGCCTGCCAACGCTGCCGCGGCATATGCACCACCGCAAACATATCGGCGGCAATGCTCACGCCCACGGTGAATGTTTGGTTGGACGTTTGCTGGCAGAAGCCGGTGTCGGCAAAAAAACAGCATTCATGCTCGCCGTCGTAGCGGAACAGCTCGATTTTCACCGCATCAGGTTCGGCAAACAATGTGCCGAACAGCCGTTCAAACAAAGAAGGCTGCATCACGCCGTCGCTAAGCATGCCGTAGAGGTTGGCCAGCCAGCGGGTGTAGCCTTCGGGCGAAAATGCAAACGTGCTCAATATGCGCGCCAGCCGCGGCTGCGGCCTTTGCGCAATCAGGGTAACGAACTCGCTGCCCACTTCGGGCAGTTGCGACAACACGGCTTGGTGCAGGCCGTGGGCGAGCAACGTGTTGTGGCAGTAGGGATTTCGGAAAATACCCAACAATTTCAGCTGCAACACCCGCCATAATGCCTGCGGCGCCTGCTGCCTACCGCTGCGGATGGTGCGCAGAAAGTTACAGGCATCTTCATAGCCGCTTTCGTGGCGGCTGAACCAGTTTTCCAGATTGTATTGGCTGCCGCCGTTGCCTTCCACAAACGACAGCGTATAGAGATTGTTGGCTTCGAGATTGTTTTCGATGTTCACGCTTTCGGCCGAGCCTTTATAGGGCTTTTGAAACATGGAAAGCGAAAAGCGGTAAACGTTTTGGTTTTGCGGATTCACATTGCGGTTGAACGCATGCTGGCGCTGCTCGGTCTGCGCGATGAAGTGGTGGCCTTTGGTTACATTGGCGGTAAGCAACGCATAAGGTTTTTCTTCGCATTGTGGCGGCTCGCAGTCGCTTAAAATAAACGCTCTTTTCATGTTTTCAGACGGCCTCGGTCAGCAGGGTATGCCCCATGATAACCGCACGGCAATAATCTGCAAATATCCGGCATGAAAAAACGGCCTGAGCAGCTTGCCAAACGCTCAGGCCGTTTTGTATTCCGCAGGTTAATCAACCAAATTCACCGTACCGCGCATCATCGCCAAATGGCCGGGGAAGGTGCAGAAAAACTCATATTTGTTGCCGGCTGAAAATTTGCCGGTGTCCACTTTAATCGTGGCCTCTTCACCGCCGCCGATCAGCTTGGTGTTGGCGATAATACGCTCGTCGCCTGCTTTGATGAAGTCGTTTTCAGCGCCCGCGGTTGCGCCGTCTTTGGCCACACCGTCCACATCTTCGGATTTCGCAATCACAAGGTCATGCCCCATGGCTGCTTTGGGCATGGTGCCCATATGCTTCAGAGTGATGGTATATTCCTTGCAGCTTTTGCTGATGTTGATTTCGGTTTTGTTGTATTTCATATCGTCGCCGGCCTCAATCACCGTTTGACAGGCCGTGTCGGCAGAAGAAACGGCGGCAGGCGCAGCATCAGATGCAGCCGGCGCGGTCGGTGCAGATGCGGTGGGTGCGGCCGACTCTTGCGAACAGGCCGACAAAGTTAAAGCAGCAGCAGAAATTAAAGCTAAATAAATTTTCATTATGGTTCCTTTGGTTAAATCCACATTATTCCGCCCCAACAGCAAACTGCCGTTGACGCACTATATTTCGTTGTTTGCACCGCCGGGCAGGGTTTATTTGCATATGGCAAATGAAAACGTGCCAAGTTCCCTAACGGCAGCGGTTTTACGCCCGCAGCGGGCGGCCACAGGTTCGGCTATATTTAGTGCGGCTATATAACGAACCGGTTTTCCGCATACCGGAAAATATTGATCCGCTATATAATTCGCGAAGAGGCCGTCTGAACACCCACACGAGAAAACCATGTCTGCATTTGCCGTTACCAACACCGTTTTAATCGCATTCTGCGTTTTTCTGGCGCTACTCGCTTGGTCGCGCGGCAAAGCACGCAGCAAAGCCTATTTCGAGCAGGTATGCCGCCACGCCGCCACCAAACCGTGGCTTGAGGCCAATCTCTCCGAAACCGAGTTGGACAATATCCGCAAAACGGCCAAGCATTTCGGCATAGCACAAACACAGGCCAAACAGCTGATCGACCGCTACCGCCAAAACCGTTTGTAACCGCTTTCAATCAAAACGGCTTGAATGGTGCACCATTTAACCGCAGTTAAATTAACGCAACCTTAATAACTTCCAAATATATAAAAGCAAAGGCCGTCTGAAAATCGTTTCAGACGGCCTCTTGGTGCCGGAAAGACTTTACGGACATATCGCAAAACCACTTAGTTCAGTCATACCCGGACTTGACCCGAGTATCTCAATGTTGCTGAAACTCAAGATACTCGGGTCAAGACTGAGTATAGCGTATGCATTTTTCTTAAATCAACTGGCTATATATGCCGCTCACACTCCGGCCTGCAATTTTTCGACCGCCAGCAAATAAGGCGGCCGGTTTTTGCGGTTGATAAAACCGTATTTCAACACGGCATATTGCCGTTGTGGCAAATCCTCCGCCCATGCTTCCACGGCATTTGCCTCTCTATATCCGGCATCATGACCGGGATAGAGTACCGCTGCCAGCAGTCCGCCCGGCTTCAACAGCGCCAATGCGGCATTTAAGGCGCGTATGCTGGTGTCGGCTTGGGTGGTTAACGTTTTGTCGCCGCCGGGCAACCAGCCGAAATTAAACACCGCAGCCGCCAATGGTTCGCCGATATATTCCGCCAATGTTTCATGCCCCGCACACACATACTCCACCTGCGCCTGTATGTCGGCATCCGCCAAACGGGCGGCAGTTTGTGCCAGCGCCTGCTCCTGCACATCAAACGCCCACACCTTGCCTTTCGCACCGACGCACTCGGCCAGCAGCAAGGTATCGTGGCCGTTGCCGGCGGTTCCGTCGAGCACGCTTTCGCCGGGGCGGATGCTGCGGCGCAGTAAATCGTGAGTGAAAGGCAGAATATTGTTTAACAGCATCGCATGGCCGTCTGAAAAACAGCGTAATAAAAAATACCTTACCGTGTCGGATTCGGTAAGGTATTTTTTATGCCTGCCTTATTCGGCAGCCTGTTGGGTTTCCACTTGAACGGGGGCTGCGGCCTGAGATTGTTTGTGTTCGTGCTGCAAGCTCACCGCGCGTGCCGGAACAATGGTGGAAATGGCGTGTTTGTAAACCATTTGCGTTACCGAGGTGTTGCGTAACAACACAACATATTGGTCGAACGATTCAACCTGCCCCTGAAGTTTGATGCCGTTTACCAGATAAATGGAAACCGGCACGTGCTCTTTACGCAAAGCGTTCAAAAAAGGATCTTGTAACATTTGCCCTTTAGCGGTCATTTTTATACTCCGTTATTATGGTTTTGAAATATTCGGGAAAACACTTGCCGATTGTAGCCTTGAATGCGTTTTTTTACCAACCTTATTTCGGTAAGAATATGCAAACGTTTTCGGCTCTGTTCCGAAAAGCTTTTAATTAGGATAGCAATACTGCGGTAAAGTTCAGTCGGTTACGCAGATATTCCGATAAAATGCCGCCGGTTTAAACAGATGAGTCTGTTTTATACCGCCGGCACAAAAGCAAACGGCTGCCCAAGCAGCCGTTTTTTTCAACCTAAGTGTAAACGCGCTTCTTATTTGGCAGGTTTAGCAGGCTTGGCAGGAGCTTCGGGAGCCGCAGGCACAGCGGGAGCCGCAGGAGCGGTAGCGGCAGCAGCCGGACGCTCGAAGCCTTTGTCTTTCATGCAGGCATCGAAAGCAGCGCGGTCTTGGGTGTTGCCCACGGTTTGCTGGCACTCTTGCAGAGCTTGCTCAACGGTGATGTTGGTAGTTTCGGGCGCTTTGTCTTTGTTGCTGGAACAAGCGGTCAGGGCCAGGGTTGCGAAAGCGGCAGCGATTAATACTTTTTTCATGAATCAAATCCTTTCAATTGGAATGGTTTTCAGCCGCCCGTGAAGGGACGGGCAGGCATGAACGGCATAAAGCCATAAAGATGCAGAATGAGCTGCATTGTGTAGTCAGAGTGGCTTCGCCTTATTAAGTTTCCAAAAAATCGAAAGGAAATGCTAATATTTTTTTACGAAAAGCCGGTCGCATGTTAAAAAAACAAATTATTTACAATAAAATGTTTTGACAGTGAACTTTATTCAAGCCGCGCAAACAATCGAGGCCGTCTGAAACCTTATTTTCAGACGGCCTCTCAAGCAGATTTCACATTATGATGGGCAGAGCTTAGTCTGCAACCAGCACCACTTTCATCGCGCCGTTTTCGGCAGCGTGTTTGAACACATCATAGGCCTTTTCCAGCTCGCTGAATTTAAAACGGTGGGTGAGCATTTTGGTATAGTCCACCGAACTGGCCGAAATCGCTTTCATCAGCATTTCGGTGGTGTTGGCGTTAACCAAACCGGTGGTGATGGTGAGGTTTTTGATCCACAGTTTTTCCAGTTTGAAATCAACCGGCACACCGTGCACACCCACCACGGCCAGATTGCCGCCGGGTTTCACAATATCTTGGCACATATTCCAGGTAGCGGGAATGCCCACCGCTTCGATAGCTACATCCACGCCGTCTTCGCCGACGATATCGATAACCTGTTTGGCCACATCTCCGGAGGCCGGGTTGATGGTGTGGGTGGCACCCAATTCTTTCGCCAGTTTCAGGCGGTTTTCGTCCATATCGCACACAATCAGTACCGAGGGGCTGTATAACTGCGCGGTCAATAATGCAGACATACCCACGGGGCCTGCGCCGGCGATAAATACGGTGTCACCCGGTTTCACATCGCCGTACTGCACACCGATTTCGTGAGCGGTGGGTAGTGCATCGCTCAACAGCAGCGCCACTTCTTCGTTCACATTATCGGGCAGCGGAATCAGGCTGTTGTCGGCATAAGGCGTGCGCACATATTCGGCCTGCGTGCCGTCAATCATATAACCAAGAATCCAGCCGCCGTTGCGGCAGTGCGAATACAATTGAACCTTGCAGTTGTCGCAAGTGCAGCATTTGCTCACGCACGAAATGATAACTTTATCGCCTTTTTTAATGTTTTTTACTGCCGAACCCACTTCTTCAACGATGCCGATGCCTTCGTGGCCGAGAATGCGCCCCGGCTCGATTTCGGGATTTTTGCCTTTCCAAATGCCTAAGTCGGTGCCGCAAATGGTGGTTTTCACGATTTTCACCACCGCATCGGTGGGGTCGATGATCTGCGGTTTGGGTTTTTCTTCAAAACGGATGTCACCCGCACCGTAATAAGCCATTGCTTTCATGTTTTATCCTCTCAAAATTGTTTGTTGGACGTTACTACGCTTCCGTTTATAGAGCAAACTTTCTTATGCGTCAAATTTATTGTAGAAATTCAATATGTTATACCATAACAAAAGAAATCAGCATAATAAAACAGGCCGTCTGAACGTTTCAGACGGCCTGCTTATATTTATTAAGCGCAACACTTTAATTAAATAAATTGCCCTTACCCGGCCGTTTGCACCAATTCCAGCGAAGCGGCCAGCAACGACAGGCGTGCCATCACACCGTACACATACAGGCGGTTGCACTCGCAATCCGGATTGGCGGAATTGGTTTGCGGCACGCCCAGCGAATCCCATTGGGCGAACACACGTTTGCAGCGCTCTTCGCTGCCCTCTTCCGCACCCGCCACCGGAATCGCCTGGTTCAGCGGCACGAACACCATGCCGCCCGCATTCAGGTTTTCATCGTTGGCGCGCCCTTCGTGCACGCGGAAAAAGCCGCCGATAACGAAACGGTCCATCATATACACCACCGGTTCGGAAACCGCACCGTCGAGCGTTTCATAAGTGTAGATGCCTTCCTGCACAATCACTTCGCTCACTTCCAAGCCTTCTTTGATTTTGGCCATTTTATTGCGGTTTTTGCGGTTCAGGCCGCGCACTTCGTCGGCCGATTTCACGCTCATCACGCCCATGCCGTAAGTGCCCGCATCGGCTTTCACAATCACAAAAGGCTTGTCGGCAATGCCTTTTTCATCATATTTGGCTTGGATTTTCGCCAGCATCCGCTCCACCGCTTCGGCCAGCGCGTCTTCGCCTTCGCGCTCCTGAAAGTCTAGGCCGCCGATTTGCTCGAAATACGGGTTGATGTGCCACACGTCTATGCCCAGCAGTTCGGCAAATTCGGCGGCCACTTGGTCGTAGGCGGCAAAGTGTGCGGTTTTGCGGCGGGTGGTCCAACCGCCATGCAGGGGCGGCAGCACGGTTTGGACGATGCCCTGTAAAATTTCCGGCACACCGGCCGATAAATCATTGTTCAACAACACCAAACAGGGCGAAAAGCCGTCGGCCAGATGCACGCGTTCGCGGGTGCGTTGCAAAGGCTCGAGCAGGATTTTATCGCCCAGCGCAGTTTCAAACTCGGTGGCTTCGGTAATTTCGGGGTTCAGGCTGCCCAAGCGCACTTCAAAGCCCGCCGAGCGCAGAATATTGGCCAGCGCATACACATTTTGCAGATAAAACGTATTGCGGGTATGGTTTTCGGGCACAATCAGCACCGACTTGGCCTGCGGGCAGGAACGCTCGACCGCGTCTTGCGCGGCGTGCGCCGCCAGTTGGATAAAATTCGGATTCAGGTTGTTGAAACCGCCCGGAAACAGGTTCATATCGATTGAAGCCATTTTATAGCCGGCGTTGCGGATATCGACCGACCCGTAAAAAGGCGGCTTGTGCTGCGCCCACTGCTGGCGGAACCAAGCTTCGATTTTGGTTTGATTGCTTAAGATTTTTCTTTCAAATTCTTGAAGTTGTGCAATATAAGTGCTAGACATCACGGGCAGCGACATGGTTTCCACCTAAATTAAAAATCGTTAACCCCCGCATGATAGGTTTTTCAGACGGCCTATACAAGCACCAAGATGGTTTATCGATAGTATACTAAGTTATAAACAAGACAAAATGTCCAAAATTTTTAGCCGATTCCAGCAAAAAACCACGTCAAACAATTTTTTAGACATTTTGCTTGCATTCCGCCCCGCAAATCGCTACCATCATGCGATATTTTCTTTGATAACAAAAGCACAAACCATGAAACCGCAAACCCTTTACGACAAACTTTGGAACAGCCACGTTGTTCGCGAAGAAGAAGACGGCACCGTTCTTCTCTACATTGACCGCCACCTTGTGCACGAAGTTACCAGCCCGCAAGCCTTCGAAGGCCTGAAAATGGCCGGCCGCAAACTGTGGCGCATCGACAGCGTGGTTTCCACCGCCGACCACAACACCCCCACCAACGATTGGGACAAAGGCATCCAAGACCCGATTTCCAAACTGCAAGTCGATACGCTAGACAGCAATATCAAAGAGTTCGGCGCGCTGGCTTATTTTCCGTTTAAAGACAAAGGTCAGGGCATTGTGCACGTGATGGGCCCCGAACAGGGCGCCACCCTGCCCGGCATGACCGTGGTTTGCGGAGACTCGCACACTTCCACCCACGGCGCATTCGGCGCGCTGGCGCACGGTATCGGTACTTCCGAAGTCGAACACACCATGGCCACCCAGTGCATTACCGCCAAAAAATCCAAATCCATGCTGATTAAGGTAAACGGCCGTCTGAAGCCCGGCGTTACCGCCAAAGACGTGGCCTTATACATCATCGGCCAAATCGGCACCGCCGGCGGCACCGGCTATGCCGTCGAATTCGGCGGCGAAGCGATTCAAAGCCTGAGCATGGAAGGCCGCATGACCCTGTGCAACATGGCCATCGAAGCCGGTGCGCGCAGCGGCATCGTGGCGGTCGACCAAACCACCATCGATTATGTGAAAGGCAAACCGCTCGCCCCCAAAGGCGAAGATTGGGAAAAAGCCGTTGCCTACTGGCGAACGCTGGTGTCCGACGAAGGCGCGGTTTTCGACAAAGTTTACGAGTTCGATGCCGATAACATCGAACCGCAGATTACTTGGGGCACTTCGCCCGAAATGGTGCTCGATATCAACGGCAAAGTGCCCAACCCTGCCAACGAAGCCGATCCGGTCAAACGCAGCGGCATGGAGCGCGCGCTGGAATACATGGGCTTGACCGCCGACACCCCGTTAAACCAAATTCCCGTTGACGTGGTGTTTATCGGCTCCTGCACCAACAGCCGCATCGAAGACTTGCGCGAAGCCGCCGCCGTAGCCAAAGGCCGCCAAAAGGCCGCCAACGTCAGCCGCGTATTGGTGGTGCCCGGCTCCGGCTTGGTAAAAGAGCAGGCCGAGCGCGAAGGCTTGGACAAAATCTTTACCGAAGCCGGCTTCGAATGGCGCGAACCGGGTTGCTCGATGTGCCTGGCCATGAATGCCGACCGTCTCGCGCCGCAGGAACGTTGCGCCTCCACCTCCAACCGCAACTTCGAAGGCCGCCAAGGCAATGGCGGGCGCACCCATTTGGTTAGCCCCGCAATGGCCGCCGCCGCCGCAGTTGTCGGCCATTTTACCGATGTGCGCAGTTTGTAAAGATATGCAGGCCGTCTGAAAAACTTTCAGACGGCCTGTTTCGGAAAATTGTTTTTTAGAACAAACTTTGGCATGATACCAAGCACAGCAATGCCTATTGCTTGTACTTTCAAATATTATGGAGACTAAAACATGAAAAAACTCGTATTGGCCGCATTGGCCGCCATGACTTTATTATCTGCCTGTAACACTGTATCAGGCTTCGGTAAAGACGTATCCAAAGCCGGCGACAAGCTTGAGCAATCCGCCGACCGCCACGCCCACTAATTCAACAGCATCAAATATCTTCACCCCCGCAACCGCTGTTACTGCGGGGGTATTTTTCAAACCGAAAGTACGAACATGAAAGCATTCACGCAAATCACCGCACTGGTTGCCCCGCTTGACCGCGCCAACGTCGATACCGACGCCATTATTCCCAAACAATTCTTAAAATCCATCAAACGCAGCGGCTTCGGCCCCAATGCCTTCGACGAATGGCGCTACCTCGACCACGGCGAGCCGGGCATGGACAACAGCAAACGCCCGCTCAACCCCGATTTTTCGCTCAACCAGCCGCGCTACCAAGGTGCGCAGATTCTGCTTACCCGTAAAAACTTCGGCTGCGGCTCCTCGCGCGAGCACGCCCCGTGGGCACTCGACGACTACGGTTTCCGTGCCGTAATCGCCCCCAGCTTTGCCGATATTTTCTTCAACAACTGCTACAAAAACGGCCTGCTGCCGATTGTGTTGAGCGAAGAAGAAGTCGACCAACTGTTTAAAGAAGTAGAAGCCAACGAAGGCTACCGGTTGGCCATTAATTTGGAAAAACAGACCCTGACCACACCGAGCGGCCAAACATTTACTTTCGACATTACCGAACACCGCAAACACTGCCTGTTAAACGGTCTCGACGAAATCGGCCTCACCCTGCAACACGCCGGTGAAATCAAAGCATTTGAAGAAAAGCGCAAAGCCTCGCAGCCGTGGCTGTTTAATGCTTAATTCCCCCACCAATAAAGCGACAGTTGGGGTTGTTGCAAAAATATCTTAAAGGCCGTCTGAAAACTTAATGTTTCAGACGGCCTGACTCAATATCTATCCCTATTTTTTACCGCCAATCTGCTCACATTTCCCCGTGGTGAGATAAGCTTGTGCGGAATCAGCATCTTGGCATCGGTAAGCCTCACCAATGCTGTTCATCCACAGCGCCAAGGTATAACCGCTAGTTGCTTTCGGCGTAACCACCAAGTTATAGCGCGAACTTTTGGCTGCGTCAGGCATGGCCACGGTTATATCGTAGCGGGCAACCAAATCCGGTTCTTTAAATAATCCGGATATGTGGCTTTCCAAATCGGTTTGCGAAGATAGCGAACCGGGTTCACTTACCCGCTTGGTTTTAATATTGTTATTGATATCCACCAATTCCGCGTGAGCATCGGTTAAATGTCCGCGCTCGATATAGTGGTTATACGACGGGTAAGCAATTGCAGCGAGAATGCCGATAATGGCCACCACAATCATCAATTCAACCAAGGTAAAACCTTGTGTTTGCCGTTTCGGTTTCATACTTCCCCTTAACTTGCAGCAACATAAGACTGCAAAATCACTACCGTATTACTATTTTGGCCCCATGCTTTAGCAGTTACGCGATAAATAACCGTGCCGTCGGTTTGGGTGCTGATATATTCGATAATATAACGGGGGTTGGTTCTAGCACCTGCAACCGTTACCGCCCTGCCATTGGTGTCAAGGCACGAGCTGTTATTATTGCCGCAGGTAACGCGCTCCCAAGCAGCTACGCCGCCTGTTTCCGCTTGAACAACAATATCCCCGAAAGTGCCGGCTGTTGCATTGGCAGGGCTGCATAAAGCATCGGTACAATTCGGTGAAAAAGTTACTCTGTTTTCAAATTCGGCTGTCGCAATTCTGCTCTCACCTGTACGCAAAGCTGTTTCTGCCAAGGTGGTGGCATATTTATGGTCGGCATCGTTGGTGCTGATACGCTGCTCGGTGTTATACGATTGCGTTACACTTACTACCAAAAATGCCACCACAATCATCACCATCAGCACAATAAACAGTGAAAAACCCTGTTGTGCCGATTTAGGTGTAGAAATTATGAAAGGCTGCGGTTGGCGCATGTGTTTCCTCCCCTTATTGTTGCGTCGATAGTGTAGATTTGATTGGCATTCGCTGCGCCCCCGTTCAGATTGATGCGCACAAAAGCAGGAACCCTATTCAACTCGGTTGAGTATTGGAAAGTTTCAGTATGCCCTGCCCCATCAGGACAATTATTAACATAGAGATATCTGAAAGTTGCCCCTGTAACACCACTTACCAACAATTGGGGGTTACCCCATGAATCCCCATTCAACTGGAAACGGAAGAAACCTGTTTGTCCGCCGATAGAGCCGGTTGCGTACGCATGTACGGCATAACGCAAAACGGAAATTTCACTATCGTTTACCGTTGCTCCGCCCAATTCGCTCTTAATGGTTGCTGCCGCAGGCCGGTTATCATCTGCCGGTCGAACCAAAGCGTTGCATGTGCTAAACACCAAAGGTTCGCCTACCGAAGGATTTTCACTGCCATAGATAAAGACCAAAGCATCAGAAGAAGCTGCAAAACCTGCCGGACTAAAATCAGCTCTAGCAATACTGCGGACAGGCATCAGGTTGTCGGCATCGTTCTCCAATCTGAAAGCTTCACTACCGGAGGTATTTGTATTTTTATCACTAATGGTTCTGCTGCCCTTTTTGGCTTTTACTACTACCGCACTTCCGCTACCTATAGTTTCGGTATGTTTCTCAATATCGGCCATCATATTGAAGCAACCGAAGCCACCTGCCATACGGGCATCGCGCACCACCATATTGGCGGCATTACGCAAATCTTGCTGTGTGTTCATACGGCTGTCGGCGGCATTATTTAACTGACGGGCGGTAAAATAACCTTTGCTCACGGCCACCAAGACAATCATGCTTAATGCGCTGGCCACCAAAAATTCTATCAGGCTGAAACCCTTGATATTTTGCGCGCCCGTAATCAGCGGGTAATATTTTTTGTTTTTCATATTCGCTCTGTCATCTGATTAGTCTGGCATACGTGCTTCATAAGTATAGACCAACTTATTGTTATTACTTGCATTACTATTTAACGTGTTTTCATTTGCTTTTTCCGTATCGACCTGCCAAAGCACTTTAATGAATAAAGGATCACCATCCCCGCCTGTACAATTGGTTTGTGTGCTACCATTAGCCGCAATCGCCATCGCCCTACCTGTTGTGTCGTTACAAATGGTGTATTTAATATCCGCATTTGGCAAAGCTCGAGCTAACGCATCTTCAAAACGCCCCAATTGATCTAATAACAAATCCCTTTTATCCATATTTGTAGCCGTATCTTGCTGACACCATCCACTGGTTACACATTTGCGCACTGTTTTATTATTGATTCTCGAATTTCTATAACTTAATGCCCTTGCTCCAGTAATAATTGCATCATATCTTTTTCTAACCCAGCCCGTTTCTTCTCCATTTACACCTACTTCTACCGACAAAGTCGGGTTAATCTGCATTCCCTCCATCAAGTTCTGTACTGCTTGGGCGACAACGGTTTGGCTCTCGGCTTCGCGCACGCTGGATACGGTGCGCAATTGGGTGGCGAGCAATGCCAGCACGCCGACGGCCAATACGAACATGGCCACCAGCACTTCAACCAGCGTCATGCCGCTTTGGCTTTGTTTCAGACGGCCTTTACTGCCCGCCGGTGTGCAGATTGCGGCGTTTGTGTGTGGATGGTTCGGGTATAAAGTTTTGCGCATATTTTCCCCATGCGGTTTTTATTTAAGGGTTAGTGCTCGGGTGAAACCGTATCTTTTAGTTTAAGGCAACGGTTATTCATCTTTATATTTGCACAGTTTGGCAATTGTGCCTGTGGCTCCGCTTTCGCATTTCTGCACCCTGCCGCTGCTGTCTATCAACAAAATCGAAGCCCGCGATGCTTTGGTGTTGTCGTCTTTTGCGGCGGCATCGGTAGCGGCAATTTTGACAAAACCGCCGCCTATAGTGAATGTGCCGTCTGTGGCGGCGGCGTGGCCGAATGTGCCATTAGGGTAAAATGCCCACACGGTATTGCTGTTTTGTTTTGTGCCGCTGAAGTTGTAGGTATTGAACTGGTAGCTGGTGCGCTCTTCATTTTGTGCGTTCAAAATAACGGTGCGCAAATCAATATCGGTGTTACGCGTGTAACTGCCGTCTTTGTTGGTGTCGGCAAATGCCACCATGCCTTTGCCTGCATGGGCGGTGTTGCAGTAGAGATCGGGATTGCCGTCCACTTTAATTTGTGCGGGGCAAACATAAACCGGCAGATTCAAACGGACGGCTTCGCCGCGGGCGAAGCGCAGGAGATTGGCCACCTGCTCCGCCTGGCTGGCGGCTCGGCGGGAGGCTATCCATTGGCTCATATTGGGAAAGGCTATTGCGGCCATAATTGCCACAATGGCAATCACGATCAACAGCTCGGTTAAGGTGAAACCTTGGTATTTTGAACGCATGAGCAAACCTGACGACGTTGTTTGGGTAATGTGTTTTTTTAAATATTCAATCTGTTTTTCAGACGGCCTGATATAGGCTGATTAATATTTAAGCGGTAATGCCATAAAAAACACCCGCAGCCGGCCACGGGTGTTTAATCTGCGATTGTGCAATCATGCCCCCGTTTATTCGGCCCTGCTCTTTGGCAGTTTTGTTTATTTTCGTTGATTATTGTAAACGATAACGCGGCGGCATACCTAATAAAATATGAAATCCGCCTACTTGGCGGCGGAAATCTGTATCAATCTTCCATCATTGCGGCATCGGGCACGTAGGCGGCGTTTTCAAATTTGGTGAACTGGCCGATAAAGGTGAGAAACACTTTGCCCGTGGGGCCGTTGCGGTGTTTGCCGATGATACATTCTGCCAAACCTTTAAACTGGGTTTCGGCATTGTAGTATTCGTCGCGGTACATAAACATAATCAGGTCGGCGTCTTGCTCGATGGCGCCGGATTCGCGCAGGTCGGACATCATCGGCCGTTTGTCGGTGCGCTGTTCCACCGTGCGGCTCAATTGCGACAAAGCAATCACGGGCACTTGCAGCTCTTTGGCCAAAGCTTTGAGCGAGCGGGAAATTTCGCCCAGCTCGGATGCGCGGTTGTCGCTGCGGCCGGAGCCTGCCATCAATTGCAGATAGTCGATTACAATCAGGCCGAGCTTGCCGTTAAACTGGCGGGCAAGGCGGCGGGCGCGGGCGCGCAGCTCGAGCGCGGTTAAGCCAGGGGTTTCGTCGATAAACATGGGGGCGTCGGAAAGCTTGACGACGGCGTCGTTCAGACGGCCCCAATGTTCGTCTTCCAAACGGCCGGTTTTGAGAACGTGCTGGTCGAGCCTGCCCACCGAGCCGAGCATACGCATCACCAGTTGCGCGCCGCCCATTTCCATAGAAAACACGGCCACGGGCAGTTTGGATTCGACCGCAACGTGCTCGGCGATATTGATGGAAAACGCGGTTTTACCCATAGACGGCCGGCCGGCCACGATAATCAGGTCGCCCGGTTGCAGGCCGGAGGTTTTTTTATCCAAATCGATAAAACCGGTGGCAATGCCGGTTACTTCGTCGGGATTGTCGCGCGAATAAAGCATATCGATGCGCTCGACCACTTCTTTCAAAAGCGCGGGCATCTCCAAAAAGCCCTGTTTGGATTTGGCCGTGCTCTCGGCAATCTGGAAAACTTTGTTTTCGGCTTCGTCGAGAAGCTGCCCCGCGTCGCGGCCTTGCGGGTTGTAGGCGCTGCGGGCGATTTCGGTGCCCACTTCGGCTAGCTGGCGCATAATCGAGCGTTCGCGCACGATTTCGGCATAGCGGCGGATATTGGCGGCCGAAGGGGTGTTTTGCGCCAAAGTAATCAGATAGTTGAACCCGCCGGCGGCCTCCAGCTCTTCGCTGCGCTCCAAAGCCTCCTGCACGGTAATCACGTCGGCGGGGCGGCTTTCGTTAATCAAGTTGGCAATGCTGCGGAAAATCAGCCGGTGTTCGTGGCGGTAAAAATCTTCGGTGCCGACCACATCGGCGATTCTGTCCCACGCGGCGTTTTCGAGCAGCAGGCCGCCCAACACCGACTGCTCCGCCTCCATAGAGTGCGGCGGCAGCGACAACGCGCTCACTTCGCGGTCTTCAGACGGCATCATATCGGTGTAGTCGTTCATAGGTTTGGCCTTAGCGTTTGGGAAAGCCGTTTATTATAGCCGAAGGCGCGGAGCGGCGGTTTGGATAGTTATTCAAAATAAAAAAGCGGTAAACAGCGGCTAAAGCTGTGAGGTTTCTTCGCTATAAACAGCCAAGCGGTGCTATACTCACGCCCGTTTAAACCGATTTGAAAAAGGAAACATCATGGCTGATTTCAACAAAATCCTCACTCCCGGCGACGTGGACGGCGGTATCATCAATGTTGTGAACGAAATTCCCGCAGGCAGCAACCACAAAATCGAATGGAACCGCAAACTGGGTGCTTTCCAGCTCGACCGCGTGGAACCCGCTATCTTTGCCAAACCCACCAACTACGGCTTTATCCCGCAAACCCTCGATGAAGACGGCGACGAGTTGGATGTTTTACTGGTTACCGAGCAGCCTTTGGCCACCGGCGTATTTTTAGAAGCGAAAATCATCGGTGTGATGAAGTTTGTTGACGACGGCGAAGTGGACGACAAAATCGTGTGCGTGCCCGCCGACGACCGCAACAACGGCAATGCCTACAACAGCTTGGCCGATTTGCCGCAGCAATTAATCAAGCAAATCGAGTTCCACTTCAACAATTATAAAGCCCTGAAAAAACCCGGCTCCACCAAAGTTGAACACTGGGGCGATGTGGAAGAAGCCAAAGCGGTGATTAAAGAATCTATCGAACGTTGGAACAAACAGGCTTAAAACCCGTGTTGCGGCAGGCACCGTAAAGAAAACCTTAATCTAAAAAAGATACCCGGATTATCCGGGTATCTTTTTGTTTCTTGAATTGCCAAGCCTGCAATCCGACCCAAACATCTCATTGTTTTAAAAGAAATAGTAGGTGCTCGAGTCAAGCCCGAGTATGACGGTGTTTAGGCATTTCAGACGGCCTTAAGGTATTTTGCAAAGATCTTGCTCTCAAAATGCCCAAACAAATTTGGCAAAGATCTCAGGCCGTCTGAAAAAATAAATCCGCAACACCTTCAAGAAAACGCCGAGGCCAATTCCTGCCGCATTTTATCGATAACGGCTTTGTAGTCGGCTTGGCCAAAAATCGCCGAGCCGGCCACAAACGTATCTGCACCTGCCGCCGCAACGGCGGCGATATTGTCGGTTTTAATGCCGCCGTCCACTTCGAGTGCAATTTTTCGACCGCTTTCACCTTCATACATATCGAGCAAATCGCGCACTTGGCGGATTTTCACCAGCGTTTGCGGAATAAAGCTCTGCCCGCCGAAACCGGGGTTAACCGACATCAGCAACACCATATCCAGCCTGTCGAGCACGTTTTCTAACACATAAACCGGCGTGGCAGGGTTCAATACCAGCCCGGCCTGGCAGCCGGAATCTTTAATCAGGCTCAGGCTACGGTCGACATGGCGGCTTGCTTCGGGGTGAAACGTGATAATGTCCGCTCCGGCTTTGGCAAAAGACAGTATCAAATCGTCTACCGGCTCCACCATCAGGTGCACGTCCACCGGCACGGTACTGTAAGGTTTGAGGGCGGCGCACACCATCGGGCCGAAAGTCAGGTTGGGCACATAATGGTTATCCATCACATCGAAATGGATAAGGTCGGCGCCCGCTTCGATAACGCGTGTAACTTCTTCACCCAAACGGGCGAAATCAGCCGATAAGATACTCGGAGCGATACGGAACTGTTGCACGATTGGTTTTCCTTTAAGTGTTTTTTGTTTCAGACGGCCTCTGATTTGAAAAGTTCAAATCACGCCGATTACAATACCATCAATTACAATATACTGTTTTCAAAACAAGTTTTAAATAAAATTTCTTTGTCATTAACGAATGTTAACCGTGATTATACCGCGCTTCACATACATATCCGCTAATATTTTGCGGGTATTGAAGTTTGGGAAAACAATATGCTTATCACAATAAAATCTAACCTCCTGCTGCAAGCTGCCGCAATTGGCGGCTGCCTGCTGCTTTTGGGCGCAACCTATGCCCAAGCCTCCCCGATGACCCGTCTTGACGATTTCCACCCCAATTGCGATGTGCGCCCGCTGGGATTGAGCCATGCCCAAACCAACGAATTGCGCAATATCCGAAAAGAATACAAAAAAGCCATCGAAAAAGCCTTGCGCAAAGACGAACGTGTGAATAAAAACCGCCGCCGCGATATTATCAAAATCCTTTCCAGCGACAAATTCAATGCCGATGATGCGCGCGATTATGTAGAAAACCGTTATCTTTCCGGCATGGAGTTTGCGGTTGACGAATTATCCATCCAACACCGTTTTTACAAACTGCTCACGCCGTCGCAACGGCAATATTGGCTGAATGCCTGCCTGCGGTAATTTACCGCCTTTCCTATCAAACTGTTTTCCAAATAAGCAAAAAGCCGTCTGAAAATTTTCAGACGGCCTTTTCTCAACACAACTACCCTATTCTCCACGCTCCGCACCCAAAATCATCGAGCCTATGCCCGAATCGGTGAAGATTTCCAGCAACAGCGCATTCGGCACGCGCCCGTCGATGATGTGGGTGGCTTTCACGCCGTTTATCGCCGCTTCCACCGCCGAGCTGATTTTCGGCAGCATACCGCCGTAGAGCGTGCCGTCGGCAATCAAATCGTCGATACGTTTCGGCGTGAGGTTGGTGAGCAGGTTGCCGTTTTTGTCGAGCACGCCTGTGATATTGGTCATCATCAAGAGTTTTTCGGCGTTCAACTCTTCGGCCAGCTTGCCCGCCACCAAATCGGCATTGATGTTGAAGGCTTCGCCGTTGCGGCCCACGCCGATAGGGGCGACCACGGGAATGTGGCCGTAAGCGATGATGCTTTTAACCAGCGAGCAGTCGATGCTTTCCACCACGCCCACTTGGCCGATGTCCACACCGTTACGCTCGGGCGTGTTGATAAACAGTTTTTTGGCGCGAATAAAATGGCTGTCGCGGCCGGTAACACCCACGGCCTTGCCGCCGTGCTGGTTGAGCAGCGACACGATTTCTTTGTTTACATGGCCGCCCAGCACCATTTCCACAATATCCATGGTTTCGCTGTCGGTAACGCGCATACCTTGCACAAACGTGCCTTCTTTGCCCACTTTGTTGAGCATATCGTTAATCTGCGGGCCGCCGCCGTGCACGATCACGGGGTTGATGCCCACCAGTTTCAGCAGCACCACATCTTTGGCGAACCCTTCTTTCAACTGCGGGTCGGTCATGGCGTTGCCGCCATATTTGATCACGATGGTTTTGCCGGAAAAACGGCGGATATACGGCAAGGCTTCCGATAAGATTTCGGCCTTTTCTGCCGCGCTGATATGCTGCGTATCACTCATGATTTTCCCTTTGAATCATTGGTTTCAGACGGCCTATGTTATACCAATCCGAAAAAATAAGCTAACCGCCCGAAGGTGGGCCGTTTTCAAAACGCCAATCCTGCTTGCTTGGCAAAATGTTGCATTCCGGCCAATATACGGGGTGGTTCACGTTTTCAGACGGCCTTTTTACATTTCGGTTACTGCAAATTGCATAGAAAACTACGATAATGCCGCCGTTCACAAACAATCTGTAGCGGCTTAAATTCAACACATAAGGTGTTGCCTCGCCTTGTCCGTATTAAATTTAAGCCACTATATAATTTTTTTGGAAGCCTTATGAAAAAATTATCCAAACTCATCTTCACCGGCCTGACCTTGGCCGCCGCCTTTTCCGCACAAGCCGAAACCCGCGCGGTTATCGACACCAACATGGGCAAAATCGAGCTGGCACTGGACGAAAAAAAAGCCCCGAAAACCGTGGCCAACTTTGCTGCTTATGCCAACAAAGGTTTTTACAACGGCACCATTTTCCACCGCGTGATTGACGGCTTTATGATCCAAGGCGGCGGCTTTACGCCCGATATGACTCAAAAAGCCACCGAAAAAGCCATCGCCAACGAAGCCGACAACGGCCTGAAAAACACCGTCGGCACCATCGCCATGGCGCGCACGGCCAATCCGAATTCCGCCACCAGCCAGTTTTTCATCAATGTGGCCGACAACGACTTTTTAAATTTCAAAAGCAAAACCACTCAAGGTTACGGCTACACCGTATTCGGCAAAGTGATTTCGGGCATGGACGTGGTAAACAAAATCGCCAAAGTGAAAACCACCGATCAAGCCTACCATCAGAATATTCCCGTGCAGCCCGTGGTTATCCGCAACGTAACGATTGTGAAATAGGCATACTTCGGCTTATTGCGCCGTTTCCCATGCAAAACGAAAAGCGGGCTTTTTGCCCGCTTTTCGTTTTGCGTAGATACTTCAGACGGCCTTGCCCTTTGCAAGCCGTTCAGGCCGAGACCTTTGCAAAAACACCTTGAGGCCGTCTGAAATGCTTAGATTCCGTCATTCCCGCGTAGGCGGGAATCCAGCTTTTAAACTATCAAGTATTTTATTTCAATAACTTATGAAAAAACGACTGGATTCCCGCCTACGCGGGAATGACGGGAAATAAATTTTTTGTGATGTTTTTTCAATTTTGCAAAGATCTCAGGCCGTCTGAAAACGCCTATTCTCTCAGTGGTGCAGAATTTTCGATAAAAACTGCTGCGCACGCTCGCCGCGCGGCGTGGTGAAGAAGGCTTCGGATGTGGTGTCTTCTTCAATGCGGCCCTGATCCATGAAAATCACGCGGCTGGCCACTTGGCGGGCGAAGCCCATTTCGTGGGTAACGCACATCATGGTCATGCCTTCTTTGGCCAAACCCACCATTACGTCCAGCACTTCCTGAACCATTTCCGGGTCGAGTGCGGAAGTCGGCTCGTCAAACAGCATCACTATCGGATCCATGCTCAGTGCGCGGGCAATCGCCACGCGCTGCTGCTGGCCGCCTGAAAGCTGGGCGGGAAACTTGTGTGCGTGCGCACTCAAACCCACGCGGTCGAGATAGGCCAAGCCTTTCTTTTCGGCTTCTTCTTTGCTGCGCCCGAGCACTTTGATTTGCGCCACGGTTAAATTGTCTTTAATCGACAGGTGGGGAAACAGCTCGAAATGCTGAAACACCATGCCGACGCGGCTGCGCAGCTTGGGCAAATGGGTTTTCGGGTCGGCCAGCGACGTGCCGTCCACCACGATATCGCCTTTCTGAAACGGCTCCAGCCCGTTCACACATTTGATCAGAGTGGATTTGCCGCTGCCCGAAGGGCCGCACACCACCACCACATCGCCTTTCTGAATCGATGTCGAACAATCGGTCAGCACTTGGAAATCGCCATACCATTTGTTGACGCCTTGAATATCAATCATGGGTTTGTTACTCATACTTTTAACCTTTGTTGCAGTTTTTTCACGCCGAACATGGCTACTGCGCTAATCACGAAATAAACGGCTCCGGCCAACAGAATATAAGGTGTCAGCAGGTTCATCAGGTCGCCGCGCACATAATTGGCACGGAAGAAATCCACCAAGCCGATAGCCGCCACCAGGGTGGTGTCTTGAAACAGAATAATGCTCTGCTGCAAAATCAGCGGCAGCATTTTGCGGAATGCCTGCGGCAGAATCACCAAGCGCATGGTTTGGCCGTAGGTCATGCCCAGCGCATAGGCGGCGTTAAACTGGCCCTTGGAAATCGACTGGATACCGGCGCGCACCACTTCCGAAAAATAGGCGGCTTCAAACAGCATAAATGCCACCGCACAAGAAGCGAAAGCCACATCGATGGTTAAATAATCGCCGGTAATCAGGCTGTACATCATCGGCACGGCATAATAAAACCAAATCAGCACCAGCAAGAGCGGTACGGAGCGGAAATAGTTAACATAGGTTTTGGCCAGAAACGACAACCAGCCGAATTTCGACAACCGCGCCAGAGCCAGAAGTGTGCCGATAACGATGCCGCCCACCACACCGAAGGCCAGCAGTTTCAAAGTTACGCCCAAGCCCTGCATCAGGCCGGGCATGGCGGCGGATAATTCGCTCATACTCAATCCGAACATTATTTATTACCCTCCGACATCAAACCGGGCACGCGCAGGCGGCGTTCCAAACGGGTCATCAACATCAGCAGCGTAACGTTGACCGCCATATAGATCAAAGTGGCGTAAGTGTAGATTTCCAGGTTGCTCTGGGTGTATTCGGCAATGGTTTTAACTTGCGAAATCAATTCCGAAACGCCCACCAGCGAAGCAACCGAGGCGTTTTTGAAGCAGTTGGTCAGTTCCGAACCCAGCGGCGGCAGAATGGTTCGGAATGCCTGCGGCAGCAAAATTTCTTTATATACCTGCTTGGTGCGGAAACCCAAAGCATAAGCTGCCTGCGCCTGCCCTTTGGGCAAAGCCTGGATACCCGTGCGCACCTGTTCGCAAATCCGCGCGGCGGTGAACAAACCCAAACCCACGCTGGCCGAAATCATAGCCGAAGTGTTCGGTGCCAAACCGAAAAACCACCACTGCTTCAAACCTTCGGGGAAAAAATTGGGGATAACGTAATACCAGATAAAAAGCTGAATCAGCAAAGGCACATTGCGGAAAAGCGTAACGTAAGCCGAAGCGATACGGTTGAGGCCTTTATGCGGCAGCGTGCGCATAATGCCCAAGAGCGTGCCCAACACCATCGCAATCGTCCAAGCCACCGCGCCGATGGCAAACAGCCACAGCAGGCCGGTAATCACCCAATTGAGGTAGATTTCATTACCGATGCCTGTTTTGTCCCACAAAACGCCCCAGTTCCAAACATAATTCATAATGCGTTCCTACCGAGAGAGGCCGTCTGAAAACAGTTTCAGACGGCCTCTTCTGTTTCACACGATATCGGCCATGATTATTCGTCGGCCGCTTTGTCGTTCGGATTGGCGATGATTTCTTTCATCTTATCCGACATCGGGAATTCCATATTCACGTTTTTCGGCGGAATCGGCTGTTCGAACCATTGGGTGTACATTTTGTTGATTTCGCCCGATTTGAACACTTCCGAGAGCGTATCGTTAACCACCTTTTGGAACTCGGCATCGCCTTTGCGCATCATGCAGCCGTAATTCTCATACGACATCGGTGTGCCGACGATTTCCCATTTGGCAGGATCAGCCGATTTCGCACGCGCACCGGCCAACAGCACATCATCCATCATAAAGGCTTGGGCACGGCCGTTTTGCAGCATCAAAAACGATTCGCCGTGGTCTTTGGCCGAAATCACATTGATACCCGCTTTGTTTTTATCGTTGTATTCTTTCAACAGGCGTTCGGAAGTGGTGCCCGATGTGGTTACCACGGTTTTGCCTTTCAAATCGGCATAATCCTTGATGCCTGTAGCCTTATCGGTCAGCAAGCGGGTGCCGACTACGAAGAAGTTGTTGGAAAATTGAACCTGCTTTTGGCGCTCGAGATTATTGGTGGTCGAACCGCACTCCAAATCCACCGTGCCGTTTACCACCAAAGGAATGCGGTTTTGCGAAGTAACCAGGTTATAGCGCACTTTCAAATCAGACAGATTCAGGTTCTTTTTCAGCGCCTCAACCACTTTCAACTGCAAATCGTGGGCATAACCGATGGGTTGGTTGGGGTTGTCCGCAATGTAAGAAAACGGAATCGACGCATCGCGGTGTCCCAAAACAATGGTGCCTGATTTCTTGATTTTATCAATCGTGCTGCCTGCCGCTGCTGCTTGATCCGGTGCCGAAGAACCTTCTTGGGCGGCTCCGGCCGTTTTGTCACCGCCGCCGCAGGCTGCCAGCGATAATGCGAGCAAACAAGCCAAGCCCAGCGGTTTAAGTGTATTGGTTACCATGTTGTTACTCCTTGGAAAACTCAGACAAAAGTAGAATGTTAATATCCGCAGCGGCTTTTACTGCCTTTGCAGCCTCCGCTATAGTTCCACATCACCCAAACGATTGTCAACAATCATACACTTATTAACAAAAATAAATTTTCAGAAGTTTTTTTAATTTCAATTTAAATATGAATATTTCAATTAATAACAAAGGTTTATCAAGATCTCAATTTTAATAGCCCATCCCCATCTCAGCCGGCCGCTTTTTTAAGACCCTAGCCATCATCAAACAGGCTTTAACAAAGCCTCAAACCATACGAAACGTTTCCCGAGCCTTTTTGTGTTACGATAACCGTTCCCATTTCAACTTTCCATTTCGGAGACTGCCATGAAAAAAGCCCTACTGGCCCTTTGTTTAACTGTTGCAACGGCAACTGCCGCCGCTGCTGCCTATAAAATCGACAGCAACCATGCCAATGCCCGCTTCGCCATCGACCACTTCGGCACCAGCACCAATACCGCCGGTTTCTATAATTTAAGCGGCAATATGCAGTTTGACCGCAAAGCCAAAACCGGCTCTATCGACATTAAAATTCCCGCTAATACCATCAGCTCGAACAACGCCCAGTTCGACAATCACCTGAAAAGCGCCGACTTATTCAATGTTGCTCAATACCCGGAAATCCGCTTCCAGTCCACCCGCTTCAATTTCAAGGGTGACAAAGTCAGCTCGGTAACCGGCAACCTCACTCTGTTGGGTAAAACCGCACCCGTTACCTTGAAAGCCACCAAATTCAACTGCTATCAAAGCCCCATGCTGAAAACCGAAGTGTGCGGCGGCGACTTTGAAGCCGTTATCGACCGCACCAAATGGGGTATGGACTATTTGGTTTCGGCAGGCGTGAGCAAAAACGTACAGCTGAATATTCAAGTCGAAGCTGCCAAGCAGTAACGGTTCCCACTTTTCAGACGGCCTCTTCTTAGCCGGTTTTAAAAGCAAAACACGCCGGAATATTCATGATATTCCGGCGTGTTTTAATGACATGAAAATCGTCATGGATAGAATCTTTACAAAATCCTAAAACAACCACTCAAAGTTTGCGCACCGTTATACTCGGGCTTGAACCGAATCTCTGCTGTTTCTTTTGTAATAAAAAGATGCTCGGTTCAATCACGAGCACTGCACAAAGATTGAGACCTTTGCAAAGGTCTCAGGTTTTAAAATACCGGCATGAGTTTTGCCAAGGCCTCGAATTGATAATATTCAGAACCCCATCGTTTTCCATGCAGCTTCGGTAACGTTTTTTGAAATCATGCAACACAATATAAAAGGCCGTCTGAAAACTTTTCAGACGGCCTTGATGATATGTGATCAAACAGCCTTTTACTCGGCAGCAGCCACTACGGTAACGTTGATGGTTGCAACGGCATCGGTGTGCAACGCCACTTCAACTTCGTATTCGCCTACAGCTTTCAGCGGGCCGTTGGGTAGGCGTACGTTGGATTTGGCGGCTTCGACACCTGAAGCAACGATGGCGGCGGCGATGTCGGCGTTGGTAACGGAACCGAACAGGCGGCCGTCAACACCGGCTTTTTGCGCGATGGTAACGGTTTGGCCGTCGAGTTTTTCCTGACGGGCTTTGGCATCGGCCAAAATTTCGGCTTGTTTGGCTTCCAGCTCGGCGCGGCGCGCTTCGAATTCTTTCATGTTGGCTTCGGTAGCGCGTTTGGCTTTGCCTGAGGGAATCAGGAAGTTGCGGGCATAACCGTTTTTCACGGTTACAACGTCGCCCAAATTGCCCAAGCCACCGATTTTTTCTAACAGAATAATTTGCATGGTGTGAATCTCCGTAAATTATTTATGTTGGTCGGTGTAAGGCAGCAAAGCCAGGAAACGGGCGCGTTTCACAGCGGTAGCCAATTGGCGCTGGTAGTGCGCTTTGGTACCGGTGATGCGTGCCGGAATGATTTTGCCGTTTTCGGAAATGAAGTCTTTCAGCAAATCTACTTGTTTGTAATCGACTTCTTGGATTTTTTCAGCCGTGAAACGGCAGAATTTTCTACGTTTGAATGATTGACGAGCCATGTCGTTTAACCTTTATATTCTTTAATGTTTTGTATCCGCAGCACCGGTTTGCTGTAACGCTGGCTTTTTTGTGCCAGAAAACCGCTTACTTCGACTACGGTTTGTTCGCGGTGCTGCCAACTGAGCGCATCCTTACCGATGATTTTGGCGGGCATTTCGAGCTTCACCAAACATTGCTGCCCGTTTTCCCGTTGCCAGGATTCGTGCACCAGCACAATATCTAAAACGGGAATGCCGGCGGGCGTATATCGCAGTTCGCTGCATCGGGCAATTTGTGCGGTAAGGGTAAAAAGATTATCCAATCTTTAGATTACGCTTCGGCGGTTTCTTCTTTAGCCGCGCTGCCGCCTTCGAGCAGGTTTTTAGACTTTTCGTCTTTCAGCATCGGAGAGGCTTCGGTTACGGCGTGTTTGGTTTTGATGGTCAGATGGCGCAGAACGGCATCGTTGAAGCGGAAAGCAGTTTCCAGCTCATCAACCACTTCGGGCGAAGTTTCGATGTTCATCAAAACATAGTGTGCTTTGTGGATTTTGTTGATCGGGTAAGCCAGTTGGCGGCGGCCCCAATCTTCAAGGCGGTGGATTTTGCCGCCGGCTTCGGTAATCATGGTTTTATAACGTTCAACCATGGCGGGCACTTGCTCGCTTTGATCAGGGTGAACGATAAACACAACCTCATAATGACGCATGTTATCTCCTTACGGTTTAAAACAGCCTTCGGCCATGCGAAAAGCAGAAGGCAAGGTTGGAAAACGCGAAATTATAACGGGCTTGCAAAGATAAAGCAAGCAGCCGTAAAAAGGTTACAATAACGCCTGCCGTATTTTTCAGACGGCCTTATTTTCCGGCCGTTATCTATAAAAACCCATGGAAACCCGCAAAATCATCCACATCGATATGGACGCGTTCTATGCTTCGGTAGAACTGCGCGAACAGCCGCGCCTGCGCGGCAAGCCCGTAGTGGTAGCGTGGGAGGGACCGCGCTCGGTAATTTGCGCGGCTTCGTATGAGGCGCGGCAGTTCGGCCTGCGTTCGGCGATGGCGGTGGCGACGGCCAAGCGGCTTTGCCCGCAGGCAGTGTATATTCCGCCGCATTTCGATTTATACCGCCGCATTTCGCAGCAGATTCATGTGATTTTTGCTCGCCATACCGATTTAATCGAGCCATTGTCGCTCGACGAAGCCTATCTTGATGTTACCCGGAATCTCCAAAATATCCCTTATGCCGGCGAGGTAGCGCGCATGATCCGTGCCGAAATCAGGCAGGAAACCGGGCTGACCGCTTCTGCGGGTGTAGCGCCGAACAAATTTCTAGCCAAAATCGCTTCCGACTGGCGCAAACCCGACGGCCAGTTCGTGCTGCCTCCGCAGAAGGTGGCGGCTTTTTTGGAAACACTGCCGTTGGAAAAAATTCCGGGCGTGGGCAAGGTAACGCTGCATAAAATGCACGCGCTGGGTATGCGCACCGCCGGTGATTTGCGCCGCTTCGAACGCGGCGAACTGCTGCACCATTTCGGCCGCTACGGCTACCGCTTATACGATTTGGCGCGCGGAAACGACAACCGCGAAGTCAAGCCCGGCCGCGAACGTTTGCAGATTTCCACCGAAATCACGCTGCCCGAAGATTTGCCGCTGATTGAAGCGGCCGGGCATTTGCCTCATTTGGCCGAAGATTTGTGGCGGCAGATGGGGCGTAAAAAAGTGGCGGCCCGCAGCGTAACGCTCAAGTTGAAAACCGCCGATTTCCGCATCATTACCCGTTCGCTGACTTATTCTTCCCCCCTGCCCGACTCTGTTGCGCTGTTGCAGGCGGCACACACTTTGCTGGCACGGGTACCGCCGCAAACCGATGATGCGTTCCGCCTGATCGGTATCGGTGTCGGCCATTTGACGCCCGAGGGGCAACAACGGCAGCTTTGGAACGATTGACTCTTTTCAGACGGCCTTTGGCAAACCTGCCGCAACGCAGATTGCCGTTTGAAACTACACGCACTTTCAGCGCAGCCGCAAAACCCGCTATAATCCGAGGTTCTTACTCAGTCCGCACCGTGCCATGATCAGCCAATTCAAACATATAGGCATCGTTACCCGCCCCCAAACGCCGCATATTCAGGAAACCCTGCACACGCTGGTGGATTTTCTGCACGAAAAAAAACTGGATATTTACCTCGACGAAGCCAGCCTGCACGACGGTTCCGCCTGCGCCGAAGATGCGGAACGCTGCCATATTCTCGATAAGGGCAGCCTCGGTAAAAAATGCGACTTGGTGGTGGTATTGGGCGGCGACGGTACGTTTCTGTCGGTGGCGCGCATCATCGCTCCTTTCCGCGTGCCGGTTATCGGTGTCAACCAGGGGCATTTGGGGTTTCTCACCCAAGTGCCGCGCGAAAACATGACTCCGATACTCAACGGCATGCTCTCGGGAAAATACCTGCCCGAAGAACGTATTCTGCTCGAAACCACCCTGATCCGCGACGGAGAGGCCGTTACCACTTCGCTGGCCTTGAACGATGTGGTGTTATCGCGCGGCGGTGCGGGCCAAATGATTGAATTCGAAGTGTTTATCAACAAAGAATTCGTTTACACCCAACGCTCGGACGGCCTGATTGTTTCCACCCCCACCGGCTCCACCGCCTATGCGCTCGCCGCCGGCGGCCCGATTATGCAGGCCAGCCTGCGTGCGTTCACGCTGGTGCCCATCTGCCCGCAATCCATGACCAACCGCCCGATTGCCGTCGCCGACACTTGCGAAATCGAAATATTGGTTACCAAAGGCGGCGATGCCCGCGCCCATTTCGACGGCCAGTCGTTTATCGATATCCATACTTTCGACCGCATCAAAATCCACCGCTACCGCCATCCGCTGCGCGTATTGCACCCCACCGATTACCAATACTACAAAACCCTGCGCCAAAAACTGCATTGGGGCGAACAGTTGGTTTAAACACACCATTAAACGAAGAAGGCCGTCTGAAAGTTTCAGACGGCCTTTGCATCACTTTTACCAAAAGGCTTTAAAACCAGCCTTTGAGCAAAGTAAACACAAACATCACCACGGCAAAGGCATAAAAGCCCAAACGGGTGCGGTTGCCCACATGAACGTGCATATCATGCAGAATATAGTAGAAACGGTGTACGCCGTGCCACAAGATGGTAAACACCACGGCACACAACACCAGATACACTAATTTGTTGCTCACAAAACCGTGCACGCTGTCGTAAAACTCGGCCGGGCTGCCCAATATGCCGAACGGCAGCAGCAGGCACAGCACCACCAGCACCGGTGCGAGGATGATGGCGGCAACGGTGCCGCCGGCTGAGAAAATGCCCCAATACAAAGGCTTCATGTGTTTGTTGCTCATCATTCTGCTCCTCTGTCAGGCCAATACGGCAACCAGTAACACCAACACCACGAACACAGCGGCAAACGCACCCCAGCTGGCTTTCACCAATACCGCGGCAGGCACGAATTTTTCGCCTTTCTGTATCGGCATCGCCTTGGGCACGGCTTCAAACCAAGTTTTGCTGTTGAAACAGGCAGCGGCAACGGCCAACAGGTTAAACAGCACCACCAGCGGGCTTGTCTGCATTTCCACCCAGCCGGCCCACGCATCAAAGCTGCCGGCCAACGAAGCCAAGCCGCAAAACAGGTTGAGGGCGGCAAATGCCACCGGCACGCTGGTCAGCTCGCGCAGCATATAGAGTTTGAAAAAGCGGTTTTGCATATACCAATTGGCCGGCTGCTTGGCGGTATAAGGTTTGCGGCTCATATTATGCCTCCTCTTTTTTCAGGTTGGACAATGCCCAAAACGGCACAGCTGCGGCTTTGGCCTGCTGGATGGCGCCGGCGGGATCGACGTGTTTCGGGCATACTTCCGAGCAGTAACCCACAAACGTGCATGGCCAAATACCATTCTCGCCGTTCATCACTTTAAAGCGTCCGGCTCTGCCGGTATCGCGGTTGTCGAGGTTGTAGCGGTGCGCCAGCGCGGTGGCGGCTGGGCCGAGAAAATTGGCGTTCAAACCCACCTGCGGGCAGGCCTGATAACACAGCATGCAATTGATACACATGGTGTATTGCTTGAATTTGGCCAGCTCGGCAGGGGTTTGGCGGTATTCCTTATCGGCCAGCGCGCGCGGGTTTTTATTGATGATGTAGGGTTTGACCGACTCAAGTTTTGCGATAAACGGATCGGCATCCACAATCAAATCTTTTTCGATGGGAAACTGATCAAGCGCGCCCACGGTGATTTTACCTACCGCAGCATATTCGCGCACGAAAGTGGAACAGGCAAGTTTGGGTTCGCCGTTGACCACCATGCCGCACGAGCCGCACACTTCCATGCGGCACGACCAGCGGTAGGCCAGCTCCGGTTCGAAATCGTCTTTCACCAGCGCGAGTGCGTCCAAAATCGACATATCCTGCGTCCATTCGATATCGAACACCTGCGGCCACGGTTTTTCGTCGACACCCGGGCGGTAGCGCATCACTTCCAGTTTGATGGTATTGCTCATGATTTTTTCTCCCCTTCTGCACCGTAAACCCGTTTGGCGGGCTGCGATTTGGTGATTAACACGCTGCTGTATTCAATCTGCGGGGGTTCTTGGCCGCCGCGGTAAAAACTCAGGGTGTGTTTGAGGAAGTTTTCGTCGTCGCGCTCGGGGAAATCCAAACGCTGGTGTGCGCCACGCGACTCGGTGCGGGCATCGGCGGAATAAATCATCGCCTCGGCCACATCCAACAGATAACCCAGCTCGATGGTGGTGAGCCAATCGGTGTTGTACGTGTCGGAATGGTCGGTTACGCGCACATTCTGATAGCGCGCTTTCAAATCGCGGATGGCGGCTTTGGCGCGCGCACCGTTTTCGGCGCTGCGGTAAATGCCCACTTCTGCCTCCATCATCGCGCCCAGTTCGCGGCGGATGTCGGCCGGTTTCTCGGTGCCGCCGGTGCGGTTTTTCAATTCGGCAAACGGTTGGTAAGCCTGCTCTGCCAACGCGGCGAACGCTTCGCGGCTCAAACCGCTGCCGACGGTTTGCGCGTGTTTCAGCGCATCTTCACCCGCCACTTTGCCGAATACACACAGCTCGGCCAGCGAATTCGAACCCAAACGGTTGGCGCCGTGCAGGCCCACCGACGAACATTCGCCTACGGCAAACAGTCCTTTGATGCGGGTTTCGCAACGCTGGTTGGTTTCGATGCCGCCCATGGTGTAGTGTGCGGTCGGGCGCACCGGAATCGGCTCGTGCACGGGATCGACACCGACGAATTTCTGAGCCAGCGAGCGGATAAACGGCAGCCGCTCATTGATGAAGTCTTCGCCCAGATGGCGCAAATCCAAATGCACCGCATCGCCGCGCGGCGTGCTGATGGTGCGGCCGGCTTTCCATTCGTGGTAGAACGCCTGCGACAGGCGGTCGCGCGGCCCCAGTTCCATATATTTGTTTTTCGGCTCGCCGATAGGCGTTTCCGGGCCTAAGCCGTAATCCTGCAAATAACGGTAGCCGTCTTTGTTTACCAGAATACCGCCTTCGCCGCGGCAGCCTTCGGTCATCAGAATGCCCGAACCGGGCAAGCCGGTGGGGTGGTATTGAACGAATTCCATATCGCGCAGCGGCACGCCGTGGCGGTAGGCCATCGCCATGCCGTCGCCGGTTACGATGCCGCCGTTGGTGTTGAAAGCGAACACGCGCCCTGCGCCGCCGGTGGCGATGATCACGCTTTTCGCCTGTACCGCGCGCACCACGCCTTCTTGTAGGCCGTAGCACAACACGCCGGCCAATTCGCCGTTATTAATTAACAAATCAAGCGCGAAATGTTCGTCCAAGCGTTTGATGTTGGGATACTGCATCGAGGTTTGGAACAAAGTATGCAGCATATGGAAGCCGGTTTTGTCGGCGGCAAACCACGTGCGCGGAATTTTCATGCCGCCGAAACGGCGCACATTGGCGCGGCCGTCGGGCAGGCGCGACCACGGGCAGCCCCAGTGTTCCATCTGAATCATCTCTTCGGTGGCGTGTTCGACAAAATACTGCACCACATCCTGCTCGCACAGCCAGTCGCCGCCCGAAACGGTGTCGTTGAAGTGGTTTTCGAGCGAATCGTCGTCGCGCACTACACCGGCCGAACCGCCTTCCGCCGCCACGGTATGGCTGCGCATCGGATAAACTTTGGAAATCAGGTGTACGGTTTTATCGGGTGCGGCGCGCGCGATTTCAATCGCCGCCCGCAAGCCCGCACCACCTGCGCCCACAATCGCCACATCGGTTTGAATGATGTCCATATTGTCTGCCTTTTTTGTTGGTAGTCGGTTGTGTTATTAAACAACATTGTAAACAAATCCTGTAACCGCCTTTTGACAAAAGGCAAATTTAGCCGAATCTCGCCGGCTTTAACCGTAAAAAAGGCCGTCTGAAAAGACGGCCCTGTCAAAAAAGAAATAAAAATACGCATAAACCGGCGCCCTATAGCTAATCCAATTTAAGATAAGTATAAAACGGCGGGCCGCAGATAATACAAATAGTACGGCAAGGTGAACCAACGCTGTAATTATTTTTAAAGCGGGGCAGCTATTACTCTCCGCAGGCGTTGCAGCCGGGCATACTGCCCGCTTGAAGGCGCAGGGCTTTGCGCTGTTCGGCTGCCTCGAAACGGCAGTGCTGCTGCTCGGTTTTCAATTCCAACGGCGGCACGGGCACGGGCTTGCCGTCTTCCACCGCCACCATGGTGAAATAACAGCTGTTGGTGTGGCGCACGGTGCGTTCACGGATATTCTGCGCCTCCACGCGTATGCCCACCTCCATCGAGGTGCGGCCGACATGGTTGACACTGGCTAAAAAAGTAACCAGTTCGCCCACATAAATCGGTTCTTTGAAGGTAACTTTGTCCACCGAAAGGGTTACGCAGTAGTGGCCGCTGTAACGGCTGGCGCAGGCATAGGCCACTTGGTCGAGCAGTTTGAGCAGGTCGCCGCCGTGCACGTTGCCGCTGAAATTGGCCATGTCGGGCGTCATCAATACCGACATCTGTAATTCATGTTGGAATTCTGTTGCAGTGTGTGTGTTCATATTGTGCTTTCTTTAAATATCCGAGGCCGTCTGAAAAAAACTTACAGCCATTTTTTGCGTGAGAAAAAGGTTAACAGGCCCACAATCACCAAGGCCATCAGGCCGAGCACCATAAAATAGCCGTAACGCCAATGCAGTTCGGGCATATTGTCGAAATTCATACCGTAAATACCGGTGATTACGGTTAGCGGCATAAACAGAATGGTAATCACGGTCAATACGCGCATCTGCTGGTTCAAGCGGTTGGATTGGAACGACAAATGCACGTCCATCATGCCCACAACGGTATCGCGCGAGGCATCCAAAGATTCGGTTAACTGCACGGTGTGGTCATACACATCGCGCAGATAAATGCCCGCCTCGCCCTGAAAAATAGTGAAATCGCCGTGCGCCAAACGGTAAAGCACATCACGCAGCGGTTGCAGGGTTCGCCTCAACCGCACGGCGTCGCGCTTGAGGCGGTGGATGCGCCCGAGCAGCTCGTTGTTGTCGATGTTGGCGTTAAACAGGGTTTTATCGATGGCTTCGACGCGATGGTCGTATTGGTTGAGCGTGATGAAATAATCGTCTATCAGGCGGTCGATAATGCGGTAGGCGAGAAAAGCGGCGGGCTTGTTGCGGATATCGCAGCGGCTGTCGGCCATCTGCTTGCGGATACTGCTGAACAACCCCAGCGGGCGCTGTTGGAAAGTAAACACGAAATCTTTGCCCGCAATCAGGTAAACCTGATCCGATTGCAACTTGCCTGCGTTGTATTGATACACCCGCGCGGCAATAAAAACATAGTGGCCGTAATCCTCGATTTTAGGGCGCTGTTTGCGGCTGAGAATGTCTTCCAGCACCAAATCGTGAATATCGTAAGGCGCCAGCAACGGTTGCAACACATTAATATCGTTGATGCCGACAAAATGCAGCCAATTGGTTTCGCCTGCTGCGGGAACATGCAGGGCGGCCGCACATTCCTGCGGCAGAAAATCTGCTTGGAAAAAACTGCCGGCAGAATAAACGGTTTGGTGCAGCGCGTGTTGCGGCACATCGGAAATATCGCTGCGCGGCACCGCGCCTTCGGCAGGCGGAAACGGTGTGGAAACGGTGGTATCGGTCATATCGGTTACATCATGGTGAGGCCGTCTGAAAAACTGCGTGTTACGCCTTTACGGCAAAGCGGCTATTTTATACCTTTATATTTATACCCGCCCGGCCGGAAGATGTCGATTCCGATTAACTGCGGCTATGGTGCCTATCAAACACCGCCGCTTTTCAAGTGTGGCATGCCAAAAACAGGCAAGCGGTTTTTCAATGCCAAACTGTTGGCAACGATGTTGCCGCAATCACTCAGGCTCAATTCTGTTTCGGCAATCAGCAGGTTGGCAGGGCGGCCTGCGTGCAAGCTCATGCGGATTTCGGCGGGCACAAACGGCAGTTTGTGGCGGGCGGCAAAAGCGGCGGCGCGGCGGTTGGCCAGTTTGAGCATAGGCGTGAGGGTAACGTCGAGATGAAAACGGCGCACGCCCAAAACAATGATGCGGGCGGCGAACCAATCGGCTTCTTCGGTAAACACATCCGGGCTGCGGCTGTCGAAATCATGGCGCATGGCGGCAATCAGTGTGGCAACGGTGCGGATTTGCGGCAACAATGCCTCGCTCACTTGGATACCGTCGGTTTGCGGCAGCCCGGTAGCGCATAAATCGCTGCGGTGGGTGTTGCCGTCAACAATCAGATGGCAGCGGTGCAAGGCGGCGGGTTGTGTTTGGGCGGTGTGTAAGGCGGCGGTTTTCATGTTTTGCTCCTGTTCGGTATTTTTCATCTGTTTACAGGCGGCGGATTTTTAAAACCAACAAAAAGCCGCCTGAAAATTCGGGCGGCTCTGTTTCGCGTTTGCTTAAAGTTTATCTGGCATTTCAGACAAGCGCAAAAAAGTACCGCACGTTTGTGTGGTACCAATAAAAATAAGCAAAGGGGCGAATGTTTGAAGTGTTCATGGGCGGCAATTTAAAACAAAGCGTCGAGAATTGTCAATATCCATTGCGCAAATGCAGCAATCATGGCGATAAATTGTTGTAATCCTTCCATTTTATTTTTCTCCCCATTTCGACATCAACATGTGCGGTATGCGCAGTTGGTCGAGAATGCGCGCCACCACAAAGTCCACCAAATCGCCGACCGACTGCGGATGGTGGTAAAACCCTGGCGAAGGCGGCAAGATAACCGCACCCAAACGGGCAAGAGCGAGCAGGTTTTCAAGGTGCAGGGCCGACAGCGGTGCTTCGCGCGGCACCACCACCAACGGACGGCGCTCTTTCAGGCACACATCTGCCGCGCGTTCGATCAAATGGTCGGAAGTACCATGCGCCACCGCCGCCACAACGCCCATACTGGCCGGGCAGATAATCATGGCATCGGCGGGGTTGGTGCCCGAAGCCGGCGGCGCGAACCATTCGTCTTTGCCGAACACCCGCAACTGCTGCGCCGAAACGCCGTATTTTTCGCACAACAACGCCTGGCAGGCGGCGGGCGACGACGGCAGGGCAAGGTTCGCCTCCTGCTGCGCCACCACTTGCGCGGCTTGGGAATACAGCAGCCACACGGTTTTACCGCTTTGCAGCAGGCATTCGAGCAGACGGATGCCGTAGGGCATGCCCGACGCGCCGGTAAAGGCCAGAGTAACGGTTTGTATCGGATGCGGCTGGGTATTCATAGGCAGGGGAATCTGTAAAAACGGTGAATATAATACGGTGTTGTTTTCAGACGGCCGATAAACTTACAAACGGCCCGGATATGGCGCACCGTGAAAATTTAGCAAAGGCCGTCTGAAAAACGGTTTGATTTTTTTCAATCGGCGCTGCGTTCGATTTCCACACCCACTTCGCGCACATCGGGCAGAATGCCGGGCTTCACAATCCTCACCCGCACCCATAGTGCGCCGAAGTCGGACAATACCAAATCAGCAACGTGTTCCGCCAATGCTTCGAGCAGCAAAAAACGCTGGTTTTTCAGGCTGGCGCGTACGGCTTCGCACACGTCGGCATAATGTACGGTATTGTTGATATCGTCGTCCGCACCCGATTTTTCAGGCACGCCGACAACCAGATCCAACAGCAGGGTTTGCGGCTGCTCGCGCTCCCAATCGTACACGCCGATCAAGGTTTCGGCTTTCATGCCGTGTAAAAAAATTTTATCCATTTTCAGTTGCGCCGTTTTCACGTTAAAATCAGTTTTCCATTCTAAAACAAAAGTTGCTGTAATGTTTAATTTCTTGGTTGTAACGGCCGGTTATGTAATCGGCTCGCTTTCTTTTGCGGTGATTGTGTCAAAATTTTACGGCATGGCCGACCCGCGCACCTACGGCTCGGGCAACCCCGGCGCCACCAATGTTTTACGCAGCGGCAAGAAAAAAGCGGCGGCCTTAACTCTGTTGGGCGATGCGCTCAAAGGCTTGGTTGCCGTATTGCTGGCAAAATGGCTGCAAGAACCGCTCGGGCTGGATCCGGCCACCATTGCTTTGGTTGCCGTGGCCGCACTGGTGGGGCATATGTGGCCGGTGTTTTTCAACTTCAAAGGCGGTAAAGGCGTGGCCACCGCTTTGGGCGTGCTGCTCGCATTATCATGGCCGACCGCTTTGGTTTGTGCCGCCGTTTGGCTGATGATGGCTTTCGGCTTTAAAGTGTCTTCACTGGCGGCGCTGGTGGCCACCGTTATCAGCCCGCTGGCAGCCTATTTCTTTATGCCCTACCCTTCGTGGGTTTTGTCGACGGTTGTTATCGCCCTTTTGGTGCTTTACCGGCATAAAAGCAATATCAGCAACCTGTTGAGCGGGAAAGAGGGAAAAATCGGCGAAAAAGCGGACGCACAACAGCCGGATAAAGAAACCGAATAAAACCAAGCACAAAGCAGCCCGGGCTGCTTTTTTACATTTGATTCACTCATAGTTTGATTCACTCATAGTTAAACCACTTACCCACTAACAGTTTCGTCATACTCGGGCTTGACCCGAGTATCTCAAAATTTTTTGAAAATCAAGATACTGTTGATTGACTATATACATTTGATTCAAAGGATACGGAACGAAATGACGGGCAAACACATGCGTTTTTCAGACGGCCTGAAAAAATATCTGGCCGCATCGGCCGCTTTTTTGATGTCGTCGTGCGCACTGGTGCAATACCAACCCCTGCAAACCATTCAAACCGTCGATACCGAAAAAGGCTACCGCCTCGAAAAAAACTTCGACCGCTCTAGAGCCGACGATACTTTCGTGGTGCTGATGTTTTCCGGCGGCGGCACACGGGCAGCGGCTTTGGGCTACGGCGTGTTGGAAGAATTGAACCGCCAGAAAATCAATTTCGGCGGCAAAGAGCAGAGCCTGCTCGAAAGCGTCGATTTGGTTTACGGCGTTTCGGGCGGTTCGGTGCTGGCGGCCTATTTTTCGCTGCACGGCAAAGAAACCGTTCCCGCGTTTGAACGCCGCTTTTTAAAGCAGAATTTCCAGCGCCAGTTTACCAAACAGGTATTTTCGTTTGCCAACCTGCCCCGCATCACCTCGCCCGAATACGGCCGCGGCGATTTGCTGCAAGAGCAGTTTGAAAACACCCTGTTCCGCAACGCCACGTTCGACGATCTCGACAAACGCCGCAAAGGCCCGTTTGCCGTTATTTCTGCCACCGATATGGCGGCAGGCAGCCGTTTGGATTTCATTCAGGAACACTTCGACGCCATGTGCCTGAACCTGTCCGATTTGCGCATCGCCCGCGCCGTGGCCGCCTCCAGCGCCGTGCCGCTGATCTTCAGCCCGATTACGCTCAACAACAACGGCGGCAACTGCGGCTATGTATTGCCCGAACGCTTGCGGCACACGTTAACCAACGACAAAGTGGGCAAATTGCAGCAGCAAACCCGCCGGGAGCTTACCCGCACTTACCACAGCCAATATAACGACAGCATCAAACGCCCGTATATCCACCTGCTCGACGGCGGCCTCACCGACAACCTCGGCCTGCGCGGCGTGTTGGATATCGTTGACGTGCGCTCCAGCGAGGCCCTGCAAAAACAAGTAACCGCAGAAAATATCCGCCGCATCGTGATTATCAACGTAAACGCGCAAAACCAGATTACCAGCCGTATCGACCAATCGCCCGCTATCCCGGGCTTTGCCGACGTGGTGGCCGCCATCGTCGATATTCCCATCGACAAATACTCGCAGGAATCGCTGCGGCGCTTCCGTGCTTTTGTCGACCAATGGAACGAAAACGCCGCCAAACAGCCCGACGGCCAAAAGCGCAGCATGTATTTCGTGAGCCTCAATCTGCGCGACCTGCCCGAATCGCAGCTGCGTAAAAACGTGTTGAACATCCCCACCACGTTTTACCTGCCCCACAACGACATCAACGATTTGAAATCCGCCGCACGCGCCCTGTTGCAGCAATCCGGTGAATACAAGCGCCTGCTGGAGGACTTTTCGGCACAACCGGCACAGCCCGCCGAAAAGGTTTATCCGCCCGTGTGGTTTGTGGGCGAAGGGCCGCAACTGCCCGACAAAAACGCCAAAACCGACTATGATGCCCCGTGGGTGAAATAAGAAAGGCGAAACCTTTCAAAAACTTCAGGCCGGGGCTTTTCCAAAACTCTTTTCGATACCTTAAAACATTTGCGTCATGCTTGGGCTTGACCCGAGCATCTGTTTGCTTTACTTAGAAAAAAGAGATACTCGGGTCAAGCCCGAGTATGACAACAGTTGGGCATTTCAGACGGCCTGAGACCTTTACAAAATTCATTTAGGCCGTCTGAAAACTTTTAACGCTGAAAAACCGCGTTATCCGTTTTCAGACGGCCTGTTTTATCCGCTCAAACAAAACACTCACTTGCTGTGCAGAAACCGCACCGCTTCTTCCCACTCGCCCGACAAAACCAACGGCAGCCCTTGCAGGGATTTGGCGATGGCTTCTTCGATTGACTGCCTGTCTTCCGCACTGGGCTTGTTGAGCACATAGCCCACCACCAAATTGCGGTCGCCGGGGTGGTCGATGCCCAAACGCAGGCGGTAGAAATTCGGGGTGCCGAGCCTGGCTTGGATGTCTTTCAAACCGTTGTGGCCGCCGTTGCCGCCGCCGAGTTTGAAGCGGATGCGCCCGCAAGGGAGGTCAAGCTCGTCATGCACCACCAAGATTTCTTCGGGCTTGATTTTGTAAAACGAGGCCAATGCGGCCACGGCTTGACCCGAGCGGTTCATAAAAGTGTTGGGTTTCAAGAGCCACACGTCGCCTTCGGGGCGCGCCACTCTGGCGGTTTCGCCGAAGAATTTTTTTTCTTCTTTCAGCGCGGCCTTCCAAGCCCAAGCCAACTCGTCGATAAACCAAAAGCCCGCGTTGTGTCGGGTTTGGGCATATTCGGTGCCGGGGTTGCCCAGCCCTGCGATTAATTTTATTTGCGGCATATCGTATTGTTAAGGCCGTCTGAAAAGAAACATTTTCAGACGGCCTTTGTTTCCTATATAAAACTCAGTTTTCTTTTTCTGCTTCAACCCGTTTGCGGCGGGCTTCTTTGGGATCGATAAGCAGGGGGCGGTAAACTTCTACGCGGTCTTTATCGCGCAGCACCGTGTGGTCTTTCACCGCTTTGCCGAAAATGCCCAACGGCGCGTTTTGCACGTCGGCTTCGGGAAATTCTTGCGCAATGCGGCTTTGCAGCACGGCTTCGCGGGCGGTTGTGCCCGCCGGCACGCTCAGGGTTTGGAGCAGTTGCTTTTCCGCCGTGCCGTAAGCGATTTCGATTTCAACCATAGCGGCGGTTGGCCTCTTTCACGAATGCGTCCACCAACGTGCCCGAAAGGTGGCTGAATACGGGTGAAATCAGGGTAGAAAGCAACGCGCTCGAAAAATCGTATTGCAGCTTGAATTCGATTTTGCAGCAGTCGTCGCCCAGCGGAATGAATTTCCATGTTCCGTGCAGGGCTTTAAACGGCCCTTCGAGCAGATTAATGCGGATTTCACGGCCGGGCACGTTGTGGTTGTGGGTGGCAAACGATTGCTGCACGCCCATATAGTCCATAAACAGCCGCGCCTTCAGCTCGTTGCCGCTGCGCTCGATGATTTCGGTTTTGCTGTACCACGGCAGAAACTGCGGATAATCTTCCGCCCTGTCGACCAGCTCGAACATCTGTTCGGCGCTGTGCAGCACCAGCATGTTTTTTTCTACGGTTTTCATGGTTTTTTAAGCGCGGGAAAAGTACGCATTATAATATAAATGAAATCTCAAAACGGCACACGTTTTCAGACGGCCCGGAAAAACACCGCCAACTGCCACACCGCCCAAGCGGCCACCAGCAAACCCGCCGCCAAACGCAGCGGCTTTTGCTGCAACACGTTTTTTAACTGCGCGGCAAACCAGCCCATCGCCAGCAGGTTGGGCAGCGTGCCCAGCGCAAAAGCCAGCATATACAACCCGCCCCGCACCGCACTGCCGCTGCCCAAGGCATAGAGCGACGCGCTGTACACCAAACCGCACGGCAGCCAGCCCCACAGCATACCCGCGCCGAAACAGGCCGGCACGCTGCGTATCGGCAGAAGCCTGTTCATCAGCGGGTTGAGCCGCTTCCACACCGGCTTGCCCAGCGATTCGACCCTCACCGCCCACGAAGACAAACCCGCCAGATAAAGCCCCAGCAGCAACAGCAAAACATTGGCCGCCACAAACAGGCCGTTTTGCAGCCAGCGGGTTTGGTCGAGCGAAATTCCGATTTGGCCGAGCAGGCCCAACAGCACGCCGATCAGCACATAGCTGGAAACACGGCCGGCATTCAAGAGCACAATCAGCCAAAAACGGTTGATATGCGGCGGCAGTTGCAGGGCAAACGCGCTGCTTAATCCGCCGCACATGCCCACGCAGTGGCCGCCGCCGAAAAAGCCGAGCAGAAGTAAGGTTAACAGGGTAACGTCGCCGTTCATGACCGTTGGTTAGGGGTGAAAACACGCACTATTGTAGCAATATTGCCAAGAGGCCGTCTGAATTTGTAAAAGCGGGTAATATCTGCAACGGTTGGACGGTATCTTTATCTTAAGCGTTGCGTTAATGCAGTATCATAACGCCGCCCGTTTACACGGCATTTCCAAACCATATTTTTTAGGAGCAAAACATGGGCTTATTCAGCTTCATTAAAAACGCCGGCGAAAAACTGTTCGGCAAAGACGAACAGGAAGTGGCGGCTGCCGCTGCGGCCAATGTGGACGACCTCAACGCCAAAGCGGCGGCGGCCATCCAAAGCTATATCGAACAACAAAATCTGGGCCTGAGCGGCTTGAGCGTGGCATTCGACGGCGCCAGCGGCCAGGTAACCCTGAGCGGCAACGCACCTTCGCAAGAAGCCGCCGAAAAAGCCGTTTTGGCGGCAGGCAACGTAACCGGCGTATCGGGCGTGCAAAACAACCTGCAATTCCCCGCCGCCGCCGAAGCGCAATATCACGACGTGGTGAAAGGCGACACGCTGTCGGCCATTTCTAAAAAATACTACGGCGATGCCAACAAATATATGAAAATCTTCGAAGCCAACAAACCCATGTTGAGCCATCCCGATAAAATCTACCCGGGCCAAAAACTGCGCATTCCCGAATAATCCGGTTTTACCCTGTCTCGTAAACAGGCCGTCTGAAACGTTCAGACGGCCTGAAATTTTGGAAAGGAACCTTTCTGTTAATCACCAAAAAATGTTGGAAATCTTCGTGTTGTTTATATATTTAAAAGCCTATTTCGTATCAGCTTATTCCCGCTTCAACCCGCGCTCGAAGTCTTCCAGCATATCCAGTTCGAAGCGGCTGAAGCCCGCCCGTTCGCGTGCTTCGATGTTTACATATCCCCTGAAGATAAACAGGTCGTAGCGCGAAATCAGCGTGCGGAACAACGCTACCGGCTCCAAACCGCGCTCGGCGCACAAGTGCCGGTACCAGCGGTTGCCGATTTGCACATGCCCCACCTCGTCGCGATAGATAATGTCGAGCACGGCGCAGGTTTCGGCGTCACCCTTTTGCGCGACTTTGGCGCGGATGGCGGGGGTAACGTCCAGCCCGCGCGCCTCGAGCACGCGCGGCACCAACGCCATGCGCAGCAGCGGATCGAACGCGGTTTTGTAGGCCATATCCCACAGATGGTTGTGCGCCTCGAAATCGCCGTAATCGAAGCCGTGCGCCTGCAAACGCGCGCGCATCAGCCTGAAATGGCCGGCCTCTTCTTGAGCCACGCGGATCCAGTCGGCGGTAAACGCTTCGGGCAGGGTGCGGAAGCGGTAGGCCGCATCGAGCGCCAGATTCACGGCGTTGAACTCAATGTGGCAAATCGCGTGCAGCATCGCCGCGTAGCCTTCGGGCGTATTCATTTTGCGCGGGCGCACGGCATTGGCCGGCACCAGCGCGGGCTTGGCCGGGCGGCCGGCGAAACGGAAATCTTCGGGGGCTTTTGCGGGCGCGTTATCCAGCAGGCCGTCTGAAAAAGCGGCAGATATTTCATCGGTTAAACGGCATTTTGCTTCAGGATCGCATTCGTTTAACGCAGATAAAAGCGCGGGAAAAACGGATTGTGTTGTATTCATGTGATACATTATAACGGTAAACGGGCTTTAAATTCAGGTTAAACAGCGGGCCGTTTTGCGCCTGCCTATAAGCATTTAGGTTTTCAGACGGCCTTTACACAGGAACAAGCCGTGTTTTGCGGCACACCAAAGTATTGTATTTCCCGCCCGAAGGCTTAAGATATGCCTTACCAATCTGCGGGAATCAGATTGATTTTCTTCCTGAAAGGAATATTTCACTATGCAGAAAAAACAAATGTTCGCCACTTTCGCCGCTATGCTTGCCTTAGGCATCGGCAGCGCACACGCAGGCGCAATCGATGCGCTGAAAAAATTCAACGCCGATGCCGACGGTATCAGCGGCAGCTTTACCCAAACCGTAAAGAGCAAAAAGAAAACCCAAACCACCAACGGCACGTTCCAGATTCTGCGCCCCGGCCTGTTTAAATGGCAATATACCAGCCCCTACAAGCAAACCATCGTGGGTGACGGCAAAACCATTTGGCTTTATGACGTCGATTTGGCGCAGGTAACCAAATCGTCGCAAGACCAAACCATAGGCGACAGCCCCGCCGCGATTCTGTCTAACAAATCCGCGCTCGACAGCAGCTATTCGCTGAAAGAAGACGGCTCTGCCGGCGGCATTGATTATGTCCGCGCGCTGCCCAAGAAAAACAACGCGGGCTACCAATATATCCGCATCGGTTTCAAAGGCGACGCGCTGGCCGCCATGCAGTTGAAAGACAGCTTCGGCAACGAAACCACCATCCGTTTCAACAATGTCAACATGAAACCCAACCTCGCGCGCAGCGCGTTCTCATTCACGCCGCCCAAAGGCGTGGACGTGTTGAGCAATTAAGCGCAAACAACCGCCTCTCAGGCCGTCTGAAAGTTTTCAGACGGCCTTTGCGCTATAATCCGCCCACCCGTTCCAACTTTGCAACAGAAAGCCGCACATGAAACGCATCGCCGCCCTGCCCGACCATCTTGTCAACCAAATCGCCGCCGGCGAAGTGGTGGAGCGCCCCGCCAATGCGCTGAAAGAAATCGTTGAAAACAGCATAGACGCAGGCGCCACGGCGGTGGAAGTGGAGCTTTCCGGCGGCGGCATACGCCAAATCCGCGTGAGCGACAACGGCAGTGGCATCCACGCCGACGATATCGCCCTCGCCCTGCACCGCCACGCCACCAGCAAAATCCAAACCCTCAGCGATTTGGAACACGTTGCCAGCATGGGTTTCCGCGGCGAAGGCCTGGCCAGCATCGCCTCGGTGAGCCGCCTCACGCTTACCAGCCGCACGCCCGATAGCGCGCATGCCAACCAAGTGAAGGCCGAAGACGGCAAACTCAGCAGCCCCGCCGCCGCCGCCCACCCCGTCGGCACCACCGTGGAAGTGGCCGAACTGTTTTTCAACACCCCCGCGCGGCGCAAGTTTTTAAAATCGGAAAACACCGAATACGCCCATTGCGCCACCATGCTCGAGCGCCTCGCGCTGGCGCACCCGCACATCGCCTTTTCACTCAAGCGCGACGGCAAAAACATCTTCAAACTGCCCGCACAAAGCCTGGCCGAGCGCATTACCGCCATCGTCGGCGAAGATTTTCAGACGGCCTCCATAGAAATCGACAGCGGCGCAGGCGCCATGCGTCTCTACGGCGCCATCGCCAAACCCACTTTTGCCAAAGGCCGCGCCGACAAACAATACTGTTTCGTCAACCGCCGCTTCGTGCGCGACAAAGTGATGCTGCACGCCGTGAAACAAGCCTACCGCGACGTGCTGCATAACGCCGTTACCCCGTCGTTTGTGCTGTTTCTCGACCTGCCGCCCGAAGCCGTGGATGTCAACGTGCACCCCACCAAAACCGAAATCCGCTTCCGCGACAGCCAGGCCGTGCACCAGCTCGTGTTCCACACGCTCGATAAAGCGCTGGCCGCCACCCGCGCCGACCAAACCGAAAGCGTCGGCAACGCAGGCAGCATTTTGGGGCTGGCAACCCAAAGGCCGTCTGAAAGCCCGGAAAACCTTTCGGAAACATCGTTCCCGCACGGTTCAACCCCAAGCGGCCAGCAAGCCGTACCGCAACAGCAAACTTTCGGCGGCTTCGGCGGCGCAAAATCCGCACCCGCACCCTATTCCGCCGCCCGTGCGCCCGCGCAGCGCGGCTTGTCGTTACAGGAAAGCCGCTCCGCACTCGACACCTATGCCGAACTCTACCGCCGCACCGAAACCGACGACGATATCGAATTAAGCCAATTCGAGCAGGCGCGCTTCGGCAGCGATATGCCGCCTGCTTTTTCAGACGGCCACCAAACCGCCCGCGACACTGGCAACGGCGAAGCGGCACAGGCCGGAAACAGCCCGCCTTTGGGTTTCGCCATCGCCCAACTGTTGGGCATCTATATCCTCGCCCAAGCCGAAGACAGCCTGCTGCTCATCGATATGCACGCCGCCGCCGAGCGCGTGAACTACGAAAAAATGAAAGCCCAGCGCGAACAGCTCGGCAGCCTGCAAAGCCAGCGCCTGCTACTGCCCGTAACCTTTCAGGCCAGCCACGAAGAAACCGCCGCCCTCGCCGACCACGCCGAAGCCCTGCGTCCGTTCGGATTGGAACTCTCTGACATGGGCGGCAACACCATCGCCGTACGCGCCGTGCCCGCCATGCTCGGCAAAAGCGACGTAGCCGCCCTCGCCCGCGACATGCTGCGCGAAATCGCCCAAGTCGGCAGCAGCCGCGCAATCGAAGCGCGCGAAAACCAAATCCTCTCCACCATGGCCTGCCACGGCTCCATCCGCGCCGGCCGCCGTCTGACCCTGCCCGAAATGAACGCCCTGTTGCGCGATATGGAAAACACCCCGCGCAGCAACCAATGCAACCACGGCCGCCCCACTTGGGTGAAACTCACGCTGAAAGAATTGGACGCGCTGTTTTTACGCGGGCAGTAAACCGTAACGGCAACTGTAGAACAACCTTTGCCAAAATGTATTCAGGCCGTCTGAAAGGCTTCAAATCACCTTTTCAGACGGCCTGAACGCATTTTTATAACGCCTGCTAACCGTTCCAAAAATACCGCACGATATGAAAAAACACCGGTGCGGCGAAACAGATGGAATCCACACGGTCGAGCATACCGCCGTGGCCTTGAATCATATTGCCCCAGTCTTTCACGCCGTGGTCGCGCTTGATGGCCGACATCACCAGGCCGCCGAAAAAGCCCATCAGGCAGATAATCAAACCGATTAAGCCGGCCTGCCAGGCGGTGAACGGGGTAATCGGCGCCATCAGCACAGCCAGCAGCGTGGCCGAGGCAATCCCGCCCACCGTGCCCGCCACGGTTTTAGAAGGCGAGAGAGCGGGCATGATTTTGCGCCTGCCTATGGTTTTGCCCCAAATATATTGTAAAACGTCGCTCGACTGCACCACGCCTATCATAAAAATCAGCAGCAGCACATTTTGCCCGGGTGCAAAGCCTTCCAAGCGCAGGTTCATCAACGCCGGAACGTGCGACAGGCAGAAAACGGCAATCATCGCCGCCCATTGGGTTTTGGCGGTGCGTTGCAGAAAATCTTCGGTTTTGCCGCTCAAGCTGGCGATAATCGGCAGCAGCAAAAAGCCGTAAACAGGAATAAAAATTGAAAACATGCCGTACCATTCGGTGTAAACGAAATAATACTGCACGGGCAGCAACACATAAAAACACACCAGCATCACGTTATAGTCGCTGCGGCGTTTATAAACCAAGGTGAGAAATTCGCGCAGGGCGGCAAACGAAATCAAAAAGAACAAAACCACGGTGCCGGTTTTGCCGAACCAGAAAGCCAGCAGCAGCACCAGCGTCATCACCCACCACGCATACACGCGGGCGTTGAGGTTGGCGATGGTGGCGTTGCCCGTGCCTTTTTTGCGTTTCAGCCACTGCCCGATAACGCTGGCCAACACCAGCACGGCGAATATGCCTGTGAAAATCCAGCCGGCCTGCGGCGGAATATGCGGGGAAACGGTGGAAACAAACGGGTTCATGCCGCATCCTCCTCTTGTTTGAATGCCTGTTGTTTTTCGGGCGGCGCCAACGAGAGCAAGGCATCGCGGCTGCGTTTTAAGAAGGCTTCTTTGCTTTCGCCCTCGTGCAGGCGCACGGCTTCGCCTATGTTCACGTCGCACAGCAGCGGCACGGGCAGAAACGTGCCTTTGGGCAGCACATGATTGATGTTGTTGATCCACATCGGCACAAAACATACATCGGGATTGGCCGCCGCCAAGTGGTAGATACCGCTTTTAAACGGCAGCAGCACCACATCGTCATCGGGGTTGCGCGTGCCTTCGGGGAAAATAATCAGCGAATCGCCGTTTTGCAGCGCTTCGGTCATCTGCTCCGTAACCGCCTGCGGGTTGCCGCCGGCGCGCGGAATCAGCAAGGCATTGAACACGCGCCTGATAATGAAACGCTTCAGGCGGTTGGTCAGCCAATAGTCGGCACCGGCCACCGGCCGCACGCGCATACGCCAGCGGCGCGGCAGCGAAATCCACACCAACACGAAATCGCCGTGGCTGCCGTGGTTGGCGTAATACACTTTTTTCTCGGGGTTGAAAGCAAGACTGCCTGCCGCTTTCGGCCTCACGCCGGTTAAAAACGACACAAACAGGCACAAACCCTGGTCGGTTAACCAGGCAAGATGTTTTTTCAGAAATTCCATGTTTCTCCCTTTTGGATTCCCGCTATACGAAATCTTCGTTTTACCGCTGCGGCATCGGTGCGTATGCCGTTATACAGAAATTAAAGGCCGAGACCTTTGCAAACTGCCTTCAGGCCGTCTGAAAACACAATTGGCCGCTTCTTTCAGACGGCCTGATGTCAGCGGTTTTTCAACAGTCCGGCCATATCGCGGATACGGTAATAACACGTCAGCGCGCTGCCTGCGGCTACCGCCAACAGGGCAACACGCAACACATAAACGCTTTGCCAATAATACATTTCCAGCGCGCCCAGCAGGCAGGCGGCGGTGAGCACGGCCATGCGGTGCTGCTTGGCCATCGGCCCGCGGAAACTCTGCGGCAGCCCCAAACTACCGCCGAACACGCGGATATAAGCCGTGCCCGCCGCCAGCAATGCCGCCAGCCAGCCCCACGCGGGCCAGCCCGCCGCATAACCCAGCGCAATCAGCAGCACACTGTCTGAAAAGCGGTCGGGCAGTTCGTTAAACAAATCGCCCGCAGGCGTTTTCAAACCGCCTTCCACCGCCACCATGCCGTCAAACAGATTGCACAATAAACGCAACTGCACCATCACCGCCGTGATAACCCATGCAAGCGGCTGTGTGCTGAAACCCAGCAGCAGCGCGCCGATGGCGGCAAACACCATGCCCAAACAGGAAATCTGATTGGGCGTGAGCACTTTGTTTGCCGCCAGCCAATGGGCAAACGATTGGGCGAAACGGCTGTTGCGGGAAGAAAGCGGGCGGCGGTTTTCGGTAGTCATAAATTAAATTTTTCAATAAGAAAAGCGGTTTGGGCGAAAGCTATTTTATAGTGGCTTAAATTCAACACAGACAAGGCGCCGAGCCGAAGACAGTACAGATTAAGTACGGCAAGGCGAGGCAACGCTGTATGTGTTGAATTTAAGCCACTGTGTTTCATATTCTACCCGTTCGTGCCCATATAATCTAACTGATTCTGCGGCAGCAAACAGGCCGTCTGAAAATATTTTTCAGACGGCCTGCGGGCAATAAAACGTTACGGCACGGCTTTGGCCGGATATTCGCACAAATCGTTGATAATGCAGCGTTCGCACAAAGGCTTTTGCGCCTTGCAGGTGTAGCGGCCGTGCAGAATCAGCCAATGGTGGGCATCGAGCAGAAATTCTTTCGGTACGAACTTCATCAGTTTGTCTTCCACTTCGCGCACGTTTTTGCCCGGCGCGATTTTGGTGCGGTTGGCAACGCGGAAAATATGCGTGTCCACCGCCATCGCCATCTGGCCGAAAGCCGTGTTCAGCACCACATTGGCGGTTTTTCGCCCCACGCCGGGCAAGGCTTCCAACTCTTCGCGGGTTTGCGGCACTTCGCCGTTGTATTTATCCAGCAGGATGCGGCAGGTTTCGATGATGTGTTTCGATTTGGTTTTATAAAGGCCGATGGTTTTGGTGTATTCCATCACGCCTTCCAAACCCAAATCCAGCATGGCCTGAGGCGTGGCGGCAACGGGGAAAAGTTTCGCCGTGGCTTTGTTCACGCCCACATCGGTGGCCTGCGCCGAAAGCAGCACGGCAATCAGCAGCTCGAACGGGCTGTTAAAGTTTAATTCGGTGGTGGGATGCGGGTTGGCGGCGCGGAAACGCTCGAAAATTTCTTGGCGGATCAGTTTGTTCATATTCGGCTTGCGGCTTGCGGGGAGATTGCGGTGCGGTATTATATATCGGAACGGCGCCGTATCCGATCTGCTTATGCCGTTGCTTGATAGAATCCGCGAAACGCGCCATGATTGCGCCGTGAGGCCGTCTGAAAAATATAACATACACGGAACCCTAAGCTGTAGAGCCTGTCCACATTCATATCTACCTTATTTTCAACAGGGTAACTGCAAGATAAATATTGGCGGCAAAAGATTGGCCGTTTTTTCTGCACACATGCCAATCGTCTTGAGTTTGTTTGCCTGCCGGTCATCGGCAAGGATATCTAGTCATGGGATAAGGCGCACTAAAAACTTGAATGTCGACAGACTTCACCGCTTTGCTGGCCAATTGTCAACATACCCTAGAACAGCCCCAAAGTAAATGAAAGAAAGCCATTTTATCGTCAATAAATTTTGATAGTGCCAAGAATCCTTTTGCTGAGTTGGGTATTTTAATTCAAGCTAATTAAAAAAACACATATTTCCGCTACAAATTTTGACTAAATCAACAAAATCATCAATTTTATGCCAATCATTTTACGGTACGGGCAATAACTCTTATGATGCAGCAGGTAAACAACATCCCGCTACTTTGATTTTTCATTTGAAAACAAGGTTTTTATTATAGGAGTATAGCTCATGAGCCTTCAAAATCCCCCTCCAGAAGCCCCTCTAAAGTGGAATAAATTCGATTTGGCGTGGCTTCTAAACCTGTTTGGCACAGCAGTAGGCGCCGGTGTATTATTTCTTCCGATTAATGCCGGCATGAACGGTTTCTGGCCGCTCGTCGTCATGGTAATCATCGTCGGGCCGATGACTTATTTTGCCCACCGCGGGCTGGCTCGTTTCGTATTGTCTTCCTCGAATCCCGGCAGCGATATTACAGAAGTGGTCGAGGAACATTTCGGCCCGACCGCAGGTAAGCTGATTACCTTGCTCTACTTTTTTGCAATATTCCCCATCTTACTCATCTACGGTAACGGCATTACCAATACCGTGGATTCTTTTATCGTCAACCAGCTCGGTATGGCCGCCCCTCCGCGCACGCTGCTGTCGCTGGTACTGATTGCCGCTTTAATCGGCATTTTGCTGCTGGGTGAGCGGATAGTATTGAAAGTTACCGAGTGGCTGGTGTATCCGCTTGTATTGATTTTATTTTTCCTGTCACTTTATTTGATTCCCCATTGGAACACATCAACGCTCACCCAAATGCCAGATACCGCCATGTTTTTGAATACGCTGTGGATTACGATTCCGGTTTTGGTTTTTTCATTTAACCACTCGCCCGCTATTTCTTCTTTTACCTTATCGCAGCAACGTGAATACAAAGATCCGGAGTTGACGGACAAACACGTATGCAAATCCTTATACGGTACTTCAACGGTATTGTTGGTATTCGTTATGTTCTTCGTGTTCAGCTGCGTACTGACACTGACACCATCCGATCTGGCCGCCGCAAAACAGCAAAACATTTCCATTTTGTCTTTCCTTGCCAATAAATTCGATAATCCATATATCTCATATTTCGGGCCGCTGATTGCTTTTCTGGCTATTACCAGCTCGTTTTTCGGGCACTACATGGGGGCAAGAGAAGGCTTGGAGGGTCTGTATATCAAAATAAAACGGGATACCGGCGGTTCGGCTTATACGGGTGTCAACCACAAGAAACTGAATATTTTTTCAGCCGTGTTTTTCTTAATAACGTTATGGGTGGTTGCCATCCTAAATCCCAGCATTTTAGGCTTGATTGAGTCGTTAGGAGGCCCCATTATTGCCATGATACTCTTTATCATGCCCATGTATGCCATCCGGAAAGTACCGGCCATGCAGCGTTTCCGCGGAAAAGCCAGCAATATTTTCGTCGTCGTCATGGGTATAGTTGCCATTTCCAACATTGTTTACAGCTTGATTTTCTAAACCACGGCCAGACACACCCGTCCGATATAAAAAATAGGCAGCCTTATTATGATCAGCATATTCGATATGTTCAAAGTCGGCATCGGCCCCTCCAGCTCGCATACAGTGGGACCAATGAAGGCAGGGAAACAATTCATAGACGATTTAATCCGCCAAGGGCGCTTGCAGGACACAGACCATATCCGCGTAGACGTATACGGTTCCCTTTCGCTTACCGGCTTGGGACACGGTACGGATACCGCCATTATCATGGGGTTGGCCGGCTATTCTCCCGACAACGTAGATATTGATTTGATTCCGACCTTTATCGCCGACGTCAAAGAAAGCGGCAGGTTGGCAATCGCATTGGGCAAACAGAGCATACGTTTCCAATACCATGAAGATATGGTGTTTCACAACGAATTTCTGCCGCTGCACGAAAACGGCATGACCCTCACCGCTTTTTCAGACGGCCGCGAAATCTGCCGCCAAACCTATTATTCCATCGGCGGCGGTTTTGTCGTGAACGAAAACGACTTTAACTCGGCCCAAGAAGAACCGCCCAACGTGCCCTACCCTTACCGAAGCGCGGCGGATATTCTGAATCACTGCAACGACCACGGCATTTCGGTTTCCGGCCTGATGTTCCGCAACGAAGCCGCCCTGCGCGGTAAAGACGAAGTGAACGCCTATCTGCAATATATCTGGCAGACGATGTCCGACTGCATCGAACGCGGCTTATCCGCCGAAGGCGTGCTGCCCGGGCCGTTGAAAGTCGTCCGCCGCGCCAACAGCCTGCACCGCTGGCTTTCGGCCAACCAATCGCTCCAAAACGACCCGATGCAGATTATCGACTGGGTCAATATGTATGCCCTCGCCGTCAACGAAGAAAACGCGGCGGGCGGGCGGGTGGTAACCGCACCCACCAACGGCGCATGCGGCATCGTGCCCGCCGTGCTGATGTATTACCACCAATTCGTCGCCCCGCTCACGCAAGACACGGTCAACCGCTATCTGCTCACCGCCGGCATTATCGGCTCGCTTTACAAAATGAACGCTTCCATATCCGGCGCCGAAGTCGGCTGCCAAGGGGAAGTGGGTGTCGCCTGCTCCATGGCCGCTGCCGGCCTGGCCGAAATTTTCGGCGGAACACCCCAGCAAGTGTGCTGCGCCGCAGAAATCGCCATGGAACACAATCTGGGCTTAACCTGCGACCCCGTGGGCGGGCAAGTGCAAGTGCCCTGCATCGAGCGCAATGCCATCGGCTCGGTAAAAGCCATCAACGCCGCCAGGATGGCCTTGCGCCGCACCGGCACCCCGCGCGTGGATTTGGACAAAGTAATCGAAACCATGTATGAAACCGGCAAAGACATGAACGCGAAATACCGCGAAACCTCGAAAGGCGGGCTGGCGGTTAAGATAGTCTGCAATTGAACGCGCGCCCTGTATCAAGCGAAAAGGCCGTCTGAAAATTTTCAGACGGCCTTTTGTCGTTGTCAAACAACTGTTACAGCGAACGCGCCACTTCAACGATTTCAAACACTTCCAGCGTATCGCCTTCCATGATTTCGTTATAGTTTTTCAGCATCAGGCCGCATTCGTAGCCCATGCGCACTTCTTTAACGTCGTCTTTGAAGCGCTTGAGCGAAGCAAGTTCGCCGGTGTGGATGACCACGTTGTTGCGGATGAGGCGGATATGGGCGTCGCGCTTCACGATACCGTCGGTAACCATACAGCCGGCAATGTTGCCCACTTTCGATACGCTGATAACCTGGCGGATTTCCACCGAGCCGATAACCTGTTCTTTCTGCTCCGGCGCCAGCATACCGCTCATGGCGGCTTTTACGTCGTCGATGGCATCATAAATGATGTTGTAGTAGCGGATTTCCACGTTTTCGGTTTCGGCAAGCTTGCGGGCGGAGCCGTCGGCACGCACGTTAAAGCCGATGATGAACGCGCCCGAAGCAATCGCCAGGTTGACGTCGCTTTCGGTAATGCCGCCCACGCCGCTGTGCAGCACGTTGACTTTCACTTCGTCGGTAGAAAGTTTTTTCAGGCTGCCCGACAAAGCTTCGTAAGAGCCTTGAACGTCGGCCTTGATAATCACCGACAGCGATTGTGCCTGACCCTCGCCCATGTTGCTGAACATATTTTCCAGCTTGGCCGCCTGTTGTTTGGCCAAACGCACGTCGCGGTATTTGCCTTGGCGGAACAAGGCGATTTCGCGGGCTTTTTTCTCGTCGGCCAGCACCATCGCATCTTCGCCGGCGTTGGGCACGTCCGACAAGCCCAGAATTTCCACGGGGATAGACGGGCCTGCTTCGTCGATCGGCTTGCCGTTTTCGTCCATCATCGCGCGTACTTTGCCGAAGGCCGTGCCTGCCAGCAGCATATCGCCTTTTTTCAGCGTGCCGCTCTGCACCAGCAAGGTGGCAACTGCGCCGCGGCCTTTGTCGAGACGCGCTTCCACGATGATGCCTTTGGCGGGTGCATCTACGGGGGCGGTCAGCTCCAGCACTTCGGCTTCGAGCAACACGGCTTCGAGCAGGGCATCAATATTAATGCCTTGTTTGGCCGATACGTTGACAAACTGGGTATCGCCGCCCCATTCGTCGGGCACCACTTCGTGTGCGGTCAGCTCTTGGCGGATGCGCTCGGGGTTGGCGGCCTCTTTGTCGATTTTGTTCACCGCCACCACAATCGGCACGCCCGCCGCTTTGGCGTGGGCGATGGCTTCGATGGTTTGCGGCATCACGCCGTCGTCGGCGGCCACCACCAAAATCACGATGTCGGTGGCTTTGGCGCCGCGGGCACGCATGGCGGTAAACGCTTCGTGGCCGGGCGTATCGAGGAAGGTAATCACGCCGCGCGGGGTTTCCACGTGGTAGGCACCGATGTGCTGGGTGATGCCGCCCGCTTCGCCCTGCACCACTTTGGCACGGCGGATATAGTCGAGCAGCGAGGTTTTGCCGTGGTCAACGTGGCCCATCACGGTAACCACCGGCGGACGCGGCAGTTGTTCGGCTTCCGCCTGTTCGGCATTGTCGTCCAAGAAGGCTTCGGGGTCGTCGGCGGCTGCGGGTTTGCCGATGTGGCCAAGCTCTTCCACCACAATCAGGGCGGTGTCTTGGTCGATGGATTGGTTGATGGTAACCATCATGCCCATTTTCATCAGGGCTTTCACCACTTCCACGCCCTTCACCGCCATTTTGTGCGCCAAATCGGCTACGGTAATGGTTTCGGGCACCAGCACTTCATACACCACCGGCTCGGTCGGTGCTTGGAAGGCGTGTTGGTTCGGCTCCAGCTTGAGCTGTTTTTTGCCTTTTTTACCGCCGCCGCGCACGCGCTCTTCCTGAGCGGCATTTTGGCCGCGGCCTTTGCCGCCTTTACCGCCGCGCGGACGGCTTTCCACGTCGTCGCGGTTGTGGCGTTCGTCTTTTTTCGAGCGCGCCGAAAATTCGGATTTGCCCGACGATACGGCCGAAAGCGGTGCTTTTTCAGACGGCTTGGCAGAACGCTGTTCCGCCGCTTTGCCTTCCTTGGCCGCTTTCGCCTCCTGCTGTGCTTGCAGCTTGGCTGCTTCGCGGCGGGCTTGCCGTTCCTGCTTTTCTTTCAGCAATGCTTCCTGATGGGCACGCATAGCGGCGGCGCGGCGGGCTTCTTCGTCGCGCTGCGCCTGCTCCTCTGCACTCACCACAGGGCGGACGGCGGCAGGCTGCTGTTGTTTTTGCTCTTTGTTTTTGCCTTTGGCCGGTTTTTCTTCTTCCGAAATTGTTTCTGTTTCGGCCGTCTGAACCGGTTTTTCTTCCTGCTCGGTTTGTTGCGCCTGTTGCGCTGCCTGGGCTTCTTGCTCGGCTTGCAGGCGGGCGGCCTCGGCTTGGGCCTGCGCTTCGGCGGCCGCTTTTTCGGCTTCTGCACGTTCGGCCGCTTCGCGTTCGGCCTGCGCCGCCGCTTCGGCGGCTTGCTTCTCCTGCGCCGCCTGCTCTGCTTTGGCTTTCGCTTCGGCCGCCAGATCGTCGGCCGACGGAATCACCACTTTGCGGCTGCGGCGGCGGGTTTCCACCTGCACACCACCCACGGTGCTGACTTCGGCTTTTTTACGGCTGATGCTGATGGTGCCGCTGTCGCTGCCGTGCGATTTTTTCAGGTAGGCCAGCAATTGCTGTTTGTCGTCGGAAGTGATGCTGTCGCTGCCGCTGCTTTTGTTTACGCCGGCACTGGCAAGCTGCTTCAGCAAGTCTTCCACGGGTTTTTTAAGTTCGGCGGCAAATTGTTCTACGGTTGTGTTACTCATACTTTACCCCCTCAGTTTTCTTCGGTGAACCAGTGTTCGCGGGCGGCCATAATCACTTGTTTGGCCTCTTCCTCGCTCACGCCGGTAATTTCGATCAGCTCGTCAACGGCCAGCTCCGCCAAATCGTCGCGGGTGGTAATGCCTGCCTGCGCAAGGTCGCGCAGCATTTCCTGGTCGATGCCTTCGAGGTTGCGCATATCTTCGTCGATATCGTCGAGCTTTTCTTCTGAAGCGATGGCCAGCGTGAGAATGGCATCGCGGGCGCGGTTGCGCAGCGTTTCTACGGTAGCTTCGTCGAAACCTTCGATTTCCAGCAACTCGGCAGCGGGCACGTAGGCCACCTCTTCCAAGGTGGCGAAACCTTCCTGAAGCAGCACATCGGCGGTTTCTTCGTCAACATTCAGGTGTTCGGTGAACAGCTTGCGGATGGCTTCGTCTTCGGCCGCATTGCGTTCTTCGGCTTCGGCCACGGTCATGATGTTCAGCTGCCAACCGGTCAAATCGGCCGCCAAACGCACGTTTTGGCCGCCGCGGCCGATGGCCAGCGCCAGCTGGTCTTCAGCCACAATCACATCAACGGCGTGTTTGTCTTCATCAATCAGGATGCGGGTTACTTCGGCGGGCGAAAGGGCGTTGATCACGAACTGCGCGGTTTCGGGCGACCACAACACAACGTCGATGCGCTCGCCTGCCAGCTCGTTGGTTACGGCGTTCACACGCGAACCGCGCACGCCGATACAGGTGCCTTGTGGGTCGATGCGCTGGTCGTTGGCTTTCACGGCGATTTTGGCGCGGTGGCCGGGATCGCGGGCCGCTTCTTTGATTTCAAGCAGACCGTCTTCGATTTCGGGCACTTCCATCGCAAACAATTTCACCAGAAAATCGCGCGAAGTGCGGCTCAGAATCACCTGCTTGCGGCCGGAATTGCCGATTTCGTCCACCCGTAGGAACAGCGCGCGCACGCGGTCGCCGTTGCGGAAGTTTTCGCGCGGAATCATTTGGTCGCGCGGCAGCAGCGCGTCGAGTTTGCCGATTTCGATAATGGTGCCGTGGCGCTCCACGCGTTTCACGGTGCCCATCACGATGTCTTCCTTACGCGCTAAAAATTCTTCGAGAATCTGTTCGCGCTCGGCATCGCGGATGCGTTGCAGAATAATCTGTTTGGCGGTTTGCGCGGCTTGGCGGCCGAAACCTTCGTTTTCCAGCTGTTCTTCGTAGTATTCGCCGATTTGGATGGTGGTTCCGGGGATTTCTTCCTGGATTTCTTCGATGGTTTTTTCTACGTCCGGATAGGTATAGTCTTCGTCGGCCACAATCAGCCAGCGGCGGAAGGTTTTGTATTCGCCGGTGTCGCGGTTGATTTCCACGCGCACGTCCATGTGCTCGCGGCTGGCTTTTTTCTTGGCGGCGGTGCTCAGCGCGAACTCCAGCGCGTTAAACACCACTTCGGAATCTACGTTTTTCTCGCTGGCCAGCGCTTCGGCCAGTTGTAACATTTCACGACTCATTTTTTTAATTCTCCGTTATAACGATATTTTTAAAATTTAAATTCGGGGCGCAGGCGGGCTTTGTCGATATTGTCCAACCCGATTTCGGCGGTTTTGCCGTCGAACGAAATGCGCACGGTATTGTTTTCGCAGGCTTCGATGCGGCCGATAAAGTTTTTTTGGCCGTCTATCGGCAGGCGCGTTTTGATTTTGGCCTGCTGCCCGGCAAAGCGCACGAAGTCGGCGGCTTTTTTCAGCGGGCGGTCGAGACCCGGGCTGGAAATTTCCAAGCGCTTGTAGTCGATGTCTTCCACCATAAACAGGCGGCTCAAATGGTTGCTCACGGTGGCGCAGTCTTCCACGGTGATACCGCCTTCTTTATCGATAAACACACGCAAATCGCCTTGCGCGGTCAATTCGAAATCCACCAGCTCGTAACCCAAGCCGGGCAGGGTTTTATCGAGAATTGTTTGAATATCCATAGTGCTCCGAAAACAAAAAAATGGCCGCAGGGCCATTTTTCGTGAAAACTGAAAAATTTGCTTATTATAACCGCTCTGCCTGCAAAAGCAAAGTAAAGATATTGATTGGCGGAGATTTAAAACCTGAAACGGCGTTTCGGCGGAACACCGCCCGCCTCACCCGCCCTTGCGGCAAAACCATACCGTATCCAATATTTTCTTGACCAAACCCGGCGGTTTCTATATTATCCGCCGTTCATCTTTTTGAAGCCATCGTCTTCAGCCAACTTCGTATATCTTTCAAGCTTTCCGTTAAAAAGCTTTCTGACATGATTTGCTCCGTTTAAGGGCATATTTGCAGGTTGTCGCCGATGTTAACCACAAGCCGTAGGGCTTGCGACAACCTTGCGTACATCTTTTTCATTAGTAAATAAATACGTTATCCCATGCTTCAAGGCCGTCTGAAAACGTTCGGACGGAATGCGTTGTTGTTCCTTTCAGGAAAACCATGTCTGTAAAATTCGCCGACTTAAACCTCGATAAAAACATCTTATCCGCCCTTTTGAGCGCGGGCTACGAATCGCCCACACCCGTGCAGGCACAATCTATTCCCCATGCTTTGGAAGGCCGCGACATCATGGCCTCTGCCCAAACCGGCTCCGGCAAAACCGCCGCTTTCCTTCTGCCCACCCTGCAACACCTGACCCGCCGTAGCGACAAACCCGGCAAAGGCCCGCGCGCATTGGTGCTCACGCCCACCCGCGAATTAGCGGCGCAGGTAGAAAAAAACGCCCTCACTTATGCCCAAAACATGAAATGGTTCCGCACCGTGAGCATTGTGGGCGGCTCTTCGTTCGGCTATCAAATCCGCGCCCTTTCCAAGCCCATCGACTTGATTGTGGCCACCCCGGGCCGTCTGATGGATTTGATGGACAGCGGCAAAGTGGATTTCAGCCGCCTTGAAGTGCTGATTCTCGACGAAGCCGACCGTATGCTCGATATGGGCTTTATCGACGACATCGAAACCATCGTTGCCGCCACCCCCGAAACCCGGCAAACCCTGCTGTTTTCCGCCACTTGGGACGGCGCGGTAGGCAAACTCGCCCGCAAGCTCACCAAAAACCCCGAAGTGGTGGAGGTGGAACGTGTTGACGAGCAAGGAAAAATCGAAGAGCAGCTTTTGTATTGCGACGACATGCGCCATAAAAACCGCCTGCTCGACCATATTTTGCGTGATGCCAATATCGACCAAGCCGTGATTTTCACCTCCACCAAGGCCATGACCGAAGTGTTGGCAGACGAACTGTATGAAAAAGGCTTTGCCGCCAACTGTCTGCACGGCGATATGCCGCAGGGCTGGCGCAACCGCACGCTGATGGATTTGCGCAAGGGCCGCTGCAAAATCCTGGTTGCCACCGATGTGGCCGCGCGCGGTATCGACGTGCCCACCATCACCCACGTTATCAACTACGACCTGCCCAAACAGGCCGAAGATTATGTACACCGCATCGGCCGCACCGGCCGCGCCGGCCGCACCGGCTTGGCGATTACGTTTGCCGAAGTGAACGAATATGTGAAAGTGCACAAAATCGAAAAATATATCACCCGCAAACTGCCCGAAATGACCATCGAAGGCATGGAACCCACCCGCAAGCGCGCCAAACCCGCAGGCAAACCCAAAGGCAAAGGCGGCTGGGGCGAGCGCAGGTTTGGCGACAAAAAAACCGGTGAGAAAAAATTCGAAGGCAAAAAGCACGGTGATAAAAAATTCGCAGCGAAAAAAACCGGCAGCGGCACTTTCGGTAAGAAAAAACCGGCAGGCGGTGCAGGCAAAAGTGCCCGCCCTTCACGCTAATTTCTGCTAATGCCCACATTTAAGGCTTTGCAAAAAACAGGCCGTCTGAAACCGCAGCAGCGCAATATCTGCGCCGCCGAAGGTTTTCAGACGGCCTTTGCCGTTTGGCATAAGGTTTCTGTAATTATAGTTAATTATAGTTAAACCGCTTACTTGGTAACCGTTTCCGTCATACGCGGGCTTGGCCCGAGTATCTTAAATTTCAGCAACATGAGATAGTCGGCTCAAGCCCGAGTATGACGTGTGTAGTTTCTCTTAAATCGATTGGCTATATTTAATGATTTAATGCGTATGTCCGTGATGATGATGGTGTTCATGATGGTGCGTATCACCGCTTTCCGCAGCCGAACAGCCGTGTTCTTCATGCCCGTGCTGGGGCGGTTCGGTTTGCACGGTAACATGAGCAATGCCGTGCCGCTGCACGGCTACCTCCACCGCTTGGGTAATTTGGTAGGCCTCGGCCACGTTTAAAGCACCGTCAACCACAATATGGCACGAGAGCGCGTGTTTGCGGCTGGTGATCGTCCAAGCATGGATATCGTGTACGCCCGCTACGCCTTCGATATTGCGGATATCGGCGGCCACCTGATCCATATCCGTGCCCGACGGTGTGCCTTCCATCAAAATATGCAGGCTGTTTTTGGTTACGCCCCAACCGCTTCTGCCGATTAACAGCGCAATCAATACGCTGACGGCAGGGTCGGCCCATGTCCAGCCGAATGCCAGCACCAACACACCCGCCGCAATGGCACCGATCGAACCGAGCAAATCACCCAACACGTGCAAATAGGCGGCGCGCATATTGATGTTGCCTTCGGTATCCGAATTTTTCAGCATATACCAAGCCACCACGATATTAACGGCCAAGCCAAGCGCAGCCACCGCAAGCATGGAAGTACCTGCGATTTCAGGCGGGTTTAGCAGACGGTTTGCCGCCTCGGCCACAATCCACACGGCAATCAGCAGCAAGGTGATGCCATTGGCCGCAGCGGCGATAATTTCAAAACGCTGATACCCGAAACTGCGTTTGCTGTCGGCCGGCCGCTCGCCGAAGCGGAAAGCCGCCAAAGAAAGCGCAATGGCGGCGGCATCGGAAAACATATGCCCGGCATCGGAAAGCAGCGCCAAACTGTTGGTCAGCCACCCGGCCGCCGCCTCCACCAGCATAAACGAACCGATCAGCAGCAGCGAAACCCGCAGCACTTTCTTGTTTGATGTGTGGGAATGATCATGATGGTCGGACATAGTTTTTCCTCTTTAATGTTTAAGGTGTTGGAAAATGCCGAGGTTGGCAGCAGACAGTCAACTTCAAAAATCAACAGGCCGTCTGAAAACATTCGGGGTTTGTTTGACTTGCCCTGCCAAACAGACAGTGGCACTATAAACCTTTACCCTGAGTGAAAGTCAAGCCGGAATGAACATCAGCCAAGCGGCCAAAGCTACCGGTTTATCCGCCAAACAAATACGCGATTACGAAAAAAACGGCCTGCTGCCGCCCGCCCACCGCACCGAATCGGGCTACCGCCACTATTCCCCCGGCGATTTAGACCGCCTGCGCTTCATCGGCCATGCCCGCGAAGTAGGCTTTTCTCTGGCGCAAACCGCCAAACTGTTGCGCCTACAGGCCGACCCGCACCGCACCAGTTGCGAAGTAAAAGCCTTAACCGCACAACATATCGCCGAACTCACCGAAAAAATCGCCACCCTGCAAACCATGCTCGCCACCCTGCAAGGCTGGCACGATGCCTGCGGGGGAAACGACAGCCCCGAATGCAGCATCCTGCGCGGGCTGGAGCAGGTTTAACCGCTACTAAATCAGTTTAGACTGGAACCTTTGCAAAACTACCTTAGTGTCTGTTGACAATTGACCGGCGAAGCGGTTTTTTGAGACAAAAGCCGCGTATGCAAGGCAAAAAGCACAGCAAGATTGAACATCTTGCGAGCATTTTGAACGCCGCAGATGCGGATTTTAACCAAAAATACCGCCACAACGCTTTCTGACCACACTCCCTAAAGGCCGTCTGAAAATATTCCCCAATCCCAATCACAAAAAACGGGCGGCTCTTTAAAAAGCACGCCCGTTTTTGATTCGCTATTATTTTGCGGTTATTTGCACTCCACCTGGCTTACATCGCGCACGGCGCCGGTGTCGGCGGAAGTGGTCATCGCGGCATAGGCGCGCAAGGCGGCGGAAACGTGGCGGTCACGGTTTTCTGGTTGCCATGCTTTTGCGCCGCGCGCTTCCATTTCGGCGCGGCGGCTGGCCAGTTCTTCATCGGATACGGCCAGGCGGATGCTGCGGTTGGGGATGTCAATTTCGACGGTATCGCCCTCGCGCACCAAACCGATGGCACCGCCTTCGGCTGCTTCGGGAGAAACGTGGCCGATGCTCAAGCCGGAAGTGCCGCCTGAAAAACGGCCGTCGGTGAGCAAGGCACAGGCTTTGCCCAAACCTTTCGATTTCAGGTAACTCGTGGGATAGAGCATTTCCTGCATACCGGGGCCGCCTTTGGGGCCTTCGTAACGGATAATCACGATGTCGCCGGCCACGATTTGGTTGTCCAAAATGCCTGCCACGGCAGTGTCCTGGCTTTCAAACACGCGGGCGCGGCCGGTGAATTTCAAGATACTGTCGTCCACACCGGCGGTTTTCACCACACAGCCACGCTCGGCGATGTTGCCGAACAGTACGGCCAAGCCGCCGTCTTGCGAATAAGCAAATTCTTTACTGCGGATACAGCCGTTTTCGCGGTCCAAATCCAAGCTCGGCCATTGGCGGTTTTGTGAAAACGCTTGGGTGGTGCGCACGCCGCCGGGCGCGGCTTTGTAACGCGCGTGTGCCACTTCGTTGGCGGGATTCATCACATCCCATTGTTCCAGCGCATGTTTCAGCGTGGGCGCGTGCACGGTGGAAACATCGGTTTGCAGGCAGCCGGCGCGGTCGAGTTCGGCCAAAATGCCCATCACGCCGCCGGCGCGGTGGACGTCTTCCATATGGTATTTCTGGGTGGCGGGGGCGACTTTGCACAGACACGGCACTTGGCGGCTGATGCGGTCGATATCGGCCATTCTGAAATCCACTTCTGCTTCGTTGGCGGCAGCCAGCAAGTGCAGCACGGTGTTGGTGGAACCGCCCATCGCTACATCAAGACTCATGGCGTTTTCAAACGCGGCTTTGGTGGCGATGCTGCGCGGCAGCACACTCGCATCGTCTTGTTCGTAATAGCGTTTGGTGATTTCCACAATCAAGCGGCCCGCTTCGAGAAACAGCTCTTTGCGGCCGGCGTGGGTAGCCAGCAGCGAACCGTTGCCGGGCAGCGACAACCCCAACGCTTCGGTAAGGCAGTTCATCGAGTTGGCGGTAAACATGCCCGAACACGATCCGCAGGTGGGGCAGGCGGAGCGTTCTACCGCGGCAACTTCTTCGTCGCTGACATTATCATCGGCGGCATCGACCATCGCATCGACCAAATCGAGCTTGCGCCCGTCAACGATATTGGCCACGCCGATCACTTTACCCGCTTCCATCGGCCCGCCGGAAACAAACACGGTGGGGATGTTCAGGCGCATGGCGGCCATCAACATACCGGGGGTGATTTTGTCGCAGTTGGAAATGCACACCAGCGCGTCGGCACAGTGGGCATTCACCATATATTCCACCGAATCGGCAATCAAATCGCGGCTGGGCAGGCTGTAGAGCATACCGCCGTGGCCCATGGCGATGCCGTCATCCACCGCGATGGTATTGAATTCTTTGGCCAAGCCGCCCGCTTTTTCGATTTCGCGGGCAACCATTTGGCCCAAGTCGTGCAGGTGCACATGGCCGGGCACGAATTGGGTGAACGAGTTGGCGATGGCGATAATCGGCTTGCCGAAATCTTCGTCGGCCACGCCGGTGGCGCGCCACAATGCGCGGGCGCCGGCCATATTGCGGCCGTGAGTGGAGGTTTTGGAGCGGTAGGCTGGCATGGTTGTTATCCTTTTTTTGAATCGGTTGCAGGCCGTCTGAAAGATTGCAGCGGTTTGAATATCGGTTTTGCGGTTGCAAACGTGTTGCAGAAACCGTTTTCAGACGGCCTTGAATAAAATACGTTTGATAATGTTTTTTTAAGGCTTATAAGCGCACTTCGATGCCGGCGGCGCGCATAGCCAGTTTGGCTTCGTGTATGCCCACTTCGCCGAAATGAAAAATGCTGGCCGCCAGCACCGCATCGGCTTTGCCTTCTTTCACGCCGTCGATCAGGTGCTGCACGTTGCCCACGCCGCCGGAAGCAATCACGGGAATATCCACCGCCTCGGAAACGGCGCGGGTAAGCGGCAGGTTGAAGCCGGCTTTGGTGCCGTCCCTGTCCATGCTGGTGAGCAGGATTTCGCCCGCGCCGCGCGCCTGCATGTTTTTCGCCCATTCCACCGCATCAATGCCGGTGGGTTTGCGGCCGCCGTAGGTAAACACTTCCCAACGGGTGTTTTCCGGGTTGACGGCTTTGGCGTCTATCGCCACCACAATCGCCTGCGAGCCGAAAAAACCGGCCGCTTCGTTAACCAAATCGGGGTTGGTAACGGCGGCGGTGTTGATGCTGGCTTTATCGGCGCCGGCGTTGAGCAGGCGGCGCACATCGGCCACGCTGCGCACGCCGCCGCCGACGGTTAGCGGGATAAATACCTGCGAGGCTACATCTTCGATAACGTGCAGAATGGTGTCGCGGTTGTCGCTGCTGGCGGTAATGTCGAGAAAGGTCAATTCGTCGGCGCCTTCGTCGTTGTAGCGTTTGGCCACATCGACGGGGTTGCCCGCATCACGCAGGCCGACGAAATTCACACCTTTGACCACGCGGCCGTTGTCAACGTCCAAACAGGGGATGATGCGTTTTGCTAATGCCATGTTGTGTTTCCCGAAACAGGCCGTCTGAAAAAAACGGCACGGGTGTTTTCAGACGGCCTTGGTTGGTGCGGCTAAACGCCGGTGCGCTCAATCTAAAATATTTGAAGGCCGGTTTCATTATTGGCGTTTAGTTACCGCCGAGCAAATCGTTATACACGCCCAATGTTTTTTTTGCCATAACTTCGCTGGTAAACGATGCCAATGCTTTTTGCTGGCCTGCTGCGGCAAACGCGGCTCTTTTTTCCGGATCGCTAACCAGCTCGTGCAAATATTGCCTAAATTGCTCGATGTTGCCGTTTTCGAAAATATAGCCGGTTTTTCCGTGCTCAATCTGATCATAAGCCCCGCCCGTGTTGCTGCGAACCACACAACACCCCATCAGCATCGCTTCAATCACCACCAAGCCGAACCCCTCTACGCGCGAAGGCAGCACCATGATGTCTATCATCGGATAGATTTCGGTGAGCGGCTGGAACGGCAGGATTTTCACCATTTCGGTTAAACCCATATCGCGTATTTTCTGCTGCACGCTGTTGATTTGGCTTTCTGCCGAAGAGCCGACAAACACAATTTCAATTTTTTCTTTTATTTCAGGCGGCAGGCCGTCGACGGCATCCAGCAGAATGTCGTGTCCTTTGTTATATTCGAATGAGGCAACCAATCCGATAACCACCTTGCCGGTTGAAATGCCGTGTTTGCGCTTCAGCGTTTCTTTTTCGCCATCGCTCAGATTTTTATAATATTTTTCTTTAGAAACCCCGTTATGAATCAGATATAAATCTTTATCGCCGTATTGATAACGGTTTTTCAGCATATCGTAAATCTCGCTGCTGATGGCAATCTCTTTGCTTGCCCGGTAATCCAATATCGGATATTTGTTATCCATACCGTGCCGGGTGCGCACGAATTTCAACCCCAAAAACTTCGGCACGAGCGACAATATCGGTGTGTGGATATGTATGATGTCGAATTGGTGCTTTTTGAGGGCTTTTCTGCACGCCAAAATACTGCGGATCAAGTTCAATACATAAACCGCCTTGCTGGTTTTATTAATCGGAAAATCTATTTCGATAAACTTGATTCCCGTGTCGAGCAGGCGGTTGAACTGCCCCATGTTTTCTTTTGATTCTTTATAGCGGGCGCCGTAAGAAAGCAGATAAACATCATGCCCTTCTTTTATCAGCTCTTCAGTTAAATCAATAAGATAATTTGTTACACCGCCGAGAAACACCACTCTGGACAGCATTGCAATCTTCATACTTGTCTCCAAAATTATTTTGCCAAGCAGTTCAGGTGTGCTTCCGGAAAACGGTTTGTCAAACCGCCAAACCCGCCACCCAGGCAGGCAGGCGCTCGAAGAGCTGGTAATAGCCGATTGCACCCACGGCGGCCAGCACCATTGTGCTCATAAAGCTGCCGGCAACGCGGTTGACGACGGCGAACAGCAATGAAGCATAGGCCCATAAAATGCCCATCACCGCACACCACTGCCCGTCAATCTGCGGCAACGCGAAATCTATACCCATGCTGATTAATATGCTGATGATGGTGAAGGCCAGCCCTTCGCTGATAGCGCGGATATCGCGGCTGGACGACCACAGCGTCCAAAAGCCCAAAACAAATGCTTGGAACATGGTTTTACCCCTTTTTTTAATAAAAAAACAATCTGTGTTTGAAATATTTTTACGTTTTCCGCCGGATCGCGGCAACCGTTTCAGACGGCCTGCTTATTGCCCCGTAAGCGAATCGGCCAGCTTTTGCGCTTCGGCAAAATCAATGCTGCCTTCGTAAATCGCCCGGCCGGTGATGGCACCGGCCACGCCGCTTTTTTCTACGGCGCATAAGGCGCGGATATCGTTCAAATCGGTCAGCCCGCCCGAGGCAATCACGGGAATCCGCACGGCTTCGGCCAGTTTGACGGTTGCTTCGATGTTTACGCCGCTCATCATGCCGTCGCGGCCGATGTCGGTGTAGATGATGCTGTTGACACCGTCGTCTTCAAAGCGTTTGCTCAAATCAATCACATGGTGCTCGGTAACGGTTGCCCAACCGTCGATGGCAACCATGCCTTCTTTGGCATCCAAACCCACGATGATGTGCCCTGCGAATTCTTTGCAGGCTTCGCGCACGAATTCGGGTTTTTTCACGGCGGCGGTGCCGATAATCACATCGGTCAGCCCCAAATCGAGGTATTTTTCGATGGTTTGTAAGTCGCGGATACCGCCGCCCAACTGCACGGGAATCTCTTTGGCCACTTCTTCCAAAATGCCGCCGATGGCTTCGAGGTTTTTCGGTTTGCCGGCGAAGGCGCCGTCCAAATCCACCAAATGCAGGCGGCGCGCGCCTTGTTTGAACCAATGCAGCGCGGTTTCGGCCGGGTTGTCGGAAAACACGGTGGCCTGATCCATCAGGCCCTGCTTCAGGCGCACGCAGCGGCCTTCTTTCAAATCGATTGCGGGAATCAGCAGCATTTTATTTCCTGGTATTTTTCATGTTTTCAGACGGCCTCGATGCCGTCTGAAAAGGCTGTATTTTACACAATTTTAACCGTTCCAGCGGAGAAAATTACGCAGCAGCAGCAGGCCGCCGTCATGGCTTTTTTCGGTGTGGAACTGGGTGGCGAACACGTTGTCTTTGCCCACGATGCAGGCAAATTCGTTCGGATATTCGCTGGTGCCGAGCACAATGCCGTTATCGGCGGGGGCGAAATAGTAGCTGTGCACAAAATAGAAACGGGTGTTTTGGGGCACATCTTGAAACAGCGGATGCGCCTGCGTTTGATGCACGGTGTTCCAGCCCATATGCGGCACTTTGAGCTTGCCTCCCTCGGCATCGCGGCGGTTGGCCGCAAAACGCTTCACATCGCCCGCAAACCAACCCAAACCGGCGGTATCGCCCTCTTCGCTGTGGTCGAACAGCAGTTGGGCGCCCACACAGATGCCGAAAAAAGGCTTGTTTTTCAGGCCGTCTGAAACCGCTTCACCCAAGCCGCTGCGTTGCAGCGCGGCCATGCAGTCGGGCATAGCGCCCTGCCCCGGAAACACTACTTTATCGGCGGCAAACACTTCTTCGGGGCGGTCGGTGAGCACGATTTGCGCGTTCACATCCGCCAGCTTTTGCGCGGCCTGCACCGATTTGAGCACCGAATGCAGATTACCCATGCCGTAATCGACGATGGCGACTTTCATGTTTGATCCTTTCTGGCGGTTTGAACAATTACAACCGACAGATGATAACAGAAACAAAACAGAGGCCGAAGCCCCTGTTTCACCGTTGTTACACTTCCAAATATTCCATAATACTTTCCGCCGCGTCGCGGCCTTCGGCAATGGCGGTCACCACCAAATCCGAGCCGCGGGTGATGTCGCCGCCGGCGAAAATTTTCGGGTTGGCGGTTTGCTGTTTCAGACGGCCTTCGGCGGCGATGCGGCCTTTGCCGTCCACATTCACGCCCACGTCAGCCAGCCACGGCATGGCGTGCGGTGCAAAACCGAAGGCCACGATAACCGCATCACAGGCAATCACTTCTTCGCTGCCTTCGATGATTTCGGCGCGGCGGCGGCCTTTTTCGTCCGGCTCGCCCATGCGGGTTTTCACGATTTTGATGCCGCTAACCTTGCCGTTTTGATCGGTGTGCACCGCCAGCGGTTCGGCTTCGATTTCAACCGGTTGGGCATTAAACTGGAAGCCCACGCCCTCTTCTTTGGCGTTGGTGTATTCTTTTTTGCTGCCCGGCATATTGGCCGCGTCGCGGCGGTACACACAGGTAACCTCCGCCGCGCCCTGACGCACTGAAGTGCGCACGCAGTCCATCGCCGTGTCGCCGCCGCCCAGCACCACCACGCGCTTGCCGGCCATGCTCACATAATCGGGCGCATCGAGATTGAGCAGGTTTTGCGTGTTGCCGATTAAGAACGGCAGCGCCGAATACACGCCCTCGGCATTTTCGTTGGGAATCTCGGCCTTCATGCCCTGATAGGTGCCCACGCCCAAAAATACCGCGTCGTATTGCTGCACCAATTCGGCCAGCGTGATGTCTTTGCCGATGTCCACGCCCAGTTTGAACTCAATGCCCATGTCGCCAAACAGCTCGCGGCGGCGGCTCATCACATCTTTTTCGAGCTTGAACGACGGAATGCCGAAGGTGAGCAGGCCGCCGATTTCCGGCTGACGCTCGTACACGGTAACCGCCACGCCGTTGCGGATCAGCACGTCGGCACAGCCCAAACCGGCCGGCCCGGCGCCGATTACCGCCACTTTTTTGCCGCTGGCGGGCACATCGCCCACCTGCGGTTTCCAGCCCATTTCAAAGGCTTTTTCGGTGATGTATTTTTCCACATTGCCGATGGTTACCGCGCCGAATTCCGCGTTCAGCGTGCAATCGCCTTCGCACAGGCGGTCTTGCGGGCAGACGCGGCCGCACACTTCGGGCAGGGTGTTGGTGGAATGCGCCAATTCGGCCGCTTCGATGATGCGCCCTTCGTTGGCCAGTTTCAGCCAATTGGGGATATTGTTGTGCAGCGGGCATTTGTTTTGGCAATAAGGGTTGCCGCACGCCAAACAGCGGTCGGCCTGCGATTGCGCCTGCGTATCGGTAAACGCCTGATAAATCTCCACAAACGCGGTTTTGCGCGTGTTCAGAGGGATTTTCGGCGGATCAACGCGCGGCAGGTCGATAAATTGGTAAACATTTTCACGGGACATGGTTTGTTCCTTGAGGTTTTGTATTTTTGGGTTTTCAGGCCGTCTGAAAAGTTTTCAGACAGGCATTTCAAACGGCCTTGTGTTTTGTGTTGGGTTTGACAATCCGGGCTTCAACCGGGTGCACGAGTCGGTAGGTCGGGTATTAATCCTGACAGTATCAGTTCGGAATATTGTGTCGGGCATAAATGCCCGACCTACGGCACTCCAACGGTTTTGCGATACAGGATTTCGCCGGGCAAGCCGTCAAAATCTTTGTATTCCCGATGCACAAAGCCGTGCTTGGTCAGAATTTTGCGTGAGGCCACATTGGCCGGGTCGATGATGGCAAAAATGCCATCCAGTGCTTGTGTTTGCGCCAAGGCCAGCAATTGGGCGGCAATGCGCCCGCCCCATCCTTTGCCCCAGTATTCGGGCAACAGCATATAGCCCAGCTCGGCCTCGCGGCTGTCGGCGGATTCAAGCGTAAGCTTGCCCAAGCCCAAAAACCGCCCTGCCGCATCCCGTACCTTGAAGCTGCCGAACAGCGGATGCAACGCATTGTTGGCCAACAGTTTGTCAAAATCCGCCCGCGCTTCGTGCTCCGGCAAGGCGCGTTCGGTAATCATCGCCATCACCTCGGCATTGCCGACGAGTTGCCGATAATCGGCAAAATCGGCTGCGGTGAATTTTTCCAATGTCAGTTGTGTCATGCAGTTTCTCCTGTACCATATCTGCTTGGTTGGCAAGCCAGTAAGTCGGACATTGATGCCCGACCAATCATTTTCAGACGGCCTTTCAGGTAGCCTTTGAGGCCGTCTGAAAATCCTTACGCCGTTACTTCGCGCAATTTCATCACGGTGCGGCGTTTGTGGCCGAGCAGCGCGTTGACGTCGTTGGCTTTCGGTTTCACCAGCAAGCGTAGGTTGGGTTGAAAACCCAACATGATTATTTGCTCAATGTTCTTGTTGGGTCTTCGACCCAACCTACTGCGATAAGGCCGTCTGAAAATTTTTTCAGACAGGCATTTCAGCCAATTAAGTCGGGCATCAATGCCCGACCTACGCTTACTTTACGCCGTTACTTCGCGCAATTCCATCACGGTGCGGCGTTTGTGGCCGAGCAGCGCGTTAACATCGTTGGCTTTCGGTTTCACCAGCACAAACTTACCGACGTGGTTTTCCCAATCGCCCAAGATGCGCTCGCCGATGCGGCTGTGGGTCAGCTCGACGTGGCGTTCGATCAGGCCGCGCAGGTGTTCCTGATGGGTGGGCAGATCGGTGATGCCCAAACCTTCGACCATTTCGGGGTTGATTCGGCCTTTGAATTTGCCGTCCACATCGAGCACGTAGGCGAAGCCGCCGGTCATACCCGCGCCGAAGTTGATGCCGGTTTTGCCGAGAATGGTCACCACGCCGCCGGTCATGTATTCGCAGCCGTTGTCGCCGATGCCTTCCACCACGGCCAGTGCGCCGGAGTTGCGCACGGCGAAGCGTTCGCCCGCGCGGCCGGAAGCGAAGAGTTCGCCGCCGGTGGCGCCGTAAAGGCAGGTGTTGCCGGCAATGGCGGCGTCTTCGGCTTTGAAGGCGACGCCGTTGTGCGGTTTGATGACGATGCGGCCGCCCGCCATGCCTTTGCCCACATAGTCGTTGGCATCGCCGGTGAGGTCGAGGTTCACGCCGCCTGCGAGCCACACGCCGAGGCTTTGGCCGGCGGTGCCGTTGAGGCTGATGTTGAATTCTTGACCCGTTTTGCCGCGGTTGCCGTGCGCTTGGGCGATGATGCCGGAGAGTGCGGCGCCGACGCTGCGGTCGAGGTTGGAAATGTCGAAGCTCATGTCGGTGCCGCTGCCGTTTTCCAGCGCTTCTTGCGCTTCGCGCACAATCTCGGCGTTCAGACGGCCTTTATCGAACGGGGTGTTGTTTTGCGTGCAATAACGCGCGCTGCCGTCGGGCACTTTGGGCGAGTACAGCAGTTTGGCCAAATCCAGCCCGCGCTGTTTGGCGGTTTTGCCTTCGATGATTTCCAAGAGTTCGGTGCGGCCGATCAGGTCGGTGAGTTTTTCCACGCCGAGTTCGGCAAGAATTTCGCGCACGTCTTGAGCGATAAAGCGGAAATAGTTCATCGCTTTTTCGGCATCGCCGTGATAATGCTTGCCGCGCAGGGTGTCGTCTTGGGTGGCGACGCCGGTGGCGCAGTTGTTCAGGTGGCAGATGCGCAGGTAGCGGCAGCCGAGCGCCACCATCGGGCCGGTGCCGAAGCCGAAGCTTTCGGCGCCGAGAATGGCGGCTTTGATGATATCGAGGCCGGTTTTCAGGCCGCCGTCCACTTGCAGGCGCACTTTGTGGCGCAGGTTGTTTTCAACCAAAGCCTGTTGCGCTTCGGCCAGGCCCAATTCCCACGGCGAGCCGCAGTATTTCACGCTGGATAAGGGCGAGGCGCCGGTGCCGCCGTCGTAGCCGGCGATGGTAATCAGGTCGGCATAGGCTTTGGCCACGCCGGTGGCGATGGTGCCGACGCCGGGCAGCGACACGAGTTTCACCGAAATCAGGGCTTTGGGGTTGATTTGTTTGAGGTCGAAAATCAGCTGCGCCAAGTCTTCGATGGAATAAATATCGTGGTGCGGCGGCGGTGAAATCAGAGTGGAACCAGGCACGGCGTAGCGCAGTTGGGCGATATAAGGCGTTACTTTATCGCCGGGCAACTGGCCGCCCTCGCCGGGTTTCGCGCCTTGCGCCACTTTAATCTGAATCACGTCGGCGCTCATCAGATAAGCGGGGGTAACGCCGAAGCGGCCGGACGCCACCTGTTTGATGCGCGACACTTTTTCGGTGCCGTAGCGTTTCGGGTCTTCGCCGCCCTCGCCGGAGTTGGAATAGCCGCCCAAACGGTTCATGGCAATGGCCAGCGATTCGTGCGCTTCGGGGCTTAATGCGCCGATCGACATCGCCGCGCTGTCGAAGCGTTTGAACAGGTTTTCAGACGGCTCGACTTTCTCAAGGGCAATCGGCGTGCAGTTTTCGGTTTTCAGCCGCAGCATGTCGCGGATGGTGGTTACCGGACGGTTGTTAACGGCATCGCGGTAGAGGCGGTATTTGGCGTAGTCGCCGCTGTTGACCGCCGCCTGAATGGTGTTGACCACTTCGGGGTTGTAGGCGTGGTATTCGCCCTGCGGTTTGAATTTCAGCAGGCCGCCGGCGTCAACGCCTTGGCTGCGGCGCCACGCGCGTTTGCGGGTGGCGGAAATCTGCTCGTGCAAATCGGCGAACGACGCACCTTCCACGCGGCTGGTGATGCCGGGGAAGCACAAATCGACGATTTCTTTGTTCATGCCCACCAATTCGAACAGGCGCGCGCAGCGGTAGGACGATACGCAGGAAATGCCCATTTTCGACATGATTTTGTACAAACCTTTGTTGATGCCGTTGCGGAAATTGGCCATTACCACGCGCAAGGGCTTGGCAATCGCGCCGGCGTTTACCATCTGCGCCAGGCTTTCATACGCCAGATACGGATACACTGCGGTGGCGCCCAAGCCGATCAGCACGGCGAAATGGTGCGGGTTGCGTGCTTCGGCGGTTTCCACAATGATGTTGGCGTCGCAGCGCAGATTGGCGGCCACCAAGCGGTTTTGAATCGCGCCCACCGCCAAGGCCGACGGAATCGGCTGGCGGTCTTGTGCGATATGCCTGTCTGAAACCACCAGCAGCACGGTGCCGCTGCGCACGGCTTCTTCGGCTTGGTTGCACAGGGCTTCCACGGCGGCTTTCAGGCCGCTGTCGGGGGAATAAGTGGCATCGAGCACGGTGTGTTTGTAATGCGCTTCGGGCAGGCGCAGCAGTTGCTGCATATCGGAATACAGCAGCACCGGCGATTTGAAGTTCACGCGGTGGCTCATGCCTTCGGCTTCGAAAAACACGCTCATCTCGCGGCCGATGCTGGTGGCGAGGCTCATCACGTGCGCTTCGCGCAAGGGGTCGATCGGCGGGTTGGTTACTTGCGCGAAATATTGGCGGAAATAGTCGAAAATCAGGCGCGGACGCTCGGAGAGCACGGCAAACGGCGTATCGTCGCCCATCGAGCCGACGGCTTCCTGCCCGTCTTCGCCCAACACGCGCACGATGCTTTCCAGCTCTTCGCGGTCATAGAGAAACTGCTTCTGATACACGGCCAGCATATCGGCGTTCATGGCCGATTCGCCGGCTTCGTTGTCGGGCAGCTGCTCAAACGGAATCAGGCGCTGCACGTTTTTATCCAGCCATTCGCGGTAAGGATGGCGGGCGCGCAATTCGTTGTCGATTTCGGCAGAATGCAGCAGCTTGCCGTTTTTGGTGTCGATGACCAGCAATTGGCCGGGGCCGACGCGGCCTTTTTCCACCACTTCGTCGGGCGCGTAATCCCAAATGCCCACTTCGGAAGCAATGGTAATCAGGCGGTCTTGCGTAATCACATAACGCGCGGGGCGCAGGCCGTTGCGGTCGAGGTTGCAGGCGGCGTAACGGCCGTCTGAAAGTACGATGCCGGCGGGGCCGTCCCACGGCTCCATGTGCATGGAATTGAAGTCGTAGAAAGCGCGCAAATCGTCGTCCATATCGGGGTTTTGCTGCCAGGCGGGCGGCACCAGCAGACGCATGGCGCGGAACAAGTCCATGCCGCCGCACACGAACACTTCCAGCATATTATCCAGTGAGCTGGAATCCGAACCGCTTTCGTTGACAAACGGCGCGGCGGTCTGCAAATCGGGAATCAGCGGCGTGTGGTATTTATACGCCCGCGCCCGCGCCCACGCGCGGTTGCCGGAAATGGTGTTGATTTCGCCGTTGTGCGCCAGATAGCGGAAAGGCTGCGCCAATTTCCAGCGCGGCTGGGTGTTGGTGGAAAAACGCTGGTGGAACAAACAGATGGCAGACTGCATGCGCAAATCGCCCAAATCGAGATAAAACTTGGGCAAATCTTTAGGCATACACAAACCTTTGTAAATCACGGTTTGGTTGGAAAAGCTGCAAATATAGAAATCGGGGTGGCTGATGCGTTTTTCGATGCGGCGGCGGGTAACGAACAGGCGGCGCTGCAAATCCTGCGTGCGCCAGCCGGAAGGCGCGTTGATAAACACCTGTTTGATTTGCGGCATATCCGCCAAGGCAATCGAGCCGAGCACCGCCGGATTGGTCGGCACCTCGCGCCAAGCGGCCACGCCCAGCGTTTCGCGGATTAATTCTTCGTTGATGATGCCGATGCAGCGCTCTGCCTCGATGCTGTCTTGCGGCAGGAAAATCTGCCCCACGGCAAACTTCTGCGCCAATGAAAAACCGGCCTCTTCTGCAACCGTGCGGAAAAAACTTTCCGGCATCTGAATCGACAAACCGCAGCCGTCGCCGGTTTTGCCGTCGGCCAGAATCGCGCCGCGGTGCTGCATGCGCGACAAACCCAAAATGGCGTTGCGGACGACTTTATGGCTCTGGACACCGTCGATATTGGCAATCAAGCCGAAACCGCAGTTTTCTCGTTCTAATGTACGGTCGTATAACATGGTCATGGTAGTGGGCCTTTATTTGAGAGGGGTTTATAATTTCGGGCGCTTTTACGGGTTTGTTAGTATTGTTGGCCGGTAAAACAGGCGCGGGGCTATAAAATACCTAAATTGTTGACAATCGTCAAAGCATTTCTTTAACACCGGCTTTGCCGTTATATTAAAAATATTAAAATTTTTAGAATTTTGTATTTCGTAAAACTAATAATTGAAATTTTATAATTAAATTTTCTAAAAAATTATTTGTTTATATTAATTAAAGAAATATGCATAAAAGGGTTAAGATTTGCAATTTCAAATGATTCCCCAGGGCAAAACTAAGGCCGTCTGAATATTTTTCAGACGGCCTTTCGATATATAGAAACCGGTGCTTATTTCAATGCCGCGGCTTCTTTTGCCAAACGGGTAATGGTTGCCCAGTCTTTGTTTTGCACGGCTTCTTTAGGGGTGAGCCATGTACCGCCCACGCATAACACGTTGGGCAGTTTGAGGTATTCGGGCGCGCTTTCGAGGGTTATGCCGCCGGTGGGGCAGAAACGCACATGAGCGTAAGGGCCGTAGAGGGCTTTGAGCATGGCTTTGCCGCCCACCACTTCGGCGGGAAACAGTTTCAAGGTGTCGATGCCGTGCTCGAGCGCAAGTTGTACTTCGCCGGGAGTGGCCACACCGGGAATCAGCGGAATACCGCTGTTGTGGCTGGCTTTTGCCAGCGATTCGTGCAGGCCGGGGCTGATGGCAAACACGGCACCCGCGTCTTCAACTGCTTTGAGCTGGTCGGGGTTGGTAACGGTGCCCGCGCCCACAATCGCGCCTTTCACTTCTTTTTTAATCAGTTCGATGGCTTTGAGGCCGTGTTCGGTGCGCAAGGTGATTTCGAGGGTGGGAATGCCGCCTTCAACCAAAGCGTGCGCCAGATCAACGGCGGTGTTGATGTCGTCGATTGCCATCACGGGGACAACGGCGCCTGCGGAAAGGATGTCGCGTGGGTTCATGTGGTTGCTCCAATCAGAACAGTTTAAGTAAATATCGGTTTCAGACGGCCTGAATATATAGCGTTAGGCCGTCTGAAAATCTTTGCGGGCTTGTTATTTAAGAAAAATCGCCGCCCAAGCTCATGGCGCCGGTTTCGGCGCTGCCGGTGATGCTGCGGAAACCGGCAAACAGTTCGCGGCCGATGCCGTGGGTGTTTTTGCTCAAATCCGGCTCGGGGGTTTCGCGCGCGGCCCATTCTTTTTCGTCGACCAGTGCGGCCAACTCGCCGGTAACGGAATCGAAGCGGATCAAATCGCCGGTGCGGATTTTGCCGATGCCGCCGCCGAGCAGCGCTTCGGGACTCATGTGGATGGCGGCGGGCACTTTGCCGGATGCGCCCGACATGCGGCCGTCGGTAAGCAGCGCTACTTTAAAGCCGCGGTCGAGCAGAATCGCCAAGGGCGGTGTGAGTTTGTGCAGTTCGGGCATGCCGTTGGCGCGCGGGCCTTGGAAGCGCACCACACACACGAAGTCGCGCTCCAATTCGCCGCGCTCGAATGCAGCCAGCACTTCTTTTTGGTCGTTAAACACGATGGCGGGCGCTTCGATAATGCGCTGGCTGTCTTTCACGGCGGATACTTTAATCACGCCGCGGCCGATGTTGCCTTTCATCAGGCGCAGGCCGCCGTCGGGTGAGAACGGGCGTGAAAACGGGCGCAAAATGTCTTCGTCGCGGCTTTCGGCCACGGCATCGCGCCATTCGAGTTTGCCGTCGATCAGGAACGGCTCTTTGGTGTAGGCTTCCATGCCGCGGCCCATCACGGTTTCCACGTCGTCGTGCAAGAGGCCGTTGTTGCGCAGCTCGCGGATTACAAACGGCAGTCCGCCGGTGGCGGCGAAGTGGTTAACATCGGCCTGGCCGTTGGGGTAAACACGGATCAGCAGCGGCACGATCGAAGAGATTTCGTCGAAATCGTCCCAATTGAGAATGATGCCAGCGGCGCGCGCCATCGCCACTAAGTGCATGGTGTGGTTGGTGGAACCGCCCGTTGCCATCAGGCCGATAATGCCGTTGATAAACGATTTTTCGTCGAGCATCTCACCGATGGGTTTGGCGGTTTGGTTTCTGATGCCTTCGGCCAAATGGGCGGCGGCATAGCGGGTGAGCGCTTCGCGTATCGGGGTGTAGGGGTTGAAGAATGCGGCGGCGGGCAGGTGCACGCCCATCATCTCCATCATCATTTGATTGGAGTTGGCGGTGCCGTAAAAGGTGCAGGTGCCGGGGCTGTGGTAGGAACCCATTTCGCTTTCGAGCAGCGCGTCGCGGCCGACTTTGCCTTCGGCAAACAGCTGGCGGGTGCGCGCTTTTTCTTTGTTACCGATGCCGCTGGTCATCGGGCCGGCCGGCACGAAAATCCCCGGGATATGGCCGCAGCTCAACGCGCCTATCATCAGGCCGGGCACGATTTTGTCGCACACGCCGAAAAACAGCGCGCCGTCGAACATTTGGTGCGACAGGCCGACTGCGGTGCTCATGGCAATCACGTCGCGCGAAAACAGCGACAATTCCATACCTTCGTAGCCCTGCGTGATGCCGTCGCACATGGCGGGCGTGCCGCCGGCCACTTGGGCGGTGGCACCGTGTTTTTGCGCTTCGTCTTTAATCCAGTCGGGAAAATCTTTGAACGGCTGGTGGGCGGAAACCATATCGTTATAGGCGGTAATCATGCCCAAATTGGGTACGCTGTGTTTGAGCATTTCGATTTTGATGGTTTTAGGCATGGCGGCATAGCCGTGCGCCAAATTGGAGCAGCCCAGTTGGTCGCGCTCGACGCGCCCCTGCTGTTTGAATGCGCGGATGCGCGCCAAATAGGCTTCGCGCGTGGGGCGGCTGCGTTCGATGATGCGCTCGGTGATGGCGGCAAGTTTGGGATGGAGGGTGGTCATGGTGGCCTGCCTTTCGTGGTGGTGGTCGGCGGTGTTTCTTCAACTCGGATGTGCTGCTTTTGTTGTGTATTTGGCTCTTGATTTCAAACGCTTGAGGCCGTCTGAAAGCCTTTGCACGCATTATAATATAGTTTTGTAGTTAAGTTACAAAATAATGCTTGAACTAAGTCAAACTTTGTTTCGTAGTTTTGTAACAAAATGGCGCTTGAAATCGGGCTATATGTTTACTTAGGTCAACTTTTATCCAAAACAACATAGACAAAACGTGTAGTGCCGTGTAGGATTGCTACCCAATTTCAGTGCAATTGCGCTGTATTTTATCCGGATTACAGCCGATGGGCGCAGGATATGTAATTCTATGTACATATTTTCCGCGCGGGCAGCAGATGATTTTCAAAGATAAACCTTGATGAAAGAAGAAATGATGAATACTCAAACAAACTTCGATTTGGTGTTATTTGGTGCAACCGGCGACTTGGCCATGCGCAAACTGCTGCCCTGCCTTTATCAGGCGCATGTGGCCGGGCTGCTCCACCCCGCAGGCCGTATTTTGGGGGTGAGCCGCAGTGAACTGGACACCGCTGGGTTTCTCGCAAAAGTGGAAACCAATTCCAAAATCCACATCAAGCAGAATTTCAGCGAAGAAGCATGGGCATCTTTCATCAAGCGCATCCACTATCTAACCGTTGACGTAACCAATCCCGACGATTTCAAAACGCTGGCCGACACGGTAAAAGCGCGCAAAGAAACCGACAACGTGGTGGTTTACCTTTCCACCGCACCGAAATTTTTCGCCCCTGCCTGCGCCGAACTGGCCAATGTGGGTTTAAACGGCGGCAACGTGCGCATCGTGCTTGAAAAACCGCTGGGCACCGATTTGAAATCTTCCCAAGAAATCAACACCGACGTGGCCCGCTATTTCAAAGAAGAGCAGGTTTACCGCATCGACCACTATTTGGGCAAAGAAGCGCTGCAAAACCTGCTGGCGCTGCGTTTCGCCAACCTCGTGTTCGAACCGCTGTGGAACAACAAATATGTGAAAAGCGTGCAGCTTACCATCGCCGAGCAGTTGGGTGTTGAAGAGCGCGGCGAGTTTTACGACATCACCGGCGCCTTGCGCGACATGGTGCAGAACCACCTGATGCAGATGCTGTGCATGACGGCGATGGAAGCGCCGAAAAGCCTCGATGCCGACGACGTGCGCGACGAAAAACTGAAAGTAATCAAGTCACTCAAACCGCTAACCTCCGCCGATGTGGATGCCAACGTGGTGCGCGCCCAATACACCGAAAACAAAGGCATGAACGGCTATCTGCAAGAACACAACGTGCCCGCCGGCAGCCGCACCGAAACTTATGTGGCCGTGAAAGCCGAAATCAACAACGAGCGCTGGGCCGGCGTGCCGTTTTATCTGCGCACCGGCAAACGCATGGCCGGCAAAGTGGCCGAAATCGTGTTGAATTTCCGCGACCTGCCCAACCATATTTTTGAAAACAGCCAACCTGCGCCCAACCGTTTGGTAATCGAATTGCAGCCCACCGAATCGGTGCGCCTCTACACGCAGGTAAAAACCCCCGGCGCGGGCAACAAAGTGGAGCTTACCGCCCTGAGCGTGGACATGGGCAAAGCAATCCAAGGCCGCCGCGCCGAAGCCTACGAACGCCTGCTGCTTGATGTGATCAACGGCAAGCTGGCGCTGTTCAACCGCCGCGACGAGTTGGAAGCCGCTTGGGAATGGGTGATGCCGATTATGGAAAACTGGGAAAACAGCCCCACTCCGCCTCACGGCTACGCCGCCGATTCATGGGGCCCCGAAGCCGCCCGCGAGCTGCTGGCGCGCAACGGCGACAAATGGCACGAAGAGCAGTAAACGTTTTTTCAGACGGCCTTCCGGTTTGATCAGCCCCGATTCGATTGAGGCCGTCTGAAAACCATATTTGAGAAAGCAGGAGAAAATTATGGCTTACCAATGGCACTCATTTGACAATGCCGCCGCCGCGTCCGCCGCATTGGCCGATGCCGTGGCCGCCGCCTTGCAACAGGCGCTCGACAAAAAAGGCAGCGCCGTTTTGGCCGTGCCGGGCGGGCGTTCGCCCATCGCCTTTTTCGAGGCCTTATCGCAAAAAAACCTGGCTTGGCAAAACATCGGCGTCACGCTGGTAGACGAGCGCATCGTGCCTACCACCCATGCCGACAGCAACACCGGTCTGGTGCACGAATATCTGCTGCAAAACCAAGCCGCCGCCGCACAATGGATTCCCGTGGTGGAGGCAGGCAAAACCGAAGCCGGTTTGCAGCCCGAAGCCGTGGTTCAGACGGCCTTGCAACACTACCGCCAGCCCGATGTGCTGGTGTTGGGCATGGGCGGCGACGGCCACACCGCATCGCTGTTTCCGCAAGCGCCGCAGCTCGATAAAGGCTTGGACGAAGCCAACACCGTGCCGCTTTTGCACACCACGCCCGTTACCGCCCCACACGAGCGCGTAAGCATGACGCTGGCGGCTATCGCACAAACCCCCGCCGTGTTTCTGGCCATCGGCGGCGCAGAGAAAAAAGCGGTGTTCGACCAAGCCGCCGCCGCACCCAGCAAAACCTACCCCACCAGCTATATACTCAACCACGAAAAGGTAAACTGCCATGTCTACTACGCAGAATAAAACCACCACCAAGCAGCCTCAAACCGCAACCGTCGAATGGCCGCGACTGGTGGCCGATATCGGCGGCACCAACGCCCGCTTCGCATTGGAAACCGCACCGCAGCAGATCGAAAAAGTGGAAGTGCTGCCGTGCAACGATTACGACACTATTGTCGATGCCGCACGCGAATACCTGAAACGCGCAGGCAGCCCCAAAATCAGCCATGCCGCCATCGCCATCGCCAACCCCATCATGGGCGACTGGGTGCAGATGACCAACCACCATTGGGCGTTTTCCATCGAAACCACCCGCCAGTCGCTCGGTTTGGAAACCCTGATTCTGCTCAACGACTTCACCGCGCAGGCATTGGCGATTACACAGGTGGCGCCCGAAGAATTGGTGCAGGTGGGCGGCTCGAAACCCGTTGCCAACGCCCCAAAAGCCGTGCTCGGCCCCGGCACCGGCTTGGGCGTGAGCGGCCTGATTCCGAGCAATACCGGCTGGGTGCCGCTGGCGGGCGAAGGCGGCCACGTGAGCTTTCCGCCGTTTGACGATGCCGAAGTGATGATTTGGCAGTTTGCCAAGAAAAAATACGGCCACGTTTCCGCCGAACGCTTTTTGAGCGGTGCCGGCCTGACACTGATTTACGAAGCACTGGCTATTAAAGAAGGCGTGAAACCGCAAAAACTCACCCCCGCCGAAATCAGCGAGCAGGCATTGAGCGGTTCTTCGCCCCTGTGTCGGCTGGCTCTGGATATTTTCTGCGCCATGCTCGGCACGGTCGCTTCCAACCTGGCCTTAACGCTGGGCGCCAGCGGCGGCGTGTATTTGTGCGGCGGCATCATTCCGCGCTTTATCGACTATTTCAAATATTCGCCGTTCCGCAGCCGCTTTGAAAACAAAGGCCGTTTCGATGCCTATCTGGCGGCGATTCCCGTGTATGTGGTGCTGAGCAAATTCCCCGGCATCCACGGCGCGGCGGTAGCCCTGTCCAACCACCTGCAAGGGCGCTGCAACAACACTGCGGCGCTGGGCGGTGCGGGCAAATCCGCCTCAAACGCATAAGCCGGGAAACCATAAAACAAACGCAACAAACAAGAAAAACATACGGTGTTTTTCAGACGGCCTAAATTAAACCGCAGAGGCCGTCTGAAAAAACCAACTGCCTCAATAAGAACAATTATCCGGAAAACAACATTTATTTGGAAAACACACTATGTTAAGCAAAATCAGCGAATCACTAACCGATTTATCAGGTGCCGAACGCAAAGTGGCCGAATCGGCACTGGCCGAGCCCAAATGGTTCGTGCATGCCGCCGTGGCCGAAATCGCCGAGCGCGCCTCGGTGAGCCAGCCCACCGTTATCCGTTTCTGCCGCAGCCTGGGCTATAAAGGGCTGCCCGAATTCAAACTGGCGCTGTCGGCCAGCATCGGCCACGAAGGCATGCCTTATGTGCACGAAGAATTGAACGCCGACGACGACATGGCCAGCGTGGTGGAAAAAGTGTTGAGCAATGCCGCCGCCTCGATACTCGGCGCGCGCCGCTTTTTGAAAGAAACCGAGCTGGAAACCGCCATTGCCATGCTCACCCATGCCCGCCGCATCGAATTTTACGGCGTGGGCAACTCGGGCATCGTGGCGCAAGACGCGCAACATAAGTTTTTCCGTTTCGGCATTTCCACCGTGGCCTATGTGGACACCCACATCCAACTGATGGCCGCCTCGGTGTTGAGCAACCACGACGTATTGGTGGTGATTTCCAACTCAGGCTCTTCCATCGAGCTGCTCGATGCGGTGAGCATCGCCAAAGAAAACGGCGCGGCGGTGATTGCGATTACCCGTTCCGGCTCGCCGCTGGCGCAACTGGCCGACTGCGTGCTGAGCATCGCCTCGCAGGAAAACGTGGAACTCTACACGCCGATGGTTTCGCGGCTGCTGCAATTGGCCGTTATCGACATTCTCGCCATCGGCCTGGCCCTGCGTTTGGGCGAAACCGCCAGCCTGCAACTGCAAAAGAGCAAACGCAGCATTCACAGCAAACATTTGGAATACGATAAAGACAAGGACTCAGAATCATGAAACATTTACAGGATTTGCCTTCTTGGCGGGAACTCTGGAAACATTTCGACGCCACCAAAGGCCTGCATATGCGCGAAATGTTCGAGCAAGACCCCGAACGCGCCCAACGCTACTGGCTCGAAGTGGGCGGCATCACGCTGGATTATTCCAAAAACCGCATCACCGACGAAACGCTGAACCTGCTGTTCAAACTGGCGCGTGAAGCCGGCCTGCCCGAACGCATCAAACAGATGTTCCACGGCGAAAAAATCAACGAAACCGAAAACCGTGCCGTGCTCCACATCGCCTTGCGCAACCGCACCAATTCGCCCATCGAAGTCGACGGCGAAGACGTGATGCCCAAAGTGAACCATGTGCTGCACCGCATGGGCGAATTCACCCACGAAGTGCGCAGCGGCGAATGGCTGGGCTACACCAACCAAGTGATTACCGACGTGGTCAATATCGGCATCGGCGGCTCCGATTTAGGCCCGCTGATGATGTGCACCGCGCTCAAACCCTTCGGCCACCCGCGGATGCGCATGCACTTCGTTTCCAACGTGGACGGCTCGCAACTGCGCGACGTGCTCGAAAAAGTGCACCCCGAAACCACGCTGTTCGTTATCGCCTCCAAAACCTTCACCACCCAAGAAACGCTCACCAACGCCCTGACCGCGCGCGAATGGTTTTTGAAACACGCCGGCGACGAAGCCGCGATTGCCAAACATTTCGTCGCCGTGTCCACCAACAAAAAAGCCGTGGCCGAATTCGGCATCGACACCGCCAATATGTTTGAATTCTGGGATTGGGTGGGCGGCCGCTACAGCCTGTGGTCCGCCATCGGCCTGCCGATTATGCTGTTTTTGGGCGAAGAAAACTTTATCGAAATGCTCAACGGCGCCCACCTGATGGACCAGCACTTCGCCAACGCCCCGTTGGAGCAGAATATGCCCGTGCTGCTGGCGCTGATCGGCATCTGGTATATCAACTATTACGGCGGCGGCAGCCACGTTATCGCCCCCTACGACCAACACCTGCACCGCCTGCCCAAATTTATCCAGCAACTCGACATGGAAAGCAACGGCAAACAGGTAACGCTCGACGGTCAGCCCGTGGCGCACGAAACCGCACCGATTATCTGGGGCGAAACCGGTATCAACGGCCAACACGCCTTCTTCCAGCTGCTGCATCAAGGCACGCACATCACCCCCATCGACCTGATTGCCTCACTCGAAAAACGCAGCAACCTGCCCGGCCACCACGAAATCCTGCTGGCCAACGTGTTTGCGCAGGCCGAAGCCTTTATGCGCGGCAAAACCCCCGAAGAAGCGCGCGCCGAACTCGAAGCGCAAGGCTTGGATCAGGCGAAGATTGAAGCGCTGGTGCCGCACAAAACCTTTTCGGGCAACCGCCCCAGTAACATCATTCTGATGACCAAAATCAACCCCCGCAACATGGGCAGCCTGATTGCGCTCTACGAACACAAAACCTTCGTGCAGGGCGTGATTTGGGGCATCAACAGTTTCGACCAATGGGGCGTCGAACTGGGCAAACAGCTGGCCAAAACCATTTTGGGCGAATTAACAGGCAAAACCGACGTGCAGCAGCACGACAGCTCGACCGAGCGCCTGATCCGCCTCTACCGCAACGCCAATTGCGACAAAGCGGGAGAGTGCTGAAGAATCAGGCCGTCTGAAAAAACGTCTTTCAGACGGCCTGTTTGCAAGGTGGTAAATGTAGCAAAATAACAGTATTCATAATATTGGAATATCGGTATTATCTGCCGCTTTCTTTTAAGATGAATCATCAATAAAACTGCTGAATATCTTAAAAGAATTATCACCATTTTAAATCTCAACGAGGATATTGATATGTCTGCGCAATCACAACAAAACAACAACTTCGCGTTGTCGGTGTTGACCACGTTGTTTTTCATGATGGGTTTCATCACCTGCATGAACGACATCCTGATTCCCCACCTGAAAGAAATTTTCAAGCTTTCCTACACTCAGGCGATGCTGGTTCAGTTCTGCTTCTTCACCGCCTATGCCGTGATGTCGATTCCGATGGGCAAACTGGTGGAAAAAGTGGGCTATAAAAACGGCGTTATCGGCGGTTTTCTGATTGCCGCCGTGGGCTGCCTGCTGTTTTACCCCGCCGCCGGCAGCCACTCTTACCCGATTTTCTTGGGCGCGCTGTTTATCTTGGCTTCGGGCATCGTGCTGTTGCAGGTTGCAGGCAACCCCTATGTAACCCTGCTGGCCAAACCGGGCAAAGAGTCCGCCACGCTCACGCTGATTCAGGCGTTTAACTCGCTGGCCACCATGATTGCCCCGCCGCTGGGCGCGATGCTGATTTTCGTGGACGCCACCGCCAGCGAGGCCGAGCGCATTTCTTCGGTGCAGATTCCCTATCTGGGCTTGGCCGGCTTTCTGATTCTGCTGGCCGTGGTGGTGAAAATGCTCCACCTGCCCGACGCGCGCAAAATCGCCGAAGAAGAAACCGAACACAACCACGACGGTAAAACCAGCGTTTGGCAATACAAACACATGGTGCTCGGTGCCGCCGCCATCTTCTGTTATGTGGGCGCCGAAGTAGCCATCGGCTCGCTGATGATTAACGTGCTGGAAGTGGCCGCCGGCCTCAACCACACCACTGGTGCATTCTATCTGTCGGTTTATTGGGGCGGCGCAATGGTAGGCCGTTTCATCGGCTCTGCCATGATGAACAAAATCGCACCCAACAAATATCTGGCATTCAACGCCATTTCCACCATCACTTTAACCATTATCGCCATTCTGGCCGGCGGCGGCTTTATCACCATGTGGTCGCTGCTGCTGATCGGTTTCTTCAACTCGATCATGTTCCCGACCATCTTCTCTCTGGCCACTAAAGGCTTGGGTAAATTTACCGGTGCGGCTTCGGGCATTATCTGTACCGCAATTGTGGGCGGCGCAATCGTGCCTGTGGTGCAAGGCTTCTTTGCCGACCACATCGGCCTGTTGGTATCGTTCTTCGTGCCTACCCTTTGCTATCTGTATATCCTGTTCTTTGCTACCAAAGGCTATAAAGCCGACGAGCAAACCGCTTGATTTCGAATAGCGTTTATTTGAAAACGATGATGCCGTCTGAAATTTCAGACGGCATTTTCATTATCTCAACAGACAGCAGCCCATCCATTCCCTCCGGCCAGCCGGTGTAACTGACTATGCCGCATACCTTGCAGGAATCCGCCTGCCTGGCTACCTTTTCCGACTTTTCAGGCTTCGGCAGCAGCTATCAGTATCACCATCGCTGTCCCGATTGAAACGCTGCCGTGCAAGGCCGCAATCAAGAAAACCCTGAAAAATGTCTGCCCGCACTCCCAAATCACCATCAACGCCGAACGCTCTTCCTACATCGCCAGCGACGTTTTGGAGCTGATTGAAGACTTTGCCAACATCTTCGCCAAAGAACACAACATCAACGTGATTCTGAAAGGCTTCAAACCCCAATACGACGAAGAAGGCAACAACTACAACACCCATGTTCGCGTTGCCCACAGAAGCACGATTTAAAACGGCCCTGCCGCCGTTTACAGGCCGTCTGAACAATCCTAAACAGGCGTTCAGACGGCCTTTTTCCGTCCTGCCTCACGAATACCTTTTATCTGTTAATCAAACCGTTTAAAATTATTCACAAATTTGCATACCTTTGCCATACCGTATCTTTGCGGTATCAAGGCTTTTTGAGACAATAACCGCGTTCTTCGGAACGAAAAAACCGGAAAACAACAACACAAACCGCACTATCAAAGGAAAACCTGTGAAACGCATCTTTCTGTTTTTGCTAACCAACATCGCCGTTTTGGCCGTTATCAGCATCATTCTGAGCATACTCGGGGTAAGCGCCAACTCCAACGACATGGTCAGTCTGCTGATTTATTCGGCGGTTGTCGGCTTTACCGGCTCAATCATTTCGCTGCTGATGTCCAAAACCATCGCCAAACGCTCGGTCGGCGCAGAAGTGATTACCCAGCCGCACAATGAAACCGAAGCGTGGCTGCTGCAAACCGTTGAAAACCAAGCCCGCCAGTGGAACCTGAAAACGCCCGAAGTAGCGATTTACCACTCGCCCGAACCCAACGCCTTCGCCACCGGCGCCAGCAAAAACAACTCTTTGGTGGCCGTGAGTACCGGCCTGCTCGACAACATGACCCGCGATGAGGTGGAGGCCGTGCTTGCACACGAAATGGCCCACGTCGGCAACGGCGATATGGTTACGCTCATGCTGATTCAAGGCGTGGTCAACACTTTCGTCGTGTTTCTTGCCCGCGTGGTTTCCGGCATCGTGGCGCGCAGCGGCAACGGCGAAACCTCGCAAGGCACTTATATGCTCGTGAGCATCGTGCTGCAAATCGTGTTCGGCTTTTTGGCCAACTTCATCGTGATGTGGTTCAGCCGCCAGCGCGAATACCGTGCCGATGCGGGTGCCGCCCGCTTGGTAGGCGCGCCCAAAATGATCGCCGCCCTGCAACGCCTGAAAGGCAACGCCAGCGACCTGCCCAAAGAAATGACCGCCATGGGCATCGCCAGCGAAGCGCGCGATTCTTTAATGAGCACACACCCCACCTTAGACAACCGTATCGCCCGCTTGAAGCAGCTGTAACCGGACAACCGCTATCATCAATCAAAGGCCGTCTGAAACGTTTCAGACGGCCTTTTGTATGTAGACCTTTAAAAATATTTAAGCCCGTTTGGCCTACCAAATGCCGTTATTAGCTTCGCAAGCCCGCTGCGCTCTCTCCGAATAGGCGGGAATAACGGCATTTAAGCATTTCAGACGGCCTCAAGGTCGTTTTGCAAAAGCCGCTAATGCAAGTATTGCAAAGATTGCAGCCCGGCTTGTATAGTGAAACAAAATAAAAACAGGCCGGGCAGCTCTATCTGATACGGCGTGAGAAACCCAGGCCGAAACCTTTGCAAGCTGTTCAGACCGTCTGAAAAATTGCCGCACCTCAAAAAAACCTTATGTTTACACCGCCGCAGAAAGGAGAACCATCATGCCGCTGATTGCCGCCGACAACCATTTGTTACTATGGGCGTTTATCATGCTCGCCGCCGCTGCGGCGATCGTTATCGAGCAAAACGTGCGCTGGGCGGCGAAAGTGCCCGGTGCCGTAATTGCGCTGCTGATTGCGCTTGCTGCTTCCAACCTCGGCCTGATCCCCACGGAATCACCCGTTTACGATGCGGTGTGGGGCTATATCGTGCCGTTGGCGATTCCCCTGCTGCTGTTCCAGTTGGATCTGCATTCCGTGTTGAAAGAAAGCGGGCGGCTGCTGCTGATTTTCCTGATCAGCTCCGTCGGCACCGTGTTGGGTGTGTTGTTGGGCTTTGCCATGTTGCACCGCCATATTCCCGAGCTGGATAAAATTTCCGGCATGATCGCCGCTTCCTATACCGGCGGTGGGGTCAATTTCGCCGCCATGACCGCCAAACTCGAGCCCAGCCAAAGCATCACCGCCGCCACCATCGTGGCCGACAACCTGATGATGGCCTGTTATTTCTTTATTCTGATGACACTGCCCGCCCTGCCCGCCGTGCGCCGGTTTTGGGGCAGTCCGCATCAGGATGCGCTTGAAAACAGCAATAACGGCTCAAACCAAAACCAAGCCGCCGCTTATTGACAGCCGAAAGCCATGTCGCTGCAAAGCATCGCTTTGTCTTTGGGTGCGTCGATACTGTTGGTGGCGGTGTCGTTCACCGTTTCCAAATGGCTGAAAACCGTGTTGGGCAGCAGCGAACACATCGTCTTGGATATGCTGATCGGCTTGGTAACGGACAAATACCTGCTGCTCACCACCCTCACCTTCGCCGCCATTGTGTTCTGCCGCAAAGGCGTAGCCAAACTCAGCGGCAGCCAAGAGCTCGGCGCCTACTGCATTTATCTGTTTTTCGTTGTCATCGGCATCCCCGCGTCGATTCCGCTGATTATCCAAAACGCACCGCTATTGTTCGTGTTCACCCTCACCGTCGCGCTGACCAATCTGCTGGTTACTCTCTTGGCGGGCAAGCTGTTGAAATTCGGCATCGAAGAAATCATGCTGGCCTGCAATGCCAATATCGGCGGCCCCACCACCGCCGCCGCGCTGGCCATCGGCAAAGGCTGGCGCACGCTGGTAGGGCCGATTTTGGTAATCGGCACAGTGGGTTACATCATCGGCAACTACATCGGCACGATGGTGTATGCGCTGGTGGGCAATATGTAGCCGCAGAAATATCGGGATGTTGCTCAATCCGAATATCCGTTTTTCTTTTTCAACAAAAAGTACCCGGGTCAGACCCGGGTATGACGCAGGTTTTGAAACACAAACCACAGGCCTGTCTGAAAGCAAGCGGCACGCAGTTTCTGCGCAGCCAAAACTTTCAGACGGCCTAAAGCCTTTCAAACAACCGACTTCAGCAACCAGTTTTTCACCGTCTGCACCGCCGCGCCAACCTGCCGTTTGTCGGGCATACACACATAATAAAACTGGCCGTGCAAAACCGGCTCCGCAACCACTTCCAGCAAATTCAAACGCAATTCTTCGGCCAGCAGCGGCAGGCCGAGCAAAGCCACGCCATGCCCCGCCACCGCCGCCTGCACGGCATGCGTACCGTCCGAATAACGGGTACCGTGCCGGAACAACGCCGGCGGCAATCCCGCCTGCTCCGCCCATGCCGGCCAATCGAACGCTTGCTGCTGCGGCAGATACCAGTTTAGGTGGATTAACGGCCATTGCGCGGCATCTGCCGGCAGCTTCCGCTTCAGCCACGGCGCAGCCACCGGTGCGAAACATTCCTGAAACAGCGGCTCGGCCGTTGCGCCCGCAAACGTGCCGCCGCCGTAGCGCACGGCCAAATCCGCCGCACCACCATTCAAATCTGCCGCAGCATATGAGGCGTGAACGTGCAAATCGATTCCAGGGCAGGCCGTCTGAAAATCCGCCAGCTTCGGCACCAACCATTTGGCGGCGAATTCCGGCGTTACCGACACCGTAACTTTGGTACGGCCGCCGCTGCGGATGCGCTCGATGGCGGCGGAAATACCGTCCAAACCTTCCGTTACCGCCGCCAGCAGCAGCTCTCCTTCGGCAGTCAATGCCACCGCGCGCACCCTGCGCACAAACAACGCACACCCCAAAGCCTCTTCCAGCGCACGGATACGGTGGCTGACCGCGGTGGCGCTCACCGATAACGATTCGGCCGCCGCTTTGAAACTGCCCAAGCGTGCGGCAGCCTCGAATACATAAAGGGCATCGAGCGAAGGTAGGATTCTGGCCATCTATTTGATCAACTTAAGAAAAAGTACACACGTCATACTCGGGCTTGACCCGAGTATCTCAAGTTTCAGACAAGTTCGGGATACTCGGGTCAAGCCCGAGCATGACGGAACTGTTACGAAAATTTAATGGTTCTGCCATCACAACAGATGAATATAAGTTATTTATTGCTTGAGAATATATCGTTTGTTTGCTTGTTTGGCAAACCGGATAATAACCAAACAAACAAGTTATATTCATCTGAAAGGATTCATTATGACCACCCTGCTCCATCTTGATGCCAGCGCCCGCAGCGGCCTTTCCGGCACCGATGCACACGGCTCGCACACCCGCCGCCTGAGCGCGCGTTTTGTGCGGCAATGGCTGCAACACCGCCCCGACACCCGCGTGATTTACCGCGATGTCGGCCAAAACCCGCCTTCACCCGTTTGCGGCGAATGGATACGCGCCGCATTCACGCCCGAAAGCTACCGCGATCAAACGATGCGCGAAGCTTTGCGCGAAAGTGATACGTTGGTTGATGAACTTTTGGCCGCCGATTTGATTGTGGCCGGGGTGCCGATGTACAACTTCGGCCCGCCCGCCCAGTTCAAAGCATGGATAGACAACATCGTGCGCGTGGGCCGCACTTTCGGCTTCGACCGCAACCGCTCCGGCGATCCTTACTGGCCGCTGCTGGCGGACATGGGCAAACGTGTGGTGCTGCTGAGCGCCCGCGGCGACTACGGTTACGACGGCGGCAAAATGTACGGCAAAAACCATGTCGAGCCTTCGGTATTCACCGCTTTAAGTTATTTGGGCATTACCGAACAGCACGGCATCGCCGTCGAATATGACGAATTTGCCGACGAGCGGCTGGTGCAATCGTTGGCAGACGCCGAAGCGGCAACCGACCGTTTGGCGGCCTTATTAGCGGCAAAGATTTGAAAACTTCGGGCGGATTATTTTGCACGGTGTAAGCAGAATTTAAACCGGCAATCAAAAATAGCCCGGCCGGTAATTTTGTAAGCGTTTGATGTATTGATACCGTCTGAGCGGTTGCGGCCAAACGATCGGGGCTATATTTTTTTCAGACAGGCATTCTTTCAGACGGCCTATTCTTTCAGACAGGCATCCTAAAACCTTTGCAAAATTCCTGCCAACATCTTTAAACCTTTGCGTCATGCTCGGGCTTGACCCGAGCATCTCTCTGTTCCACAAGCAATAACAGATACTCGGGTCAAGCCCGAGTATGACGGAATCAAACATTTCAGACGGCCTCAATGAGTGTTGCAAAAATATCAGGCCTGTCTGAAAACCAGCAAAACCGGTTTTCAGACAGGCCTGACACTTGGTTACCGCACCGTTATCTTTGCAGCTGCGCCCTACCCAACTCGGTTAAATCCGCCTCGGTGGCACGGCCTTTGAAGGTGGTTTCGAAGTCATCGGCGGCGAAATCCGGCGGCGATTTGCCTTCCACAAACGCAGTCCACTGGCCGTCCAGATAGGCTTCGTTTTTCGGGCAGCGCGGCGCCACACCGATATACATCACATTGCTGTCGAATTCGCCGTTGTGCTCCGCTTCGACGGAATGCACCAGATCGCAATGCCAAAACACACAATCGCCGGCTTCCATATCGGGAATCGGGCATTCGGCTTCCAGCAAGAGGCCGTGCCATTGCTCGAAAACACCTAAGGCACGCTTGGGCTGCGCACCGCAAAAATCGTCTTCGGCCACGTCGTCCTGCAAGGCGCGCAGCAAGATATACGCCATGCCGTTGGCCACCGGCACCAGTTTCAAGGTGCCGCCATGCGTGCGCTGCGGCGACAGCGAAGTCCAACCTTGGAAGGTGCGGAAAATCGAGGCATTGGCGGGCGATGGGATTTCGCGCACTTCGGTGCGGCCGTCGCCGTCGAACGGGTCGTATTCGCGCCAGTTGCCGTTGAACACGTTGCGGTAAACGTAGCGGAAATTTTCATCCAGCCAGCGCTCGATGGTGCCGCTGTCGACATGGGGCGACAGGCCCAGCGGTTTGGAACGCGGCGGGCGGCGGCGCACGCGGTCGGCATAAGAGATGATGTTGTCGGGGTCGAAATGTTGTTTGCCTCCGGATTCGGTTTTCCATAAGCCGTTGAGAAAGCATTGCACTTTCTTCATGCGCTCGTCCTGCCGCGCCAGTACCTGCGGTTTGCTCCAATAAACGCCGTAAATCTGCGGCTTGCCTTCGTTAAGCGTGCCGAAATAATTGTCTTCGGCGGCGTTTTTCAGCGCTTCTTCAAAATTATTGCCGTCGAGATATTCGCCGATGTCGCGGTTCCATTGCTCGGTGGCGGCACGGTCGAACACGCCGTGCACAATCACGCAGCCGCGCTTGCGGATATCGGCGATTTGTTCGGCGGTGATGTTACCGTTAACGATGTCGTCGGCCTGAAGCTGGGGAATCGGGTTGCCGCCCGAGGCCCGTATGGCTTTGATTTCCTCCACTTGCGCGCGGATATCGGCTTCCACTTCGTCGAACACCCGTTTGTAATCGGGCAATGCGGCTTTCAATTGCTGTTTGGTTGCTTTGATGGTTGCACCTACGTCGGCGGGCATTTCCATATGTGCCATCGGTTTTCTCCTTTAAAGATGGTTTTAGGTTTGTGTTATATAGCCTTAGTAACAGTTCCGTCATACTCGGGCTTGACCCGAGTATCTTGAGTTTCAGCAAGTCTTGAGATACTCGGGTCAAGCCCGAGTATGACGCGAGTACTTTTTAATTGACCATATGCGTATCGCACACGGCTTCAGATTACCGAAAAAGGCCGTCTGAAAAAATAGGCCTGTCTGAAAAACCGCTTAAAATTCGACATGGTCAAACTTTATGAGACCTTTGCAAAACCCTCAGATGTGGATGCAGTTCAAGGCGTAGCAGCGCAGCGAGCGCAGACATAACATAGAGTTAGGCAAGCGAGCGAGCAGTACCCTAAAGGGCATAAACACACAACGCAGAAATGCGCCGCAGATGGGAGTTTTGCAAAGGTCTCTTATGTTTTCAGACAGGCTTATTCTTTCAGACGGCCAAATCCCTAACTGTTCGGATTTTATTGGAAAGCCGCCACCCAGCGCATGACCTCTTCCGCCAAAGCAACCAAGCGCTTTTGAGGCAGGTTTTCCGCCGGCCCGGCCACCGAAACGCCCGCCACCGTTCTGCCGTCGCGCCGCAAGGGAACCGCAAATGCGTTCAGCCCTGCTTCCGCCACCTCCAAATCCAAGGCATAACCGCATGCCGATATTTGCTGCAATTCCGCGCCTATTTCCGGCGGCAGTTTTTCCGCCCTTCTCAAGCTGCGGGCCATTTCGGGGATATTGGCCAGAAAAACCTTGCCCATGGCCGAAGTGGTCAGGCCCTCCCGCCGCCCGCGCGGGCTGACGCCTTTGAAATAATCTCCACTGCCCAAAAAATCGATATACAGATAACCGCGGGTGCCACAGGGCACGGCCAAATAAACGTTTTCGCCGCTGCTATGGTGCAGTTTTTCAACCAAAGCCCGAAAATGCAAACGCAGCTTTTCGTCTTCGTCCGACAAAAACTGGGCGATTTCGCGCAAGCGCAGCCCCAATACATAATATTTGCCTTCCCGCCCGATGTAGCCGAGGGCGCAAAGCGTGTTCAGCAAACCGTGCAGCGTGGTTTTGTTCACCCCCGATTGTTCGGCCAAATCATTCAGGCGCACGCGCCCGCCCGCTGCCGCCACTTGTTCCAACAGATACATCGCCCGTTCAACCGATTGGATATTGCGCGTTTCGTTTACCATTTTCTGTCTCTTGTAAAAACTTATCCGGCATAGTGAACCGTCTTGTCCTGCCCGGCCGATTTGATTAAACTCAAAAAATCTTCTTTCCTGGGAAAACCGCCATGCTCGCCTTAATCGCTACCGGCCTGATACCGCTGATTTTGTGCATCATCAGCGGCATTTTGCTCAACCGCTACCGGTTTATCCCCCACGAAACATGGCTTTCCATCGACAAGCTGAATTATTATTTTCTGTTCCCCGCGCTGCTGTTTTCCAGTCTGTCTGGCGCCGATATCGGGCTGGGCGTGTTTGAAAGCAGCCTGTTCGCCGCACTCGCCGTTGTCAGCCTGTTGTTTGCGGCGGTTTATCTGTGCAAATTTCTTTTTAAAATCAATGAAAAAAATTTAGGCGTGTATGTTCAGAGCCTGATCCGCTTCAACACCTACATCGGTTTGGCCTTGAGCGTGGCGGTATTTCAAGAGCAGGGGCTGGCTGTTTTCGCTGATTATCGCGTTTTCGATTCCGCTGATTAATGTGTTTTCGGTGTTGTCGCTCAGCCATCACCAACACGTTTCCGTCCGGATTATGGTGTTGAACATCATCAAAAACCCGCTGATTATCAGCTGCGTGGTGGCGCTGGCGTTTAACCTGCTGTCACTGCCGCTTTGGCAGGGGCTGAAAGACTTTATCAAACTGTTGGCGTCGGCCAGTTTGCCGCTGGGTTTGCTGTGCATCGGCGCGGGTCTGACTTTTATGGCCGATAAGAAAGACTATGCCCTAATCGCCGCCAACAGCTTGCTGCGCCTGATTGCCGCGCCGGCTGCGGCTTATCTGCTGTGCACGCTCGCCGGGCTGGACGGTTTGGAACGCCAGATTATCACACTGTTTTTCGCCCTGCCCACCGCGCCGAGCGCTTATGCGCTCACCAAAATGCTCGGCGGCAACCATGCTTTGATGGCCAGCATCATCAGCCTGCAAACCTTGTTGGCGATGATAACGCTGCCGGTGGTGTTGTGGCTGGTTATTTGAGTAAAAGGCAAGGCACATCAACCCATTAATATTGATACAAAAGGCCGTCTGAAAAACGGTTTTCAGACGGCCTTGATACTGGCTGCTGCCCATCATTAAACCACTTACTTAGTAACCGTTCCGTCATACTCGGGCTTGACCCGAGTATCTCACTTTCTTAAAAACTACTGAAAACTAACAAGATACTCGGGTCAAGCCCGAGTATGACGTGCGTACTTTTTCTTAGATTGATTGACTATTAAATAGTTATTGACACAAAAGGCCGTCTGAAAAACAAGTTTTCAGACGGCCTTGATAATAACTGCCGCTTACCGTTTACGCTTGCCCGTCATCACCGGCAACATCTTCAGCGGCAGATTCGGTTTCGGCGTTTTCACTCTCGTTTTCCACGCCTTCGCCTTCTGCGAGCACGTCTTCGTCTTCTTCCGGTTCGGCAATCCGCTCCAGGCTCACCAAGGTTTCGCCTTCGTCGAGATTGATCAGGCGCACGCCTTGGGCGGCGCGGCCGGTTTCGCGGATTTGCTCGACTTTGGTGCGGATTAACACGCCGCCGCTGGTAATCAGCATCAAATCGTCGCTTTCGTTAACCAGCGTGGCGGCTACCAATTCGCCGTTGCGCTCGCCGGTGTCGATGGCGATGATGCCCTGCCCGCCTTTGCCTTTGCGGCTGTAATCCTCAATCGGCGTGCGTTTGCCGTAACCGTTTTGCGTGGCGGTGAGCACCTGTTGCTCGGTGTTGTCGGGCGCGGAAACCAGCAGGCTGACGATGCGGCCGCCTTTGGGCAGGCGCATACCGCGCAGGCCGCCGCTGCCGCGGCCGGACGGGCGCACGCCGTTGCCTTTCAGCACGGGCGCATCGGCGCCGTCCGTTTCGTCGTGTTCGGTTTCGGCTTCCGCATCGAGGCCGTCTGAATCTTCGTTGTCCAAATCGTCGGCCTCGCCGTTGCGCTCGTAGTATTCGTTAAAGCGGATGGCTTTGCCGAGGTTGGAGAACAGCATGATGTCGCTGGTGCCGGAGGTTTTGGCCACGCCCACCAGCGAATCGCCGTCTTTGAGGGCGATGGCCTTGATGCCTTGCGCGCGCACGTTTTTGAAGGCGGAAAGCTGCACTTTTTTCACCATGCCCTGCGCGGTGGCGAAGAATACGTATTCGTCTTCGGGGAACTCGCGCACAGCCATGATGGCGCTCACTTTTTCGCCTTCGTCCAATTGGATCACGTTATTAATCGGGCGGCCGCGGCTGTTGCGCCCGCCTTCGGGCAGTTTGTACACCTTAATCCAGTGGCATTTGCCGAAATTGGTAAAGCACATCAGATAATCGTGGGTGTTGGCCACAAACAGGGTTTCGATAAAGTCTTCGTCTTTGGTGGCTGCGGCCTGTTTGCCGCGTCCGCCGCGGCGCTGCGCCTGATAATCGGTGGTGGGCTGGGTTTTGATGTAGCCGCCGTGGGTAAGCGTGACCACCATTTCGCGCGGTGGAATCAGGTCTTCGTCGGCAATGTCGCCGCCGAAGGGGTTGATTTCGCTGCGGCGCCCGTCGCCGAAGTTGGTTTTGATTTCTTCCAATTCTTCGTGAATGATGGCGGTGATGCGTTCGGGTTTGGCTAAAATATCCAGAAAATCAATAATCTGCCCCATGATGGTTTTGTAGTCGGCCACGATGGTGTCTTGGTCGAGGCCGGTGAGGTTGCGCAGGCTCATGCGCAAAATGGCATCGGCCTGAATGTCGCTCAGGAAATAACCGCTGCTTTGCAAACCCAAACCGGCGGGCAAACCTTCGGGGCGCGCCATCTGCATATCCAAATCGGTGCGCGACAGCATCTCGCCCACCAAGCCCGACTGCCACGGGCGCGACAGCAGTTTTTCTTTGGCTTCTGGCGCGTCGGCGGATTCTTTGATGAGCTGAATCATCTCGTCGATGTTCGACAAGGCCACCGCTTTGCCTTCGGCGATATGGCCTTCGTGGCGCGCTTTTTTCAGGCGGAAGAGAGTGCGGCGGGTAACGACTTCGCGGCGGTGGCGCAGAAACTCGCTCAAAATCTGCTTCAGGTTCAACAGGCGCGGCTGGCCGTCGACCAAGGCCACCATGTTGATGCCGAAGCTGTCTTGCAGCTGGGTGAGTTTGTAGAGCTGGTTGAGCACCACTTCGGCGTTTTCGTTGCGCTTCAGTTCGATTACCACGCGCATACCCGATTTGTCGGATTCGTCGCGCAAATCGGAAATGCCTTCCAATACCTTGTCGCGCACCAGTTCACCGATTTTTTCCACCAAGCGGGCTTTGTTCACCTGATAGGGGATTTCGTCGATGATGATGGCTTCGCGCTCGCCGTTTTTGCCGATGGGCTCGATATGGGTTTTGCCGCGCATTACCACGCGGCCGCGGCCGGTTTTATAGCCTTCGCGCACGCCGGAGAGGCCGTAGATGGTGGCGCCGGTGGGAAAATCGGGGGCTTTGATGATGTTGATGAGTTCGTCGATGTCGGTTTGCGGCTCGGCCAAGAGTTTCAGACAGGCATCGATGGTGTCGGGCAGGTTGTGCGGCGGAATATTGGTGGCCATGCCCACGGCGATGCCTGAAGAACCGTTAACCAGCAAGGCGGGGAAACGGGTGGGCAACACCAGCGGCTCGCTTTCGCTGCCGTCGTAGTTGGGGCCGAAGTTAACGGTTTCTTCTTCGATGTCGGCCAGCATTTCGTGGGCGATTTTCGCCATGCGGATTTCGGTGTAACGCATCGCCGCCGCACCGTCGCCGTCCACCGAGCCGAAGTTGCCCTGGCCGTCGACCAACACATAGCGCATCGAAAAATCCTGCGCCATGCGCACGATGGTGTCGTAAACCGCAATGTCGCCGTGCGGGTGGTATTTACCGATCACGTCGCCGACGATACGGGCAGACTTCTTATAAGCGCTGTTCCAGTTGTTTTTCAGCTCGTGCATGGCATACAGCACGCGGCGGTGCACGGGCTTCAAGCCGTCGCGCACATCGGGCAGCGCGCGCCCCACAATCACGCTCATGGCGTAATCGAGGTAGCTGCGGCGCATTTCTTCTTCAAGGCTGATGGGGAGGGTTTCTTTGGCGAAATGATGGTCGTTGCGTGTGGTTGCGTCGGTCATAGCGGGATAGTGATTTCATAGAAAAAATTTCGCGCCATTTTAGCATAAAACGCGCCTGAATTGGCGCATTCGGGATATTTTGTGTAATGCTGCTAGGGCCGTCTGAAAAATTCAGTTTTTTGTGTTAACCCACTAAATTCTGTCTGCAGTTTTCAGACGGCCAGCCCTATTTGCAAGCATATGCTAAGCTGCGTAAAAAACGCCCGCCGCCGCCGCGCGCCGTTGCACCCGCCTGCCCGCCACCTTACAATGGCGGCTGTTTCCAACCCACGGAGAGCCTTATGCGCCGTATTCTGCTGCTTGCGCTGGCCGCAACCGCCCTGCAAGTTTCCGCCGCCCCGCGCCACGATAAAGACACCCTCGAAAACACCCGCTATCAGGAAAGCGAAGCCGAAAAAGCGGCGCGCGAATTCAAAGAAGCCGATGTTGCCCTGCCCGCTTTTCCCGACACGAAAAGCGGCGGCTGGTTCGATATTTATGTGGGCAACGATTTCGGCAAACAGCCGAAAATCCTGCTCGACAGCATCAGCCGCGCGCCAGACGGCACGATTCGTTATGTGTTGAATGTGCAGTCGCAACAGGGGCACGACAACTTAACCGCCGAAGGCATTTACTGCTCGCCCTCTTCTTTCGGCGGCGAGAGCAAACGTTCGTCATATAAAGTGTTCGGTTACGGCGATACGGTCAACAAACGCTGGATTGCGCCAAGCAAAGGCAGCTGGAAAAGCATAGGTTCGATTCTCAGCGGCGCCGACCCCGTCCGCGGCCCCCTGTTCCGCGCATTCTGCGAAGACGGCACGCCCGGCAGCCAACAGGCTTTGCAGCAGCGGGTTACCGAACGAGCGGGCAAATACTCGCCTTCTATGATTAACCGCAGCAAATAATCCTCAAGGCCGTCTGAAAGCATTCAGACGGCCTTTTGCTTTTAAAGCAGCTGAAGCAACCGTATCATTTTTTTGAAAACTCCGTCATACTCCCGCCTGCTCCGCGCAATCAGAAGCAACCGCTTGCCTGCGCCGCAACACACCATAACAACAACACCGAAAACATCATGGATTTCCACCTTATCCCGCTTCTCGTCATCGGCTTTCTGGCCGGGCTGATGGATGCCGCGGTGGGCGGCGGCGGTTTATTGCAGATTCCCGCCCTGTTCAACACCCTGCCCAACAGCGTGCCCGTTACTTCGGTGATGGGCATCAACAAATTCGCCTCGTTCAGCGGCACGTTTACCGCCTCGATACAGTTCGTCCGCAAAATCCGCGTGCCGTGGAAAATGCTGCTGCCCGCCGCCGTGCTGGCTTTTTTGGCTTCCTACAGCGGCGCCAAGCTGGTGGCCTATCTGCCCGTGCACTACATCAAACCGGCCATGCTGGCGATTATGGCGGTGATGTTCGTTTACACGTTTTTCAAAAAAGATTTGGGGCAGATTGCCCGCACCACGCAGCTCAGCCGCAAAGAAACCGCATGGGGGCTGTTTTTCGGCGCCCTCATCGGCTTTTACGACGGCCTGTTCGGCCCCGGCACCGGCAGCCTGCTGGCGTTTGTGTTCGTGCGCTTTTTCGCCTACGACTTCCTCACCGCCACCGCCTCGGCCAAAGTGATCAACCTCACCACCAATCTGGCCGCACTCACGTTTTTCGTGCCCAACGGCCACATCGTTTGGGCATGGGCGCTGCCGCTGGCCGCTGCCAACCTGTGCGGCGGGCTGGTGGGCACGCACTTGGCAATACGCGGCGGCAGCCGTTTTCTGCGCTACGGCTTTATGGCGCTGTTGTGCGTGTTAATCGGTAAATTCGGTTGGGATTTGCTGCATACGGTATAAATGCTTTTAAAACAAACGCTTTTTTAACAAAAGGCCGTCTGAAAACATTTACGGTTTTCAGACGGCCTTTTGTTGGCGTTTGCTTGTACTTTTTGAATTACTTCATTAAATAACCCAACACTCCCGACGAAGCCACCGCAATCAACACCGTGGGCAGCATACCCCAACGGCTGGCGGCAAACAGCGTGATGGCGAGCGCAACCAGCTCGTGCGGTTTGTCGGATACGAAATGCGGGGCGATCACGGCAATCAGCACACAGCCCGGCGCAGCTTCCATCACCGCCGCCGCCCGCTTGCCCAGCGTGCGGTTACGCAGGGCGAAAAATCCGATCAGGCGGGTGGAATAAGTAACCGCCAGCATACCCATAATGGTGAGGAACGAAGCCCACGAAATCATGCTTTATCCCCCACTTTATCCCCGAAAAAATAAGCGGTGAGCAAACCTGCCGCCGCGCCCGCAGGCACATACCACGCGCCGTCAACGGTAAGATATACCGCCGCAGCTACCACCAAGCTCACCAGCCACGGGCGGGCGGCGGCAAAGCCTTTCCACAAACCGCGCAGCAGCACCAGAAACACAGCGGGGAAAGCCATGCCGAAGCCCCAGGCTTCCACATCGCCGAATTTGGGGCCGACCGCCGCACCGATGCCGGTAAACGCCACCCACACCACATAAAGCGTCAGGCTCACACCCATATAATAAGGCAGGCTGAACAGCGGCAGGCCGAGCTGTTTGCGTTTGTGGATATCGGCCAGGCTCATCGCCCAACTTTCGTCAGTCATAAAAAACAGCGCGGGCAGGGCTTTTTTCAGCGGCAGGTCTTTCAAATAAGGCGTGAGCGCTGCGCCCATCAGGATATGGCGGCTGTTAATCATAAAGGTTACGGTGATAATCAGCAGCACCGGCAGCGGGCTGCCCCACAACCCCACGGCGGCAAACTCGGAGCCGCCGGCGAAATTCAGCCCGGTCATCATCGACATTTCCAGCGGGCTCATGCCTTTCTGCCCGCCCTGCACGCCCAAAATCAGCGCAAACGGCAACATGCCGATAATCACCGGCAGGCAATCTTTCACACCGCGTTTGAATTCGGCCCGGGGCGGCGGACTGTTCATCATCATAACCATATTTGAATCGGAAAAAGGCCGCTATTATAGACCAAGCGGCCGTCTGAAAACATTATCCGAGGCCTTTGCAAAACCCCTAGATGCGGATGCAGTTCAAGGCGTAGCAGCGCAGCGAGCGCAGACATAACATGTAGTCAGGCAAGCGAGCGGGCAGTATCCTAAAGGGCATAAACACACAACGCAGAAATGCGCCGCAGATGGGGGTTTTGCAAAGGTCTCTATCCGCGGGATGCCGGGCAAACCGCCGCTTGTTATAACGAAATCATCTTTTATTAAAACCAACCATTCTTTCCCTTTTTCAGACGGCCTCGATAAAGTAGCGCCGTTTCCCTTATTGCGCTTGTTTGCCGCCCGATTATGCTATTACTCAAAACCCCCAGCGTGTTACCCGGTTTCAAAACCAGCCTCGGCCTGACCGTGTTGTGCCTGTCGCTTCTGGTTGTGCTGCCGTTTGCAATGATGGCCGTGAAGGCGGGCGAAATCGGCTGGACGGCGTTTTGGCAAACCATTTCCGAGCCTAACGTTTTGGCCGCGGTGTGGCTGAGTTTGCGGATGTCGTTTTACGCCATGCTCACCAATATCGTGTTCGGCACGCTGGTGGCGTGGGTGTTGGTGCGTTATGAGTTTCCCGGCAAAAGCCTGGTAAACGCGCTGGTTGATCTGCCGTTTGCGCTGCCCACCGCCGTAACCGGCATTGCGCTGGCCACGCTGTATGCGCCGCAGGGTTGGATAGGCAGCCTGTTTGCGCCCTTGGGCATCAAAATCGCTTTCACCCCCGTCGGCATCTGGATTGCGCTGGTGGTGGTGAGCCTGCCGTTTATCGTGCGCTCGGTGCAGCCTGTGCTGGAAGAATTGTCGGCCGAATATGAAGAAGCCGCCGCTACGCTTGGCGCCAACCGCCTCACCGTGTTCCGCCGCGTGCTGCTGCCCGAAATCACCCCCGCCCTGCTCACCGGCGCCGGCATGATGTTTGCCCGCGCCACCGGCGAATACGGCTCGGTGATTTTTATTGCGGGCAATATCCCGATGGTTTCCGAAATTCTGCCGCTGATTATCACCGGCAAGCTCGAACAGTTCGACGTGCAGGGCGCATCGGCGGTGGCGCTGTTTATGCTGATGATTTCGTTTGCGATTCTGTTTCTTTTAAACGCAGGCCAATGGGCTTTGAGCAAACGGGCGGGGGCGAAGGCTTAACCGACACCGAGGCCGTCTGAAAAACCGCAAATTATTTTTCAGACGGCCTTTTACCCAAACGGCCTTACCGGCACACAAACCATAAAAAAACACCTGAATCATGAAAACCTACACTTCCAACCCCAACCTTACCGAACCGCGCTGGCTGCGTTTCACGCTCACCGCCGTCGCGCTGGCGTTTCTGCTGCTGATGCTGGTGGTGCCGTTAACGGCGGTGTTTTACGAAGCCTTGAAAGGCGGCTGGGATTTATACGTCCAGTCGATAACCGATCCCGAAGCCTGGTCTGCCGTGAAACTCACGCTGATTACCGCCGCCATCGTCGTGCCCGTTAACGCCGTGCTCGGCATTGCCATGGCCTGGCTGCTCACCCGTTTCGATTTTCGCGGCAAGCAGTTTCTCACCACCCTGCTCGATTTGCCCTTTTCCGTGTCGCCCGTGGTGGCAGGCCTGATGTTCGTGTTGCTGTTCGGCGCGCACACCGCCCTCGGCGGCTGGCTTGAAGCGCAGGACATACAGATTATCTTCGCCATTCCCGGCATTATCCTGGCCACGCTGTTCGTTACCTTTCCCTTCGTGGCACGCGAGCTGATTCCGCTGATGCAGGCGCAGGGCGACAGCGAAGAGCAGGCCGCGCTGATTTTGGGCGCGAGCGGCTGGCAGATGTTTTGGCGCGTTACCCTGCCCAACATCAAATGGGCGCTGCTCTACGGCATCATTCTCACCAACGCGCGCGCCATGGGCGAATTTGGTGCCGTGAGCGTGGTTTCCGGCCATATCCGCGGCGAAACCAACACCATTCCGCTGTTGGTGGAGATTTTCTATAACGAATACAACTTCACCGGCGCCTTCGCCCTCTCCGGCGTGCTCGCCCTGCTCGCCCTGGCCACGCTGGCGCTGCAAAACATCATCACCCGCATTCAAGAACGCAAACTTGCCGCCGCCGAAAGGAACCGCGCATGAGCATTACCATTCAAAAATTAAACAAACATTTCGGCAGTTTCCACGCCCTCAAAAACATCAGTCTCGAAGTGCCCACCGGCAAGCTGGTTTCCCTGCTCGGTCCTTCCGGCTGCGGCAAAACCACCCTCCTGCGCATCATCGCCGGTTTGGAAAACGCCGATAACGGCGCCATTCTGTTCGACGGCCAAGACGTTACCCGCAAACACGTGCGCGAACGCAAAGTGGGGTTTATGTTCCAGCACTACGCCCTTTTCCGCCATATGAACGTGTTCGACAACGTTGCCTTCGGCCTCACCGTATTGCCGCGCGGCGAACGCCCCTCGAAAGAGCAAATCCGTGCCAAAGTCGAAGAGCTGCTGCAACTCGTGCAGCTTGCCCATCTGGCCAAAGCCTACCCGCACCAGCTTTCGGGCGGCCAGCGCCAGCGCATCGCGCTTGCCCGCGCACTCGCCGTTTCCCCCAAACTGCTGCTGCTCGACGAGCCTTTCGGCGCGCTCGATGCCAAAGTGCGCAAAGAACTGCGCACCTGGCTGCGCGACATCCACCACGAATTGGGCATCACCAGCATACTCGTTACCCACGATCAGGAAGAAGCGCTGGAAGTGTCCGACCAGATCGTGGTGATGAACCACGGCAAAATCGAGCAGATCGGCACCGCCGAGAGCCTCTACCGCAAACCCGAAAACGCCTTCGTAACCGAATTTTTGGGAGAAACCGATGCCTTTGAAGGCCGCATCGAAAAAGGCGCGTGGCACTACAACGGTTTTGCCTGGCCGCTCGACGCCGCCCGCAAATGGCAGGAGCAAACCGCCATAGGCTATGTGCGCCCCCACGAATGGACGGTAGCCGCCGCCGGCACCGCGCCCATGCTCAACGCCCGCATCGAAAAAATCCACCCCGCCGGCGCACTTACCCACATTACCGTGAAAGAAGGCAGGCAAGACGTACACATCACTTTCGCCGACAGCGACGCCGTGCGCCTCGGCTTGGCCGAAGGCCAAAACATCGCGCTTTCGCCCAAGCAGATTTATATCTTCTCGCAAAACGAGCTGATTGATTTTGCGATTTAGGTTGGCTGCCGCAACGGCATTCGGAGGCCGTCTGAAAGCGTTCGCGCGTTTTTTCAGACGGCCTGAGATGTAGGAAAAGCTAGCGTTGTTTACAGTATTTGAAAGACAATACTGCATGAACATCCATCCAAATACGGCATGAAACGCCCGGCCAAAGTTGAGCGGGAAATCGAAGAGAAACTCAAAAAACAGGCAAAGCGTTACAACAAATCCTATCCCGGCGAAACGGTTCATTTCGATACCAAACGGCTGCCTTTGCTACAAAACCAAAAAGCAACCGACCCTCGGGATTATCTGTTTGTTGCCATTGATGATTTTTCCCGCGAGCTGTATGCTGCAATATTGCCGGACCGTACAGCAGCCAGCGCAGCCAAATTTCTTTTGCGCGATGTGATAGATTGTTGTCCCTATACCATCGAATGCGCCTATTCCGACAACGGTGTCGAATATCGTGGCAATGCGGAGCACCCGTTTGGCATTGCCTGTGTGCAAAACAACATAAGCCAAAAATTCACCCGTGTTGCCCGGCCGCAAACCAATGGTAAAGCCGAGCGGGTTATCCGTACCTTAATGGAAATGTGGCATGACAAGTATCCGTTTAAGGATTCGGCGCACCGGCAAAAAGAGTTATGTCGTTTTGTTAACTTTTATAACCGTCAAGCCCCACAAGAGCCTGAAAGGCGACACCCCTTTTGAGGTTTTACAGGCTTCATTCCCAACCTGTTGTGTAAACAACCCGACCTTTTCCTACACATCATCCATATTCAAAAACAGCTTAACTTAGTGAAGCTTGAAATAGAAAATGTCATGCAACATTCCGAACTGAAAGACGTTTCAGACGGCCTTGTTACCATTCCTTCGGTTGGGAAATTAGCAGCGGCCATATTAACCAATCATCTTTTATCCGGCACATTTAAAAACGCCGCTCAATTTGTCGCCTTTGCCGGATTAAGTCCGCAACAAAGGCAGTCGGGAACCAGTGTTAATATCAAAAGTGGCATAACCCGTTTTGGCAACAGGCGTTTAAGGGCTGCGTTATTTATGCCTGCAATGGTTGCTTATGCTCGCGGATACTTTCCCGAATTTGTAAAACGGCTGAAACAAAAGAAGAAAAAGCCGAAAGTCATTATTACGGCCATTATGCGGAAGCTGGCGGTTATAGCCTTTAATCTTTACAAAAACAAAACAACCTATCAGCCGGAACGCTATAAGGCAGTCTGAAAACTAACGTAAAATAACAAAACGGGTATTGCCTGAAAGTCAAGCAAAATCTGTTTAAAACAAGTGTATCTATTAAAAATGACACAATAAAATAATCAATTAGATTAATAACTTATAAAATCAGTAAAAAATAATTGTTGAATATTAAAGTAGCATCTCAAACACTCCTGAAAAACCCTTTTCCAACCCGCAATGAAACCGCAAAAATCCCTGCGCGCCCGCGCCCTCGACATTCTTTCCCGCCAAGAAACCAGCCGCGCCGAACTCAAACGCAAGCTCGCCCCGCACGCCGAAAGCGAAGAAGAACTCGAGCTGCTTTTAAACGAACTGGCCGAACGCCGCTGGCAGTCCGACGAGCGTTTCGCCGAAACCTACGTGCACAGCAAAAGCCGCCAACACGGCCGCCTGCGCCTGCAACAGGCTTTGCAGGCCAAAGGCGTGAGCGAAGACACCGCGCGCAGTTTCCTGCCCGACCGCGACAGCGAACTGCAAACCGCCGTGGCCGTGCTGCGCAAAAAGTTCAAAGCCCCCGCCGCCGATTTGAAAGAAAAACAAAAGCAGGCGCGCTTTCTCGCCTATCGGGGTTTCGATATGGACATCATCCAAACCGCTCTGAAAAACGGCTGGAACGACGATGAAGAGTGGGAATAACGCCAAAGCCTGCAAAATATATTCAGGCCGATGGCTTTGCCAAAAATGCCTTAAGGCCGTCTGAAACGCCCCAAAAACACCGTCATACTCGGGTTTGACTCTAGTATCTTATTGTTCAAAAAAATAACAGATGCTCGGGTCAAGCCCGGGCATGACGCAAAACTTTAAAATACCGAAACGGCTTGTAAAAACCACAGGCCGAGACCTTTGCAAGTCGTTTAGGCCGTCTGAAATACCTATTCTTCGTCATTCCCGCGTAGGCGGGAATCCAGACGTTTATCATTCAAGTGTTTGTTTAATCAATACTTCAACTTTACCATCTGGATTCCCGCCTACGCGGGAATGACGGAATTTAAACATTTCAGATGGCCTTTTAAGGTATTTTTGCAAAAATTTCAGGCCGTCTGAAACCTTTCAGACGGCCTGAATTATCTTTGCGGCTTCCGCATCCGACTGCGCCCTACCCCATCATATCCAGCCGCGCCTGCGGCGGCAGCAGCAACTGGTAGGCGGGCACGCCGAGGGCGAGCGCCATTTTTTCGATGTTTGATAAAGCAATATTCCAGCGTTTGCGTTCCACCGCCGAAACATAAGTGCGGTCCAGCCCGCACCGGCGCGCCAGCTCTTCTTGCGACCAACCTTTGTTCACGCGGAAAAGGCGCATATTGTAGGCCAGCACGGCGCGCAAATCGTCTTCTGCGGGCAGCTCGGCGGGGGCCGTCAGTTTGTTGCTCATGATGCTTCCTTTGTGAATTTGCTTTCACGGATTTTACTTCACCATCAGAAAAAATCAATATGCCAAGCCCGAAATCGGGCCAACCTCTCTGCACACCCAATAAAAAAAACCGCTACCGCGACAGCCCGCCGCCTTATAGCAGTTTTATCAGTTCCCCCGATATTTACTACATAATATCTGCCGTCACATTCGTGCCTAATCCGAGCATCTGCCATTTCTTTTGAAACAATAAAATGCCCGGGCCAAGCCCGAGCATGGAAAAGGGGTTTTAAAAATACCGGCCAACTTTTCCCTGTTTCCCTGATATTTGCCCGGCTCCGCAAAATGCTTATTGGCCGGAACGGTTTTTGCGCAGGCTTTCCAATTCGTCTAAAAGCTGCATAATCAGCGCGGTGGCGGGAATGCTGGCTTCAAAATCGCGGCTGATGCGGCGGGCGCGGCGCAGGCGGGCGAGCTGGAAGCCGCTGAACACGGCTTCGTCGGGCCGGCCGCTCACGGAAATGATTTCTTCTTCAATCACACTCACCACCCAATCGCGGTCGTCGTTGCAGGCGCGGACGATTTCGTTGAAGGTTAGCTGTACATCGTATTCTTGGTTCATGGTTTATCCTTTCACTCCGTAATGTTCCGCCAGTTTCTGCCAGGCGGTGCGGTCGGCTTCGCTATCGGCGCGCGGCAGCACGATGTTGACGGTCAAATACAAATCACCCGCTTCTTTGGCCGGAATGCCTTTGCCTTTCAGGCGCAGGTTTTGGCCGGTGCGGCTGTTGGCGGGAATATTGATGTTCAGACGGCCTGCGGGGGTGGCCGCCTCCATTTTGCCGCCTGCGGCCGCCGTCCACGGCATCACGTCGATGCGCTGGTAAACGTCTTTGCCGTTTTTCACATACAGGTTTTCCGATTCGTGAAAGCGCACTTTCAAATACAAATCGCCGTTGGCACCGTCGTTAAATCCAGGCAACCCTTGGCCGCGCAGGCGGATTTGCTGCCCTTCGCTGATGCCTTTGGGGATTTTCACATGCAGGGTTTTGCGCTCGTAGGCCATGTGGCCGTCGGCATTGAGCGTGGGCATATCAATGCTTAAACTGCGCTCGCTGCCCGCATAGGCGGCGGCAATGTCTATGCTGAGTTCGGCGTGTTGGTCTTCGCCCTGCACGGGCCCGCTCGGGCGCGACGCGCGGCGCTGCTGCGCTTGGCCGAAAGCGGAAAAGATGTCGTCGAAACGGAAGTCGCCGCTGCCGAAGGGCTGGCCTTCGCCGAAACGGCTGCTGTCGAAATGGTAATACTGATAGCCGTCTGCGCCCGGGTTGAAACCGCCCTCGAATCCGCCGAAGCCTTCAAACCCGCCCTGCCCCGCGCCGCCAGCCTGCTGCCGCGCTTTAAACGGGTTGGCGAGCATTTCGTCGTATTCGGCGCGTTTTTCGGGGTCTTTCAGGGTGTTGTAGGCGAGGTTGACTTCGCTGGTTTTTTGGTCGGCGTCGGGGTCTTTGCTGACGTCGGGGTGGTATCGGCGCACCAGTTTGCGGTAGGCCTTTTTGATTTCGGCAATATCCGCATCTTTAGACACGCCGAGTATTTCGTAATAGTTTTTTTCGGTTGCCATAATTGCTTTCTGTTTTAGTGTAAATGTTGTTCATGCACCCGCCCCGGAAGGCGGTGCTTTTAATAGATTTTGAAGTAATGATACTAAACGGAAAATCAAGGGCGGGCGCAAAAAAATAATCAAAAGGCCGTCTGAAACGTTTCAGACGGCCTTTCGATTGCGGGCGGACCTAGTGGCTTAAATTCAGAATAGGACAAGGCGACGAAGCCGCAGACAGTACAGATAGTACGGAACCGATTCTGTTGCCGCTTTAGCGGCTTACAAAATCGTTCTCTTTGAGCTAAGGCGAGGCAACGCTGTACGTGTTGAATTTAAGCCACTATAAATCAGCCCAAATGCACTTCGATGTTGTCGATCAGGCGTGTGCCGCCCAAACGCGCGGCGGCGAGTATCACCAGGTTTTTGTCGCCCGCGTGGGCAACGCTCAAATCGTCGGCGCGGCGCACTTCGATGTAATCGACCGTCCAGCCGGCTTCGCCGAGGCGTTGCGCGGCGGCCTGTTCGAGCACGGCATAAGCGAGGTTACCGCTGCGGACGGCATCGGCGATGGCGCGCAGTTCGCGGTAAAGGCGGGGGGCTTCGGCGCGCTCCTGTTCGCTTAAATATTGGTTGCGGCTGGAAAGGGCGAGGCCGTCTGAAGCGCGGCCGGTATCCACCGGCACGATGTCGATGTTGATGTTGAGGTCTTCCACCAAACCTTTAATCACGGCCAGCTGCTGGTAGTCTTTCTTGCCGAAACAGGCCGCATCGGGCTGCACGATATTGAACAGCTTGGTTACTACGGTGGCCACGCCGCGGAAATGGCCGGGGCGGAATTTGCCGCACAATTCGTTTTGCAGGTTGGGCGGCTCCACGTTGTAACGCTGCTCCACATTGGGATACAACTCTTTTTCGTCGGGTGCGAACACCACGGCCACGCCTTCGTTTTCCAGCTTGGTGGCATCCTGCTGCAAGGTTCGCGGGTATTTGTCGAAATCTTCGCCCTGGCCGAATTGCAGGCGGTTGACGAAGATGCTCACCACCACGTTGCCGGCGCGCTGTTTGGCTTCGCGCACCAGCGCCAGATGGCCTTCGTGCAGATTGCCCATGGTCGGCACGAAAGCAACCGTTCCGGCGTTTTTGCGCCACTCGCGCAATTCGTGAATCGTGTGGATGATTTGCATAGGTTTTTCCTGAAAAATTTTCAGACGGCCTGAAGCGTTCAGAAAGGCCGTCTGAAAAAATTAAAACGTGTGTTCGGCTGCGGGGAAGGTTTTGTTTTTCACCGCCGCCACATAAGCCGCCACGGCTGCCTGAATGCTGGTTTGCCCTTCCATAAAGTTTTTCACGAAACGGGCGGTTTTGCCGGGGAACACGCCCAGCATATCGTGCATCACCAGCACTTGGCCGTCGCAATCCGCGCCCGCGCCGATGCCGATGGTGGGGCAGCGCACGCTTTCGGTTACCTGCTTGCCCAGAGCGGCGGGCACGCATTCCATCAAAACCAGCGCCGCACCGGCTTGGTCGTGCGCTGCGGCATCGTTGAGCAGGGCTTGGGCTTTGTCGCCTTTGCCCTGCACTTTATAGCCGCCGAACGCGTGCACCGACTGCGGCGTGAGGCCGATATGGGCGCACACGGGAATGCCGCGCAACTGCAAAAATTCGGTGGTTTCGGCCATCCACACGCCGCCTTCGAGCTTGACCATATGCGCGCCGGCGGCCATCAGCTCTGCCGCGGCGGCAAACGCCTGCTCTTTGCTCTGCTGGTAGGCCCCGAACGGCAGGTCGCTGATAATCATGGCGTTTTTCGTGCCGCGTGCCACTGCGGCAGTGTGGTAGCACATATCGCCGAGGGTAACGGGCAAAGTGGATTGGTGCCCCTGCACGGTCATGCCGAGCGAATCTCCCACCAGCAAAACATCTACGCCGGCATTATCCATCAGCGCGGCGAAGCTGGCTTCGTAGGCAGTAAGCATGGCGATTTTTTCGCCTTCGGCTTTCATTTTTTGCAGGGTGTTGACGGTAATCATGTTTCAGACGGCCTCTGGGTTAAGACGGGGCATATTATGGGGTTTTCCGGCAAATTGCAACCAAAGCAAAACAGCCCAACCGCTGGGGTCAGGCTGTTTTTAATATGGTGCCGGCACCAAGAGTCGAACTCGGGACCTTCTGATTACAAGTCAGCTGCTCTACCAACTGAGCTATACCGGCTGAAAGAAGCGCGTATTATGCCCGCCTTCGCCGGCTTTGGCAAGCGCTTTTGCAGCGGCGCTGAAAAAACTTTTTAAAGATATTGTTTTGTTGGTGAATTATTTTCAGACGGCCTGAAGCGCTGCAAATCATGTATGATTGGCGGAACATATTTCCGATTACAAGGCACCGTCATGAAACTGATCGAAATCACTTACTATCCGGTCAAATCCATGCGCGGCATTTCGGTGGATCGCGCCGAAATCCGCCCCGAAGGGCTGCCGCACGACCGGGAATGGCTGCTCAGCTCGCCCGACGGGCACTTCATAACCGCACGGCAGTTTCCGCAATTGCTGCTCTGGCAGGCCGAGCCGGTTTCAGACGGCCTCAAACTAACCGCGCCCGACGGCGGCAGCCTCACCGTTTACCACAACAGTTTCAACCGCACCGGCGAAGTTTCGGTTTGGAAAGACACCTTCGCCGCACACCACGGCGACGAACGCGCCGATGCCTGGCTGAGCGGAAAAATCGGTACGCCTTGCCGCTTAAACTGGCTCGGCAGCCGCAGCGCACGCATATTGGATTATTCGCAAACGCCGCTGTCGTTTGCCGACGGCGCACCTTATCTGCTGGCCAACACGGCTTCGTTGCAGGCGCTGAACGGCAGTTTGGAAACGCCCGTAGAAATGCGCCGCTTCCGCGCCAACTTGGTGTTCGACGGCACGGAGGCTTACGAAGAAGAAGGCTGGAAACGCATCGCCGTCGGCACGGTGGCATTCGAACTGTTCAAGCCCTGCACCCGCTGCGTGATGACTACGGTGGATTTGACCAGCGGCGAAAAACATCCGCAACAGCAACCGCTGAAAACGTTGGCCAAAACCCGCAAAGCCATTTTCGGCGTAAACATGGTGGCATTGGATACCGGCAGCGTGGCCGTGGGCGACAAGGTGGAAGTGCTGGCGTAACATTTGAAAACTTTGCAAGCCTGAAGCCGTGCGCCATACTCCGCACTTGAGCGATGCTTTAACGACACTTTCGTCATACTCGGGCTTGACCCGGGTATCTTTTTGTATATCAAGAAATAACAGATACTCGGATCAAGTCCGAGTATGACGTAATTGTTTAACACGTCACCCATATTCTGCAAAACAACAGGCCGTCTGAAAAACATTTTCAGACGGCCTGTTCCGCACTTAAGCGGTTAACCCGTTATTCCTCGGCGGGAGCGGCCGCTTGTGCGGGAGCTTCCAGCAGGGCTTTGATAGACAGGCGCACGCGACCGCGGTCGTCCACTTCCACCGCTTTCACGTTTACCGTTTGGCCCACTTGCAGGTAGTCGCTCACGTTGCGCACGCGTTCGTGGGCGATTTGGCTGATGTGCACCAAGCCGTCTTTACCGGGAATCACCGAAACAATGGCGCCGACGTTGTTGTCGAGCAGTTTCAGCACCGTGCCGGTGTAAACCTTGCCCACTTCCACTTCGGCGGTGATTTCTTCGATGCGTTTCTTCGCCGCTTCGCCCGCTTCGGCGGTGGTGGCGGCGATGGTTACGGTGCCGTCGTCGGCGATGTTGATCTCGGTGCCGGTTTCAGCAGTAATGCCGCGGATGGTTTCGCCGCCCTTACCGATAACATCACGGATTTTGTCTTGGTGGATTTTCATGGTAAACAGGCGCGGGGCGTGGGCCGACAGCTCTTGCGGGCCGTCAACCGCTTCTTTCATCTGAGCCAGAATGTGCATACGCGCTTCTTTGGCCTGTTCCAAAGCAATCTGCATGATTTCTTTGGTGATACCCTGGATTTTGATGTCCATTTGCAGCGCGGTTACGCCGTTGGTGGTGCCGGCCACTTTGAAATCCATGTCGCCCAAGTGGTCTTCGTCGCCCAAAATGTCGGTTAATACGGCGAACTTGTTGTTTTCGAGAATCAGACCCATAGCGATACCGGCAACGTGCGCTTTCAGGGGCACGCCGGCCGAGAGCAGGCTCAGGCAACCGCCGCACACGGAAGCCATGGAAGAGGAACCGTTAGACTCGGTGATTTCGGAAACCACGCGCATGGTGTAGCTGAACTCTTCGGGAGAAGGCAGCACGGCCACCAGCGCGCGCTTGGCCAAGCGGCCGTGGCCGATTTCGCGGCGTTTGGGCGCGCCCATGCGGCCGACTTCGCCGGTGGAATACGGCGGGAAGTTGTAGTGCAGCATAAAGCGGTCGGTGTATTCGCCGCTCAAGGCGTCGATGATTTGCTCGTCGCGCGAGGTGCCCAAAGTGGCAACGGCCAGCGCCTGGGTTTCGCCGCGGGTAAACAGGGCCGAGCCGTGGGTGCGCGGCAACACGCCGGTTTGGATGTTGATGGGGCGCACGGTGCGGGTGTCGCGGCCGTCGATGCGCGGCTGGCCGTCGAGAATCTGGCCGCGAACCACATCGGCTTCCAGTTGTTTGAAGATGCCTTTGATTTGGTTGGCGCGCAAGGTGTCGGTTTCTTCGGTAATCAGCGCGTCTTTCACGGCGGCCCATGCTTCGTCGAGTTTGGCCGAACGGGCTTGTTTCTGGCGGATTTTGAACGCTTCGGCGATGGTGGCGCCGGCGATTTCGCGGATTTTTTCCACCAGCGCGCTGTCGGTTTCGGGCGCTTTCCAATCCCACACTTCGGGGTTCACTTCGTCGGCCAGCTCGTTGATGGCGTTAATCACGGCCTGCATCTGCTCGTGGCCGTACACCACCGCGCCCAGCATCACGTGCTCGGGCAGCTCGCGCGCTTCCGACTCCACCATCAGCACGGCTTTCTGCGTGCCGGCTACCACCAAATCCATTTGCGAACGGGCAAGCTGGGCTTTGGTGGGGTTAAGCACATAAACGTTGTTCACATAACCCACGCGGGCGGCGCCGATGGGGCCGGCAAACGGCACGCCGCTCAGAACGATGGCGGCGGATGCGCCGATCATGGCGGGAATGTCGGAGTCGATTTCGGGGTCAACGGAAACCACCATCGCCACCACTTGGATATCGTGGTAGAAGCCTTCGGGGAACAGCGGGCGGATGGGGCGGTCGATCAGGCGGCTGGTAAGGATTTCTTTTTCGCTCTGTTTGCCTTCGCGCTTGAAGAAACCGCCGGGGATTTTGCCTGCGGCGTAGGTGCGCTCGAGATAATCTACGGTGAGGGGGAAGAAGTCTTGGCCTTCTTTAACGTCTTTGTTGGCGGTAACGGCCACCAGCACGACGGTGTCGCCCATCGACACTTTTACCGCTGCGGCGGCCTGGCGGGCGATTTCGCCGGTTTCGATGGTTACGGTTTGTTCGCCGTATTGGAAGGTTTTAACGTGTTTGTTAAACATTCTATGCCTTTCGGTTAGGGCCGCCGCCGCTAAAACACTAATGATGCACACATCTTATATGTGCATGGTTAGGGTTTCAGGCGGGCTTTGGCCGGGTTGGTTGCGGATATTTTTCAGGCGGCCTGACAATGCCGTCTGAAAACCGAGATTATAGCCAATAAAATTATTTTTTGATACAAGGCGGCAAACCGCAGACTGCGGCTTTGAACACACCGACCCGCCCTTTGCGCCCGCAAAACGAAAGCCCCGCATTTTTTGCGGGGCCTTTTCGGAAAACGGCGGTTGACGGTTCTTAAAAAGAACTTGGCACGCCCACGGGGATTCTTAAATTAAATTAAATTCAAAAACCTATATATCAAAAAATGCAATTAAATTGCATCTTAATTTAAGATAAACAATATAACACAAACAAAAAAAGGCCATCTGAAAACACATAATCCCAAATTTACACATGGTGTAAATCTGTAAATTACACATTTTCAGACGGCCTGCCGCTACTCTCCGGCTACGGTTGTACCGTATGCCTGCCACTCTGCCAAATCATTGCGCTGCCGATCTGCTATTTCTGCCAATTCAGCATATCTTGCTGCGCTTTCTGCGAATAATATCCAGCCTTTGGCAGCGATTTCATCAGGCGCGCCGGCGGCTTTATCGGCTGCGGGCAGGTTTCGGCGGCTACTTTGATTTCGGGCAGCCGCTGCGTGTTTCTGCACGCGGCTAAGCTCACGGCGCAAATCAGTAATAACAGTTTCTGCATGTTGCTTTTCCTTTTCGATATTAGCTTGTTTGCGGGCAAATGATTCCCTTGCTTTTTTTTCCCGTTCGCGCGCTTCGGCAGCCTGCTTGATGGCCGCATCTTTCAGACGGCCGGCAATTTCGAGCGTGGCCCGTTGATAGCCAACATCATAGCCGCGCTCGTATGCCACATCTACTTTGGCTTTTGTGCCTGATTTTTGTACTTGGCAAGACACCGCAAATACAACAACCATTAAAATAATAGCTGCCGGCTTCCAATATTTAAGCAAATGAATCATGTATTTGCCTCCATACATTTGTGATAGCGTTTCAGCTGCCGCGTCCAAACGCCTTTACAACCCCTAGGCCCCCAATTAGCGGGCTTACTGCAATCGCGTTTCGCTGCAAAACGGTATTTCAACAGGGCTTTACAGGCTGCGATATGGTCGCCCTTTAGTAATTCGCGGCGCATCGACGATGTTCGGAATCGCTCCGTGCCGAAGTTATAGGCAAAATCAACATACACATCGTATTCCGCTTGTGACAACTTGACCCCGGGCAACATGGCCTTCAGCTTGGCTTCGTCTTTGGACACATGCGCACGCAACATTTTTTCGCCCCGCTCACGGCTTACAGGCGGATCAGTGATTTTCACGGGTGTGCCGTCTTCGTAAACCGTGCTGCCGTATGCCGCCGTTGCCACACGCCCTATATCGTAATATGGTTTGGCGCGGTATCCTTCATGGGCTTTGATGCCACCAATAGCGACGATTGAGGCCGATAACAAGCCTACCCAAACCTTAGTCTTGTTTTGCATTTTCTTTCCCCAACCGCTTAATTTCCAATTCGTAGCGCAACATTTCCAAGTCGTGTTTGCGCTGCTCGCGTTTGGCCGCTTCTTCACGGATTAAGGTTTCGCGCGCTTCGCGTTGGTTGCGCTGGCGGCTGTAATACATATTCATAAGGAAGCCGCCCACCGCCACCACCACCCCGACCGTTGTCAACCAATCAATGCTCTTAAACCAAGCAAAAATCCATGTGAAACTGCCTATCAGGCTGATACCGCTTCCCGTTGCATCTAATGTGTTTTTCATTTGTTGCTCCAAAACAGGCGGGCATTAAAAAACCCGCCTAAGCGGGTTATTCGGCTGCCTGCACATCGGGCAAATCGGCATAAACCAATTCCGCACCGGTAAATTTATTGCCCGTTTGCGGCTGGCCGTAAACATCTACCGCACCATCGGCAACAGGCGCAACAATTGCTTTATACGCCCAATCCAACACATCAACACCACGCGGCACGCCGCCCGATAAGTTGAATTGGATGCTGCCAACAGGCCGCCCGCCGCGATCATAAGTGCTTTGATGCGAATAACTGTCTAACGACACGCTATGGTAATTATTGGTCAAATCCAAAGATACGTGGCGCACAACGTGGAATTCGGTCAATACGTCTGTTTCTTCATCCAAAACTTCATGCTTAATGCCCAAAACTATTTGCTGTTTAGCTTTTGCCATGATGGCTCCTTTCTATAAAAAAGGCCGTCTGAACTATTTCAGACGGCCGTTCATCAAACCATTGATTTAAAATGCAGTTGAAGCGTCGATAACGCCCACCGATGTTGCAATATGCTGCGTATACAGTTTGGCATGATCGCGCCACGGTCTCGCCCAGTCCATCGCCGATACGATATGATCATTAGTGTGAAAAGTATGAACGTGGCGCAATTGATAGCGCAAACGACCCGCCGCGCGGTCATAAAACACACAATCCCGCCACACATCCACCCGTCTCTCCTGCGGCGAAACCCGCATTGCATAACGGATACAGTGCATATTGACCATACGGGTCGGCGAATATCCGCCCAAGTCGTATATTGTTCCGGGGTCGGCGGGCGGAATATACAAGTCCTGTTCGGGAATCATCAGTTTGTCGCCGCTTTCCATTGCAACCGCCTGCTCGCCGTTGAAAATCTGAATACCGTACGATTCGCCGTTTAATCCCGACTTCATTTCGTAGACGGCCACATTACAGCCTGCACCGACAAAAAACGCTTCATACAGCCCGCCGCCCGCATCCCTCACAAATGACTGCCGTGTAGGCACATCCGCTTCCAGCGGCGCGAAATACACAGCAAAGCCTAATGTAGTGCAACGGAAAGTGAACGAGTGAATACCGTTTGAATGATGGGTAGTGCGGCCGGAAGCAACAAGCCGCATGATGCGGCGGTTGGCTGTAATGTTGATACCGCCCAGCTGCACCCCGTAGCCGCCTGCACCATTTAATACATTGCCGGTATCGCTTACTTCACCCACCACACACCGGGGCGGCGAAAAAAAAGCATCACCCGTATCACTGTATAAAAAACCGCTGTCTTCGTGATACACGGATGCCAAGCCCGGAACTGTTGCGCCGGCATACGGCGACCACCATCCGGGATAACGACCGACATCACCGCCGATTAGATGATAGCAACTGTGCCAAAGCCTGTGACTGCCGACCCCGAACACCGAAAAATGATTGCTTCTTACAGGCGGCGAAGAATGAAGCGTGCCATGTACGGCAGTACCGCCCCAACTTGGCACCGGCCGCACAGAACGGGCAGGTATGAAATCATTATTTCCCGTTTCCACCGTTCCTTGCCACGTTCCCCACACATGGGCGGACTGTTGCAGGTTAAACCGCCTGCCGCCGCTAAAAAATTCTATACCGTATTCAGACATTTATCTCAATTTCCCGATTCTGATTTTTAAGTGACCATGTTCATCATAAACCTCTATCGCATCGCTGTTCATTTTCAGACCGACCCTGTCGTTTCCATTGATGGAAACCCAGCCGTTTTCATCAACTATGAATCTGCCGTTACCAAAAGATGCCCGGCCGCCAGTAATAACAGGAGACTGAATTTCAGCCCCTGCCACCAAATGCTTACCATGTATCGAACCGCTGGCAATCATATCGCCATCCAATGCCATTTTGCTTCTACCGTTTTCGGTTACTACCACAAACGGCGTTTGCACAGACTTGCTGGCCGGGTCAACAATCGCAAATTTATTGGCATAGACCAACACCTGACTATCGCCGGTTTGGCCGTCTGCACCCAAAGCCAAGCCTGATATAACACGCCGCCCACCGCTTACTGCCTCGGTTTTCAGCGAGTACATCGCTTGCACTTTACCTCCCAACGTGGCGACCGCCGAACTGGTTTGATCAACCGTAGCTTCTGCCGTGCCAAGACGGGTTTTTAAGCCGCTTATTTGGTTAGCAGTTGCTTGCTCTTTAGTAACCTGCGCCTGCTTGTATTCGGTCAGTGCCGCATCAACAGCCGACACCGCCGCATCCAAGTCGTCAGGCGTGGCCGACCAATCCGTTGCAACCGACCCGCGCTCCAGTTTCACACTGTGGAATGCGAACCAGTCATCAGCGGCAAACGTACCCGCCGCGGCAATCAGCAAACGAACCGTATTACTGGTAAAGGGTGAGGTAAACGTCAGTTTTACACGGTTGTTTAAGCTCGACGTAATACTTACAGCTTCTAAACGGTGGTTGCCTCCTTCGGCAGCATCGCGAACCAAATAGATGTAATTTAAACCACTGCGAGAAAAGCCTGCTGTCCCTTGCACATTAAAAGATAACGTGTACTGAAATCCGGCAACCAGCCTAGTCAGACCCTTTTCAGCCAATTGCACAACACCAATTTGTGCCACTCCATCTGATTTAGGGGATAGACGGATAAGACGCCGACCTCTAAATGCCGACGCAGATAGCTGACTGGACGAGTTCCATGCACCCATCTTAATGTACTCGCTATCCACCAACAGATTCACACCGCCCAAGTTGTTCAGGCCGGCCGTGATTGCGTTAAGCTGCGTAGCCGTAGCACGGTCTTGATCCGCTACCGTTTGTTGCAGGCGGGTAACTTTTGCATCCGTCAAACCGTTTAAGCGGTTGGCTTCCGCAATGGCTTGCGCCTTGGCTTTGTCAGCCTTAGCTTGGGCATCCGCCGCCGCCTGCTGTTTCAGCACCGCATCTTTGGCCGCAGCATCCGCAATGGCTTGGGCTTTGGCCGCATTGGCTTTACTTGTGGCATCACCGCTGGCTTCCGCAATGGCTTGCGCCTTTGCTGCATCAGCTTTTGCCTGCGCCGCGCGCTCCGCCGCCGTTTTGGCTGCATCGGCCTTGCGTTGGGCATCATCCGCCGCAGCGGCTATTGCCGCCGTTTTGGCTGCATCGGCCTTGCGTTGGGCATCATCCGCCGCAGCGGCTATTGCCGCCGTTTTGGCTGCATCGGCCTTTTCAGCCGCGCCCGCCGTTGATTCCGACCGCACCCAAGCATTCCAGTTTTCGGCATCTCTGCCCGACCGCGTCCATAAGATACCGCCGTTTGAAGATACCGCCCGTTGAGTTACATGCGTCGATGCGCCAAAAGCATTAACCGTTTCGATCGTCAAAAAGCCATAACCTGCAATACCCACAAAATCAGACAAAATCAACATTTTGTAAGTACCTTTGGATTTGGCTGCAAAATAGCCCGGCGTGCGTAAATCAGCTATGTTTTGCTGGTTTACATACTCAACATTATTTAATTCATCTGCATAACCTTTCCACTCGCTTTGCAAGGATTCGCGGGCAAGCGCAGCAACTCGGTTGCTGTCTGCCTTGGTCGATTTAAGCGTTTGGATTTCAGCCGCATTTGCAGCAACCGCCGACCGAGCTGAATGTATTTCATCGGTTTGCGCCTTATTAACCGTTGCCTGCGCCTGCTTGTATTCGGTCAGTGCCGCATCAACAGCCGACACCGCCGCATCCAAGTCGTCAGGCGTGGCCGACCAATCCGTTGCAACCGACCCGCGCTCCAGTTTCACACTGTGGAATGCGAACCAGTCATCAGCGGCAAACGTACCCGCCGCGGCAATCAGCAAACGAACCGTATTACTGGTAAAGGGTGAGGTAAACGTCAGTTTTACACGGTTGTTTAAGCTCGACGTAATACTTACAGCTTCTAAACGGTGGTTGCCTCCTTCGGCAGCATCGCGAACCAAATAGATGTAATTTAAACCACTGCGAGAAAAGCCTGCTGTCCCTTGCACATTAAAAGATAACGTGTACTGAAATCCGGCAACCAGCCTAGTCAGACCCTTTTCAGCCAATTGCACAACACCAATTTGTGCCACTCCATCTGATTTAGGGGATAGACGGATAAGACGCCGACCTCTAAATGCCGACGCAGATAGCTGACTGGACGAGTTCCATGCACCCATCTTAATGTACTCGCTATCCACCAACAGATTCACACCGCCCAAGTTGTTCAGGCCGGCCGTGATTGCGTTAAGCTGCGTAGCCGTAGCACGGTCTTGATCCGCTACCGTTTGTTGTAGGCGGGTAATGCCGCTTTCTGCATTACCCACTCGAGTTTTCAAGGCATTGGTTTCGGCTATCTGTGCATTATCAGCAGATACGCGCGCCTGTGTTTCTTTGGTAATATTTCCTTCCGCCGTTGCAACTCTAGCAGCAAGCGTTTCCCGCGCGGCGGCGGCGGCTTTATCGCCGTCCGCCCGCGCCCGTCTTTCGGTTTCTAAACCCGCTGCCGTATCGGCCTGCGCAGCGGTAACGGTGCTGATTTGTTGTGCTTGAGTAGCGTTAACATTTTCCACGGCACCGATACGCGTACCGATTTCAGCCGCTTTGGCCGTCAAATCCTGCGCCGACTTGTTTGCCGCGGCCTGTATGGCAACACTACGGGCCGATGCTTCGGCTTGCAATGCCCGCTGCCGGGCGGCAGCTTCGGCCGCCACTTTGTTTGAAGCATCTACCGCCGCCGCGATTTGCGCCTTCGCCGCCGCAGATTCTGCCGCGCCGGCCATATCGCTGTTTAACGATGCAATCAGGCTTTGGCTTAAGGCAGATTTGCCAATCGCTCCTTGCACTTGTTGCACAATCGGCGCTGGGTCTTTATCGGCCTGCCCGCGCACCGCAGCGGTAAATTCGCCCGTGTTACCGGCTGCGTCCACCATACGCACCCAAAAATAATAGGTATCGGCCACACCGACACCCGTTAATTGATAGCTGTTTTGCGGATAGGGCAGACTTGCGAGCTTAGAGGCCGTCTGAAAATCGCTACTGCGGCTATACCACAGTTCTGATACCAATTCAGACACTACTGTTTGCGGCAACACCCAATCTACGGCAATCGCCAGCGTTTTAGGCGTGCAGCGCAAACCGGTAACGTTGTAATCAATCGACCATGCCTTTACCAACGGTTCAGACAACACGCCCCGCGCATTTTTGCCGCGGATTTCCGCTTTGTAATTGCCGTTAGGCAAACCTTGCAGCTTGATTTCGGGCGTTTCGGCATCAGGGATATGGCGGTAAACCTTGCCGTCTTTATACAGCTTGATATCGTAGGTCAACACCGTGCCGTCGGCGGTAAGGTTGTCCCAAGTAATCACCACCGCGCCGTTTTCGGTTTTCAGGTTGGCGTTGATTAACTCGGGCTGCACATTATGCAAGGTGTGGCGTTGGCGGTCGAAATTCGCCCAACCGTCCACCACACCGTATTTCTGCGGGTCGTGCAGCAATGCGGTAATGGTATAAGTGCCGTCGTCGGTGTTTTCTTTGATGCCGATAGCACGATAAAGCCGCGGCTTTACTTTGCCGGACAAAACCCATACCGCGCCCGCATCGGCCACCAAAGGTTTATCCAGCCGCACTTGGTTTTTAGCATTAACCGCTGCCACTTTTGCCGACACCACGCCGTTTTCAGACGCGATATGCAACGTCATACCAACCGTTGCCTGCACTTCGCGATCCAACGTTACCGTATTGCCTGCCGCCGCCGCAATGCGGCCGCTCAATTCGGCGCCCGCATAATCGTTATCCATCACTTGAATAATATCGTAGGGCAGATGGCGCAATCCCTCGCGCCCAACGGTAAACGTTACCGTGTTTTGCTGGCGCAATTCGGTTTGCAGCGTCCACGCCCCGAAACGCGCCGCCTGCCCGCGCGAATCGCAGCCGAACGCCGCCACCCGCTTGATATTCAGGCCGTAGCGTTTGATGGCTTCGTCATCGGCAATGTATTCGGTTTTGGCGCGGTAGCCGTCGTGCTTGTCGAGATACTGCACATGCACGGCGGTATGCACCGATTTCAGCGGCGCACCGCTGTATGAAAACAGGCCGTCCACCACGTTGCTGTTGCTGTATTGCGCCACAGGGTCGCTGTTGCTGTCCAATACCACGGATACCTGATTGCCGTTCCAAACCGGCAGACCGGTAAACACACTGGCCAAGTCGGTAAGCAATTCCCCCGCCTGCCGCGCATCGGTTATATACGCATTGCACACAAAGCGCGGCTCCTGTCCACCGAAACCGTCCGGCACAAGCTCGTCGCAATAGCGGGCAACCTGATACAGGCTCCACTTGTCGATATCCGATACTTTCAGACGACCCGCCAAGGTGCTGTAACGCGGATTCGTCAGCAAATCGTAAAACACCCATGCGGGATTGTTCGTCCACGCCGTTTTAAAGCTGCCGTCCCACGTTTGGCCGCTGTATTGGCGGGTTTCGGGGTTGTAGTTGGCCGGCACCTTAACCATTTTGCCTTTCAGCAGGTAATTGCGGCGCGGAACCTGATTGCCGAATTGGTCGGAATCGATTTTCAGGGCGGCTACGGCGGTATGCGGATAGCACAGTTTGGCATCGACGATTTCCACATACGACGCAAAAAAGGTTTTGTTAGACACCTTATCACTGTTGCTGTCTGCCGTTACCCGCGACACACGAAGATTAAACGGCACGGGCGGCAGGCTGTCAAACACCACATCGTGATAATACGCACCGCTGCTTTTTTCGGTAAACGCAACCACCTGCGAGGCCGATACACCGTTTGCGCCCACCAACTCAACCAACAACGATGTATTGGCCGGCAACACATCGCCGTTATCCTGCACGGATACGTTGCGCTCCACGCCCACCGTTACGCGGATGCGGTTCACAAGGCCGTCTGAAATGCCGCGCACCACGGGCGTATTCTTTTTCACTTGGGCAGACACCGCCACCGTGCGTTCGCTGCCGTCAAATCCGGGCACATACGCCTGATCCTGCCCGCCGCGCAGGAAATACGCCGTTACGCCGTGGAAATTGTAGCTGCCGTCGGCATTTTGCACGGGCGTATCGTTGAAAAACACGCTTTTCAAGGGCGCATCGTTGCCGTTGGCAAAACCCGATACCACGCCTTCGCTCACCGCATCGATAATGCGCAGGTTTTGCGCCGAGCTTAACGTATTCGGTGCTTCGTAAGGAGTGCGTGCGCCGCCGCCTGATTTACCGCCCATTTTCTAAACCTTTTTCAAAACAGATATATAATTACGCGCCCGCACCGAATCATTCGCAAAATCGGTGTTGTAGCGTTGCCCGTTCGGCGCGGTGGCCGCCTTGCCGGTAACAAATTTCTTTTCGATATCCAGCGTTACATCGCGGGCGGTCGGGTCGGTCAACACCGCATCGCCCGACGTTTCCAAACGCCGCGATTCGACACCTTGAGACACCACACGGCTACCCGCATACACCAAACCGTAAGCCAACGGCACCGGCCGCCCTTGCGCCACCGTGTTGTCCAAATTGGAAAACGACGTATTGCGGCTTTGCTGCACGCCGTGTTTTTCGGTATCCAATTTCGGCTGCTTGGTCAGCATCTGCGCCACGCCGCTTATCAACAAACCTACACCCGCATTAATCAAATAACCGCCAATAGGCCCACCAATACCCGTATAGGATAAGACTGCACCAACCACTATCAATACAACACCACCGATAACCTGCCCAGCTTTGCCCGCACCCGCCACTCGCGGGACGATATGCAGAATGCCGCTGTCAGGCCGTCTGAAATTGCTTTCGATATTCTCTTCGGTTTGGTCTTGCCCTTTGAAGCGCACCTGAAACAAACCGTCCCGAATCGCCTGCCGCAAGCCTTGAATCTGCACAAACAGCGCGTGCAGGGCTTCGGCGGGCGTTTCCGCGTGCAAATCAAAACGGCGGCCGTATTTGCGCAGGCCGCCGTATAAACAAACTGTAATCATAATCCCGCCGAATACACCAAATCGTTTTCGATTGCCTGTATCATTGCAGGCTCCCATTGCGGATGCCGCCACACCGAATGCGTGAAATCGCGCCAAAAGGCGTTATATGGCTCGCGGCGGCTCAATTGGTTGTAGGCATGATGCAGCATTTCGCCGTTGCCCAAATACAGCGCGGCATGATCGGCACGGCCCGATGTGCAGGTTAAAAACACATCACCCGCCTGCAAACTGCCGTCTGAAACCGGCAAAAAACCGCAAGCCTCAATGTGTTTAACCAGTTGCTGATTTTCGGCATCGCCGTACAAATCCGTGCGCCCGTGGTCGGGCAAATCAATTCCCGCCAACATGTACGCATCGCGCACTAACGCACCGCAATCGTATTCCCCATACTCAAAAACACGCCCGCGCAACGGCGGGCAGCAGCGGAATGTTTTCAGACGGCCTTGCGTGTACAAAATCCACGGCAGGCCGGTATTGACTTGGCTCAAACGGTCGGCAGGGGATAAGAAAACTGCGCCGTTCGGGTGCGAATGTACGATTGCTTCAATCTCGCCGAGCATTTCGGCGGCAAACCAATCATCAGGCAACACCGCAAAATGTTCGTTCGGGTCGGGCGCAACATTCACACAAGGGAAAAACATCTGCCCCGATTCGGTTTGCACCACAAATCCGCACATTTCGCGCGGCTCGCACTCCAGCGCGTGGCGGTTGATGTGATCGACCACAACATCATTAAGTTTTATCATGACAACACCTTATCCGAACTCGGAAAACCGCCGAACGGCAATACCGCACCTTCCCCGAACCGCGCCTTACAACCCAGCAGCCCGCGGCTGCAATCGTCTTTTTTCGGGTCGTTGGTCGGCATATCGAAACGGTCGGCCACGGGGCGGCCGGTATAGCCGCATCCTTCGCCGCGATACTGCCAGCAGCAAACGTTGGCCAGCATCACGCGCGACGGTATCACCGCACCATCGGATTCAGACGGCGCGGCCAACTCAAATACCGCCGATTGCGCCGTCAGCGACACCAACCGCTCGACAAGATATTTCGACACGATTTCCTGTGAGGGGTCGGCCTGCGGGTTGCCCGCCGTAAAATTGGCCGCATCTAAAAATTTTGCGTAGGTTTGGCGGCGCGTTACCGCCACACCCGCAAAATGGTTGTATTGCTCCGCCGCGCCGGTTACAAAGCCCATGATGTTGGATACCGTGAGGCGCGGGCGGTTGCCCGCACCCTGCGCCGTCAGCTCAAAACCGTCGGCCTGAATAGGGTAAGGCTCGTAAGCCTGCCCTTTCCATACAACGGCTTGCGATTTTTCGTTAACCTGATTGCAGAAGTAATGCACCTGCCCGCCCAAAGCGCGGAAATCCACTTCCCACAAATCCACCAACACATCTTGCTCGGCAGCGGTTAATGCTTTCAGCATCACACCGGACAACTGATTGATACGCGCATTCATGCCAACACCTCTTCAAATTTCACGGCAAGCTGGTAAACCTTGCCGCCTTTGTGCGTTTCGCGGTATTCGTCGGCGGTTTTTACCAGCAAACGCGGCCTGCCGGGCGGCTGCCAGTAAAACGATTCCACGCCGCGCCGCGCATCCAAAAACGCCTTGATTTCTTCAAGCAATTCTTTTCTGCCGGATAACTGCACGTCCCACATCTGCATTTTCGGCCTTAAACCCGTTGCCTGCCGCTGCTCGTATCCGTCGCCGAATTTAACCGTGCGCACGGCAAACTTGTGCGTTACCGACGCGGCGGAATCAACCCGCCAGCGGAATGTTTGTTTTGACATATTCACACCCAATCAAAAGGCCGTCTGAAAATTTCAGACGGCCTTTGCCATGTTGTAACTGATATTGCCCGGCCGCCAACTATTGGCGATTTCTTCTCTGGATACCGCACGCAAGGCTTGCAGCATTCCCGCTTCCACTCCGCGCTTCACTTGGCCTTCGGTATCTTCGCCGCCACCTTGCACAGTAATGTTGACCGTGATATTGGCTCCGCCCGCCACACCGCGCGGCGACCGGAATGCGGGAAACCCCACCGCACCGCCTTCAGCATAGCCTTTCAGACGCAGCCGCTCCACCGCCGACACGCCGCCGTGCCGCGCCACATCGCGCTGGCTGAATACCACCTCGCCTTTATGCACGATGCCCGCAGGCTCGTATTTTCCGCCGTGGCCGGTATAGCCGCCATCAGCAAAAAGATTATTGGATATATTAGCGTTGGTTCCCCAGCCGGCAGGGGCACCGCCGGTTGCAGATGTAATAATACCCGCCGCAAACTTAGCGGCCTGAATGCGGACAATCATTTTCAGAATATCCACCAAAAACGATCGCCAATCAGCACGGCGGCCAGTGAAAAATTCCGTCATATTATCTGTTACACCACCCAAAGCGGACACCCAAACATCCTGCATCTTCTTGCCACTGTTTTGGGCATCTGCAACCCATTTCTGAAACGGCGTTTCCTCCGGCATTTTCATGATTTCAGGGTCAATAGATTTCTGCCCCTTAATACGCTCCAACCAGTGCGCGTATTGCTCCAAATCAATCAGCCCTTCAGACAAGGCACGGTTAGCCAACTCCAATTCCGCCGCAAAATCCACCACCCCCGAAGGCTTGGCAAACTGCGACACCAATTCGAGATACTTGGCCACCGACTTATTCAAATCGGTTTGCGCATCGGCCGCTTTGGCCGCTTCCAACGCTTCTTTCTGCCGCGCTTCATCCCACGTTTTAAATTCAGGCAAAGACAACAGATTGGCTTGCTCGGTAATGGTTTTACCGAAGTTTTCCATCTGCAATTTGGCTTGGATTTTGGCTTTCTCAATGCGTTGGTTAAAGTTTTCCGCCCATTTGTCAAACGCCGACGGCTCAAACGCACCGAAACCGCCCGCACTCGCCGAATCCAAGCTGCCGTGCCCTTTTTCAGCAAACTGCCGCTGCAAATCGTTGGCCTTTTTAATCCACAAATCGGCAAACTGCCGCGCCGTCATGTGGCGGTTGCCGCCGTTTTGCGATACCGCCGCCTGCGCCCTGCCGCGGCTCATGATGGTAGCCAGCGCATCAATCACGTTTTTATCGGGATTGGACAATAAAGCCGCAGCACCGCCCCAGCCTTGTTGATGGCCCAAATAGTATTCGCCCGCCGTCAAATCGCGCCCGAGCCGACGGCGCAGCTTGGCACTCTGTGCAGCATGGTGCTTTCGTACCGCTAAGAACGATTTTTCCAAATCGTATGCGCCCGCCCTGGTCAAGCCGTAATCGCGCAGATATTGCGGCATTACTTGGAAATGCCCCAACGCACCCGATTTCTCATTCAACAGGTCTTTACCGCTGGCACTCTCGATTTGATACAACGCAAGCCATTTGGCAGGGTCTTCGCCGTATTTTTTCGCAAGCGCGGCCAATTTCTGCTGGTTTTGGCTCAAGCTGCTGCCTTTGCCGCTGCCGCGCTTGGATTCGGACAACCTTTCCGCATCATGGCGTTTTTCCAGCAGCTTGATTTCTTTTTCCGCCGCAGCCACTGATTCACGGCTGGCTCCGGAGTTGCGCAAATCATTGAGACGCTTCCGGGCTTCGGTCAACTCTTCAACGCGCCGTTGCTCCTTACTTAAATTCTGCGTGGTCAAGCGCATAAAATAATCCTGCGCTTCTACACCCTTTCGCCCCGCGTCGGCCAAATACTTTTCGCCCCACGCCACCGCATCTTCGATTTCTATTTCACGCTTGATTCGTTCGCGTTCAGCTTCCAAGCGTTTTTTCTCGGCAGGCGAATAGGTTTGATACAGACCACCGTAAAGCCCGCTGCCGCCAAGCACTGCGCCGCCCGCTGAAAGCCGTTTTTCCACGTCGGCAAGCTGCTGCTGCAAAGTCTGTTTTCGCCCTACCGATTTCATGGCTTCCCACGCACCGGAAGCCGCGTTTTTAATATTCAGCCAGCCTTGCTCGATAAAGCCCAAGTTTTCAATCACGCGCTTGGACATTTCGGCGGATTCGGCGGCGTATTTCTTTTGCACCAATGCCACCGCCTCTTGTTCGCGGCCTTGTTCCTGCAAGGCTTTCACTTGGGCGTACACGTCCGCAGTCATGCTTTGATAGGTGCGCGACAAAGCAACCACGGCTTTCAGCGGGTCGTTGGCGATTTCGGTGTATTTCTCAACCAAATCGCCGATACTGTCTCCGGTTGCCTGTGATTGCAGCGTTACCGATTCGGCAAACTGTCGGTAGTTTTCCGCGCCGACGGCACCGCTTTTCACGAATGCCAACACGGCTTCGCGCGCATCGCCATAACTGCCGGTGGTTTTACCCGCCGCGTCGGCGGCATCTTGCAGACGGCCTGCCGAAATACCCGCGCTCTCTCCGGCCAAAATCAAGGCGTTTTGATAGGCACGGGATTCTTCTCCGCCTTTGTACATGGCATACGCCAACGCGCCTACCGCACCCGTTGCTCCGGCCATCGCAAGGCGCGCGGGCGTAATCACCGACGCCAAACCCTTAAACATCGTGCCGAAGCCGCCGAACGAATCGCGCAACTGTCCGCCTTGCTGTAAGGCAATCAGCAAGGGATTCTGCCCGCCCGCAAGCTGGGTTACCACGTCGGTAAGCTGCGCAGGAACCTGCCGCAAGGCATTGTTGTACTGGCCTTGAGAAATGGTGTTACGCTTGGTTTTGGCATTCAGCGCATCAAGCTGTTTCAACAGCGGGTCAAGGCGGGATTGATCTACGCCGCGCTGGTTCGCCAACGCTTCGTAATATTCGCGGCTGGCTTTTCCGCCGGCAGTCAGCAGTGCGATATCGCGCTTGATGCTGTTTTCCAATGCTCGGCTGCTGCGCTCTACACGCTTTGCCGCCGCATCGGCCGCTTTGGCAGCGCCATCCGCCCCCGCAGCAACTTTGTCGATTCCCGCCGCCGCCTGTGCGCCCGCTCTCTGCCCCGCGCCGCCCAAGGTATGCAGTGATTTTTTCGCTTTATCTACACCGCGTTCCACGCCGGAAACGTCGGCAGATATGACAATTTTTGAATCAGCCATTTTCTTTTTCCCGCCACATCGCCAAAACTTCGGCTTCCATAATCTGAATATCGTCAAACAATACGCCACGGCGTTTGCGCTTAATGCCGCGCATATCCATCACCGCCGCCAACGCCTGATAATCCAAACCGTAGACACCGCCGAAACCGACACGCCATTGCGTCGATACCGCCCCGAAAAGCTGCACCGCCTGCCAGTTGCACGGCCACACGCCCACCACGTCTTCTTCGCCGTAGTCGTCTTCGCCGAAACCGAACGCATCCATTTCGGCTTTGGATGTGGTTTCGGTATACATGGCACGCGCGGCGGCGGTCAGTTTCCCACGCGGGCTTTAAATATTTCGTCTTGGTAGGCCGCAATCACTACGGCACCCGACATCGGGTAATTGTCCAACATGATTAACACGTTTTCGCGGTTAAACGGCTCCTGCAAATCCCAGCCCAACGCAATATCCATCACCACGTCGATATTCTGCTTGTCGTCCAAACCTTCCCAAAAGGCTTTCATTTCTTCCGCGCCGCGGTGCTTAAAATCAAATTCCACTGCCGCGCCATCTTGCGAACCGGCCACGGGAATCATCACGGTATGCTTAAAAGTTGCATCGGGTTTCAATTTCAATTTATTCATGTTTGTTTCCAACAAAAGGGCGGGAATCCGCCCTGTGTTTAAGATGCCGCGTAACGGTTTAACTTACCCGTCAACGCATACGCTATGTTGATTTTCATGCCTTCGTTACGGGTCATCGTCGGCGTTTCATTGACCGACAAATAGCCGATATAGGCAATCTGATCGCCTTTTTTCAAGCGCACCAACATAGGCGTCTCAAGACCGGAATTACTCGCCTCCAAAGCTGCCTGATAGCCGGGCAACGTTACATCGTCGCCAACAGCAATCTGAATCGACATCGGCGATTTCGTGGTCGGCATTTGGCGGTCGTAATCATCTTCTAAAAAACCGTGATCCCAATACTGTTGGTCGCCCCCAGAAGTAGTGAAGTCCAGCACTTGGGTAAGCTGCGTCCACTTCTTAACTTTGCGAACCGTGCCCACACCGCCGCCGGCAGGGAATTTGTTAACGTCGGTCGTATTGATGCCGATGAGGTTAAAAGTGCTGGTAGTAATACCACTCACTTTAAACACACGCCCGCTCAATTCGCCCCAGCCGCTTGTCAGCAGCACAAAATCGCCGTTTTGCAGGCCGTGCGCGTTGGCAGTCAGCACCGCTTCTGCTGCATTTGTGGCAACTGTTACCTTTTTCTCGGTATCCAGCTCGCCAATATGGACGGTCGCGCCATTCGGTAAGGTCAAAGCCATAGGTAAACTCCAATAAAAAAGCCCACACAAAGGCGGGCGGAAAAACAAAAGGCCGTCTGAAAATTCAGACGGCCTCAACTGATTCAAAACAAACCAAATGCCAAACTTGCTGATAGTAGGCGGTTACTTTTTCGCCGCTGTCATCATAGGCAATTTGCAGGTTTTCAGGCTCAAAGGCTTCGATTTCAAATTGTTGCAACTGCAAATCGGGATGTTTGAAAAACAGCGTTTCCGCTTCTTTCAGCATCGATTCGGCCACTGTATCGGCACTTTCGTTTGCCTGCACGCACAACATCACCACCAACCGAACATCATGGCGGTAGACAGGGCTGATACCTTTCCGCTCGCTGCGCCTGCCGTCGATATAAACCACCACGCAAGGCAGTTCCGACTGCGCAGGGGCTATGGCGCGGTTGTGATACACACGCCGAAACTTGGTTTTCAGCAAGGCCGCCGCCGCTTCGCGGATTTCAGTAAGTTGGTGTTTCATGCTGCTTACTCCGCAACTGGATAACGGCTATACCCGTGCCATCGAGCGCGATTTCCGCCACAGTATATTCAACACCGCGCACGTTAATCACAGCCGACTTGGTGTTTTCAGGCAACGACGATTCGGCAACGATTAGCCGCGGATCAGCATTGCCCACCGCAAAACCGTATGCGCCGTCGGGCGCGTATTCACGGTCGAACACCGCCGGCACTTCCACACCGCCAATTTGCACGGTTTCGCCGAAATCCGCAAGATTGGTAAATACGCCCAAAGGCTCTTTAAACATTTTCGCCGCCTTCGGGCTGTTTGCCGCCTTCGGGCTGTTTATCGCCTTCGGGATTGCCATCAGGCTGTTTGTTGTCGCCGTTACCCTGTTTGCCGCCGCATTTTTTCGGTGCTTCAGTTTCTTCTGCAAACAATTGACTGATCAACGCATCGGCAATATGCACCGGCACTTGCGTCGGCGTGTCGGCCTTGATTACTTCGCCACCGGCAAAAATATCGCGCGCTGTTTTAATCCAACGTGTACTCATTATTTAAGCTCCATCAATGCAACAGGCCGCCTGAAAGTTTCAGACGGCCTGCCGCCGGTTTGAAAATCAGCCGTTAAATCAGCCGGTAACGATATCTTTAATCGCAGCAAACGATTCGGCGTGCCGCACGGCAATATCCACGTCTTGCAGGGTAGTGATACGCACCGCACCCTTATTGCTTTGGGTGTACGGGTCAACAATCACATCCAACACGCCCCAATGCGCGATAATCAAATCAGCCCAGTTGCCGAAAATCAGCGGGCTGCATTTACCGCTTGCGCTGCCTTTAGTCAGGTTGGAAGGCACTTGATTAGATACCGCGCAACGGTAGCCGTTTAACGGCGTTTCGCCGTCCTGCCAAATGTAACCGCTCACACCGTCGGCTTTCAGCTTGGTTTTCAGCTGGCCGCGGACTTTGGTGTTGGTCAGGTAAGCCAAATCGCCCAAATCGGCATTGGCGGCGGCAATAGCGGTTTCCAAAGCGACAATATGTTTCCATTCCAGCTCACCGCCGTTGGTATCAATAGCCACCGTACCGATACCGTTGGTATTCAGGATACCGGTTGGCTGGTTGCTGCTGCCCGTGCCGGCAATGGCCGCCAAATCGATGCCCAGCATCATTGATTTAATCAGTTCCGCGCGGGCAAACTGTTCAGCGGAAAGCGAACTTTGCAGAATAAACTTGCGGCTCAATTCGGTATTTGCCGTAACGGTTTTCGGTTTCAGGCTGAATTGGCCGAACGTAGCATTGCTTTCAGACGCCGCGCCGTTTTCATCCACCCACGTTACGCTGTTGCCGGTAAGCTGTTTGGGAATGGTGATATCACCAACCAAGCCGTCCAACACGGTTGCACCCAGCTGCGCCACCGACAAACGGTTGCGCAGCATTTCCACAAACAGATCGGGGCGCAATTCGTTGGCAACGGTATGGCCGCCGTTGGCCGCCGTACCCTTGCTGTATGCGCGGGCGGATAACAAATCGGTCGGCACAAAGAAACCCGCCGCATCGCGCCCGAAACGCTTGGCTAGCTCTTGCGATACTTCGCGCTCCAAGCCGGCATTCGACCAATCATTTTTAGATGCCGCACCCAATGCGCGCAGCAAACTAAACTCGCGTTTTTCGTTTTCATTCATGCCGATATCGTCAGACGTTACCGTGGGCGTGGTTTTCATGTTTTCCATGATGGCGGCGCGTAATTGCGCTTCGTTACCGCCTTCAGAAATCACTTTTTCCGCCAACGCCACGCCGCCATGCGACTCGTAGGCGCGGCCGATGGCCAGCAGGCCGGATACGCGGGCGCGTTCGTCTTGCATACCGCGCTCGGCGGTGTTGTTGGGGTCGGCTGCTACAACAGCCGCTGAGGTGTTTTGCTCTTTGCTCATACTTCTGTTTCCTTTATCGGATTCGGGGTTATCAACAGGGTTTTCAGGGGTTGCCGCAGGTTCAGACGGCACGGGTTCAACACTACGGCCTACGCCGACGGTGGTATCGGCAGGCACGGTTACAAAACTGATTTCATACGGTTGCCAGCGCATCGCGGTAAACGTCAGCTTTTCAGATTCCACACTCTGCTTAAGATCAGAAATGTTGTATCCCACGCTGATATGGCGCAGCAAGCCGTCTTGCACGTCCTGCCATTTTTCGTCGGCGCGCGGGCTATGGCCGAAGCGGATAAGCGCACGACCTTTTTTATCGGCATCAATCCATGCACGCTCGATTACACCGATATGCTTATCCCAATCATGGTTAAACAGCACCGCGCCGCCGTCATTCAGGCGGCTTAAATCTACCGCCCCCGCATCATGGCTCAACACTTCATCGCCATACCACCGCGCTACCGGCTCTTCGCTGGAAAAGGCTACTTCTACAGTTCGCTTTTCGGTATCCACACTTTCACGCTGAAAAACGGCAAATCGGCTCTGATTCTGCAATTTGGATTTATCCGGTTTTTCGGTTTTATTCGTCATCTTGGTTTTCCTGTGTTAGGGTTTCAGACGGCCTTTGCACCGATATGCCTTTCTCGGCCAAAAGCTGGTTTTCCTGTTCTATTTGCGCCACTACGTCGTCAAAATCCACGCCCAATTCATCGGCAATGGCGCGACGGGATTTAACACTCAAAGCGACTGCTTCTTTATGGGCGTTGATATCTTTCAGCGGGTCAACCCATGCCCAGCGGCGGCCTTGCCATTGATGGTTTCGGAATTTATCCAGCTTGGCAGCGGGCAGCGCATTGCCGGAGGCGGTTTTAATCGCACCTTTCAAGAGGGCCGCCGCTATCCAGCGGTCAAATACGTCGTACAAAAACGCTTCGGTAAACCAGTTTTGTAAAGCCATCCATGCGTCGCGCTCTTCCAGCGTCCCGCTACGGATGCTGGAAAAATTAACACCCTCAAGGTCGTTGGCCAAAGAGTGGTAAGCCACCCCCATACCGCTGGCAATACCGCGCAGGCTCGCCTTAACGAATGCGTCGTAATTTGCGTGCGGGTAGTCGGGATTAAACGGCGTGAAGTCGTAACCCTGCGGCAATTCGTGGAACGTTCCCGGCTCCGCTGAATCAATTAAATCCACCCCGCCGCGGCCGTTATCCTGCTCTTGGCCGTCAATCGGCGGTAAAAAGTTATCGGCTTCTTCGGTTTGTTTGAAAAAGCCCATTTTGGAAGCACCAATACGCGCCGCAATAATCGCCGCTTCCTGATAACCACCCAAGTTTTGCAGGCCGATAATCGCCGATGCCACCCACGGGAAACCGCGCCGCTGTTCGGGGCGGTCGCGCAGGTAGATATGGCTGATTTCACTCGCCGGCACACGCTCGCGCAGATTGCCTACCTGCGCCGTTAAATGGCTTTCGCCCGGATGCGTGGTGCGCAGCCAGTAAGCAACGGGTCGGCTGTATTCGTTTAATTCCACGCCCATACGCACGGCGTTTTGCCCGTATTGCGCAGGTCTGTTGTAATCGGTATCGAGCCGGTCGATATCCAGCACCTGCACGGCGTAGCCGTAGCCGTTATCAAATCCGCCGATATGCCGCACCAGCGCTTCGCCGTCGCGGGCAACCGAGCGTAACAACAGCCGCTGCACATCAGCAAAAGACAATGTGCCGGTAACATCACACACCCCGCGCCGAGTCCAGCGGTAAAAAGCCGTTTCGATGGCACGGTTGGCCAACGTGTCGGGTTTGTCGCTGGTATCCATCGGAACACGCATCTGCAAGGAAAATCCCTCACGGCCAACGATGTTGTTTTCGACCATCTGCAAGAACTTGCGCATATAGTCGTTATCGCGGGCAAGGCTGCGGGCGCGGGCGCGCAATTTGTCCAAATCGGTGCGGGCCAGCGCATCGGCCGACCAGTTTTGCGGCTGCCAAGATTTCAGCGACCCAAACGGCCTTGCCCCGGCAAAGCTGCGACGGTTGCCTGATTTCGGCTCCGTTGACTTTTTGCCGAACATGCGCGAAAAAAAACCGCGCTTTTGCACGGTTGGTTGATTGGTTGGCATAATCTTTCCCTAAAAACGCGAAATGATGCGCCGCGCGCGGCTTGGCCGCTCTCCTACTGCCGTTTCCAGCCTTTGCACTTCGTTTTGCCAAAAGCGCAGTTGTTTCAGCACATCTGCCGCATCGGCAAATTCCATTTCGCGGTCTTTGATTCTATAACGCTTGGTCAGGCCACGGCTGCCGATATGATCTTTGTAAGCCTGTTTCAGCGTTTTCACGATTTCGCGGGCTTCTTCAAGCTCAACGGTATATTGCTGATTCATTTCAGACGGCCTTTCAATCATAACCACAAATTAAATTCCGCACATATTTCAACGCGGCGGGCAGTTCGCGCCCTGTATCGTTAAAAGCACCCGCCCAAATATTCAACAGGGCAGATGCATGATGTGCGTTGAAATCACATTCGTGCAACTGCTCCACACCTTTAACCCACAAATCGTTGTCCAATTCGGCGTAAATCGGTTCTTCGCTCATTTGATGCTGCAAATACCATTCGGCCTTTTTCAAATCTTCAAGACCGTTTTTTTCCTGATAACGCCAAATATATTTAAAGGCATTGCCAAGGCAGAAATTCAGGTGTCGCGTAAACTCGATACACTCAACGGGCTGTGTGCGGTAGTGATTGGGGTTGATGTTATCTTTCATGGTGTATCTTTCGCATAAAACGTAATAATGCCGCGGTAATACCGCTCTTCGATTTCCCCCGCGCGTACCATCTCGTCCAGTTCGGCGCGGGTCTGTATCCAATCCGTACTACTGGCCTTATTACGCACGGCGGCATTAATGCCCGTGGAAGTACAGCCGGGATGGATGCGGATGTAGTCTAAAATCTGTTGTTTCATGGCATGGTTAAATGCAACAGGCCGTCTGAAATCTGCTGTTCAGACGGCCTGTTTGGTTGTACCGATTTATCAAGACGGCAGGTTCGGTATATCCCTGCGCTACATTCACGGGCGGGGCACGCCGTATCAGCCCCCAGTCAGATAAAAATAAAAAGCAGAAAAGCGTTTTTCAGGCGATGTACGGTTAACGCTTAACCTCCATAAAAGGCCGTCTGAAATTTCAGACGGCTTGTTGTTTAAAAATTCGTGGCGAAATTGCTGCCTTTGCGCTTTCTGCCAACTGCCGCATACCCGTTTCCGGTTTGCGTATGTGCCGTTTCAGACGGCCTTTCGGCTTCGGCAGGCTTAGGCTCGGCAAATAGTTCCGATTGCAGCAAGGCGTTTTCATACAATGCCCACCGTGCGGCAGACATGGTATGCGTGCCCAGCGATCGGGCCGCGTGTAGTGCATAAACTTCGCAGTCCAACGCCTCATTGCGCACGCCCACTTTCTTTTGCCACACCTTTTTGTGCTTGTTCATGCGGCTGGGCACTTTGATTTCGCTCAAAAGCTGGCCGCAGTAATCGGCACGCACGTCTTTATAAAAGTGCATCCGCCCCGGGCCGCCGCCCTCAAGGTTGATTCGGGCGTGTTCGTCGATTAACAAATCTTTGGCACGGCTCACGCCGACGCTATACACCTGCACGCCGAATTTGTCGGCCTTGGTGTTTTTGTGCTTAAGGTCAATCGCACGGGCTTTACTGAAAACCTCCTTATCGGGGTTAACGCTACCCTTAACCGCCATAACGTTAACCTGTTTGTAACCACGGCAGGCACGAACGAATCCGTAAACCGCGTCGGAGGTGTTACCGTCCGAACTGTCTATCGACACGGCGGCGATTTTCATGCCGGCTCCGCTTTCATGGCGGTAGGCCGTCTGAAAAATCATCTCCGCCAGTTTACGCCACACGTCGGATTTTGGGTCAACCGTGTTGCCGTGGAGTTCTCCCCACCAAACCAGCCAGCTTTCTTCGCCGCGGCCCCATGCGCGGATGATGATGGCCAAGCGGTCGTGCTGCACGTCAACACCCATCGTCAGCAGCAAGCCGCCGCGCGGCACGGTGTTTTCTTCGTAGTCTTCGCCGCGCTCCGCCAATTCGTCTTCTTTTATACCGTCATTCGTCATTTCAAACGGGATGCCGATAGATGAATTGACAAACGCAATCATGGGGGCGATATCGCCGTTATCCATTTCATGCTGGGCGGTCAGCCATTTTTTCATTAACTCCGAAAACACACTTCCCGGAAACGGGCTGTAAAGCTCGTTCAGGTAGAAACCCGCCGTGCCGTGGAACGGGGCAGTGGCTTGCCACCAACCGCGCTTCACATTGCGGTTTTTCTGCATATCGTTCCACCCCGCGCCGCAATGCGGGCAGGTGTAATGCGCCGTTTCGGGCAATTTTTTCCCGAATACCGGATGGTTGCCGTTCGGGTCTTCGTCGCAGCTCAAATAATCAAAGCTCAAGGCGTGCGCTTCGCCGCATTCATGGCACGGCACCATACCCACCCTCTTGTCTGAAAGCTCCATTTCGGCGGCAATCGTCGAAACACCCGCAATAGTCGGCGTGCCGCCCAATACGATTTTGGGGCGGCGGTAGGTTTTGGTGCGCTCTTTCGCCAGCTTGATACTGTCGCCCTGCCCGCGCAGGTTTAGGTTACAGTCGTCCGGCTCTTCCACGCACACAATCGGCACGGGCGATGATTTCACACTGGCGGGGCTGTTGCTGCCCACCAGTTTTAAAAATCCGCCGGGGAATTTCTTAAACAACTGCCGCTGCCCTTGCGCGCGGATACGGGTATCGACTTTTTCACGCAGGGCGGGTGTTGCTTCCACCATCGGCGTGAATTTTTCGTCCATGTATTCTTTGGCCGCGCCTTCTTTCGGAAATAAAACCAGTATCGGGCTGGGTTCGACATCAATGGTCTTGCCCAAAAAGTTACCCAATACCCCTGAAGTCCACGCCACCTGCGCCGATTTTTGGCAGCAAATCACTTGCACATTAGGGTCGTCCAACGCATCAAGCGGGCTGTTTTCCCACTCAAGATACGGGGTTACGCCCAAAACGTATTTACCCGGGCGCGCGGCTTCGATACTCGACAAATAACGGTATCGGTTCGCCCAATCCCGCGTTTGTACTTTACGCGGCGGCTGCCATTTTTGACACGCCTGCCGCATAACGCGGGCAACGGTTTCAGCCATCCGCGCCTGCATCGTGGCCGCTGCTGTCGTCTGCATCATTTTCATCTCCGTAATTGGCCAGCTTTTCCAATGCACGGTTGATATACATGGCAATCACATCAGGATCGACGGCAACCCCCAATACTGCACTCAATTCCGTAGCCAGCATATCCGGCATGGTTAAAAACTCGGTACGGGCGGCCAGTATGTGGTCGCTCCAAGCCCGCTCAAACAATGCGGCAGGGGCAAGCTCTCCCGTTCGCTCTTTAATATCAAGCTCGATAGCATCGGCTTTCAGCCGGTCGAGCCGATCGCGCGGCTTTTCTTTGTTCAAACGCTCCAATTCGCGCTGAATCATCCAGCGGATAACATCTCCGCTCTCATATTCGTTTGCCTGCCCGCGATTGTCGGCGTAACTGGCAACGGGCAAGCCCTCTTTCTGCCACTCCGTCAACGACCTTTCGGAAACGCCTAAAATCTCGGACAACTGTCTTTTGTTTACCAGCATATCCAAGTTCCAAAATGCACTTCAAACGGCCTGCGCAGCGGAATAAGCAAAGGAATGAAAACAAACCCGCCTTACAAGCCGTCTGAAATACACTTTTAAAAAAAGCGGTCGGAAAAATCCGACCGCCAAATCATGAAAAACCAACTACACACAACAAACAAAAAAATAACACCAAACCAAGTAAGGAAGCCAACACACCCTGTCGCTTAACAAAAAACGAGGCGCGAATTACCCGCGATATCAGGAATGCCGGAAGTACCTTAACGGGCGGTTGCCAAAGCATGATCGAGGGCCGCAGCAAAAATCCGTTCCCATTCATCATCAACTACCCTTTGCGCCGTTTCAAAATATTTAAACAATTTATCGTAATCCGCCGCAGAAACGTAAACCAATAAAGGCGTTACACCACGACGTTTCCGCTTATACAACCCGGGCGGAAGTTTTCCTCGCTGAGCGTGAAGCACGAAATGCGTGCCGTCTGAAACGCCGCGCACCATCGACCGAAATGCGGTCAATGTGATATTGCCGTGCCTATCCAACCGCGCACCCTTCGCCGGCACAATACGATGCCCCGCCGGCATCAAGCCTTTTGCCACAAAAAAAGATTCAACCGCTTTTATTCGCCGGCTACCACCGTGAATTTGCGCAGAAAGATATTTACCCGCACTGCGATTGCCGCCGCCGTCTTTAAAATCGACCACAGCCGTTAAATTTTCTTTTTGCGCGTATTGCTGAACAAAAAGACTATTCATTGTCCAGCGCGTCGGATTAAAAAACACCGTCTGCATTTCAGACTGCTCACCCGAAATCACAGCTTCGGCGGTTTTATTCAGCGCATTCTTGGCCGCAAACGGAAGCTGCCGTTTGTGAATATCATCAAGCCGCTTATACACCCGGCTTAAATCCACCCTTACATCAACCGCCATAAAAAACCAAAGAAAAGGCCGTCTGAAAAGGATTCAGACAGCACACAAGGATAATGACAATAAAAAAGCCGCTTTTCGCAGACGCACGAAAAACAGCTTTAGCACAATTAAACTTCAAATGTTACAACCGTGTCAAGATAATTTTTGCAACAACATGGCAATTTCAGGGTGTAATTGCATTTTTTTTACGGCTCGATGCAAGGTTACACGGTAATTTTGCGCTGAAACCATCACGCCACACTGTTGAGATACTCTTTGCGCCTTAATCGTCTGACTGCCGCCGTGCAAATACTCTTGCTTGATTATTGCCGCCATTACAGGCCGCTGTCTTGCGATATAGTTATTTACCGTCATTGCAACAGCATCACCATCAATACCATAGGGCAGGTTGTTGCCACTGCCACAGGCCACACCGCCACCCATCAAAACATTCAACCGACTGGAACCATAACCCAGCCCCCCATCATCACGCGCCGTAGCCCACCGCGCCCAATATTCTAAAAGTCCGTCTATTGTCATTTCCCGTGCTTTCCACGCCGCACGGATTTTGCCATTAGCCCCGTCTTAATTTATTGCAGGGCTTTGTTTATTAAGGCTTGATTTTATCAAATCGCAGCATCCAAAACAAATATGTTGCACTTGTCCATATTTTTGCCCCACTTGTCCACACTTGACCATACTTTAGGACAGGCTGAAAGCCTTTAAATTCGGCACTTGTCCAACTTGTCCATAGTAATTTTTATACTCCGCATGTGTGATAAAAAATAAATATCAAAAAAAGCACTAGTAAAAAATACGCGCATGATTTTTATCACGCGCGTATAGAACTTCAAAAAAGGTGGACAAGTTGGACAAGTGCCGAATTTAAAGGCTTTCAGCCTGTCCTAAAGTATGGTCAAGTGTGGACAAGTGGGGTAGAAATATGGACAAGTGTTACAAATTTTTCAAATGTGGCAAATCAACACTGGCCGCCGCATTAAATGCTGATATTTGTCTGCCGAAATAATCAGCCTTATTAATTGTATTTGAATCACCGTTAAATACTGCCCCCGTATTCGGCTCCGGGTATCTATCCTGATCGCGCTTGCTCATCCACGAATGCGGCACGATAAAAATCCGCAGCCGTTTTTCAATTCCGTCAACCTTAACACGGGTGCGTATATCCTGCAACCGTTTGGCTATGCTGGCGTAGAAATTCTTTTGCGTCATGCTGAAAGTTTTGGTATCCGCACACCACGCCTTATAAACGGCCCACAAATCCGCGGCGGCACAGGTTATAAACGGCAAACCAAGCTCGCCTTGATACCAATCATCGAAAAACGCTTCCCATCCCGATTTATTAAGCCCGATCATGCGGTTTTTAATCGGAGTTGGCAATGGCTTGGTATGCGGCGTAAACGTTGCCCGCACAGGCACCATGCGGATATTGCCGCCATTATCCTGCCGCTGATAACCTGCCGTGTATTGCAACGGCAAGGCAAACAGAAAATCAGCAAACGCCTGAATGCCGCCCGCATCGATTTCCGCCTGCAATGCCTCATATTGCGCATCAGAAAACTTTTCCCGGATTTCCATCACCATAAAGCGGCGGTCGTTTGCTTCGATAGGTATCGCTTTTTCGTCATTTGAAAAAACCAAAAACGAATTGTAGTCCGAATATTCCAGCGGGTCTTTGCCTTTACGCTCAATCATAATGGTTTCAGACGTAATCATATCCTTAAACTTGCCGATAACGTTTTTGCGTTCGTCAGACGGGCTGATTTCCTCGAACACCGTTACCAACCTGTTTTGAAACGGTGCATTAAACTGGCTTTCCAGTGCATTTTGATTGAGTTTCACAAAATAATCACCAAACAACTCTTTCAAAACCTTATTGCCCAGCGTCGATTTACCCACCCCCTGCGTTTCGGAAATAAACACCAAAGCCGTAGCCGGTTTGCGTTGCGGCCATCTGAAACGGCAGGCCAACCAATTTAAAACCCATTCCGTCACATCGCCCGACATCCTGCCGTTGCCGCCGCAAAGATGCTCAATCAGGCCGATAATATGCTTGCATTTGGGATAAGCCGCCTTGATTTTCTCCAGCGGGGTTTCAGACGGAAACAGCATATCAGGTTCATCAGATTTAACCGGCAAACCCTTAAACATATTGATAAATTTAACCTTTTCGCCATCCTCGGTATAACTGATACCGGGTGGCAAGGCAGGCTCAAAAACATAATTGCTCATCGGGCACACCTTCCGCGCCGACGATTTTTGCCAATTCTCGCATTGTTCCGGAAACGCCGCCTTAACCGCAGCCAGCGAAACAATCTTACCCAAAGCAACATCAAACGCATCGGTTGTACCGTCAAGATAGATGTAGCGGTCAATCATACCGCCGAAATTGTCATATTCCGCCAACGCTTCCAAACGGCGTTGCTTAATGGTGATCTCCGCCTGAAATTCAGCCATCGTTTTACGGCTCGGCGAATTAAACCAAGCATTAACCGCAAACTTGGTAAATATTTTTTCCATTTGCGAGCGTGTAAAAGTTTCGCCCGTTATCAGGTTAACCGCTTTCATTTTTAAACCGATTTGGCTGTAATTTTCCAACAAATCAGCCATCAAACCGTGCATTTCATCATCAGATTCCGCCAACTCATCATCCCGCCAGCCGTTGTTTTCGGCATAATCCGCCCCCGCTCCCCCTTCATTTGCCGCGTGCGTCGTTTCGCGCACGCGCTCATCATCAGAAAGGTGCGGGAAAGATTCCGCATTTTCAGACGGCCACGGGATAAGGGCAGAATCGGCCAAAGCCGCCACAGGGTCTATCAGTTTGCCGCCATCGGCAAAAGCATCTGCAATATCGTAACCGCACGGCCACACACCCGGTTCGGGAATCTGCACCATACGCACGGAGCAGTCCAAACCGGCCAGCTTTTCGGCGATACCCGCCATAGCCTTAAAGCCGGGCTGCGCCGCCTTGGCCAAAAACGGCTTGCTGTGAGGGTCGATGCCCGCCGCCGCTTCCGCTTTGGTCAATTTCTCGCGTTGGCTGTCGCAATCAGGCCACAGCACCACATTCCTACCCGACAGCGGCTGCCAATCCGCCTTTTTCCAGCCGTTACAACCACCCAGCCACGACACCACTACCCAGCCGCCCAACAACCCGCTGGCATCGGCCACAATCTTACATTTTTCGCCTTCAACCACCAGCACCGGAAAATCAGGATGCGCCGCCAGCGCATCCAAACCGAATAACGGCTGCGGGTCGTTAACGCGCCGGTTACACCATTGCTGCACACCTTCCGCGCTTTTGCACCACGAGAAAGGGTAATCCGACTTGCCGCCGCCCGGCTCAATAAACCGTTGCACTACACACAAGGGGCGGCCTTCGGCATCACGGTATACCGCCCGTAAACCTTCTTCGCGCCCGTTGCACGCAAAAGAATATGCCCGCGAACCGCTTAAATGAAGCAAACGCTCTTCATCAAACGGCACCACAGGCCGCCAGCTGTCGCGCTTGGATTTAGCATTACCCGTTTTCGGCGTACCGTCCCATTCCACCCGCTGCACAGGCTGAAAATTACCAATATTCAGCCGATCAGCCACGGCCCGAAATGCGTCGCCATGATTACCGTTGGTAAACAGGTAGGCATACAAGCTGATTAAATCGCCGCCCGCATCACCGGTGGCATAGTCTGCCCACGCACCGGAATGCGTATTAACGGCAAACGATCCCAAATGCCGGTCGGCACGGGTTGGATTTAATGCAAAAAACTCATGGCCTTTATATTTGCCGCCGGGCAGCCATTCCGCCAACAAATTATCGGCGGCATTAAGAGCAGCATCAGCAACTGATTTAAAATCCAATTTCTTCATTTTCAGACGGCCTTACTAAATTTAGGCATAAAAAAAGCCTGCCCCCCCCTATAAGGACAAGGCAGGTGGTAAAAACCCCGATGCGGCGTGTTGTGTATCAGGGAATGGCGGAAAAGGGCTAAAACGATGTTTGACTAGTTACAAATCAACTCCAAATATAGTTTTCATAATCATTCGGCCTTAATTGCTGGGGTGTCATAACCCCTTTTTCAGCAATTTTTTTCGCAATCAAAAAACCAAACGGCCTGTTTAAAGACATCCGTTTTCGCATGTATCCGAGGCTGGTTCCGCAATCCGAAGCAAATTTATTTTTCTCTTCATTGCTCAAACCCTTCAAATGCAAGCGCAACGGGCTGAAATCAATTTTGCACATATGCACTCCTGTTACTGTTTCTGTCATTTTACCTAAAGGTAAAACTAAAATCAATACCTATAGGGAATTTACCCTAGGGTATAAAAACAGGAAAATACAGGAATGGATAAATACGAATACCGCAGACAACGTCTGCTAGAACTCAAAGACACCGTATGCAACGGAAGAATAAGCGAACTGGCCGACAGGCTCGGTCGTTCCGCATCCTATGTGTCAAGGATGCTGTACGAAGAAGACAATCCGCACAGAAAACGGATTGGCGACGACATGCTCGATATTATTGTTGAAGCTTTCGGCGTAACTAAAGCATGGATGGATGGCGAAGGCAGCCAAATACTGACAGTAATGACATCAAAAAACCAAGATACAACAACTTTCCGCATTTTCGACGTAGCTGCATCATGCGGGCATGGCTATATCAACGGAGACGCGCCCGACCTGCTCCGTTCAATTGAAATACCGAATAGTGCCTTACAAGAATTGCTTGGCTCCACCAACATGAAAGGCGTACAACTCTGCCCGCCCGACGGTGACAGCATGGAGCCGACCATACCGCGCCGCTCGGTCACGCTGATCAAAACCGACGTAACCGAGTTCCAAAACAGCGGCGTATATCTGATTACCTTTCAGGGCTACACCTATATCAAACGGTTGGCGCGGGGCAAAGGCGGGGTAATCTTCGTAACCAGCGACAACCCCGCCTATGCCAAATCCGACTTCCAAATCACACCCGAAGAATACGAGCAATTAACCGTACACGGCAAATTCTGGAAAGTGCTGCCGCTGGACTTTATGGATATATAAAACTTCCTAATTATTCTTCAATTTAATAAAGGCCGTCTGAAATACATTTTTCAGACGGCCTTTTCCTACCCTTAATTTTACCCAAAGGAAATTTAAATCACATTAAAAATCAAATACAAATAAAAATATTTACCTTTGGGTATTGTAATTTATTTTCCCCTTAGGTAATATTCACACATCGAAACACAAAACACAAAGGAAACAACATGCAAGAACAAATCAATATCAGCAAGCAAGAATACGAGAGGCTCACCCACCTAGCAGCCACCGCCGCTGATTTAAAAAAACACTTCATTCCCACAATCAATTTTGCCGCCAGTTGCATAACCGCAGAAGGTGTAGCTGCGTGGAATGATTTTGAATTCGCCTTAAAGGCTGTAACCAACCATGCCGATTAAGCAACGGCATCAAACCCAACCAACCAAGGAAACCATCATGAAAACCGAAGAGAAAAAATTTGCCTTAGCCAGCCAACAAATTCCCACCGTAAACAGCGGCTGGCTCGACCGAGAACTCGGCGAAGCAATGGCCGAAGCGGTACGCGCCGTATTGGCCCACGGCAAACAGGCCGACATCACCGTGAAGCTGAAAATCCAGCTGCAAAACATCCAACACGGCACGGTAAAAATCAGCCACAACGTTACCAGCAAACTGCCGAAAGAAAAACGTGAAGGCGGCATCGTATTTGCCACGCCAGACGGCAACATCCAAGCCGACGACCCTGCCCAAGGAACGCTCAATCTGAAGGGCACGGGAAACGGCGAAAAAACCCCGCTGAAATTAGCCGCCAACAACAAATAACCCGGGCGGGGAATATCCCCGCTCAATCCACCAACCTTTAAACAGGAAAATCCGAAATGGAAAAACAACAGCAAAACATCATCGAAACCGCATTAAGCGCAGCCAAACAACCGGTAATCACATACGCACAAAACGGCATGCCCGTTATCTTCTACCCCAACGGAAAAGATTCATGGGATTTCAGCTTTGAAAGGCAATTACTCGACAAACCTTTGCGAAAAGCAGAACTGGTGAAACTGCACGATACCGCCAGCCTGATCAAGTATGTGCAAAAGCACCAACAAGACGGCACGCAGATTTTTATTGATGCCGACTTCACAAACGGCAACATCCAAGTTACCGCCATCATCGACGGCAACACCGCACAAGATGCCGATTGGGGAGATCACCGCGCCTTTTATTCGCCGCGCCACACGCCTGCCGCAAAAAAATGGCTGGACAACACCGGCGAAAAAATGAATCAGGCGCAATTTGCCGCATTTTTAACCAACTGCGCCCGAGACATCGTATCGAAAAACCCCGATAACGAAAACGCCGTTTACCCCACTGCCGCCGAAGTGCTGGATTTCGCACTAAACCTTGAATACACCGAAAAAACCACCTTTAAGCAAGGCTACCGCGAGCAAGACGGCCGCATTAATTTCACTTTCCAAAGCGAAGATGCCGGCAAAACGGAAACTAACCTGAAAGCGTTTGAACGTTTCGCCATCGCCTTTACCCCGTTCCAAGGCGGCGATTCCTACTTCGTCGAAGCATTGCTGAAATTCCGCATCGACAAAAACAGCGGTGCATTAGTGCTGTGTTACGAATTGCAGCAGATTGAAGCCGTGATCGAACAGGCCACCGCAGACATCGCCAAAACCCTGCAAGACGCCTTTGCCGACATCGACATCTATTTCGGCAGACCTTAACCAACAGGCCGTCTGAAAACAACCGGGAAAAACACTTTTCAGACGGCCACCGCAGGGGAAAACCATGCAAACCATCGAAACACACAGCTTAGTTATCAACGTAACCGAAGAAAACAGCGCATACGGATGCGCCATCACCAACGGCTGGGGCGACACCATCATAGAGTTGCCGCCCACCCACAACACCAAAATCAACGCCTGCAAACGCGCCCTAACCTACCTGACCGAAAACGACCTGCAAGCCGTTATCGAAGCGGCCTAAGCACAAGGGGGAAATCATGCAAACGCTGGTAGAAACCTATAACAAACGCGAACAAACCGTAACCATATCGCTGCAAAGCACCGAGCAAAAAGTAAACAGGGAAGGCAAAGTGAAACGCACCATAAAACGCACCCACGCCAAAACATTCCCTCAAACGGAAACCTCAGCCATAGCACGATACAAACAACGCCTGATTGCCATCATGCAGGCCGAAAACCCCAAAACCTACAAAGAAAGAAAATACCTATGAAAGCCCAAACCGCACTGTGCACCTATATCGCCCTAATACTGTTCGGCATCGCTGCAATCTTAGGCAAATGCAGCGCACAAACCGCCAGCGCAGCCATTCAGACGGCCTCAAAGCAATACGCCCAAGCCAACCCGGCAACCAACGACAACACAGCCGAATTAATCAGCGCAGCAGAATCCCGCGCGATCGCCGAAGTGATTCAAGCGGAAAAGGCATACGAAGAGATGGATTATCAATTTTTCAATGGTGATGCGGAGGCATATCCAAATGACCACTAACCACAAACTAACCGCCCTTGCCCTAACCGCCTTGCTGGCAGGCTGCCAAACCATAAGCGCAGATACAGCCCACCGCATCGCACAATGGCACGAAATAAAAGAAATGCAGCACCGCGACATCATCGCCAAAGAAAACCTGATAGAAACCCTAAACAGGCACCAACCATGAAACCCCGCAAACGCTACAACCCCCGCAAACACCGCGCATACAGCAACACCGGCATACCGATGCACATACTCATTAAAGCCGCCACCAGCAAAGAGCCGGTAAGCAGCGAAGAAATAGCAAGCATCACCGCACCCTATGCCGCCGCCGTCGAAGCCATCCGCACCGGCACATGCACCGAAGCACAGTTTTGGCACCTGATCGAAAACCATTATCTGTATATCCACCTGCTAGGCGTATTACGCGGACTGGACAAATACAGCGACAACCCCGAAACCGACATGCTGGCAAGGCTCGAAATTCAGACGGCCTGCGAAGATGCCTTAAACAAAACCACCCAAATCATCGACGCCATCGGCGAACGCAAAAAACAACGCGGCCGCTTTATCGCCACCGGCCCCGAATTAACCCACCTAACCCAAAGCTGCGAAAAGTTTAAAGCCATGCTCGGCATAGCCAACTACTCGCACTACATGCAGGCGTTTAAAAACAGCGAACCCGTAATCAGCGACATCGCATACAGACACAACAAACGGATAAAACAGGAACAAGGAAAATAAAATGACAAACGAACAACTGGAAAAAGAAAAGCAGGCGTTTGAAGAGTGGTTCAACGCCAAAGCAGCCAAAGATGACGATTTCAGATGGGAAGTAGAGCGGTTCGACGCACGGCTCGGCTGGATGGCCGCCAAAGAACACGCCGCCAAGCAAGGCGGGTGGATTAGCGTAGAAGAAAAACTGCCCACAGAAGACGATCAATATGTACTTGTTTGGGAAACCGTAGATGGCAATTCAGGTGCGGAACAGGCTTTCTTTAACCTGCCGGAAAAAACATTTGTAAATTTCGCGGGTGACATCCTAAAAGCGACACACTGGCAGCCGTTGTCTACGCCATTAAGCGAAGGAAAACAACAATGACAACCGAAACCTATAAAGCCATTATGCAAAAGCTGGAAACGCTCGAAACAACAGCAAAAAAATCACACCTTGCCGGGCTGACCAAAGAAAGCAGCATCCTGATCAACACCCAAGACATCGCCGACTTAATGGGATTAAGCTACCAGCACACCTACCGCGAAATCGTATCACACCCCGATTTTCCCAAGCCAGTCAGCCTGACCGACCGGCGCAAAAAGCAGGAATCCCGCCGCTGGATTGCCGGAGATGTGATTAAATATATCCACAGCAGGAAGCAGTAACAAACAGGCCGTCTGAATATCAGACGGCCATTAGTCAATATATTTCTTTTCTTATCCAATCATCAACTGTTTTACTCCAACTCCGATTAACAGATGCCTTTATTTCCTTTTCAGACGGCCTATAAAAATATTCTGCCGCTTGTCTCGCCCAATACAAACGGCAAGCGACATGATAAGAATCTTGCCACGAACTCGGCTTAATAGATGCCTCAAAACTGTTACAGGTAGATAAGATTGCCCTAAACCATGCAATATCATTCACATAATTATTTTGCACAACATCAGGCTCTTCATAACCCTCCTTTAACTCCAAAACAAGATTATTTTCAGCATATCCCCAAGCTGCTTTTTCAAAATTTTCAGCCGCCTCAAGGCGGCATACATTTACATAAGAATTACCGCCCGTTGACGTATCAAGCATACAAGCCCGCATCTTTGAAGCAATGCGTTTTTTAACCACGGGCAAAGAATCGGCCGCGTAAGCCCCAGTAAGAAAAAAGCCAAGCAAAAATACTAAAACCTTCTTCATCACACCCACCTTTGTAATGTAATTGTTAAGAAATTGTTATCATGCCAAACAAAATTACACTTGACAAGCGGTTTATTCATCTTTAAATTACACACCATGTGGCGTAGAAACCACTTTCAGTAGCGGAACCGCACCGTTAATGCGGCGTTTTTGTATCCATAGTTTCTATTGGTTTCCTTTGTGTTTTGTGTTTCGATAAAACCGAAGTTTTCTATGGCCGCGCGGGCGACGAATACAATACCCGAAAGGGGAATAAGTCCGCCCTACTACTGAAGGGTTTCTAACCGCGTGGCCGCCCGTAAGGGCATTTTAGAAAACTTTCAGTAGGAAACTTCAAATGAACCAAGTTCAAAACATCACTTTCCACGGTCAAACAGTACCCGTATTCACCCAAAACCAAACCCACTACGCCGCCATGAAGCCGATTTGCGAAAACATCGGCATCGACTGGGAAGCACAACGGCAAAAAATCCAACGCAATCAAGTTTTAAATTCAGTTGCCTGTATGATAAAGGCAACTGCATCAGACGGTAAAAGCTATGAAACTACCTGCCTACCTATCGAATACCTAAACGGCTGGCTGTTCGGCATAGACGTTAACCGCGTGAAACCCGAAATCCGCGAACGGCTACTACAATACCAAGCCGAATGCTTCGAGGTATTAAACGCCCACTTCAACAAACCGCTGCCGCAACGCCCCGCACTACCTACCCCCGCCAACATGGAAGCCAATCGGGAAATGTTCGACATCATCGCCAGCATAGAAAACACCTTGGCCAAAGCCTACTGCGGCCCCAGCCTCAACGACCAAATCCGCGCACTCACCGGCAAACGCCGTTTCGACTTGGATTTCTACCAACTGGCTGCCCTAATCCGCAAACTGGTGGAAATGATGCCGCAGCAGATTATGGAAAAACACCCCGAAATACGCCGTCTGAAAAACGCCGAAAAATACAGCTTCAACCGCCCTGCCGGGTTGCCGCCGCAGCCGGCAAAACCTGCCGCCACGCCCACCGAAACAGCGCACCCCGACCGCGACGCCCTATACCACGGCTGCCGCAGCCATATCGGCGCACTGCTGCTTCACCCAAGCGGTAAAACCAAACAGGATAAAGAGCAAATCATTCAAGCGGCGTTGGATGAAATGGACAATATCCTGCACGTTGTCGTTACCGCCGCCGAAAACTACGACTACAACGAAGAAAACCGTAACCTAGGCAAAAGCGAATTAACCACCGCCGTTTACGAGCTGACCAAACTGCAACGTCTTATCAACGATTGCGCCCGCAGCTGGTAAACCGAAAGGCCGTCTGTTGTCAGGCGGCCTTTCCTGATATAAATACAACAAAAATGTTATAAAGCTATTGCAAATACAACATTTTTGTTGTATCATTCCTTTCACTGTACATAAGAAAGGAGGTTAAATGAAATACAGTGAATTTAGACGATGGCTTATCTCTCAAGGTGTAGAGTTCACCACGCAAAAACGCGGAAGCCATCAGTTAATCAGATTAGGTGATAGAACATCGGTTTTTCCAAACCACGGCAGTAAAGAAATCGGCTCAGGCTTGGTAAAAAAAATCAAAAAAGACTTGAACCTTAAGTAAAGGTAAGCCCGAAAGGGCTTACCCTACAATCTCATCACTCAACTTACTTAAAGGACTAATATGTTATCTTATCGCTACGAACTCACCCCGGACGATAACGGAACTTTTTTAGTTACGTTTCCCGATATTCCCGAAGCGGTGGCCGTGGGTGAAGATAAAGAATCGGCAGCAATCGAAGCATTAGATGGTTTGTTGTGCGCACTCGATGGCTACTTTGAAGATCGGCGCGCTATTCCGCTGCCATCAGCGGAACAAGGAAGCGACACCGTTACCTTACCCGCCTTGGAAACTGCAAAAGTATTGCTGCTTAACGAAATGATCGCACAAGGTGTAAAAAAAGCAGAAATGGCACGCCGTCTAGATGTACACATGCCCCAAATAGACCGCTTGTTAGATTTGCGTCACAATACCAAAATTGATTTTTTGGAAAAAGCAGCAGAAAAGCTGGGAAAGCATTTAAGCATCAGCTTTGCATAATGTATTAAATTAAACCTAACCTTTCTTATTACAGTAAAAAAAGGCCGTCTGAAAACAGACGGCCTTTCTTATTCCGGCATCTTCGCCGCCAACTCTTCTGCCGTTGGCGCGTAATACGTATTCAGCAGAATGCGCAAATCCTTATGGCCGCTGATTTTCGCAAGCTCCATCGGCTGATAAATCTTGGCAAGCCGCGTTAATGCTTCGCGCCGCGAATCATGATAATGCAGGCCGTCTATTTGCGCCATATCCAGCAGCTTGCGGAATTGGCTGTCGCACGATCCCTTTGTAACACCAAACACCGTGCGCCCGCCGTGCGAATCCGCCACCTGTTTTAAAATCGCCACCGCACGACCCGACAACGGCACATCGCGCGCCTGCCCGTTTTTCGTGGTCGGCAGATGCACATACCTTTTATCCAAATGCACGTTTTCAGGCTGCAACCCCAATATCTCCCCCACACGCATGGCCGTCTCCAGCGCAAACAAAAACGCCGCCGCCACGCGCTGCACCTGCTTTTCAGGTACGCAACCAGCAGAATACCCCGCACAATAGCAAATAGCGTCAATTTCGGCCGCCGAAACCCGCCGGGTACGTGGCGGGCTGCCATCGGGTTTGCGCAACCGCAGCAAAAAGTTTTCCGGCAACATACGCCAGTCTTTTACCGCCGCCGTCATCACCGCAGACAACACATTCCATTCCCGCCGCACCGTGGCCGGCTGCACTTCTTTCAGACGTTCGTCAGCCCACATCTTAAATTGCAAATCCGACAAATCGGGCAGCATCACAGCGGCAAGCGGCGTAGCCAACACCCGATTAATCACATTGATTTCATTCTTATACCCGCGTTTACCGGGCGATACTTCATCACGATACCGTATCAGCAAATCCGAAAACGGCACAGACGGCGTAATCCCCGCCCGAAACGCCTGCCACTCCGCTTCGACCTTCGCCGCCCATTGCTGCGCATCCACCTTGCGCGCAAACACAGCCGACTTATTAAAAGCCGCCCGCCCGCCGCTAGCCTTATGCCTAACCTGCACAAGCCAAGAACCATTAGATTTTTTTGTAAAAGATGCCATAATCCGGTTGCAAAGTTGGTTGCAAAACGGATGCAATCATACCCATAAGTCAGGATAAATCAAGATAATAAACAACAAATGAAGATTTGATACAAACCATTGAATTAACCATATAACAATATGATTAAAATAGACAAAAAGAAAAATCCGCCTGAAAACTCAAGCGGATTTTCCTGAAAACTGGCACGCCCACGGGGATTCGAACCCCGGTTGCCGCCGTGAAAGGGCAGTGTCCTAGGCCTCTAGACGATGGGCGCGTAACCGAAGCGCGCACTATACCGATGCCGTTTGTGCTTGTCAATCAGGCGGGGCGGCGCGGCCTTTCAGACGGCCTTTGCCTGCTGTATAATGCGGCGGTTTCACTTCAGAGAAATGCCATGTGGTTCAAACAAATCAGCTTTTATCCTTTAAACAAAAACAAACTGCCCGAGCTTGAAACGCTGGCGAACAAACTGGCCGAAGCGCAGTTCACACCCTGCTCGGGTTTGGACTGGTTCAGCGAAGGCTTTGCCGCACCGGTGGCGTTTTCGCCCGAAACGGTGTTTCCCGCCGATTACACCTGGCGCGTGGCGCTGAAAAAAGAAGAAAAGGTGCTGCCCGCCGGCGTTATCCGCGATATTCTGGAAGAGCGCGTGGCCGAGATTCAAAACGCCGAAGCGCGCAATGTGGGCCGTAAAGAAAAGCAGGAATTAAAAGAACAGATTACCGATGATTTGCTGCCGCGCGCCTTTACCCGCAGCAGCCGCACACAGGCCGTTTTCGACACCAAACACGGCTATCTGTTTGTGAACAATGCCTCCGCAACCAAAGCCGAAGGCATGCTCACCAAACTGCGCGAAGCACTGGGCGGCTTGGAAGCGAGCCTGCCCAACACCAAACAGTCGCCGGGCAGCCTGATGACGAGCTGGCTGTTGCAGGGCGCCGCCGAGGGCGGTTTCGAGCTGGACAGCGACTGCGAGCTGAAAGGCACGGGCGATGTGGCGCCGGTGGTGAAAGTGTCGAAGCAGGATTTAACCGCCGACGAAGTGGTCCAACACGTTAAAAACGGCAAAACCGTTACCCAACTGGGCTTGGTGTGGCGCGAACAGATTGCGTTTGTGCTCACGCAGGATTTCACGCTCAAGCGCATCCAGTATCTCGACGTATTGCAGGAAGAAGCCGAAGGCCACGGCGACGATGCGGCCAGCCTGGCTTTCGCCTCGCAGATTCTGATGACCGAATCGTTAAGCACTATGCTGGAAGAACTGGCGGGCTATCTGGGCGGCTGGCAGGAATAAAACACGGCCGTCTGAAAAACCACGCGTTTAACGGTAGAATATGTTTTCAGACGGCCTGAGACCTTTGCAATCAAATTGAGAGAACCTTATGAGCATCAAATCCGACAAATGGATACGCCGCATGAGCGAAGAGTTCGGCATGATCGAACCTTACGAACCTAACCAGGTAAAGGAAATCGACGGCCGTAAAATCATTTCATACGGCACGTCGAGCTACGGCTACGATATCCGCTGCGCCAACGAATTCAAGATTTTCACCAACATCAACAGCACCATCGTCGATCCGAAAAACTTCGACCCGAAAAACTTTGTTACGGTGGAAGACGACTGCTGCATCATCCCGCCCAATTCTTTCGCATTGGCGCGCACGGTGGAATATTTCCGTATTCCCCGCAACGTGTTAACCGTGTGTCTGGGCAAATCCACCTACGCCCGCTGCGGCATCATCGTAAACGTTACCCCGTTCGAGCCGGAATGGGAGGGCTACGTTACGCTGGAGTTTTCCAACACCACCCCCCTGCCCGCCAAAATCTACGCCGGCGAAGGCGTGGCGCAGGTGCTGTTTTTCGAAAGCGACGAAGTGTGCGAAACCTCTTATAAAGACCGCAACGGCAAATATATGGGGCAAACCGGCGTTACCCTGCCGAAAACCTGAGCACACCCCGGAGCCTGTCAAAACCCTGCCCTAACTTGAAAATATTTATTTCGCTTCATACCTAGAGCGAGAGCGAAACGTTTTAAATTTTCCAAAACCCTTTCTGCAAAAGCGGCGCCAACCGGTGTTTTCGGTTGGCGCCGTTTTTTTATCCGGCTGTCAAGCCGCCATGCTTTTCTGTTTGCTTTAGATTAAACAACCGGCATCCTTCCGCTTTCAGACGGCCTGAGACCTTTGCAAAACCCTCATCTGCGGCGCATTTCTTCGTTGTGCGCTGCTCGCTCGCTTGCCTATCTACTTGATATGTCTGCGCTCGCTGTGCTGCTACGCCTTGAACTGCATCCACATCTGAGGGTTTTGCAAAGGTCTCAACCTCACACGGAAACTTATTTTTTCTTGACCAGTCATAAATGAGAATAATTACCACAAAAAGGACTTTAAAGTATGACCAAATTATGCGCTTCCCCAACCAACCGCAAAGTAATTCTTTGGACCACCCTGATCGGCGGCTTTTTCAGCTCGCTGGTGAAATGGGGTTCCGAAGTGAATATGCCGCCGCGTATGCCCGGCGAAATTTCCCCGCCCGGCGCCAATATCGACGCTTGGCTGGGCTGGCTCGGCTTCAACCAGCATTCGCTCGATTATGTGTATCAGGGCAACAGCGTATTAGGTGCGGTAACGCTTTATCACTGGCTGTTCAGTTTCGTGTTCGCCTTTGTTTATGTGTGGGGCTCGGTGTATTGGCCGAAAATCCGCCTGTGGTACGGCGCGTTTTACGGCATTCTGATTACCGTGGTGATGCACGGGCTGCTGATTCCGATGTTCGGTTTCCGCAACCCCGCCTATGCCGACGGCGCGGTAGGCTGGATGTGGAACCTCAACGCAGCGGAACATGTCAGCGAATTTCTCGGCCATATTTATTGGTCGGTATCCATCGAAGTGTGCATGATTGCCGTGCTTGCTTATTATGCACGGCCGATTAAAGGCGACTGGGTAGAGCGTTAACCGCAGCGGTTTCATACCAATGTAAAAAAGCGGGGCTTTTGCCCGCTTTTTTTTGCTCCCGACCCAAGGCAAACGGTTTGTTTTCTCCCTCTTGATTTTTTATGACAAACATTTAAACACAAACCCAATCAAGCCTTTACGGTTTGCCCACAAAAGCTGTGGATAACTTTGTGGAAAGTTTGTGAAATCAGCGTATTTTCCCCGAAAAATCGGGCTTCGGCCATGGTTGCACAAAATTTAAGCCCAAATGTAAAGTTTATATTTATCAAAAAGTTATGATGATTTTTAAGTTGTCAAGCATTCAGGCGGCAGCGGTCGTTTCATCCGATACGGCCTATGTGGATAAAGAAATTTAACCGGTTGACAAAACGGATAAAAGCAGCAAACCCACATCCGCCAAAGGCTTACCGCAATTTTATGCCGTCTGAAAGAAAACAACGTGGGCATTTCAATGCCCCAGCAGCAAAACCAGCGACACCGAAAAAAACGAAATTATCGTTACCGCCAGCATCGCGGCAGCGGTTTGGCGCTCGAAACCGTATTGCTGGCCGAAAATGGCATACATACTCGCCATCGGCACGCTGGCGAGCAATGCACCGGCAAACAGCGTGTCTTTATCCGCGCCGAACAGCCACAAACAAGCCACCACCAACGCAGGGAACAGCAGCAGCTTGCCTGCGGCGATAAAACTGATGTCTTTGATATTGCCGCGTATTTCCAAGCCATACAGGCTGCTGCCGATCACAAACAGCGCCAGCGGCGAAGTGGCTGAAGCCAGCATGGTGCTGAGTTTTTCCAGCACCGCCGGCACATGGATATTGCCGACGGCAAACACCAGCGCAATCAGCAGCACCATAATAATCGGATTTTTCAGCAGGTTTTTGGCGATTCGCAGCAAAGTGGCGGCAATATCGGCATGACCGCCTTTGGCCAGATCGATCAACACGAACATCAGCGGCAGAATCAGAATATTCTCAATCAGCGCATTCATGGCGAAAAACACACCGGCGGGCGTACCCACCGCCATCAGCAGCAGCGGATAGCCGATAAAACCTGTGTTCGACATACCCGTGCCCAAACCGTTGAGCACCGCCAACACCTTATCCTGCCCGCGCCAACGGCTCACCAGCCAGCCCGCCAGAAACGCCAGCAGCGATGCCAGCGCATAGCCGTAGAGGTAATCGGCTTTCAGCACATCGGCAATCGGGCGCGTGGCAATCGCCGAAAACACCAGCATCGGCATACCGATGCGGACAACAAACTTACCCATACCCGCAAACTGTTCGCGGGAAAAAAAGTCGAAACGGGCGGCAAAATAACCCATGCCGATAATAATGAACACCGGAGCGGTGATGGAAAGAATGGCAAACATAAACTGACCGGGCCGTCTGAAAAACGCAGGAAATCTGCCCTATTTTAACAGAGCACGGTTATGACCGCCGTTTAAATAAGGCATCGGCAAACAAAGATTTTTTCGCGCCCACGGTGATACAGCCTTGCAAAATAAAAACGAGGCAAGGCCGCAGGCAGTACAAACAGCACGGCAAGGCGGAACAGCGCTGTATCATTTTTATTTTGAAAGGCTATAAAACAGCCCGCCCCCTTTAAGCCGCACAGCGCAGCAGTTAAAATGCAGGCTGCACACAAAGGATTTCCGCCATGCAAACCCGCTTACCGTTTTTCAGCCTGATCCGCGTTGCCGGCGACGACCGCGCCGCCTTTCTGCACGGCCAGCTTTCCAACGACATCAACAATCTGCCACCCGGTTCGGCCTGTTACGCCACCTACAATACCCCCAAAGGCCGCGTGATTGCTAATATGCTGGTGCTCAACCGCGGCGACGATTTGCTGCTGGCGCTGGCCGCCGATTTGGCCGAAACCGTAACCAAACGCCTGCGTATGTTTGTTTTGCGCGCCAAAGCCGTGTTTGAGCCGCTGCCTGATTTTGCCGCCGCCTGCGAACTGCCGCCGCAAACCCCGCCGCAACCTGCCGCCAGCCCTGCCCTCTCATTTGCCGCAGAAGAAAACAACGGTGTATGGACCATCGCCCTGCCCCATCAAGGCCGTCTGAAAATCGGCGCGGCGGCAGATTTGCCCGCATACGACGCCGCTGCTGAAAACGCTTGGAACCTGCACGAAATCGAAAGCGGTTATCCGTGGATCAGCGCCGCCACCAGCGAAAGCTGCGTCGCCCAAATGCTCAACCAGCACACCATCGGCGGCGTGCATTTCAAAAAAGGCTGCTACCCCGGGCAGGAAATCATCGCCCGCGCCCAATACCGCGGCCAGGTCAAACGCGGTTTGGCCGTACTCGAAAGCTCCTCGCTCGAAGCCGCCGGCGTGGCGGTGCACAGCGGCGGCGAAGAAGCCGGCATCATCATCAACAGCGCTTTAACCGGCAACGGCAGCGCCAATCTGGCCGTGATTAAATTTTCCGCCGCAGAAACCCCTTTAACCGATGCCGACGGCAATGCGCTGCAAACCGGCAAAATATTTTTTAAAACCGATAACGAATAAGGCCCGGCCTTTGCAAGTTGCTCAGGCCGTCTGAAAACCCGCAACCCGTTACGACCACTGCCCGCACCACCACCATGTTTCAAATGAGAATACGCACCGACAGCGCCCGCTGGACGCGCCTGATGCTGAACTTCTGGCCGCCGCTTTTTTTCAGCGGCATCCGCATCACCGAGCTTTCCGACGATTTCCGCTATATGAAGGCCACCCTGAAAGACTGGTCGAGCACCCGCAACGTACACGGCGCGCAATTCGGCGGCAGCCTGTTCGCCCTAACCGACGCATCCTACTCGGCCATGCTCAACGGCATGATAGGCAAACGGTATTATGTGTGGGACAAATCCGCCCATATCGACTTTATCAAACCCGGCCGCGGCGCGGTGTTTATCGAATGCCGCATCACCGACGAAATGCTGCACGATATTTACGAACACACCAAAAACGGCGAAAAATACCTGCCCGAAATCCCCGTGCGCGTATTCGATAAAAACGGCGAAACCGTCGCCATTGCCAAGCGCACGCTTTATATCCGTTTGAAACCCACGTTCAGGCCGAAAAAAGAAGCTGCCTGATCAGGCAGAATAAAAACTCAGGCCGTCTGAAAAGGTTTTTCAGACGGCCTGTTTACAATGCCGATTTTTATTCGCCGAAACCTTTGCAAACTCTGTCGCAGCCGCCTGAAATATCCAACCACCGTCATACGACGGCTTGGCACGAATGTCCATTTTCTTGAAAAATTTATGAAAACCAAAAAAAGATACTCGGGGTTGGCCCGAGTATGGCGAACATTTTTCAAGCCGATAAAAGGTGTTGCGGCACGATAGCAAAGCGGATACCGAAAGAAAACATCAGGCCGTCTGAAACACCTTTTCAGACGGCCTGTTGAACATTTTAATCCTGTTTTAAAGCGTTAAGTGCCAAACTCTTTCTCAACCGCTTGACGCACTTTCTCGGCAGAGGCTTCGATGTCGGTTTGCGCCACTTCGGCGCGGGGCAAAGCTTCCGTTGCAGTAACTTCCGCTTGCGCACGATAGTCCGCAATGTCGGCCGCAACCGTTGCTGCTGCGGCGGGCTGCGTTTCAACCGCTTCCGGTGCGGTTAACGGCAGGCGCGCCAAAATGGTTTCGGTGGCGCTGACTTTGTCGCCGATGGCCACCTGCGCCTGCGCGTCGGTCGGCAGATAAACATCGACGCGCGAACCGAAGCGGATAAAGCCGTAACGCTCGCCGCGGCGCAACGTGTCGCCCGTCTGCGTGTAGCACAGAATCCGCCGCGCCACCAGGCCCGCCACCTGCACGAAGGTTACTTCGCGGCCGCTGCGGGTGGTGGCCAAAACGGCGTTGCGCTCGTTTTCGGTGCTGGCTTTGTCCAAATCGGCGTTGACAAACTTGCCCGGCGTGTATTCCACCGCCGTTACCGTGCCGTCGATGGGCGAGCGTTGCGAGTGCACGTTAAACACGTTCATAAACACGCTGATTTTCAGCGACTCCACTTGGCGGTAAGGATCGGGCGCGCGCTCCACCACCACGATGCGGCCGTCGACCGGGCTTAACACCGCATCCGCATCCTGCGGCGCCGTCCGCGCCGGATCGCGGAAAAACTGCAATGCAAACACGGTAAACAGCCAGAAAGGCAGCGACCACCAACCTGCCCACAAAGTTATCAAAACACTGGCAATCAGGCCGCCGCCGATAAACGGCCAGCCTTCGCGGGCGATAATCGGGTGCGGGTAAAAACGGGACATAGCGCTTCCTTCTGTATTATCTGTCTGTAAAGGGTTTCGGATTATAGCCGATAACGGTATATAAAGGGAAAAGGCCGTCTGAAAACAAAAACGGCAACTGCTTCTCGGCTATAATATAGTGGCTTAAATTTAAAATAGGACAAGGCGCCGAGCCGCAGACAGTACAGGTAGTACGGCAAGGCGAGGCAACGCTGTACTATTTTAAATTTAAGCCACTATAAAATAACTATTTTTACCGAACAGGCCGTCTGAAATGCCCCACTCCCCGCAAGAACCCCTACGCCTTTCCAAACGCATGGCCGAACTCGGCCTCTGCTCGCGCCGCGAAGCCGACAGCTATATCGAGCAGGGCTGGGTGAAAGTGAACGGAAAAACCGCCGTGCTCGGCCAAAAAGTTACCCCCGCCGACCGCATCGACCTCAACAAACAGGCACATGAAAAACAGGCGCAGCGGGTAACGATACTGCTCAACAAACCCGTGGGCTATGTGAGCGCGCAGGCCGAAAAAGGCTACAAATCCGCCGCTGAGCTGATCACCCCCGAAAACCGCTGGGAAGGCGACGACAGCCGCATCGAATTCAGCGAAAAACACAAATTCGGCCTCGCCCCCGCCGGCCGTTTGGACATCGACTCGGTCGGCCTGTTGGTGCTCACACAAGACGGCCGCATCGCCAAACAGCTTATCGGCGAAAACAGCGGCAGCGAAAAAGAATACCTCGTGCGCGTGCGCGGTAAGTTGGATGAAGAAGGCTTAAGGCTGCTCAACCACGGCTTAAGCCTGGACGGCGAAAAACTCAAACCCGCCAAGGTGGAATGGCAAAACGAAGACCAGCTGCGTTTTGTGTTAAAGCAGGGCAAAAAACGCCAAATCCGCCGCATGTGCGAACTGGTCGGCCTGCGCGTAACCGGCCTCAAGCGCATCCGCATGGGCAAAGTGAAACTGGGCAGACTGCCGCCGGGCAAATGGCGCTATCTGCGGCACGACGAAACCTTTTAAACGCTATCCAAAAACATAAACCGGCTGTTTCACGCCGGCCAGAGGCCGTCTGAAAAACCACCCGTTAAAGCTTGGTGTATTCAAACAATATAAAGTACAATTACACAGCTTTACACCGTTACACCCTATTTCTAAAACATTTACACCGAAAAGGAACGTTTTATGGCTAAACATCTTTCCGCCCTGTTTCTGGCCTGCTCCGCAGCTTTGGCACTTTCAGCCTGCTCCAGCAGCGGCACTTCGCAACAGGCTTCCGCCGAACCGAAACAAACCAAAGCCGAAAAAGCCGCAGCGGGCAGCAACTGCCGCAGCATCGGCGAAGGCCGTAAAATCAACAACAAAGGCAAAAACGACGGTTATATGTGCTCGGCTTCCGCCGCATTGAATTCCGCCGAAGCCAAAGAAGTGTTGGATGCCAATATTTCCGTGTCTTACGGCAATCCCGGCGGCAAAACGCTGGTATCCCGCCAAGTGGCCAACGCCGTAGGCAAAACCCCTGAAGAAACCTGCCAACGCGCGTTTTTGAACACGGTGAAACGCTTCCAATCCACCGCTGCCCGCGAAGGTAAACGGGCTGTGCGCGTTACCAGCTACTTCGACAAACAAACCGTCGGCGGCAACCAATACGAATGCCACATCGGCACTTGGAACAGCCGCGTGGTGCTGAAAGGCAGCATCCACTAACCGCTGTTTCGGTTGGCAACAAGGCCGTCTGAAAAAAATCTTTTCAGACGGCCTTGTCTTATTCAAACAGCAACATACCCGGGTAAGTCCGGGTATGGAAAAACAACCGCCGTTTTGCTTCACGGCCCATCCGGCGGTTTGCGTATATTGCCCGACGCTTTCACATCCGGCAAACCCGGCCGTTTATTCTTCGGTGAGCGTGCCCTTGGTGGAAGGCATCTGCCCGGCCATGCGCGGGTCGAACTCTACCGCTGCGCGCAGGGCGCGGCCGAAGGCTTTGAACACGGTTTCGGCTTGGTGGTGGGCATTTTTGCCGCTTAAATTGTCGATATGCAGCGTCATCATGCTGTGGTTGACCAAGCCGGTGAAAAACTCGCTGAACAAATCCACATCAAACCGGCCAATCAGGGCACGGGTGAATTCGATGTTGTAAACCAAGCCGGGGCGGCCGGACAAATCGATTACCACGCGGCTTAAGGCTTCGTCGAGCGGCACATAGGCATGGCCGTAGCGGCGGATGCCCGCTTTGTTGCCCAATGCCTGTTTCAATGCCTGGCCGAAGGTGATGCCGATGTCTTCAACGGTGTGGTGGTCGTCGATATGCAGGTCGCCCTTGCAGGTGATGTCGATGTCGATCAGGCTGTGGCGGGCGATTTGGTCAAGCATATGCTCCAAGAAAGGCACGCCGGTATCGAAACGGCTTTTGCCCGTGCCGTCGAGATTGATGGCCACGGTAATCTGGGTTTCGCAAGTGTTGCGGCTGACCACGGCCACACGGCCTTCGGCATGGCTGAAATCGAGCGCGGGCGCAGGCGCGGAGAATGCCGCCTGTTCGGCTGCCGCTGCACGGGCGGCGGCGGCTTCTTTGCGGCGTTGCTCTTCTTCGGGATCGTGCTCGCGGTTCATCCAGCCTTTGCGCTTGCCCATGCCGGCTTCGAGTTTCGCCAACAGCGAGGGGCGGATGCCGCGGCCGTTTTCGTCTTCGATTTGCTGCTCCAAGCGGCGCTTGATTTGCGAGAGCGAGGCGGAATTATCGTAGCCGCAGCGGCGTGCCAATTCGGCCATGGAACCGGCTTCTTTAACCAGCAGTTGCAGGTTGTGCAGGTGGAGTTGGGTTTTGTTCATCATTCAAACCTTCTATTCAAACAATATTTATTTAATGAAATCGGGTTAACACGTTAACGCCGAACCGGTATGCCGTCTGAAAACATTATCAAACGGCTTTTTAAACATATAAATCACGGATAACGTTTAAAACCGCATCGTTCTGCTGCGGCGAGCCTACGGTCAGGCGCAGGCATTGGGCCAGCAGCGGATGTGAACCGTGCAGTTTTTTCACCAGGATTTTATTTTGCTTTAAGGTTTCGTGCGCTCCGTCGGCATCGGGCACGCGCACGGTAACGAAATTGGTTTCGCTTGGAAAGGCTTTCAGACGGCCTATGGCAGACAGCCCTTGAAACAGGCGTTCGCGCTCGGCTTTCAGGGCGGCGGTGGTGCGTTCGATTTTGTCCGCATGTTGCAGGGCGAATTTCGCCGTTGCCAAACACAATTGGTTCATATTGTAGGGCGGCACGATTTTCGCCAATTCGCGCATAACCGCCGCACAACCGCAGGCATAGCCCACTCTCAGGCCGGCAAAGCCGATTTTGCTGATGGTACGCATCACCACCAGATTTTCAATGCTGCCCGCCTGCGGCAGAAAGCTGTCGCCGCTGAACGCGCCGTAAGCTTCGTCCACCACCACCAAGCCCTTGGCGGCGCGGATAACGGCTTCCACTTCTTCGCGCTTAAAACCTGTGCCGGTGGGGTTGTTCGGATAGGCGATAAAAACCAGCGCGGGGTTATGCGTTTCAACGGCATCCAGCACCGCCGGCAGATTCAGCGTGAAATCTTCGTTCAACGGCACGCCGATATAATCCATGCCGAACAAAGCGGCATTGTGTTTATACATCACGAAGCTCGGCTCCAATGCCAGCATAGCCGCACCGGGCTTGGCCAGCAGCATGGTAATCAGTTGGATCAGTTCGTCGGAGCCGTTACCCAACGCAATTTCGGCCGCCTGCGGAATACCGAACGCTTCGCGCAAAACCGCCTGAAGGCCGCTGGTTGCGGGGTTGGGATAAAGATGTATCGGCGCTTTTTTCAGCAAACATAACCATTCGTTTAATAATGCTTCATCGTCTGCAAACGGATGGTAAGGGCTTTCCATTGCATCGAGTTTGATAAAGCCTTCAGGCAAATCGGCCACCTGGTAGGCGGTTAAGGCTTTAATATCGGAACGGATCAAATCGGAAACGGCAGTCATATCGTGGCTTCTGTGTAAGCCGGTGCGCAGCTTTAGAAATATGCGCCCGGCAGATGTTCAGGTTTTCTGCATAAATTTTTGCTAAATATAACATGTTTTATTTACCAACAGTTAATGTTTTGCTTTAATTTTTTACAGGTTTATTTAAAGAAATCTGTAGATGAGGCTGATAACAGCCAAAACATTAACAGGCCGTCTGAAAAAATCTTTTCAGACGGCCTGTTCGGCAACTTCACTCAATCCGCTTCGGGATAAGTGCCTTTTACCAGAATATCTTTGTTTACATGATGAATATCGCGGTGGCCGGTAAATGCCATCGAAATATCCATTTCTTTGTATAGAATCTCCAGCGCGCGGGTTACGCCCTCTTCGCCGTATGCGCCCAAGCCGTAGAGAAAGGCCCGCCCTATCATGGTGCCGCGCGCGCCGAGCGCCCACGCTTTGAGGATATCCTGCCCGCTGCGGATGCCGCTGTCGAGCCACACTTCGATATTGCTGCCCACCGCGCCCACAATATCGGGCAGGGCTTTGATGGTGGAAACGGTGTCGTCGAGCTGGCGGCCGCCGTGGTTGGAAACCACGATGGCGTCCGCCCCGCTCTTCACGGCCAGCTCGGCATCTTCCGGCTCCATAATGCCTTTGATAATCAGCTTGCCGCCCCACAAATCCTTGATGCGTGCAACGTCATCCCAGCTTAAGCGCGGGTCGAACTGTTCGGAAGTCCACGAAGAAAGCGACGACAAATCGCCCACGTTTTTGGCATGGCCGACGATATTGCGGAACGTGCGCCGCTCGGTGTTGAGCATTTTCAGGCACCACTCGGGCTTGGTGGCCAGATTGATTAAGTTGGCGAGCGTGGGTTTCGGCGGCGCCGAAAGGCCGTTTTTGATGTCTTTGTGGCGCTGGCCGAGCACCTGCAAATCGGCGGTAAGAATCAGCGCCGAACAGTTCGCCGCCTGCGCGCGCTTAATCAGGTTTTCCATAAACTCGCGGTCGCGCATCACATAAAGCTGAAACCAAAACGGCGCACTGGTGTTTTCGGCCACATCCTCAATCGAACAAATCGACATGGTGGAAAGCGAAAACGGTATGCCGAATTTTTCGGCGGCGCGGGCGGCCAGAATTTCGCCGTCGGCGTGCTGCATACCGGTAAAGCCCGTCGGCGCGATGGCCACCGGCATTTTCACATCCTGCCCGATCATCTTGGTGGCCAGGCTGCGGCCTTCCATATCCACCAACACGCGCTGGCGGAACTTTATGTTTTTGAAATCCGAAGTGTTTTCGCGGTAAGTGGTTTCCGACCACGAACCCGAATCGGCATAGTCGTAAAACATTTTCGGCACCTTGCGCTTGGCAACGCGGCGCAGGTCTTCGATGCAGGTCATCTTGCTCAAATCACGTTTCATCTTAGTCTCCACCTTAAAAACCATGTTGATTTATTTATACTTTTCAGACGGCCTTAACCCTGCCGCCATTTGAGAACTTTTATCAATTTACACCAAGCTGCCGGATATATCAAACACCCGGGGCCGTCTGAAAACATATACTTGACTAAAACACTCAGATATTAGACAATCCGCCGGACACAACCACCACAATACCAACAACTGCCATGCGACTCACCACAAAAGGGCGGTTTGCCGTTACCGCCATGATAGATTTGGCGCTCAACGCCCAAAACGGCGCCGTGAAGCTCAGCGCCATCAGCGAGCGGCAGCATATTTCCCTTTCCTATTTAGAACAGCTTTTCAGCAAGCTGCGCCGCGCCGAGCTGGTGGAAAGCCTGCGCGGCCCCGGCGGCGGCTACATTCTGGCCGCCCCCGCAACCGAAATCAACATCGCCCAAATCATCGCCGCCGCCGAAGACTGTTTGGATGCCACCCAATGCAGCAGCAAGGCCGACTGCCACAAAGGCTCGCCCTGCCTTACCCACGAACTGTGGGAAAACTTAAACAAAACCATCCACAACTACCTCAGCAGCGTTACCCTGCAAAGCATTATCGACCGCAAAAACGCCGGTCATGCCCAAATAGTGGACTTCTCCCACACCCACATTCATTAAAAACCCATAAATCAAGAAAGAACCCAACCATGACCATCAAAACCCCGATTTACCTCGATTACGCCGCCACCACCCCCGTCGACCCGCGCGTGGCCGCCAAAATGATTCCTTATTTAACCGAACAGTTCGGCAACCCCGCCTCCAACAGCCACAGCTTCGGCTGGACGGCCGAAGAAGCGGTAGAAAACGCCCGCGCCGAAATCGCCAAACTGATTAACGCCGACGCCAAAGAAATCGTGTTCACCAGCGGCGCCACCGAATCCAACAACCTCGCCATCAAAGGCGCGGCGCAGTTCTACAAAAGCAAAGGCAAACACCTCATCACCGTGAAAACCGAACACAAAGCCGTGCTCGACACCATGCGCGAACTCGAACGCCAGGGCTTTGAAGTAACCTATCTGGGCGTGCAGGAAAACGGCTTGATTGATTTAAACGAACTCAAAGCCGCCATCCGCGACGACACCATCCTGATTTCCGTGATGTGGGTCAACAACGAAATCGGCGTGATCCAAGATATTCCCGCCATCGGCGAAATCTGCCGCGAAAACAAAATCGTCTTCCACGTCGATGCCGCCCAAGCCGCCGGCAAAACCCCGATTGACGTGGAAGCCGCCAAAGTCGACCTGCTCAGCCTTTCCGCCCACAAAATCTACGGCCCCAAAGGCATCGGCGCCCTGTATGTGCGCCGCAAACCGCGCGTGCGCCTCGAAGCCCAAATGCACGGCGGCGGCCACGAGCGCGGCTTCCGCTCGGGCACCTTGGCCACCCACCAAATCGTCGGCATGGGCGAAGCCTTCCGCCTTGCCCGCGAAGAATTGGAGCAAGACCGCTCCCATGCCCTCAAACTGCGCGAACTGTTCCTAAAAGGCATTGAAGGCATCGAAGAAGTGTATATCAACGGTGATTTGGAACAGCGCGTGCCCACCAACCTCAACGTGAGCTTCAACTTCGTCGAAGGCGAAAGCCTGATTATGGCCGTGAAAGAACTGGCCGTATCCAGCGGCTCCGCCTGCACTTCCGCCTCGTTGGAACCCAGCTACGTTTTACGCGCTCTCGGCCGCAACGACGAACTCGCCCACTCTTCCCTGCGCATCACCTTCGGCCGCATGACCACCGAAGAAGAAGTGAAATTCGCCGCCGAACTGATCAAATCGAAAATCGGCAAACTGCGCGAACTCTCGCCCTTATGGGAGATGTTTAAAGAAGGGATTGATTTGAATACCGTAGAATGGGCGGAACATTGACATAAAAAAAGACCAACCAAAGTCGGTCTCTGGTTGGTCATTTCACAATGACAATGCAAGGTAGCGCATTTGGTAATTTTTCAACCATCTGAGGTTCCCTAGCAAGCATCATGAATAACACTATTTTTATTAATAGTGCCATGATTGCTCCTTAAAGAGTCTGCTATCAGTATAGCATAGCAAGTAAGCGTAGGTTGAGTTGAAAACCCAACAACCCTTTAAAAGGCCGTCTGAAAAACGCCCTCTAAATGATATATATCTTGATAACTACCGCTTAGCTTGTTAGACTTTAAATCCGCAAAAACCTTAAAAAGGAGCGCATCATGCAAACCGCCAAACTGTTTCAAAACGGCCGCAGCCAAGCCGTGCGGCTGCCTGCGGCGTTCCGCTTTTCGGGCGACGAAGTGTATATCCGCCGCGACGAAGCCACGGGCGACGTGATTTTGTCGCAACGCCCGAGCGATTGGCAGAGCTTTATCGCCGCCGCCGCAGAACTGTCCGAACACGACGTCATCGAGCGCGATACCGCCGCACAGCAGCGCGATCCGTTTGCAGACTGGCAGGAATAACCGTGATTTACCTTTTGGATACCAATATGGTAAGCCATATTCTGCGCCAGCAGCCCAATGTGATGGCAAAGCTGCAAAGCGTACCGATGGCTGATCTGCATATCTCGGCGGTTACCCATGCCGAATTGATGTATGGCTTGGCCAAAAAACCCGATGCAGCCAAACTGCACCGCGCCGTGCATGAATTTTTGCTGCGCGTAGCCGTGCTGCCGTTCGATGAGCAGGCGAGCAGCCGTTACGGAAAATTTAAAGCACAGGCCGAGCAGGCAGGCAAAAGCCTCGCCCCGCTGGATATGATGATTGCCGCACACGCATCGGCTGTCGGCGCGGTATTGGTCAGCAATGATGCCGCCTTTCGGCAAATCGCCGGTTTAAATGTAGAAGACTGGACGAAGCCCTAGGGTCTGTCGACAATTAACGCAACGGCGGTATTTTTGGTCAAAATCCCCCGTCTGCGGCGTTAAAAATGCTCGCAAGGTGTTCAACCTTGCTGCGCTTTTTGCCTTGCATACGCGGTTTTTGCCTCAAAAAACTGCTTCGCCGGTCAATTGTCGACAGACCCTAGCAAGCGTAGGTTGGGTTGCAAACCCAACAAATCCATAAAAAGCTTTTTGCAAATTTGGGTTTAACAATCCAACCTAGCAAATGCTTAACACCCCAACCCCGTCTTGAATTCCTTTCAGACGGCCTTAAATGAAGTAAAAGAAACCGACTAACCGATAATCCACACAAGGAACCCACATCATGGCATACAGCAACAAAGTGATCGATCACTACGAAAACCCCCGCAACGTCGGCTCGTTCGACAAAAACGACGAATCGGTCGGCACCGGCATGGTCGGCGCGCCCGCCTGCGGCGACGTGATGAAGCTGCAGATCAAAGTAAACGGCGAAGGCGTTATCGAAGACGCAAAATTCAAAACCTACGGCTGCGGCTCAGCCATCGCCTCTTCTTCGCTGATCACCGAATGGGTGAAAGGCAAAAGCCTCGACGAAGCACTGGCCATCAAAAACAGCGAAATCGCCGAAGAGCTGGAGCTGCCGCCCGTGAAAGTGCACTGCTCGATTCTGGCCGAAGACGCGATTAAAGCCGCCGTTTCCGACTACAAAAAGAAAAAAGGCGTTTAACCGTTCAGACGGCCTGCAACGGTTAAAAACACGCAAGGCCGTCTGAAAACACGTTTCAAAAAGGAATCGCCATGCCCTTTACCGAAGCGGAAACCCAATCCCTATTGACCGAAAAAGGCATAGGCAAAACCGTGTTGCAGCGTTTGCAGCAAATGGGTTTGGACGATGCCGCCAAGCTCGCCCGCGCCGACGTTAACGATATTCTGCAACAAGGCGCGGCCCTAACCGGCTCGAGTTGCTGGAAAAACAGCCCGCAGGCCAAAGCCTCCGTCACCGCCGCAGTAGCTTGGGCGAAACGGCAAACCAAAGCCTAGGGGCTGCCGACAATTAACGCAACGGCGGTATTTTTGGTCAAAATCCCCCGTCTGCGCGTTAGGTAGCGAAGCGGACTTGCGAAGCTAAAATGCTTGCAAGGTGTTCAACCTTGCTGCGCTTTTTGCCTGCATACGCGTTTTTTGCCTCAAAAAACCGCTTCGCCGGTCACGTCGACAGACCCTAGGGCTTGCTATATACCCGCCCGTTTAAACCGTTGCGGCCGACGCACAACCTGCAATATTTTGGCATCACAAGGATAAAGACAATGATCACCCTAACCGAAAAAGCCGCCAACCATATCCAAACCTTTCTCACCAAACGCGGCAAAGGCGAAGGCATCCGCTTGGGCGTGAAAACCAGCGGCTGCTCCGGCATGGCCTATACTTTGGAATTTGTCGACGACGTGCAACCCGAAGATTTGGTATTCGAAGGCTTTGGCGTGAAAGTATTCGTCGACCCGAAAAGCCACGTTTACCTCGACGGCACCGAACTCGACTACACCAAAGAAGGCTTGCAGGAAGGCTTTAAGTTCCAAAACCCCAACGTGAAAGACGAATGCGGCTGCGGCGAAAGCTTCCATGTTTAGCATGGCAAGCGGTGCATAGTGTGTCAACCCAAGAAAAAACACATGCGCCATAATCCGGCTTGCCCCGAGTATGACGCAACGGTTATGAAAAACTTGAGCGGTTTCACTATAACGCCCTGCCCCGCCTTTCAGTTGCCTTTCAGTTGGAAACCACGGTTCAAAGCCGGTGTTGCCGGTTCGGCAAATATCCATAAGCCGAGACCTTCGCAAAATACCTAAAGGCCGTCTGAAAACCTTTTCAGACGGCCTTTAACCGTGTTTTAAACCCTTATCTTCTCCTGCGGCTGCCGGGCAGCGGCATATCCGCCCATTTCATGATATTGGCCACTTCGGCGGGGTTCAGCTCGTAAAACTGGCCGCGCTTGAGGCGGTTGGGCAGGCCGATGGGGCCGAAGCCCACGCGCACCAGGCGGCTGACGGTTAGGCCGAAGTGCTCGAAAATGCGGCGCACTTCGCGGTTGCGGCCTTCTTTAATCACGATGTTATACCATTTGTTCGCCCCTTCGCCGCCCTGCTCGTAAATACGCTCGGCCCTCGCCAAGCCGTCTTCCAGCATCACGCCTTCTTCGGTAAGCGTTTTCATTTGTTCGGCCGTTAATTCGCCGAGCACACGCACGGCGTATTCGCGCTCCACTTCAAAGCTGGGGTGGGCGAAACGGTTTACCAGTTCGCCTGAGGTGGTAAGAATCAACAGGCCGCTGGTGTTGATGTCCAAGCGGCCGATGGCCACCCAGCGGCTGCTGGCGGCCTGCGGCAGGCGGTCGAAAATGCTCACGCGCCCTTGCGGATCATCGCGCGATACGATTTCGCCCTCCTGTTTGTAATAAAGAATGATGCGCGGCAGACGGTCGGGCCATTTAAGCTTGATCACACTGCCTTTCACCTGCACTTGGTCGTCGGGCGACACTTTGTCGCCCAATTGCGCGGTTTTGCCGTTCACCGTTACCAAGCCTTGGGTAATCCATTCTTCCATTTCGCGGCGCGAACCCACACCCGATGCGGCCAGCGCTTTTTGCAGGCGCACCGGCTCGAAGCTTTCCAAATCGGCGCGTTTTTCTTTCAAATCGCGGGCACGCTCCATAATTTTTTGGTTGGGGTTGCGCACCACCAGTTTTTTGGCGCGCGCCGCCTGCGTTTTCGGTGCGGCGCCCTGATCGCGTTTCGGCTTGGCTTTGAGGCCGTCTGAAACTTTTTCAGACGGCCTGCGGGCGGGCTTTTTCTTATCCGCCACACCATCGCGGAATTCGCGTTTGCTTACGGTTTTTTTAGACATTTCGGGTTCTCCTAACGCGTTTTGCTGCCTGAACAAAACGGTTCTTCTGCGGCCTTGCGGCGGGCAGGTCGGGTTGGTAAAAAGGTTTTTTCAGACGGCCTGTATTATTAGAAACCTGGCCGTCTGAAACTTAATTCAAACGGATATCGGCGTTTCCGCTTTCAGGGGTTTCCTGCTCTTCAAATGTTTCCGGCTCTTCGCCACTGTCGGCCGGTTCGATCAAATCGGGCAGCACCAGTTCGCCCAATTCGGTCAGCGGCGGCAGCTCTTCCAAACTTTCGAGCTGCAAATCGCTTAAAAACACATGAGTGGTGGCCCACAGCGCGGGGCGGCCGACCGAATCGCGGTGGCCGATGATTTCAATCCAGCCCCTGTCTTGCAGCGTCTGCATCACGTTTTGCGACACCGCCACGCCACGTATGCCCTCTATGTCGCCGCGCGTAACCGGCTGCTGGTAGGCGATAATCGCCAGCGTTTCCATCACCGCACGCGAATAGCGCGGCGCACGCTGCTCCTGCAAACTGCCCAGCCGCTCAAACGCCGCCTGCGCGATTTGGAAACGCCAGCCCTCGTGGGTGTGGGTTAATTGCAGGGCGCGGTTATGCCAGCGTGCTTTCAGGTTGGCCAGCACATCGATCAGTTTATCCTGCGACAGCGGCGGCACACACAGCTCGCGCATGGTTTTTTCGCTTAAAGGCTCGGTTTGGGTTAAAAGCGCGGCTTCGATCAGCGCATCGGGGGGGAGTTTTTCGGTCATGGTTTAGATGGGATTTGTGGTTAAGGTTTTCAGGCGGCCTTTTTGTAAAATAGGCAGTCTAAAAATGTATCTGTAAATTTACTTTTTAGCTGTACAACCTACAAGCTGAAGCTCTTGAGGACTTAATTTATCAGGTATGTCAGAATAAATTTCGAACATTCTCTGTATTGCTGCAACCAAATAATTTTCTGCAACATCTATAGCAGATGCAGCATAAAGTTCTTCTACTTCCGTTTTAACCCCAATCCCTCTATCAAAGTCAATCATACGATAAAAGCCTAGAGGATAAGTATGTGTATTACTAGAGAACCATTTATAAAGAAACTTAAATAACTGCTTATCTCTACCACTTTTTTCTTCAATTTGCTCTCTACTCAGCAAAAGTGCTTTTTTACCTTTCAAGCATTCTTTTTTAAGATTTTCAGGAAAGGATTGAAAATGACTGTTCATGGTAAGTTTATTCCGGATTTGTTCTATCATTTCCTGTTTTACTTCAAAATTATTAGAACTATCTTGACCAATGAAAGAAAACATATCTTCACGAGAAAAAATATCGTGTAGATTAAAAACTTGCTTTCTCATACTTCGCTCTTCATCAGAAATGTCATCAAAACACAAATAAAAAAGTGTATGGAAACATTCCATTAAATTTCTCGTTAAACTGAATGTTGAAGCATAATCCCAATTATCAGGAATAAATTTTTCAGGAATATTATGAGTATTCAAACGCTCCAAACTTAAAGCAATTACGCACATTCTTGTAAATAATACAGAAGCCCAAAATACCCTATCTTCTTCGGACATTCTACCTGCACCTAGCTTAGATATTTTACATGCCAGTTTTCTCGTCCGTACAAAGCTTTTAAAAGCTGAATTAAAACTTCTATTTCCAAGTAAAGTATTCATCTAATCAGTTTTCTAATAAAAATAACCACCTTATCAAACGAACTATTCTTCAAAAATCTGGTTAAACATATTTAGTAACACACAAGTTGAGTAGAGACTCAACCTATCATTTTAAATTTTCGTTATGTTTAACAACCCAAGCAGTCTGATTATTTTCAGACGGCCTATTTTCTACTGCCATCTGAAATCTTATTTACCACCCTATTGCAATTTCTGCTCTTTTCGTTCCAGTTTTCTAGCTTCCCTTGCGGCTTTAAGCTCGGTTTCTTTTTGACAAGCGGTTTTCAGCCAGCTTTCCCATTGGTTCGGTGTTTCCAGGGTGATGCGCCTGATTTGGCCGTCGCGGAAATCGGTGAAGATGTTTTCGGCGGCTTTTTGGTAGCAAGTCGTAGGTTGGGTCATGACCCAACCTACCCGGCTGAAACATAAGCTAATCTTTCTACTTCAATAGATTAAACCCGCGCTTTCCGGCTTCGGATAAATCTTGTTCGGCAATAGTATATACATTAATGCTGCCGGTTTGGCCGCCGCACACGGAGGGGAACATCATACCGTGCAGAGTTTGTTTTTCGGCGGCATACACGCGTATGCCCTGTAATTCTTTTTTCATGGCTTCGGGGCTGATGCCGCCGCCTTCGCATTGGCGCGAGCCGTCGGATTTGTAGATTCGGACGCGCTTTTCTGATGGTTCGGTTGCCGGCTTGTTCAGGCCGTCTGAATGGGCGCAGGCGGTTAAAGATAAGATGCCTGCCCATAATGCGGCGGAAAATATCGGTTTCATGATGATTTTCCTTTTCTCTCTGCCTTTCTGGCTTCCCTTGCGGCTTTAAGCTCGGCTTCTTTCTGTTTGGCCGCTTTCAGCCAGCTTTCCCATTGGTGCGGTGTTTCTAAGGTGATGCGCCCGATTTGGCCGTCTCGGAAATCGGTGAGGGTGTTTTCGGCGGCTTTTTGGTAGTTGATGCGGCCGCCGCTTAAAACTGCGCCGCGTTTTTTGGCAATCCATTCGAGCCAGTCGGTGTCTTGCCAATGGCTGCTGGGGTCTTTGTCGGCCTGATAACGCGTTTGCAGCAGCGGCAGGTAGTGGCGGCGCAGGTAGTCTAAAAGTTCGAGGGCGACTTCTTCTTCGTCGAGCGCGTTGCGGCCGACGGCGCCGCTGGCGGCGAGGTTGTAGCCACCCTCTTCGACGATGATTTTCGGCCACAACATGCCGGGGGTGTCGTAGAGCCAAAAGTCGTCGGCGAGAAACAGGCGCTGTTCGGCTTTGGTGATGCCGGGTTCGTTGCCGGTTTTGGCGGATTTTTTGCCGATCATGCCGTTAATCAGGGTGGATTTGCCGACGTTGGGAATGCCGCAAATCAATACGCGCAGGGGTTTGTCGATGCCGCCGCGGTTGGGCATCATGGCGCGGCAGGCGCGGGTGATTTTGGCGGTGGCGGCGGTTTCTGAGGAATCGAGCGCGATGGCTTGGGTATCGGGGCGGCTGTTGTAGTGTTCGAGCCAAATTGCGGTGCGTTCGGGGTCGGCCAAATCCTGTTTGTTGAGGATTTTAAGCTTGGGCTTGCCTTTGGAAAGCTGCGCCAGCAGGGGGTTTTCGCTGGATGCGGGCAGGCGGGCGTCGAGCATTTCGATTACCATATCCACGCTTTTGATGCGCTCGGCGATGGCCTTTTTGGCTTTGTTCATGTGGCCGGGAAACCATTGGATTGCCATAGTGTGCTGCTCTTTCGGGGTTGCGCGGCTTACGGCGGATTAACAAAAACTGATACGGCGTTGCCTCGCCTGGTCTCAATTCTTGTTAATCCACTATAAAAGGCCGTCTGAAAAGTTGTTAGGGGAACGTTTGTCGGATAGTAATCAGGCAGCCCGAAAGCAGGCTGCCTGAATGTTTGCGGCATTATAACACGGAGCGGGATTTGCTTTCAGACGGCCTGAAATCGGAAAAGGCCGTCTGAAAACTCAGCGTTCCGCCAAACGGTTAAGCTGACGGTGGCGCACCAGCAGTTCGTAGTGCCCTTGCAGGCGCTCGGCCAGTTTTTCCACCACATACACCGAGCGGTGCTGGCCGCCGGTGCAGCCTATGCCGATGGTAACGTAGCTGCGGCTTTCCACCTGCATCTGCGGCAGCCAGCGGCTCATGAAGTTACCGATGTCGTTAATCATTTCCTGCACGGCGGGCTGGTTGCCCAAATAATCCTGAATCGGTTTGTCCATGCCGTTGAATGGGCGCAGTTCGGTGTCGTAATAAGGGTTGGGCAGGCTGCGCATATCGAACAGAAAATCAACGTTGGTGGGCACGCCGTATTTGAAGCCGAACGATTCCAAAATCACCAGCAGGCCCTGCCGCTCATGCTTAAGCCATTGCTGCACGGTGTGGCGCAGCTGCTGGGCGTTCATTTTTGAAGTGTCGATGCAGTAGGCGGCTTCGCGCAGGGGAAACAGCCAGATTTTTTCCTGTTGCAGGCTCTCCAGCAGGGTCAGGGTTTGGCCGGAAAGGGGGTGGCTGCGGCGGGTTTCCGAAAAACGGCGCACCAAAACGCCTTCTTCGGCTTCGAGAAATAAAATTTCCACTTCGTGCCCCTGCTCCCGCAGGGCTTGGATTTGGGTTTGCGCTTCTTTGATGTCGATGCGCGAGCGGATATCTATGCTGATGCCCAATTGGGTGACTTCGCTGCTCTCGGCATGGTAGGCCACCAGATCGGGCAGGAGTTTGATGGGCAGGTTATCGACGCAGTAGTAGCCCAAATCTTCCAGAAGTTTGAGCGCAACAGACTTTCCCGAGCCGGAAAGCCCGCTAATCAATACTATTTTCATGGCTGGTTTCGTTTTCTTTCAGCATGCTTTGGTGGCGTTCCAAAAATTCTTTGGTGCTGTCTTTGCCGCGCAACTGCAAAATATAGTTGCGCACGGCGGCTTCGACCAATACGGCCAGGTTGCGGCCCACCGCCACGGGCAGGGTAACCGAGCGCACGCTGACATCTAAAATGGATTCGGTTTCCGAACGGATGCTCAAACGGTCGAGCCGTTTCATGTAGTCATCGTCGGCGGCAACCAAATTAATGATTAATTGAAGGATTTTTTTGGGGCGGATAGACGTTTCGCCGAAAATATGGCGGATGTTCAACACCCCCAGCCCGCGCACTTCGAGAAAGTCTTTCAGCATGGGCGGGCAGCGGCCGTCGAGCGTTTCGGGGCCTGTGCGGTAAAGTTCGACCGCATCGTCGGCAATCAGACTGTGCCCGCGCGAAATGAGTTCCAACGCCAGCTCACTTTTACCCAGGCCGGATTGGCCGGTAATCAGCACGCCGATTTCAAACACATCGAGAAACACGCCGTGCTTCACGGTGGAAACCGCCAGCGTGCGTTGCAGGTAAATCCGCAGCACGTCCATCAAATGCGGGCTTTCCAGTTTGGACGTGAGCAGCGGGATATTGTTGGTATGGCAGTAGTCGCGCAGCATGGGCGACACGGGCAGGCCGTTGGCCACAATCACCACCGACATGGGAATATCAAACAGCGCGCCGAAGCTCTCTTCGGGGTTGCCATTTGCCTGCACCTGGCGCATGGGGCGGGTTTTGTCCACCATCGTGCTCAGGTCGCTGAGGTTGTCGACCCCCTCTTCCATGCGCTTCAGAAATTCGGCTTCGGCCACGCCGATTACCTGCACTTGGTTGGGGTGGATAAAATTCAAATGGCCGACCAGCGCCAAAACGGGCTTGTCGGCCTTGATGCCGATGCGGTTGTCGGCTCCCGCCGTACCGGCCGCCCAAGCCAGTTGCAGCTTGTGCTGGTTGTCCTGATACAGGCGGCGGACGGAAATACTGGGCATAACTTACTCTTCGCTCAAAAGCCGCTGCACTTCTTCGGGCGATGCGGCAACCGATAAAGCCTCGCGCACGGATTTCTGCGAAAACCGGCCGGCGAGTTTCGACAACACTTCCAAATGCTCGCCGGTGGCGTTTTCAGGCACCAGCAAAACGAAAATCAACGAAACCGGCTTGCCGTCGGGCGCATCGAAAGGCACCGGCTCTTTAGTGCGGATAAACGCGCCCACCGCTTTTTTTACCGAAGCATGACGGCCGTGCGGAATCGCTACGCCCTGCCCCAAGCCGGTGGTGCCGAGCTTTTCGCGCGCAAACAGGCAGTCGAACACATCGGCCCGCGCCAATCCGGCTTCGTTTTCCAACAACAGCCCCGCCTGCTCGAACACGCGCTTTTTACTGCTGACTTCCAAATCCAGCTCAATATGGGATAAAGGCAAGATTTCGCTGATCAGGCTCATATCAATCTCTTAACTTATGTAAGCAAAACAGATGCGGATTGTACCTACTGTTGGGTCAAATCTCAAATTTTTCAGCCCTGCTTTACATAATTCCGCGCCGCTCTTTAACTATTTATTTTTAAACAATTCAGCCACTTATAACCAAGTCATATTCAAACACCCGGGCCGTCTGAAACCTTGCTGCGGTTTCAGACGGCCCGGGTGTTTTCATTACGCGCCGATATAACGGATGTTAAATCACATAAAAATACACGCAAACAAACTGCGCCAAACTGCCGCCGAGCACAAACAAATGCCAGATACCGTGGCCGTGTTTGATTTTTTCGTCGTTCACAAACCAATAAATCCCCGCACTGTAAAGCAGGCCGCCCAACACCAGCCAAAACAGCCCTTCCGGCGGCAGGCTTTTGGCCAGCGGGTAAATCGCCACCAGCACCAGCCAGCCCATCAGCACATACAGTATCATCGAAAGCAGCCGCTTTTCGCTTTTGCGGCCTATGGTCAGCTCTTGGGCGATGCCGAACACGGCCAACCCCCACGATACGCCGAACAGCGACCAGCCCCATGCGCCGTGCAGCGACACCAGCGTAAACGGCGTATAACTGCCTGCAATCAAAAGATAAATGGCGCAATGGTCCACTTTTTGCAGCACCGCTTTCACTTTGGGCTGCGGCACGCTGTGGTAAATGGTGGAACCGGCATACAGCACAATCAGGCAGGTGCCGTAAGCAGCCGCGCTGACGATTTTATACACGTCAAGCGTGCCTGCTGCCTTAACCAAAAGCAGCACCAGCCCGGCCACGGCCAGCACCGCGCCGGCCAGATGGCTGTATGCGTTAAATCTTTCGCCTGCGTACATCGTAATAATTCTTATTTGAAAGATCTGCCAGTTTACTGCATTCTGCGCCAAGCGTGCAGCCGGCTATGATTAAATCGGGTTAAAGGCTTGATAAAAAAACCAGGCCGTCTGAAAATGTTCAGACGGCCTGAATATCGTTTAAGCAAATATTATTTTTTGCTCAGAGAGTCGCGGATTTCGCGCAACAGCAACACTTCTTCAGAAGGCTCGGCCGGTGCTTCTTCGGCAGCCGGGGCTTCGCGTTTCAGTTTGTTGATCATTTTGATTACCACGAAAATGGCAGCAGCGATAATCAGGAAGCTGATAATGGTGTTGATAAACAGACCGATGTTCAGAGTAACCGCACCGGCGGCTTGCGCGGCAGCCAAAGTAGAGTAGCCGGCTTCGGGGGCGTTGGCGCCGTCTTTCAGGGTGATGAACAGATTCGAGAAATCCACGCCGCCGATCAGAATACCGATGGGGGGCATAATCACATCGTCAACCAAAGATTTTACGATGCCGCTGAACGCCGTACCGATAACCATACCGACCGCGAGGTCGATAACGTTACCGCGCATAATAAACTCTTTAAATTCTTTTGCCAAAGACATAATACTTCCTTTCTAAAAACTCAAAAAATGTGTGAAGTGTTAAAAAAATCGTGTTTCAAAAAACAAGACCGCGCATGGTACTGGATTTATTGTAATGGTATGTATAACATAGTTAAATTTTGTATTTTAGATACAAAACAGCAATTTTAGTTCCCGCTCGGGTGTAAAAAATACCGTTTAACAATAAGTGTAACTTTTTTACCGCAGTTAACTTGCATTAAAGCGAGCGGCTTTTCAGCCAGCTTCCCCACACCAGCAGCAACACAAAACCGAAATACAATACGCTCCACACCGGCAGCGGCACGCCGAAGAAATAATCGGGCACGGCGCAGTCGCCGAAACCTCGGATAACCGGCTCGTATAAATCGAACAGCGGCCAATCGCGCAGGCGGAACGTCCACGGTGCGCCGCAGGCCGGGGCAGTACCCGGCGGCAGGCTTTGGATATACATTTGATACACCGCCACGCCCGCGCCATACACGGCCGGCACGCTCACCAACAGCGCGCCGAACATACGCCCCGCCCTGCTCTTCTGCCTGCACAACGCAGCCGGCAGCGCCGTTATGCCGACGGCCAACACCGATAAACGCTGCAAAATACACAACACACAGGGGTTCAGCCCCATAACGTATTGCGAATAAAACGAACCTATGGCTGTGCAGACCGAAAGCAGCACCACCGCCCATAAGGTTTTGCGGAAAAGATTCATAAATGGCTCCGTATCGGGCAGGCCCGATTGCGATAGGTTTCAAGAGAAAGCACCGCCTGCCGGCGGGCGCGGTACGCTTTCAGACGGCCTGCCCGATACCGCCCGCGCGGCTGCCGCCGTTTTATTGCACCGCCGCCCAATCGTCGCGCGCCTGCTTGGCCTCTTCGAAATAACGGTAAAGTGCGGCGGCGTCGCCCGCTTCGAGCATGGTTTTCAAGGCGGTAAGCTGCTGCTGCTGACCGTCGAGCAATGCGAGCAGACTGTGTTTGTTGGCCATACAGATGTCGGCCCAGATGGCGGGATGGCTAGATGCGATGCGGGTGAAGTCCCTAAAGCCCGAAGCGGCGAAATCGAAATAAACGCCGCCGTCGGGATGGGTGGCGATTTGGTGCACATAAGCATAGGCCAAGAGGTGCGGCAGGTGCGACACGGCGGCGAAAACGGCATCGTGCTCGCGCGCGCTCATGCGGAAGGTTTGCGCCCCCACCGCCTGCCATAGCGATTCCACCAGGCGGAGGCCGTCTGAATCTTCTGCACCGTGCGGGCAGATAATCAGTTTTTTGTTTTGAAACAGCCCGAACTGCGCCGCCAATGCGCCGCTGCGGTCGGAACCGGCAATCGGGTGGGCGGCGATGCAGCGCGGCAGCTGTTGCGGCAGATATTGCCTGAACGCGTCGATTGCCGACTGTTTGGTGCTGCCCACGTCGGTTATCACGGTATGGCCGTCAAGCAACGGCGCCAGTTCCGCGCACACGGCCGGCAAAGTGGCGACGGGCGTGGCCACCACCACCAAATCCGCCCCGCCGACGGCTTCGGCGCAAATATGATCAAACGCGCGGTCGATTACTTTGCGCTCCAACGCGCGGTCGAGATTGCTGCGGTTAAGGTCGATGCCCGTTACTGTGCCCGCCAACCCTTTGTGTTTCAAATCGAGCACAAACGAGCCGCCTATCAGGCCGACGCCGATAAGGGTGATGTTTTTGGGGGCGGAATGTGCAGTCATAACCGTGAATATTGCCGTCGGGTGCGGGTTGAAAGGCATCAGTTTACCCGATTGGGTGCGGGGGATAAAACCGTCTTGCCAAGCTGTCGGCCCGGCAGCCTGCCGTTTTTATGGTCAAAATCATGTTTGCGGCCGCAGCAGGCCGTCTGAAATATTTTCTGCCGTGCTTAACACAGCATGTTTTTCAGACGGCCCCGTATTTTATTGATTGGATTCAATCGTTTTCTGCAACTGCGGCAGCGGGCTGTAGCCACTTTGCGTGCGCCCGTTGGGGAACACCAGCGCCGGCGTGCCGTGGAAGCCCAACTGCTCGCCCAGCGAAGTGGTTTCTGCCACCGGATTTTCGCAGTCCACAACCTGCGGCGGCATTTTGCCTTCGCGCATCCAAGCCGTCCATGCGGCGGTGCGGTCTTTCTGACACCAAATCTGTTCGGCCTTGCGGGCGGCATCGGGGTGCAGGCTGGCAATCGGCATCATAAAGTTATAAATGGTGATGTCGGTCATCTTGGCGAACTCGTGTTCCAAACGTTTGCAGAACGGGCAGTCGGGGTCGGAAAACACCGCCACCTTGAGTTTGCCGTTGCCGCGCACTTCTTTAATGGCTTTATCGAGCGGCAGCGAATCGAATTCGACGGTGCTCAACTCGGCCATGCGCTCTTCGGTCAGATCGACGCGCTTGTTGATGTCGAGCAGGTTGCCCTGCAAAATATAGTCGGCTTTGGCATCGGTGTAGATAATTTGGTTGCCCGACACCACCACTTCGTAAATACCGCCGATAGGCGTGGGGCGCACGCTTTGCACGCTCAATTTCTGCTCGGCATAGGTTTTTTCCAGCTTGGCCTTAATGGCTGCTTCGGCGCCTGTTTTGGCTTCGGCCTGCGCCTTTTGCGGCTCCGTGCCTGCCTGGCCGTTTTTCACCGGCGTTTGACCGCAAGCGGCCAGCGAAACCAACAGCAAAGCGTGCAGCAGCGGTTGTTTGATGAATTTCATGTATTTCCTCGTATCATTTATGTGCGGGGTTGTCGACCCGCCTGAAAAGCTCTCAAGGCCGTCTGAAACGTTCAGACGGCCTTTTAAACACACGCATTTTACCAAACTCTGCGTTTCTTTCCGTTAAAACATGAATTTCCGCCCCGAAAATGATATTTTCACACCACACTTGGCGCACACGCCGCTTCATGCCACAATGCTGCAACCTTATACGGAGCCTCGGCCATGACCCCGATTCTAGCCTTCGATATCGAAACCGTGCCCGATGTGAAGGGCATACGCACCCTTTATGAACTGCCCGACAGCGTAAGCGATGCCGATGCGGTCGTTTTCGCCCAACAAAAACGCCGCGCCCAAACCGGCAGCGACTTCATGCAGCACCACCTGCACCGGGTGGTGGCGATTTCCTGCTGTATGCGTTGGGGGCAGGATAAAATCCATGTCGGCACCATAGGCGAAACCAGCGACGACGAAGAAACCATGATCGCCAAGTTTTTCGATCTGGTCGAAACCCACACGCCGCAGCTGGTGAGCTGGAACGGCGGCGGCTTCGACCTGCCCGTTTTGCACTACCGCGCCCTGATACACGGCATCCCCGCCGCCCGCTATTGGGACATGGGCGAAGGCGATTTCGGCGACAGCCGCGACTTCAAATGGAACAACTACATCAGCCGCTACCACAGCCGCCATTGCGACCTGATGGATCTGCTCGCCCTCTACCAACCGCGCGCCAGTGTGCCGCTCGACGACATGGCCAAACTGTGCGGCTTTCCCGGCAAACTCGGCATGGACGGCAGCAAAGTGTGGGAAGCCTACCATGCAGGCCGTCTGAAAGACATCCGCGACTATTGCGAAACCGATGCTGCCAACACTTATTTAATGTATCTGCGCTTCCGCATGATGAGCGGCGCACTCGATGCCGACGAATACGAGCTGGAAATCAAACGCATGAAAGGCTACTTGAAAACGCTGGCCGAAGAAAAAGCCCATTGGGCCGAATTCTGCACCGCATGGCGGTAATTTTTGGCCGCCGGAGCCTCTGCAAAAAAACAAATTCAAACCTGAAAATGTTTGTATCCCGTCATTTCCGCGCAGCGGACTTGCGAAGTTAATAACGACAGCTGGATGTTTCAGACGGCCTAAACAACTTGCAAAGGTCTCAACCCGGCCATACCCGGGCCTTGTCCGAGTATCTTAAATTTGTGAAAACCGTTGAAAAATGCCCGGGTCAAACCCGGGCATAACGCAGAAATTTCAAGGTGCCGCCGCTCAATCCCCACCCTTGCGCTTCTCCCGCACATCCACCAAACGGGTTCCCGCCAGATAATCGTATAAAAACTGGCGGTCCGGATTCAACAAAGCAAAGCCCCACGGCAGTATCCACCAAACCAGCGCCGCGCCGAAAGCCGGCCGCGGGGGGATTTGGCCGAAGTGGCGCAAAGCCGAATAAGCCAGCATAGGCACAAAAATAACCAACACACACGCCCACATAAAGCGCAGGCGCAACTGCCGCAGCGGCGGGCGCGCACCCGACGCGTCGGCCAACCCTATGCCCCACACCCGCATCGGCAGCGTTTGCCCTTTTTTATACCAATTGGCCTTGAAATAAAACCACCACACCGCCAGCGGAATCAGCGTGGCCGCCAGGCTGGACAAAATATGGGAAACGGTGTTGAGCAGCGTGGCGGCCACACCGGCAAGCAGCGCGGCCACCGCGCCGACGGCACCCGCAAGCAGCGCTTCATACAGCAGCGCAATCAGGCGGCGTTTTAGGGAAACGGCAGGCAGGGTCATAAAATAAAAAGCGGCACGATAATCAAGGCGGCTATTATAGCGGATAACGGCACAGCGTATAGCGGCGCGGCGGCAGGCCGTCTGAAACATTTTGTTCGGACGGCCTCATCCATTAAAATACACGCTTTTTACGCGCCCGAAACCATGAATATCCTGCAAGCAGAAAACCTCTCGTTCGCCGTCGGCCATGTCGCCCTGCTCGACAAAGCCTCGTTCCAGCTTAACAGCGGCGAAAAAGTCGGCCTGATCGGCCGCAACGGCGCGGGCAAATCATCACTGCTGAAAATTCTGGCGGGCGTGCAAAAAGCCGACGACGGCCAGCTGATTCTGCAAAACGGCCTGAAAACCGTGTATGTGCCGCAAGAATCGTTTTTCAATCCCGAAGAGAGCGTGTTCGATGTGGTGGCCGAAGGTTTGGGCGGCCTGCGCGACATCCTGCGCCGCTACCACCGCATCAGCCGCGAGCTGGAAAACGGCACCGACGATGCTTTGTTGAAAGCGCTGCACGACGTGCAAACCGAATTGGAAGCGCAAAACGGCTGGCAGTTCGACGCCGCCATCAAGCAGGCCGTCAGCGAACTGGGCCTGCCTGAAAACGAATTGATCGGCAACCTTTCCGGCGGCCAGAAAAAACGCGTGGCGCTGGCGCAGGCGTGGGTGCAGAAGCCCGATATCCTGCTGCTCGACGAACCCACCAACCACCTCGACATCGACGCCATCATCTGGCTGGAAAACCTGCTCAAAGCCTTTGAAGGCAGCATCGTGGTCATCACCCACGACCGCCGCTTTCTCGACAACATCGCCGGCAGCATCGTCGAACTCGACCGCGGCACGCTGCGCTCCTACCCCGGCAGTTTTTCCAAATACAGCGAGAAAAAAGCGCAGGAGTTGGCCGTTGAAGCCGAACACAACCGCCTGTTCGACAAATTCCACGCCCAAGAAGAAGCCTGGATACGCAAAGGCATCGAAGCGCGCCGCACCCGCAACGAAGGCCGCGTGCGCCGTTTGGAAGAATTGCGCCGCCAACGCGCCGAGCGCCGCAACGTGCAGGGGCAGGTGAATTTCAAGCTCGACAGCGGCGAGAAAAGCGGCAAAATCATCGCCGAGCTGGAACACGCTTCGTTCCAATACGGCGACAAAGTCATCATCGATAAATTCTCCGCCGTTATCCAGCGCGGCGACAAAATCGGCTTAATCGGCCCCAACGGCATCGGCAAAACCACATTTTTAAAGCTGATTTTGGGCGAATTGCAGCCCACCTACGGCCGCATCCGCATCGGCAGCAAACAGGAAGTGGCCTATTTCGACCAGTTCCGCAGCGCGCTCAACGAAAACGACACCGTGTTCTACACGCTCGGGCAAGGCAACGATTATGTGGAAATCGGCGGCAAGAAAAAGCACGTGATGAGCTATCTGGAAGACTTTTTATTCCACCCCGCCCGCGCGCAAAGCCCCGTTTCCTCGCTCTCCGGCGGCGAACGCAACCGCCTGCTGCTGGCCAAGCTGTTCACCAAGCCCGCCAATATTCTGGTGCTCGACGAACCGACCAACGATTTGGACATCGACACGCAAGAGCTGCTCGAAGAACTGTTGCGCGATTATCAGGGAACGGTGTTTCTGGTCAGCCACGACCGGATGTTTTTGGATAACGTGATTACGCAAAGCATTGTGTTTGAAGGCGAAGGCCGTCTGAAAGAATACATCGGCGGCTATGAAGACTATCTCGATGCCAAAAAACGCGAACAGGCTTTTCAGACGGCCTCAGCGCCCAAAACCGACAAACCTTCCGAAAGCGAAAAAACCGAGCGCAAAGCCAACCGCACGGTCAAACTTTCCTACAAAGAACAGCGCGAACTCGACGCCCTGCCCGAAGAAATTACCGCCCTGGAAAACGAACAGGCCGAACTCAACACGCAGCTTTCCGACCCCGAAATCTTCAAAGACTACGAAAAAGCCGGCGTCCTGCAAACGCGCGCAGAGGAAATCGAAATGCTGCTGTTGGAAAAACTGGAACGCTGGGAAATATTGGAAAACAAGAAAAACGGCGCCGGTTAAACCGGCCGCAGTTTCAGACGGCCGTCTGAAAGACATTATTGCCCGCAAGTGCAAAGTATTATTCAGAATATTGCCAGCGCAGCACAAACCCCGTATAATCCCGTTTCCCTTAGAGAGGTGGATGAGTGGTTGAAGTCGCACGCCTGGAAAGCGTGTATACGTGAATAGCGTATCGAGGGTTCGAATCCCTTCCTCTCTGCCAGATACCAAACCCGAGCTGTTGAAGCTCGGGTTTCTTTATTTCAGGCCGTCTGAAAAAGTGGGGCGGAAATTGACGCTTCGCTTTTCAGACGGCCTTTATCCAAACGGGTTTATCAGAAGAAGCCCAATGCTTTGGGTGAGTAGCTCACCAACAGGCACTTGGTTTGCTGGTAGTGCTCAAGCATCATTTTGTGGTTTTCACGGCCGATGCCCGAGCGTTTGTAGCCGCCGAAAGCGGCGTGTGCGGGATAGAGGTGATAGCAGTTGGTCCACACGCGGCCTGCCTGAATACCGCGTCCCATGCGGTAACAGGTATTGGCATTGCGGCTCCACACACCGGCACCGAGGCCGAACATGGTGTCGTTGGCGATGGCGAGCGCTTCTTCGGCGTCTTTGAAGGTGGTTACCGCCAACACCGGGCCGAAGATTTCTTCGCGGAAAATCTGCATGCCGTTATTGCCTTGGAACACAGTGGGTTCGATATAGAAACCGTTGGCACGGTCGCCGTCTTCATGGCGGATGCCGCCGCCGGTCAGCACTTTGGCACCCTCCTGCTTGCCGATATCCAGATATTTGGTGATTTTATCGAACTGCTCTTGGCTGGCTTGCGCGCCCACCATGGTTTCGGTGTCGAGCGGGTCGCCCACTTTAATGGCTTTCACGCGGGCGATGGCGCGTTCCATGAATTTTTCGAAAATGGATTCCTGCACCAACACGCGCGAAGGACAGGTGCAGACTTCTCCTTGGTTCAAGGCAAACATGGCGAAGCCTTCGAGGCATTTATCGAAGAAATCGTCGTCTTTATCCATCACGTCTTCAAAGAAGATGCTCGGGCTTTTACCGCCCAATTCGAGGGTAACGGGAATAATGTTTTCGGCAGCGTAACCCATAATCAGGCGGCCGGTGCCGGTTTCGCCGGTGAAGGCCACTTTGGCGATACGCGGGTTTTGCGCCAGCGGTTTGCCGCACTCCACGCCGAAGCCGTTAACGATATTCAGCACGCCCGCGGGCAGCAAATCTTCAATGATTTCCAACAGATAGAGAATGGAAACGGGGGTTTGTTCGGCGGGTTTGAGCACGATGCAGTTGCCGGCGGCCAGCGCGGGGGCGATTTTCCAAGCGGCCATCAGGATGGGGAAGTTCCACGGAATAATCTGGCCGACCACGCCCAGGGGTTCGTGGAAGTGGTAGGCGATGGTGTCGTGGTCGATTTCGGAAATACCGCCTTCCTGAGCGCGGATCACGCCGGCGAAATAGCGGAAATGATCCACGGCCAGCGGAATATCGGCGGCCAGCGTTTCACGCACGGGCTTGCCGTTTTCCCAAGTTTCGGCGACGGCGATTTTTTCGAGGTTGGCTTCGATGCGGTCGGCGATTTTCAACAGCAGGTTGCTGCGCTCGGTTACGCTGGTTTTGCCCCAGGCTTCTTTTGCGGCATGGGCGGCATCCAGCGCTTTTTCCACGTCGGCCGCCTGCGAGCGGGGCACGCGGGCAAAAGGTTTGCCGTTAACGGGGCTGATGTCGTCGAAATATTCGCCGCCGACGGGGGGAACCCATTTGCCGCCGATATAGTTTTCGTATTGCGCTTTGAATTGAACGATGCTGCCTTCTGTGTTCGGTGCTGCATATTTCATTTGATATCTCCTAAGTAAACAAATTCTTTTATAGGTATGGCAGCGTGCAGATACAGATTGCTTTACTAAATTTTATGTAAAAATCATTTTTTTAAACATGATAAAACCCATAAATATCAATAAACTATCCAATCCACATGCTGTTTGTTCAGGCCCCAAAAAACTTCTTCGAGCCTGTGCGGTCGAGTATAGATGATGTTTTTTTAGAAAACAACCTGTTATTTTGCAGGGGAATTCAACAATGCCGCTGCCGGACAACATAAAGGCCGTTTGAAACCTGCCCAAATTTTTTCAGACGGCCTGTTATAACAAAAACATCTTATATTAAAACCAACCATTCTTTCCCTTTTTCAGACGGCCTGATTAAAGTAGCGCACATTTAAATCAGGAACCCATCATGACCGCCACCACCGCCCCACTCCTCCGCTTCATCACCGCAGGCAGCGTTGACGACGGCAAATCCACCCTGATCGGCCGCCTGCTCTACGACAGCAAAACCTTGTTAACCGACCAGCTCGCCAAACTCGACCAAGCCGCGCAAAACGGCCAAACGCCCGACTTCGCCAGCCTCACCGACGGCCTGGCCGCCGAACGCGAACAAGGCATCACCATCGACGTGGCCTACCGTTATTTCGCCACCCCCGCGCGCAAATTCATCATCGCCGACACCCCCGGCCACGAACAATACACCCGCAACATGGTTACCGGCGCCTCCACCGCCGACGCCGCCATCGTGCTGGTGGATGCCACCCGCGTCGATTTCGGCGGTGCCGAACCCGTGCTGCTGCCGCAAACCAAACGCCACAGCGCCATCCTGAAACTGCTGGGCTGCCCCAGCATTATCGTGGCCGTCAACAAACTCGACCTGCTCGATTTCGACGAAAACAAATACCAAGCCATCACCCGCGCCTATCAGAAACTGGCCGGACAAATCGGGCTGGAAGCGCAAGTGTACTTTTTGCCCATCAGCGCCCTCAACGGCGACAACATCGTCAACCCCAGCACCCGCACGCCGTGGTATAACGGCCTGCCCCTGCTGCCTCTGCTGGAAAGCCTGCCCGTAACGCGTAAAAACGCCGCCGCCCTGCCCGCCCACTTTCCCGTGCAGCGTGTCGCACGCCAAGACGGCAGCAGCAGCGACGACTTCCGCGGCTATCAAGGCCGTTTGGAAGCGGGCCGTCTGAAAAGCGGCGACGAAATCAAAGTGCTGCCCGGCGGCAAAACCGCCAAAATCGCCGACATCTTCGGCCCCAAAGGCCGCACCGGCGAAGCCGAAGCAGGAGAAGTCATCACCCTCACGCTCGACACCGACCTCGACATCTCGCGCGGCAACAGCATCGTTGCGGCAAACAGCCCCGTCGAGCCGCAGCAAAACTTCCAAGCCGCACTGTGCTGGTTCGACGAAACCCCGCTCAACCTGCGCCGCAAATACCTGCTCAAACAAGGCACCCAAACTACCGCCGCCCGCATCAGCGAAATCGCCTACGTGTGGGACGTGCACACCTTAAGCCGCGTGCAGTCGGCAGGCGAATTGAAGCTAAACGACATCGGCAGCGTCAGCCTCAAAACCCAGCAGCCGCTGGCCGCCACCACCTATGCCGAAAACCCCGCCACCGGCGCGTTTATCCTGATAGACGAAGCCACCAACCACACCGTGGCCGCCGGCATGATACGCAGCAGCGCCCAAGAGAGCACCTTCGAAATTTAGGGCGTGTCGTCAGAAGCTGCCCTTCCAACATTCAACTGCTATTTAACACCGAGGCCGTCTGAAACACTTTCAGACGGCCTTTTCAACCGTTCGAGCAATATCCTGTTTGATTAAAAACCGTTTACCCTATAATGAAACCAAAATAAAAACGGCACCTCTAAACCCAGGCAGCCGTTTGCTTTGCCGCAACCGCATTCCGCATACACACCACTGCAAGGATATTCCATGCCCAGCAAACCTTTTACCCGTGCCCTCACCATAGCCGGCTCCGATTCCGGCGGCGGCGCAGGTATTCAGGCCGATTTAAAAACCTTTGCCGCGCTCGGTGCCTACGGCACCAGCGTGATCACCGCCGTTACCGCACAAAACACCCAAGGCGTGCAGGCCGTACACCCCGTGCCGGCCGACATTGTGGCCGCCCAATGCCAATCGGTGTTTTCCGACATCCGCATCGACGCCGTGAAAATCGGCATGCTGCCCGACACCGCCACCATCAACGCCGTAGCCGCCGCCCTGCGCAAATACAACAACGCCTTCGTTGTGCTCGATCCCGTGCTAGCCGCCTCCTCCGGCGAAAAACTGGCGCAGGAAGACACCGTAGAAGCCCTCTGCAACGAACTGCTGCCGCTGGCCGACCTCGTTACCCCCAACATCAACGAACTGGCCGCCCTCACCGGCAACAGCCCGGCCGGAAACGAAGACGAAATGCTGGCACAGGGCCGGCAACTCATGGAAAAAGGCGCAGTAGCCGTACTGCTCAAAGGCGGCCATTGGGAACACAGCAAAGAAGCGCGTGATTGGCTGCTGGTGGCCGACCACCAACCGCAATGCTTCCGCAACGGCCGCATCGACACCCGCAATACCCACGGCACAGGCTGCACCCTTGCCGCCGCCATCGCCGCCCTGCGCCCCCAGCGCGGCAACCTGAGCACGGCCGTTTCGGCCGCCAAAACCTACCTGCACGGCGCCATCGAAGCGGGCTTGGGCTGGCGCATCGGCAAAGGCCGCGGCCCGCTGGCCCATTTCTGGCGGCATTACCGCGACTGACCGGGTGGATAACATTAACAAGGCAGCAGCGTAATAAGTTTGTACACTATATGCCGTCTGAAACCGTTGCAAAGCATGCACTCTTAGCAGGAATAAACAATGTTTATCAAAACAAGGCTTGTAATAAACAGCTAAAGCCATTATATTGCTTGAATCTCACGTCACGACAACAACAACGAAAGGAGACGATGATGCAACACCGCAGACGTCAAGCTATCTTCCAGGCGGCCAAACGTGCTTTCCAAGCCCCGGTTAAGCCTGCGGACGGCAAAACTGCCCGCACCAAAACCGCCTGCTGATTTAAGCAATTTTATTTCAAATTTATTACAACGCAAAAGGCCGTCTGAAATGTTTCAGACGGCTCTTGTTTTGATACCGTATCGTTTCCGCATCACAACGATTCTGCTTTTTTCAAGCCTTTGGCACGCACGGTGGCTATCGCGCCGTCGATACCTTTCTGTTTGATTAACTCATTGAATTGGTTTCGATAAACTGTAACCAAGCTCACCCCGTCGACACGGATGTTATACACCTTATATACCGGCCCCACTTTATAGAGCTGGTAGGCCACCTCGTATTTTTTGCCGTTTTTGGTGCGGATTTCAGAAAACACGTCCACCTTATTGTTGCCGTTATCGGTGATTTTAGGCAGCAGCTTCACCTGCGCATCGGCAGCGCCCATCAAGGCGGAGCGCGCATACATCGAAATCATCATTTCTTTAAACGCCGCGATAAAATCGGTTTTCTGCTTGGCCGAAAACTCTCGCCACGGCAAACCTACGGCCAGCGCCGAAATGCGTTGGTAATCTAGAAAACCGTCGGCATAGCCCTCGATTTGGCGGATTTTCTGCTGCTCACTCAAACCGCCGTTGCGCGCCACCTTCAACACCGTATCAATATTCTGCTGCGCCTGCACTTGTGCCGGATGCTGCTGGACTTGCGCGGCGGCATAAGGCGACACCAGCGCAACAGGCGCGGCAAGCAAAACAGCCATCAGTTTGTTCATATTTTTCTCTCTCGAAAATAAAAAAGTGTGCCGTTGCTTCACAAGGCATCGGAAACCCCGCTTCCTTATGAAACGGCCGTATTTAACAACAAAGCGGCGTTACCTTGCATTAAAAACTGCAAAATAAGCGTTACGGCCTTCACTTCGGCATAAAAACCCTCACCAAACACAAACAATCCTGCCGGCACGCCGAAACATCTTTCCGAAACAACCGCCGTATTTGCCCGAAAAAACGAAAGGCCGTCTGAAACATTATTCAGACGGCCTTTTGCCACAATCGGTTACCGCATAACCAACCTAACGGGCCTGAGGCTGGGATTCCAAAATCACCCTCGCCTGTTCGGTGAGCGCACCCAAATCAATCAGACCGATTTGAGCCAACACCATCATCAGCACACTGCCTGCCACCACGGTCAGCACCGCATAAACCAAGTAGCCCAACATCACCCGCCAGCCCGGCTGGCCGCTCATTCTAATCAATCCCACGGCCTGCGCGACAAATATCCAAATCTGCCAAAACATCCCCGCAGCCGCCAAAGCAGGCGCGTAAAACAAAGCCAGCAGCGGCACCGACAACGCTTCGGAAGCCAACACAAACCCCCATAACGGCAACTTGGCCGCGCCGCGCGACAACATCCGCCCCATCACCAGGCTCAACACGCCGCATTTCAACACCGTCAGCAACACGGCCAGCGTAACTACCGCCGGGCTTTTGCCGAACAAAGGCGCCGTAGCGGCCGCGTTCACCAAACCGATCAGCAGCAGCACGGCGGCGGAAACGGCCAGCGAATAACGGTAGTCGGCGGGATTTTTATAACGCAGGCGCAAGATGTCCCACATGTCGCGTAGAAAGTGATACAGCATAAACAGATACGTTTCGGCAAAAGCATGCATTGTATAGCCAATCAACGCTTTTTCAAACAGAAAGCTGCCCAGACACTTTCATACGAAATGAAAAAACAGCCCCGAAAGGCTGTTGTTTTTTGAGTTTGGTGCGGAAGGAGAGACGCAAACTCTTAAAATAACATTATGATATTTTTAATATTTATAAATATAAAATCAAAAAATACCGTAAAAAGTACCGTATCTTTGCAAAAGTCAAAGCGGTTTTAGGGTATTTTTTACCTTTTCGGCTGAGGGGCAAGCTGGTAAAAAATCATTTTTCAGGCATGGGCGGATTGGCTGATTGCACGGTTTACCCATTCATTCAGGCTGATATTTTGCGCTGCTGCCGCCGCCGCCGCCGCTGCATGGGTTTCAGGGCTTACCCGCACATTAAAGCGGCCTGAATACTGTTTATACGGCTCAATACCTTTTTCTTTGCACACATCGAGAAAAACCGCCAAACTGGCCTCACCCTCTTTGTGCAAGTCTGCCACGTTATCGGCGTAAAAATCCGCCCCACCGTTAAGGCCGACAAACTCGCCGCGCAGTAACTCGGTTTCAGGGTCGTATTGAATAATAGCTTTATGACCGTTGATTTCCATTACATTGTTCATGGCTTTACTCCGTTTTCTTCCAACCATTTACGCACGCTCGCAACTGCGCCTTTATCTGTATCAGGGCTTGGATGCGGCCTATGAAACACTTTCACTTGCCCGAAAAGGATTACAGCCACACGGCTACCTTCTCTTTCTTGTATTTCCGCGCCCAATTCGACAAACAGAACTTCAATATCCGCCCATTTGATGCTGCCGGATACGGGGCGGCTGAATATTAAAGCAAGCGTTCTTTGGTGTTTCTTTTTCATAAAAACAAAATGGCACTAATATTTAGTACCATTCTAAAACAAGGCGGGCGGCATGGCAACCTTAACCACTATCACGGGGTAAGCAACCGCCGTATTTTAAGGCCGTCTGAAACCATTGAAAACCACGCAATAAAATATCAAAAAGTTAATGTTAATCAGACTGTTAAAAAACAGCTTTAACAACTCTCCACGGAAAAAAATTCTGCGAATGGGAGGGCGGGCGGTCTAGGAATATAAGCCGCCCGAACTTTTAACACCCCCTACCCATTCAACAAAAGCCAGTAAGGAAGCTATACACCCGCTACACTTCACAAAAAACTCGGTGCGAATTACCCGCATGAATCAAACACCGGAAAGTACCTTAGCACTTTCACGCCAGCCAATGTTCAAACAATCGGCCTTTGCCTGCCGCCTGCCCGATATGGTAGCCCGTCATGATGGTTTTCACGGTTAAGTCCAATTCTATTTCCGTCTGCCCGTATTCTGCCGTTAATTTAAGCGTAATGATGCCACCCAATGATAGGGTTTCCCCTTGCTTCCTTTCCAGTAAATAGGCGCATACGCGGCTGTCAAACGCAATTATGTTAGCGTATATCGGCGGGCTGCCTACCCTGTATGTATGCACATTCATTTTCGCTATCACATAGACGCTGCCGCGTACTGTGAACAGCCTTTTGGGCGGCCTTGTCAGCTTACCACTAATGATACCGTCTATCATTTAAAACACCATTTCCGCAAAAAAATATATAACACACCCTCGAAAACTTGGTTACTTTAGTTACCTCGTTGATTTTAAATAAAAAAGTGATGAAATTTTTGGTTACTTGCTGGTTACCGCTTGGTTACCTTTATGTAACCTTATGATTTTAAAGTGTAAAATCTTGGTTATCATATTAAGATGTTGTTAAATAAAACAAAACGGCTATCAAGCGGGGCTAGGCCGTCTGAAAGTAACCAACGGTAACCAAGCGGTAACCAACGAGTAACCAAGCTCAAAATACCTGATTATCAATATAAAACAATAAGATATATATCGAGTAACCAAAGTAACCAATATTTTTTACGCGCGTAACGAGAGTTAAGCAAAATCAGCATGTTTAACCCCCGTTTATGCTAATCCTCTGCCGGTTCTTTTTGCGGCGGCTGGTCGCCTGCCAGCACATAAAACCATGCCGTGCTTATCCCTGCCCGTTTAAGCTGTTTCGTCCATCGGTTGCTGCTCTTTTGCAGCCAGCCCGCGTCATAAAGCACTTTGCACACAAAATCTTTATCGTAACCGCCGCAGATTTCGATTTCGAAGGCTTCACGGGTCAGATAGTACACGGGCGGATAGCCGTTTCTCTGCTCTACATAGCCTGCATGGTAACGGCTGGTTTGATGGCCGCCGTCAATGCCTATTGATTCCAGCCGCCCGAACATCTCGGAATTACCTTTAGACTGGATAAAATCGGCTGCCCGTTGCAGTATCTGCCGCTCTTCATAGTTCCCTTTGCCTTCGCGCTCATACCAAGCATCGAAGCAGGCAAGCACACCGGCCGCACCGTCGCCCGAATTAAAGCCCGTAATGCCCCATTCGGTTGCCAGTTCCAATGCGGCTGCAACCAATGCAAAGCGTTTAGCCACACGCGCGGGCTGCCCGCTCAAATCGGGCGGCAGGGCATTTCGGAAAGCAGCGCAAAGGCCGTTTACTTTGGCGATAAACCCCGCCTTATCCTGCTGCATGGCTTCGGCGATATACTGCACAAATTCGCGCCCCGCATGGCCGTAATGATGTTTGGCCGACTGCTCCAATGTTTCAGCAAAAACCGCGCCGTCTGAAAAGCCGTGCAGGGTGTCAAATACGCGGAAACCTTTACCGGCATCGGCGGGAATAGACGGCAAACGCACATTCTGCCCCGCATTCCATTCAAAGCCCGCCTGTTTCATGTAATGCAGCGCGTCAAATTCCCCCGTAGAAAGCAATAAAACGCGCCACTCCAGCCGCTCGCGGTTACCGCCTTGCTTTGCCCCTTGCAGCTTACCCACGCCATTAAACAGCGAATAGGCCACGCTGCTAACGTCATTGCCCCGTGCTTGCGATATTTCATCAAGCACCATAAAGCCGTCAGACGTTGCAGCGGCGATATTGTCAATAGCCAGCGCGGTTGCTTTCCAAGTGTTTTTCAGTTTGTCGGGGTTGCCGAAAACGGAAAGTGCAAGCATGGCCGTAGTGGTTTTACCGCCGCTGGAAGCCTGAAACAGATGGAAGCCGCCGTTTTCCAGCTTCATAGGCGCAAGCAGCGGCGAAGCAAAGGCAGTTCCCAATGCCAGCATCAAGCGGCTGTTTCCTACCGCATAACGGGCAATTTCCGCCCGCCATGATTCAAGGCTGCCGGATACCGCATAAGCAGCTTTTTTGCTGGTGTCGCCGTTATAGATAACCTTACCGCCTGCATGGCCGATAATTTCGCCGCTGGGCAGTACATAACCGGTATAACCGTCATTCAGCCAGCCGCCGCGGTTGGCTATCTGCCAGTCGGTAAAATCGCCTTGCCATTGCAGATAATCGGCTAATGCCGCCATTGCCTTACCGCTGGATTTAATCCCGATACCTAAACCGCGCAGAAAACACCAGCAAGCGGGCGTACCTACCGTTTCCAACGGCAAGGCCGCCTGTTTGCGCGTGTTTTCGCCGCGCCGCCGGTATTCGATAATGCGGTATTCTTTTTCATCATCGCCGACACCGCGCCCCACCAGTTCGATATTGTCGGCAATATGTAAAGGCGGCAGATGGTAGGGTTCGCCACTCTCGCGCGTTATGCCCACGCCGGTATAAAACAATCCCTCGCGGCGGTTTTCGTAAAACGGCTCTATCGGCGTACCGCCTGCCGACTGAATCGCAGCCAATGCGTCAAAATCGCTTTCAGGCGCGTTTTTACGGCTTTTGCCCGCCTTACCCTTAACCATGCGCAGCTTGCCTTGATTTTCGCCGTTTTGGCCGTCTGAAACGCCCTTGCCGTTGTTTTTGGTTTCATCTGTCATGCTGCCGCCCCTTTCTGCACTTGCGCCGCCAACACGTCCAGCGCGTCCGCACCCATCGTGTCAGGCTGCCAAATCTTGATACTGTCTAAGCCTTTCTGATATTTGCGCTGCAAAGCCCGCGCCGCGTTTATGCCCGTGCCGTTGGCATCGTTATCAGCAATAATCACAAGCTCGCGGATACCGTCAGGCAATACCAGCGATTGAATGCCATGCGCCGAACCGCACGCCCACATAGGCACACCCGATACATAACGCGCCGCAAAAGCCGTTTCTATGCCTTCGCAAACGCCCAAAACGCCGTTTTCAGGCTCAAACAACCGTATGGCCGCGCCGGTAAGGCTTCCCGCGCCCGCACTCCGCATTTTCTTAGCTGGCAGACGCTCGCGGTTTTTCGGGTCGAACAACGCCGCTTTTACAGGCAAATCGTTGTATGAGGCCGTCTGCAAATAAATGATATGCAGGCCGCACGGTTTGCCCGCTATATCCTGAAACAGCCCCACCATCACGGGGAAATGCCCCAATACCCGTCCTTCATGCCAATAAGGCAGCCGTTTATGTAGGCGCAAGCCGTCTGAAACGGGCAATTTTTCAGGCAGGGGAATACCGCGCCCATACAGATAATCCCCAATCATGCCGTCTGTATTCCACGGCAGGCATTCCGCCCACAAAGTAAGCAGGCGTTCGATTCTTCGTTTGCCGTCTTGCTCCGTGTCGGCGGGCTTTGGCGGGATTTTCGCCACAGAAGGGGCGATATGCCCACCATCTAAGCCCAATATCACGGCCACGGCTTTAACCGCCTCCGCAAACGTATAGCCGTACACCAGCATCAGCAAATCAAAGCCGCTGCCCCCGTCGGGCGTGCAATGGTTACAAATAAAGCCGCCGCCCTGTTTATGGTCGGTAAAGCGGAAACGGTCTTTTCCCCCGCATGATGGGCAGGGCTGGTGTTTGCGGGTATCGGTGTAGCTTTCCGGCACACCCAAAGCCCGCAGGATTTCAGGCCAACGCCCCCGCGCCGTTTCTTTCACATCGGCAAGGCGGTAAGGCGGCCTGTTTTGATGGTTTTCTGTTGATTTAGTCATGATTTTGCCTTTCTTAAGGCTGAAAGCCCCCTGCCTAGTGCGTAAAACACGCGCTAAGGGCTTAAATATGCAAAATTAGGGGATTTAACGATTGGATAATGGGGTTTATATACCCGAAGGCGGAAATATGCTTTAAACGAAAAATAGACGGTTTTACGCATTCCCGCATTTTCAGACGGCCTTATCCGCCGCCACGACACAGACACACCGCCCATTTACCACTTGCAAGCTGCATCAAGCACAAACGCCCATAAGCGGGATTATTGGGTATGGTTTCGCTATACCCGACGGCTTCGGCTGCCGTATCTGCTTCAAACAGGCGCGCCAAAACACAGATATTCATGATTCCGCCTTTCCGTTCGGGTTGTCTGAAAAAAGGCCGTCTGAAACGCTTGCAGGCGCATCAAACGTTATGCCCCGCCGGTATTGCTCACGAATACGGAACACCAGCCACTTGCCGCCGTCCAGCAACATACCGAACCACACCGCCGGATAGCAGGCGGCAAGGCCGTTTAGGGCTTGGAAAGCCGCCGCAAAAGCAGCATGGGTATGATGGGACGTGATATACAGGGGATTGGCTGCGGTTTGCATCATGAATCCCCCTTTTGTTCATTCTGAACACCGGCTAAAGCCAAATCCACCGCCATAGCCATTAAAACAGGGGAAGTTTCACTCACAACGGCGGTCAAATCCCGCAAGGTATCTTCCACTTCTTGCAAATCTACCCGACAATGCGCGGCTGCTTGTCGGTTTACTTCGGCCAAACGGTTCATCATAAACAGTGCAGCCAATAAGGAACGGTTGGCCGTTTCCGCGCATGATTGCAGATAATCCGAATATTCAGAACTTAACACTTTGGCGTTATCAATGGCCGCGCCGTTTGCCAACAATGCAGGTAAGGCCGTCTGAAAGTTAGTGTTGAAGGAAAATTTAGGGTTTTTAGGATTCAAAGATTCCATGATTACACCTCCCCGCTAATCACATTGCACACCGTCCAGCGCGTGCCGTTTTGCACGATATTGAAGCGGTAGTCGTTGGTGTTGGAAGCCGTCAGGCGGTCAATAAAGCGGCCTGCATCGGCCAAAGAATCAAAAGAACGGATAGAACGGGAAATAAGCGGGCGTGAATAGCCCTTACGGATTTTACGCATAATGATATGTACCTTTTCGTGTTGGTTTTTAATGCCCCGTTTCACGCTGCTAAACGTGAGGGCGGGGAACAAAAGGAACGGGTTAGCAGACTGGACAACACGTTTCCAGCAGGCGTAAAGCCTCCCGTTCCCCTGTTCCCCGTAGGAAAAGGTACAACAAGGGAATGCAGACGTAACAATGCCGCCCGATATGGGATAACGGCGGCTTGTCTGCCGTGTTGTATTAGGGCTGCTAAACCCTGCCGCTTGATTGAAAGCAGCGGATTCATTGTGCAACCGTCTGATTAAAACGTCAAGCAGGATACGGCGGTTTACGCCCATATCGCCCGAAAATGCTTGATATGTTGATAAAAACTGCATTAACATAATGTTTCCTTTGAATCACAATCAAAGTTTTTATAAGCCGTTTTGGCCCCCCCTAACCAAGCCGCCTTACCTGTTTCAGGTTTGGCGGTTTTGGTTTTTGGGGCTGCCACGGCACTCATTGCACAATCCCTTGACGGGAAAGCATAGGCCGCTTGTGTTTCAGGCACTCGGCAGTTTGCTTAAACAAACGCACAAGCCGTTTATCAAACACGGTTTGTTCACACCAGCCGTCATGCACCAGCGATACGCCTTTTTGCGTCATTTCTACCGCCAGCACTTCAAATTGCGCCCACGGCATCGCCGCCAAATATTCACGGTCTCGGAAAAGTAGCGAAGCAATGCGGCTGATTAATTCCAACTGCACTTTTTCAGGCGCAAACGCTCCGTCAGCGATAAAACCGATACCGCTTTTACTTTGTTTGTTGCCCGCCGCTTCGATATACAGCCATTCACGCGCCGCACCCAATGATTCCGAATCGGTCTCACGGTCAACCCGTACTGCGGTAGGCAAATGCCCGTATGGGTCGGCAAAAAACGAAAGAAAGCGCGTTTGGCCGCCATTTCGCCGTTCAAACCCTTCACGGTTATCATCAGGCGCACCACAGCGCACGATATACGTCAAGTCATTAGGCTCTTTTGCGCAGCCCGCTGACACACGCGCTACATAAACCGTCAAAAAATCATCTAAATCATTTAAAAGAATATCGTTTTTCATGCCTTCGCTCCTTGCTGGTGTTGTTTACGGCTCGCTGCAATGCGCTTATCAAGCCACGCCTGTAAGCCGTCAGACGGCCACGCAACGGCATTGGCCGACAACTGCACACGCTGGGGAAAATCGGCATCAAACCGCGCTTTGTCTTTCGGATTGTTTTTGGCATAAATCGCCGCCCGTGATAGCCCTGTAACTGCCATCACATCGGGCAGGCGAAGCATACGGATAGAAATGTTTTCCATAGTTTAAGCTCCAAATAAAAATTCCCGTGTATTCCGTTATTGCTTGATAGCAGGGGGAATACACGGGAATAAATATAGCCGCTTATAATAAGCTGCATAATGGAATTAACCGACTACTTCCAATGGAAAAGACTAGTAGCTATACATGGGAAACGGCTAGCTTTTTCCACTTTAATTTAATTAAATAAATCAGGATTATTTTCTTTAAACTTCAATAAGTTACCACTCTTCAAATAATCTCTTGCAGTAGAACAGACATACCCAAAGCTTGAAGCATAAGCCGCCGCAAAGTTATTTCTACTCATACCGCTTGCTTCGTATTTCTTTATCATTTCTGCCCGCTTTTCTTTTTTAGCTTGTACCTTATCTGATTTAGCAGATTTTAAGCCATTAAGCCGCGCTAAAGCTGATAACAACCCATCATAGTCATCTTCCCTAATCAATCGAATAGGCGGCTCTCTGTTGCTTACCGTAACGCCTACACCCCTAACAGCTTCAGAAACAATAGTTTTATCAGCAGATATATCTACATCACCAGCTAAAAACTGCACTCGCTGCCGCAGTTCATTTTCTTGTTTTTTAACATATTCATAATGCTTTTTAACTATACTTTCTAAAGAATTTTCTTCAAGCTGTTCCCGATATTTATTAATAGTTTTATCAGCAGATATATCTACAGCACCAGCTAAAAACTGCATTCGCTGCCGCAGTTCATCTTCTTGTTTTTTAACATATTCATAATGCTTTTTAACTATACTTTCTAAAGAATTTTCTTCAAGCTGTTCCCGATATTTATTAATTGAACTTAATACGCAATTTCGTTCAAAAAATTGTTGCAGCCCTTCCTTTTGTGGTGTGCGGTCATTCTTCATAATCCCTACCTTCTACCCCCCCCGCCAATAAATCAGGAAACCACACCAGCAAGGCAGGCAGGGAGAATGACCTTGTTTTCGCCCTTGGTAGCTAATCGCAGGCTAGGTGTGGTTGTAACGTTTCAGACGGCCTTTAACCGCCCTGAATCAACGCCCGCGCTTTATCATAGCGGGCGCGCAAATAATCTGAATACCATTGCATCATCTCTACCCGTTCGGCCATGTAGTCCGTACGGTTATAGGCTGCTCTGATTTTGTTGTCGTCGATATGGGCAAGCTGCCGTTCGATGGCATCGGGGTTAAAGCCCTGTTCGTTTAATACGCTGCTTGCAAGGCTGCGGAAGCCGTGCGGCGTGGCTATGCCTTTGTATCCCATGCCGTTAATGATTTTGCCTGCCGTGTTTTCGCTGATATGGCCGTCTATGGCGGTGCGGCTGGGGAACAGAAACGGGCTGTGCCCCGTTATGGCGTGTAGCTCTTGCAATAACTCAAGCGGCCAGTCTGCCAACGGGATAATATGCGCTCGGGGGCGTTTCATACGCTCGGCGGGTATCGTCCATGTTTTCTTGTCAAAGTCGATTTCTTGCCATCTGCCGCCGCGTATTTCGGTGTTACGGGCAAAGCAAAGCATAATCAGCATCACACATAGGCGGTTTTGCTGATGTGTATCGGCCAGCATCAGCCGTCTGAAAAACTCGGTTAGCTCTTCGCGCGGCAAGGCGGGCATATGAACGGCCTGCCGTTTAGGCAGATAACCGACAAGCGGGGCGGCGGGGTTGCCGTCGGTAAGCTCCAGCAAAGCGGCATGGTTGAAAACGCTGCCTATCCATTGCCTGATTTTTTCTGCCGTTTCCAATGCGCCCCGCTCGGCGATATGTTCGATTACGTTTTTTATATCGCTTACCCGTAATTCTTTAATCGGGCGGTTGCCGATATGCGGGAAAACGTCTGCTTCAAAATACTGCATAATCCGCGCCGCGTGTTTCTCTTTCCAGCGGGGCAGGTTCTTTGTGTGCCATTGCTTCGTTATTGCTTCAAAGGTATTCAGCAAGGCGGCCTGCCGTTCCTGTTTGGCCTGTTGCTTGGCTGTACTGGGGTCTTGCCCTATGGCAATCAGGCGGCGGGCATTTTCAGCGGCTCCCCGTGCTTCCGCCAAGCCGATAATGGGGTAAACGCCGATTGCAAACGTTTTTCTTTTTCGGTCTATTGAATAATCAAGCCGCCAATACTTCCCACCGTTTGGTTTTACCAACAGATACAAGCCGCGCCCGTCTGTCAGCTTATAGGGCTTGTCGGCGGGTTTGGTGTTCTTTATTTGGCGGTCGTTCAACGGCATTTTTACGGTACTTTTTTTGTGGTATTTTCGGATACCGCTAAAAATACCGTAAATTTTTTGTTGATTCAATAAGACGGGTGTAGATTGGTGTAGATAATAAAGGCCGTCTGAAACAGCTCTTTATCAGACTAAAAGCCTTGCTGGGCTTGGTTTTTTGTGTATTTGGGTAGATGGGTATAGACGTAAAAAAACAGCCCCGAAAGGCTGTTGTTTTTTGAGTTTGGTGCGGAAGGAGAGACTCGAACTCTCACACCTTGCGGCGCTGGAACCTAAATCCAGTGCGTCTACCAATTTCGCCACTTCCGCATAGAATATGAAAGGCAGGATTATACCGAAAGTTAACGGAGATGCAAATCCGCCGCGCTTGAAAAAAGGTATAATGCACTCACCTATCCGAAACACCCGAACAGGCCGTCTGAAACGTTCAGACGGCCTCAATACCGAATTAACGCAAGAAAAAGGAAGCATCGATATGCCTGTTTCGCTGATCCGCGATTATTTGCAAACGCAAGGCTTGCGGCTGCCCGAAGACGATATCCGCGTGGGCGTGCTGGCGGCGCAAACGGTGATGCACAACGGCCGCGCCGAAATCGACCGCGGGGTTTTGTGGTATGCCGCAGACGATGCCGTGCTGTCGGAGCATATCGCCCCCACGCCCGAAAACGAAACCCTGCTTAAGCAGATTTTCATGGCTTTGGATTCGGCCTACAGCCGCACCGCCGCCGCACAAAGCGCGGTGGTGTATGCGCTGCTGCCGTCCGAACCAGGCCCGTTTTTGCTGCGCTTGGCGCAGCAGGGGCAGGTGTTGGCGCAACGGCTGCCGGTTAGCGAAGAAAATTCCCGCTTCCACCTGCCCGTGCGTTCGGCGCAAACCGGCTGGCTGAACCTGGCGGAAGATGTGGCGCACTGGCTCTCTTCGGAAGCACTCGAAGGCAGCCACAACGGCCGCAGCCAAAGCCAGATGTCGCTGCCGGTCAGCACCGAAAACGGCAGCGTGCTCGGTGTCGTGCATGTGGAATACGAAAGCAAGGCGGCGCTCACCGAAGCCGTTCAAGCCGATTGGGTGGCGCTGGCTCTGGCGCTGGCCGAGCCGATGGCCGCTTTGCTGAAACCCGAACACCAAGAGGAACAAAATGACTGAACCGTTGAAATTTATCGCCGCCTGCCGCCTGCCCACCGAGTGGGGTGTGTTTACCCTGCACGGGTTTGAAGAAGCAAACGGGCAGGAGCATGTGGCGTTAACCATGGGCGACATCACCGACGGAGCACCGGTGTTGGCGCGCATACATTCCGAATGCTTAACCGGCGATGCGCTGTTTTCGCAAAAGTGCGATTGTGGCCCGCAGCTTCAGGCAGCCATGCAGGTGGTTCAGCAAGCAGGCCGTGGCGTGATTGTGTATCTGCGCCAAGAAGGACGCGGCATCGGCCTGATCAACAAAATCCGCGCTTATCAGCTGCAAGATCAGGGTTTGGACACGGTGGAGGCCAATGTGGCGCTGGGCCTGCCGGTAGATGCCCGCGATTTTACGCTGGCCAAGCATATTTTCGAGCATTTGGGCGTGAAAGAAGTGAAGCTCTTAACCAACAACCCTGAAAAAGTGCAGGTGCTGGCCGACGCGGGCATCAAGGTGGCCGAACGCGTACCGCTGCAAGTGGGCGAGAATCTAGAAAATGAACGTTACCTCCACACCAAAGCCGAAAAACTCGGCCATTGGTTTTAGCAACTGTGTTACTAAGCCGCTCTGAAAACCCAACATCGTTTACAGGCCGTCTGAACGTTTCAGACGGCCTGTTGCATAAAACCGATGCCATCGACCACTTTTCCGAACCTTATCATTCAATTTCAATTGATTTTTTCAAACACCTGCCGCCGAATGGCAGCCGCCTTCTTTACACCGCAAAACCTTTACTATATATTGCCGAATGAACCGGCTACGCCGCACTACACGGCCGCCGTTTTCCCGAACACCATATTGAACGTTTAACGGAACCGCCCGAATAATTGGGGAAAGCGGTTTCCCATTCCCAAGAGGAGACACTCATGACTGCCAACGCAGCAGAACGCATCAAACACGAAGGCCTGCGCGCCAAAATCATGTCGGCCGAACAAGCGGCCGAATTTGTGCAAAACGGCATGACCGTTGCCATCAGCGGCTTTACCGGCGCTGGCTATCCCAAAGAGCTGCCCACCGCCATCGCCGAGCGCGCCAAAGCCGCCCATGCGCGCGGTGAAGCGTTTGCCATCGGCATGATCACCGGCGCTTCCACTGCCCCAGAATGCGACGGCGTATTGGCCGCCGCCAATTGTGTAAGCTTCCGCAACCCCTTCCAATCCGACCCCGGCATCCGCAACAGCATCAACGCCGGCAATATCGCCTACCAAGACATGCACTTGTCGCACGTTGAACAGCAGATGCGCCAAGGCTTCTACGGCAATTTCGATATCGCCATCATCGAAGCCGCCGGTATCACCGCCGACGGCAAAATCATCCCCGCCATGGGCATCGGCCATGGTAACGAAGCGCTGAAAGCAGCGAAAAAAGTGATAATCGAAGTAAACTCCGCCCAAAATGAAAAACTGGAAGGCATGCACGACGTGGTGTACGACATCGGTGTGCCGCCGCACCGCAAACCCATCCCGATTACCGGCCCGTTCGACCGCATCGGCTCGCCCTATTTGGAATGCGATTTGGACAAAATCGTTGCTGTAGTACTCACCAACAGCGGCGACCGCAACAGCAAATTCGCCGACCCCGACGACAACTCCAAACGCATCGCCGCGCAAATCATCGACTTCTTCTCGCATGAAGTGAAAGCCGGCCGCCTGCCGAAAAACCTGCTGCCGCTGCAATCGGGCGTGGGCAACGTGGCCAACGCCGTATTGGCCGGCCTGTTGGACGCGCCGTTTGACGATCTCACCGGTTACACCGAAGTGCTGCAAGACGGCATGCTCGACCTGATTATCGCCGGCAAAATGAAATCGGCTTCCGCTACCGCCCTTTCGTTCAGCCCCGATGCGCTGCAACGCTTTAATGACAACATCGAGTTTTTGCGCGACAAAATCATCTTGCGCCCGATGGAATACACCAACAACCCCGAAGTTATCCGCCGTTTGGGCGTTATCGGCATGAACGCCATGATCGAAGCCGATATCTACGGCAACGTAAACTCCACCCACGTAATGGGCACCAAAATGATGAACGGTATCGGCGGCTCCGGCGACTTCACCCGCAACGCCTTCTTCTCGTTCTTCGTGTCGCCCTCGGTGGCCAAAGACGGTGCGATTTCCTGCATCGTGCCGATGGTTTCCCACCACGACCACACCGAACACGATGTGATGTTCATCGTAACCGAACAGGGCATGGCCGATTTGCGCGGCAAATCACCGCGCCAGCGTGCGAAGCTGATTATCAACAACTGCGCCCACCCCGAATACCGCGACCAGTTGAACGATTATTTCGACCGCGCCGAAAAAGCAGGCGGCCTGCACACGCCGCACCTGCTGCTGGAAGCCCTTTCCTGGCACCAACGTTTCGTCGAAACCGGCGATATGCGCATCAAATAACCGTATTGGTATCCGCCAACCCCTTGCAGCTTTTGCAAGGGGTTTTTATTCGGCTTGACTTTGCCTGACTGAACCGGAGCTTGATAGTCAATCAGTTTGAGAAAAGCACTTCCAAGACGGCCTTAAAATGTTTGTACAAAGATTCAGGCCGAGACCTTTGCAAAATTTGTTTAGGCACCTTAAAACGCTTGCGTCATGCTCGGGCTTGACCCGAGCATCTTTTTGTTTCAAAAGAAATAACAGATACTCGGGTCAAGCCCGAGTATGACGAAATATAATACATTCAGGATTAAAACGGCTTTTTTGCAAAGGCCTCAGGCCGTCTGAAAAACATTCAGACGGCCTTTCGATCAAACCAAACCCAAACTTACAACGTGGCCATATCGATTACAAAACGGTATTTCACATCGCTTTTCAGCATACGCTCGTAGGCTTCGTTAATATCTTTCATATCAATCACTTCGATATCGGAAACGATATTGTGCTCGCCGCAGAAGTCGAGCAGCTCCTGCGTTTCTTTCAGGCCGCCAATCAGCGAACCGGCCACGTTGCGGCGTTTGAAAATCATCGGAATGGTGGAAAGCGCGGGGGTGATATCGCCCACCAGTCCAACAAACACCAATGTGCCGTCGAGTTTCAGCGTCGGCATATAAGGGTTGACGTCGTGTTCGTAAGGCACGGTGTCGATAATCAAATCAAACTGGTTGGCGGCGGCCTGCATTTGTGCGTTGTCGGTGGACAAAATCACCTTGTCGGCGCCCAAACGGTAGGCATCGTCGGCCTTGCCGGGGCTGCGGGAAAACAGGCTCACTTCCGCACCCAAAGCATGCGCGAGTTTGATGGCCATATGCCCCAAACCGCCGAGGCCGACCACCGCCACTTTGCTGCCTTTGCCCACCTTCCAACGGCGTAGCGGCGACCAAGTGGTAATGCCGGCGCATAAAATCGGCGGCACGGCTTTGGTGTCGAGGTTTTCGGGCACTTTAAGCACGAAAGCGTCGCTCACGGTGATGCTTTTCGAGTAACCGCCGTAGGTGCGCAGGCCGTCGTGTTTGTCGGTGGAGTCGTAAGTGGCGACAAAGCCGTTGTCGCAATATTGCTCCAGATGGTTGCGGCACGGTTCGCATTCGCGGCAGCTGTCGACCAAACAGCCTACGCCCACCAAATCGCCCACTTTGAATTTATCCACTCCGCTGCCCACGGCGGTTACGCGGCCGACGATTTCGTGGCCGGGAACCACGGGATAAGTGGTAAAGCCCCAGTCGTTGCGGGCGGCGTGCAAATCGCTGTGGCACACACCGGTGTAAAGAATATCGATAACCACATCGTCCGGCCGCGGGTCGCGGCGCTCGAAGCTGAAAGGCACCAGCGGGGTGTCGTGCGAATGGGCGGCATAGCCTTGTACGGTTTGAGTCATGGCTTATCTCCTGTTGAGGTTGGAAAATATTTTGTTTTAGAAAGGTTTTCAGACGGCCTGTCGGCTACCACTATACGCCTTTTAAACAGCGGGATAAACCGCGCGGGCGGAATGGGCGCAAAGCCCATATTTTTTAAATCGGCCGGTAATTTCGCTATATACTGTTGAATATATATACTTCAGCCTTATATGAGATTATGCTGTAACCCTTTTTTAACCGAAAACCTGCAAGGAGGCTTTTATGAAACACGATTTCGACCAGCAAAAAGAAGCATTGATGAAAGAAATCCGTTCTGTTCTCAACGATGTGGAAGAGTTGTACAACAACGGCGTGGAAAGCGGCAGCGAAGAAGCCAAAGCCCTGAAAGCCAAACTGCAAGACAAGCTGAGCGCGGCCAAAACCAAACTGTATGATTTTGAAGAGCAGGCCGCCCGCAAAGTGAAGCATACCGCCAAACAGGCCGACGAACTGGTGCAGGAAAAGCCCTACTACGCCATGGGCTTCGCCGCTTTGGCAGGCTTGGTGGTGGGCGTATTGCTCAACCGCCGCTAAGGCAGTATCCGAGGCCGTCTGAAACATTTTCAGACGGCTTTTTTATGTTATGCTTTGTTGCACCGGCAGCTTAGAAAGCAGCAATGTCTAAATTAATCAAAAGGATATCCATGAGCCTGAAACAACACATCAACCATTTCCAAGTGCTGCTGAACCAAGGCGTAGATTTATTCCTGCTGCGGCTGCGTATGCTGCAACTGGACGTCAGCGACCAAGCCGCCGCGGTGGTGCGGATTTTCGCCGCCGTGGTGCTGATGGGCGCATTGTTTGTGTTCGGCATGATCAGCCTGCTGTTGGGTTTGAACCATGTTTTAAGCGGCGAAGCCAAAATCTGGGTGTTTTTCGGCCTGGCCGTTTGCAGCCTGCTGGCGATTGCCGCGTTGGCCTCATGGTCGGTTTCTTCATGGAAAAACAAAAACGCCCAAGTGGCCGCCACCCTGCGCGAAATGCAGCAGGATATCGCCTGTCTGCGCGGCATGGCGGTGCAGGATAAGGAGGAAAAAACCGATGAACGCCAAGCATGAAGAACGCCAACTGTTAGAAATGCAGGCCGAGCTGGCGCGTTTGAAAATCACCGCCGAGCGTTTGAAAATGCAACGGGCGCGCGAACGGCAAAGCATGATCGACACCGGCTTCAACACCATTCTCGGCCTGGCCGACGGCCTGCCTTCGCAAAACCTGATCTGGAAAAGCCTGCTGCTGCCTTTAAGCTGGAAGCACCGTATCTTCACCGCCGCCGGCTTGCTGCTGTGGCAGGTTTGGCGGCAGGACAACAAACGCTGACGGTTTAACGTTTGCTTCAAAACAGGCCGGAAGCTTTGCAGAATTCATTCAGGCCGTCTGAAAACCGGACAACAAGGCTTTCAGACGGCCTGAACCGCTTACAAAGATGATTAACGTTTAATCATGCGGACACTTTGCCAACCGCATTTGACCACACCCGAAAAACCCCGCAAACTCACATTTTTAAACCCCCAAAAAATCCACCGCCATGACTGCCTCCCAACTGCTGCAAACCTTAACCGACATCGTCGGCGCACCCTACATCATCACCGACCCCGCCAAAACCGAACCCTACCGCCAAGGCTACCGCTTCGGCGAAGGCCGCGCGCTGGCCGTGGTGCGGCCGGGCACGCTGCTGGAACAATGGAAAATCCTGCAAGCCTGCGTAGCGGCCGATGTGATTGTGCTCACGCAGGCCGCCAATACCGGCCTCACCGGCGGCTCCACGCCCGACGGCAACGATTACGACCGCGACATCGTGATTGTGAACACCATGCGTATGAACATCATCCGCCCCATCAGCAACAACGAACAAGTCGTCTGCCTGCCCGGCGCCACGCTCAACCAGCTCGAGCTGCTGCTCAAGCCTTTGGGCCGCGAGCCGCACTCAGTTATCGGCTCGTCGTGCATCGGCGCATCGGTGCTCGGCGGCGTGTGCAACAATTCAGGCGGCGCGCTGGTGCAGCGCGGGCCGGCCTACACCGAAATGGCGCTGTTCGCACAATTAGACGAAAACGGCGAACTGCATCTTATCAACCACTTGGGCATCGATTTGGGCGACACGCCCGAAGAAATCCTCACCAACCTGCAAGGCCACCATTACCGGCAGAAAGACATCACGCCCGATGCCGGCAAAGGCCACGACCACGACTATTGCAACCATGTGCGGCAGGTTGACGAACCCAGCGCCGCCCGCTTCAACGCCGACCCCGCGCGCCACTACGAAGCCTCGGGCTGCGCGGGCAAACTGATGGTGTTTGCCGTTCGCCTCGACACCTTTCCGCTCGAAAAACACACCGCCGTGTTCTATATCGGCACCAACAGCACCGACGAACTCACCGCCATCCGCCGCGCCGTGCTGGCCGATTTCAAAAACCTGCCCGTTTCCGGCGAATACATCCACCGCGACGCTTTCGACATGGCGGCGGTGTACGGCAAAGACACTTTCTGGGTGATTAAAAAATTCGGCACCCACCGCCTGCCGCAACTGTTCGACCTCAAAGCCAAAGCCGACCGCCTCGGCAAAAAACTCGGCATCCTGCCCGCACACTTCAGCGACAAAGCCCTGCAATTTGCCAGCAAATACCTGCCCGAACACCTGCCGCAATCGCTGCGCGACTACCGCAACCGCTTCGAGCACCACTTGATTTTAAAAATGGGCGGCGAAGGCGTGGAAGAAGCGCGCGCCTTTTTGAAAGACTACTTCAGCGGCAAATCGGGCGCTTATTTCGAGTGCAGCCCCGAAGAAACCCAAGCCGCCATGCTGCACCGCTTCGCCGTCGCCTCCGCCGCCGTGCGTTACCGCGCCGTGCACGACAAAGAAGTGGAAGACATCGTTGCCCTCGACATCGCCCTGCGCCGCAACGATAACGACTGGTTCGAACAACTACCGCCAGAAATCGACAACAAAATCAGCCACAAACTCTATTACGGCCACTTTATGTGCCACGTGTTCCACCAAGACTACATCGTGAAAAAAGGCCACGACTGCCAGGCGCTGGAACACGAAATGCTGCACCTGCTCGACCAACGCGGCGCGCAATACCCCGCCGAGCACAACGTCGGCCACCTATACGAAGCCAAACCCGCGCTGAAGCAGTTTTACCGCAAACTCGACCCCACCAACAGTTTCAACCCGGGCATCGGCAAAACCTCCAAGAAAAAGCATTGGGCCGACTAAGCGCACAGGCCGAGACCTTTGCAAAATTCGTTTAGGCCGTCTGAAAATTTTTCAAAAAGCCCATCGAAATTTGAAAATATCTACTCTGCGTCATACTCGGGCTTGACCCGAGTATCTTATCGTTACGAAAGAACCGGTAGATACTCGGGTCAAGCCCGAGTATGACGTAAGTATTTTGAAAACTGTTACTTGGAATTTGCAAAGATAGGCCGTCTGAAAACCTTCCCGATATGATATGGACACCCCGCACCTGATTTGCCTGATTGCCGACAACCGCACCGCAGCTTTATACCGCCCCGATGCGCTGAACGAAGCAGACCGACTGCGCGTTCAACGCAACCCCGCGCTGGCAACGCGCACCGACTGGCAGGTTAGCCGTTACCTGAAACAGCAGGCTCCCTTGCCGGTTTGTTCCCTTTCGCACAGCAAAGGGGCGGCTGCACTATTGTGCGGCTGCGACGCCATCAAAGCAGGAACGGACATCGAAGCCATACGCCCGCGCGACTTTGCCGCGCTGGCCGGATGGGTGGCCACGGAAAACGAACGGCGGATACTGTCGGCAAACGGCTGGCAGGCCGACGGCTTCTACCGTTTGTGGACACTCAAAGAAGCGCTGCTGAAAGCCGCCGGTTTGGATTTTCCTGCCGACATGATGCGCGTGGGGCTGCAAACCTTTTCAGACGGCCTAACCTGCCTGCACGTTAACGGACGGCGCGGCTGGCAAGGCATCAGCACCGCCGTAAACGGTAGCTGGATGCTCTCTTGCGTGTGGCACGGGCAGGCGGAAATCGAGCTGCAAACACTGGGCGGCTCGGCCTGCGGGCCGGTTGAACGCTACGGATAATAACCGGCCGGTTACCATAGTGACTTAACTAGAGTGAATCCACTAAATTTTAGTAACAGTTTTGTCATACTCGGGCTTGGCCCGAGTATCTTTTCGGGTTTCAGAAATTTTTAGGAAAATGAGATACTCGGGTCAAGCCAGAATATGACGTATGTACTTTTTCTTAAGTAAATTCACTATATACCGTACTGTCTGCGGCTGCCTCGCATCGAAGCTAGCTTATCCGCCATAAATGTTTCAGGCCGTCTGAAATGTTTCAGACGGCCTGAAGTTTATTTATCACAGCATGGCTGCGTTCCGTTTTCAGCGGAACAGCTGCACCGTTGCCAAACCCAAAGCGGTCAGCAGCAGCGAGCCGAACAAATGCAGCGAAACCACCGACAGCGCCGCACCCCACCGCTGCGTTTGCAGCATACCGATGATTTCCAGAGAAAACCCCGAAAAAGTGGTGAGGCTGCCGAGAAAACCGGTGATCAGCAGCAAACGCCAATTGGGGCTGAGCGCAGGGAAACAGTCCAGCAAAGCGGCAATCAGGCCGATTAAATAAGCGCCCACCCAGTTTGCCGCCAGTGTACCGAACGCAAACCACGAAGCCGTGCCGGCAAACCACAGGCCGAACGCGTAGCGCAGCAACGCACCGAATGCGGCGCCTGCAACGATGGCGGAAAAATTGGCGAACATGGCGGTATCCTGTTAAACCCAATGGGCGGCCTGTGCCGGAAAAGGTTTTCAGACGGCCTGAGATCTTTGCAAAACTCATTAAAGCCGTCTGAAATGTTTGATTTCGTCATTATCGGGCTTGACCCGATAGTCCGGCATTTGCATTCAGGCGAAAGGTGAATATTTCAGAAGTATCCGGTGCCGGATTGACGGGTCAAGCCCGGCAATGACGGGCCGGTGCTACCGGAAACCGTGTATCCGCATTAAGTTTTCAGATGGCCTGAAGGCAGTTTTGCAAAAGCTACGGCATTTATTGCGCTGCGGGCAGCTCCATCGCCAACACGGCGGCCTCTTGTTTGCGGCGGAAGGCTTCGAGTTTTTCGGCCAATTCGGGGCTTTCGTTGGCCAGCAGGGCAACGGCAAACAACGCGGCGTTGGCCGCACCGGCTTCGCCGATGGCGAACGTGGCCACGGGAATGCCCTTGGGCATCTGTACGATAGACAGCAGCGAATCCTCTCCGCGCAGGTATTTGCTCGGCACGGGCACGCCCAACACCGGCACGGTGGTTTTGGCGGCCACCATGCCGGGCAGATGGGCGGCTCCGCCCGCACCCGCAATGATGGCTTTGATGCCGCGCGCGCGCGCGGTTTCGGCGTATTCGAACATTAAATCGGGGGTACGGTGTGCGGAAACGACGCGCGCTTCGTATTCAACGCCGAACTCTTTTAAAAACTGTGCGGCATGCTCCATAACCGGCCAGTCGCTGTTGCTGCCCATAATGATGCCTACTTGAGCCATGTTGGTTCCTTTAAATTTTACTATTTGGTTAATCAGCGTTTTTTCAATTCGCCGTACGCACGTTTGGCGGCCGGGCTGTCGGGATAGATTTGAATCAGTTTGCGCCAGGTGTCGCGGGCGATGTCCTGCTGCTGCATACGGTATTGGCACGAACCCACGCTGAACAGGGCCTCTGATGCCTGGGCGCTGTTGCGGAAGCGGTTGGCGAAGCGGTTGCCGATATTGATAACCGACTCGCAGTTGCCCATACGCTGATGACTTTGCAACAGCAGATACATACGCTGGCGGGCATCGTCGCTGCCGTTGCCGCCGCTGTCGGCGCCGCGCAGCAGGGCGATGGCGGCGGCGTAATTGCCGCTGTGGTAGTGTTTGAGGGCGTTATCGTAGTCGCTGGCAACGGTGCGGGCAGGTTCGGCGGGCACGGCCGTGCCGCTGCCGGTGCGGGCCGGCGTGCGGACGGCCGGTGCGCGGCGCTCCAATTGGCGCACGCGGGTTTGCAGGCTTTCTATCTGTTTTTCCAAACGGGCCATCTGAATGCCCAAATTATCGATTTGCGCCTGTGTGTCGGGTTCGGGATAGGGAATGCGCGTATCGGCCGGATTGCCTTGCGTTGCGGAAGACGGCGAAGCGCCCGTATTGGCGCAGGCGTTCAGCAGTAAAACGGAAGAAAGCAGCAGGGCGGGGAATTTGGGGTTCATGATGTCCTCGCGGTTATTTTTTCAACAGCAGGGTGAGGCCGTCGCCCACGGGCAGAGTGATGGGAATGATGCGGTTATCGTGCGGCAGGTTTCGGTTGAATGCCTGCAAAACGGCGTGGGCGGGCGGGCTGTCGGCGGTAACGGGTTGCAGCACGCGCCCACCGAGCAATACGTTGTCGATGGCGATGATGCCGCCGCTGCGCACCAGTTGCAGGCAGCGCTCGAAATATTGCGGGGTGGGCGGTTTGTCGGCATCAATCAGGGCGATGTCGTAAGTGCCGCTGCGCCCTTCTGCAATCAGATCGTCGAGCGTGAGCAGCGCGGGTTGCAAGTGCAGGGTGATTTTGTGCGCCACGCCTGCGGCCTGCCAGGTTTCGCGGGCGATGTCGGTAAAGGTAACGTTGATGTCGCAGGCGGTAACGGTGCCTTCGGGCGGCAGGGCCAAAGCCATGGCGGTGCTGCTGTAACCGGTAAACACGCCCACTTCGAGATAGTGTTCGGCACGGATCAGCCGCGCCAGCCAAGTGAGCAAGGCTGCCTGCTCGGGGGCGATGGCCATTCTGCCCAAGCGGTGTTCTGCGGTGCGCCGGCGCAGGGCGGCCAAAACGGGCGGTTCGGGTTCGCCGATGCTGTTCAGATAGCCGGCAAGCTGCGGGGCGATATTGTGTTTGTGGGTTGCCATGGCTGCAAAGGCCGTCTGAAAAATATCAGTCGGGCTGGTAGGCGTAGGGCTTTTTCGGCAGTTTGGCCGCTTCGTAGCCTGCCTGCTCTTCGGGGTTGAGTTCGACATCCCACAGAAGGGCGCGGTTTTTCAGGCGCTGCTCGGCTTCTTCGGGGTGTTTTTCGATGTAGTCGTCAAGAAAACGGGTGGCTTCGGATTTGTAGTGATACATGGTGTGTTCTCTTTGGTTTTACACGTTGAGACCTTTGCAAAACCCCCATCTGCGGCGCATTTCTGCGTTGTGCGCTGCTCGCTCGCTTGCCTAACTCCATGTTATGTCTGCGCTCGCTGCGCTGCTACGCCTTGAACTGCATCCACATCTGGGGATTTTGCAAAGGTCTCACGTTATGTTGCGGAATACGCGGGATTATAGCCGAAAAAACGGCGCGTGCGGTGTGATGCGGGGCGCTTTGTGCGCGGCGTGTGGCGATGGGGTATAATGCGCCGTTTTACAAAGCGCGGCGGGTTTGGCAAACAACCCCGCTGATTGAGTAACGCAGGCCGTCTGAAACCTTTGCAGAAAGGTTTGTACGCAGGGTTTTCTGCAAAGGTTTCAGGCGTTTCAGACGGCCTTGTTTTATGGTTGGAACAATATGTTGAAAAAATGGCTGCACAAGGTGCTGCCCGGCAAATCGGGCGGAGCGCGTGCGCACAAAGAAGTGGTTCCGTTCGCCGAACACCGCATCAGCGCCGATATGCTCAGCTTTGCCGCCGAAAAGGTGGTGCGCCGTCTGCACAACGAAGGGTTTGAAGCCTATGTGGTGGGCGGGGCGGTGCGCGACCTGTTGCTGGGCATCGAGCCGAAAGATTTCGACGTGGCCACCGATGCCACGCCCGAACAGGTGCGCAAAATATTCCGCCGCAGCCGCATCATCGGCCGGCGCTTTCAGATCGTGCATGTGATGGTGGGGCCGGAAACCATCGAAGTAACCACATTCCGCGGCGGCGGCAAGGTGCAGCACAACGAGCACGGCCGCATCATGAAAGACAACACCTACGGCAGCATGGAAGAAGACGCCATGCGCCGCGACTTCACCTGCAACGCGCTGTATTACGACCCGATACGCCAGCAGATTACCGATTTCCACCACGGCGTGGCCGACATCCGCGCCCGCAAGCTGGTGATGATCGGCGACCCGGCCGCACGCTATCAGGAAGATCCCGTGCGCGTGTTGCGTGCCGTGCGCCTGTCGGCCAAACTCGGTTTTGAAGTGGAGCAGGAAACCGCCGCGCCGGTGGCGGAGTATGCAGGCCGTCTGAAACAGGAGCCGGTGGCGCGCCTGTTCGACGAAATCATGAAGCTGCTGTTTTCCGGCCACGCCCTGCAATGCCTGGCGCAGTTGGAACGCTTGGGCGTTGCCGCCGACATCCACCCGATTCTCACCGCCCTGCAACAGGCGGGCAAAGGCGGGCAGAACATCGTTACGCTGGCCCTGCGCAACACCGACGAGCGTTTGCGCGCCGATAAATCGGTGTCGGTGGGTTTCGTGCTGGCCGCCGTGATGTGGCCGCAACTCGAAAATTATTGGCAGCGCAACCTCGCCGCAGGTCTCAAACCGACACCCGCACTCACGCAGGCCGTTAACGAGCTGCGCGACATCGAAAAAGGCTGGGGCGTGCCGCAGCGGTTTTCCGCCACCATGCGCGAAATCTGGCAGCTCCAACCGCAGTTTGCCAACCGCCGCGGCGCACGGCCGCACCGCCTGATTGCCCAGCCGCGCTTCCGCGCCGCCTACGATTTTCTGCTGCTGCGCGCCGAAACGGGCAGCGCCGATTCCGAGCTGGCGCAATGGTGGACGGCCTTCCAACACGCCGACGACGAAACCCGCCTGCTGATGAGCGCCAAGCAGGAGCAAGAAAGCGGCAGCGAAAGCGGAGAAAAACGCAAACGCCGCCGCAAGCCGCGCAAAAAGAAAGAAGGTGGCGGCCATGCCGTCTGAAAACCGTTTGGCGTTAACGCTGATGTTCCGCGAATATTGCAGCCTGTGCCACAAAATGCGCGACGCCCTGCTGCCCTACCAAGCCGAATACGGATTTGATTTGGAAATCATCGACGTGGACAGCGACCCGCAGTTGGAAGAAAAATACAACGAGCTGGTGCCCGTTTTGCTGCACGGCGGCACCGAAATCTGCCATTGGTTTTTAGACGAACCCAAATTGCAGGCGTTTTTGCACGCCCGCCGCCAGAGTTAAACCACTTGTTTAGCAACCGCTCCGTCATACTCGGGCTTGACCCGAGTATCTCCGAGTTCAAAGAAAATAAAGATACTCGGGTCAAGCCCGAGTATGACGGTTGTACTTTTTCTTAAGCCGGTTACTATAAAAGCCTGCACCCTGCAAACTTCAGGCCGTCTGAAAACAATTGTTCAGACGGCCTGATACCTTTGTGCCGCGCCGCAAAAACCCTTACACTATCCGCTTAATTTACATACCGCCACAAAAAGGAACCGCCATGAGAAGCCACCGTTTACGCGAACTGCTCGAGCTGCTGCAACCTTATTGGTCGAAAGACCCCGAGCTGAACCTGCCGCAGGTTTTGCAGAAAATCGCCGACGAAGCGGGCTTCGACAAACCGCTTGCCGAGCTGACCGACGAAGTGATTATCTACCACCTGAAAATGAGCGGCCGCGGCAAACACGACCCGATTCCGGGCGTGCAGAAAGATTACGAAGAAGACTTCAAAACCGCCCTGCTCAAAGCGCGCGGCATCATCAAAGAATAAAACCAAAGAATAAACAGAGGGCGCAACCCAAAACCGTCTGTGTGCGCCCATGCCCGCATACGGCACCGGCTCTGCAAACACCGGCAGGAATTTGCAAATGCTTCAGGCCGTCTGAATAATCAAAACCGCCCTACTTCCAACCTATTTTCCAAGCCGCCATGCACGCACAGCCGTTCGACCCCCTCGCCATCACCATCGAAGGCACCAACCTGATTGAAGCCTCGGCCGGCACGGGCAAAACCTACAACATCGCCGCCCTCTTCACCCGCCTGATCGTGCTCGAAAAAATGCCGGTGGAAAGCGTGCTGGTGGTTACCTTCACCAAAGCCGCCACCGCCGAGTTGAAAACCCGCCTGCGCGCGCGTTTGGACGACGCCTTATCGGCATTGGAACACGGCGGCACTTCAGACGGCCTGCAAAACCACTGCCGCAGCCGCCACTCCGGCGACAACTTTATCCTGCCGCTGCTGCAACAAGCCCTGCGGCAAGAAAGCCGCGAGCGGCTGATTGTGCGCCTGAAGGCCGCCGTCGGCCGGTTCGACAACGCCGCGATTTACACCATACACGGCTTCTGCCAGCGGCTGCTGCGCGATTATGCCTTTCTGTGCCAAGTACCGTTCGACGTGGAACTCACCGACGACACCCGCGAGCGCCTGCTTGTGCCCGCGCAAGATTTCTGGCGCACCAAAGTAGCGCCCGACCCTTTATTGGCGCAACTGGTGTTCAAACACCGCCAAACCCCGCAAACCGCCTTGGCAGCCGTTAAAAACTTTACCGCCCGCCCCTATTTGGTTTTCAGACGGCCTGCGGGCGATTTGGCCGCAAGCTATGCCGAATTGGAACAAATCTGGCAAGAAATCCGCACCGCCCTGCCCGCTTTGGAAGAAAAGTTTTGGGCGCTGTCCGCAACCGTTTTAAACGGCACCTATTTCAGAAAAAATTCCTATCAAGAACTCTTCGCCACCCTGCAACAGGCCGCAGAAAACAACCGCCTGCCCGACGTGCCGAAAGACGGCAAAGATTTTTTCAAACGTCTGGAAAACCTTTCCGCCGATGTACTGCCCGGCAAACTCAAAAAAGGCAAAACGGTGGATGCCGAAACCCAAGTCGAATTCAACAAACTGGCCGAGTTCGGCCGCAAACTGGCAAGCGTCGCCCAAGCCGAACAAGACGCCCTTGCCGCCCTCTATTTCGACCTGCTCGACCATCTCGCCGCCGCGCTGGCCGAGCGCAAAAAAAACCGCCGCGAACGCGTGTTCGACGATTTGCTGCTCGACGTTTACAACGCCCTCACCACCGGCGCGCACGCCGCCACGCTGGCGCAAACCGCCGCAGCCAACTGGCAGGCCGCGCTGATAGACGAATTCCAAGACACCGACCCGCTGCAATACGCCGTTTTCAACCGCCTGTTTGCCGAACAAAACCGCCCGCTGTTTCTGGTGGGCGACCCCAAACAGGCCATCTACAGCTTCCGCGGCGCCGACATCCACGCCTACCTGCAAGCCGCGCGCGATGCCGGCAAACACTACACGCTCGCGGTCAACCACCGCAGCCACGGCAGCCTGATACGCGGCATCAACGCCCTTTTCAAGCAAAAAAACCGCCCGTTCGTGCTCGAACATATCGGCTATGCCGATGTTGATGCCGCACGCGAAACCTGCCGTCTGAACGGCGGCGGCAGCGCCATACAGGTGCGCTGGCTCAACCGCCCCGACGAGGGCGATAACAAAGACATGCTGCGCCACCGCGCCGCCGCATACTGCGCCGACGAAACCGCCGACCTGCTCAACCAAGCCGCTTCAGGCCGTCTGAACTACCAAAAACACCCCGATGAAGCCGGAAAACCGCTGCAAGCGGGGCAGATTGCCGTGTTGGTGCGCACCCACCGCGAAGGGCAGATGGTGGCCGCCGAATTGAAAAAGCGCGGCATCCAAAGCGTGCTGTTAAGCCGCGAATCGGTGTTCGCCACCGAAGAAGCCGCCGCCCTCGCCGCCCTGCTCGGCTTCTGGCTGCAACCGCACGACACCGGGCCGCTGCGCTTCGTGCTCGGCGGCGTGCTGTTCCGCCAAACCGCCGCCGAACTCTACGCCCTCAACCGCAACGAAAGCAGCCTGCTCGAATGGATTGCATCGGCGCAAACCGCCGCCGAAACCTGGCAGCAATACGGCATCTACACCGCTATGCAGCAGTTTGCCGCACGCCACGGCATCGAAGCGCGGCTGCTGGCGCAAGGCAACGAGCGCAGCCTCACCAACTACCACCAGATTATCGAGCGGCTGGCCGAAGAAAGCGAACAAAGCCTCAGCCCCGCCGCGCTGCACCAATGGCTGCTGGCACAGATTCAGACGGCCTCGGAAGATGGCCGCAGCCACCCCGACAGCAACCTGCTGCGGCTGGAAAGCGACGAAAACCTGGTGAAAATCGTTACCATGCACGCCGCCAAAGGCTTGCAGTATCCCGTGGTGTTCTGCCCGTTTGCGTGGGACGCCAAAAAACCTGGAAACAACCACTGGCAGATTCTCCACCGCAACGGTCAGGCCGAGCTGCTCGCGCCGCACCAGCCGGACGAAGCCGACGAAAACCGCCTGGCCGACGAAACACTCAGCGAAAACCTGCGCCTGCTCTATGTGGCCCTCACCCGCGCCGAAGAACGCCTAACCGTATATGCCGCCCATTGCGGCGACACACCCCGCAACCCGCTGGCCTACCTGCTCGAAGGCGGTGCCGACACCAGCCGTATCGAAGCCGAAGCCGCCTACAAAACCGAAAAAGCCGCCCTGCTGCAACACAACTGGCAGCGTTTTATCGAAAACGCCCCGCCAAACACCGACTTTGTTTTCATAGAAAGCGCACCGCCGGCAGCAAGTTACCGGATGCCAACGGTTTCAGACGGCCGCTATCAGGCCCAAACTCTGCCCGAGCGCCGCTTTGAAACCGTGAGCCACACCAGCTTCACCGGCTTGAGCCGCCAAACCCGCCACAGCAACGCGGAAGAACACTCCCGCGAAGAGCTGCAACCTGCAATCGACGCCGCCGAAACCGACAACACACCTGCAATCAGGCCGTCTGAAAGCCCCGTTCTGCACGATATTCACACCTTCCCGCGCGGTGCCGATGCCGGCGTGTGTCTGCACGAAATTTTGGAACAGTTCGACTTTTCCGCGCCCGCCTCCGGCCAAAGCGAACTCGTGCGCACCACCCTCGAACGCTACGGCTTCGAGCCGCACTGGCAGCAGGCCGTCGAAACCATGCTCGAGCACACCCGCCTCGCGCCCTTGGGCGGCGGCACGCTCGCCGACACCCCCACCAAACGCCGCCGCGCCGAAATGGCATTCACGCTGTATATGCACGATTTCTCGCTCAAGCATTTGCAGCAATGGTTCGCCCGCCCCGATAACGGCCTGCCCGCCGAATGCGCCACCGCCGCGCAACTGTTGGATTTCAACGATGTAAAAGGTTTTTTAAACGGCTTTATCGACATGGTGTGCCTGCATTCAGACGGCCTCGTTACCTTAATTGACTACAAATCCAACCATCTCGGGCAAACCGCCGCCGATTACCACCAAGCGGCCATGAACGAAGCGGTGGCGCACCACCACTATTACCTGCAAGCCCTGATTTACGCCGTCGCCACCGCCCGCTATTTCCGTTCGCGGCAACAACCCGTGCCGAAAATCGCCGTGCGCTACCTCTTTTTGCGCGGCCTCGACGGCAGCGGCAACGGCATCTGGGCCTGGGATATCGATACCGGCCTGCTGGCCGACTGGCTGGAAAACGGTTGATCTGATTTATAGTTTGAGACCTTTGCAAAGGTCGCAGGCCGTCTGAAAACAAACCCGAAAGAAAAACGGCATACCCGAAAGTATGCCGTTTGTTTGGCGGTGCTCAATCAGTATGGGTAGATACTGTCTTCCCAGTCAAGCACAAGCCATTAAAAATTGACCGTTCGGGCTTGATAAACCGTTTGATGCTTCAGTACACCAAAACAAATATGAACCAAACGGCGCATTACGGCACCAATGGCCTGCATTTTGCTCTTGCCTCTTGCCGGCAGGCGCTCGCAGCAGGCTCTAATGTCGGGATTGCAACCTTTTGCTACTACCGCCGGCATATACAGCAATGCCCGGAATTTGCTGTTACCCTGTTTGCTCAGCCGTACCTTGCCTCTGTATTGGCCTGATGTGCGCTCCTTCGGAACCAGCCCCGGAAAGGCGGCCATTTGCGCAGCGCTTCGAAACGGGCGGCTGCGGTAGAGCAGAGCCATACGCGGCGCAACCGCATCACCCACGCCGGGAATGGTTTTCAGCAGCTCGATATCGTGTTTTAAATCAGGATGGCGGTCGATGTGCTCATCAATATCCCGCTGCAATTCGGCCATGCTGTCGCTGATGGCGGTTTGGATTTGGCGGATGGACAAAACCACTTCGTCCGGCGCACTGCCGATTTCGGCCAAATCGGTGGTGATGTTTTTACGGATCCAGTCGAACAGTTGTAAGCAGCCTTTGGGGTTATTGCCCAGCACTTTACTGCGGTAGCGGTATGCTTGGACATCTTTGAGCCAAGCTGCATCGAGTTTGGCTTTGGAAACATCGATGCCGATAAAATATTTAAGCTCCATCATATATCTTTCCTTGTTTATGCAGTGTCAGCGGTTTAGCCGCGCACTCGGTTACTGTTCAGATTGTGATGATGAATGGCAGGGCAGGTTTATCTGCGTTGCAGTGTCGGGGCACTCAGGTTGGGTACAATATCCTGCCCTGCCGGGTGTGTGGATAATGCGCTTTATCCACATGGGCGGGAAGATACAAGGTTGGGTTGGAAACCCAACATTATTACTTTCTTGAAGGTTTTGTCGGGTCTTCGACCCAATCTACCCATGTTGAAGCCGCGCCGATTTATCGCGCGCGGCTTCACCAAAACCGCCAAAATGGATGTGTTGGACGATATATATAGTGCGGCACTCAAAGCGCTTGAAAACGGCCAAACGCTGGAGGAATTCAGCCGAGAACTGACCCCCATACTTCAAGCAAAAGGCTGGTGGGGGCGCAAAGACGTAGCCAACCCCGATACCGGCGACGCCCAAAACGTACAGCTCGGCAGCCCGCACCGCCTCAAAACCATCTATCTTACCAATATGCAGTCGGCCTACATGGCCGGCCGCTACGCCGAGATGATGGAGAGCATCGACACCCACCCATATTGGGAGTACGTCGCCATCAACGACAGCCGAACCCGCGCAAGCCACCGCTTGCTTCATGGCAAGGTGTACGCCGCCACCGATCCCGTGTGGAACACCCTCTATCCGCCGCTCGACTACCGCTGCCGCTGCCGCGTCAAGCCGCTTTCCGAATCGCGCGGCGCGGCCAAAGTGCAGCCCAGCCCGCCGCTTGAAACCGTTACCGTCGATATCGGCACCAATGAGTACACCGGCGAGGCACGCTACGGCCAACGCACAGGTATCCGCATCAACGGCACCTTCGTCGCCCCCAATGTCGGCTTCAACGCCAACCAAGGGCAAGCCATGCTTAACCGCATGGCACGGGTTGCCGCCGATAAAGCCCAAGCCGTACACCCCGATATCGCCCGCACCGCATTAAAAGACATGATGGCCGACAACCGCTTTAAAAAAGGGCTGGCGGCCAGCAAAACAGCCTTGTCATGGGTATTGGATTTGCTGAAAGGATAAATATGGCAGAATTGATTTTGACAGAAGATGAAAAACAAGCAGCCTCTTATCTTGATTGGTCAGATGAGGACTTAGGGAAACTAGTACGCAGCATTGCCGTCAACTTAAAAACCGAACGGGAAAGCATACAGGCTTCAAGTCTCGCGATTTTATTGGCAGGTTTTGTGGCCGAAAGTGGCTCAAACAGGGCGGTATTTAGTCTTACAAAGGTTGCCCATAAAGGAAAAGCCTTAGGAAATTGGATAATTACGGTAGAAAAAAATGCTGGAAATCAGCCTAGACGATAAACAATTACAGCATGGCCTCAGCCAACTGCTGAAAAACGCCACCAACACCCGCCCCATGATGCGCGCCATCGCCACCGAAATGGTTTCCCTCACAGAAGACAACTTCGAAAGCGAGAGCTGGGGCGGCAAAAAATGGCTGCGCAGCCGGCGCGCCGACGCAGACAGCGGCAAAACCCTGCAACTCTCCGGCCAACTTGCCGCCAGCATCAGCACCCAAACCGGCAACGACTTTGCCCGCATCGGCAGCAACAAAAAATACGCCGCCGTCCACCACCTCGGCGGTCAAGCGGGCAGAGGCAAAAAAGTAACCATCCCCGCCCGCCCATACCTTCCCATCAGCGGCGCAGGCCAACTTCAACCCGGCGCCGAGCGCGCACTCCTCGACATCGCCTTAAAATCCCTGAGCAAAGGCATATAAAAAACGGGCCAAATCAGCCCGTTCATTTTGTTACACCCTGTGCAACATCGTTTCAAATCTCCCATCCCACCAAATCCAACTTCATCCCCAAAAATCCCATTTATCTCACACCCCCCTATATATTTATCTCACTTGGTTTCACCATGTGCTGAAAAAGTTTGTGTCTCGCCATCCCCGCGCAGACGGGGTAGCACAGCGGACTTGCGAAGCTAATGACGATAATCGGATGTTTCAGACTGCCTGAACGGCTTGCAAAAATTTCGTCCGCTTTGTTTAACGCAAACCTTGCGGCACTTCCGGTGCGACCAAACGTTTCAGCTTGGTGCCGCCCAAGTCGATTTCCGCGCCGAAACGGCTGCTGCCGCCGTTCCAGTCGGCCACGGCCTGTTGCAGGGCTTCGCGGCTGTCGGCAACGAAGTTCCACCAAATCACGGTGGGGTGCGGCAGCGGCTCGCCGCCCAAGAGCATGATGTGGCTGCCGGCTTCGCCCTCGAGCGTAAACGATTCGGCACCGCCGGCTTCGATAAAGGCCAGCTCGTCGGCCGCAAAGGTCTGCCCGCCCACGCTGATGCTGCCGGCAATCACCAATACGCCGTATTCCCAGCCGGCTTGTGCGGGAATGCTGATGCGTGCGGATTGGTCGAACTGCATGTCCACGCCGACGAGTGGGCTGTGTTGGGCGGTGGGCGCGGTATGGCCGCCGAAGCTGCCGGTGGTCAACACATGGCGCATGCCGTTTTCCTGCCATTCGGGCAGCTCGGGATAGTGTTGGAAGCCGGGTTCGATTTCTTGGTTCATCGGCAGCGCAATCCACAGTTGCACCGCGTGCAGCTCCTTGATGCCGGCGGGTGTTTGCTCGGTGTGGGCGATGCCGCGCGCGCTGCCGGTGCCGGCGGTCATCAGGTTGACCTGCTTGGGGCGGATCAGTTGGCGGAAACCCAAACTGTCCTGGTGCCACACTTCGCCTGCCAACATCCAAGTGAAGGTTTGCAGATTGGTGTGCGGGTGGGCGCCAACCTGAAGGCCGTCTGCATCCGCCGCAAATGCGGCGGGGCCTGCGTGGTCGAGAAAACACCACGCGCCAATGGTGCGGCGGCTGCCTTGCGGCAACAGGCGGGCGACGGGGATGCCGCCGACGTCTTTGGTTTTTGCGGTGAGTTTTTCGGTGTTCATCGATATTCCTTATAATCTTTGTAAGTCGTTTAGGCCGTCTGAAATGCCCGGCTTTCGCCATTGGCTTTGCAAGTCCGATACGCTCCGCCGCACAGGCGGGAATAACGGGAAATAGCTTTCAGACGGCCCCAATGCTTTGCAAAAGCCTCAAGCCGTTGTTATTTCAATAAAGCGGCTTTTTCGCCGGCCGCGTTTTCAGACGGCCATGCCGCTTCGCTTTCATCAGGCCATTCCACCACTTCGCCGCGCATCAGCGCCTGCATCATGGCGGCGGTTTCGGCGTCTTCCTGCTTGGCCACGTTGAGCATTTCCTCGTTTTGGAAGATTGCGTCTTCGGGATTGTAGAGCGGCGCCATTCTGGCTACGCGGGCGCGGTCGCGGTGGAAATAGAAACGGCTGATTTCGTCGGCCTTGCCTTTTTCCATGCCCAACACTTCGAGCGCGGTGCGGCCGGTGCGCACGGCGGAATCAAAGGTTTCGCGCACGGCGGCATCCGCACCCGTCCGGTGGAGTTTGAAGGTGTGGATGCGGTCGTAGGCGCGGGCGATGATTTTGAGATCGGGGTTGACCTTGCGGGCGAATGCGACGATGTGCAGCGCCTGTTCTTTATCGTCTATCGCCACCACCAGCAACTGCGCCTTTTCGATGCCGGCGGTGAACAGCAATTCCGGCCGCGAGGCGTCGCCGAAATAGGTTTTGATGCCGTATTTGTTCATGCCGTCCACCATCACCGGGTCTTTGTCGATAATGGTCAGCGGGTAGCCGCACATGCGCAGGATATCGGTGGTAATCTGGCCGAAACGCCCCATGCCGATCACAATCACCGCTTTTTGCTCGTGGATTTCGTCGTCTTCGCGTTCCGCACCTTTCTGCTTCAGGCGCGGGGCGAGGTATTTGCCGTGCAGAATCAGAAACAGCGGCGTCAGCGCCATCGACAGCACCACAATCGCCGTCATATTGGCATTCACGGTGGCATCAATCACTTTCTGCGAAAACGCGGCCGAAAACAGCACAAAGGCAAATTCACCGCCCTGCGCCATCATCACCGCACGCTCCGCCGCTTCGGCGCGGCTGCTTTTCGCTGCCCGCGCCACAAAGTAAATCACCGCCGCCTTGGCCGCCATCAGGGCCAGCACACCCGACACGATAATCTGCCAGTTTTGCGCCACCACATTTAAATCCAACGCCATGCCCACGCCGAGGAAAAACAGGCCGAGCAGCAGGCCGCGGAAAGGCTCGATGTCCGCTTCGAGCTGATGGCGGAAGCTGGATTCCGACAGCAGCACACCGGCCACAAACGCCCCCATCGCCATCGACAGGCCGCCCTCTTCCATCAGTAAGGCCGCGCCCAGCACCACCAGCAGCGCCGCCGCCGTCATCACTTCGCGCGCCTTGGATTTGGCCAACACGCGGAACAGCGGGTTCAGCAGCCACAAACCGGCCGCCACCAGCACCACCACCGATAATGCCGCCGTGCCCAGCTTCAGCCACACCGAGCCGGTTTCGGCGGCATACGCCGGATCATGCGGCGCAAGGAAAGACACAATCGCCAGCAGCGGCACAATCAGCAAATCTTCAAACAGCAGAATTGACACCATGCGTTGCCCGCCTCGGCTGGCCAGCTCGTTACGCTCGCCCAATACCTGCATCACAATCGCCGTAGAAGTGAGCACGAAACCCGAAGCGCAAACGAACGCCACCTGCCAGGGCGCGTCGAAACCGAAAATGCCCACCAGCGTGAGCATGAAGGCCGCCAGCACCACCTGCAAACTGCCCAAACCGAAAATCTGGCGGCGCAAGGCCCACAGATGCAAGGGGTTCATTTCGAGGCCGATGATGAACAGGAACATCACCACGCCCAATTCGGCAATATGGATAATCGCCTGCGGGTCGTCGAACAGTTTCAGGCCGAACGGGCCGATAACCAAACCCGCCGCCAGATAACCGAGCACCGAGCCAGCCCCAAGCGTTTGAACAAAGGCACGGCCACCACCGCCGAGCCGAGCAGGGCAACCATTTTAATCAGTTCGCCCGCACCTTCTGCTGCCATAAAAGACTCCGGAAAATAAAGAGATTGTTGAGATTGTTGGAATAAAAAAGCCGCATTTTACCCGACTTTGGCACGAATCGGCCGAAGCTTTTGCAAAACCTCAGGCCGTCTGAAATATCCAAACTGCCGTCATGCTCGGGCTTGACCCGAGCATGACATGTGTCCTGATTATTAAGTTAATTCACTATACGCGTTTCAGACGGCCTTAAGATAGCTTTGCAAAAGTTACAGGCCGTCTGAAAAGATTTCAGACGGCCTGTCGGTTAATGCCGGTTAAATTAAAACTCCAGCTCGGCTTTCAGCCAATAAGTTCGCGGCATGCCTACCGGCGAAGCTGCGGTCGTATTGGCCGCGCTGAACCTGCCAGTAGTTTTTGTTGAACAGGTTTTCCACCGCACCACTAACCGTTAAAGCGTTTTTGCCGCCCAGTTTGGTTTTGTAGCGTGCGCCCACATCCACCAGGGTGTACGACGGGAACGCGTAAGCCTTATCGGTACGCTGATAGGATTTGCCGAAATATTGGACATTGCTGCTCAAAGTCAAGCCCTTAACAAACGGCGTATCCCATTCGATGCCTGCTTTGGCGATTACGCGCGGATTAGCCACCTGCACGCCGCTCACCAGATTATCGGCAGCATTCGGGTAATCTTTCACGCGCGATTGCAGATACATAATGCCGAAGCTCGGGCGCAGGGTTTGGTTTAACAGGTTGGCATAAGTGTTGAATTCGATACCGCGGTTGCGCTCTTTACCCTGCTCTTTGCCGCTGTAAGCCAAGCCTGCGGCGCTCAAGGCGGCAAAATCCGTGCCGGTGGTGGTGGTGCCGCGCCAATAACCCGGGCGGGTGATTTGGAAAGCATTCAGCGTGGTAACGAAATCACCCCAGTTTTTGCGCACGCCGATTTCAAACTGGCGGCTGACGCGCGGGTCGGCCATGGTTGCGTTGCCGTCATCATCTATGCGTAGTTCGGAAGGCTCCAAATCTTCCATATAGTTGCCGTAAACCACTAAATCAGGCGAAGGCACCCAAGCGGCCATGGCCATGGGGCTGAAGCGTGCGGCATCAACACTTCGCCCTTCTATTTTGTCTTCTTGGTCAACCATTTGATAGCGGCCGCCCAAAGTCAGGCGGTATTTGTTGCCGGCAAAGCCCAAGGTGTCGGATAAAGCAAAGCTGTTAACCTTGGTGCCGGTATCCAAGCTGGTGCTCATCGCTGTCGGGATAGTGGGGCTGTATGCCGCCAACTGCTCTTCAATACTGGTTGCGCCGTAAGGCGTAATCACGCGGCTGCTGTTGGCTGCACTTTGCGCGCTTTGCAGCGTGGTGCGGTTGCGGATGATGCGGTCGAATGCCGCACTCCAGTTGTGGCTCACCGGCCCGGTTTCAAATTCGCCGCGCGCTGCCAGATTCATGCTCAGGGTGCGGAAATATTGGTCGGTCATACGGGCGCGGCCGGTGGTGTATTGCGTACCGTCGCAATTGTTTCCGCTCTGCGCACTTGTTGCCGTCGCGCTTGCGCAGGCGGTCGGCGAAATCAGTGTGCCGTAATAACGCGCTTTGTTGTAACCGATGCCGCCGGTGATTTGCACCGGTGCGTCAAGGTCATATTCAAACGTCAGCATATTGGTTTGGCCGACGGTATTCTGCCAGTTCCAGCTTGGTAACAGATTGGTTTTGCCGTCGGGCGCGTCAAACAGGCGGCCGTTGGCGTTTTGGATATCTTGAATACGGGCGCGGCCACCGTTAACTTTGCGTTTGGAATAAATGGAATCGAACGCCACGCGCAGTTTTTCGCCACGGTAATCGGCATTGAGCGCGAATTCTTTGTTGTCTTCGCTAAAGCCGTCGCGCGGGGTGTCGCCGTGGCGCAGCTTGCCGTTCGCGCGCACGCCGAACTGCTTGTCGCTGCCGAAACGTTGGCCCAAATCGAATGTGCCTTGTGCACGGCTGTCGCTGAACCAGCCCAAACCGATTTTGCGGTTGCCTTCGTCGGCGGCTTTTTTGGTTTCGATATTTACCGCGCCGGATACCGCACCTTCGGGGTCCATGCCGTTTACGGCGGTGGACGCGCCTTTAATCAACTGCGCCGAAGCCACCTGCACGCTGGACGTGCCCTGCGTGCCGTACATACCGGCCAGGCCGTTTACGCTGAATTGGCGGGCATCCAATTGATAACCGCGGAAATACAGGCCGGTAAGCGTGTTGCTCTCGCCGCCGAACTGCCATGTGGAAGCATCGTTTTTGGCGACGGCATCCACCAAAGTGCGCGCTTCGGTGTTGTTGAGGGCTTTTTCATCGTAGTTCACCACGGTAATCGGCGCGGTAAAAGCGTTGGCTTTGCCGAGCAGGCCCAAGTTCACGCGGTCGCGCAGGTCGCCGTCGCTGGCGATGGAATAGGATTTCGCCGCCCTGCCCTTTACCACCACGGTTTCGATTTCGGCATTTTCGGCTGCCGCCGGCGCAGCGGTCGCGGCGGTTGTATCGGCATAAGCCCATGCCTGCAAAACCAGTAAAGGCAGCAAGGCGATTTTATGTGTTTGTTTTTTCATACGCATACTCTGTCGGGTTAAATAAAATTAAACAACAGATAAATCAATTTTGAGAATTATCTTCACTTGCATCATTTCGGCGTATTATAATTCGAAGTTATCGGAATATTAAAAAAACGGCTTTGTAAAATTTTTCAATCCGTTGTTTTTGCTTCACAAATATTCTCATTTATATTTACATTGTTTATCTTTTCAAACCTTATGGCCGCCCACTTTCCCGCCACGGCATTACCTTGCGGCGGAAAATGTTTGCCGGCTATATAAAGGCCGTCTGAAAACGTTTCAGACGGCCTTTCACGGTGCGCTTCAATCAATATGGAAAAATGGCAAATCGAACTCAACGACAGCCCGATGTGGCTGCTGCAAACCCTCGGCGGCGTGATGGCCGCTTTGGTGCTGATTGTTTTTCTGGCGGGCAAAACCCGCTTCGGCAAACAGTTTTGGTATATCCTGCGCCCCTGTATCGATAAAAAAAGCGGTGCCAAAACCGCGCTGACGGTTACGCTGATGGTGCTGCTGCTGCTCACCGAAATCCGCCTGAACGTTTTAAACACCTTTTTCTACAACGGCTTATACAGCGCCCTGCAAGATGCGAAAGCGCAGGCGTTTTGGTTTTTCGCCCTGATTAACGCGGGCGTGGTGCTGATGCGCACGTTCAACGGCATCGTGAACGATTTTCTCGATCAGGCGCTGGCGATTAAGTGGTCGGAAAAATTAAACGCCGTGCTCACCGAACGCTGGCTGGCCGATAAAAACTATTACCGCCTGCAAATGCGCCGCCACGCGCCCGACAATATCGACCAGCGTATCCAGCAGGATGCGCAGGAATTTATCGCTTCCACCATCGAATTTATCCGCGGCATGCTCAATTCGGTGATTTCGGCGATTGAATTCACCATCGTTTTATGGGGGCTGTCGGGCATTTTGAGCCTGCTCGGCTTTGAAATTCCGCGCGGCATGGTGTTTTTCGTGTTTGTGTTCGTGCTGCTTTCCACCGTGGCGGCAATGTGGATAGGCAAACCGCTGATCCGCTATAACTACGACAACGAAAAACTCAACGGCGACTACCGCTATTCGCTGATCCGCGTGCGCGACCACGCCGAGAGCGTGGCGTTTTACAACGGCGAATGGCGCGAACGGCAGCAGCTTGGCGAACGTTTTGCCGCCATTATCCGCAACCGCTGGAAAATCGCCCGCCAAAGCGTTACCTTGAACGGTTTCAACGACCTGCTCACGCAGGGCGTGCAGCTTTTGCCGCTGATGCTGCAAGCCCCGCGCTTTTTTGCCGGGCAAATCAAAATCGGCGATATGCACCAAACCGTGCAGGCATTCAACCGCCTGCAACGCGCTTTATCGTTTTTCCGCAATTTCTACGAAGAATTTACCGCCTACCGCGCCCGTTTGGAGCGTTTGAGCGGTTTTCTCACCAGCGCCAACCAAATCAAACAAACCGGCACGCCGCAGGTTAACGAGGTTTCAGACGGCCTCTCGCTCGAAAACGTAACGCTCTACCGCCACAACGGCGGCGTGCTGCTGAACAACTTGAACGTGAATGTTAAAAGCGGCGACGCACTCTTGATACAAGGCCCCAGCGGCTGCGGCAAAACCTCGCTGCTGCGCACGCTGGCGGGCTTGTGGCCGTTCGGCAGCAGCGGCACCATCGGCCGCCCCGCACACCGCGATATTCTGTTTGTGCCGCAACGCCCCTACACACCGCAAGGCAGCCTGCGCCAAGCCGTGTGCTACCCCGATATCGATCCGCACCACCCCGAACTGGTGGCCGCCATGCAGGCCTGCTGTCTCGGCCACCTCGCCGACAAGCTCGACAAGCCCGACGATTGGCAAAACCGGCTCTCGCCGGGCGAATTGCAGCGTGTGGCGTTTGTGCGCATTCTGCTCACGAAGCCGAAAATGGTGCTGCTCGACGAAGCCACCGCCGCGCTCGACGAACCGACCGAAGCCGCGCTCTATACCTTAATCCGCGAACGCCTGCCCGAGAGCATTATCGTGAGCATCGGCCACCGCGGCACGCTGGCCGCCTTTCACAACCGCCGTATGTTTGTGGGCGAAGCGGCCTGCGGTTAAGGCCGTCTGAAATGCTTAAATCCCGTCATTAGCTTCGCAAGTCCGCTGCACTACCGCCGAGCAGGCGGGAGTAACGGGAAAAGTGTTACCGGACGTTGAAACAGTTTTGCACAAGCCGCAGGCCGTCTGAAACTTTCAGACGGCCTGTATTGTAATATTGCTGAAACATTACACCGCTATACTGCCTTTCATTCGTTAACTTCCTATGAAAACGCGTTATGGACGGGCTTCACCAAAAACTGAAACGCCAACACCTGCTCGACACGCTGTTTGTGGGCACCACCCGCTTTTTCGCCCTGCTGGTTCTGGCGAGTTTGGGCGGCATTCTGATTTCGCTGGTTGTCGGTGCGCTGCCGAGTATGCGCGAATTCGGCTTCGGTTTTTTCACCTCGTCGGAATGGGATGCGGTTCAGGGGCGCTACGGTGCGTTGGCGCCGGTGTACGGCACGCTGGTTACTTCGGCGATTGCGCTCTTGATTGCGGTTCCGGTCAGCTTCGGCATCGCCGTTTTCCTCACCGAACTCTGCCCCGCCTGGCTGCGCCGCCCGCTGGGCATCTGCGTGGAACTGCTGGCGGGCATTCCTTCGATTATCTACGGCATGTGGGGCTTGTTTGTGTTCGCCCCCGTGTTTTCCGAACATATCCAACCGTTTTTTATCGAAACCGTCGGCAGGCTGCCGGTGGTGGGCGCGCTGTTTCAGGGAGCGCCCATGGGCATCGGCCTGTTTGCGGCCGGGCTGATTCTGGCGATTATGATTATCCCGTTTATCGCTTCGGTGATGCGCGACGTGTTTGAAATCACGCCCACCATGCTGAAAGAATCGGCTTACGGCCTGGGCAGCACCAAATGGGAAGTGGTGCGCCACGTGGTGCTGCCCTACACCAAAACCGGTGTGGTCGGCGGCATTATCTTGGGTTTGGGGCGCGCGCTGGGCGAAACGATGGCGGTAACTTTCGTTATCGGCAACACCTTCAATATCAGCAGCAGCCTGTATAACTCGGGCGTGTCGATTACTTCCGCGCTGGCCAACGAATTTGCCGAGGCGGTTGATCCGCTGCATCTCTCTTCACTGCTCTATCTGGGTTTGATTCTGTTTGTGATCACCTTTGTGGTGCTGTGTATTTCCAAACTGATGCTGCTGCATATGCAGCGCAACGAAGGCAGCAAACACTAGGAGCATGGTTATGGAAAAATCCGCCAACAACCCCGTTTACCGCCGCCGCAGGCTGCTCAACCGCTTCAATCTAACCATGGCCTGGCTCACTATGGCGTTCGGCCTGTTTTGGCTGGGTTGGATTTTCTACACGCTGTTCTACGAAGGCTTCAACGGCTTGGGCACCGGCATTTTCCAACTCGATACGCCGCCGCCGGGCATGGCAGGCGGCCTGCGCAACGCCATCTGGGGCAGCCTGCTGATTACCTTAAGCGGCCTGTTCATCGGCACGCCGGTGGGGATTTTGTGCGGCATTTTTCTGGCCGAATTCGGCCGGCGCAGCAAACTGGCGGCAGCCACCCGTTTTATGAACGATATTCTGCTCTCTGCGCCTTCTATCGTAATCGGTTTGTTTGTGTACGGCCTGATTGTGGTGCCGCAGGGCCGTTTTTCGGGCTGGGCCGGTTCGGTTGCCTTGTCGCTGCTGGTGATACCCGTGGTGGTGCGCACCACCGAAAACATGCTGCGGCTGGTGCCAGACAGCCTGCGCGAAGCCGCTTATGCGCTGGGCACGCCGAAATGGAAGCTCGTGGGCATGGTTACGCTGCGCGCGGCCAAAGCCGGCGTATTAACCGGCGTGTTGCTGGCTTTCGCGCGGATTGCCGGCGAAACCGCGCCGCTGCTGTTTACCGCGCTCAACAACCAGTTTTTCAGCACCGACATGAGCCAGCCCATGGCCAACCTGCCCAACGTGATTTACCAGTTTGCCATGTCGCCCTACCAAGACTGGCACGAGCTGGCTTGGGCCGCCGCCCTGTTAATCGCCTTAACCGTGCTGGCCGCCAATATCGGCGCCAGAATATTGAGCGCCCGCAAGCATTAAACCGGCTTTTCAGACGGCCTCTATCGGCAACCGGCATCAAGGCCGTCTGAAAAAGCAAACACAAGTTTTTAAAGATTAATAAGTAAGGATTCCACCATGCAGGCCAAAATCACCGTGCGCAATTTCAACTTCCGCTACGGCAGCTTCCATGCCCTGAAAAACATCAATATCGATATCCCCGCCAACCGGGTCACCGCCTTTATCGGCCCTTCCGGCTGCGGCAAATCCACCTTGTTGCGCACCTTCAACCGAATGTATGATTTATACCCCGATATGCACGCCGAGGGCGAACTGCTGCTCGACGGCCGCAGCATCTTGGGCAAAGAAACCGATTTGAACCTGCTGCGCGCGAAAGTGGGCATGGTGTTTCAAAAACCCACGCCGTTTCCCATGAGCATCTACGACAACGTAACCTTCGGCGTGAAGCTGTATGAAAAATTAAGCCGCAGCGAATTGGACGACCGCGTAGAATGGGCGCTGAAGAAAGCCGCCCTGTGGAACGAAGTGAAAGACAAACTCAAACAAAGCGGCAACTCGCTTTCGGGCGGGCAGCAGCAGCGCCTGTGCATCGCCCGCGCCGTGGCCTGCAAACCCGAAGTGCTGCTGCTCGACGAACCCACTTCCGCGCTCGACCCGATTTCCACCGCCCACATCGAAGAGCTGGTCGGCGAGCTGAAAAACGACTACACCATCGCCATCGTTACCCACAATATGCAGCAGGCGGCACGGGTGTCGGACTTCACCGCCTATATGTATTTGGGCGAAATGATAGAAGTGGGCGACACCAAACAGATATTCACCAAACCCGCCCGCAAAGAAACCGAAGACTACATCACCGGCAAATTCGGCTGATTGCGGCTTTCAGACGGCCGCCCGACCAAGTAAAACGAGGAGAAGCATCATGCCCCAAGTGAATATTCTGGCAGTAGAAGACGAAGAAGCCATCGGCAGGCTGATCGGTTTCGTGCTGGAGCAGGCAGGCTTTCAAGTAACGGTGGTGCCCAGCGTAGAAAAAGCCCTGCCCCTTTTGGCCGCCGAACTGCCCGACGTGGTGCTGGTCGACTGGATGCTGCCTGGCGCATCCGGCCTGCAACTGATCAAACAACTGCGCCAAAACACCCGCACGCGCGATTTGCCGATTATCCTGCTCACCGCCCGCGGCACCGAGTCCGACAAAGAGCAAGGCCTGAATCTCGGCGCCGACGACTACGTTACCAAACCGTTTTCACCACGCGAACTGATTGCCCGCGTCAACGCCCTGCTGCGCCGCCGCGCCCCGCAGAAAACCGAACAAACCATCGAAGCGGGCGGCTTAACGGTCAACCCCGCCGAACAAACCGCCAGCGCCAACGGCACGCCCGTTGCACTCGGCCCCAGCGAATTCAAACTGCTGCACTTTTTCATCACCCACCCCAACCGCGCCTACAACCGCCGCCAACTGCTCGATTTAGTGTGGGGCGACCATGTGTTTGTCGAAGAGCGCACCGTTGATGTGCACATCAGCCGCCTGCGCCGCGCACTCGAAGAAGGCGGCGCAGGAAACTGCATACAAACCGTGCGCGGCCTCGGTTACCGCTTCTACACCGAAAGCGGCGAAACGCCATGAACCTGATACGCCGCCACCTGCTGAGCTTTTCCGCCCTACTGCTGGCCTCAGCCGTACCCGCCTATTTTTTGGGCGGGTTTGCCGCCGTCGGCGGCGTGTGGAGCCTGCTGCTGTTTGCCTACCTGCTGCTGCACTGGTTCCATTTGGTGCGCCTGATACGCTGGCTCGCCAACCCCAAGCTGCGGCTGGTGCCGCGCGGCTACGGCATTTGGGACGACATCTTCAACACCCTGCTGTTGCAGGCCAAAAGCCGCAAAAAACGCAAACAGCAGCTCGGCCGCTCGCTGCAACGCTTCAACCGCGTTATCGACGCCATGCCCGACGGCGTGATTATTCTCGATCAGGAAGGCCGCATCGAGTGGATGAACCGCTTAGCCGCCGTCCATCTGGATTTGGATTTTGAAAAAGACCAAAACGGCATCTTAAAAAACCTGATACGCACACCCGAATTCCACAGCTTTCTGCAACAACCGCTCGACAATGCCCCGCCCACACTGAAAATCCGCCTTTCAGGCGGCCTCAAACCCCGCAGCGTGATGCTCACCCGCACCACCTTCGAAACCCGCCTCGAACTCTTGGTTACGCAAGACATCAGCGCCGCCGAACAACTTAACGAAACCCGTTCGGCCTTTATCGCCAACGTATCGCACGAACTGCGCACCCCGCTCACCGTTATCAGCGGCTTTCTCGAAACCCTCGCCGACCTACCCGACCTGCCGCCCGGCGAGCGTGCCGAATTTATCGGCCTGATGCAGCAGGAAAGCGGCCGTATGCTCAACCTGATTACCGACCTGCTCACCCTCGCCCGCCTCGAAAACAGCGGCGGCGGCGAAACACACAAACAAACCTTCAGCCTGTCGGAGCTGGCCGAACAAATCTGCGCCGAAGGCCGCGCCCTTTCAGACGGCCGCCACCAGTTCCAAAGCCATATAGCCGAAAACATTTTCATTCACGGCACCGAAACCGAACTGCACAGCGCCTTGGGCAACCTGGTGGCCAATGCCGTACGCTACACCCCCGAAGGCGGCAGCATCACCGTTTCGCTGCACGACAACGGCAGCAACGCCGAATTTTCCGTGCGCGACACCGGCCCCGGCATCGCGCCCGAACACCTGCCCCACTTGACCGAACGCTTCTACCGCGCCGATGCCGGCCGCAACCGCAAAAACGGCGGCACCGGCCTCGGCCTCGCCATCGCCAAACATGCCCTCGCCAACCACCATGCCGTGCTGAACATCAGCAGCAGCGTGGGCGAAGGCAGCATGTTTTCAACAAAATTGGAAAAAGCCGAAACAGTTGACCAGCCGTAAAGCACGGCCGTGCACCCCGGGCCGTTTTGCAGCGTAACACGTTCACTCAAACGGCTTCTTCTGCCAATAAGGCTTGCTTGTTTTCAGACGGCCTCGAAACACATCTTCCCCACCGCCCAATTCAAACACCAGCGCGCCCGACAAATCCGTTCTCAGCAATGCCGCGCCGTGTGCTTTCACTCGGTTTTGCACGGCCGCGGCGGGGTGTCGGTAGGCATTGGCAAAGCCGCTGGAAGCAACGGCGTATTGCGGCGACACGGCGTTGAGAAACGCGCCTGCCGACGAAGAATCGCTGCCGTGATGCCCCAGCACCAGCACTTGGCTGTATAAACCCGCACCGTATTTTTCCACCAGCGCCAGCTCGCCGCGCCGCCCCAAATCACCCGTTATCAGCAAAGCCTGCCCGCCCGCCACCGCGCGCAGAACGCAGCTTCGGTCGTTATCCTGCGCCGTTTCGTTTTCAGACGGCCTCAACAGCTCGAAATACACACCGTCCCACTGCCATTGTTTTTCTTCGCAAAACGCTGCCTGCGGGTAAAACTGCGGCTGCCCCGCCAGAATTTCGCGCGGCCGCCCGGCCTGCGCCAGAGCCGCGAAACCGCCGTCGTGGTCGGCATCGTGGTGCGACAACACCAGCGTATCCAAACGGCGTACGCCCGCGGCATTCAAATTGGGCAGAATTTGCGCGGCCGCCGCCGTTTCGGTGCCGGTATCAAACAGCAGATTATGGTTGCGGGTTTGCATCCACACCGACAAACCCTGCCCCGTATCCCACACGGTAACGTTCAGACGGCCTTGTTGCGGCACATTCGGGCGGTAAAACACAAAACCCGCCAACACCAGCCATGCCAACGGCTTCCAGCCCGAACCGCGCGGCAGCAACACGATTAGCGCCGCCACCGCCGCCAGCGGCAACAACAGCGGCGGGGCGGCCGCCACGGCATATTCGGGAGCGCTTTGCGCCACCCATTGCACCAGCCGCAGCGTATATTCGCCCGCCGCAGCCGCCAGCCACTGCAAAGGGGCAAACGGCAGCAGCGAAGCGGCCAGCGCCAGCGGCACCAGCACCCACGAAAACCACGGAATCGCCGCCACATTTACCAACGGACTCAACAGCGGCAGTGAAGCGAACAGACTGCCCAACGCCACCACCGACACCACCGTTACCGCCCATTGCGCGCGCACCGCCACCCTCAGGCCGCGCTCGTTCAGACGGCCTGCCGAAACCCACAACAATGCACCCACCAAACCGAACGACAGCCAAAACCCCGCGCCCAAAACCGCAGCCGGGTCGAACAGCAACACCAACGCCAACGCCTGCCACCACCCCGCCCAAACCGACGCGCCGCTGCCCCGCCACCATGCCCACGCCAGCGCCAGCAGCATCAGCACGCTGCGCTGGGTCGGCACCGAAAACCCCGCCAAACCCGCATAAAACACCGCCGCCGACAAACCCGCCGCCAGCATCCAAAGACGCGGTGTTTTCGGCACGAACGGCAACACGCGCAGCCCGTGTTTCACCAGCCAGCCCGCCAACACCGCCACCATGCTCACATGCAGGCCGGAAATGCTCACCAAATGATGCAAACCCAGCGGCCGGAACGACTGCCACGCTTGTCCGCTCAAAGCCGACTGCTCGCCTATGCTCAACGCCCGCATCAGACCGAGGCCGTCTGAAAAATCCCGACCGTGCGTATCGGTATTCTGCCAGCGGCGGCTGATATGTTCCCGCCACCGCAGCAGCAACGGCGGCCCGCCGCCGGCCAACGCCTGCCGCTCTTTGCCGAGCGTGCCCACGCCGCCGATGCCGCCCGCCAACGCCCACGCTTCGCGGTTGAAGCCGATGCGGTTTACCTCGCCCACCGGCGGCCGCACCCGCGCCTGCACGCGCCAGCGGCTGCCCGCCGGCCAGTCGCGCAACTGGTAGTCGGACAACTGCAAGCGGTAATGCCGCCCGCCGCCGTCTGCCGCTTTTGCGGTAAAGCGCACACGCTTGTCGTCGCGCTGCGGCAAATCCGTCACTTCGATTGTTAAAGGCACCGAGGCTGTTTGAAACAGCGGCCATTGCTTATCAAGCGCCGACTGTGTACGCCAGATGCCGTATAAAGCGCCGCTCAAGCACAGCAGCAGCCACGCCGCCGCCCGAAACCGCCAAGCCAGTACCAGCAGGCACAGCCATACCGCTGCCAATACCGTCCACGACGGTACGGCAGGCAGGGCGAACGAAGCGGCAACGCCCGCCACCCATAAAGGCAGCCACGGTTTCGGCATAGTAGTTTCATATAAAATAATAAATGAAGGTATTATATAAACCGTATAGGCTGCCGGCAATCGGCCGTCTGAAAAAACCAATGGCCGTTATACTCGGACTTAGCCCGAGCATCTCACTTTCTTGAAAAATTTGAGACCTTTGCAAAATTCAACACCACCTGAAAAACCTGATTCCGTCATTCCCGTGTAGGCGGGAATCCAGATGGAAGTATTGAAGTATTGATTAAACAAATATTTGAATGCCAAGCGTCTGGATTCCCGCCTACACGGGAATGACGGGATTTAAACATTTCAGGCGGCCTGAGACCTTTGCAAAAAAAGCCGTTTTAATCCTAAATGTATGATATTTCGTCATACTCAGGCTTGACCCGAGTATCTCTTTTTCTTCTAAAACAAACAGATGCTCGGGTCAAGCCCGAGCATGACACAAGTGTTTTAACCCGAGTATGACGTGTATGCTTTTCTTAAGTTGATCGGCTATATAACAAAGGCCGTCTGAAAATTTTCAGACGGCCTTTTATCAAAAACAAATTTAAAACGTTTAAACCGCTTTAAATCGAGGCATTCACAAACGCAACCAGTTGGCCTTTGGCCAGCGCACCCACTTTGGTGGCGACGTTTTGGCCGTTTTTAAACACCATCAGCGTGGGGATGCCGCGCACGCCGAATTGCGACGGGGTTTGCTCGTTTTCATCGATGTTGATTTTCACCACTTTCAGACGGCCTTCGAATTCGGCGGCCACTTCGTCGAGAATCGGTGCAATCATTTTACAGGGGCCGCACCACGGTGCCCAAAAATCCAGCAATACGGGCACGTCGGATTTCAATACGTCTTGCTCGAAGCTCGCATCGGTAGCGTGTACGATTAAGTTGCTGCTCATAGTGTGTTCCTTTTGACGGTGAATGAAGGTTCATTCGGTTAATTAACGTGGTGTAGCATATGGCCTGGACGGCAAAATTTCAAGAGCCTGCGTGTGCCAATAGTTTTTGTGTATAGTCGGCATCGGGTTTGGCAAACACTTCTTCCAGCACGCCCTGCTCCACCACCTGCCCGTCTTTGAGCACCATCACGCGGTGCGACAGGGCGCGTATCACAGCCAGATCGTGGCTGATGATTATCAGGCTCAAACCGTGCCGCTGCTGCAAACCGGCCAATAATTCAAGAATCTGCTGCTGCCACTGCACATCGAGTGCGCTGGTCGGCTCGTCGAGCACCAGCACCTGCGGCCGCACGATGATGGCGCGCGCAATCGCCAGCCGCTGCCGCTGCCCGCCGGAAAACGCGTGCGGGTAGCGTTCGAGAATATCGTCGGGCAGACCCACCTGCTGCAACACTTCCACCACACGGCGGCGCATTTCGGCGTTGTCCACATCGGGCGCATGCACACCTAAGGCTTCCGAAACGATTTCAAACACGTTCATGCGCGGGTTGAACGCGCCGAACGGGTCTTGAAACACCATCTGCACGGCTTTGCGCGATTGGTTGTTCCACGTTTCGCCGTTGATTTTCAGACGGCCCTCTCTTTCCATCAGATGCATCACTGCTTTGGCCAGCGTGGTTTTGCCGCTGCCGCTCTCGCCGATCACGCCCAGCGTTTCGCCCGCTTTCAAATCGAACGACACCGGCGAAAGCAAGGTTTTCTGCTGATTTTTAAACCAGCCCGCGCGCTCGGGAACGGCCACGCTGATGTTTTCGGCTTCCAACACCGTCGGCGCGCCGGCCGGCAGCGTTTGAACCTGCCGCACCGCGCCTGCGTTAAGCAGCATTTTGGTGTATTCGTGCTGCGGGTTGGCAAACACTTCCGCCGCCGCCCCCTGTTCGACAATCCGCCCGTGGCGCATCACCGCCACATCGTCGGCAAAGCGACGCACCAGGTTCAAATCGTGGCTGATGTAAACCAAAGTCATGTTATGGGCGGCCTGCAAACGCGAGAGCAAATCGAGAATCTGCGCCTGCACCGCCACATCGAGCGCGGTGGTCGGCTCGTCGGCAATTAAAAGCTTAGGCTCGGCCGCCACCGCCATCGCAATCATTGCCCGCTGCCGCTGCCCGCCCGAAAGCTGAAACGGGTAGGCAAAGGCTTTTTCTTCGGGATGCTGTATGCCCGTTTCGGCCAGCAGCTCCACCGCCCGCGCCCATGCCTGTTTGGCGTTCAAGCCCAGATGCAGCGACAGCACTTCGGCAATCTGTTTGCCCACGCGCATCACCGGGTTGAGCGCCGTCATCGGTTCTTGGAATACCATACCGATTTCTTTGCCGCGCAATTTCTGCAATTGGCGCGGGGTTTTATCGAGCAGGTTTTCGCCGTTGAAATTCAGACGGCCTGTTAACGACACAGCGGGATTCAGCCGCATGATACCTTGCGCCAGCACGGTTTTACCGCTGCCGCTTTCTCCCACCAGCGCCAGCTTGCGCCCTTCGTGAACCGCCAGATTGATGCCGTGCAGCACTTGGCGGCAGGGGAAAAATGCATTCAGGTTGTCGATTTCGAGGATTGGGTTCATAAGCATTATTTTTCAGACGGCCGTTTGTGCCGGATATAGTGAATCCACTGAATTTCCATTACAGCGTTGCTGCGCCTTGCCGTACTATCTGTACTGTCTGCGGCTTGCTGCCTTGTACTGAAAATGTGTGGATTCACTATAGGTTTCAAGTGTTATTTGCCGAAAGAAGCCGGGCTGTCCAAAGGGCTATTTCAAAAAAGCCGCCGCCACGGCCACCACCGTCATCGCAAACAGAATCTTGCGCAAGATGTCGGGCGAAAGTTTCAGCGCAATTTTCACGCCTATCATCGAGCCGGCGGCATTGCCTGCCGCCAGCACCAGGCCGACGTCCCACCAAATCTGCCCTCTGGCGATGAACACGGCCAGTGCCACCACGGTAAACGCCAGCGTACACACCAGTTTCAACGCATTGGCTCGCAACAGGTTGTAGTGCAGCAAGCCGGCCAAAACAGGCAGCAGCAAAAACGCGGTGCTGGCCTGCACGAAGCCGCCGTAGATGCCGACTGCAAACAGCAACGCCGACGCTCCGCGCGTTTCGGTCACTTTTTTCTCTTGCGCGTTTTGGGGCGGCAGCAACAATTGCGGTTTGAGAAAGGTTAAAGTTGCCACGCCGAGAATGCAGGCCAGCAGCGCCGGCTTCAAAATTTCATTGGGCAGCACCGAAGCCAACACCGAGCCGGCCAGCCCGCCCGCAACCATCGGCAGCAAAATCCCACGCAAATCATGGGTGGGCAGCGCACCCGCTTTTCTGAAGCCGCGGATACCGGCCAACGATTGGAAAAATATGCCGACGCGGTTGCTGCCGTTGGCGATGTCGGGCGGCAAACCGAACGCCATCAGCAAAGGCAGAATCAGGTTGGAACCGCCGCCCGCCAAAATATTGATGATGCTGGCCACGATACCCAACGCAGCAACAGCCAGATAGTGCCACAGGCTTAAATCCATATTGTAAATAAAATCCAAACAGTTACCCGAAGTTTATCTGCCGTTATCCATCTTGAACGTCTGCCGTACCATTCTGAGACCTTTGCAAAACCCCCAGATGTGGATGCAGTTCAAGGCGTAGCAGCGCAGCGAGCGCAGACATAACATGGAGTTAGGCAAGCGAGCGAGCAGCGCACAACGCAGAAATGCGCCGCAGATGGGGGTTTTGCAAAGGTCTCATCCTGTGTAAACGGGCAATAACAGCTGCCGGGTGTTTCAGACGGCCTTAGCCGCCGGCCAGTTGTCGAGGCCGTCTGAAATGCCGAACTTCGTCAAACCCGGCTTGACCCGAGTATCCCGCCTCGCCGGTATTGACTGGAAAACAAAAGATGCCCGGGTCAAGCCCGAGCATGACGTTGAGTGTTTCAAGGTGTCGAAATAACTTGCAAAAATTCCGCCTAAGTGAATTTTGCAAAGGTTACCCTTTTCAGACGGCCTTACCCGTTGCTTGTCATTACCTGCCCTACCGAACCCGCGTTATCAGGCATATTCTTGAAACACCGAGCGCACGCGTGCCAAGTCTTCGGCGGTATCCACCCCTGCGGCGGGCGCGGTTTCGGTGATTTCCACCGCAATCGGATGGCCGTGCCACAACACGCGCAACTGCTCCAGCGATTCGTCGGTTTCGTGCGGCGACGCGGACAGGCCGGCGTATTGCTGCAAAAAGCCGGCGCGGTAGGCATAAATGCCGATATGGCGCAAAGGGGAAAAACCCGCGGGCAGGGCTTGCGGGGAAGCGGCTATCGCATCGCGCGGATAGGGAATCGGCGCGCGGCTGAAATATAACGCGTTGCCTGCGGCGTTCAACACCACTTTCACACAGTTCGGGTTGAGAAATTCGGCCAAATCGCGAATGGGATGCGCGGCGGTGGCCATCGGCACTTGGTTTTTCACCAACAACGCGGCGGTGCGGTCGATTAATTGCGGGTTAATCAGCGGTTCGTCGCCCTGCACGTTGACCACCACGGTATCCGGCGGCAGGCCGAGCTTGGCGGCGGCTTCGGCCAAACGGGTGGTACCGCTTTCGTGGGTGGCCGCGGTCATCACGCTGGCGATGCCGTGCGCTTGGCAGGCGGCGGCAATGTCGGCGTGGTCGGTGGCCACAATCACGCGTTCGGCGGCGCTTTTGGCCGCCTGCTCCGCCACACGCACCACCATAGGTTTGCCGTGGATGTCGGCCAACGCTTTTTCGGGCAGGCGCGACGACGACAGCCGCGCGGGAATCAAAACGGTAAACGCGCTCATGCGTGCAGCTCTTCTTCGGTTAGCTCGCGGGCTTCGTTTTCGAGCATAAAGGGGATGCCGTCTTTAATCGGATAAGCAAGTTTGCTCTGGCGGCACCACAATTCCTGCTTGTCTTGTTTGTATTCCAGGCTGCCTTTGCATACGGGGCATACGAGGATATCTAGAAATTTCTTTTCCATATCGGGGTTGGCTTTCCTGTTAGTTGCAGGTGTTTTTGCCGCAAATAGCCTGATTGATTTCGCGCTGCATTTTCACGCCGTTTTTCTGCTGGAACGCCTGCATTTTCGACTGCATCACGTTCATCATCGGGTTCATGGTCGCTTCGAGGTATTGCGGCATTTTGGCGGTGATCGAGCGGCCTACGGGTGAGCCGTAAAACGCAATCATCGCGTCCACTTCTTCCTGCGTGTAAACTTTCTGCACGCCTTCCACCGCCACACGGCGGATTTCGGCACGGGTGCTTTTCTCGCCTACTTCGCGCATATAGTCGCTCATATAACGGTTGATGATGCTTTGCACTTTTTGGCGTTTATCTGCCGGAACATCGGGCATAGACTGCTGCACCGACGCAGCGGCGGCGGCCGGCATGGCCTTGGCGGTGTCGTCCATCATTTTGTCGAAGTTCTGCACGTCGAACAGTTTTTCTACCGAAGCCTTGCTGGCAGGCGCGGCTTGGGCCAAACCTGCGGCCACGCACAATACCGCCGCACACATCAATCGGGTTTTCATATTTATCATCCTTTTTTTCCAGTTCAAATCTTCAGACGGCCTGCAACAAAAGCCGCCAAATCGGGATCGATTATCGCACAAACAGGCAGCACCCACACGTTTTCCCACGGGCCGTCTGAAAGTTTCACCGCATCTTTTTCGGTAACCAGCACCACATCCGCCTGCGGCAGATCGGCGGCAGACAAAGCTGCATGGTCGGGCAGCGCCCGCATTTCGGCCAATACGACACCCAAGCCGCGCAGGGTGTTGAAAAAGCGTTCGGGCTTGGCAATGCCCGCCACCGCCGCCACACGCAGATGTTTCAGACGGCCTGTATCCAAATATTCGCCCGGGCGGTTGAAGCGGTAGATTTTTCCTGCCTGCAAGCGGCTGTAAAATATGTTTTCATGCAGGTGCGCCGTATCTTCCCCGCCCGTGCCGCCGCTCAACACCACCGCATCCGCCGTTTGCAGGCGGCCCAAAGGCTCGCGCAGGCCGCCGTTGGGCAATAAATCCAAACTGCGCCGGCCCGCATCGGCGGCGGGAAACACCACGATTTCCAAATCGCGCCGCAAAGCATAATGTTGCAGGCCGTCATCGGTAATAATCAGCTTGATGTCGGGGTGCGCCGCCAGCAACGCCCTGCCCGCTTCCGCCCGGCTGCTGCCCACCGCAACGGGTGCGCCGGTTTGGCGGTAAAGCAGCAAAGGTTCGTCGCCCGCCTCCGCCGCCGTGCTGCCGGGCTGCAACACATAAACGCCGCTGCCCGTGCGCCCGTAGCCGCGGCTGATAATGCCCGCTTGGATGCCGCGTGCCTGCAAACCTTTTACCAGCGCCGACACCACCGGCGTTTTACCCGCCCCGCCTGCGTGGATGTTACCCACCACCGCCACAGGCACAGGCAGTTTTTCGCTTTTCAGACGGCCCGCCAGATACAACCGTCTGCGTATGCCCGAGGCCGTCTGAAACAGGCGCGACAAAGGCCACAGCAGCACGCTCAAAACCGGATTGGGCTGCTGCCAGTGGCGTTCGATGATTTGATGGAGTTTGGGCATTCAGACGGCCTTGTTGAATATTTATTGATAAGTGATTTTCCCGGTCTCGCCGATGGTAAATTTTTTCTGTGCAGTCAAAACCTGAATCAGTGTTTCAATTTGCTGATCTTGTAGTTTTAATGTGGCTTTAAACGAATTTACCAATGCTTTTTTACTTGTAGGCTTGTTTTGGGCACATTTTGTAAAAAACTGATTAGCCGCCTGTATGATTTTTACGTCTTCCTGATTATTAACGATAATAGGTTGTGCCGGCTTCCCAGCAGGGACAGTAAACGGTGCATATTCGATTTTATCGCCCGCCTGCTTCAATATCTGCTTTTTCTTCAAATAAGTAATCAAGGTGTCTATATCATTATCTGCCAAATCATAATAACAACCCGCTGCCTTCGCTCTTATTACATTTTGTAGGGCCGTTACGGTTTTTGCTTTAGAGGCTTTAACCTGCTGAGTTAGAATTTCCAATAATTCTTCATGATTTACAAAATGATAGCTTAACAAGCCGTTACTTTCAGGTTTAATGAATCCTTTTGTTCCAGCTTGGCAACAATTTCTTCCGCTATCTTATGCTTTTCTTTCAAATCCAAACTTCCAAGCTCTTCACATAAGATAAATTTATGGATTGCCGAAATCAAATTGCCCCTACTGTGGGGACGGAAAACATCTTTTTTCATTAATGCCTGTGCAACTTTCTTTTGGCACTCCCCTATAAGCTTAATATCTTGATGCGGTAAGATTTCTGCTGCAATAGTACAACTAGTTACCCCATCGTTTTGTAAAAAAGGGGAGGCAAGCAGCATTTCTTCCGGCCTAAGTGCTTCCTCCAAACTGCCCAACCTCACAATACCACGGCAAAGATATCCGGTTTTCAAGTGTTCAACCAACACATCGAAACCACCATCGCGCGACAAAATACACACCAACGCATTTTTGTCTTGCTCTGTAATTTTGCCCAAATAATAAGCAAGGTAGAAATCCAACGCATTTTTTCCCGTTTTAGCCACACGCACAAAATGAACGTTTTTACCGAAACGGCACAAGGCTTCACACAGTTCTACCGACAATGCTTTTTGTTGCAACTTGCCCAAAAACAACCAGATATGGCAGTTTTCATCATCCAACCCATTCAATTGCATAGGCTCAGGTTGAACGTTTTCAAAGTCAATCAAGATATGTTTCATCTTTAATACCCCTTAGTAAAAATATTTGATTAACACAACGAGGCCGTATGAAAAATAATTTCCACAACAGCATTGATATTTTTGTTTTATTTCTTCAAATATCTGTAAATAACATATTCACAGATAACCATCAAAATGCTTTCAGACGGCCTGCATCAAGACATTTGGCCGCTGCTTATAAGTGCTTGCCCGCATACGGCTTGGGCAATTTTTTCAGTATATTCCGTTTTACCCCACTCGCCCGGCTCGGGTATGCCGTTACGGGTTTCGCGAATATTGGCCTGTAGGCGTTTTTGGCAGTCAACCAGCACGGGCCAGGTGTGGGCGCTCATACGCCGTTCGAAAAAATACAGGTTGGCCTGTATGATGTTTTTATCGCCGTTAACCGCCAGCAGTTTACCGGTATCCACCGCCACAAAGCGCAATATTTGCGGTTTGTAGTAGCTCCAGGGTTTATAGGGAGCGGTTTCTCCTATTTCGGCCACCACAACCGTGCCTTGCGGCAGCAATGAGCGCGTGTGGCCGTACCATGTGTATTCGCTGTATATCTGAAACAGCAGCATACCCAAGCCTGCGCCTGCTGGCACCAGCCATTTCGGCATTTTTCTAAAAAAGACACGCAGGCCCAATACGATGCCGGCGGCACCCAAACCTGCAAAAACTGTGGCGATTAGTTCCCAAATCATGATGTGCTCTCTAATTCGGCGGAAATTCCGCCTGATATTTTTAATTTTAGGGTCTGTGCGGCAGCCCCGTTTGGCAAGGTTTCGATATTATATAGCGAAAAAACTTTATTTCTGCCACGGTGTTGCTGCGCCTTCGCTCAAAGAGAACGATTTTGTAAGCCGCTAAAGCGGCAACAGAATCGGTTCCGTACGACTGTACTGTCTGCGGCTTGCCGCCTTGCGGCAGAAATAAGTTTTTCCGCCATAGTCGATTACATTTCAATCAGAACAAAGCGGCTTGCGCCTTGTATCGCAAATGTGCAAATCTACTAATGAATCACTACTGTGTTAGGGAAAAATTCGGGCTTCCCGAAAGAAGCCCGATAAAGCGAGATTTAGTGGTCGATGGCCTGTCCGGCACCGCGCGGATAGCGAACGCTTTCCACCAAATCCTGTACGTCTTGCGGCGGCGCTTTGCCTGCGGAAGAAACCACAAACGCCACGACAAAGTTGAGAATCGCACCTACCGCACCAAACGACAAGGGTGAAATACCGAACAACCAATTGGCTTCCACGTTTTCAAAGTTATTGGTGCCGGGGATAAAGAACCAGCCCATATACAAGAAGATATATACGCAGGTGGAAATCAAGCCTACCAGCATGCCGGCGGTTGCACCCGTACTGTTGATGCGTTTCGAGAAAATACCCATCATCAAGGCGGGGAAGATGGAGGCGGCTGCAATACCGAATGCCAGCGCCACCACTTGTGCGGCAAATCCGGGCGGGTTGATGCCCAACCAAGTTGCCACCACAATCGCCAACGTCATGGATACGCGGGCTGCCATCAGTTCGCCTTTTTCCGAAATATCGGGTTTCAGGGTTTTCTTAATCAAGTCGTGCGACACGGCTGAAGAAATTGCCAACAGCAAGCCTGCTGCGGTGGAAAGTGCAGCTGCCAAACCGCCCGCTGCAATCAGACCGACAACCCAACCCGGCAGATTGGCGATTTCAGGGTTGGCCAATACCAGAATGTCGTTGTTCACGGTCAGCTCGTTACCTTGCCAGCCGCGCTCTGAAGCTGTGGCTTCAAAAGTTGCGGATTTGTCGTTGTAGTATTGGATATGGCCGTCGCTGTTTTTATCCTCAAACTTCAGCAAACCGGTGGCTTCCCAGTTTTTCATCCATTCGGGGCGGGCTTCGTAGCTCAAGGGCTGCTCTTTCACGCCGCTCGGATAAACGGTGTTGATCAAATTAATGCGTGCCATGGAGCCTACTGCGGGAGCGGTGGTATAAAGCAACGCGATAAACACCAACGCCCAGCCAGCAGATGAACGCGCATCGGACACTTTCGGCACGGTAAAGAAACGGATAATCACGTGCGGCAAACCGGCGGTACCGATCATCAGCGACAAAGTGAACAGGAACATATTCAATTTATTGGGCACATCTGCGGTATAGGCCGCAAAGCCCAAATCGGTTACCAGCAAATCGAGCTTTTGCAGCAACGGCATACCTGAAGCAGTATCCGTGCCGAACAAACCCAACGGCGGAATAGGATTACCGGTTAAATTGAAAGAGATGAATACCGCAGGAATGGTATAGGCAACGATTAACACCACATATTGCGCAACCTGCGTATAAGTAATCCCCTTCATGCCGCCCAACACCGCGTAAAACAGCACCACCACGGCGGCAATCAAAAGGCCTGTCGTGTTGCTTACTTCTAAGAAGCGGGAAAACGCTACGCCGGCACCGGTCATCTGACCGATAACGTAAGTGGTCGAAGCGATCAGCAGACATGCAACTGCCACCAAACGGGCGGTGCGGCTGTAGAAGCGGTCACCGATAAAATCGGGCACGGTAAATTTGCCGAATTTACGCAGATACGGAGCCAGCAGCAAGGCGAGCAGCACATAGCCGCCCGTCCAGCCCATCAGATAAGCCGAGGCGCCATAACCGGTCATCGCCAGCAAGCCCGCCATCGAAATAAACGAAGCGGCACTCATCCAGTCTGCCGCGGTTGCCATGCCGTTCAACACAGGATGCACGCCGCCGCCGGCAACGTAGAACTCTTTGGTCGAACCGGCGCGCGCCCAAATCGCAATACCGAAATACAACGCAAAAGACGCGCCAACGAAAATCAGGTTAATCACAAATTGGCTCATGGTCTCACTCCTCGTGTACGCCGTATTCTTCGTCAAGCTTATTCATTCTCCACGAATAAAAGAAAATAATGGCGATGAAGGTCAGAATAGAACCCTGCTGGCCGAACCAGAAGCCCAAATCCGAACCACCTATTTGAATGCCTGCCAATGCGGGACGCAATATAATGGCAAACCCGTAAGAACATATAGCCCACACAATCAGGCAGGTCATAATAATGCGGACGTTCGCTTTCCAGTAACCGACGGCATCATGTTTATCGGTAGACATGATTGTTTCCTCCTTGCTTTTTCAGATTTCTTCTTAGATAAAGGGCTGATATGACGGGAAATACTTAAATTTTCCGGAAATATCAGCTATTTGAAACAAACCACAAACTGTTGCACCATGTAGTTTCAGGTGCAGAATAGCATAGATTAAACCTATTGCAATACACTTCTTTACAAATCTTTTGTTTTTAAAATTAATCTATTGATTTTTAAATGAATAATGTATATAAAAATCATTAATTTATTAAAATTAAATAAAAAAAGCATAAGCAAAATTTATCAAGCCAAAAAAGAAATTTGATACTAAAATGCAACATATTGATTTTAAAAAATAATAAAATTACATAAAAATTACACGGAACAACAATCGGCATAATGCAGCACTTCCGGCATAATATTGCGTAAAAGGCCGTCTGAAATATTTTCAGACGGCCTTTTATGTGTGGATTCCAACGGTGTTTACTTACCCTGCTTCGGCAAGATAAAACGCATTCGCAAACCGTTGGGGCGTATGTTTTCGGCTATGATTTTACCGCAGTGCTGATGGATAACGTGCTGGGTAATCGCCAAGCCCAAACCGGTGCCCGGTTTGTGTGCACTGCTGTCGGCACGGTAAAACGCAGTAAAAATATGCGGTAGCTGCATTTCATCTACGCCCGGGCCGTTATCGGTAACATCCACCAACCAGTTTTTGGCATCTTGGTGTAGAAACACCTTAATCGTGCTGCCTTCGGGGCTGTAGGCCATGGCATTGCGGATAACGTTGTCGAAAGCGCGGTAGAGAAACCCCTCGTTGGCATGCAACTGCGCGGTTTCCGGCACTTTTTCGATTTCAAGCAATACTTTTTGGCCGTTTTGTTCTGCAACGGCCTGACTGTCTTCCACCAATTGCGTGAAAAACGGCACCAGTGCCAGATTGTCTTTTTCTAAAGACATATTCGATGTTTCCAAACGCGAAAGCGTCAGCAGCTCGCCCACCAGCGTATCCATACGGGTCAGCTCGCCCTCCAAGCGCTTCAAATACTGCTCCTGCTTTTGCGGCTGCGACTGAATCAGGCCGACAATCGCCTGCATACGCGCCAGCGGCGAGCGCATTTCATGGGAAACGTGGTGCAGCAAATGGCGTTCTTTGGCAACCAGTTTCTGCAATTGAGCCGCCATTTTGTCGAACTGGCCGGCAAGTTGCGAAAGCTCGTCGTCGCGGTCGTCCATCTGCTGGGCAATACGGGTTTCCAAATCGCCCGCAGCCAAGCGGTTCATGCCGAACCCCAACACACGGATGGGCTTGATGATGTTGTTGGTGAGAATATAGGCCAACAGCAAACCTACCAAAATGATAAACGAAAGAATGATAAATTCGTGCCAAATCGGTTTCAGATGCAGGCCGGGTATGAACAGCGGGCTGGGCAGGCGCTGGATTTGCTGGTTGTCCCAGTTGCGGATAAAAAACAGATATTCTTCGCCCCAACGGTCAAACTCGATGCGCGCCAATCCTGAATTAGGGTACTCAGTAGCGAATGCTCGTGCCTCTTCAATTATTTTTCCTTCTACTTGACGATTCAGAATATCTTTCTTTTCATCACCGATGACTATGAATATATTTTGTACAACAGAATTACCTTTCCACTCATCTAAAATTTCACGCGCCCCTTGCTCTCCGCGTGCTTTGAATGCAGAAACGATGCTGCTCATCAAGGTAGTTTCGATGGTGCGCCGCTGTTGGAAATGGTTTTCGGCTATGGTGTTCTGAACCAGTAAGAAAGAGAAACTCGCCACGAATATGGCGCAGATTATGACTGCGCAAAACGTGGCGAATATGCGTTGAAACAGTTTCATTTAGCTGTTTATCTTTTCATCAGTTTTTCACAAACAGGTAACCCAAGCCGCGCACGGTTTGAATTAGGGAGGCATCGCCCAATTTGTGGCGGATGCTGGAAATATGCACGTCGATACTGCGGTCGAACTTGGCCAATTTGCGGTCGAGCGCTTCAACCGACAGGGTTTCTTTGCTCACCACTTGGCCGGCATGGCGCATCAGCACTTCGAGCAGGTTGAATTCGGTGCTGGTCAGCTCCAGCGGTGTGTCTTTGATTGTTGCCTGCCGCTTGGCCGGATACAGCACGACATCACTCACCGAAATGCTGTTGGGGCTGCTGGTTTGCTCGCCCGATTGCTGTGCGCGGCGCAAAATGGCGTTGATGCGTGCCAACAGTTCGCGCGGGGTGCAGGGCTTGGGCACATAATCGTCGGCGCCCATTTCCAAACCGATGATACGGTCGATATCGTCGCCCTTGGCAGTTAACATAATCACGGGAACGGTGCTTTGGTTGCGCACGTTTTTCAATACGTCCAAGCCGTTCATTTTCGGCATCATCGAGTCCAACACGACAACATCGTATTGGCCGGATAAAATTTCCTGCACGCCGGCTTCGCCATCGGGCACGCTGTGTACGCTCAAACCTTCGGCCGTTAGGTATTCGGTTAACAGCTCGGTTAACAAAGCATCATCATCTACCAATAATACGCGACTCATGGTCTGTCCTTTATATGATTGCTGTGGCAGCCGCCTGCTCGGGCGGCCGTTGGATATGCTGCGAATCTTAACATGCAAATCGTCTTTGTTGATAGCGTGTGTTTCTATGCTTTTGCGCTTTTTTGCAATGCTGCCGACGGCCTTTACATTTCAGACGGCCTGTTTACAGAGCAGTAAATTATTAAATATCACATTGTTTTTCTTTAGGATATTTTTCATTAAAATCTTTACATACTGCTTTAATCTGCGCTTCCAGCGGCATCAGGAGGCCGTTGCTGCGCATCTTTTCTGCATAATACGGCATCATAAACGGATAATAAAGATAAACTTTGCGCAGCCATTCGCGCGCTTCAGCCTCTTTGCCCATACGGTAGCTGTAGAACCCAGCCTGATAGGCATTGGAATACGGGCGGAACAGCAGGGCTTCGGATGCGGCTTCCTCCGCCCACGGCTGCAATACTTCGTCGGCCGGGTTGGCGCGGCGGGTCAGCGACAGTTGGGCGTAATAACGCAACATGGGTTCGGTTTCGGCAATCCGGTTCAGACCGCTGATTTTTTCTGCCGCCTGTTCCACGGTTTCGCCTTTGGGCTGGCGGTCAAAGGCCGTCAGATCGGTGTAAACAAAGCCCAGGCGGACGATGCCCACCAACAAAAACACTGCCAGCACCGCCCCGCCGATATTGTGTCTTTTAACCGATTGCAGGCCGTCTGAAACATCGCTTTCGCGCGCGGGCGACAAGCTCATCATTAAGGCGAACGGGGTGAGGAAATAAATATACCAGAGCGGGTATTCCAGCATACTGTGGCAAAGCGATACGGTCATCATCGCCAGCAACAGCAGCGAAGCGGCGTTTGCAGGCCGCTTTACCATACGCCACACAACCGCCGCAAACCCGAGCGCCACGGCCAGCGTTCCGGCCAGCCCCGTTTCGGCCAGCAATTGGAAAAACAGGTTATGCGAATGGGTAAACAGCACGTTCAGATGATTGGGCGTAAACTGCCCCGTTTCGGCATGTGCCAAAAAACCTTGCAGCGCATAACTGCCCCAACCGCGCCCCCACAACGGTGCCGACAAAAACACCGCCCAAGCCTTGCGCCACTCCACCTCGCGGGCGGAACCGCCGAAACTGCTGCCTTCAACACGTTCCAGCGCCGTGTCGTATTGCACGCCCGAAAACAAATCGAGCAGCGGGCTGATGCCGAACTGCACCGCCACCGTCATCACCAGCGTGAACAACATCACCGACACAATGCGGTTGGCTTCGCGCCCCGCCAATATCCGCCAAAACGGCAGCAGCAGCCCCACGCCCAGCACATAAGTGAAAATCGTGCGCGAGTTCACCAAACCCAAAGCGGAGGTGAGCACCAATACCGCCAGAAAACCCAGCCAGCCGGGCATTCTGCGCTGCGCCCACAAATACGACGCTGCCAACGTGCCCCACATCAGATAATGCCCCAAATGGTTGCGCTGCCCGAGCTGGCCGCTGATTTCGCGCACGCCCCGGTAGGCCACTATGCCGTGGAACATTTCCGCCGACGCCCAGCCGGTAAACTGCAACAGCACCACCGCCGCCTGCACCAGCGCGCCGCCGAACAAAACCCACGCCAACACCGACACCACCCGTTCCTGGCCGAAGCCGGCCACCCAGCCCCGGCAGGCCCATGCCGCCAGCGCCAGAATCACAAACGATGCCGTTACCATGTCGTTCATGCCCGGGTAAAGCAACCCCATCACCCGCGCCTGCAACCACCAAAACGCAGCCAACGCCAGAAAATACACGCCCGCCGCCGGCACTTTCACATTTAAACGGCCCGACAACGCCGTTAACAGCAGCAGCATCACCGCGCCGGCCAGCGAACCGGCTTCAAGATAAAAGCTCGACAGCGGCCCCACACGGTAAAGCGACACAAACGGTGCCACGCAAATCCAAATAAAGCAAAACCACAACGGCCACAAACGCATGGTCCACACCGTTTCGCGGCCGTCTGAAAACGAAATCTCTCTAAACATTCCCAACCGCCTTACGCTGTTGTTTCACATAAGCCAAACAGGCAACGAAAAACGCCGCCGAACACAACAATGCCGCCCCCGCGCAGGCGCGGCTCGCCGCCGAAGCATCAAACAGACGCACCACAGCTTCGGCAAAATACGGCAAAACCAGCAGGCTGCTGTATTGAAAAGTATAAACCCTGCCCTTGAGAATACCGGCCAGCGGCAGGCACAAAGGCAGCGTCTTCACCGCCAGCCAAGAGCCGCCTGGCCGCAGCGGCGCCAGCCACAATTCCCAGGCGAGGCTGATAAAAATCAGCGCCAGCAGGCTGCCAACGGCCAATTTATGAGGCCGGCTTTTGCCGGCGGCGGGTTGTTGTGCATCCATTATTTTAGTTTCCAACATCATTCGGCGTTCCGGTCGGGCCGTCTGAAAAATTCGAGCTTATTTTCAGGCGGCCTAATCGGGTTAGTTAGTTTTCAGGCAGAAAAATTCCCATCTGCTCAAAAACCCCATATTTTTTAGCCCTATGTCATAAACAAAACACAATAAACCAAACCGCCTGAAAACTTTTCAGACGGCCTGAAACACATCAGTCGGCGGCGCTTTCCGCTTCCTGCCGCAACGGCACGGGTTTCACAAAGCGGCAGAACCACAACCCCGCCTCATAAAGCAAAATCAGCGGCACCGCCAGCAGCACCTGCGAAATCACGTCGGGCGGCGTAATCACGGCGGCCACCACAAACGCCCCCACAATCACATACGGGCGGGCGGCTTTCAATTGTGCAACCGACACCACGCCCATGCGGTTGAGCAAAACCACCACCACTGGCACTTCAAACGTGGTGCCGAACGCCACAAACATCCCCAACACAAAAGAAAGGTATTTGTCGATATCGGTGGCCATGTTCACGCCCAACGGCGTTACGCCCGCCAGAAATTTAAACACCACCGGAAACACCAGAAAATAAGCGAACGCCATGCCGCCGAAAAACAGCACCACGCTGGAAAACACCAGCGGCATCACCAACCGTTTTTCGTTTTGGTAAAGCGCGGGCGCCACAAACGCCCACACCTGATAAAGCGTATGCGGCAGCGTCAGCAGAAACGCCGCCATCAGCGTTACTTTTACCGGCACGAAAAACGGCGCAATCACATCGGTGGCAATCATGCTGGTGTTGGCCGGCAGCGTGGCCATCAGCGGCTGCGCCACAAAGGTATAGAGCTTCTGCGCAAACGGCATCAGGCCGAAAAAGCACAGCAGCATCACTGCGGCAATCCACATCAGGCGGCGGCGCAGTTCGATCAGATGCTCAACCAGCGGTTGGGAGGGTTGTTCGATTTCAGACACCGTTCACTCACTTCTTGCGCACGCGCAACTGCGGTTTGGGGCGGTGGCGCGGGCGCATATCGCGTTTGCGCCGCATCGCCTGTTTATGCAGAGAGGCCGTCTGAAAACCGCCGCCGACAGATACAGGGTTTTCAGACGGCGCCAAATAAGATGCCCAAGCCGCTTCCCGCCCCGCTTCGGGCAAACCCGCACCGGCCAGCGGCCTGCCGTGTTCGTCCACGCCGAAATCGGCGGGCGTGCGCTGCTCGGGCACGCGCTCCCACGGTTTGAGGCCGCTCGAAATCTCGTTCAGGCTGCTTTGCGCGCTTTCGCCCACGCTGCCGATTTCGGTGCGGAGGTTTTCGGCGGCCGATTCGAATTCCTGCTTGGCTTTACGCAGCTCTTCCATTTCCACCTGCGCGCTCAACTCCTGCTTCACGCTGCCGACCATGCGCTGCACGCGGCCGACCAGGTTGCCCGCCATACGCGCGGCTTTGGGCAGCCGCTCGGGGCCGAGCACCACCAACGCCACCGCGCCGATCAGCAAAAGCTCGCTAAAGCCGAAATCAAACATGGTTTAGGCCGATTTGTTGTCGTCTTTTTGATGCTCGATCACATCGTCTTTTTTGGCTTGGCCGGCTTCGTTGCCCTCGTTCAGGCCCTGTTTGAAATCGTGCACCGCGCCGCCCAAATCTTTGCCGACATTGCGCAGTTTTTTGGTGCCGAACACCAAAACCACGATCACCAGCACAATCACCCAGTGCCAAATAGAAAAGCTGCCCATTGTTAATCCTTTAATTTCAATTGCTTCAATAATGTTTCAGACGGCCTGACGCACTTTATGCCGGCCGCCCCAAAATATGGATATGCAGGTGGAACACTTCCTGCCCGCCGCCTTTGCCGGTGTTGACTTGGGTTTTGAAACCGTTGGTCAAGCCCGCCGCTTCGGCGATTTGCGGCACTTTCATCATCATTCTGCCCAACAGAGCCTCATGCTCCGGCTGCGCGTGCGCCAGCGAATCGAAATGCACTTTCGGAATCAGCAGCAAATGCACGGGCGCGGCGGGGTTGATGTCTTTGAAGCACAGCATTTCGCCGTCTTCATACACCACCGATGAGGGAATTTCTTTGGCGGCGATTTTGCAGAAAATACAGTCTGTCATCAGAGATACTCCAATTATTTTTGAAAGAATTACAGGCCGTCTGAAAACAGACTTTCAGACGGCCTGCATCTCACAAGAATACGGATTGTAATACAGTTTCAACACGCGAAGCTATTTTTAAACCGAAGCCGTTTTCAAACTGCTCCGGGCGTTAACCTTCCTTCCGCGCGGCTTTCTCCGCCAGCCCCGACAAACCCTGCCGGCGCGCCAGCTCGTTAACCACATCCTCCACCCGCAGGCCGTGGTGCGCCAGCAGCACCTGCGTGTGAAACCACAAATCGGCCACTTCATACACCAAATGCTCACCCCCGCCGTCTTTCGAGGCCATCAGCACTTCGCCCGCCTCTTCGATCACTTTTTTCAGGATTTTGTCGCCGCCTTTGTGCAGAAGTTGGGCAACATAAGACGTTTCGGGGTTTTGCCCCTTGCGGGAATCAATCACGTTTTGGATTTCAATCAGCACTTGTTCGGTCATTTCTCGCTTCCATTTCAGGAAAATATTAACTTTTCAGACGGCCTTAACCATGCGGTTTGCCGTAAATTTCCGTTTCGCTTTTCAGCACCGCATCCGCCGTTTGCCATGCGCCGTTTCGCCACACGCGGTAGAAGCAGCTTTCGCGGCCGGTGTGGCAGGCGATGCCGCCCGCCTGTTCGATCAGCATCACCACCGCATCGCCGTCGCAGTCTAACCTAAGTTCGTGAACTTTTTGTGTATGCCCCGATTCTTCGCCTTTCATCCACTGTTTTTTACGCGAACGGCTGTAATAATGGGCAAAACCCGTTTCGGCGGTTTTTTGCAGGGCTTCGGCGTTCATCCACGCCACCATCAGCACGCGCAGGGTTTGCGCGTCTTGCGCGATGGCGCACACCAAACCGTTGGCGTCGAATTTCACGCTTTCCAATAATGCTTGCGACATGGTTGCTCCTTACTCATCATCTTTCAATAGATTAACCAAACTCCGGTAATTTTTTCACATAATCACTGTCCCCAAATGCGCTATCTCCATAAAAAACGCGGCACAATAACAGGTTGCTGCGATATTCTTTTTTTCCGGCTAGTTTAAACGGCATATGCTCCAAAAAAGCATACCTTTCAAATAAATCCTGATACGGCCTGTATGACTCCATATCTTGACAGATAATATAAACTGCCAAAATTTGCAATATCCTTAAATCTATCGAAGCCCTGGCAATATTGCTATATCTTTTTTCCGTTTCCGAACATTCCTGCGCTTCTTCCGCCGATAAACTGCGAATAAATTTTAAGATTTGATATAAAAGAAGAGAAAATTGTTTAAACTCTGAAAAATATTCATTTATATACTCTTTCGATCTAACTAGCTCACCTAAAAAATCTGGATGTAGGTTAACTTTATCACCATAAAAAACATAAATACCAAACAATTCATCATACATGGAATCTTTATAACTCTGAAAACGATCAGTATCACCATCGATGCAAGGTTGTCTATCGGGAAAAGATAACTTAAATGGTATTGCATTAGTTACATGAGTAGATAGCTTATTTAACAAATCCAACATTGAAAAAAAAGTTGATTCAAATTGTTGAATTTGAAATATTTTAGATTGCTCAGCCAATGCCTGTTCGGAGTTTTCTTGGGCTTTAGCACTTCTGGCCAACTCCTCCCTTGTTGCCTTCAACTCTTCTGTTTGCAACTTAATCGTATATAGCAATGCAATAAAAGTAGCAAAGCCGAATATCGGATTTAGCACGCCGCCAATATAGTCTCCAAACTGCCCCCATTGCTCGGGGGATTCGCTTAATTCTCTACTGCCAAAATTATCGTAGTAAAGAACTAAAATGGGGGCAACCATCAGCAAAATAAAAATAAATGCAATTAAGCCTATCAGCCCCTGATACCATTTGATTTCGGGTGTATCGCTTCCTGTTTTTTCTTGTTTTTCATCCATAACAAATCAATCCGCAAATTATCCCAAACAGCCTTAACTTCTCGCCCGCACATCAAACGCATGGCGCAGCCCCTCGCCTATCATCACCAACAGCAGCAGCATCACCGTTAATGCGCCCACGGCGGATAAACCTATCCACCAGGCGTCGAGGTTGTCTTTGCCCTGCGCCAAGAGTTCGCCCAGGCTGGCTTGCGAAGCGGGCACGCCCAAGCCTAAAAAGTCCAAACTGGTGAGCGCCAGCACCGCGCCGGAAATGCGGAACGGCAGAAACGCCAACACGGGCGTGAGGCTGTTGGGCAGAATGTGCCGCCACATAATGCGGCCGTTGGAAACGCCCATGCTTTTGGCAGCCAACACATAATCGGCCTGGCGGTTTTTCAGAAACTCGGCGCGCACGTAATCCGAAAGCCCCATCCAGCCGAACAGCGACAGAATCACCAGCAGCACCAGCAGGCCGGGGTTGAAAAACGACGACAAAATAATCAGCAGGTAAAGCTCGGGCAGGCCGCCCCAGATTTCGAGAAAGCGCTGCATCAGCAAATCGACCCGCCCGCCGAAATAGCCCTGCACCGCGCCCGCCGCCACGCCGATCAGGGTGGTTACGGCGGTGAGCGCCAGCGCAAACAACAGCGAATCGCGAAAGCCGTACACCAGCCGTGCCAGCACGTCGCGGCCGCGGTCGTCGGTGCCGAGCCAATGCCTTTCAGACGGCCCGGCCGGATCGGGCTGCGTGTCGAATTCGTTTAAGGTATTGGCGGCATAAGGGTTGGGCAGATACACGGCATAATTGCCGCCGGTGGTGATGTTGCGGCGCACCAGCGGGTCGAAATAATCGGCGGGTGTGTCGAAATCGCCGCCAAACTCGGTTTCGTTATAAGTGTTGGCTAGCGGAAAATAATAGCGGCCGTCGTATTTCACCCATAAGGGCTTATCGTTGCTCCACACGGGCGCCAGCAGCGCCACGGCAAACAGCACCGAGAGCAGGCGCAACGCCAGCCAGCCGCGCTTGTGCTGTTTGAATGCCTGCCAGGCTTGGGAAGAGAATATTTTCTGCATGGTGTGTTGGTATGGTTGCGATAGGCCGTCTGAAAGCGTTTCAGACGGCCTGCGGTTTATTTCTGCCCGCCGAAATGGATGCGCGGGTCAACCCAGGAATACGAAATATCCGACAGCAGTTTCGCCAGCAGCCCCATCAGGGTAAACACATACAGCGTGCCCATCACCACCGGATAATCGCGCTTCATCACCGCTTCGTAAGAAAGCAGCCCCAAGCCGTCGAGCGAAAACAGGGTTTCTATCAGCAGGCTGCCGGTGAAAAACGCGCCGATAAAGGCGGCGGGAAAACCGGTAACCAGCGGGATCATGGCGTTGCGGAAAACGTGTTTCCACAAAATCTGCCGCTCGGGCAGGCCTTTGGCGCGGGCGGTGTAAACATATTGGCGGCGGATTTCTTCGAGAAACACGTTTTTGGTGAGCACCGTCATCACCGCCAGATTGCCCGCCACCGAAGCGGTAACCGGCAGCGCCATGTGCCAGAGATAGTCTTTGACTTTGGCCGCCGTGCCGAGCGTTTCCCAATCGTCGCCCACCAAGCCGCCCTGCGGAAACCAAGCGAAAAAGCTGCCGCCGCCGAAAAACACCAGCAGCACCAAACCCAGCACGAACGGCGGCACGGTATAGCCGACCAACACCACCGCGCCCGACACAACGTCGAACCGCGAACCGTCGCGCACGGCTTTGGCAATGCCTAAGGGAATACAGATGAAATAAGTGAGAAAAAACGTCCACAAACCCAGGCTCATCGACACCGGCATTTTTTCTTTCACCAGCTCGAACACGGTTTGATGGTGGAAAAAGCTTTCGCCCAAATCAAAGCGCACGAAGCGGCCGACCATTTCGATAAAGCGCGTGAGCGGCGGTTTGTCGAAACCGTATAGGGCGTTGAGTGCGGCCATATCCTCCGCACTCAGGCGGCCGCCGCTTTTGAGCATGCCGCCCGCCGCAGCCGTTTCGCCACCCGCACCGGTTTGGGTGAGCTGCTGCACCATCTGCTCCACCGGCCCGCCGGGCACGAATTGGATAACGGCAAACGTTACCGCCAAAATGCCCAACAGCGTGGGTACCAGCAGCAGCAAGCGTTGGAAAATATAACGCCACATCGCGCGTCTCTTTATAAATACGGTTTGGAAAATGCGGGCATCTTATCAAGATTAAGGCCGTCTGAAAACGGAAAACCGCAGCGCTTAAACACGCTGCGGCCGGATTCTGAAAACAAACGGTGCGAAAGCCGCAAGCCGTTATTTGCAGTTTACGCCTTGGATTTTCGGGCTGTCGCCGTTGCCCACCTTGAATACGCACTTGGTGGCGCTGCTGCCGGAAACGGTGAGGCTGCCGCCGGCCAGATTCAGGTTAACCGGCTCTTTCACCCCCATGCTCACGGCGGTGGCGGCGAGTTTCTGCACGTTGTCTTGAGTGTAAGGTGTGTTGTTAGAAGCTACTTTGATTTCTTTGGCCGCATAAGCATTGGCGCTAAGGGCAAGCGCGGCAACGGCAGACAAGGCAAAGAATTTGGTTTTGTTCATGAAAGTGTTTCCTTTGGATAATGGCGCGATACATACGCCGGTGTATGCAGAATAGGGGCAAACGGCGGCGGCGGCAAGCGGCGGGGTGTTTTTTACGCTGCGCTGTTGCAATCTGGTGCAGATTTACATAAGTTTTCGTGATACTGCTTTCATTTTAAACAAAAATTTCAGACGGCCCGTTTACATTCGTAAAGGCCGTCTGAAAACAATTTTCAGGCAATCAGAAGGTAAAGCCCGTTTCCAACTCTTCGTCGCCCACCAAATCCACCAGCAGCGCATACAGCGGCGCCAAATCGTGATAGCGGCGCGAAGCGCGGCGCAGGTAATTTAAAAAGCGCGGGATTTCGGGGCGGTATTTGTCTTTGCCGTCGCGGTAGTAAAGGCGCGCGAAAATGCCTGCCACTTTCAGATGGCGCTGCACACCCATCCATTCGAACCAACGGTAAAACTCGTCGAACTGCTCCGGCACGGGCAGGCCGGCGGCGCGCGCCTTTTCCCAATAGCGGATCACCAAATCCAACACGAACTCTTCCTCCCACTCGATAAAGGCATCGCGCAGCAGCGACACCAAATCGTAGGCAATCGGGCCGTAGAGCGCGTCTTGAAAATCCAGCACGCCCGGGCGTCCTTCGGCCAGCATCAGGTTGCGGACGATATAGTCGCGGTGCACATACACCTGCGGCTGTGCCAAAAGGGGCGGCAGCAGCGCTTCAACGGTTTGGTTCCACCATTCGCGCTGCTTGAAATTCAGGGTTTTGCCCAACTCTTTGGCCACAAACCATTCGGGGAACAGGTTGATTTCGCGCAGCATCACTTCGCGGTCGTATTCGGGCAGCAGGCCGGGGCGGCTGTTTTTCTGCAAAACCACCAATTCGTCGATGGCTTCGAGCAGCAGCGCTTTATCGGCCGTTTCGTTGCGCGCCTGCTGCATGGCGGTTAAAAAAGTGGTGTTGCCCAAATCGTTTAACACCATAAAGCCGAGTTTTTCGTCGACATGCAGAACCTGCGGCACGTTTATCATGTCAAATAATTTTTGCACTTTCAGATAAGGTGCCACGCTCATTTTATCGGGCGGCGCATCCATGCAGACAACCGTGCCGCCGTCTGAAAAAGCGGCACGGAAATAACGTCGGAAATCCGCATCGGCGGCGGCAAAACTCAATTCAAAAATCCGGTTCGGGTAAACCGTTTCAAGCCAGTTTTTCAGTTCGGTTTGTCGTTGCATGATGGTTTTTTTGATTTTTCGGGTTAGAATAGCCGCTATTCTAACTGGCAAAACCGATTTAAGGTGAGACTTTGGCTCGTTTATTTTCATTAAAACCGGTGGTGGTCGCCCTGAGCGTAGGCTTCGGCGCGGCGGCTTCGGCACAGGCCGCCGACGGCTTGTCGCTGGGCAACACCTGCCTGAACTGCACCCCCGAAAAACTGAAAAACGCAGCGGCGGCACACGCCATACCCGAGATCAAACGCAGCGGCGGCGAGCCGCTGCCCGCCGACTACACCCGCGTAACCGCCGATTTGGTAGAAGGCCAAACCAACGTAAAAGTGCGTGCCGAAGGCGATGTGATTATCGAGCGCAACGACCAGATATTAAACGCGCAATGGGTGGATTACGACCAAACCGCCGAAACCGTTACCGCCGGCAATACTTTCGTGCTCTACCAAAACGGCACCACCGTTACCGGCGAAAACGTGCAATATAATCTGACCGAGCGCACCGGCACCGCACACAACACCCGTTTGGAAAGCGAGCAAAACGGCCGCCGTCTGCAAAGCGTGAGCGAATCGGCCGAAATGCAGGGCGACGGCCGCTACAAATTAATCAACACCAAATTCAACACCTGCGAACCGGGCGACGCAAGCTGGTATATCAAAGCCAAAAGCATAGAAGCCAACCAAAACACCGGCATCGGCGTGGCCAAAGGCGCTTCGCTGGTGTTCGGCGGCGTACCGGTTCTCTACACGCCGTGGGCTGATTTTCCGCTTAACAGCAACCGCAAAAGCGGTCTTTTGGTGCCCACCGTCGGCCTCGGTTCAGACGGCCTCGAGCTGGATTTGCCCTATTATATGAACCTCGCGCCCAATTACGACGCTACCATCACCCCCGGCGTTATCGGCAGCCGCGGCGCGCGCATCGGCGGCCAGTTCCGCTACCTGCAACCGAAATACGCCGGCCAGGTTGAAGGCACTTGGATGCCCGACGACCGCAAAAGCGAACACAACAACCGCTACCAGTTCAAGTTCAACCACAACCAGCAATTCACTTCGAAGCTCAGCGGCGGCATCGACTATAACCGCGTTTCCGACAACGACTACTACCGCGACTTCTACGGCCAAGACGACATCGCCGCCAACGTCAACCTCAACCGCCAAGTTTGGCTGAACTACAACGACACCCTGTGGGGCGGCGCGCTCAACGGCCACTTCACCGTGCAGAAATACCAAACACTGGCCAACATCTACGGCTATAAAGACGAACCCTACGCCATCATGCCGCGTCTGCAAGGCACTTGGAGCAAAAACATCGGCAACGCACAGGTAGATTTGTCCGGCCAGTTCACGCGCTTCGACCACGACAGCAAACAATCGGGCAAACGCGTGATTATCAAACCCAGCATAAAATGGGATTTCCACAACTCATGGGGCTATATCCGCCCGAAAATCGGCGTGCACTCGGCCTATTACGATTTGGAAGAATTCGGCAGCACCCCCTCCCGCACCGCCAGCCTTACCCTGCCGGTTTTCAACGTCGACAGCGGCATGACCTTCGAGCGCAAAACCTCGTTTTTAGGCAGCGACTATATCCAAACGCTGGAACCGCGCCTGTTTTACAACTATATTCCCACCAAATCGCAAAACGACCTGCCCAATTTCGACACCTCTAGAAACAGCTTCAGCTACGACCAGCTTTTCCGAGAAAACCTCTATTCGGGCAACGACCGCGTTAATTCGGCCAACAGCATTTCCACCGCCGTACAAACCCGCTTCCTCAATCCCCGCAACGGCGCAGAACTGTTCCGCGCCGGTATCGGCCAGAAGTTTTACCTGAAAAACGATAACGTGCAGCTCGACGGCAGCATCGGCCGCTACCCGCGCAACCGTTCCGACTGGGTAGCGTTTGCCAACGGCAAAATCACCGACAGCATCCGCATGGATGTCGATATCCACTACAACCAAAACGAAAGCCGCGCCGAAAGCTATTCAACCGCCCTGCTCTACAACCCCGAACCCGGCAAAGTGTTGAGTGCTCGCTACAAATACGGCCGCAACGAAAAAATCTACCTGCAAGACGACGGCGTATATTTCTACGACAAAACCCGCCAAATCGACTTGGCCGCCCAATGGCCGATTGCCAAAAACCTTTACGCCATCGCCCGATACAACTACGAGCTGCAAGGCAGAAAACCGATTGAAATGCTCGCCGGCATCGAATACAAAAGCGGTTGCGGCTGCTGGGGCGCCAGCATCGTCGGCCAACGCTACATAACCGGCCTCAACAGCACCAAAAACGCCGTATTCTTCAACCTGCAACTGAAAGACTTGAGCAATATCGGCAACAACCCCTTTGAAAAACTGCGCTTGGCCGTTCCCGGCTACAGCAAAACCAACGAGGTAAACCAATGAATTTCAAACCCCTGATGCTAGCTGCCGCCCTCGGTTTGGCGCTGCAAACCGCACAAGCCGCCGAAGTCAAACAGGTGGACGGCATCGCCGCCATTGCCGGCAACGAAGTGATTACCCAGCGCGACGTGCGCCAAGGCATGGCCGAAGCCCGCAGCCGCTTGGGCAAAAACGTTAACGAAGACGAACTGCGCACCCAAGTGTTGCAGCAGCTGATCAACCAATCGCTGATCGTGCAGGCCGGCAAACGCCGCAACATCACCGCCGGCGATGCCGAAATCGATGCCGCCTTAAGCGACATCGCCCAATCCCGCAAAACCACCGTCGACGGCCTCTACGCCCAAGCCGCCAAAAGCGGCGTGAGCAAAGCCGCCATGCGCCGCAGCATTGCCGACAGCATCATCACCCAAAAAGTACGCCAGCAGGCCGTGATGCAGCAAAGCCGCGTGAGCGACGCCGAAGTGGACAGCATGATCGCCCACGCCAAACAGCAAGGCACACCCTTGCCGCAAGGCGAACCGCTGCGCCAATACCGCGCCCAGCACATTCTGCTGAAAGCCGAAAACGCCAATGCCACCAAAGCCGCTGAGAGCGGCATCCGCAAAATCTACAACCAAGCGCGCAGCGGCACCGACTTTTCCGCACTCGCCCGCCAATATTCGCAAGACGGCAGCGCAGCCAACGGCGGCGATTTGGGTTGGTTTTCAGACGGCCAAATGGTGCCCGAATTTGAAAACGCCGTGCACAACCTGAAACCCGGCCAAGTAAGCCGCCCCGTGCGAAGCCAATTCGGCTGGCACATCATCAAACTGAACGACGTGCGCGAAGCAGGCACGCCTGAAGAGCGCCAGCGCGAAGCCATGCGCCAGTATATCGCCCGCCAAAAAGCCGAGCAGGCTACCGTTAACCTGCTCAAAGAGCTGCACGAAACCTCTTATGTAGAAATCCGCCGCTAAGCTAGGCGTGTAACATACAGCAACAGCCGTAGCAATAAGGCCGTATCTCTGCAAACCCTATTTGCAGAGGTACGGCCTAAGTTTTTCGAGAACCGCTTGCTTCCGGGGTTTACAGTTCCAGCTTATCCAAGCCCATGACTTTGTCCATCGAGCCGATTTCGGTGTGGAAAGCCACGCCCAAGCGGTTCCAGGCGTTGATTTGGGCGATGGAAAACACAATGTCGCACAGCTCCTGCTCGCTCAACACGGTCAGCGCGCGGCGGTAGAGTTCGTCGCTCAAACCTTCGGGGCTGAGTTTGGTTAACGCCTCGGTTAGCTCCAGCGCCATCCGTTCTTTGTCGGAAAATAGATTGCTTTCGCGCCAAACGGCAACATGGTGCAGGCGCATTTCTCGCTCGCCGTGTTTGCGGGCGGTTTTCACGTGCATATCCAAACAAAACGAGCAGCCGTTCAGCTGCGACGCGCGAATTTTGATGATTTCCTTCATCAGGACATCAATCGACAAATCGCCCAGCGCGGCTTCCACTTTCAACATTTCGTTAAACACCTTTGCGCCTTTGGTGGGGTAGTCCAGTCTTTGCATTTTTAAGCTCCGTTCGTTTCAATGGGTTTCTGATGGTTGTGAAGTATAACAAAAGGCCGTCTGAAAACTTTCAATTTTTCAGACGGCCTTTTGTTATAATCGTTCCCTTTTCCGCACGCCGTCCCGCACCGATGACCGCCCCCAAAGCCTTCGCCCTGCTCGGCCCCACCGCCGGCGGCAAAACCGGCCTCGCCCTGCAAATCGCCGAACACCTGCCCGTGGAAATCATCAGCCTCGATTCTGCGCTGGTTTACCGCGGCATGGACATCGGCACCGCCAAGCCCACCGCCGCCGAACGCGCCGCCGTGCCGCATCACTTAATCGACATCATTTCGCCGCTCGAAGCCTACAGCGCCGCCGACTTCGTGCGCGACTGCGTGCGGCTGGCGCACGAAATCGGCGCACGCGGCAAACTGCCGCTGATTGTGGGCGGCACCATGATGTATTTCCACGCCCTCACCGAAGGCTTGAACGCGCTGCCCGAAGCCGATCCCGCCGTGCGCGCCGCCTTGCAGGCCGAAAAAGCCGCACACGGTTTGGCACACCTCTACCGCCGCCTGCAAGCAGCCGACCCTGCCACCGCCGCGCGTTTGGAACCCGCCGACAGCCAGCGCATCGAGCGCGCGCTCGAAGTGTTTATCCTCACCGGCAAACCCTTGAGCCGCCATTTCGCCGAGCAGCAAGCGCACACCCCGCCGCTCGATTTGCACACCGTGGCGCTGATTCCCGAAAACCGTGCCCTGCTTCATGCGCAAATCGGCAAGCGTTTCGCAACCATGCTCGAACAAGGCTTTTTAAAAGAAGTCGAAAGGCTGCAAACCGAATACCCCGCGCTCACCGCCGATATGCCTTCCATGCGCTGCGTAGGCTACCGCCAGGCGTGGGATTATCTGGCGGGCGCCTGCGGCTATCAGGAGTTTATTGAAAAAGGCACCGCCGCCACCCGCCAGCTTGCCAAACGCCAGCTTACCTGGCTGCGCAAAACTCCGATAAACAAAGTGATCGATCCCTACGGCAGCGGCGGCAATATGCTTCAGACGGCCTTAGCCGAAGCCCGGCAACATTTCGGCGGCACGGCATAACTTGTTAACAATCTTTTCCCCGCAACGGTTGTAATTTTATTAAAATAGCCCAAGCTTTAATGCTAGGAAGTGTAGCCATAAGGCTTTGCGGCGGTATTTTTGGTTAAAATCCGCTTCACAAGCCTTCTGACTACACTCCCTAGAAATAAAATACCAGCCTCAACGAGATGAAGAAAAACAGCATCAAACCCACGCTTTACGCGCTATTGGGCAAACACGCCGACACCCCCGATTTTGTAGCCGTACTCAACGCCCTAACCGGTTTTCTGCGCAAGGGCGGCGCCAAACACGCTTCGGAACGCGTTGACGCGCTGATTGAGATTTTCAGCGAAAACGAAACCCTGTGCCGCCAGTTTGCCAAACGCTTTTACACCTGGCTCGCGCAAGTGCGCATCTATCCCGCACTGGTGGGCTTGGGTATTTTTTCGCGCAGCGGTTTCGCGCGCGAGATGGGTATGCGCCTTTACGAGCGCTTCAGCCCTTCTTATAAAGATTTGAACAACCTGCGCGATATTTTTCTTTATCTCTTCCACTCGAAAAACGACGGCAGATGGCTCGCGGCCGTGTCGGCCAAACAATGGCTGAAACTCTACTGCCTGATCAGAAACCACGCCGACACCGCCGCCGTTCAGACGGCCTCGCGCCAGCTCACGCAAGCGCGCCTGCACGCTTTGGAAATGCTTTCCGTGTGGGTGGCCGCCGAGGCGCTCGATCAGGATTTGATCCGCATCGAACCGCGCCTGCTCGACATCAACTCCGCCTTTATCGCCCTCCAGCGCGAAACCGCCAAGCTGGCCGAACACTACCAAACCGAAACCGCACCCTACGACACCGCCCATATCGAAGTGATGCTCGACCAATGCCGCAGCCAGATAGAACGCCTGCGCCGCCGCGGTACGGGCGCAGGTTCCGGCTCTTCGGTGAAAGTGGCCCACCTGATCGAACGGCTGGCGCAAACCGTAGAACGGCTCGAGCTGCTGCTCAATATCCAAACCGGCCGCCGCCCCGAATACCACACCGCCGTTCTGCTCGACTCGATGACCACCGCCGCCGTCGAACAGCGCAGCACCGACCAACTGTGGCACAGCAGCGTGAAAATGCTGGCCAAAAGCATCACCGAAAACAAAAGCAACCGCGGCGGGCACTACATCACCCGCAACCGCAGCGAATATTTCGCCATGCTGCGTTCGGCGGCAGGCGGCGGCGTGCTGATCGCATTGATGGCGCTGAACAAAATCCACATCGGCGGCATGGGCTTCAGCGAATTCACCACATCGCTGCTCAGCGGCCTGAACTATGGCTTAGGGTTTATGATGATCCAACTGTTGGGTCTGACCGTTGCCACCAAACAGCCCGCCATGACCGCCGCCAGCTTTGCCGAACAGGTGGAACACAACGAAAAGGGCCGCGCCGTCGATGTGAAACTCGCTTCGCTGCTGATAGACGTGGTGCGCTCGCAAAGCGTGGCCGTGTTCGGCAACGTCAGCGTGGCCGTGCTGCTGGCCGCACTGATTTCGGTGGCGTTCGCCGCCAACACCGGCACGCCGATTTTGAGCGCCGACAACGTTGCCTACCAACTCAAATCGGTGCGCCCGTTCACCGAGCCGACCCTGTGGTATGCCGCCATTGCCGGCGTGTGGCTGTTTTGCTCGGGCATTATCGCGGGCTTTTTCGACAACCGCGCCGACTATCTCGACCTGCGCCGCCGCCTCACCGTTAACCCGCTGCTCAGAAAAACCGTGCCGCTGCGTGCGCGCCAGCGTTTCGGCGACTATATCCACCGCAACTACGGCTCGATGATGGGTAATTTCATTTTCGGTATGCTGCTGGGCATGACCGGCTACGTCGGCCACCTGCTCGACCTGCCGCTCGATATCCGCCATGTGGCGTTTTCGTCGGCCAACATCGGCTATGCCGCCGTAAGCGGCAATCTCGGCTTCACCGCCTTTATGATTACCCTCGCCGGCGTGCTGCTCATCGGCCTGGTCAACCTGCTGGTGAGCTTCGCCCTCGCCCTCACCGTTGCCCTGCGCGCCCGCGGCACCCATATCGACAGCGTGCCTGCGCTTTTAAAAAGCACTTGGTTGCAGATTAAAGCCAACCCCCTGCACTTGTTTTTCCCCGTGCAAATCGTTGCGGATGCAGCCAAAGGCGGAAAGGCCGAACACAAACAATCCTAAAATCCGGCACGGCGGATTCGGACAAAAGCAAACAGGCCGTCTGAAACATTTCAGACGGCCTGCCCAATTGTAAAATTCAAAACAGCCTCACCATGCACCCAGCACATACCACCCCAGCACCGCCAGCGCCACCGCCAAAAACACCCACGCGCTGATTTGCACGATTTCGTGCAGGGCGCGTTTCTGCCTGCGGTTAAACAGACGGTGCACCACCAAAGCAATCAGCGCAATCAGAAACGCAATGCGTAAAATGCGGCCTATCATAATATTCCGTTTTCCAAGCTCACCGAAGAGGCCGTCTGAAAGATTCGGATTTCAGACGGCCTTTGCAAAGCGTACACACAAAAACAGCGGCATATCCGCCGCAGCCGTATGCGCACACAAATCAAAACCAAACCGCTATAGCGGAAAAAACTTTATTTCTGCCACGGCGTTGCTGCGCCTTAGCTCAAAGAGAACGATTTTGTAAGCCGCTAAAGCGGCAACAGAATCGGTTCCGTACTATTTGTACTGTCTGCGGCTTGCTGCCTTGTGGCAGAAATAAGTTTTTCCGCTATATAATAGCCGTTTTCCCGAATTTGCGCCTGCCCACCATGACCGACAAAGCCGACGTTTGGATTGTAACCCCGCAGAAAATCGCGTTTGAAACGCCGCTCGCCCTGCAAAACGGCCAAACCCTGCCGCGCTTCGATCTGATGGTCGAAACCTACGGCACGCTCAACGCAAGCAAATCCAACGCCGTATTGGTCTGCCATGCCCTTTCGGGCAACCACCACGTTGCCGGCCGCCACTCGCCCGACGACAAACACCCCGGCTGGTGGGACAACATGGTCGGCCCCGGCAAACCCATCGACACCGACCGTTTTTTCGTGGTGGGGCTGAACAACCTCGGCGGCTGCCACGGCAGCACCGGCCCTTTGAGCATTAATCCCGAAACCGGCGGAGAATACGGCGCCGATTTTCCCGTGGTAACGGTGAAAGACTGGGTACAGAGCCAAGCCCTTTTGGCCGACCATTTCGGCATCAGGCAGTGGGCGGCCGTTGTCGGCGGCAGCTTGGGCGGAATGCAGGCCCTGCAATGGACGATAGACTTCCCCGACCGCGTGCGCCACGCCCTCGTGATTGCCTCGGCCACCCGCCTTTCCGCGCAAAACATCGCCTTTAACGATGTGGCCCGCCAAGCCATCATCACAGACCCCGATTTCCACGACGGCCACTACCGCCGCCATCAAACCGTGCCCCGCCGCGGCCTGCGTATCGCCCGCATGATGGGGCACATCACCTATCTTGCCGAACAGGGCTTGGGCAGAAAATTCGGCCGCAATATGCACGCCGACGGCTACCAATACAGCTACGACGTTGAATTTGAAGTCGAATCCTATCTACGCTATCAGGGTGACAAATTCGCCGAGCGCTTCGATGCCAACACCTACCTGCGCATGACCAAAGCGTTGGATTATTTCGCCCCTGCCTCCGAGTTCGGCAACGATTTGGTGGCCACCCTCAAAACCGTGCAGGCCAAATTTTTCGTAGCAAGCTTCAGCACCGACTGGCGTTTCGCCCCCGCCCGCTCGCGCGCATTGGTAAAGCATTTGGTGAAAGCCGGAAAAAGCGTGCAGTATATCGAAGTGGAATCCCACCACGGCCACGATGCCTTTCTGATGACTGACGAACCCTATATCCGCGCCGTGCGCGCCTATATGAACAACGTAGCCGAGGAGTGCCGCCGTGACTGAACTGCGCGACGACTTACAACTGATTTACGATTGGATTCCCGCCGGCAGCCGCGTGTTGGATTTAGGCTGCGGCAAAGGCGAGCTGCTTTCCGCCCTGATTCGGGAAAAAAATTGCAGCGGCTACGGCGTGGAAATCGACACCGAAGGCGTGCTCGCCTCGATTGAACGCGGCATCAACGTGATACAGGCCGATTTGGAACAAGGCTTGCAGGATTTCGATGCCGACAGCTTCGACATCATCGTGTTAAGCCAAACCATACAGGCCATGCAGAACACCGAAACCATCCTGCAAGACCTCACCCGTGTGGCCAAACAGGCCATCGTATCGTTCCCCAATTTCGGCTACTGGAAAAACCGCCTGCAAATCGGCCTGTTGGGCCATATGCCGGTGAGCGAGCGTATGCCTTACCAATGGTATAACACGCCCAATATCCACTGGTGCACCTTGCAGGATTTCGACCGCCTGTGCGCCAAAAACCATATCCGCGTGCTCGAGCGCACGGTGATGACCGCGGGCAGGCGCATCAACATCCTGCCCAACCTGCTCGGCAGCCTGGCGTTTTACCGCGTGGGCTAGTTTGGTTTTGGGGTTGCTGTTAACAGACAAACAGAGGCCGTCTGAAAGTTTTCAGACGGCCTCTGTTTGCTTCGGGCATGGCATCTTTAATCTCAGTTTATCCTTTCGGTGCTGCCGCACGGGCGATTGACAATGCTCCTTTCCGCCCTGTTTCTTCATCAACCACCACACAAAAGCCCACTTCGGCATAAATATATCCGCCGGCTTTGTTTAACGCCTTGGTGCGCGCGGGCTTGCCGCCGTGTTTGGTTCTGCCCGTTTCGATGGCGGCGTAAAATCCCCGCCAATGCGGTTCGCGCAGATATTCGGGAATAATAATATCGAGGCTTTGGCCGACGGCTTCTTCGGCGCTGAAACCGAACAGCATTTCAGAGGCGCGGTTCCAGAAACGGATAATACCCGTTTGGTCGGCGTAGATAACCGAATCGGTGGCTTGTTCGAGCATGGCTTGATAAGGCAGGTTCATGGCAGGGTTCCTTTTTTTATAGTGAGTGAATGAACACAAAAATCTACGGAGACCTTTGCCCCCAGATGTGGATGCAGTTCAAGGCGTAGCAGCGCAGCGAGTGCAGACATATCAAACAGATAGGCTAAGCGAGCGAGCAGTACCCTAAAGGGCATAAACGCACAATGAAGAAATGCGCCGCAGATGGGGGTTTTGCAAAAGTCTCCTACGGTGTCAGCGCACCTTGTATCTTTTTGTGTTCATTCACTATATCAGACTTCAGGCCGTCTGAAAGTTTTCAGACGGCCTGAAGCCTTTGCAAAAAAGCCGTTTTAATCCTGAATGTATTATATTTCGTCATACCCGTGCTCAACCCGAGTATCTCTTTTTCTTCTAAAACAAAAAGATGCTCGGGTCAAGCCCGAGCATGACGTAAGTGTTTTAAGGTGCCTAAAAGAGTTTCGCAAAGGTCTCAGCCTCTGTTTATTTCAGACATCTGCGTCTATTGGCCGTTAAACCGATAATTGCGCCAGCAGCGCCTGTTTCAAGGCAAGCTGGTTTTTCGGGTTTTCCAGATGCGGGCTAAACAGCACGAAGCTGTCTTCCACGCGTTCGTCGAGGGTGGCGATTTTGGCGTAACGCAGGCTGATATCCTGGTCGGACAACACTTCGGCAACGTCGGCCAGCAGATAGGGGCGGTTGACGGCCACGATTTCGAGCGTGTACCAGCCCGGGTAATCCTGCTCGGCGGCCAGATGCACGCCCGGGGCGATGGGCAGGTGGCGGCTGCGGCGGCTGCGGATACCGCAGGCGGTGTGCTCGGCGGTGGTGTCGTAGCCGTGGATGAAATTGTTGATTTCGGCTTCGAGCGCGCTTTGCACATTAGGATAATCGGCGGCGGCATACTTGGGCGGTATCTGCACGATAAAGGTGTCGAGAATATAGCCGTGTTCGGTAACGAAGGCGCGCGCGGCGAGAATATCAAGGCCGTGGTGGCTGAAAATGCGGCACAGGCGGGCGAACAGGCGCGGTTGGTTGGGCATGAACACCATCACCTGCAAGGTGTCGCTCTCGGGCAGAATGCGGCTGCGCACCTGCGGCTGTTCGGTTTGGTGGACGAGGTTGGCGGTATGCCAGAGGATTTCGCGCAATTCGTGGCGCACGAAATAGGCCGAGCCGAGTGCCTGCCAGAGTTTCTGCTGCTGTTTTTCGGGCGTACCGGCACGGGTGAGCTGGTCGGCCGCGCCCTGCTGGCGGCGGCTGGTAATCACGTGGCGGCTGCCGCTTTCGCCGGCAAAACGGCGGGCGGCGGCGTGAAAGAGGTTTTCCAATAAGCCGGCACGCCAGCTGTTCCACAGTTTGGGATTGGTGCCGCGGATGTCGGCAACGGTGAGCAGGTAAAGTGCGTTTAACCGCTCCTGTGTTTTCACGCGCCCGCAGAAGTTGTTGATCACGTCTGGGTCTTGAATGTCTTCTTTCTGCGCCACCGCCGACATCAGCAGGTGGTCTTCCACCAGCCAGGCCAAGAGGTCGCTTTCTTCTTCGCTGAGAAAATGGTCGGCGGCAAAACGGCGGGCGTCGGCAATGCCTTCTATCGAATGGTCGCCGCCGCGTCCTTTTGCAATGTCGTGAAACAGTGCGGCCAGATAAAGAATATGTTGTTTCTCGAATGCGTGCATCAGTGCCGAGGCAAACGGCAGCTCGTGGCTGCGCGAATCCATCGCCAGGCGGCGCATATTGTGCAGCACGGTTAAAATATGGTCGTCCACGGGGTAGATGTGGAACAGGTCGTGCTGAAGCAGGCCGACGATTTTATCCCAAGCAGGCAGATAGCGTTCGAGCGCGCCGTAGAGGTTGAGAAAGCGCATCACATGGGTTAACCCTCCGCCGTGCTTGAAAAAACCGACGAAACGGCGGCGGTTTTCGGGATCGGCGTAAAACGCGCGGTTGATTTTGCGCGAAGCCGCCCACCAGTTGCGCAGGGTTTTCGGGGCAAGCGTGATGATGTCGTTGCGCGTTTGCAAAATCTCCACCGCTTTCCACAAGTGCTCGGGGCGGCGGAAAAACAGTTTTTTGTCGTACACCGCCAGCTGGTTGCCCACTTGGTAGTAGTCGTCGTCGATGCGGTGGACGATGCGGTTGGCCTGCGAATACACGCGCCCGCGCAACATGGGCAGCAGAATGCCGTTGAGCTGCATCACGGTTTTGCTGGCTCGGTAAAACACCCGCATCAGTTTTTCGCTTTTGATGCGGTGGGCATCGTCGCGCCAGCCCATGTTTTCGGCCACCTGCGTTTGCAGGTCGAAAATCAGCCTGTCTTCGCTGCGTCCTGCCGCCAAGTGCAGGTCGATGCGGATGGCGGCCAGTTTTTTGTGGCTGTTGAGCAGCATCACAGCTTCGGGCCGGGTAACCACGCCTTGCGAAATCAGGGTGCTTAAAGGCGCATCCAACCCTTGCGCCCGCGCCAGCCACAGCATGGTGTGGATGTCGCGCAGGCCGCCGGGGCAGGTTTTGATGTTGGGTTCGAGCACCGCGCCCGAACCTTGCGATTTGGCGTGGCGCTGCTGCATTTCCACCATTTTGGCTTCGATAAAGGCCGCGGTGTCGCGCTGCAACCCCATACGCTGCAAAAGCTGTTCGGCCAAAACATGGCTGCCGAACAGAAAACGGGCTTCGAGAAAAGCGGTGTCGCCGGTGATGTCTTCGCGCACGCTCTCGCACAGCTCTTCTACGCTGCCGATTTTCACGGCCGGCGAGAGCTGCATATCCCACAGCGCCTGCACGAAGATTTCGGCTTTTTCCTGCTGCTCCGTGAGCGGTTCGGGCGACACGATGGCCAGGTCGACATCGGAATAAGGATACATTTCGCCGCGCCCGAACCCGCCGGTGGCCAGCAGGCACAGCGGGCTGGCGGGGAAAAGCTCCAGCCACAACACCGCCAGCGCGCGCTCGATGGCTTTGGTGTAGTGCTCAAAAAACACCGGCGCACGCCGCTTGGCACAATAGGCCTCAACGGCCTGCTGTTTTTGGAATTTAAGGTCTTGCACGGCAGATTGGATCAGGGTTTGCATGGTGTTTTCCGCAGACCGTCCGAAACCTTTCAGACGGCCTTGAGTAATATTTCAATCACTATATTTCAATCAAAAGAAGCCTTCGCCGAACGTTTCCGCTTCCAGCAACCGCACCAATTCAGCACAAACGTCTCCGGCGCCCGCCCCGCTCAACACGCCCACGGCGGTGGTTTTTTCGGGCAGATAGCGCACACCGCTGCCGAGTGCGGTTTCCAGCAAGTTGGCGCGTTCGGTCAAGCCGTGTGGATTATCCGCCAGAATCACGGCCGAAGAAAGTACGGTGTAGGCATCGGGCACGCCCGGCAGGCGCTGCCAGCATTGGGCGGTGCCGGCGATTTTGCGGCCGTTGTGCGCCAGATTGAAACGGCCGTCGCAAAACGAACCGGAAACGGTTTGGTAACCGGTGTCGATGCCGAAAACGGCAAACAGCTTTTGCAGCAAGGCGCACAGCATCAGATAATGCCGCTCGGAAACCTGCAAGGGCTGCGCCGCAACGGCAGGATAGGCCAGTTGCAGGTTGACCACGTCGGCCGACTGCGGCACCACGCCGCCGCCGGTAAGCCGCACATGCACGGGCAGGCCGTCTGAAAGCAGGGTTGCGCAGGCTTCGTTAAAGCCCGCTTTGCTGCGGTAACTGCGCGGCACCACGATGCCGTCTGCCCCGCACCCCACCCAGGCAATGCCGCCTCCCGCTTTCACGCCGGCATCAATCAAACGTTGTTCGCTCTCCGCCCAGCTGCGGGCGGCGGGGTTGAAGAAATGTTGGGGCTGCAAGGTGAAAACCGTCATCGCTCAGGCTCCGTCGTATGTTTTTTCAGACGGCTTGAAGCCGTCTGAACATAATGATGTTCACCGACTATTTATCGCTTTTTAAATCATACCGCAACCGTTTTTTGAGCCGTTATTCGATAAGCTGTTAACAAATATTACCATTCGGCATAATTTTATTCACAATTATTGAACAATGTTGACAAAGCGCAAAGAGTCATTTAATTTTTGCGCCACAACCTCTCTGAAGCTGCCGCGGCAGCTTTTAACACATATCAACCGGAGAAATTTGCCATGAACCACAAAAAATATGCCGTATTGGCTTTGGCCGTTGCCGCAGCTTTCACGCTGGGTGCCTGTAAGAAAGACGGCGCCGAAGCCGGCGCGCCGGGCAAGCCCGAATGTATCGCGCCCGCCAAACCCGGCGGCGGCTTCGATTTAACCTGCAAACTCGCGCAAAGCGGTTTGAAAGACACCGGCCAGCTCGACAAACCGATGCGCGTAACCTATATGCCCGGCGGCGTGGGTGCGGTTGCCTATAACAAAATCGTGGCGAACGACCCGGCCAACAACGATGCCATCGTGGCGTTTTCCACCGGTTCGCTGCTGAATCTGGCGCAGGGCAAGTTCGGCCAATACACCGAAAAAGACGTGCGCTGGCTGGCTGCGGTGGGCACTGATTACGGCATGGTGGCCGTAAACGCCGATTCGCCGCTGAAAAACCTGCAAGACTTGGTTGACGCGCTGAAAAAAGACCCGAAATCGGTGAGCTTCGGTGCGGGCGGCAGCGTGGGCGGCCAAGACTGGCTGCAAACGGCGATGGTGGCCAAAGCCGCCGGCGTCAACCCCAAAGACATGACCTACGTTGCGCTTGAAGGCGGCGGCGAAGCGGTAACCGCCGTGTTGGGCAACCACATCAACGTGGTCAGCGCGGGTATCGCCGAGATGGGTCCGCACATCGAAGCCGGCAAAATCCGCGTTTTGGCGGTGTTCTCGCCCGAGCGCCTGCAAGGCAAGCTCAAAGACATCCCCACCGCCAAAGAACAGGGCTTCGACGTACAATGGCCGGTTATCCGCGGCTACTACATGGGCCCGAAAGTGAGCGACGAATCCTACAACTGGTGGAAAACCCATTTCGACGCTATGCTGAAAGACCCGAAATTCGCCGAGCTGCGCAGCCAGCGCGACCTGTTGCCGTTCGAGCTGACGGGCGACGAGCTGAAACAGTATGTTGAAAAATCCACCGAAGAAATGCGCGCGTTGTCTAAAGAGTTCGAGCTGACCAAGTAACGCAAAACGGCAATCGGAAACTTATTGCTTCTCCGGTTGCCGTTTTTTTCAGACGGCCTGTTTTTTTGCTGAAGGCCGTCTGAAAAACCATTGCCGCACAAAATAATTTTCTGTCTTCAAACGGAGTTTACCTTCATGAAAATCGAACGTTTGTTTTCCGCCGCGCTGCTTTTGGCAACGCTCGGATTACTCTATCTGGCCTTCGGCTATACCGCGCCGGTGTCTTACGACCCGCTGGGGCCACGTCCCTATCCGGTGCTCATTCTCTCGCTCTTGGCCTTGTGCTGCCTGTTTTTGGTGGTGCGGCCGCGCGGCGAATACATCAATTTGGGCTACACTCCCGCCATTTTGAAAAAAGTCGGCCTATGCATCGTGTTTCTGGGCGCTTATGCCGTGTTGTTCGAAGTGCTGGGCTTTCCGCTCGCCACTGCGCTGATGTCGTTCGGCGTCGGAAAACTGTTCGGCGGGCGCACGCTGCCCTGCGCGGTGTCGGGCATCGTTTTGGGTGCGCTGTTTTACGCGCTGTTCGATCTGGCCTTCGATGTGCCGCTGCCCTTGGGCTTTTTCGGTTGAAAGGCGGATATAAATGGAAACTTTGCAATATTTGATGTCGGGCTTTGAGGTGGCGCTGCTGCCGCAAAACCTGCTGCTGGCGCTGATCGGCGCGTTTATCGGTACCATCGTCGGCATGCTGCCGGGCCTGGGGCCGATTAACGGCGTAGCGCTGCTGCTGCCGTTCGCCTTTGCGCTGGGTTTGCCGCCCGAGTCGGCGCTGATTCTTTTGGCTGCGGTGTATTTGGGCTGCGAATACGGCGGGCGCATTTCGGCGATTCTGATCAACGTGCCGGGCGATGCGGCGGCGATTATGTCCACGCTTGACGGCTATCCGCTGGCCAAACAGGGCAAGGCGGGCATTGCGCTTTCGCTCTCTGCCGCCAGCTCGTTTATCGGCAGCACCATCGCCACCGTGGGTGTGGTTTTGTTCGCACCGCTGCTGGCGCATTGGGCGATTGCATTCGGCCCCGCCGAATACTTCGTGCTGATGGTGTTCGCCATCACCTGTTTGAGCGGCCTGGTGGGCGACCAGCCGGTTAAAACCGCCGTTTCGGCCTTAATCGGCTTGGGATTGGCGATGGTGGGCATGGACGCGGTTACCGGCGTTTACCGTTTCACCTTCGATTCGGTCAACCTTTCAGACGGCATTCAGTTCACCACCATCGTAATCGGCTTTTTCAGCATCAGCGAAATCCTGATTATGCTGGAGCATACCGAAAGCGGCCAAAAAGCGCTGACGCAGGGCAAACGTGCGCTCTTTAATCTGAAAGAGCTGATGTTCAGCATGGGTGCGATTATCCGCAGCGGCGTGGCCGGTTTCTTTATCGGCGTGTTGCCCGGTGCGGGTGCAACGATTGCCAGCGCGATGTCGTACACCAACGAGAAAAAAATCGCCGGCAAAAACGGCACGTTCGGCGAGGGCGACCTGCGCGGTATCGCTGCTCCCGAAGCGGCCAACAATGCTTCGGCCTGTGGTTCGTTTATTCCCATGCTCACGCTGGGCGTACCTGGATCGGGCACCACGGCGGTGATGATGGGCGCGTTAACGCTCTACAACATCACCCCCGGCCCGCAGCTTTTCAGTGAACAGCCCGATATCGTGTGGGGTTTGATTGCCTCGCTGTTTATCGGCAACATCATTCTGCTGGCGCTGAATATCCCGCTGGTGGGTTTTTTCGCCAAGCTGTTGAATATTCCCAACTATATTCTGATTCCGGCCATTGCAGCGGTGAGCTTCGTGGGCGTGTATGCGATTCACAGCACGACCTTCGATTTGGTGCTGATGATCGGTTTGGGTATTTTGGGCTATATGCTGCGTAAGCTGAATTTCCCGCTTTCCGCCCTGATTCTGGGTTATGTGCTGGGCGAGCTGATGGAATCCAGCCTGCGCCGCGCGCTGTCAATTTCACAGGGCGACATAGGCATTCTGTTCCACGGCCCGATCACCTTGTCGTTGTGGGTACTGTCGGGCTTTATGGTGCTGTTGCCGGTTTACCGCTGGCTGCGCCGCCGCAAAGCCGCCTGACGATATAAAGGCCGTCTGAAAACTTTTCAGACGGCCTTTATTATATTCCGTATCATTACCAAATAAATTTGCACCCTACCGGAAATGCCCGACCATGAACACCGTTTTGCGCTACCTGCCCGGCTTCGCCGCCGCCTTGGCGGGTGCGTTGGCGGCCGAAGCGCTGAAACTGCCGATTCCGTGGCTGCTCGGTTCGCTGCTGGCCACCGCCGTGTTAAGCCTGAACAACGTGCCGGTGAAAGCGCCCGCTTTCTGCCGCAAAGCGGGGCTGGCCGTTATCGGCACTTCGCTCGGCTTGTATTTTACACCGCAGATGGCGGGGGTGTTGCTGGCGCATTGGCCGCTGCTGGTTTTCGGTATGGCGTTTTCGATCGGGCTGGGCATCATCGGCAGCATACTGGTCTATCGTTATGCAGGCGTAGATTTCACCACCGCGTGGTATGCCTCGGCTATGGGCGGTGCCAGCGAAATGGCCAATATGGCCGACCAACAAGGCGCACAGGTTGCCAAAGTGGTGTCCGCCCATTCGCTGCGGGTGCTGATGATTGTTACCATCGTGCCGTTTTTCTACCAATATATGGGCTACCACCACACCGACAGCAGCGGCTTAAGCCAAAATACCGCCGTGCATTGGGGCGGTTTGGCGCTGCTGTTTGCCTGCTCTTTTGCGGCCGCCCGCCTGTTCGAATGGCGGAAATGGTCTAACCCGTGGACGTTCGGCCCGCTTTTGGCCGCCACGCTGCTCACTTTGGCCGGCATCCACTTATCGGCCGTGCCCGTTTCCGTTTCCCACATCGGCCAGCTCTTTATCGGTTGGGCACTGGGCAACCGTTTCGCGCCGGGCTTTTTCCGCTCCGCCCCGCGCCTGCTCGGCGTGGTGGCCGTGAGTGTGAGTTTGTCGCTGGCCTTAACCGCCGCCGCCACTTACCTGCTGGCGCAAATCAGCACCATCCCCCTGCCCACGCTGGGCTTGGGTTTGTCGCCCGGCGGTGTGGCCGAAATGACCATCACAGCCAAAGTGCTGCAACTGGGCGTGCCGATTGTTACCGCCTTCCACGTTTCGCGCATGGTGGCGGTGGTCGGCACCGCGGGCATTTTGTGCCACAAACTCAGGCCGCGTTTTGAAAAAAAACAGACGGAAACCCTTGCAAAAACGCCTTAAGGCCGTCTGAAAAAGGCCGGGATCTTTGCAAAAAACCAATTCAACTCTGAAAAGGTTTGCCTCGTCATTCCCGCGTAGGCGGGAATCCAGCCTTAAAACCATCAAGTATTTTATTTCAATAACTTACAAAAATAACTGGATTCCCGCCTACGCGGGAATGACGATGGTTGAATATTTTAGACGGCCTAAACGACTTGCAAAGGTCTCAAGCCGTCTGAAATGCCTAACCACCGCCATTAAACCACATAAAAAACGGCCTGTTGAACACAGGCCGTTTTAGTCATATGCAAGTTATATACATCAGATCAATTTCACCGTACCGTGCATCAGGCCGTAGTGGCCGGGGAAGGTGCAGTAAAACTCATATTGGCTGCCTTCGGCAAATTTGGACGGATCAACCGTAACCGAAGTTTCTTCGCTGCCGCCGATTAATTTGGTATAGGCAATCACGCGGGTATCGCCTTCTTTCACAAAATTTTTCTCTGCGGTTGCGCCTGCGCCGTCACTCACCACACCCTGAGCGTCTTCGGCTTTGGAAATCACGATATTGTGCCCCATCGCCGCTTTGGGCATTTTGCCGGTGTGTTTCAACACGATTTTGAATTCTTTGCAGGATTTTTTGATTTCCAACTCTTGTTTGTCGAACTTCATCTGATCGTCGGAATTCACCACCACTTCGCATCCTTCTGCCGGGGCAGCGGCGGCGCTGTCGGAGGCGGCGGACGCTGCGGCGGGGGCGTCAGCCGAAGCGACAGATGCAGCCGTTGCTTCCGAAGCGGCCGGTTGGGCGGCGGGGGCGGCGGTTTCCTGCCCGCCACAGGCGCTTAAGGCTAATGCGGCGGCGGAAATCAAAGCTAAATAAGTTTTCATGAAACAGCTCCGTATCGGGTTAAAAATACATACAGATTATCTGCGGATTCTTTTCGGTGGTGCTTGACTTGCGTCAGCTTTCATCAATATTACATACCGCTTATTCTGCCCTGATTGCATAAACAATTGCACTCGGCATAAAATGCTTATGCGTTAAGCAAATCATTGTTTTAACAATATTAACGGAGTTTACCATGACCAAGAAGATTTTCGCCATCGCAGTTTCTTTGGCTTTAGCCGCCCCCGTTTTTGCCGACCCCGGTTTCTATATTCAGGGCGATGCCGGTGTCAGCAAGTTAAAAATCAAATATGACGACGGTGATTCGTTTTCTAAAAGCAGTTTCAGCCCGCGCTTTACCGTCGGCTACGATTTCGGCAACAACTGGCGCGGCGGTGTGGATTACACCCACTATAAATCCGTCAAATATGGTGGTGCCAAGCCAAACAGCGATGCCTATGAAAGCGGCAAAGCCAAATTTCAAAGCGTCGGCGTTTCTGCCATCTACGATTTCCCGGTAAGTGAAAAAGTAAAACCCTATCTGGGTGCGCGTGTCGGTCTCAACCGTTTTTCAGATAAATACCACTACTCCAACAGCTATTACAGCCGCTCTGAATCTGAAAGCAAAACCAAAACCGGCGTAGGTGTTTTGGCCGGTGTGGGTGTTAACGTAACCGACAATATCACTTTGGATGCAGGTTACCGCTACAACTACTGGGGCAAATACGAATTCACCAAACTCCACACTCAAGAATTATCTGCCGGTGTTCGCGTGAAGTTCTAACTGTTGTGCCCTTATCGGGCCGTATGAAAACGGGTTCTGTCAGCAACAGAACCCGTTTTTTATGCCAACCCGCACCAATATTGGGGTGGGTTGAAATCTTTGCAAACTCATTAGGGAGTGTAGTCAGAAGGCTTGTGAAGCGGTTTTTTGAGGAAAAATCCGCAGATGCAAGGCAAAAAGCACAGCAAGATTGGACATCTTGCGAGCATTTTAGCTTCGCAAGTCCGCTATGCTGCCTAACGCCGCAGATGCGGATTTTGACCAAAAATACCGCCGCAACGCTTTCTGACTGCACTCCCTAAGGCCGTCTGAAACGCGCATTTTCCTTTCTTCGCCACGATCGGGCTTAACCCGGGCATCTTATGGTTTCGAAAGAAAATAACAGATACTCGGGTCAAGCCCGAGTATGACGGCGGTTGGTTTTTCAGACGGCCTGAATCAGTTTTACAAAATTATCTGTCCGTTAGACGGTGATTTTTTCCAACACAAAATCAATGTCTTTATCACCACGCCCGGACAGATTCACCAGCAGGCGTTTGCTGCCGTCCAGTTGTGCGGCGCGGCGCAGGGCATAAGCCACGGCGTGCGAGGATTCCAGCGCGGGGATAATGCCTTCTTCGCGCGATAATGCCATAAAGGCGTCCAAACATTCGGCATCGGTGGCGGTTTCGTAACGCGCGCGGCCACTGTCTTTCAGGTGGCAGTGTTGCGGGCCGACGCCGGGATAGTCCAGCCCCGAAGCGATGGAATGCACGGCGGCAGGCGTGCCGTCGGCTTCTTGCAGGTAGTAGCAGTTGAAGCCCTGAATGTTGCCGAACTTGCCCAAAGTCATGGTGGCGGCGTGGCGGCCGGGTTTGTCCAAGCCTTCGCCGGCGGGTTCCACGCCCACCAGTTCTACGTTTTTATCGTCGATAAAGGCATTAAACAAGCCCAGCGCATTCGAGCCGCCGCCGACGCAGGCAATCACTTCGTCGGGCAGGCCGCCGTAGGCCGTCTGAAACTGCTCGCGCGCTTCGTGGCCGACGATGGATTGGAAATAAGCCACCATTTCGGGATAGGGCGCGGGGCCGACCACAGAGCCGATGGCGAACATGCTGTCGCCCAGCTGCCCCATATACGATTCAAACGCGCTGTCCACCGCTTCTTTCAGCGTGCCGGCACCGGCCGACACCGGTACGATTTTCGCGCCCAGAATCTTCATGCGCGAAACATTGGGGTGTTCTTTGGCAATATCGACCACGCCCATATGGATTTCGCATGCCAAACCCAGCAGTGCGGCGGCGGTGGCCAGTGCCACGCCGTGCTGGCCGGCGCCGGTTTCGGCAATCACTTTTTTCTTGCCCAGCTTTTTCGCCAGCAGCACTTCGCCGATGCAGTGGTTGATTTTGTGTGCGCCGGTGTGGTTGAGGTCTTCGCGTTTCAGATAAATCTGCGCGCCGCGCTGCGACAGCGTGCGGGCGTGGTAGATCGGGCTGGGGCGGCCGACATAAGTGGCTTGCAGGCGTTTCATTTCGCTGATGAAATCGGCGTCTTTAATAATGTTGCGGAAGCCGGTTTCGATTTCGGCCAATGCTTTGGCCAATTCGGGATGGCCGATTTTACCGCCGTGTTTGCCGAAGTTACCGTTTTCGTCGGGCAGAACCAGTGCGTTTAATTGTTCGTTTGCCATGTTGTTGTTCCCTGTAAAACAATAGTGATGTAAGAAAGTCGGAATATTAGGGAGTGTAGTCAGAAAGCGTTGCGGCGGTATTTTTGGTTAAAATCCGCATCTGCGGCGTTAAAAATGCTCGCAAGATGTCCAATCTTGCTGTGCTTTTTGCCTTGCATCTGCGGATTTTCTCTCAAAAAACCGCTTCGCAAGCCTTCTGACTATACTCCCTAGAAACAGCCGCCTTTCAGACGGCCTTTTCAGCCTAAAAACAGCTTGTATGCCGCATTGTGGGTTTCGTCTTCATAGGCATAATCCAAGCCGTCGAGAAAATCGGCAAAGGCTTGGCCGTCTTGCGGCGGCACGTCCACGCCCACCAGCACGCGGCCGTAATCGGCGCCGTGGTTGCGGTAGTGGAACAGGGTGATGTTCCAATCGGACTGCATGCGGGTTAAAAAACGCGCCAGCGCGCCCGGCCGTTCGGGAAATTCGAAGCTGACCACGCGCTCGTTGGCCACTTTGTGCGTGCGCCCGCCGACCATATAGCGGGTGTGGATTTTCGCCACTTCGTTATCGGTTAAATCGGTGTTGGGCAAGCCGGCGGCGGTGAGGTCGGCGCTGATTTTGGCCAAATCCTGCACGCCTGCCGTTTGGATGCCCACAAAAATATGCGCGGTTTCGTCGTCGCCGTAACGGTAGTTGAACTCGGTGATATTACGGTTGCCCAACACATTGATAAATTTGCGGAAGCTGCCCGGTTTTTCGGGTATCGACACGGCGAAAATACCCTCATTGCCTTCGCCCAGCTCGCTGCGTTCCGACACGTGGCGCAAGCGGTGGAAGTTGATGTTGGCACCGCTGGTTACCGCCACCAGCGTTTCGCCTTCGGCCCTCGTGCGGTTGATGTAGGCTTTCAAACCGGCCAGCGCCAATGCGCCGGCAGGCTCCATAATGCTGCGGGTGTCGTCGAAAATATCTTTGATGGCGCCGCAGATGGCGTCGGTGTCAACCGTGATGATTTCGTCGAGCAGATCGCGGCAGATGCGGAACGTTTCTTCGCCCACCAGCTTCACGGCGGTGCCGTCTGAAAACAGGCCCACGTCTTTCAGCTCCACCCGCTCGCCTTTGGCAATCGACACTTTCATGCAGCACGAATCGTTGGTCTGCACCCCGATCACTTTGATTTCGGGGCGTACCTGTTTGATAAACGCCGCCACGCCTGCGGCCAAGCCGCCGCCGCCGATGGGCACGAAAATGGCATGGATGCTTTCGGACGTTTGGCGCAGAATCTCCATGCCGATGGTGCCCTGGCCGGCAATCACGTCGGGATCGTCGAACGGGGCGATATAGGTGAGGCCCTCTTCTTCGGCGAGCTTCACGGCATAATCATAGGCATCGTTATACGACACCCCCTTGAGCACCACTTCGCCGCCGCGGTTTCTCACCGCATCGATTTTGATTTGCGGCGTGGTTTCGGGCATCACGATCACCGCGCGGCAACCCAAACGCTGCGCCGACAGAGCCACGCCCTGCGCATGGTTGCCCGCGCTGGCGGCGATGATGCCGCGCGAGAGCGCCTCTTTCGGCAGCTTGGCCATTTTGTTGTAGGCGCCGCGGATTTTGAACGAAAACACGGGCTGCAAATCTTCGCGTTTGAGCAAAATATTGTTATTGGCACGGCGTGACAGGCCACGCGCCTGCTCCAGCGGCGTTTCCACGGCAACATCATACACGGCGGCGGTGAGGATGCGGATCAGATAATCGGAATAAGATGGTGTGTTCATGCGGTTTGGCTTCAGATGGGAAATCACGCACCCGCAGCGGTGGAAAAGCCTGCGCGGGCAAAGGCAAAACCATACCCCGCAGGCCGTCTGAAAGCAAGAAAAATCTGAATCGAAACTTAGCAAAACCTACATTAGCGGGTATAATGCCCGCTCTACAAAAACCGGCCGCCGTTAACACACGTACAGTCCGGTGCAAAATTAATGCGACAGGGCCGTCTGAAACTGGCAGACGGCTTCGTTTTTCACACCGCGCTTCCGTTTTGATTTTAAAGAAACCATTCTAAATGATGAAGAAAACCTTACTCGGCCTGCTGGCCGCCGCCCTGATTTCCGGCCAGGCCGCCGCCGCTCCGCAGACCGCTTCGGCCGAAGCATCCGCCGCACAAACAACCGCTGCGCCCGCCGCTGGTGCCCTGCCTGCCGCCTCCGCCGTGGCCGCGCCCGAAATCGCCGCCACCGCCTATCTGGTTAAAGACCTGCAAAGCGGTCAAGTGCTCGCGGGCAAAAACATCAACGCCCAAGTCGAACCCGCTTCGCTCACCAAACTGATGACCGCCTACTTAACCTTCAAAGCGCTCGACAACGGCACCCTCAAACCCGACCAAATGCTCACCGTGTCGCCCAAAGGCTGGCGCGCCGAAGGTTCGCGCATGTTTCTCGACCCGCAGAAACCCGCCAGCGTCAGTGATTTGATTAAGGGCCTGATTGTGCAGTCGGGCAACGATGCCGCCATCACGCTGGCCGAAGCCATCGGCGGCAGCGAAGAAGGCTTTGCCGCCATGATGGACGCCGAAGCCAAACGCTTGGGTATGACCCACACCCGCTACACCAACAGCACCGGCCTGCCCGGCGAAGGCCACTTAACCACCGTAAACGATTTGGCCATTCTGGCCGGCGCGATTATCCGCGACTTTCCCAAGTATTATCCGATTTACGCCATGAAATCGTTTAAATACAATAATATCGAACAGCCCAACCGCAACCTGCTGCTCTACCGCGATTCCAGTGTTGACGGCCTCAAAACCGGCCACACCAGCAGCGCGGGCTATAACCTGGTGGCCTCCAGCAAACGCAACGGCCGCCGCGTGATTTCGGTGGTGGTGGGCACCGAGAGCACCGAAGCGCGCGCTTCGGAAAGCAGCAAACTGCTCAACTGGGCTTTGCAATCCTACGACACGCCCAAACTCTACGATGCCAACCAAACCATTTCTCAGGTTAAGGTTTACAAAGGCAGCGCCAACGCCGTGGGCGTGGGCTTTTTGGATGCCGCCTACGTTACCATTCCGCACGGCGAAGGCCAAAACATCAAACCCGTGCTCGAAACCGTGCAGCCCGTGCTCGCGCCGATTCAGAAAGGCCAGGTGCTGGGCAAGCTCAGAATCATGAACGGCAATACCGTTTTGGCCGAAAAAAACGTGGTGGCGCTCAATGCGGTTGACGAAGCGGGCTGGTTCGGCCGCGCTTACGACAGCATCGTGCTGTGGTTCAAGAGCCTGTTTTCCGAAGAATAAGCGTTCTTAAAATAATATTCTTGCGTAGATATGCGGCCAGGCCGTCTGAAAGTGTTTTTTCAGACGGCCTGATAATTTTTGCAAAGCCTGTGCCGGCATCTTGAAACATCTGCAAACCTCTGCGTCATGCTCGGGCTTGACCCGAGCATCTTTTTGTTTCAAAAGAAATAACAGATACTCGGATCAAGCCCGAGTATGACGGGGAAACAAATATTGAAACCTTGGCAAAAATACCTTAAAGCCGTCTGAAAGTATTTTTCAGACGGCACGGTTCAAACAAAACATCCCGTTAAAACGTTTTGCCCATTTCGATAAACAGGCGGTTTTTACTGTGCTCGTAAAACACATCGTTGCTCGACGTGCCGTTGTGGCTGAACGTGAGGCGCGGTGTAATGCCGCCGAAGTGGACGGCGCGGTGCCACAGGCTCACCGAAGCGTTCCATTCTTTATCGCGGCGGTTTTTATCATTGCTGAACAGGCTGGGCGTGTAATAAATGCGTTTGGCCGCACCCACCTGCACGCGGCTTGAGAGGCCGCCTTTCCATTCCTGCCCCCATGCGGCGCGCAGGCCGAAACGGTTGAAATTGTCGGAACGGTCGTCGCGGTTGCGTTCTTGGTAAAAATCCTGCCCTACCAGCCAATATTGCCGCGCGTTGCGGTGGAACACCAATGAAGCGCTGGCCAAACGGTGCTGAATATCGGCGCGCGGCCGCTGCTGGTTGTTCAGACGGCCTGTTTCCAACGCGGCGAAACTTTGCAGCTTGGGCAGCCACCAGCGGTTCCAATAAAGGCGCACACCGTTGGTGTAGCTATAAGCGTCGTTACCGTAGAAGCGGCGTTCGTGAAACACGGTTGCACCCGTGTCGTTGCGCTGGCCGGCACGGCCCAAACCTGCCGACAGCCGCGCTGAGGCATCGTTGTATCGCGAATAAGAGCGGTAAACCTTGCCCCACACATCTGCACCCGCCTTGGCGTAAAAGCCGTTTTTCAGCGACTGTTTCTTCTCCGCCCCCGCCTGATAGGTAAGGCCGGTGGCATCGATGGGCGGGTTGAAACGCCAGCCCACAAAGCAGTCGTTGTCCGGCTCGTTGATTCTTTGGCGGTATCGCTCGCATTCCGCGCCTTCGAGCTGCTCGCCCAAGCGCTGCTGCTTCGGCGCCTGATTGATGTTTTGCTCGCGGGTGAGATTCACGCCGGCATAAAGCTGCCACGAGTCGCGTTGGCGCAAGGCTTCGCGGTAGGCTTCGATACGCTGCACCACCGCTTCGGGCAGCCGTTCGGTTTTCAGGCGGTCGAACTGGTCGGCGGCGGCTTCGTTTTGCTGGTCTTCAAACAATGCCTGCGCAAGCTGGAGGCGGATAACGGGCGAATCGGGCTGCGCCGCAATCAAAATGCGGTAGAGTTTCACCGCTTCGGCCGCCCGCCCCCCATGTTGCAGCACCAGCGCGCGGCCGAACATGGCCAGCTCTTTATCGTGTTGCGGCCATTTTTCATAAATCGGCAGCAGCACCTTGATGCCCGCCACGTTCATCGTAACCACGGCGGAATACATCGCCCGCGACAATAATTCCGTGTCGGCCAGCAGCAGCGTTTCGTCCACTTCCAACACTCTGCTCCGGCTGTTTTCCGCTTCGGGCGCGGTTTGCGCTGCCGTGCGTTCGGGCGGTTCGGCGGAATGGATGTTCAATTCCAGTTCGGGCTTGGGTTGGGGCAGCGGCGGCGCAGCGGCAGGTTCGGGCGGCGTATCGGCACGCGCGTGTGCAAGCGCACCGGTTAAGGCCAGAAAAAATAAGACGTTTTTCATTAAACTTATCGTTATTAAAGTTTGTTTACAGAATAAGAATAAATTTTAACACAAAGCGTTTTAAAAGCCAGCAAAGCCGCACACGATTTTCACACGGTCCGCACGCCCGCTTTACGGTAAAATACGCCCGTTTGCCGCCGCAAGGCCGTCTGAAAGCACTTGAATTTATGACCGACATCACCTCTTTTGCCAACCGTTTGGGCAAAAACATCAAACACTACCTGAAATGGGCGCGGCGCAACGGCATCGAAGCGTGGCGTATGTATGACCGCGATATTCCGCAATTTCCGTTTGCCATCGATGTTTACGGCGACCAAATCCATTTGCAGGAATACGACACCGGCTGGCTGATGCAGCCGGAAGCATACGAAGCATGGCTCGCCGAAGTACTCGAAGCCGTTGCCTTCGTAACCGGCTTTACACCCGTACAAATCCATTTCAAACGCCGCGAGCGCCAGAAAGGCTTGCAGCAATACGAAAAAACCGGCAGAGAAGGCGGCGATTTCATCATCAGCGAAAACAGGCGGCGGTTTTGGGTGAACCTCGACAAATATCTCGACACCGGCCTGTTTCTCGACCACCGCAACACCCGCAAAAAAGTGGGCGAAACCGCCGGAGGCAAGCGCTTTCTCAACCTGTTTGCCTACACCGGCAGCTTCAGCGTTTACGCCGCCACCGGCGGTGCGGCAAGCAGCGAAACCGTGGACTTGTCGAACACCTATCTCGATTGGGCGAAACGCAATTTCGAGCTTAACGGCATCAACACCGAACAGCACCGCATCGTGCGCGCCGATGTGTTCCAATACCTGCAAGCCGCTCAGGCGGAAGGCAAAACATTCGACTTGATCGTGATGGATCCGCCCAGTTTTTCCAACAGCAAAAAAATGCTCGATATTCTCGACATCCAGCGCGACCACCCCAAACTGATAGACGGCGCCATGCGGCTGCTCGCTTCAGACGGCCTGATGTATTTTTCAAACAACCTGCGCAGTTTCGAGCTGAGCGGCGACATAACGGAACGCTACCGCGTGAAAGATATTTCCAAACAATCCGTTCCCGAAGACTTCCGCAACAAAAAAATCCACCAATGCTGGGAAATCCGCCATCAGGCCGTCTGAAAGAATATTTTATGAAAACAACCGCCCTTTTCCTGCTCACGCTGCCCCTGTGCGGCTGCTTCTACGCCGAAACCCCATACGGGCGCGCGGCGGCGGTGGATTTGCCGCTGCACAGCCAAACCACCGTCAACAAAAACATCACCATCAACGCCCCGCCCGGCAGCACAGTGATTTATCAGGAAGCCCAACCGGTGATGCCCGCCTATCCGCGCTACCGACGCTATTGAAGCCGGTGGAAGTTACGGGCAGGCCGTCTGAAAAATTTTCCGCTTACACCCCGCCGCAGCCTTTCAGACGGCCTTCCAAGCGCCCGCAGCCATCAAGTTCCGCTATCGCCCCAACATTTTTTTCAATCGCAACTTCGGCTATAATAGCGCGCTGCCACTCCCTTATCTTCACCGATCACAATGCAACTCACCGCCGTCGGCCTCAACCACCAAACCGCCCCCCTGAGCATACGCGAAAAGCTGGCCTTTACCGCCGCCGGCCTGCCCGATGCCCTGCGCGCGCTGGCCGCCGACGCCGCCGTGAAAGAGGCGGTGATTCTTTCCACCTGCAACCGCACCGAGCTTTACTGCGTGGGCGATGCCGAACACATCGTCCGCTGGTTGGCCGACTACCACCGGCTCGACATCGAAGAAATCCGCCCCTATCTCTACACCCTCGGTTGCAGCGATACCATACGCCACGCCTTCCGCGTGGCCTGCGGCTTGGATTCCATGGTGCTGGGCGAGCCGCAGATTCTCGGCCAAATCAAAGATGCCGTGCGGGTGGCGCAAGAGCAGCAAACGGTGGATACCTGGCTCAACGCCCTGTTTCAGAAAACCTTTGCCGTTGCCAAAGAAGTGCGCACCGGCACGGCGGTGGGCGAAAACTCGGTTTCTATGGCCGCAGCATCGGTTAAGATGGCCGAACAGATTTTCCCGTCGGTGGGCGATTTGAACGTGTTGTTTATCGGTGCCGGCGAAATGATCGAGCTGGTGGCCACCTATTTCGCCGCCAAAACCCCGCGCCTGATCACCGTGGCCAACCGCACGCTGCCCCGCGCGCAGGAATTGTGCGAAAAACTGGGCGTGAACGCCGAGCCGCGCCTGCTCTCCGAACTGCCCGAAATCCTGCACGAATACGATGTTGTGGTGTCTTCCACCGCCAGCCAGTTGCCTATTGTCGGCAAAGGCATGGTGGAGCGCGCGCTCAAACAGCGCCACCATATGCCCGTGTTTATGCTCGACTTGGCCGTGCCGCGCGACATCGAAGCCGAGGTGGAAGATTTAAACGATATTTATCTCTACACGGTTGACGACATCGCCAATATCGTCCAAACCGGCCAGCAGGCGCGCCAAAAAGCCGCCGCCGAAGCCGAAATGATGGTCGAGCAGAAAGTGGCCGAATTCGTCGAATGGCAGCGCAGCCGCCAAAGCGTGCCATTGATCCGCGCCCTGCGCGACGAAGGCGAACGTGCACGCCGACAAGTGCTTGAAAATGCTATGAAACAACTCGCCAAAGGCACTGCGCCCGAAGAAGTGTTGGAGCGTTTGTCGGTGCAGCTCACCAACAAACTGCTGCACTCGCCCACCCGCACCTTAAACAAAGCCGGCTCGCAAAATCAGAATCTGGTCGATGCCGTGGCACAGATTTACGATTTGGAACACCCGAACAACGGTTTGTAACCGCTGTTATCTCAGACTTGCTGCCTTATATCGAAGTAATTCAACCCACCATATAATAAGGCCGTCTGAAAGCATTAAGCTTTTCAGACGGCCTGAAACTTTCAATCAATTCAATCAAACCGCCGCGTCGGAACGCTCGCCCGTGCGGATTCTCACGGCCTCTTCCACCGGCAGCACGAAAATCTTGCCGTCGCCGATTTTGCCCGAGCGCGCGGTTTCTACGATGGTTTCGACCGCACGCTCCACATCGGCGTCAGCCAGCACCAGCTCCAGCTTCACTTTGGGCAGAAAGTCCACCGCATATTCGGCGCCGCGGTAGATTTCGGTGTGGCCTTTCTGGCGGCCGAAACCTTTCACTTCGGTAACGGTCATGCCGGTGATGCCGATTTCGGTGAGGGCTTCGCGCACATCGTCGAGTTTGAACGGCTTGATAATGGCTTCGATTTTTTTCATGGTTTGCTCGCTTGTTTCCAAATGGCTTTCAGACGGCCTGTTTTAGCATAAAGACCGATATTCTTCAATCGGCCCGTGCAGCTTTTCAAGAGGCCGTCTGAAACCAAAATACCCGAGCAGCCCACCCCGCTTTCGCGTACAATTACGGCTTTTCCAACCGCCATCCGAGAGCCACGTCATGTCCGTTGTTTTGCCCCTGCGCGGCGCACCCGCCCTGTCTGATTTCCGTGTTGAAAAACTTTTGCAAAAAGCCCGCGCCGCCGGCCTGCCCGAAGTGCGTTTGAGCAGCGAATTCTGGTATTTTGTGAGCAGCGAATCCGCCCTGAACGATGAATCCACAGAAAAATTGCAGGCCCTTTTGGCAGCCGAACGTGTCGGGAACACACCCGAAGCTGCAAACGGCCTGCATTTGTTTTTGATCACTCCGCGCATCGGCACCATTTCGCCGTGGGCGTCCAAAGCTACCGACATCGCGCACAACTGCGGCCTGTCTGAAATCGAGCGCATCGAACGCGGCATGGCCGTTTGGCTCGAAGGCAGCCTGAACAGCGAACAAAAACAGCAGTGGGCCGCGCTGCTGCACGACCGCATGACCGAAAGCGTGCTGCCCGATTTTCAGACGGCCGCCCGCCTCTTCGCCCACCCCGAAGCACAAACCTTCGCCGGTGTGGATGTGCTGGCCGAAGGCAAAGAAGCCCTTATCCGCGCCAACCGCGAGCTGGGCCTGGCGCTCTCGCCCGACGAAATCGACTATCTTTTGGAAAACTATCAGGCTTTGCAGCGCAACCCCAGCGACGTGGAGCTGATGATGTTCGCGCAGGCCAACAGCGAGCATTGCCGCCACAAAATCTTCAATGCCGACTTTATCTTAAACGGCGAAAAACAGCCGAAATCGCTGTTCGGCATGATCCGCGACACCCACAACGCCCACCCCGAAGGCACGGTGGTGGCTTACAAAGACAACGCCTCCATCATCGAAGGCGCGAAAATCGGGCGTTTTTATCCCGATGCCGCCGAAAACCAGGGCTACCGTTTTCATGAAGAAGACACCCACATTATCATGAAAGTGGAAACCCACAACCACCCCACCGCCATCGCTCCGTTTGCGGGCGCGGCCACCGGCGCGGGCGGCGAAATACGCGACGAAGGCGCCACCGGCAAAGGCGCGCGCCCGAAAGCGGGTTTGACCGGCTTTTCGGTGTCCAACCTCAACCTGCCCGATTTACCCCAGCCGTGGGAGCAACCCTACGGCAAACCCGGCCACACTGCGTCCGCGCTCGACATCATGATCGAAGGCCCCATCGGCGGCGCGGCGTTCAACAACGAATTCGGCCGCCCCAACCTGCTGGGCTATTTCCGCACTTTCGAGCAGGCGCACGAAGGCACGGTGCGCGGCTACCACAAGCCGATTATGATTGCCGGCGGCCTGGGCAATATTCAGGCGCAGCAAACCCATAAAGACCGCATTCCCGAAGGCGCGCTCTTAATCCAGCTCGGCGGCCCGGGCATGTTGATCGGCTTGGGCGGCGGCGCGGCTTCTTCGATGGACACCGGCAGCAATGCCGCCGATCTGGACTTCAATTCCGTGCAGCGCGGCAACCCCGAAATCGAGCGGCGCGCGCAGGAAGTGATCGACCGCTGCTGGCAGCTTGGCGGCGGCAACCCGATTATCGCCATTCACGACGTGGGCGCGGGCGGCCTGTCGAACGCCTTCCCCGAGCTGGTGAACGATGCCGGCCGCGGCGCGGTGTTCAAACTGCGCGACGTGCCGCTGGAAGAACACGGCTTAAGCCCGATGCAGATTTGGTGTAACGAAGCGCAGGAGCGTTATGTGCTCTCGATTCTGCCCGAACATTTGGATTTGTTCCGCCGAATCTGCGAGCGCGAACGCTGCCCGTTTGCCGTGGTCGGTACCGCCACCGACGACGGCCACCTGCAAGTGCGCGACGATCTCTACAACAACAATCCGGTTGACCTGCCGCTCAACGTATTGCTCGGCAAACCGCCGAAAACCACCCGCAGCGATAACACCGTAAGGCCGTCTGAAAAAGCGTTTTCAGGTAGCCATATCGACCTTAAAGAAGCCGCCTACCGCGTATTGAGCCTGCCCACCGTGGCCGCCAAAAACTTTTTGATCACCATCGGCGACCGCAGCGTCGGCGGCATGACCCACCGCGACCAAATGGTCGGCCGTTACCAAACCCCCGTAGCCGATGCCGCCGTTACCATGATGGGCTTCAACACCCACAAGGGCGAAGCAATGGCGATGGGCGAAAAACCCGCCGTGGCGCTGTTCGACGCCCCCGCCTCCGGCCGCATGGCCATCGGCGAAACCCTCACCAACTTGGCCGCCGTCAACATCGGCAGCATCGGCAACATCAAACTCTCGGCCAACTGGATGGCCGCCTGCGGCAATGCGGGCGAAGACGAAAAACTCTACCGCACCGTCGAAGCCGTGTCGCAAGCCTGCCAAGAATTGGGCATCAGCATTCCGGTGGGCAAAGATTCGCTTTCCATGAAAACCGTGTGGCAGGAAAACGGCGAACAAAAAGCCGTGGTTTCGCCGCTAAGCCTGATTATCACCGGCTTCGCACCGGTGCAGGACGTGCGCAAAACCGTTACCCCCGAATTGAAAAACGTGGCCGACAGCGTGCTGCTGTTTGTTGATTTGGGCTTTGGCCGCGCCCGCATGGGCGGCTCGGCGTTGAGCCAGGTGTATAACGATTTAAGCGGCGAAGCGCCGGATATTGATACAGGCCGTCTGAAAGCGTTTTACGAAGTGATTCAGCAACTGGTGGCCGAAGACAAACTGCTGGCCTATCACGATAGAAGCGACGGCGGCTTGTTTGCTACGCTGGCGGAAATGGCGTTTGCAGGCAGAATGGGGCTGGATATTGATTTATGGAACGATACACATATTCTGCAAAATTTTGCTGAACTATATCCCCGTTTGGCAGAACAGTTGGAGTGGATCGATATCAAGACCTTGCCTGAATACCACAACACTATTCTCCGCACGCTGTTCAACGAAGAATTGGGTGCTGTAATCCAAATTCATAAAGACGATTTGCTCGAAATCGAAAACCTACTGGAAGAAAGTGGCTTCGAAGACAGAATATGGCGCGTTGCCTACCCGGCTGCTAATCCAACGCGCTTTAAAATTTCCATTTTATTCGATGTTTTATTCGATGAAGAACTACTGGATATGCAACGCGCTTGGCAAACCACCAGCCACCAAATCCAACGCCTGCGCGACAACCCCGAATGTGCCGACAGCGAATTCGCCCTGCTTGCCGACAACCAACGCAGCGCACTGTTTGCCGACCTGAAATTCGACCTGAAAGAAGACATCGCCGCGCCGTTTATCAACACAGGCGCCCAACCCAAAATCGCCGTATTGCGCGAGCAAGGCGTGAACGGGCAGGTGGAAATGGCCGCCGCCTTCACCCGCGCCGGATTCGATGCGTACGACGTGCATATGTCCGACCTGATGGCCGGCCGCGTCAAACTGGCCGACTTTAACATGCTCGCTGCCTGCGGCGGTTTCAGCTACGGTGACGTGCTGGGCGCGGGCGAAGGCTGGGCGAAATCGATTCTGTTCCACCCCGAACTGCGCGACCAGTTCGCCGCCTTCTTCGCCGACCCCGACACCCTCACTTTGGGCGTGTGCAACGGCTGCCAGATGGTGAGCAATCTGGCCGAAATTATCCCCGGCACGCAAGGCTGGCCGAAGTTCAAGCGCAATGCGAGCGAGCAGTTCGAAGCGCGCTTGAGCATGGTGCAAGTGCCCAAATCACCCTCGCTGATTCTGGCCGAAATGCAGGGTTCGAGCCTGCCTGTGATTGTCAGCCACGGCGAAGGCCGCGCCGACTTTACCCACTTGGGCAGCCGCAATGTTTCAGACGGCCTCAACATCGCTCTGCAATATATCGACGGCTTGGGCGCAGTCACCCAAACCTACCCGCTCAACCCCAACGGCTCGCCGCAAGGCATTGCCGGCGTTACCAACGCCGACGGCCGCGTCACCATCATGATGCCGCACCCCGAGCGCGTGTACCGCACCGCACAAATGAGCTGGCACCCCGAAGAATGGAAAAACAGCGAACTTTCCGGCTGGTACCGCCTGTTTGCCGGCGCGCGCAAAGCTTTGGGCTGACAATGCCGGTTTGACCATAAAGGCCGTCTGAAACTTTCAGACGGCCTTTGTTTATTCCCACTAAACATAAACTTCCCCTTCTTACACACCCTCATCTTTAAGGAACCAAACACCAATCTTTATGTCATCAAACAATACCAAATTACCATATTAAAAATATGAACCATAACCAGCCTTATTTAACCCGATACAACAAACTCGGCCATATCATTTGGGAGAGCCGTAAAACAGTCTGCCAATGCGTCAACCCGAAATGTTCGCATTCTTTTCAATACACTGAAACATTTCATGTCTCGCCAATCTGCCCAAAATGCTGCGGAGGAGACGAGCGCAGAGAAGTCGAGCGTAAACATGGAGAAATAGAGCCTCCCTATAAATATATTGTGTTCGATAGTGAAGGCTTTCCTGAAATAAGAGATAAGGCCAAGCCAAACGCTGAAGAAGATCGGAACGAATTCCGAATCGGCCAACTTTCGTGGGCAGTTTACCGCCATGACGGCAATCTTGAATATATTCAAAACCACATTATCCAACCTAACGGCTACCGGATTTCTGATTCTAATAAGGCAAGGCGTGGTTTTTCCTATCAAGATGCCGTCAAACAAGGCAAGCCGATTCTTGAAGCTATCAACCTTTTCCAACAAGATTTAGCACGTTACCCTGCTGATAAAATATGCCTGATTGCATTTAATATTTCACATGATCTCGATTCAATCAATAAAGAGCTGTTATTGGCGGGGCAAGACCAAATAGATTTTTCAGAATACAGACAATTCTGTCTGATGGAAAACACAACAAGCCTATGTGAAATCCCGAGTGAATATGAGCAACATAAGTTTCAATATCCCAACTTGAGGCAACTTCACGAATATTTGTTTGGAAATTTTTCAAACTGGCACAATTCGTTTTACGACATCCAAGCTACGGCTAGATGTTTTTTCGAATTAATCAACCGAAAATATATCGTCTGCGAACATGAAATCGGTGCAATAACCGACAAAAAGCGTGAGCAGGAACGCATGAAAAACACATTTGGGGAAAACGAGCGATTACACAACCTGCTTGAGCACAAACAATCAAAATTATCAAAATTATCTGACAATTTAGAAGAGCTTGAGGAACGCTGTTCAAGCTTAGAAAAGCATAATGCAGAATTAGAAAAGCTTAATGCAACATTAAAAAAGTGGATTATTGCCATTGTGGTCGTGTTCATCCCTATAATCTCCGGAATAATTTATACCCTATGGCCGTCTGAAAACAATCAGCACACCGGCAATCAAGCTAACCAGTTGGTGATTGCTAAAAATACAGCGCTATATAAACAAGCATCAAGCAAACGCGGCAACCTTGTCGGATTCATACAGAAATGCGCCCGTGTTTCCGAAGTAAAAAACAACGATGGCATCAGCAAATACGATAACGGAAAATGGCTTCATATTTCATATTCGGGCAAAGTCTGCCCAAACCAAAACATGAAAGGAAAATGTTTTGAAAGAAACACAGCCGGCTGGGTTAATGCCCAAGATATTGAAACAGAACCAACAACTTGCCAAAATTAGCAACATCCTCAAACATATAATATTTGTTTAAAACCCGGTTTACTGTTTTATCTTAGGGAGTGTAGTCAGAAGGCTTGTGAAGCGGTTTTTTGAGGAAAAATCCGCAGATGCAAGGCAAAAAGCACAGCAAGATTGGACATCTTGCGAGCATTTTTAACGCCGCAGATGCGGATTTTAACCAAAAATACCGCCGCAAGGCTTTCTGACTACACTCCCTAAGTTGAAACAATAAAATATTTCCCTATTAACGTTCCAAACACCATGCTCCCGCAAACCACAGGCACCCTACAAATCATCGCCGGCGCATTCTGCTGGGGTTCGCTCGGCCTGTTGGGCGCAACGCTCAACCGCGCAGGCTTCGGCGGCAACGAAGTGGCGGCACTGCGCATCGTGATCGCCGCCTGCATCCTGTCGGCCGTGCTGCCGCTGTTTTGGCGCGATTTAAAACAACTTCATATCCGCAAACTGCCGGGGCTGGCGCTGCAATCCCTGCTCGGTATGCTGGGCATGAGCCTGTGTTATTTCGCCGCCATCGCCCACATCGGCTCGTCGCTGGCCGTTGCCCTGCTCTACACCGCGCCGGTGTGGAGCCTGATTTTCGCCCGCATTCTGCTGGGTGAAAGCATCACGCCCAAATCCGCCCTGTTAACCGTGATTGCCGCCGCCGGCGTGGGACTGACGATGGCGGGCGGCGGCACGGCCAACCCCGCCGGCATTCTGTTCGGCCTGGGTTCGGGCATCTGCTACGCGCTCTACGGCGTGCTCGGCAAACGCGCCATGCAGGGCAATCCGCCGATGCTGGTGTTTTTCACCTCAATCACCTTTTCCGCGCTGGTGCTGCTACTGATGCCCCACACCCATTCGGCTTTCGCCAAACTGCCGCAGCAAAACGCCGTTGCCTGGATTTCGGCGCTGGCATTGGCCTGCGTCGGCACCATCGCCGCCTACGGCCTGTTTGTGAAAGGGCTGCAAAAAATGCCCGCCGCCAAAGCTTCGATATTTACCGTGTTCGAACCGCTCACCGCCGTGGTGCTGGCCGCGCTGTTTTTAAACGAACAGTTAAACGGCTGGCAATATCTCGGCATCACGCTGATTCTCGGCACCGCCGTTCTCAACGCCGTCCGTTTCAAAAATAAATATAGTGGCTTAAATTCGACATAGGACAAGGCGCCGAGCCGCAGACAGTACAGATAGTACGGAACCGATTCTGTTGCCGCTTCAGCGGCTTACAAAATCGTTCTCTTTGAGCTAAGGCGAGGCAACGCTGTACGTGTTGAATTTAAGCCACTATAAAATTCCCCGAGCCTTTCAAACGGCCTTTATGCTAAACTGGCCGCCCGTTCCCCAATCTTTTCCAGAAGCAAAACACCATGGCAGGCAACACTTTCGGACAACTCTTTACCGTAACCACCTTCGGCGAAAGCCACGGCCCCGCATTGGGCTGCATCATCGACGGCTGCCCGCCCGGGCTGGCTCTAACCGAACAAGACATCCAAACCGATCTCGACCGCCGCAAGCCCGGCACCAGCCGCCACGTTACCCAACGGCGTGAAGCCGACGAAGTGGAAATCTTATCGGGCGTGTTCGAAGGCAAAACCACCGGCACCCCCATCGCCCTGTTAATCCGCAACACCGACCAGCGCAGCAAAGACTACGGCAACATCGCCCGCCAGTTCCGCCCCGGCCACGCCGACTACACCTACTGGCACAAATACGGCACGCGCGACTACCGCGGCGGCGGCCGCTCTTCCGCCCGAGAAACCGCCGCCCGCGTAGCCGCCGGCGCCATTGCAAAAAAATGGCTGAAAGAAAAATTCGGCACCGAAATCGTGTGTTGGGTAACGCAAGTTGGCGAAGTGGCAATCGTATTCGAAGGCGAACAGTTTGTCGCGCACAACCCCTTTTTCGCCGCTAACCAATCGCAAATCAACCAACTCGAAAACTATATGGACAGCGTGCGCAAATCGCTCGATTCGGTGGGCGCCAAACTGCACATCGAAGCGCGCAACGTGCCTGTGGGCCTAGGCGAACCGGTGTTCGACCGCCTCGATGCCGACATCGCCCATGCCCTGATGAGCATCAACGCCGTCAAAGGCGTGGAAATCGGCGACGGCTTCGATGTGGTGGCGCAGCGCGGCAGCTACCACGGCGACGAGCTTACCCCGCAAGGCTTCAAATCCAACCACGCCGGCGGGGTGTTGGGCGGCATTTCCACCGGCCAAACCATCACCGCGAACTTCGCCATCAAACCCACCAGCAGCATCGCCACCGCGCGCGAAAGCATCGACATCGACGGCAACAGCGTCGAAATCGCCACCCACGGCCGCCACGATCCCTGCGTGGGCCTGCGCGCCGCCCCCATCGCCGAAGCCATGCTCGCGCTGGTGCTGATGGACCACGCCCTGCGCCAGCGGGCACAGAACGCCGACGTACGCGTGAACACACCCGATATCGCACGCCGCTGAACACGGCGTTTGCTGCAAAACAAGGCCGTCTGAAAAACGCAAACCGCCGCAATCCGGCAACGTTTTTTCAGACGGCCTGAAACCTTTGCCTTTATATAACCACAAAGCCTTAGCCAAAACAGCGGCTTTATACTAAAATGCCGCGAACTTTATCTCCACTCAGACCATAAGTTTTTTAGGAACACAGACATGACGAAGGAAACCGCTTTGGGTGCAGCGCTGAAATCCGCCGTGCAAACCATGAGCAAAAAGAAACAAACCGACATGATTGCCGACCACATCTACAATAAATACGATGTGTTCAAACGCTTCAAACCGCTGGCCGTCGGCATCGACCAAGATTTGGTGACCGAGCTGCCCCAGTTCGACCCCGCCCTGATTGCACGCGTGCTGGCCAACCACTGCCGCCGCCCGCGCTACCTTAAAGCACTCGCCCGCGGCGGCAAACGCTTCGATTTGAACAACCGCTTCAAAGGCGAAGTCAGCCCCGAAGAGCAGGCCATCGCCCAACAACACCCCGCCGTGCAGCAGGCTCTCGCCGCCCAGGCCGAGCGCAAAGCCGCCGCTGAAGCGCAGAAAGCAGCCGAAACTGCCGAAGCCGCACCGCAACCCGCCGAAGAAGCCCCTGCTGCGGAAAACAACGGCTGAACACCTTATCAAACCGGTTCCATCAACCGCTCTATCCGTCATACTCGGGCTTGACCCGAGTATCTTTATTTTGCTTTGAAACCAGAGTCTGTTGACAATTAACCGGCGAAGCGGTTTTTTGAGGCAAAAAGCGCAGCAAGGCTGGGCATATTGCGGGCATTTTAGCTTCGCAGGTCCGCTACGCTACCTAACGCCGCAGACGGGGTATTTCGACCAAAAACACCACCGTTGCGTTGTGTCAACAAACCCCGGTATGACGCGTGTACTTTTTTCTTAAGCCGATTGGCTGTATTTGTTTTTAAAACAGCAAACAGGCCGTCTGAAAAGTTTTCAGACGGCCTAAAAAATTTTGCAGCCGCCTCAAACAAAATACCCGGACAACCCCGGGTATTCGAGAAAACGGCATCAGTGCAACCCTTACAACCCCAGCCAGCCCGCCAGCGTGTTCCAATAAAACAAACAGCCGATGGCGCACACCGCCACCACAATCCCCGCCGCATTCACGGCGCTGATTTTTTCCTTAAACGCCAGCGCCCCCACCAGCGTGCCGAGCACAATCACGCCGATGTTCATGCCCGCAAACACCAGCGTAGGGTTGCTGCTCATGATTTGGTGGGCACGCACATAAGTGAAAATATTGGCGAAATTCAGGCAGCCCAGCACCAACCCGCCGAGTATGCCCGCCGCCGTCCATTTAACCGATTTTGAAAACAGATAGCCGAACATCAGCACCGCCGCCAAACAAAACGCCACCAGCAGGTTGCCCGCAAACGCCGTGCCGCTTTTGGCCACCTGTTTGAACAGAATATCAATCACGCCGTAGCCCGCCCACACACCGAGCAGCAGGCCCGCATTGGCGGCGAAACCGCCCGACTTTTTGCCGCCCTCCGATTTCCACAACAGGCAGAACAACGCCGTAAACGCCAGCGCCAGCCCGATTAAACGCCCCTGCGAGAGCTGCTCGCCGAACAGCGCAAACGAAGCCAACACCGGCAGAAACAGCGACAGGCGCTGCGCCGCGTCGGATTTCACAATCCCCGCCCGCTCCACCGCCCTGCCCATAATCACGAACACGGCGGGCAGCAGCACGCCGAGCGCGGCAAACAGCCACCAAGTGGGCAGATAAGACTTCCACGCCCCCAAATCCGGCTTCAACACCAGCATGCACAAAACAACGGCGACGATATAGTTCACCGCCACCGCCTGTTCGATGTCGATTTTGCGGGAACGGGCGAGTTTGAGCAGCACCGACACGGCCACGCTGCAAAGAATACTGGCAATCAGATAAAGCATAAACAAATAAAGGCCGTCTGAAACGGCTCCGCAAACAGATGGAAACGGGGCGGATTATAACCGCCCGCCCCGCACTTGTCTTTTCCCGCACCGCCCCGCAGATTTTCAGACAGCCTGCCTATCCGTTATAATCGCCTTTTCATAAATCTAACGCCCTAACCGCCATGCCGTTCAAACCGCTGCTGCTCACCGCCCTGCTCTGCTGCTCCGCCACCGCCTTTGCCGCACCCGAACCCGCGCCTGCCAATGCCGCCGAAGCCGGCAGCGATTTGCGGGAAATCCGCCAGGCCATCAGCGCCGCCCAGGCCGATCTCAAACGCAAACAGGCCGCACAGCAAAACGCCCGCGCCACGCTTGAGCGCACCCGCACCGCGCTGGCCAAAGCACAGCAGGAACTCGCCGCCGTCAACAAACAGCAGCGCGATGCTTGGACAAAAATGCAAACGCTGCAAAACGAACTGGGCCGTCTGAAAACCGAAGTAACCGGCACCAAAGCCCAAGTGGCGCGCCTGCTTTCCGGCCAATACAAAAACCGCCAGCCCAACGCAGTGGTGCTGTTTCTGAAAAACACCGAACCCGGGCAGAAAGCGCGCTATCTGCAATACAGCCGCTACATCAACGAAGCCAACCAAAAAGTGATGAACGACCTGGTGCGCCAGCAGGCCGACTTGGAAAAACAGGAAGCCGCCATCAACGCCGAGCTGGCGCGCCTCAATAAAATCAAGGCGCAACGGCAGGCGGCCATGAACAAGCTCGGCCGCGCCAACACCGCCGCCCAAACCGAAAGCCGCCAGCTTTCCGCCCAAATCGACAGCCAAACCCAACGCATCGCCAACCTGCGTGAAAACGAACAGCGCCTCAACGCGCTGTTGGCCGACATCGCCAAACGCAACGCCGAAAACCGCCGCAAAGAAGCCGAAGCGCGCAAAAAAGCCGCCCAAGCGCGGCTGGCCGCCGCCGAAAAAGCGCGCGCCGAAAAAGAAAAAACCAAAGGCAAAGCCAAACCCGCACAACAAAAAGACGGCAAACCCACGCAAACCGCCAAAACACCCGCGCCCAAGCCGCAAACCCCGCGCTCCACCCTCACCGCCGAAGACCGCGCTTTGCAGGCTCCCGACCAAAGCACCGAATATAAAAATAGCTTCAGCCGTATGCAGGGCCGCCTTATCCGCCCCGTCGGCGGCACTATCAGCGGCCGCTTCGGCCAGGCGCGCCCCAGCGGCGGCACTTGGAAAGGCGTGTTTTTCTCAACCGCCGGCGCCCCCGTGCAAAGCATCGCTGCCGGCACCGTTGCCTATGCCGGCTCCTTGAGCGGCTACGGCAATATGGTGGTGCTCGACCACGGCGACGGCTATGTGAGCGTGTATTCCGGCTTAAGCAGCGTGTCGGTGAGTGGGGGCAGCAGCGTGGCTGCGGGCCGCACCATCGGCACCAGCGGCAGCCTGCCCACGGGCGAACAGGGGCTTTATCTCGAAATCCGCTACCGCCGCCAGCCGATGAACCCGCTTTCGTGGATACGCTAACCGCACAAGTGCTTCCGGATGCCGGTTGAAAGCAAACGGCACAAGGCAAGGTTAAGGCCGTCTGAAAAACACCGCCACCGCCCGCTTTTCAGACGGCCTGTTTTGCAACGGGCGCTCAACCGTTGCAAAACCCGCCTTATTTAGCATTTTTTTACCCCTATACGGTTGCCCGCAAACGATAAATCACATAAAGTTCCACCGTTATCCGAGCAGGCCGTCTGAAAGCCTGCGGCCCAAGAAGAAAGAGAAAGTTTGGCAATGTCTAATTCCACTTTGAAGAAAATCGCCCTCTACACGCTGGGCGCATTCAGCGGCGTAGCGTTGAGCCTGAGCGTGCAAAGCTATGCCGCCGGCGAAAAGAAAAACGAAGCGCTGCCCGTGCAGTCTATCCGCACCATGGCCGAAGTGTACGGCCAGATTAAAGCCAATTACTACCAAGACAAATCCGACGACGCCCTGATAGAAGGCGCCATGAAAGGCATGGTGGCCGGCCTCGATCCCCATTCCGAATACATGACCAAAAAAGACTATGCCGACCTGAAAGAAAGCACCAGCGGCGAATTCGGCGGTTTGGGCATGGAAGTGGGCGCGGAAGACGGCTTTGTGAAAGTGATTGCCCCGATTGAAGACACACCCGCCGAGCGCGCCGGCGTGAAAAGCGGCGACTTTATCGTAAAAATCAACGGTGTATCCACCCGCGGCATGACGGTGAACGAAGCCGTGAAAAAAATGCGCGGCAAGCCCGGCACCGACATCGTGCTCACCCTCTCGCGCAAAGACGCCTCCAAACCCATCACCGTTAAAATCACCCGCGCCATCATCAAAGTGAAAAGCGTGCGCCACCACCTGCTCGAACCCAGCTACGGCTATATCCGCATCAGCCAGTTCCAGGAGCGCACCGTGCCCGCGCTCAACGAAGCCGCGCAAGCGCTGGTCAAACAAAACAAAGGCCCGCTCAAAGGCTTGGTGCTTGATTTGCGCGACGACCCCGGCGGCCTGCTTAACGGCGCGGTGGGCGTGTCCGCCGCCTTCCTGCCCGCCAACGCCACCGTGGTGAGCACCAAAGGCCGCGACGGCAAAGGCGGCATGAGCCTGAAAGCCGTGCCCGAAGACTATATCCTCTCTTCCGGCAAAGACCCGCTTGCCGGCTTGCCCGCCGAGCTGAAAACCATCCCCGTTACCGTGCTGATCAACTCCGGTTCCGCCTCCGCTTCCGAAATCGTGGCGGGCGCGCTGCAAGACCACCGCCGCGCCGTGGTGGTGGGCACGCAGAGCTTCGGCAAAGGCTCGGTGCAAACCGTGCTGCCGCTTTCCAACGGCAGCGCCGTCAAACTGACCACCGCGCTCTACTACACCCCGAAAGACCGCTCGATTCAGGCGCAGGGCATCGTGCCCGATGTGGAAGTGAAAGACAAAGACCGCCTGTTTGAAAGCCGCGAAGCCGACCTCGCCGGCCACATCGGCAATCCGCTGGGCGGCGAAGAAGTGAACGGCAGCGAATATGTGCCGTCTGAAACCGTGAAAGAAGAGCCGAAAACCAAGAGCAAAAAAGAGAAAGACGAAGATCTCTCTTCGCGCCGCATTCCCAACCCCGCCAAAGACGACCAGTTGAGAAAAGCGCTCGAATTGGTGAAACAGCCCGCACAATGGCAGAAATCACTGGGCTTGGCCGCCAAAAAACCTGCTCCGAAAAAAGAGAAAAACGGCGACGGCGAATCGGAATAAACCCCGGCTGACTATGCCCGAAGGCCGTCTGAAAACATATTGAAGCCCCGAAACGCGGGAACGGTTGATGTTTTCAGACGGCCTTTTATCTTTTTTCCGGATATATCGCAGATAAAGCCAAACAACCGGCTCCGTCATACTTTTTCTTAAGTTGTCTGACTATATATCCGTTGAAACCGACGGATTACCCCCAACTTCTACCTGCATGACCGACACCAAACGCACCTCCTGGCGCAGCAAACTGCCCAAACGCGAACAGATTTTCGCCTCCCGCTGGAGCAAACCCTTTGCCCCGCTGTTCGACAAACCCTATTTTTGGACGCTCAACCGCCGCCAGGCCGCCGTATCCGTGGCCGTGGGCATGTTTTGCGGCCTGATGCCCGGCCCTACCCAAATGATGGCCGCGCTGATTGTGGCCTACTTTTTACGCACCAACCTGCCCGTGGCCGTGTTCACCACCCTCTACACCAATCCCGTTACCTATATGCCGCTCTACTACACCGCCTACAAAATCGGCAGCCGCCTGCTGGGTGTGGAAGCGGCCGCAACCCTTGAGTTTCCCGCTTGGGGCAGCGGGCATTTTCTTTCCGAATCGTGGGCGTGGCTGGTGGGTGCGGGCAAGCCGCTGCTGGTGGGCGTGCCCGTTTTGGGTTCGGTGCTGGCCGTAGCGGGTTACGTTGCCGTGCTCGCCTTCTGGCGGCTGCGCACCGCCCACCTGTGGCAGAAACGGAAAGCCGGCCGTGGCTGACACGCGCTGGCGGCGGCTGACCGCGCAGGAAACCGAACTGGCGCGACTGGTTTTTTCAGACGGCATCGACTACGGCCGCGTCAAAATCTACCGCGGCATGCCGCTGCTGCCCAACCTTAACGTAGCCGTCGCCCCCAACGGCCACATTTATTTCCCCCGCCGCAACTGCCCCGACGATTTCACCTGCACGGGCACGCATTACGCCGTGTGGCTGATACACGAGCTGACCCACGTTTGGCAATACCAACACGGCTACCGCACCTGGCTCGGCGGCCTGATGCTGGCCGTTAAAGGCGGCTACCGCCAACGCTGCTGCTACGCCTACCCGCCCCCCGTGTGCATACGCAGCATCGCCGATCTGAATATGGAGCAGCAGGCCGACCTGATTGCCCACTACTACGCCGCCCGCTTTCTGAAATGGCCGCAATACCAAGCCGACCTGCCCCATTTCGAGGCCGCCTTAAGCGGCTTTCTCGCCAACCCGCACGACATTACGCTGCTGCCGAAATACCGCAACGGTTTAAGCTGGTTCGGCTGGTTGAAAGACGTGCTGGCAGAGCTGAAAAACCGTTGGCGCAAAGGCTGAGGCTTTTGCGAAAATCCGTTTTAATCCTGAGTTCATTTAGGTTTCGTCATATCCGTCTTGGCAGAGTGTTTCGGATATTGTTTTGCCGAAGCACCTGCTTTGCCGTCTGAAAAGTTATTTCATCAGCCGCTCATTCCCTCTCCCGTGGGAAAAGGTTAGGGGGGGCTTAGCGTATTTTAACCAACCGAGACCTTTACAAAAATACCTTAAGACCGTCTGAAATGCTTAAACCCCGTCATTCCCGCGCAGGCGGGAATCCAGGCGTTCGATATTCAAGTATTTGTTTAATTGATACTTTAATATTTCCATCTGGATTCCCGCCTACGCGGGAATGACGGGAAATAAATTTTTTGTGATGTTTTTTTAATTTTGCAAAGGTCTCAGGCTGATTAACTATATGGGCTTTTGTACAAAAACCGCAGGCCGTCTGAAAATATTTTCAGACGGCATGCGGTTTCAGCTTCCAAGCAAAGAAGCTGCAAAAACCTCTGCCTAATGCGCGTGTTTCACACCGTGGTTATGGGCGTTGCTGCCGGCTTTTGGCGCAGTGTTCACGTCAACGGTTACGGTTTGCGGCTTGGCGTGTTTGAACTGCAAAGTAACCGGCACTTTATCGCCTTGTTTCAACTGTTTTTTCAAACCCATAAACATGATGTGGTAGCTGCCGGGCTTCAGCTCCGTGGTTTGACCGGCTTTCAGCGGTATGCCGCCTGCCACTTCTCGCATACGCATCACGCCGTTGTCGTTCACATGAGTGTGTACTTCCACTTTATCGGCCACCGGGCTGCTGCCGCCGATTAAAAAATCGTCTTGGGCAGTGCCGTTTTTGATGTTCATAAATGCGCCGCCCATGCTCATGCCTTCTACGGTGGCACGCGCCCACGGTTGTTCTACCGTGATGCCGGCGGCCGCTACGCTCTGGCAGAAAGCGGCCAGCATTAGCGCACCTAACAGTTTTTTCATGGTTTGCTCCTTATTGCCGTTAAAAATCAAAAAAGCTTTTGCCGCATTATGCATTCAAAGGCCGTCTGAAAACTTGATTAAGGTCAGGGAGTGTCGTCAGAAGGCTTGTTGAGCGGTTTTTTGAGAAAAAATCCGCAGATGCCAGGCAAAAAGCACAGCAAGATTGAACATCTTGCGAGCATTTTAGCTTCGCAAGTCCGCTACGCTGCCTAACGCCGCAGATGCGGATTTTAACCAAAAATACCGCCGCAACGCGGTCGACGACACTCCCTAAATCGGTTTAAAAAAGATTAAGGCCGTATTCGCGCCAGAGCGACATAAACCACAGCAGCGCCAGCAGCAGCAGCGCCAGCATCTGCGCGGCGGAGCCTGCGTCTTTGGCGCGTTTGGCCAGCTCGTGCCGTGCGGTGGAGGTGTGGTCGACGGCAGCTTCGATGGCGGTGTTGAACAGCTCGACAATCAGCGACAGAAACGATGCAAATATCAGCATCATGCGGGTGGCGGGGCCAAAGTCGAGAATAAATGCCAGCGCAACCAATACGATATTAAGCCAAACCAATTGGCGGAACGCGCTTTCGTGGCGGTAGGCCGCGCTGAGGCCGTCGCGCGAGTAGCCCGCGGCGTTGATGATGCGCGAGATGCCGCGCTTGCCTTTCATTTTTTCTGCATAGGTTCGGTCGGTCATGGCGGTATCCTTTCAGACGGCCTTACAGTTTCGACCATGCCGCAACGGCATCGGCGAACATGGCGGCCACATCGAAGCCTTTCTGCTTCATGATTTCCTGAAAACCGGTGGGGCTGGTTACGTTGACTTCGGTGAGACAGTCGCCGATTACGTCCAGGCCTGCCAGCAAAATGCCGCGGCGTTTCAATTCGGGCGCGAGGGTTTCGGCGATTTCGCGGTCGCACGCGGAAAGCTCCTGCGCCACGCCGCGCCCGCCGGCAGCCAGGTTGCCGCGCGTTTCGCCGTTTTGCGGGATACGCGCCAGCGCAAACGGCACCACTTCGCCGCCAATCACCAACACGCGTTTGTCGCCGTGCACGATTTCGGGAATATAACGCTGCGCCATAATGGTGCGCGTGTCGAGCCGCATCAGGGTTTCGAGTATGCTGCCGATATTGGGGTCGGCTTCGGTGAGGCGGAAGATGCCCATGCCGCCCATGCCGTCGAGCGGTTTTACGATGATGTCGCCGTGTTCTTGCAGAAAGGCGCGCACGTCGGCGGCGCGGGTGCTCACCAGCGTGGGCGCGGTAAAGCGGCCGAAATTCAGAATCGCCAGTTTTTCGTTGAAATCGCGCATGGCCTGCCCGCTGTTGAACACTTTCGCGCCCTGCCCTTCGGCCAGCGTGAGCAGCTGGGTGGCGTAGAGATACTGCATATCGAAAGGCGGGTCGGTGCGCATAATCACGGCGTCGAAATCTTTCAAGGCCGTCTGAATTTTTTCTCCGGCTGTGAACCATTCGTGGTCATAATCATTTTTCGCGCCGGCAAACTCAAACGGTGCGGCCTGCGCCGTTACGCTGCCGTTTTGCACCGAAAGCTCGCTGCTCAGGGTGTGGAACAGCGCCCAGCCACGTGCAGCCATTTCGCGCATCATGGCGTAGGTGGTGTCTTTATAGGTTTTGAACGTTGCCATCGGGTCGGCGATAAATAAGATTTTCATAAATTTCCTTTTGAATCGTGCCAATCATACACCCTGAAACCTTTGCAAAACCGCCATCTGCGGCGCAATAGGTTAAGGCCGTCTGAAAATGCCGCTGCGGTTTCAGACGGCCGCGACAGTGTTTCCTTACACCTGCCAATCCACCGCGCCCAACCCGTGTTGCTGCAAATAAGCGTTGGCCTGCGAAAAATGGCGGCAGCCGAAAAAGCCGCGGTAGGCCGACAGCGGCGACGGGTGCGGCGCGCTCAACACCAAATGGCGGCTGCGGTCGATAAACGCGCCTTTCTTCTGCGCGTGGCTGCCCCACAGCATAAACACCACGTTGCGGCGGTGTTCGTTCAATTGCGCAATCACGCGGTCGGTAAACTGCTCCCAGCCCAGCGCGGCGTGTGAATGCGCCTGATGCGCGCGCACGGTGAGCACGGTGTTGAGCAGCAGCACGCCCTGGTCCGCCCAATGTTGCAGATAACCGTGGTTGGGAATGTGAAAGCCCTCGATATCGGTTGCCAGCTCTTTATAAATATTCGCCAGCGACGGCGGAATATCCACTTCGGGGCGCACCGAAAACGCCAACCCATGCGCCTGCCCCGCGCCATGGTAAGGGTCTTGCCCCAGAATCACCACCTTCACTTGGCCGAACTCGGTGGCTTTGAACGCATTAAACACATCGGCCGCCGGCGGATACACCGTCTGCCCGCTTGCGCGTTCGGCTTTAACGGTGTTTAAAATATTTTGGAAATAAGGCTGCTGCTTCTCCGCGCCGAGGGCGTCGTGCCAAGTTTGCATAAACTGCTCCGTAAACGGTGTGAACGAACCGTGCCATTATATAAGAAAGGCCGTCCGAAATGTTTCAGACGGCCTTACCGCACCAAGCGATAGGCTATATAATCGCGGCCTGACTATATTTTTTCCGCTTTGCCATGCTTAAATTCACCCTGCACAAAACCGACGGCCATGCCCGCCGCGGCACGCTCGAACTCAACCACGGCACCATCGAAACCCCCGTATTCATGCCCGTAGGCACCTACGGCTCGGTCAAAGCGATGACACCGCAAAACCTGCACGACATCAACGCGCAGATTATCCTCGGCAACACCTACCATTTATGGCTGCGCCCCGGGCTGGAAGTGATCGGACAATTCGGCGGCCTGCACCAATTCATCGGCTGGGACAAACCGATTCTCACCGATTCGGGCGGTTTCCAAGTGTTTTCGCTCTCCGATATGCGCAAACTCACCGAAGAAGGCTGCACTTTCAAAAGCCCGATTAACGGCGACAAACTGTTTTTATCGCCCGAAATCTCGATGAAAATCCAAACCGTGCTCAATTCTGACATCGTGATGCAGCTCGACGAATGCACGCCCGGCGAAGCCTCGCACGAGCAGGCGCGAAAATCGCTGCAAATGAGCCTGCGCTGGGCGGAGCGCAGCAAAAAAGCGTTTGAAGAGCTGAAAAACCCCAACGCCCTCTTCGGCATCGTGCAAGGCGCGATGTATGAAGATCTGCGCGAAGAATCGCTGCGCGGGCTGGAGCAGTTCGACTTTCCCGGGCTGGCCATCGGCGGCCTCTCCGTGGGCGAACCCAAGCCCGAAATGTACCGTATGCTGCGCGCCGTCGGCCCGATGCTGCCCGCGCACAAACCGCATTATCTGATGGGCGTGGGTACGCCCGAAGATTTGGTATACGGCGTGGCACACGGCGTGGATATGTTCGACTGCGTGATGCCCACCCGCAACGCCCGCAACGGCTGGCTGTTCACCCGCTTCGGCGACATCAAGATCAAAAACGCCAAACACAAACACGACACGCGCCCGCTCGACGAAACCTGCACCTGCTACGCCTGCAAAAACTTCAGCCGCGCCTATCTTTATCATCTGCACAAAGCCGGCGAAATCCTCGGCGCTCAACTGAACACCATCCACAACCTGCATTTTTATCAGGTGATCATGGCAGAAATGCGCGAAGCCATCGAACAGGGCAGGTTTGCCGGCTGGCAGGCGCAGTTCCACGAAAACCGCGCGCGCGGCACAGATTAAAACCCGAATGCTTTTGCAAAAGCAACAGGCCGTCTGAAAACTTTCAGACGGCCTGTTAACACAACAGCGGCAACCTCTTTATTTCTTACGTTGCGGCGGCAAATCGGTGCACACGCCCAGCGCCACTTCGGCGGCAAGGCCGATGGTTTCGCCCAAGGTCGGGTGCGGGTGGATGGTTTTGCCGATATCGGTTGCATCGCAGCCCATTTCGATGGCCAGGCAGATTTCGCCGATCATGTCGCCGCCGTTGGGGCCGACGATGCCGCCGCCGATGATGCGGCCGGTTTCGGCGTCGAAAATCAGCTTGGTAAAGCCCTGGTCGCAGCCGTTGGCGATGGCGCGGCCGGAAGCGGCCCACGGGAAGTTGGCTTTGGTGATTTTGATGCCCTGCTCTTTGGCGGCGGTTTCGGTTACGCCCACCCACGCCACTTCGGGAGCGGTGTAGGCCACGCCGGGGATCACACGCGCATCGAAATAGGCTTTGTGGCCGGCGCAGTTTTCGGCGGCAACGTGGCCTTCGTGCACGGCTTTATGCGCCAGCATGGGCTGGCCGACGATGTCGCCGATGGCGTAGATGTGCGGCACGTTGGTGCGCATCTGTTTGTCCACTTCGATAAAGCCGCGCTCGGTAACGGCCACGCCGGCGTTTTCGGCACCGATTAATTTGCCGTTGGGCGCACGGCCGGCGGCCACCAGCACCACGTCGTAGCGTTGCGGCTCTTTGGGGGCATTGGCGCCTTCGAAGGTAACGTAAACGCCGTCTTCTTTCGGCTCTACCGCCACGGTTTTGGTGTTGACCATGATATTGTCGAAGCGGTATTCGTTCTGCTTCTGCCACACTTTCACCAAGTCGCGGTCGGCGCCCTGCATCAGGCCGTCCATCATTTCGACCACGTCGAGGCGCGTGCCCAGCGTGCTGTACACCGTGCCCATTTCAAGGCCGATGATACCGCCGCCGATAATCAGCATTTTGCCCGGCACCGATTTGAGGGCGAGCGCGCCGGTTGAGTCGATGATGCGCGGGTCTTCGGGAATAAACGGCAGGTTCACCACGCGGCTGCCGGCGGCGATGATGGCGTTTTTAAACGCAACGGTTTGTTTTTCGCCGGTTTCGTCTTTGCCGCTGCCGGTGGTTAGCGCCACTTCCATGTGGTTGGGGCCGACGAATTTGCCGTTGCCGCGAATCACGTCGACTTTGCGCATTTTCGCCATGCCGGCCAAACCGCCGGTGAGTTTGCCGATCACTTTTTCTTTGTAGGTGCGCAGCATATCGATATCCAGCTCGGGTTCGGGATATTTGATGCCGTTGGCGGCCAGATGGCGCACTTCGTCGATTACGTTGGCGTTGTGCAGCAGGGCTTTGGAGGGGATGCAGCCCACGTTCAGGCACACGCCGCCCAAGGTGGCGTAACGCTCGACGATGGCAACTTTCAAGCCTTCGTCGGCTGCGGCAAACGCGGCGGAATAACCGCCGGGGCCGCCGCCCAGCACCACAACGTCGTATTCGGCATCGGCCTTGCCGCTGAATTGCGCGGCCTGCGGCGCGGCGGCAGCGGCTTGGGGGGCTTCCTGCTGCGCGGGCGCCGCTTCGGCTTTGGGCGCTTCTGCCTTGGGTTCGGCTTTGGGCGCTTCAGCGGCGGCTTCAATCACGGCAATCACGCCGCCTTCCGAAATTTTGTCGCCCACTTTCACTTTCACTTCTTTCACCACGCCGGCGGCTTCGGCCGGCACGTCCATGGTGGCTTTGTCGGTTTCCAATGTAACCAGCGTGTCTTCAACCGCCACGGTGTCGCCCGCTTTGATTTCTACGGCGATGATGTCCACGTTTTCGTGGCCGCCGATATCGGGCACTTTTAATTCGATTAAGCTCATTTTGAACCTTTCTTTCAAAAACGGCCTGATTCAAGGCAGGCCGTCTGAAAAATCATGCGGCAGATTAGGGGCGCCCTTTTCTGCTGCCTTTTGATGTTTTTTCTTTTCAGACGGCCTTATCAGCATTTAAAGGCCGTCTGAAAACCTTACAGCACCACGCGGCGGAAATCTTTCAGCAGGTTGGCGATATACACGGTAAAGCGCATACCGGCCGCGCCGTCGATTACGCGGTGGTCGAACGACAGGCTCAGCGGGCACATTAAGCGCGGCTGGAATTCTTTGCCGTTCCAAACGGGTTTCATCTGCGATTTGCACACGCCCAAAATGGCCACTTCGGGAGCGTTCACAATCGGGGTGAAGCTGGTGCCGCCGATGCCGCCCAAACTCGAAATGGTGAAGGTTGCGCCTTGCATTTCGTTGGGTTTGAGCTTGCCGTCGCGGGCTTTTTTGCTCAATTCGGTCAGCTCTTGCGAAATTTCTTTCAGACCTTTCTTGTCGGCGTCTTTAATCACCGGCACCACCAAACCGTTGGGGGTGTCGGCGGCGAAACCGATGTTGTAGAACTTTTTCAAAACCAGATTATCGCCGTCGAGCGAAGAGTTGAACTCGGGGAAGGCTTTGAGCGCCACCACCGATGCTTTGATCACAAATGCCAGCGGCGACAGTTTCAAGCCTTCGCGCTCCCACTCTTTGTTGAGCTGCTGGCGGAAGGTTTCCAAATCGGTCATGTCGGCTTCATCGTTCACGGTAACGTGGGGAATCATCACCCAGTTGCGCGAAAGATTCTGGCCGGAAATTTTCTTGATGCGCGACAGCGGCACGGTTTCGATTTCGCCGAATTTGCTGAAATCGATTTTCGGCCACGGCAGCAGGTCGAGGCCGCCGCCGAGCGACGGTGCGCCAGCCGCAACGGGCGCGGCTTTGCCTGCCCCACCCTGCATGGCTGCTTTCACAAAGGCTTTGATGTCGTCGCCGACAATGCGCCCTTTTTCGCCGCTGCCTTTTACCAAGCCCAAATCCACGCCCAGTTCGCGCGCCAGTTTGCGTGCGGAAGGGCCAGCATGCGCTTTGGCGAACGCGGCTTCGTTAATCGGCGTGTTGCCGAATGCGGCCACGGGCGCGGCAGATGCGGCGGGGGCGGCTGCGGGTTTCGCTGCGGCAGGTGCTGCCTGCGGAGCGGGCGCGGCTTTAGGCGCTTCTGCGGCAGGCGCGGGGGCGGCTGCGGCTTGGCCGGCGGTTTCTACTTCGATAATCTGCGTGCCTTGCGAAACTTTGTCGCCCACTTTCACATAAACGGCTTTTACTACGCCGGCGGCGGTGCTGGGCACGTCCATGGTGGCTTTGTCGGTTTCCAATGTAATCAGCGTGTCGTCGGCGGCTACGGTATCGCCCACTTTCACTTCCACGGCAATTACGTCCACATTATCGTGGCCGCCGATGTCGGGCACTTCCACTTTAACGGTTGCGCCGCCTGCTTGTGCGGCAGGGGCGGGAGCGGCCGTTTGGGCGGCTGCGGGGGC
>NZ_JANIKQ010000010.1 GCF_024580525.1 Neisseria dentiae
GCCCACCCCGGCACCCGATTTATGGCATAATAGAGACCGTATATCCGTCAGGCAGGCCACCGCCCTGCCTTATTTTTCCCCGATATTTTTTCAGACGGCCTATATTTTCACCGCCCGCACAGGCCGTCTGAAACGAAAGCAAACATTATGAATCCGACCTTTTCATCACTCGGCTTGGGCAGCGAAATCGTCGCCGCCCTCACCGAACAAGGCTACGAAACGCCCACCCCGATTCAGGCCGCCGCCATTCCCAAAGCATTGGCCGGACACGACCTTCTGGCCGCCGCCCAAACCGGCACCGGCAAAACCGCCGCCTTTATGCTGCCCAGCCTCGAGCGCCTGAAACGCTACGCTACCCCCAGCACCTCGCCCGCCATGCACCCCGTGCGCATGCTGGTGCTCACGCCCACGCGCGAGCTGGCCGACCAAATCGACCAAAACGTGCAGGGCTACATCAAAAACCTGCCGCTGCGCCACACCGTGCTCTTCGGCGGCGTGAATATGGACAAGCAAACCGCCGACCTGCGCGCAGGCTGCGAAATCGTGGTCGCCACCGTCGGCCGCCTGCTCGACCACGTCAAACAGAAAAACATCAATTTCAGCAAAGTCGAAATCGTGGTGCTCGACGAAGCCGACCGCATGCTCGACATGGGCTTTATCGACGACATCCGCAGCATCATGCGCATGCTGCCCAAACAGCGCCAAACCCTGCTGTTTTCCGCCACGTTCGCCCCGCCCATCCGCAAACTGGCGCAGGATTTCATGAACAACCCCGAGCAAGTGGAAGTGGCCGCCCAAAACGCCGCCAGCGCCAACGTCGAGCAACACGTTATCGCCGTCGACACCGCCCGCAAACGCAATCTGCTCGAGCGCCTGATTGTCGATTTAAACATGAACCAGGTTATCGTGTTCTGCAAAACCAAACAAAGCGTCGACCAGGTAACCCGCGACTTGCAGCGCCGAGAAATTTCCGCCCAAGCCATCCACGGCGACAAATCGCAGCAAACCCGCCTCGAAACTCTGGGCGCATTCAAAGAAGGCGCATTGCGCGTGCTGGTGGCCACCGACGTGGCCGCCCGCGGCCTCGACATCGCCGAGCTGCCGTTTGTGATCAACTACGAGCTGCCCACCCAGCCCGAAGACTATGTGCACCGCATCGGCCGCACCGGCCGCGCAGGCGCCGACGGCGTGGCGATTTCGCTGATGGACGAACACGAACAGAAAATGTTCGAAGCCATCAAAGAGCTGACCCGCAGCCAAGTGGAAGTCGAGCGCATCGAAGGCTTCGAGCCGAGCTGGTGGCAGCAAGACGGCACCGCGGCAACCCCGGCCGCACCGCGCACCGCCCGCGAACGCGAGCGCAACACCCGCGAGCCGAAAAACCGCGACAACAAATACGCCCGCAGCGAAAACCGCAACGAACGCCAGGCCGACCGCAACGACCCCGGCGCCGCCTGCGGCAAAATCGCCGGCCGCTCCCGCCGCAGCCGCCGCGAACGGCAGAAATGCGCCCTGCTGCAACCCAACTACGGCGCGTGAACCGCAGAGTGTTGAAGCCTTTGCACAATTCAACGAGCCTCACCGGCAGCCGCCCGGATCAAGCCCGAACATGATGCAGATGTTTTAAAAACCTGAAATGGTTTTGGCAAAATATATCAGGCCGTCTGAAAATCAAATTTTTCAGACGGCCTGATATATTTTGCCGTTATGAGGCGGCCTTAACGACCTCCTTCACATCTCCGCAGGATCCACATCCACCGACCACCTGATTTTGCCGTCGCGGTATTGCTGCAACACCTGCACCCACAGGCTCACGGCGCGGTGCAGGCTGCGGCGGTCGGGCGATTCTAAAAACACTTGCGCGCGCTCGCGTTCGGCCAGCCGCACCATAAACATCGGGGCGGGGCCGAACACGGATACGTTTTCACTGATTAACGGCTCGGTTACGGCTTTGATGCCGTTGAGAAAATCCATCGCGTCGGCCACTTTGGCGGCATCGGCGCGGATGGCCGTCTGAAAGGCAAACGGCGGCATATTCAGCAGTTTGCGCTCGGCCAATTCGGTTTCGGCGAAGATGCGGTAATTTTGCGCTTTCACGGCGGCGAACACGGGGTGTTCGGGCAGTTGGGTCTGTATCAGCACGCTGCCTGCGGTTTGCGCGCGGCCTGCGCGGCCGGAAACCTGCATCAGCTCGGCAAACAGACGCTCGGGCGCGCGGAAGTCGGCGCTGTAAAGGCTGCCGTCGGCGTTGAGCACCACCACGAGGTTCAGACGGGCGAAGTCGTGGCCTTTAGCGAGCATCTGGGTGCCGACCAGCACGTCGATTTCGTTGCCGGCGATGCGGCGGTATAAATCGGCCCAGTCGTTTTTATGGGCGGTGCTGTCGCGGTCGACGCGGGCGACGGCGGCTTGCGGCATCAGCGCGCGCAGGGTTTCTTCAACGCGCTGCGTGCCCTGGCCGACGGCGGTCAGGTCTTGGTTGCCGCAATCGGGGCATTTGTAGGGCACGCTTTGGCGGTAGTCGCAATGGTGGCAGCGCAGTTGGCGGGCACGCTGGTGCAGCACCATTTTGGCCGAACAGCGTGGGCAGCCGAAAGTGTGGCCGCAATCGCCGCAAAACAGGGCGGGGGCGAAACCGCGGCGGTTGAGGTAAACCAGCGACATACCGCCTTGTCGGTAATTTTGTTGTAAAAGTTTGAGGGCCTGCGGCGAAAAACCGTTGTCGAGTTTCAGACGGCCTACGTTTAAAACCTCCACCTGCGGCAGTTTGGCGGCGGCATGGGCGCGTTCGGCCAGCTCCAGCAGCCGGTAGGCGCCGCTTTGCGCTTTGTGCCAGCTCTCGAGGCTGGGCGTGGCGGAACCTAACACAATCGGGCAACCGCTCTGTTTGGCGCGCCACACGGCCAAATCGCGGGCTTGGTAGCGCAATTCGTTGTCTTGTTTGAACGAGCCGTCGTGTTCTTCGTCCACCACAATCAGGCCGATATCGGGCAGCGGCGTGAACACCGAGAGCCGCGTGCCGATAACCAGCTTGGCTTGGCCGAGCATGGCGCGCAGATAATCCTGCGTGCGCTGTCCGGCGGCGGTTTGGCTGTGCAGCACGGCGGCGGGCACGTCGGCAAACCGCGCCTGCACCCGTTTGAGCAGTTGCGGCGTAAGGTTGATTTCGGGCAGCAGAAACAGCACTTGTTTGCCTGCGGCCAACACTTCGGCCATCACGTCGAAATACACTTCGGTTTTACCGCTGCCGGTGATGCCGTAAAGCAGAAACGGTTGGAAAGTGCCGCCGGCAGCCTGCACGGCCTGCGATGCGGCCTGCTGCGCGGCGTTGAGCGTATGTTCGGACGGATTCAGCTTCGGCGCGGCAGCGTGTGAAGTCTGTATCCAGCCTTGGGCCGCCCATTCTTGCACGAGCTTAGTGGCTTGGTTGTTGATGCGTTTCAAGGCCGCCATTTCGAGGCCGTCTGAAAACAACGCCTGCCATAATGCGTGTTGTTTGCGAAATCGCTCCGGCGGCGGCGTTTGCGCCCTGCCGGTTTCGTTTAAAGCATAAAACAGCGGCGGCTGCGGCATGCCAACGGGCTTCGGCTCTTTCAACCCTGCCGGCAGCGCGGCAAATACGGCCTGGCCGGTGGGGTAATGATAATAGCGGGCGGTAAAGTCGAGTAGCTCGCGCCAGCTTTCGGGCAGCGGCGCCTCATCGGTAAAAGCCGTTTGCACGGGCAGGATTTTCTCAATCGCCATGCTGCTTTCCACGCTGCTTGCCCACACCACGCCCGCCACCGTTTTGCCGCGAAACGGCACCGCCACCCGGCAACCTGCGGGCAGCGCAGTCGGGTGGCGGTAAGTAAAGAGGCCGTCTGAAACCGGCACGTTGAGTGCGATGTGGTGCAAAATCATGCGGGCATTATAAGGGATATGGCGGCATTGCTGAATGCGGCATTGCGGCGGCGCGGCTTCAGGCGGATAATCGCCGTCTTTACCCGGCCGATCTGTTATGAATTCCGCGTATTCCGCCCAAGAAACCCGCAAAGGCATTTGGTATGCCGCCGGCTGTTATGCCATTTGGGGGCTGTTTCCGATTTATTGGTATCCCATCAATCAGGCGGGCATGGCGGCCGATCAGGTGTTGGCGCAGCGGATTACGTGGTCGGCGCTGTTTGCCGTGGCGGTGTTGCTGTTCACCCGTCAGCAGGGCGCGTTTGCCGCCGTGCTCAAACAGCCGAAGGTTCTGGCGGCGCTGGTGTTGAGCGGGTTCTGTATCGGCATGAACTGGCTGGTGTATTTGTGGGCGATTGCCAATAATCATGTGCTCGATGCCAGCCTGGGTTATTTTATGTCGCCGCTCTTTAGCGTGTTTCTCGGCCGCGTGGTCTTGAAAGAGCGGCTGGATAAGCTGCAAGCCGCTGCGGTGGCACTGGCGTTTGTGGGAATTTTGTGGCTGGCGGTGCCGGCCGGGCAGATACCGTGGGTGGCGCTGCTGCTGACGCTGACTTTCGGATTCTACGGTTTTATCCGCAAGCTCGCGCCGGTGGGCGCTTTGGTGGGGTTCACTTGGGAAACCCTGATCCTGCTGCCGTTTGCGCTGGGCTATCTGGCGCACCATTATGCGGCAGGCAGTTTGCAGTTTGCCCAACTGGGTGTGTTGCCGCTGGCGGTGCTGCTCGGCTCGGGCATGATTACCACCGTGCCTTTATTGATGTTCGCTGCCGGTGCGCGGCGGATTCCGCTTTCGATGCTCGGTATGCTGCAATATTTTTCGCCGGTGCTGCAATTATTGGCAGGTTTGCTGCTGTTCGGCGAAGCCTTTGATACCAACCGCCTGATCGGCTACGGCTGGGTGTGGCTGGGCGTGGTGCTGTATCTGCTGGCCGTGTGGCAGCAGTATCGCGCGGCAGGGCATAAGGTTTAGATGCCCTATTCCGAATGGAAAAGCAACAGGTGTAGGAAAAGCTAACGTTGTTTAAAGTATTCAAAGGACAATACTGTATGAACATCCATAAAAACACCCGGCTCTAACCGCCAAGCCATTTGGTGTGCTTATACGCAAGACAAAATTAGCGTTACCACGCCGGCACAACAATACCATGTCAGCAGAGTAACGATTTACCGTATACTCAAAGCAACACGGTTGCGGCTACTGGTGCCGTAAAAAAGCACCAACAACCGCTTTAAGCAAGCAAAATACGGTACGCAACGCCTGACTAAAGTTGAACGGAAAATCGAAGAGAAACTCAAAACACAGACAAAGCGTTACAACAAATCCTCCCTTGGCGAAATGGTTCATTTCGACACCAAGCGGTTGTTCTCACTGCATAACCAAAAAGCAACCAACTCCCGGACTTATCTGTTTGTTGTCATTTATGATTTTCCCGAGAACTGTACGCTGCGATATTGCCGGACCGTACCGCAGCCTGTATAGCCAAATTTCTTTTGCGCGATGTGATAGATTGGATGTAGGAAATTCTAGCGTTGTTTACACTTTCCGTTTTTTGCATACAGACCCATTTTGGGATTTTTGAGGGTTGTCAAGAATGCCGAAAGGCACGGCGAAGCCGCATCGTTCTTGAGAATGCTCAAAAATCACGAAACCATCATTCCAGCAAAAAATAAAAGCCGTTTGGCATAAAAAGTGTAAGCAACCCGACCATTTCCCACAATTGAGACCTTTGCAAAATTCTTTGAGGCCGTCTGAAACATCCAATTATCGTCATTCCCGCGTAGGCGGGAATCCAGATGGAAGTATTGAACTATTGATTAAACAAATACTTGAATACCAAGCGTCTGGATTCCCGCCTACGCGGGGATGACGGAAATCATGTTTTTCAGGTGGTAATTTGAATTTTGCAAAGATCTCAGATTGTGTCCCTATACCATCGAAGCGCCTATTCCGACAACAGTGGAGAATATCAGAACAATACTGGTATCCGTTCGACGTTGTCTGCACGCAAAACAACATAGGCCAAAAGTTCCCCATGTTGCCCAGCTGCAAACCAATGGTAAAACCGAGTGGTTTATCCGTACTTTAATGAAAATGTGGGCATGACAATATCGTTTTAAGAACTCAGCACTCCGGCAAAAAGAGCTAGGTCATTTTGTTAACTTTTATAACACCTCCAAGCCCCACAAGAACCTGAAAGACGGCACAACTTGTGAGATTTTATAGACTTCATTCCCAACCCGTTGTGTAAACACCCCAGCCTTTTCTTACATCTCTATTACCGGTATAACCTGAAAATAAAAAAGAGCCTGCATTTGCAGGCTCTTTTACACTAATCATAAGATTAGAATTTGTGACGCAGACCAACCAAACCGGCGGTAGTTTCAGCTTTGTTCTCACCGCTGCCAGCTTTCAACCAACCGGCAGATACCATGGCAGTAGTGCGTTTGGAGAAGTCATAATCAGCACCTACAACAACTTGTTTGTATTGAGTGCCGTCAACTTTGCCAGAAGCAGTTTTAGCTTTGAAGCCGTGTGCATAAGACAAGCGAGGGGTTACGTTACCGAAGCGATAGGCACCAGTAATAGCCGCTTCGTGGGTTTTCACACCAGCGCTATCGTCGGCTGCACGATCAGCATCAGTATACTCAGTATTGGTAATAGCAGCAGCATAGCTGTCTAAAGAATCCCAACCATTGGTGTATTGATAGCCCAAACCTACGAACAGATTGTTGGCATCATAGCCAGCCTCTACACGATGAACTTGACCGCTTTTGCTTGCATTATTAGCAACATAGGCCGATTTTTTATAACCCAAACCATACTGTGCAAAGAAGCCAGAGTTTTCATAATTCAAACCGGCATAGTAAGCAGAGGTATCGCCTAAGTTATTAGTACGACCAGTGCCGTCAACATTGGTGCCTAAACCGCGAGCCTCAGTTTGGTTGTCACGCGGAGTGTATTGTACGTTAGCACTGAAGCCGCCGAATACGGGGGTGTCGTAACGGGCAGACACTACTTTAGTAGCTGTACGAGTGAATACACCTAAGCCCAAAGCGTTGTTGTTGTATTCCCACGGATCGATAGTACCCATATCGTCGAGTTGGGTAGCGATTTTACCGGCGCGAATGGTACCGAAACCGCCTTCTAAACCGATATAGGCTTCACGATTACCCCAACCCTTATCAGTACCGGCGATAGAAGTTTTTTGCTCAACTTTCCAAATGGCATTCAGGTTGTTACCTACATGCTCATGACCTTTGAAACCGATGCGTGAACCGAAGTCAGCAATTTCAGTTTTGGTGTGATCTTTAGTAGTTACACCACCTTCTTTAACTTTGGTTTGAGAAACTTCAACACCGCCTTTGATTTGGCCGTACAGGGTTACGTCGGCGAAAGCGGCAACAGGCAGGGCAGCCAGGCTCAAGGCAATCAGAGATTTTTTCATTGCTGTATTCCTTTTCTATCGTTTAAGAAAACAAACTCAAATGGGCATGAAACCATCCAAGCTTTGGCATTCATCGCAAGGTTAGCGATTTCATGTCTGCTAATATAATTGCTTCGTTGCAAAAAAACAAACTTTATCGGCTTTAAATGCGCCATCCCTTGGCAGAATGTGTGGGGTTTATTCCACACCATAAAACAAATTCCTTTTAAATCAATTCAATACAAAAAAACCAACGAGATTTGGCACATTTGCAACAAATTGTCAGTTTGTGTTGTTTTTCGGCACCGTAGGGCTTTATCGGTTTTCAGACGGCTTGAACGGTAACGGTTTCGGCTACATCAAGCCTAAACTTCTTAACGCTACGATGCCTGCTGCGGCGGTAAACATGGCGCCGAAAGTGGTGATGCCGGTGATGTTGGCGGCTGCGGTGTCGTTACCGCCCATGGCTTTGGCCATCACATAGGCTGCGGCGGCTACGGGCGTGGCCGTCATCAGGAACAATACGCCGAACGCTACGCCGCTCAGGCCGAAAACCAAACCTGTGATAACGGCGATAACGGGGGCGGCCAACAATCTTCCGATGCTGGCTTGCAGGGAGATATCCGACATTTTCAGCATGGAGCGGATATCGAATGCGGCACCGGCGCAAATCAGCGCCAGCGGCAATGAGATGTTGGCGACATACCCTGCGGTTTTCATAATGGGTTTGGGTACGGGAATATGAAAGTGTTGCAGCAACAAAGCGGCCACGATGGCGAGAATCAATGGGTTGGTGAAGATTTTTTTGAGAATGTTGCCTGCTTTTTTATGCCATGCGCTGCCTTCGGCCCTGCTGAGGGTGATAACCGCCAAGATGTTGAACAATATGGTTATCACGCCGGTATAAACCGCGCCGGCGGCTACGCCGCTTTCTCCGTAGGCGTTGAATACGAATGCCAGGCCCATAATGCCTAAATTGCCGCGGAATACGCCTTGTACGAACACGCCTTTGTCGCGCGGATCGGCAACGAATTTCCATGCGTAAAGTTCGGCGGCGGCAAAACAAACCAGCACGGATGCGGTGCCCGCCGCCAACAGCAGGGCTTGTTCGCCGTAGTTGATGTTGCTTTCGGCAAGATTGGCAAACAGCAGGCACGGCAGGCCGTAGTGGTAAACCAGTTTGGAAGCTTGTGCGATAAAGTGTTCGTTAATTTGTGCCGCGCGGCGCAAAAATATGCCGAAGCCCAGCAGCAGGGTGCTGGGCAGGGTTACATTGATGGCAAACAAAACGGCGTCGGTAAAATTCTGCATGGATGGGTTTGAAACGGTTGTTCGGCAGGCGGCAACGGCAGGTTACTCTAAAATATTATGATGTCGGCCGGACGGCTTGGCGGAGGTTTCCGGCCGTCTGAAACATGGTATATTCCGCCTGCCCCGCAAGGGCTTTGCGGCAGGCGTTTTCAGACGGCCTCAACGGTGTTTGCGCCTGCTTTGGCTTTAATCGGATATTGAAACATATATTATATAGTATGAACGACACTCTGCTTTATCTGTTGTTTGCCGCGTTTGCCGGCATCGGTTTGGGCGTTTTGTTTGCCTGGCTGTTTCTGCGTGCCAAACACCAAGCCCAAGCGCACCGTTTGCACACCGAGCTGGCCGCAGCCGAAACCCGCGCTGCGCAGATCGGGCCGCTGCAAAACGAGTTGGATGAAAGCCGCCGCCGCGAACAGGAAATCCGTGCCGAGCTGCAAGAAACATCAAGCCGTTTCGCCGCCGCCCGCCAGCATATCGAAAGCCTGCAAGAGCGCGAAAACGAATTGGGCCGTCTGAAAAACGATTACCGCGATTTGCAGCAGGAGCTGGCCGAAAGCCGAATCGGTTACGAGCGTTTGAACACCCAAATCGGGCAGGAACGCCTTGCCCACGAAGAAAAAATGGCGCTGCTGGCCGAAGCCCGCCAAAGTTTGGCCGACCAGTTTCAAAACCTCGCCAACAATATCCTCGAAGAAAAAACCAAGCGCTTTACCGAACACAACACCGAAAGCATCAACCGCCTGCTTACCCCGCTCAACGAGCGCATGGGCAAATTCAGCGAGCTGGTGCAGAACACTTATGAAAAAGAAGCCAAAGAGCGGCTGACTCTGGAAAACGAACTCAAACGCCTGCAAAGCCTCAACAGCCAGCTTCACGCTGATGCCAAAGCGCTCACCGACGCGCTCACCGGCACGCAAAACAAAACGCAGGGTAACTGGGGCGAGATGATTTTGGAAACCGTGCTGGAGAATTCCGGCCTGGTTAAAGGGCGCGAATATTTCGTTCAGACGGCCTCCACCCGCACCGAAGAAGACGGCAGCGTCCGCCGCCTGCAACCCGACGTGCTCGTCAACCTGCCCGACAACAAGCAAATCATCATCGACAGCAAAGTGTCGCTTACCGCCTATGTGCGCTACACCCAAGCGCAAACGCCCGAAGCCGCCGAACGCGAGCTGGCCGCCCACACCGCCAGCGTGCGCGCCCACATCAAAAGCCTGTCGCTCAAGCAATACAGCGATTTGGAAGGGGTGAACACGCTCGATTTCGTGTTTATGTTTATCCCCGTCGAGCCGGCCTATTTATTGGCCTTGCAGCACGACGACAGCCTGTTTCAAGAATGCTTCGACAAGCGCATTATGCCCGTCGGCCCCAGCACACTGCTGGCAACCCTGCGCACGGTGGCGAATATCTGGCGCAACGAGCAGCAAAACCAAAACGCGCTCGCCATCGCCGAAGAAGGCGGCAAGCTCTACGATAAATTCGTGGGCTTCGTTACCACGCTTGAAGGCGTGGGCAAAAACATCGAGCAGGCGCAAAGCCAATACCAGGCCGCCTACAAACAGCTTTACGAAGGACGCGGCAATCTGGTCGGCCGCGCCGAAAAACTGCGCAAACTGGGCGTGAAAGCCAGCAAACAGCTCGAAAAAAGCCTGGCGGAAAAAGCGGCCGGCGAAATGCTCGAAGCCCCTGAGGCGGAATCGGAAAACGGGGAAGGGAACGTGTAAATATGGTTCCATTCTATTCGGATTAAGCCGTCGTATGGCGTGTGTACTTTTTCTCAGGTTGGCTGACTGTAGCCCGAAGGGAAAAAGGAAATACGGCAGCATTTGCCGCAGTCTGCCATCGGTGTTTTGTGCGGATTTTGTTTGCTTGGGCTTGAGGTGCCGACTGTTTTTTTATATAGCCGCAGGCCGTCTGAAAGATTTCAGACGGCCTGCGGTCTTTGCAATATTCAAAAAATATCACAAAAAGTTTGAGGCCTTTGCAAAAAAACAATTCAAACCTGAAAACATTTGTGTCTCGTCATTCCCGCGTAGGCGGGAATCCAGCCCTAAAATCATCAAGTATTTTATTTCAATAACTTATGAAAAAGTGGCTAGATTCCCGCCTACGCGGGAATGACAGAAGTTAAGCATTTCAGACGGCCTCAAAATGGTTTTGCAAAGGTCTCAGTTTATTTGCCGCTATTTAGATTCAAGCACGGCAGGTGGCGAAAATGTCTTGCTCTTTGCGGTATTCTGCGGTTTGCACATCGAAAACGCCCAGCAGCGAATGGAACAGGTTGTCGTGCGAATAGCTGCGGCCGGCGTTGCTTTTCAGACAGGCGGCCGACACGCCGCTGCCTTGGTACCAGCCCTGCTTCGCCCAAAAAATCATCGGCACTTGAGTTTGCGTTTTCGGAGCGATAGCGTAAGGCGTACCGTGCAGGTAGATGCCGTTTTCGCCCAATGATTCGCCGTGGTCGGAAACATACCATAAGGCGCTGTCGGTGTCGGTTTGCCGGTCGAGCAGTTTGATGGTGGCGGCCAGCATATGATCGACATAGCGGATGGTGTTGTTATAGGTGTTTTGCAGCGCCGCGGTGCTGCAATCTTGCAACTGGTTGGTGTCGCAAGTGGGTTGGAAGGTTTTGAATTCGGGCGTGTAGCGCTTGTAATATGCGGGGCCGTGGCTGCCTATGGTGTGCAGCACGATGATGCCGTCGCCTTTCATCGCGCGGATTTCTTCTTCCAAACCGTTGAGCAGAGCCATATCGAGACAGCCGTCGCTGCCGCATTGGCCTGCTTGGGCGATGTCGCCGATATTGATGTGTTTGATGCGGTCGCACACGCCTTTGCAGCCGCCGTCGTTTTCACGCCAAGAGGCATAGAGACCGCTGCGTTGCAATACGTCCATCACGTTTTCTTGGTGCTTGGCGCGGCTGGCGTTGTAATCGTTGCGGTTCATATTGGAAAACATGCACGGCAGCGATACGGCGGTGGATGTGCCGCAAGAAGATACGTCGGGATAGTTGATCACGCCGGCGGTTTGTTTCAACTCGGGCGTGGTATCGGGCGCGCCGGGGTTCAGCCCCCAGTTTTGCGCGCGGGTGGTTTCGCCCACCACCAACACCAGCAGGCGCTTACGCTCGTGCGGTGCGGCATGACGTTTGGCATCGTTGCCGATGGTTTCAAACGGACGGTTGGCATCGTAGGCAACATAAGCCGTTTTGATACCTGCACCAATCAGGTTGGTGGGGGTAATCTGGTGGCTGATTTTGGAGTGGTTGCGGAAAAACGAGGCGTAATGCGAATACGATGTTGCCGCCAACGCACCGATAACGGCCAGCGATGCGGCTGCGCTCAAAACGCGCCAGCCCAGCGCTTTATACCATTTGGTTGCATGCCGGATTTTGCCGTAGCGGGCGTACAGCACGGCCGGTAACACGCCGGTAAGCGCCACCCACAGCATGAATTTCCACGAAAGCCATGCGCCGGCTTCCGCCGGATTGGTTTGCAGCAGGTTTTGAATCATGTCGTCATTGAAAAAAATGTTTTGCGTCATCACCGCAAACGACGCGCCCGCTCCGGCAAGCAGCAGCAAGGGGATGGTGAGCCGGTGCAGCTTGGGCCAGAACAAAAGCTGCATAATCAGGTTCATGGCGGCCACCAAAAACAGCGGCATGGTGAGTATCAGCAGCCAGTCGCCGGTTTGGAAAACCGAACGCCAATAACCGATATTGAACACGGCGGCGACATAAAGGCTGAACAGGAAAACGGCGCGGTTGGCAGTAAAACGGAAATGCATGGAGAACTCTTGCTTTGGGATAGTCAGATTAACGAGCGGGCGATTATGCACCGGCAGGATTAAGGCTTTCTTAAGGTATAAACAAAGTTGGAGATATTTTAATAAGACGGCTTTTTTAGAAATTTCTAACAGCCTGACTTGAAAATATTTATTAATAAAATCAATTTATTATTTCTTATTTTCAGGCCGTCTGAAAAAATTGGCGGCTTTAAGGTTTGCTTAAGACGGGTTTGTTTTAATGGCACCACAGCAACAGAGACCGAGACCTCGGCAACCCAACCATCTGCGGCGCATTTCTGCGTTGCACGCTGCTCGCTCGCTTGCCTAACCATATGTTATGTCTGCACTCGCTGCGCTGCTGCGCCTTGAACTGCATCCGCATCTGGCTGGGTTGCCAAGGCCTCATGCTGTTTCATTTTCCCCTTATCAATCATTTTGAATAACCCGTTTCCCACAAGGAGCACACCATGTTGAAACAAACCCTTTTCGGCCTGATGGCCGCCGCCGTATCCTTAACCGCTTTTGCCGAAACCACCTGCACGGCCTACCCGAAAAACGAGCAGATTCCGCCCGCCAAATTCCAAGAGCAGCTCAAGCAGCAGGGCTACCAGATCATGAAATTCAAGCAAACCAAAGGCAATTGCTACGAAATCTACGGCAAAAACAAAGAAGGCAAGAAAGTTGAAATCTATTTCGACACCAAAACCGGCAAACCCGTGAAAAGCAAAACCGAAAGTTAATTTCAGACGGCTTTCACACCGTTATATACGCAGAACCAAGCAGGCCGAGACCTTTGCAAAACCCCCATCTGCGGCGCATTTCTGCGTTGTGCGCTGCTACGCCTTGAACTGCATCTGCATCTAGGGGGGGGGCAAAGGTCTCAGGCCGTCTGAAAAAAACTTTTCAGACGGCCTTGAAGCACCGAGAAAGGACGTATCATGCAAACCGTTAAAGTATGGGATTTACCCGTGCGCCTGTGCCACTGGGGGCTTGCCGCCTGCGTGCTGGCGAATCTGGCGTTTACCGAAGAGGGCAGCGACATCCACGAATATGTTGGCTATACTGCCGCCGGTATTGTCGCCTTCCGCCTGTTGTGGGGCTTTATCGGCAGCCGTTACGCCCGTTTCAGCAACTTTTTCCCCACCCCCTCGCGCCTGATGGCGCACGGCAGCAACATCATACGCCGCCGGCCCGACACCCATCTCGGCCACAACCCTTTCGGCGCACTGATGATGTTTGCCCTGTGGGCGGCGGTTATCGGCTTGGGCGTGAGCGGCTACCTGATGACGACCGACCGCTTCTGGGGCGACGAAACCGTAGAAGAAATCCACGGTTTTCTGGCCGACAGCCTGATTCCGCTGATTGCCCTGCACGTTACCGCCGCGCTGGCCATGTCGTTTCTGAGCAAAACCAATCTGGTGCGCGCCATGATTACCGGCAAGAAAAACGTGCCCGACGATGCCTTCGTTCGGCCGCAGATTTTCGATAAAGATTAGAGCCTTAACCATTCAGTTAAGCGCCCCCCCGATAAAGTTTTCAGACGGCCTCACCATCAGGCCGTCTGAAAATACACCACCGAACACACAACCGAACAAGGCCACCATCATGCGTATCCTCTTAATCGAAGACGACCCCCATATCGGCGACGGCCTCTATCACGGCCTCACCAAACATGGCTTTACCGTCGATTGGCTGAAAACCGGCAAACACGGCCGCGACGCCCTTTCCAACGCGCCTTACGATGCCGTGGTGCTCGATCTCGGCCTGCCCGATATCGACGGCATGGACATTCTCGCCGGCTGGCGGCAGCAGCGGCACGACACGCCCGTGCTGATACTCACCGCCCGCGACGCCCTGCCCGACCGCCTGGCCGGCCTCAATGGCGGCGCCGACGATTATCTGTGCAAGCCCTTCGCACTCGACGAAGTTGCCGCCCGCCTGTTGGCACTGGTGCGCCGCAGCCAAGGCCGCGCCGCTTCGCTGCTCGAATACGGCAGGCTGAAGCTCGACACTTCCGCCAAATCCGCCGAGCTGGCCGGCGAGCCGCTCGCCCTCACCCAGCGCGAATACGTCCTGCTCGAAATGCTGCTCTCGCAACCCAAACACATCCACAGCCGCGCCCAAATCGAAGACAAACTCTACGGTTGGGATCAAGAAGTCGAAAGCAACGCCGTAGAAGTGCACATTCACAACCTGCGCAAAAAAATCGGCAAAGACTTTATCCAAACCCGCCGCGGCTTGGGCTACCAAATCGGAACCGCACCGTGAAATTCTTTTGGAATATGTATCCCGCCACCAGCCTGCGCCGCCGCCTGTTTGTCTATATCAGCGGCGGCCTGCTGGCCGTTTGGCTGGCCTCGGTCAGTGCCGCCGCCTATTTTTCACTGCATGAAATCGATGAAGCCGCCGACAGCCAGATGTCACAGCTTGCCCAAACCCTGATGCAGGTGTCGCACGACAACAATACCGTACGCAATATCGTCGATATCGAAACTCTGCTCGACAGCAATCCCGGCGACGCACAAACCAGTAACTACGGCTTTGCCGTGTGGGACAAAAACGGCCGGCTCTTAATGGCCGACCGGCACGGCAAAGAGATTCCGTTTCAGACGGCCTCAGGTTTTCGGAACAACCATCCGGTATGGCAAAGCGGTGCATGGCGTTATCTCTACCTGCACGATAAAGTGGACGGCCACACCGTTGCCGTATCGCAACGCTTAAAAGAGCGTCTTTCCATCGTTGCCAGCGCCGTCGGTGCCCAATTGGCCGTTTCATTCTTAGCCTTACCCGTTTTGCTGATGCTGATTTATTTCGGCATACGCCGCGGCCTGGAACCGCTCGACAAGCTTTCCGACGAACTGCGTACCCGCGATGCCGACAGCCTGCACGCCGTATCCGAAGACGTACCCGCCGAAGCCCTGCCCATGGTGCAGTCGCTCAACGGCCTGCTCACGCGCGTGTCGGCTGCCATCGGCCGCGAACGCCGCTTCACCTCCGATGCCGCCCACGAATTGCGCAGTCCGCTGGCCGCACTTAAAGTGCAGGCCGAAGTGTTCGCCCTGAGTAACGAGCGCGAACAGCCCTACCACTTAGCCAAAATGCACGAAAGCATCGCCCGCGCCCAACGCCTGACCGAGCAACTTTTGGTGTTGTCGCGCATCGACCCGCTAAACGAAGTGCCCGATGCCGAACCCGTCAACTGGCAGCAGATTGCCCACCAAGCCCTGAAAAGCGCCAACCTGCAAGCCCGCGAAAAGCGCGTGCGCCTGCAACTGAACAGCCCCTGCGGCATCGAAAACGCCCTGCCCCTGCACGGCAACGCCGTATTGCTCGAGCTGATGCTGCGCAACCTGCTGGACAACGCCGTGCGTTACAGCCCCGAGAACAGCCGCGTATCGCTCACCCTCAACCGCGACGGCATCAGCGTGTGCGACGAAGGGCCGGGCATCGCACCCGAACACATGATGCGTATCTGCGAACGCTTCTACCGCCCCGCCGGCCAAGCCCAGCAGGGCAGCGGTTTGGGCCTGTCGATTGTAGAAAGCATCGCCGCCCTGCACGGCCTGCGGCTGGATTTGCAAAACCGCCCCGAGGGCGGTTTGTGTGCGGGTTTGGAAAAGGCCGTCTGAAACATCCGGCCGCCGTCATGCCCGTGCTCAACCCGGGTATCTGTTATTTCTTTTGAAACAAAAAGATGTTTGGGTCAAGCCCGGGTATGACGTAACGGTTGCCAAACAAACAGAGACTTTGCAAAACTGCCTTCAGGCCGAGACCTTTGCAAAATTCTTTTAGGCACCTTAAAACACTTGCGTCATGCTCGGGCTTGACCCGAGCATCTGTTTGTTTTAGAAGCAAAAGAGATACTCGGGTCAAGCCCGAGTATGACGGAATATCATACATTCAGGATTAAAACGGCTTTTTTGCAAAGGCCTCAAGCGGTTTTACCAACAAAAAACGGCTGCGCATAAACGCAGCCGTTGCCGTATGTTTCACCATACCGGTTGATCAGTTCGACCCCACTTTGATTTTCTGCCACAGATTTACCGTGAGTTTCTTCGCATCGCCTTCCATCTGCGGCATCACGAAGCCGTTTTTCATGTCTTCCTGAGTCGGGAAGATGGAACGGGTGGCCACCAGTTCTTTCGGCAGTTTCTCGCGTGCCGGCAGGCTGGCCGGTGCAAAGGTTACGGCTTTGGCGTTTTTCGCCGCAATTTCGGGGTCAAGGGTGTAGTTGATGTATTTGTGCGCGTTGGCTACGTTTTTCGCATCGGCGGGAATCAGCCAGGATTCGATCCAGAAGCCCATGCCTTTGGGCGTGAGCACTTCGATGCCGACATTGTTTTTCACTTCCTCCGAACGCGCTTTGGCCATATTCAGGTCGCCGCCGTTACCGGCCGCCAAACACACGTCGCCGCGCGCCAGCTCGTCGATAACCGAGGGGCTGAAGCGTTTCACGTCGGGGCGGATGGCCTGCAACACGCCGGCGGCCGCCTTGATGTCTTCGGCATTGCTGCCTTTCGGGTCTTTGCCCAAATAGTTCAACACAATCGGGAACATTTCAGACGGCGTGTCCCACAGCGCGATGCCGCAGGATTTCAGCTTGTTGGTGTATTCGGGTTTGAACAGCAAATCCCAGCCGTTTTCAGGCAGCTGCCCGCCCAGCACTTCTTTGCCTTTGGCGGTGATGGCCAGCGTGTTCACACCCGAGAAATAAGGCACGGCATATTCGTTGCCCGGATCGGCGGTTTCGAGCATTTTCAAAAGCTCGGGATCGATGTTTTTATAGTTGGGGATTAAGTCTTTATGTATTTTCTGATAGGCGCCCGCTTGGATTTGGCGCGGCAAAAAGGCGATGCCGGGCACCACCAGATCGTAGCCCGACTTGCCGGTCAGCACTTTGGCCTCCAGCGTTTCGTTGTTTTCATACAGGTCGTAAGTGAGCTTCAAATTGTTGGCTTTTTTAAAGTCTTCAACGGTGCTCTCGTCAACATAGTTCGACCAGTTGTAGATATTGAGCGTATCGGTAGCGGGCAGGCCGTCGGTGGCAGCAGCGGCAGAACCTGCATCTGCTTGAGGTTGGGCGGGTTTTTGCTCGCTTTGGCCGCCGCAGGCTGCCAAAGACAAGGCTGCGATAACGGCTAATACAGATTTTTTCATACGGGTTGGTTTCCTAATGAAAGGGTTGAATGAACGAAAAACCGCTGCCCCATAAAAAACCCCGGCGGCGGCGCGGGCTATTGTAAAGGAATGCTTAATAAAAATCAAAGTGATATGCACGTTTTCTTCGTATGGCCGTATGAAGCGGGCGAAGGCCGTCTGAAAACGGCAGGCAGCGGCGGGGCTGTCGTTTTTCGGGCAGGCTTCTGCAAACGGAAAGCGGCAGTCGGTGAAAACACTTGCACAGATAAGGCTAAGTATTTAAAATTACGCGTTTACGAAATTAAATTTTGATTTTTATCAGGAGACATTCAATATGGCCAACAGCGCACAAGCCCGCAAGCGTGCCCGCCAGTCGGTTAAACAACGTGCCCACAACGCCAGCCTGCGTACTGCCTTCCGCACTGCGGTTAAGAAAGTATTGAAAGCGGTTGAAACCGGCGACAAAGCCGCCGCACAAGCGGTTTACCAAGAGTCGGTAAAAGTAATCGACCGTATTGCCGACAAAGGCATTTACCACAAAAACAAAGCAGCCCGCCACAAGAGCCGCCTGTCTGCCAAAATCAAAGCTTTGGCTTAACCCGGTTCCGGCGCAGTGTCTGCTTTCCGCCACGGCGGAATGCGGAACGTTGCTTGAATACAATGCCCCTGAAGAGCGGATATCGAGCCTTTCGGGGCATTTGCTTTTTGTTCGGCGCAAGGGTAAATTAGACCGCCGAACGGCCTTGAAACCGGTGCACATTTCAGCTTAACTATTTGAGCAGCAATGGCTTCAGACGGCCTATAGTGAATTCACGCTTCAATACAAGGCAGCAAGCCGCAGACAGTACAAATAGTACGGAACCGATTCTGTTGCCACTTTAGCGGCTTACAAAATCGTTCTCTTTGAGCTAAGGCGCAGCAACGCCGTAATGGAGTAAGTGGATTCACTATAAATATACCCGATACGCCCAAAGGTAGCCCATATGACTTGGAAACATTTCGTTGCAGCCGGAGCCGGTTTGGCGGCCTTTTCTTCCGCCGCATTCGCCGAAAACAACAATGCCGCGCTGCAATGCACGCTGATACAGGACAATGCCCTGCGGCTGGCCTGTTTCGACAAAATCTATGCCGCCCAATTTCCGCCGCAAACACCGCCGGTGGCCGAAAAGCAGCCGCCCAAGGCGGTGGATTTGGTGAAATCGGTGGATACGAGTTTGACCAAAAAAGAGCCTACGGTTGTGTTCAGCCAAAACGATGCCGGCAGCGAGCCCACCGAAGCCCTGCTCGATGCGGCCGATGCCTATACGCCGTTGAGCCTGATGTATGATTTGGACCAAAACGACGTGCGCGGCATTTTGTCGGTGCGCGAACACAATCCCATGTATCTGCTGCCCGCCTGGTATAACAGCAGCCCCAACCGCTACCCTGAAACATCTACGCGCGGCGTAACCGACGACGTCCGCGCCAAAGACCAGAAACGGCTGGAAGCGAAAATGCAGGTGTCGTTCAAAACCAAACTGCTGGAAGATTTGTTCCGCACCCGCTCCGACGTGTGGTTCGGCTACACCCAAACCGCGCACTGGCAGTTGTGGAACCAGGGTGAAGAATCCGCCCCGTTCCGCAACAACGATTATTCGCCCGAAGTTTTCATCACCCAGCCCGTGAAGGCCGACCTGCCCGGCGGCGGCAAGCTGCGTATGCTCGGCCTGGGCTTCGTGCACCAATCCAACGGCCAGAGCCGCCCGATGTCGCGCTCGTGGAACCGCTTATACGGCATGGCGGGTATGGAATGGGGCAAGCTGACCGTGATTCCGCGGTTGTGGGTGCGCGCGTTCGACCAAAGCGGCGATAACGACGACAACCCCGACATCACCGACTACATGGGCTACGGCGATTTGAAACTGCAATACCGTTTCAACGACAAGCAAACCGTTGCCGCCACCATGCGCTACAACCCCAAAACCGGCAAAGGCGGCGTGCAGGCCGACTACACCTTTCCGATTAAAGGCAAGCTCAAAGCCTATGTGCAGGGCTACCACGGTTACGGCGAAAGCCTGTTGGACTACAACCACAAGCACAACAGCATAGGCTTCGGCGTAATGCTCAACGATTGGGACGGTTTTTAAACACCCGATTCGCGGCAAACACTCGTTTCTTACTGCCCGAGCGCGTATAATGGCGCGTTCGGGCGGTATTTACCGTTCACCACATATGGAATACCGATATGGCAAAAAATGCGGCTGAAAGCGGCGGCATCTCTAAGGCATTGAAAAAATACCTGATTACGGGCATTTTGGTGTGGCTGCCGATAGCCGTAACGGTATGGGTGATAACCTATATCGTTTCCGCATCCGACCAACTCTTCCAACTTTTGCCCGAAAAATGGCAGCCGGCCAGCCTGATGGGCTTCAACATTCCCGGTTTGGGCGTGATTGTGGCCGTGGTGGTGCTGTTTGTAACCGGCCTGTTCGGCGCCAACGTGCTGGGTAAGCAGATTATTGCCGCGTGGGACAACCTGCTCGGCCGCATTCCCGTGGTGAAGTCGATTTATTCCAGCGTGAAAAAGGTTTCCGAATCGCTGTTGTCCGACAACAGCCGGTCGTTCAAAACCCCCGTTTTGGTGCCGTTTCCGCAGCCGGGCATCTGGACCATCGCTTTCGTGTCGGGCAGTTTGGCGGGCGCAGTGGCGCGCAGCCTCGATAACGGCGAAGAATACCTTTCCGTTTACGTGCCGACCACGCCCAACCCCACCGGCGGCTACTATGTGATGGTGAAAAAAAGCGACGTGCGCGAACTGGACATGAGCGTGGACGACGCACTCAAATATGTGATTTCGCTGGGCATGGTGATGCCGGACGATCTGCCGGTAAAAGCCCTGCCCGATGCGCAGAGGCCGTCTGAAAACCCCGAGGGGCAAGAATAAGCGCAAGGCAATATTTTTTATTGCAGGCCGTCTGAAAAAACAAAACCTTTTCAGACGGCCTGCCGATACCGTTCAACACATTTGTCAGAAAATCAAACGAAAACAAACCGAAGGTTTTATTTATGCGTACCAATTATTGTGGCTTGATTAACGAGCAATACCTAGACCAAACCGTTACCGTCAAAGGCTGGGTGCACCGCCGGCGCGACCACGGCGGCGTGATTTTCATCGACCTGCGCGACCGCGAAGGCATCGTGCAGGTGGTGATCGATCCCGATACCCCCGAAGCCTTTCAGACGGCCGACTCCGCCCGCAACGAATACGTTTTGAGCATCACCGGCCGCGTGCGCAACCGCCCCGAAGGCACCACCAACGATAAAATGATTTCCGGCAAAATCGAAATTCTCGCCAAAGAAATCGAAGTGCTCAATGCCGCCGCCACGCCGCCGTTCCAAATCGACGACGAAAACCTGAGCGAAAACGTGCGTTTAACCAACCGCGTTATCGACTTGCGCCGCCCCGCCATGCAGCGCAACCTGCGCCTGCGCTACCAAGTGGCGATGGGTGTGCGCCGCTATCTCGACGCGCAAGGCTTTATCGATATCGAAACGCCGATGCTTACCCGTTCCACCCCCGAAGGCGCGCGCGATTATCTGGTGCCCAGCCGCGTGCACCCGGGCGAATTTTTCGCACTGCCGCAATCGCCGCAACTGTTCAAACAATTGCTGATGGTGGCCGGCTTCGACCGCTACTACCAAATCACCAAATGCTTCCGCGACGAAGATTTGCGCGCCGACCGCCAACCCGAATTCACCCAGATCGATATCGAAACCTCGTTTTTAAGCGAAAACGAAATCATGGACATCACCGAAGGCATGGCCAAACAGGTGTTTAAAGATGCCTTGGGCGTGGAATTGGCTGATTTCCCGCGCATGGAATACCGCGAAGCCATGTTCTACTACGGCTCCGACAAACCCGATATGCGCGTGAGCCTGAAATTCACCGAGCTGACCGACTTGATGAAATCGGAAGAATTCAAAGTGTTTCGTGCCGCCGCCGACATGAAAGGCGGCCGCGTGGTCGCCCTGTGCGTGCCCGGCGGCGCGAAACTCTCCCGCAAAGACATCGACGAATACACCAAATTCGTCGGCATCTACGGCGCCAAAGGCTTGGCCTATATCAAAGTGAACGATGTTACCAACCTTTCCAACGGCGAAGACAGCGGCCTGCAATCGCCGATTGTGAAATTCCTGTCTGAAAACGCCCTGAAAGAAATCATCACCCGAACCGGCGCACAAAACGGCGACATCATCTTCTTCGGTGCCGACAAAGCCAAGATTGTCAACGAAGCCATCGGTGCGCTGCGCATCAAAATCGGCCACGAGCACGGCGCCGAAAACGGCTATTTCACCGACGAATGGCGCCCGCTGTGGGTAATCGATTTCCCGATGTTCGAATACGACGAAGAAAACGACCGTTACGCCGCCATGCACCACCCCTTCACCTCGCCCAAACCCGGCCATGAAGACCTGATGGAAAGCGACCCCGAAAACTGCCTCGCCCGTGCCTACGATATGGTGCTCAACGGCTGGGAAATCGGCGGCGGCTCCATCCGTATCCACCGTGCCGAGATTCAGGAAAAAGTGTTTGCCGCGCTGAAAATCACCCCCGAAGAGCAGCAAAACAAATTCGGCTTCCTGCTGGACAACCTGAAATACGGCGCACCGCCGCACGGCGGTTTGGCGTTCGGCCTCGACCGTTTGGTGACGCTGATGACCGGCGCCGAATCCATCCGCGACGTGATTGCTTTCCCGAAAACCCAGCGTGCACAATGCCTGCTTACCAACGCCCCCAATGCGGTGGACGACAAGCAGCTGCGCGAATTAAGCCTGCGCCTGCGCCAAAAAGCGGCTGAGAGCAAAGAAGCTTAACGGTTTTGGCCGTTTAAACCATACAGGCCGTCTGAAAAATATTTTTCAGACGGCCTGATAGCTTTGAAAAATTCGTTTAGGCCGTCTGAAACTCCAATTGTCGTCATACTCGGGCTTGACCCGAGTATCTTGAATTCCAACAGTTTAACGCACTCGAACCAAGCCCGGATACGACGCAAAAACCTCAGGTTGAGGCATTGTTCAGCTTGGCTTAAGCCGGCGCATGTAATATTGCCATTTTCATTTTGATGCAGGAAAGCCGTGCAAAACGAATATTTGATTATGTTGATTCCCGCCGCCGTGGCCGTTGCCGGCGGCGTATTGGCATTGTTGTGGAACCCGTCGGCACAGGCGCGCAGCCTGATTCAGCACTTTGCCGCCGGCGTGGTGTTGTCCGCCTTGTCGGTAGAGTTGCTACCCGAAATCGGCCGCGAACACGCCCGCCCGTGGGTATTGATTGCATCATTTGCGGCAGGCAGCCTGTTAATGTTCGGCCTGAAATTGCTGACCGAAAAATTGGAAAGCGGGGCTGAACACGGCAAGCATTCCGGCGTAGCGGCTGCCGGTGCCGCCTTGCCGGTGGGCCTGCTGCTGGCCACCTTTATCGATATCGCCACCGACGGTTTTATTATCGGCGCGGGTTTTGCGTCGGGCGGCGAATCGGGCCTGATTCTGGCGCTGGGTTTGTCGGTGGAATTGTTGTTTCTCGGCCTGGCTTTGATGAGCGATGCGCTGAAAGGCTGGCGCATGGTTGTTTTAACCACATTGTTGGGCGTGGTGGTGTTTGTGTTTGCCGCACTGGGCAATTGGTTGTTAAGCGGCGCATCGCATGACGTGATGGGTGCCGTGTTAGCAGCCAGCGCGGCGGCATTGCTGTATTTGGTAACCGAAGAATTGCTGATCGAAGCGCACGAGGTGCAGGAGAAAAATTATTCGGTGTTGGTGTTGTTCGCCGGATTTTTAAGTTTCTGGGCCGTGCAGCTTTTGGCTTGATACAACTCCGGAATCGGGTTTTGCCAATGTCTTACAGCTACAGGTTCATGCTGAAAAATCTTTGTTTATTAACTTTAAATTTTAAAATTTTAAGTTTTTGGCCGATATTTTGTTTTTGTGCTTGTTTATGGGTTAGAGTGCTTGCACTTTCAATTTAAATGAATTACATTCCGTTACATAAAGTGATTCACATCACCAAGCCAAGTACACAAAGGCATATATAAAATAGAGAGAAATTTCCGGCATTATCAAAAACAGGCTGCTTTGAAGGCAGCCTGTTTTATTTGCGCTTTTGAAAACTTTCGCCCTAGCGGTGCAGAATGATTTCCAGCACGAATTTACTGCCCACATAAGCCAGCATCAGGCTGACGAAGCCGATTATCGTCCACACGGCGGCTTTTTTGCCGCGCCATGCCGTCATGCCGTGTTTCAACAGCAGGCCGCCGTAAATCAGCCACGAGAGTATGCCGAACACTGATTTATGGGTGAACGCAAACGGTTTGCCAAACACGGTTTCGGCGAAAAACGTGCCGCTTACTACGGAATAGGTCAGCAGCAGAAAGCCCGCCCATATACCTTGGAACATCAGTTTTTCAAGGCTCAGCAGGGGCGGCAGAAAAGACACCAAAGGCGAAAATTTTTTCTTGTGCAGGTTGCGGTTCAACAGCAAAACCAGCACCGCCAGCAAAGTTACGATACCGAACAGCCCGTAGGCCAGCAGCGATGCGCCCACATGCAGCATAAACGGCCAGTCGCTGATTTGGTAGCCGGTAAACTTGCCGGGAAACACCGCCGCAAGCAACAACGACAACGCCGCACACGGGTAGAGCAGCAATTGCAGCCCGCGCAGGTTATAGAAGAAGCTGCCCAGGCAATACATCATCAGCATCAGCCACACAATCAGGCTCACCGAATAGCCGAACCCCATCACCAGCACCCTGTCGTGCAGCACGGGCAAAAACAGCACCGCGCCCTGCAACAGCAGTGCGGGTGCGAGTACCGCCAATTCCGTTTTCAACGGATAAGGCCGGTCATCACGCTTTTTGTGGTGCAGCCATACGAACACCGCCATTCCCGCATACAGCAGCATCAGGCAAATCAATACTATCGGCATGACAAACTTTCTTTTGCACGCATACTCACGAAGCTGCGTGTGGTGTAAAATAAGCCGATTTTATCAAAAACGGCGGCGCCTATTGAAACTTTAATGCGGTTTTGCCGTTTTCAGACGGCCTCAAGCCCCCGCCGCCCGCCCCGATTCTCAAGGACACCCATGTTAGACAACTTAACCAGCCGCTTTGGCAATGTGCTGAAAAACATCCGCGGCCAAGCCAAGCTCACCGAAGACAATATTAAAGAAGCCCTGCGCGAAGTGCGCCTGGCCCTGCTCGAGGCCGACGTTGCCCTGCCCGTGGTGAAAGAGTTCATCAACAACGTTAAAGAAAAAGCGCTCGGCCACGAAATCACCGGCAGCCTCACGCCCGACCAAGCCTTTATCGGCGTGGTAAACGATGCCCTGATCGAATTGATGGGCAAAGAAAACAGCACGCTCAACCTTGCCGTTTCGCCGCCCGCCGTGGTGCTGATGGCCGGTTTGCAGGGCGCGGGCAAAACCACCACCGTGGGCAAACTGTCGCGCCTGCTGAAAAACGACCACAAAAAGAAAATCCTTGTGGTTTCCGCCGACGTTTACCGCCCTGCCGCCATCGAACAGCTGAAGCTTTTGGCCGAACAAGTGGGTGTGGATTTCTTTCCTTCCGACACCAGCCAGAAGCCCGTCGATATCGCCAAGGCGGCCGTGGACTATGCTAAAAAGCATTTCTACGACGTATTGATGGTCGATACCGCCGGCCGCCTGGCGATTGACGAAGAAATGATGAATGAAATCAAAGCCCTCCACGCAGCGGTTAACCCTATCGAAACCCTGTTTGTGGTGGACGCCATGCTCGGCCAAGATGCGGTGAACACCGCCCAAGCCTTTAACGAAGCCCTGCCGCTGACCGGCGTGATTCTCACCAAGATGGACGGCGATTCGCGCGGCGGCGCGGCCTTGTCGGTGCGGCAGGTAACCGGTAAGCCGATTAAATTCATCGGTATCGGTGAAAAAGTAACCGGCCTTGAGCCGTTCCACCCCGACCGCATCGCCAGCCGCATTCTCGGCATGGGCGACGTGTTGAGCCTTATCGAAGACGTGCAGAAAGGCATTGATGAAGAAGCCGCCGCCAAAATGGCGAAAAAGCTGCACAAAGGCAAGGGCTTCGATTTGAACGATTTCAAGGAACAAATCCAGCAGATGCGCAATATGGGCGGCTTGGAAAACCTGATGTCGAAAATGCCGGGCGAACTCGGCCAGCTTTCCAAACAGATTCCCGAAGGCACCGCCGAAAAAGCCATGGGGCATGTGGAAGCCATCATCAACTCGATGACGCCGAAAGAACGTGCCAACCCGGCCTTAATCAAAGCCAGCCGCAAGCGCCGCATCGCGGCCGGCTCGGGCACTTCGGTGCAGGAAGTAAACAAAATGCTCAAGCAGTTCGAGCAGTCGCAGCAGATGATGAAGATGTTCAGCGGCAAAGGCATGGCCAAGCTGATGCGCATGGCCAAAGGCATGAAGGGAATGAAAGGGATGTTTCCGGGTATGTAGCCAGTTTGTTTGATACCACCCCAACCGTTGAAGCCGCAGCCTTTGTAAAAATCAAACGATTCTCTCAAAAACCTGAAGCCTGTTATTCCCGAGCAAGCAGTAATCCAAATGGAAATATTAAAGTATTGATTAAACAAATACTAGACACCGTGGAAATTTTGTTCCAGTACATTTTGTCTACTTCGTAAAAATTACCATGGTATGGCAACTTGTGATATGATTTTCAATACTAATTCTATGTTAAAAGGAAAAGCAACCATGTCTTATGCAATCGCTTTTGATTTGGATACCGCTGTTTTACAGGGACTGTATCCGAATGATTCTTGGCAGAATGCTTACGGTGATGTCAAAAAAACGCTGCTTACCCTCGGTTTTAATCACCAACAGGGTAGTGTGTATTTTGGCAACAGCGATATTACCGCAGTGACCTGCGTTTTAGCTGCACAGAAGCTAAGTCAAACTTACCCGTGGTTCAAACCATCTGTATCGGACATCCGTATGTTACGAATTGAAGAAATGAACGATTTGGCTCCTGCGCTGTAAAATCCCTGAAGCTTACAATATTCAACCCGTACTTTCAGGTACACCCGAGTTTCACTTACCCATTATTATGCCAAGCGTCGCCAATGACGACGGTTGTGTATTTCAGACGGCCTTAGTGACTTGCAAAAATATCTTGAGGCCGTCTGAAAAGAAAAAAGCCGTTCCTTTTTCGGGAACGGCTTTTTAGGTTTAACAGGCACTTACGTTTACAAATCCGTCATCGCCATCAGGCTGGCATTACCGCCCGCCGCGGTGGTGTTGGTGCTGCACGAAACTTCTTCAAACACTTGGTAAATATCCAAACCGTTTTCAGACGGCAGCACTTTAATCAACGCGCCGTCTGAAGCGGCCAGCGACTGTTTGTATTCCGCCGGCAGCGGCGAGAGTGCGGCCACATGGCGGATGCCGCTTTGCTCGGGGCGGGTGTGCACTTCCAGCAGGCCGCCAAGCTGCTCCGCATGGGCGGCCAGCGGATGGCCGGATTCGACCACGGAGCGGATACCGTTGGCCGCCAGCGCAATCAGCGCCGCGAAACCTTGCGCCAAATCGCCGCCATACAGCCACACGCGGTCAGGCGCATGCCAGCTTAAAACGTTGCGTTCGCCGGTGGGGCCGGCCAGCACCACTTCCGCCCCCCGCAGCGTCAGCACCCTTGCGGTGCCGAGATCGCCGGCCAACCTCATTTTCAGCTCCTGCGGCAACGGCAGGTTGTGCAGCAGGCTTTCCAAGCGTTTGAGTGCGGTTTCGTCGGCCTGGCCGATGCGGCTCAGATGCGGCACTTTCCATTGCGGCAGGCGGGTGAGGCGTTGCAGGTAGAAGGGGCCGCCCGCTTTCGGGCCGGTGCCGGACAAGCCGTGGCCGCCGAAAGGCTGCACGCCAACCACCGCGCCGACGATATTGCGGTTGACATACACATTGCCCGCTTCGATACGGCCCTTGATGTGCTCGATGGTGCCGTCGATGCGGCTGTGGATGCCGTGGGTTAAGGCATAGCCTTTGGTATTGATTTGGCTGATTAAATCGTCGAGGCCGTCTGAACGGTAGCGGACAACGTGCAGCACGGGGCCGAACACTTCGCGCTGCAATTGGTCGAGGTTGTCCAACTCGAACAGGGTGGGCGGCACAAACGTGCCGTTGCCGGCGTTTTCAGACGGCCTGATTTGATGGCAGGCACGCGCGCCGCCTTTCATTTTTTCGATGTGCGCCAACAGGTTGGCCTGCGCTTCGGCATCAATCACGGGGCCGGTGTCGGTGTTTAGACGCTGCGGGTTGCCCACGCATAGCTCGTTCATCGCGCCTTTAATCATGCCCACCATATGGTCGGCCACTTCTTCCTGCACACACAAGATGCGCAGCGCCGAACAGCGTTGGCCGGCCGAATCGAAAGCGGAGTTGAGCACATCGGCGCACACTTGCTCGGCCAGCGCGGTGCTGTCGACAATCATGGCATTTTGACCGCCGGTTTCGGCAATCAGCACGGGGTTGTCGCTGCGTTTGGCCAAAGTTTGGTTAATCAGGCGCGCCACTTCGGTGGAACCGGTGAAAATCACGCCGTTGATGCGCGTATCCTGCGTAAGGGCCGCGCCGACATCGCCCGCGCCCAATACCAATTGCAGGGCTTCGGGCGGCACGCCCGCCTCGTGAAGCAGGCGCACGGCGTAATGGGCAATCAGGCTGGTTTGCTCGGCGGGTTTGGCCACCACGGTATTGCCTGCGGCCAGCGCCGCCGCCACTTCGCCCACGAAAATCGCCAGCGGGAAGTTCCACGGGCTGATGGCCACCACCGTGCCCAAAGGTTTGGCGTCTTGCGGCAGGGTTTGCTCGGCTTCGTCGGCATAGTAGCGGCAGAAATCCACCGCTTCGCGCACTTCGGCGATGGCGTTGTTCAGCGTTTTGCCCGCTTCGCGCACGGCCAGCATCATCAGCGCGGCAGTGTTCGCTTCGAGCAGGTCGGCAAAACGGCGCAGGCAGGCGGCGCGCTCGGCGGCTGAAGTGCCGCCCCAAAGGCTTTGCGCAGCCACGGCGGCGCCGACGGCTTCCTGCGCCAACGCAGCATCGGCAAACGATACGCTGCCGACAACGTCGCTATGGTCGGCGGGGTTTTTCACGGAGCTGGCGGGCTGCACTTCGCGGCTTTGGCCGTTGATTAAAGAGGCCGTCTGAAAACTTTGGCCGGCGGCCTGGTTCATTAAGGTTTGCAACTGCTGCAACACGTTTTCGTTGCTCAAATCCACGCCGTAGGAATTCAGACGGCCTGCACCGTACAGCTCGCGCGGCAGCGGCAAGGCGCTGTGGCGGCGCACGCCCTGCTCGGCCACGGTGTCGAACGGGCTGCGGATTAATTCTTCGATGCTGATTTTCTCATCGACGATTTGGTTCACGAAAGACGAGTTGGCGCCGTTTTCGAGCAGGCGGCGCACCAGATAGGCCAGCAGGGTTTCGTGCGTGCCCACCGGCGCGTAAATGCGCACGCGGCGGCCGAGGTTTTGCGTGCCGACCACTTGGTCGTACAGCGTTTCGCCCATGCCGTGCAGGCATTGGAATTCAAACTCTTTGCCCTCGCCCATTTGGTAAACCGCCGCCAGCGTGTAGGCGTTGTGGGTGGCGAACTGCGGGAACACGGCATCCTGCGCCTCAAGCAGTTTGCGCGCGCAGGCCAAGTAGGAAATATCGGTGTGCACTTTGCGGGTGTAAACGGGATAGCCGTCGAGGCCGTCCACCTGCGCCCATTTGATTTCGCTGTCCCAATACGCGCCTTTTACCAAGCGTATCATCAGCCTTTGCTTGTTGCGCCGCGCCAAATCCACCAGATAATCAATCACAAACGGGCAGCGCTTCTGATAAGCCTGCACCACAAAACCGATGCCGTTAAAGCCCGTCAAATCGGGGTCGGACACCAGCGCTTCCATCAAATCCAGCGACAGCTCCAAACGGTTGGCTTCTTCGGCGTCGATATTCAGGCCGATGTTGTAAGACTTCGCCAGCATAAACAGCTGCTTGAGCTTGGGCAGCAGCTCGCCCATCACGCGCTCGTGTTGGGCGCGCACATAACGTGGGTGGATGGCGGAAAGTTTCACCGAAATACCGTTGCCTTCATACACGCCCGCGTTTTGCGCATCTTTGCCGATGGCGTGGATAGCGTTCACATAATCCTGATAATAGCGGTCGGCATCGGCCTGCGTCATCGCCGCCTCGCCCAGCATATCGAATGAAAAACGGTAGCCCGATTTTTCGCGCTCTTTGCCGTTTTGCAGTGCCTCTTCGATGGTTTGGCCGGTAACAAACTGCTTGCCCAGCATACGCATGGCGTAATCCACGCCTTTGCGGATAAGCGGCTCGCCGCCTTTTCCCAGCATACGGGTTAAGGCCGCGCCCAAACCCTGCTCGCTGGTGGGCGTGGTGAGTTTGCCGGTAATCAGCAGGCCCCATGCGGCGGCGTTGACGAATAACGACGGGCTGTTGTTGAGGTGGCTTTTCCAATCGCCGTCTGAAAGCTTGTCTTGGATTAATTTGTTGCGGGTGGCATTGTCGGGAATGCGCAGCAGCGCTTCAGCCAAACACATCAGCGCCACGCCCTCTTCGCTGGAAAGGGAAAATTCGTGCATCAGCGCATCCACGCCGCTGGCTTTTTTGCGGTTTTCGCGCACTTGGGTAACAAGGCGGCGCGCCAGTTGCGAAGCGCCGTTTTGCTCGGCGGCGCTCATCTGCGCCCGCTGGAGCATATCCTGCACCGCCTCGGCTTCATCGCGGCGGTAGGCTTGGGTAACGGCTTGGCGCAGGGCGGTTTGCTGCGGGTGGGCAAAGCGGAACATATGTTTCTCCATTGTTTTTTGTTTCAGACGGCCTTTTGCTTTAGAGGCCGTCTGAAAAAAGCGACAGGTAAAATGATGATTATCTTGAATCAATAGTTTACCAAAGCTTACAAAAAGACGGTAGCAGGATATGCAAACCGCCTCCACGCAAAAAAGCCTGTCTGCGGGGCGTTTGCAGACAGGCCGGATTGTATATTCGAAAGTATTGTATCGCCGTTTACGGTTCGGCCTTCACAGCTTTCAACACCACTTTGCCGTTATCGTCTAGCCATTCCAACTGCGTGCCGCTGATGCGGTAGGTCCGGCGTGAACCGATGGCGGTGCCGAGGCGGTTGTCGATTTCCATATACTGCTTGTCCACGCAGGCCTTCAGGGTGCTGGCGGCATCTGAAAAAATCAGGCGGTTGCCGCTTTGGCGGTAGCGTCCGAAAAGGTTGTTGCAACCGCCGTCGGTGCGGAAATGCCCGTCTGCCCGCAAGGTGATGCTTACCCCTTCGGGCATGGCGGCGGAATCAGCTTCCTGCACCCGCCATTTGCCCGCCAAGTCGGCGGAAGGGGCGGCGGCACAGGCTGCCAGCAGCAAAGCTGCAAATAAAGTAACAGGTTTCATGGAACAGTCCTTTCTCGTATCGGTCATATTCTGCAAGCACAAAGGCCGGATGCTCAAACAACACGGGTCATCAATCATTAACCGCTTGTTTATCCTTTCCTGTCTGAGCAGATTTCAGACGGCCTGAGACATTATATATTTGATTCGACTCCGCAAACCGCGCAGGGTTCGCCCGCCTGCTCATTCCAGCGCCGCCACGGTAATCTTAGAGAGGCCGTCTGAAAAGCCTTTGGCGTAGCGGTGCGGAATCAGGCCGCCCACTTTGCCGTTTTGCACCACGGCCTCATAGGCGCACACCTGCCGCTCTTCGGGCAGAACGTTCAGCGAATAATCGGCGTTGAGCAGCGGCGAAATGCGACTGAACAGGCGCCACAGCACGCGGCTGCCGTCGGGCAGGTTGAAGGCCGCCTGAAAACGGGTGTTGCCTTCGTTGCAACCGACATGGAAGCGGTCGTAGTCGAACGGTGCGTCGTCGGGAAACGGCGCCGCGCCGGCGAAACCGAAAATACGGTCGTGCGCGCACAGGCTCTGGCGGGCATAAGGCCACACGTTTTCACGCAGAAACAACTGGTCGGCGAAATGGCGGGAAACCAAAGGCTTATTGAGATAGGCTTCGATTTTGCCGCGCATATCGGGCACGCTGCCCGCCGCCGCGCCCCACAGCCCGGCCAGTATCAGCTCGGTGTGCGTGCCGGCGTCGCGCAGGGTGTGGAACAGCTTGCCGCTGTTTATCCATTCCTGCACCGCGCGCGCTTCGCGCTGCGAAATCACCGAGTCGGCGTCGCGGAAAATCACCCGCGCGGCTTCGGGGTCGTCCATCGCCAGAAAACGCCACATCGCGCCCGGCCACGATTGGGCAGTGCCGTCTATCCGCACAATTTCGGCGCCGTTTGCCCGCAGACGCTGCACGGCCGTTTCGGGCACGCTGCCGTCGATATAGAAGCGGCACGTCCAGCCCGGGTAGATTTCGCCCGCTAATTCGGTGTTCATCACCGCCGGTTCGATATATTCGGAACTCGCGCCGAACAGCGAAAAGGCAATGATGTTTTTGCCGCCGCTGTTTTCGCGTGTTTGCGGCGGCTCGGCCTGTGCGGCTATGCTTTTATCGCGCAGCTGCAAGGCTTGCAGGCCGTAGGTGCGGCAGTTTGCCCAATCGCCGAGGCCGCCGTAGGCGTGGGCGAGCGCGTCGAGCGAGTTGATGTGCTGCGGGTTGCGCTGCAAGGCTCTTTTGGCATAGTCGATGCCTTCCTGCCACAAACCGCCTTTCACCGCCGCAGTGGCGGCATCGCTCAACGGCGCAACGGCTTTGGGAATCAGTGCGTGGGCCTTGGCGGCTTCGCGCACGGCCTCGGGGTAGCGTCCGGCGGCCATATGCTGTTTGAACGCGTCGGAAATCCGGTCTAACTGCTGCTGGGTTTTCTGCAATTTGGGCGGCAGCGGTTTGCTCATAATATGTTTTCCCTTTTTCAGACGGCCTGAAGACAGTTTTTCAAAGGTTCCGGCCTGTTATTTAAAGGCGTAATGATAATGTAGCCGGCACCGTTAACGGCAGGCCGTCTGAAAAATTCGCTGCAAACGGCGCGGTGCCTGTTGCGGCAGGCCGACACCGCGTTTTCCGCCGGCACCTCAGGTTTTTATAAATATGTAAACCGTGCGCTTCAAACCGCTTTAGAATAAATGCTCGCCAGCCTTTCCGGCTATTCGGCCTTCCGGCCGGCAATTCGAATATTCGCATCAAAAACGGCCTTTTTTTGATATTTTGCTGGACATTTAGCAGCAAGTTGGTAAAAATAGCCGGATATCTTTTTTTGTTACCGCCTGTAAAACGGTGCTGCATTCCCGCCGTGCAGCGCGGCGGTTTTTTCACGCTGCACGGCTTTAAAGTTATAAGCGGGTTAACGCTTATCCGGTTTTTGTTAATCCGCTGTCACGAGCAAAAGGAACCACGATGGACTTACGCAAACTTAAAAAATTAATCGACCTGGTTGAAGAATCGGGCATTGCCGAAATCGAAGTAACCGAAGGCGAAGAAAAAGTGCGCATCACCCGCTCCGCACCGCAGCAGGCCGTTTACGCCGCGCCCGCACCCGTGCACCATGCCGCACCTGCCGCTGCACCCGCACCCGTTGCCGCCGCGCCTGCCGCTGCGCCCGCACCCGCCGCACGCGATTTGTCGGCCGCTCAGAAATCGCCGATGGTCGGCACGTTCTACCGCGCACCCAGCCCCTCGTCTCCCCCGTTTGTGGAAGTGGGCCAAAGCGTTAAAGCGGGCGAAACCCTGTGCATCATCGAAGCGATGAAGCTGATGAACGAAATCGAAGCCGAAAAATCCGGCGTAATCAAAGAAATTCTGGTTGAAAACGGCCAGCCGGTAGAATACGGCGAACCGCTGTTTATCATCGAATAACCTTTTCAGACGGCCTTAACCTGTTTAAGGCCGTCTGAAACGCTTGCTATATTCAGAACAAAGCCGCGCGCTTGGAAACCCCTTCTGAAAGAATCCCTATGCTGAAAAAAGTATTGATTGCCAACCGTGGCGAAATCGCGCTCCGCGTGTTACGCGCCTGCCGCGAAATGGGTATCGCCACCGTTGCCGTGCATTCCGAAGCAGATAAAGACAGCCTGCACGTGAAGCTGGCCGACGAATCCGTGTGCATCGGCCCCGCCCCTTCCCCGCAAAGCTATCTCAACATTCCCGCTCTCATCGCCGCCGCCGAAGTAACCGGTGCCGACGCCATCCACCCAGGCTACGGTTTTCTGGCCGAAAACGCCAATTTCGCCGAACAGGTGGAACAGTCCGGCTTCGTGTTCATCGGCCCGCGCCCCGACACCATCCGCCTGATGGGCGACAAAGTATCGGCCAAACACGCCATGATCGAAGCGGGCGTGCCCTGTGTGCCTGGCTCCGACGGCGCCCTGCCCGACGATGATGCCGAAATTCTCAAAATCGCCGACAAAGTGGGCTTTCCCGTGATTATCAAAGCATCGGGCGGCGGCGGCGGACGCGGTATGCGCGTGGTCGAGAAAAAAGAAGACCTGCTCAAATCGGTGGAAATGACCAAAACCGAAGCCGGCATGGCCTTCGGCAACCCCATGGTTTACATGGAACGCTACCTGCAAAAACCGCGCCACGTCGAAATCCAGGTTTTGGCCGACGAACACGGCAATGCCATTTATCTGGGCGAGCGCGACTGCTCCATGCAGCGCCGCCACCAGAAAGTTATCGAAGAAGCCCCCGCCCCCGGCATCACCGACAAAGAGCGCAAAAAAATCGGCGAAGCCTGCGTGGCCGCCTGCAAACGCATCGGCTACCGCGGCGCGGGCACGTTTGAGTTTCTGTATGAAGACGGCGAATTTTTCTTTATCGAAATGAACACCCGCGTGCAGGTGGAACACCCCGTTACCGAGCTGATCACCGGCGTGGACATCGTGCAGGAACAAATCCGCGTTGCCAGCGGCCTGCCCCTGCAATACAAGCAGAAAGACATCGTGCTCGAAGGCCACGCGTTCGAGTGCCGCATCAACGCCGAAGACCCCTACAACTTCATTCCCAGCCCCGGCCTGATCGAAAGCTGCCACCTGCCCGGCGGCTTGGGCATCCGTGTCGACAGCCACATCTATCAGGGCTACCGCATTCCGCCCAACTACGACAGCCTGATCGGCAAAATCTGCGTGCACGGCAAAACCCGCGAGCAGGCCATGGCCAAAATGCGCGTGGCGCTGGCCGAACTGGCCGTAACCGGCATCAAAACCAACGCCCCGCTGCACCGCGATCTGTTTGTCGACCCCGGCTTCCAAGAAGGCGGCGTGAGCATCCATTATCTGGAGCATTGGCTGGAGGCCAGAAAAGCCAAACAGCAATCCTAGCCACAAATGCAAACCGCCCGGACATCCGGGCGGTTTTTCATCGTGCCGCCAAGAAAACAGGCCGTCTGAAGAATATTTTCAGACGGCCTGCCGTGCCTTAACCGGCTAAACATCAATCATCATCATCGCGATCGTGTTTATAGCGTTTGTGGTGGTGGCCTTTTTTGCCGTATTTTTTATAACTTGCATGATGATGGCGGTATTTGCGCTTTATGTCGTCGTCATCGACGTCATAATAATAATGGTTGTGCGTGTTGCGGTAAACCACGCGGCGCTGCTTTTCACGCTCGGCCGCTTCGCGCTTCTGGTTGCGTTTGGCGTAAAGATTACCCGCCGTGCCGCCCAATGCGGCGCCGATCAGCGTGCTTTCCATATTATTGCCGGCAGCACTGCCGATTACGCCGCCCACGGCAGCGCCCACAATCGTAGCCGTTGTGCGGTCGGTCATGCGTGCCTGCGCCACCGGCGCCAGCACCAGCGCCGAAGCAGCCACCACGGTTATCATAGATTTGCGGACCATATTCATAGAAAATCTCCGTATCGTTTCGGGAAAACGGTTGCCTTTTACCACAAAATGCAGCGATTGCCGATAAAATGCAGACAAACGGCTTATTAAAGCAACCGATTGCATCATACCCGCACGCCGTTTAAAGATATGCACTCACAATGTAATATTGTGCAGCCCTTTGTCATGCTCTAGCCGTTTTCAGACGGCCTGAAGCCTTTCAGGAACCCAAACCATGCCCTACCGCTACCGCCGCCCCCTGCCCGAAACCCCGCTCGACATCGTCGGCGACGTTCACGGCGAAATCGACGCCCTGCAAGCCCTGCTGCACCATCTCGGCTACCGTGAAAACGGCAGCCATCCGCAAGGCAGAAAGCTCGTGTTCGTAGGCGATTTGTGCGACCGCGGCCCCGACAGCCCGGCCGTACTCGCGTGGTTTTTACAGATGCACGACGCAGGCAATGCCTTTACCGTTTTGGGCAACCACGAACTCAACGCCCTGATGCACGACCCCAAAGACGGCTCCGGCTGTTTTTTTCCCGAACGCGAAGCCAAAGACGCCGCCCTTTACGCACCCTGGCATACCCTGCCGCCTTCCGAACGCCCCGCCCTTGAAAGCCATTTGGCGGAGCTGCCGCTGATATTGGAACGCAGCGATGTGCGCATCGTGCACGCCGCCTGGTTGCCCTACACCTTTGCGCGGCTCGAAGAAGCCGGCGGCGAAAGCCTCACCGAACAATACCGCCGTTTCGACCGCGAGCTGAACGCACAACTTCAAACTGCCCCTTGGTATGCCGACTATCTGCGCGAACAGCAACGCTACGCCGAAGCCGCCGAAAACCCGCAGCAGGCACCGCCGCCCATGCCCGCCACCGCACAATACGAACTCAACCGCAGCCGTCTGCACCCCATACGCGCACTCACCAGCGGCGTCGAACAAATCGCCCCGCAACCGTTTTACGCCGGCGGCCGCTGGCGTTACACCGCCCGCAGCAGCTGGTGGAACGATTACCGCGAACCCGTTCCCGTGCTGATCGGCCACTACTGGCGCAGCTGGCAGCCCCAACCGCCCGCGCCCGACCGCGAAAACATTCTGCCCGCCGCAGGCAACGCATGGCACGGTGCCGAACGCAATGTGTTCTGCACCGACTTTTCCGCCGGTGCGCGCTGGCGCGACCGCAAACAGCAAATCCCGCCCGCACAATCCCGCTTCAGGCTCGCCGCCATGCGCTGGCCGGAACGGGTGTTGGTGTTCGACAACGGCGATATTGAAAAAACGGTGTAAGCATCATGAACAGGCCGTCTGAAACATTTTTTCAGACGGCCTGCCGTTTTTCGGTTAACGCCGGAAAACCAACTTAACGGCATACCCCGCATTAGACAAAACGCGATACCTTATGCATAATCGGCACAACATTCCGCAAACATAAACCGCCCGTAGAAACCGAAAGGAAAAACATGAGGATAACCACCTTAGCCGTTACCGTTGCCGCCATCGGCCTGAGCGCCTGCAGCACCTTAAACGGCAAATCGGCACACGAAATGGTGCAGCATTCCATCGAGCGCAGCCTCACCAAAGATTACAGTTACAACTACCACGGTGAAATCAAAGCCTACCTCAGCCCGCCCGACAAAGGCGAAGCGCCCGATACCGCAGCTGCGTCTGCCGCAGCATCATCCGTTGCGGTAGATTCCGAAACCACCATGCAGACCGGTGAAAACGAGACCTCGGAACCCCCCGCCCTGCTCGGCGGCAAAGCGGCCGATTGGTTGCAGGCCAACCCCGCCCTCGCCCGCTATCTGGAAAACGGCCGTCTGAAATACACCGGCGCGGTGGATTTGCGCCGCAAGCAGATCGAATTCATTCCCGAGCTAACGTTCAACAACCACAACGAAAACAGCAGCATGCGCATGCCCATGCTGTTTGACGGCAACGATATGAGCCTCACTGCGGATATGCCCGCCAGCATTCCCGTGATTCTGAATTTCTTTGTCGAGCCCAAGCTGCGCGAACGCCTGATTAACGAACCGCTGCGCATCACGTTAACCGACGCGGCCGAGAGCTTCGACACAGACGGCAAAATCAAACAACTTCCCGTCAAATCAGCTGTAAAAGCCGCCTATATTGCCATTTTGCGCGCCTACGGCGATATTCCCGCACAATACTACACCGCCCTGCCGCCGGACAGCTACGCCAAACAGGCAGGTGCGAAATACCGCATCCGCTATGTGGAAGACGCCGCATTTGAGAAACTGTATCTTCAGGCGGCAGCCAAACACTTCCGCCGGGAACTCGACCGCCTGCAAAAAGAAACCCCTGAAAAAGGCATCGGCGCCGAAAAATACGAAGAGTTGAAACAATGGGCCGATTCTTTGGCCGATACCGGAGAACTCCCGTCAAACGCATCGCTGCTGGGCACACCGATACTGACCGACTGGTATCTCGACCGCAAAGGCCGCATAGTGGGTATGCGCTCCTTCCTGCAAGCCAACGGTAAAGAAAAAGCCTTAAACATCAGCTCGGTGTTTTATATGCACGATTTCAACCGGCCTAAATTCACCTTTAAGCCCAAGCAGGGCAAAACCATCAGCTGGAAAGAATTGGCCGACGCCGTTACCGCGCAGAAAAACGCCCGCTACGGCAAAGATGAAAGCGAAGGCGGCGGCGAAATCGGCGAACCCAACCGGATTTACGAAAAAACGGTGCGCTGATGCGCGTTGGAACAAACGGCAGGGCAACCAACCACCCCGCCGTTTCTAAAACGGCAAAGGCCGAAACCTTTGCAAAAATAACTTCAGGCCGTCTGAAATCTGTTTTCAGACGGCCTGAAGCGTACCTGCCCTGCCTTACACCACGGTAAAGTTGGCTTGGTTGATTTCCAAATCTTTATCGAGCGTGGCAAAGTGGATGCCGTCGGCCTTGCCGCTGCCGTCGCTGTCGTAGGTGAGATGGCCGGTGTCGGCGTGGTAGCGGACGTATTGTTCCCATTCTTCCATCGTGTTGCTGACCAGGCTCTCGAAAATGCTGCTGTGCAGTTCGATGATGTCGAAGCTTGCGGCAAAATCGGTGATGGTGTCGATGCTGCCGTTTAAAACGCTGTCGAATACGAAAGTGTCGCGCCCTTCGCCGCCGGTGAGGGTGTCGCTGCCCGCCCCGCCGATGATGCGGTCGTCGCCCGCACCGCCGTTAAGCAGGTTGTCTGCGCCGTTGCCGGTGAGGGTGTTGTTCAGGCCGTTGCCGTTGCCAACGATGGCGGTGGTGCCGATCAGGGTGAGGGCTTCGAGGTGGTTGCCGAGGGTGTGGTCGGTGCTGCTGTACACATGATCCTCGCCTTCGTTTTCGGCTTCGATAACGGTGTCGCCGATGTCGTCGGTTACGTAGGTGTCGTTGCCCGAGCCGCCGGTTAGGGTGTCGGCGCCACTGCCGCCGTCGAGATAGTCGTTACCGGCACCGCCGCGCAGGGTGTCGTTGCCCGCACCGCCGATGATGTGGTTGTCGGCGTTGTTGCCGGTGAGCACGTCGTCGTGTTCGGAGCCAATCAGGTTTTCTATCTGCGTGCCGTAACCGATAAAGGCCTGGCCTTCGGTGTAGGTGTTCAGCGTAACGGTGGTGCTGCTGTTGCCGCTGAGTGCGGCATCGGCGCCCAACCCGAAATAGCTGCGCATATCGTAGGTGTTGCTGCTTTCTACGGCGAAGGTGGTTGCCAGATTGTTGCCGGTGTAAATCCACGAACCCGGGGTGAGGTTGACGTTTACGCCCTGTTTTTCGGCGGAAGCGTCGAAGGTGTCGACGCCGCCTGCGTCCCAGATGTAGCGGTCGGCATCCTGGCTGTACATATTGTAGTTTTTGAAGGTGTAGGTGTCGTCGCCGGTGCGCACGTTTTGGTTGACGCCGAATGCGTAATGCAGATAGGCCAAATCGTAGGTGCGCAATTCGCCTTTGATCAAAAACAGGGCGTTGTTGACATAGGCGTTATACGACATATTGGAAAACTCGAGGGTTTCTTCTTTTTTGTAATCACCGGTGAAGCCTGCGGAGGTGTGCGCCATACCGAGGGTGTGGGTTACTTCGTGCAGCACGGTGTAGTGGACGAACTCTTTGCCCCACGACATATAGTTGTGGCGGCTGTTCCACGCAATCAGGCCGCCGTTGTAGGCGATGGCCGATGCGCTTTCAAAACCGTTGGTCAGGTTGCCCATGAAATAGTTGGTGTTGGCTTCGGCCATGCTGCCGACTTCAACGAATTCGATATTGGTTACGGCGCTGATTTCTTTATAAGCGTTGCGCACGATTTCCTGCAAATCCGACGAATAGGTGCTCATCGTGCTGCGGTCGATATAGTTATTGTAATTCTCGGGCAGACCGGCAATTTCGTCGAGCGTCATAAAGTGGTATTTGATCACGGCGGGGCCGTCGGTGTTGCCGCCGAAGGTGATGCCGTAGCTGCCGCCGTTGAGACTGCCGGTTTTCTGGATGAAATACGGGAAGTTATACCCTTCGGCGGTGTGGTCGCTGTTAACCGCCGCAGCGCTGATTTTGCCGTGCGCGCTGACGAACGCGCCGCTGTTTTGATTCGGTGTGGCATAGGTTTCGCTGTCGGCAACGGTGATGCTGCCGCCTGCGCCATCGGTGGCGCTCAACACGGCGCGCACGGTGTGGGTTTCGGCGTTTGCCAAGTCTTCCGTCAGCACTTTGGCGCTGAAGGTAAGGTCGTCGCTAACGCGCGCGGTGTAGATTCTGCCGCCCGCTTCCAGCGTTACGGTATCGCCCGCTTTGGCGCTGCCGCCCACCGTGCCGCTAATCAGGGTTTGCCCGGCTTCGGCTCCGGCCACTACATACAGGCCGTCTGAATTCTGTTCGATATAGGGGCTGTCGAACGTAACCGATTTCACCTGCACTTGCGCGTAACGTGAAAGCGTGTTGATGCGGTAGGCATTGCTGCCGGTTTCCACCAAATCAAGCAGATTCGGGTCGGCATCCACTTTAAAAGCCAGCGTTTGGCCGTTTAACGCCGCCAATTCTCGGGTAGGGATATCCAGATAAAAACTGCGGTCGGCCTTAACGCCTGCGGTGTAGCTTTTATCGCCTATGGTTACGGTGATTTGGCGCAGCCTTTCGCTGTTCAGGCCTTCGGCAAACACGCCGTCAACCTCGATTATGCCGCCGATGCGGGTGGTGTCGGCCTGCGGCAGAGCTACGCCGAAACTACTGCCGATTCGGGTGATGTCGATGCTGGCGGCGGCTTCGGCGGCCACTCCGTAGCTGCGCGCGGTAACGGCTTCGGCACCGTTTAACCCGTTCACGGCAGCCTGCACGGCGTAGCCGCCGGCCGCAAGCAGTTTTTCGGCTGCCACCAACGCGCTGAAGCTGTAATCGCCGTTTACTTCGGCGCGTACGGCTTCGCCGCCCACCGTTAATGTTACGGTTTGGCCGGGCTGGGCGTCGGCTCCCGACACGCGGCCGGAAATTTCGATTGTTTGCCCGGCTTCGGTTACGTTGATTAAATCGTCGGCAGTAACCGCATTGAGGCTGATGCCGATATCGCCCGACTGTATGCTGTAGCCGAGGCTGGTTCGGGCGGAACCGGTGTTGCCGGCATCGTCGGCTGTGTTAACGGCGGCATGAATCACGGGCACGGCGGCTGCGGCCAGCAAGGCACCGGATACGTTAACGGCAAACGCGCCGCTGCCGTCAACGGCGGCTTCATGGCTGCTGCCGTTAACGGTTAAGGTAACGGTGTCGCCCGCCTTGAATTCGCCGCCTACTCTGCCCGACACGGTTACTTCGCCGCTTTTTTCGCCGCTGCCGATGATATTGCCTGCGGCGATGTCGTTTAATTCGATGGTCGGCACGGGTGCAACGGTGTCCACATCATAGCTGCCGCTTGCCGTGTGTTCGGCGGTGTTACCGTAAATATCGGCTGCGCTAACGTGGGCGCTGATGTTCAGACGGCCTTCGCTGCCGGCCAGCGCGGTGGCGGGCAGTTCCAATATCCAGTTGCCGTCTGAAAGCACCGGCGTGTAGGCGGTGCCGTTTACGGTAACGGCAACGGTTATGCTGCTCTCGGCAACGGTATTGCCTGCGGTGAGCGTGCCTGTAATCAAAACGGTTTGGGAAAGACCGGCCGCATTCACGGCTTTGCCGCCGTTGATGCTGCCGATGCCGATTTCGATTTCGATTTCTGGCGGCACGGTTTGATAAATATAGCCTTGTGTGGCAACCGCAACTTCGGCGGTGCGCCCGGCCTTATCTTTAACCGCACCTGTTGCGCTCACTTCGGTGTTGGCCGCCATCACTTCGGCCGGCACTTCCACGCTGAACGTTACGCCTTTCAGCTCGGCGCGGTATTCGTTGCCACCCACGGTAACGGTTACCGACTGCACGTCGTCGCCGTCGGCCAAGCGGGTAACTTTGCCGGAAACGGTAACCGCCGCCTGCGCCGCTTCGCTGCGGTTGAGCACGTTGTCGCCCGTTATCGCGTTGAACACGATCACGCCTGCGGGCGGGGTTTTGTCGAGAAAGATCATGCGGGAAGCGCTGGCGTTGCCGCTGCCTTCGTTGCCTGCCTCATCGATGCGCGGCACGCTGGTAATAACGGCATAGCGGCCTTCTGTACCGTTGGGGAACACGCGGGCGGTGTCCACTTCGACGCTGTAAGTGCCGTCGGCCTGCACGGTGGCGGTATATTCGATTTTGTTAACGCTTACGGTTACGGTGGCGCCCGTTTTGCCGTCGGTTACTTTGCCCGAAACCGTGAGGGTGGCCTGCTCCAGATCGTTGCCGTCCACCACGTTGTCGCCCGTTACTGCGTCGATGGTAATCGCGGTGTTGTTCGTAAAATCTACGCTGTATGCCTGCGAATCGGAAACCGTTACCGCTATTCCGTCGTCGCCCGTGGCGCTAACCGATGCGGTGAGCGTGCCAGTGGCGCTGCGGGTGTTGTTGTTGATGCCGAAGAAGGCTGCGCCCACATTCGTGCTGAACAGGCCGTCTGAAACCACGGCGGTGGTGCGCTGCGTGCCCACGCTCAAGGTAACTTCGGCACCGTTTTCCACGTTTTCCACGCGGCCGGAAAGGGTAATGGCGTTGCTGTTGGCTTCGGCTTTGCCAATGATGCCGTCGCCGGCAACCTTATCGAGCGTGATCACGGGCGCAGGCACGGCATTGAGATAGCTGCGGGTGTGTTCCGCCGTGCCGATATTGCCGGCCGCATCAATCACTTCGGCGCGCACGGCCACTTCGTTTGCCGCCGCCAGCTGCCCGGCCGGAATATCGGCGCGGTAGCCGTTGCCGTTCACTTCGGCGGTATAATCCGCACCATTCACGCGCACGGTAACGCTGCTGATCCGCTCATCGGGCTGCACGCCCGTTACCGTGCCCGAAACCGTGTGGGTGGTTTGCGCACGCTCGGCGCGGTTGAGCACATCATCGCCCGCAATCACATCAATCGAAACCGCCACGTCGGGCGCCTGCAAATCGCGGGTATAGCTTTGGCTGGTTTCGACGGTGGCGGTGTTGCCCGCATCGTCGGCAGAAGTTACGCTGGCTTTCACAATATTGTAATTGCCGGTTTTCATATCGGCGCCGGAAAAATCCACCGAAAAACCGCCGTCTTTCACCTTTGCCCAAAGATTGATCCAGTTGACCGTGCCGCAGCTTTCGCAGCCGCACGACACCAGCACGCTTTCGCCGTCGGCCACGTCGGTTACTTTGCCGTTTACCGTTACCGTGCCTTCCGCTTCGCGGATGTTGAGCACATTATCACCGGCGATTTTGTCCAAACTGATGGCGGGGCGGTATTCGGTATCGACACGGTAGGCGCGATCCGCCGTGGCGGCGGCGCTGTTTTGCGCGTTGTCGGAAGTGGTGAGCGCAGCCGATACTTTGCCGTGGTTGAGCAGGGTTTTGGTGTCCACCGCCACTGCAAACGCGCCGTCCGCAACCGTACCGCGGTAGCTCGCTTCGCCCACCGCCAACACGATTTCGTCGTTTTCGCGGGCGTTTTCCACCGTGCCCGAAACCACCGTGGTTTCGGTTTGGGATTCGGCCAGATTGATGATGTCGTCTTGCGCGATGGCATCGAAACGGATAATAGGCGCGGCGATTTCAGTATCGACCGCATAAGTTTTCACCGCAGACGCTTCGACAGTGTTGCCCGCCGCATCAGCCGTTTGAACGGATGCGCGGACTTCGCCGGCGGCGGCCAAAACCGCGCCCTCAACCGCCACGCTGAACGTGCCGTTCTGCACGGTTGCGGTGTAGCTCCGGCCGCCGACGGCAACCGTAACTTCATTTCCGTCGAGAACGTTTTCAACCGTGCCGGATACTGTTACCCAAGCCTGCGATTCGGCAGCGTTAACGATGTCGTCGCCCGCCAGCGTATGCAAAACAATCACCGGCTGCGGTAGTGTAACTGCGGGGACAGAAGGTTTCTCCGTTGCCCCGGCTGTTTCAGACGACTGTTCGGGTTCAGTTGCAGGCGCAGACGGTTCCTCCGCTGTTCCAACCGTTTCAGACGGCTGTTCAGATTCGGTTGCGGGTGCAGACGGTTCCTCCGCTGTTCCAACCGTTTCAGACGGCTGCTCGGGTTCTGTTGCGGGCGCGGACGGTTCTTCCGTGTTTCCAGCCGTTTCAGACGGCTGCTCGGGTTCTATTGCCGGTGCAGAGGGTACGGACGGTGCAGCGGGCTGGGAAGCGGTTTCCGAAGCGTTCTGCACGGCGGCAGGTTGCGCTTGTGCCGCACCGTCTGCCGTGTCATCGCCGCGCCGCGCAGCAGTCAAACCCACTGCGGCCAGGCCCGAAGCTACCACTGCCGCGCCCCATAACTTCGCGCCGCTCATGCCGCCTCCCACGGCCACTTCTTCGGCCACAAGCTGCGCCGCCTGCTGCCACGCCGCTTCATCTGCGGCGGTGGCAAACGTGTTGCCCGCCTGCACGGTGTATTGCTGGTTTTGTATCGGCAAGCTCGTGCGGTAGCCTTGCAACACCAAATCGGGCGTGCTGCCGCGCGTTTCACTGGTATACACCCACAAATCGTCGCCCACCCACTCGACATCAGGCTGCGCCACCAAGTTGCCTTGCTCATCTAACAGTTGATACGCCGTGCCGGGCTGCGCCTGCACGGTGGCGGGCTGGTCGGGCTGTATCTTCACGGTTTCCGTTTTGCCGTTGCGGGTGATGTTGAGTGTGTAAGCTTTCATAGGTTTTCCGTAAAATAATGTGAAATACGTTTTATTAGAGCTGTCCATTATAGATTAAAGTTTGCCGACCGGAAGATATTCGGTATCGTTTTTAAAATAAACGGCATAAATTGACATAAAATAACAACAGTAACCATCATGTTATTTATATTTTGACCAGTTATTCAAATAGCCTATTTCGAATTTCGACTGCTTACTTTCGCCCCGAGGCCGTCTGAAAACATATTTTTCGATGCTTATTGCAGGATATCATTGAGATTAACAGCGTATTGGAATAATATTAGCCGTTGAAACACCCGAATACGCCACACAGCCACTACAATCGGAAAATAACGGAGAACCGCCATGCCTCACCCCTCGAAGCACGCATCTATGAACATCAGCCTGATTCAGGCGCGCGAAGCCCTGATGACGCAGTTCCGCCCCATTCTGCACAACGTCGGCCTCACCGATCAGCAATGGCGCATCATCCGCCTTTTGGCCGAAAACGGCACACTGGATTTCCAAGACCTGGCCAACCAAGCCTGCATTCTGCGCCCCAGCCTCACCGGCATCCTCACCCGCCTTGAAAAAGCCGACCTTCTGGTGCGCCTGAAGCCTTCCAACGACCAGCGCCGCGTTTATTTGAAACTCACCGCCGAGGGCGAACAACTCTACCACTCGCTCGGCGCCGAAGTCGACAAATGCTACGACCGCATCGAAACCGTGTTTTCAAAAGAAAAAATGCTGCAACTGCAAAGCCTTCTGGCCGAACTCTCCCACATCGGCGAGCATCTCGACAAACCATAACCCCTACGCCATGACCGACACACACACCGCAACACACCCCCTGCAACAACCTTTCCGCGACGCCATGGCCTCATGCGCCGCCGGCGTGCACGTTATCACCACCGACGGCAGCGCGGGGCGTTACGGCATCACCATGACCGCCGTCGCCCCCATCACCGACGAACCGCCCACCGTGCTGCTGTGCATCAACCGCCAGTCGGCCATCATCCCCATACTTTCTGCCAACAGCCATTTGTGTATCAACGTACTGTCCGCCCACCAGCAAGACATCGCCGAACACTTCGCCGGCCTCACCCCGCTGTCGCCCGAAGAACGCTTCGAATACCACATCTGGCACCGCGGCCAAACCGGCCAGCTGCAAGTGGAAGGCGCACTCGCCCACCTGCACGGCAAAATCACCGCCCAACACGACATCGGTACCCACCATGTGTTTTATGTGGAAATCGGCGAAATCAAAGTACACGACACCACCGCCCCCGCCTTGGTTTACTTTCGCAGAAACTTCAACAGCCTGACATAAAGCAAGGCCGTCTGAAAAAACGTTTTCAGACGGCCTTGTTGCCAAACGCCAAAAAGCGCCGCACTGCTCTCTCACTCAAACAGCACGGGCTTCCGCTATACGGCAAGTGCTTCTTTACGCTACAATCCCTCCAACAGCCACCCGCCGTGCAACGCTTATGAAATGCCCTTTCTGCCACAACCCCAACACCCAAGTTACCGATTCGCGGCTTTTGGAAGAAACCAACAGCATCCGCCGCCGCCGCCGCTGCCCCGCCTGCGGGCAGCGTTTCGGCACGTTTGAAACGGTGGAAATGCGTATGCCGCAGATTATCAAAAGCACCGGCAGCCGCGTGGCGTTCAACCCCCACAAACTGCGCACCAGCTTGGAGCGCGCGCTGCACAAACGCCCGATAGACGCGGAAACCATAGATGACACCGTTGCCCTTATCGAACAGCGTTTATACGGGCTGGGGCATAAAGAAGTATCGTCGCAGCTTGTGGGCGAAATGGCGATGGAAGAGCTGGCTAAAATCGACCAAGTGGCTTATGTGCGCTTCGCTTCGGTGTATAAGAGTTTCAACGATGTGTCGGAATTCACCCAAGCCATCGCCACCCTGCCCCAAGACAGCGAAGGCAAGCATTAAGCGTTTAAGTTTGATATACTGAAAACCGTTTTTTTCACAACACATACGGAACCTGATTTGATGAAACCCCATGCTTTTGTTTTGGTTGCCGCCGCCGTTTTAGGTTTGGGCGCATGCAGCCAGAAAGTCGAAACTTCCGTGCCTGCCGGCAGCGCGCAGGCATCTGCGGCCTCCGATGCCGCATCCGTCGTGCAAACCCTCACCGGCAGCGACGGCAAAATCAGCATCGTGATTCAGGGCAGTAATTTTGCCGATGCTTCGGGCGGCGAGCTGCCCGCAGGCGTAACCGCGGGAGAACTCACGCTGCTGCAACGCGACGACACCCGCGACATCACCCTGTATGTTGCCAACCTCGGCGCACCCAAAACCGATGCCAAAACCTATTTCGCCAACCTGAAAGCCGCGCTTGATGCCGACAAATCGCTGAGCGACGTGCAAACCGGCGCCGCCACCGACACGCGCATGAACTACCGCTTCGCCCAAAACGGTGCAGATAACGCGCTGCTGCGCGAAAACTGCATCGCCATTTACGAAACCGGCCTGTATAACGTGTGCGCCTCGAGCAGCACCGCCAGCCAGGAAGAATTGGCGGCTGTTTTGAAAGAAGTGAATTTAGCGAAATAACGCCGTCATGCCGCCTGAAAACCGGAAACGCAGCAATGGCCGGTCAATACCGCAATGCGGCAACATGCAACAGTGCCGCTGCGGAAAGTTGATCCGGCAATATGTGCGGCCGGTTTTCAGACGGCCTGAAACCTTTACAGCAGACACAAAACCCCAACCGAGGCCGTCTGAAAATGTTTGACGCAAACGATACGCAAATGATGCACACCGCCCTTGCCCTCGCCAGACAAGGGCGTTTTTCCACTTCGCCCAATCCGCGCGTAGGCTGCGTGGTGGCGCACGGCACGCAGATTGTGGGGCAGGGTTTCCATGTGCGGGCGGGCGAACCCCATGCGGAAGTGCATGCCCTGCGTCAGGCCGGAGACATGGCGCGCGGCGCCACCGCCTATGTTACGCTGGAGCCTTGCAGCCACTACGGCCGCACCCCGCCCTGTGCCGAAGCGCTGATTCGGGCGGGCGTATCGCGCGTGGTAGCAGCCATGTCCGACCCCAATCCGCAGGTGGCGGGCAAAGGTTTGGCGATGCTGCGCGAAGCGGGCATACAGGTGGATTGCGGCCTGCTCGAAACCGAAGCGCGCGCCTTAAACCGAGGCTTTCTTTCGCGTATCGAGCGCGGCCGCCCCTTCGTGCGTTTGAAATGCGCCGCCAGCCTCGACGGCAAAACTGCGCTTTCAGACGGCCGCAGCCAATGGATTACCGGCCCCGAAGCGCGCGCCGACGTGCAAATACTGCGCGCCGAAAGCTGTGCCGTAATCACCGGCATCGGCACGGTGCTGGCCGACGATCCGCAACTGAACGTGCGCGCCTTTCCAACCCTGCGCCAGCCCGCCCGAGTGATTCTTGACAGCCGCCTGCAAACCCCGCTCTCCAGCCGCGTGGTGCAGGATGGCGGCAGCCCCACGCTCATTGCCACTTTAAACAATTGCCATCAATCTTTGCAAAACTACACAAAAAACCAACATTTGCAAATTTTAAGGCCGTCTGAAAGCAACCGGCGCATAAACTTGCACCATCTACTGGTTTTACTGGCAGAAAAAGGCTACGGCGAAGTGATGGTGGAAGCCGGCGCCGTATTGGCAGGCGCATTCATCGAAGCCGGCCTGGTTGATGAAATCGTGCTCTACCAGGCACCGAAAATTTTAGGCGGAAACGGCAAGGGTTTGTTTTCTTTAGCGGAAAACCCGAAATCGCTTACCGAACCGCCGCTTTGGCAAACTGTGTCGGTAACGCCGTTGGGGAACGACATTAAATGGGTTTTGCAAAAATAACCTGTTTTATTGTAAATATTTTGAAATATCACACAGACGTTACTTTCACTACCGTCAAGATGCAAATTTTTGTAAACCGAATCCACGCCTTTCCAATACGAAACCGCCCGCCACCAAGCCGGGCGGTTTCGGCTTTTTCAGGCATTTTATTCTTTTGTAATATCTATTCAAACACTTATCGGCAAACATCAGCCCGCCCCGCACGATTTCTTAAAAAAGCCGCCTCCCTCTTTTGTTTGTCATATATTAACAAGAGCGGCTATCATTTGTTGCCATTGTGTAAACTTCCCGTCCTACGTCTGTTTTGATGAAACCGACACCTCCGAAAACAGTCTGATTATGTGAATCTGCATCTTAGAATTTCTTTTTTCTTAATCACGCGAGAATACCTTCATGAAAAATACCACCATTCAAAAATTCGCCGACAAATCGGCCAAAATCGGCATTGTCGGCCTGGGTTACGTCGGCCTGCCGCTGATGCTGCGCTATGTGGACATCGGCTATCAGGTGTTGGGTTTCGACATCGACGAAGAAAAAGTGCGCAAACTCAACAACGGCGAAAGCTATATCGAGCACATTCCCGCCGATAAAATCGCCGCCGCCAAGAACAGCCTGTTTGAAGCCACCACCGACTTCACCCGCATCGGCGAAGTGGAGGCGGTGATTCTGTGTGTGCCCACCCCGCTCAACAAATACCGTGAGCCGGACATGAGCTTCGTTATCGACACCACCGATGCCGTGAAGCCTTATCTGCGCGCAGGCCAAGTGTTGTCGCTCGAATCCACCACCTACCCCGGCACCACCGAAGAAGAGCTGCTGCCGCGCGTGGAAGAAGGCGGCCTGAAAGTGGGCGAAAACGTATTCTTGGTGTATTCGCCCGAGCGCGAAGACCCGGGCAACCCCGATTTCGAAACCCGCACCATTCCGAAAGTTATCGGCGGCCACACCCCCGCCTGTTTGGAAGTGGGCATCGCGCTTTACCAACCGGCCATCGACAAAGTGGTGCCGGTAAGCTCCACCAAAGCGGCCGAGCTGACCAAGCTGCTGGAAAACATCCACCGTGCCGTCAACATCGGCCTGGTAAACGAGATGAAAATCGTGGCCGACAAAATGGACATCGACATCCACGAAGTGATTTCCGCCGCCGCCACCAAACCGTTCGGCTTCGTGGCCTACTACCCCGGCCCCGGCTTGGGCGGCCACTGCATCCCCATCGACCCTTTCTATTTAACTTGGAAGGCACGCGAATACGGTGTGAACACCCGCTTTATCGAGCTGGCGGGCGAAGTGAACTCGGCCATGCCCGAATATGTGGTGAACAAAACCGCGCTGGCGCTCAACGACCACAACCGTTCCATCAAAGGCAGCAAAATCTTGGTTTTGGGCATCGCCTACAAAAAAAACGTCGACGATATGCGCGAAAGCCCCTCGGTCGAAGTGATGGAACTCTTGCGCGATTTGGGCGCGGAAGTGTCGTACAGCGACCCGCACGTGCCCGTGTTCCCGAAAATGCGCGAACACAAATTCGACCTGAAGAGCGAGCCGTTAACGGCCGAAAACGTGGCAAAGTTCGACTGCGTGGTGCTGGCCACCGACCACGACAAATTCGACTACGACCTGCTCAAGCAGCACGCCAAACTGATTATCGACACCCGCGGCAAATACCAGGGCAAAGCCGATAACGTAGTGAAAGCATAAAGTTTAAAGAAAGGCCGTCTGAAAAGACCCAGTTTTTCAGACGGCCTTTAAGTCAGGACAAAATATGTACGAAACCATTCAAAACCGAAAAATCAAATTTGCGCTGGTCGGCTGCGGCCGCATTTCCAACAACCATTTCGGCTCGTTCGAAACCCTGAAAGACGATTGTGAAGTGGTGGCCGTGTGCGACACCAACCCCGAAAACCTGCAAAAAGCCGTAGAGCGCACCGGCGCCAAAGGCTACGCTTCCTACACCGAAATGCTGGCCGCCACCGACGCCGACATCATCGTGCTCACCACTCCCTCCGGCCAACACCCCGAGCAGGCCGTGCAGGCCGTTGAAGCCGGTTTCCATGTGGTTACCGAAAAGCCGATGGCCACCCGCCTGCACGACGGCGAACGCATGGTGAAAGCGGCCGACAAAGCAGGCAAACGCCTGTTTGTAGTGAAACAAAACCGCCTCAACGCCACCCTGCAAATGCTCAAACGCGCCGTAGAAGAAAAACGCTTCGGCAAAATCTGCATGGTGCATCTCAACGTGTTTTGGACGCGCCCGCAGGAATATTACGACCAGGGCGGCGGCTGGCGCGGCACTTGGGAATTCGACGGCGGCGCATTCATGAACCAGGCCAGCCACTATGTTGACCTGATGGAATGGCTGATCGGCCCGGTGGAAGACGTGCAGGCGATGATTTCCACCCACCGCGACATCGAAACCGAAGACACCGGCGTGGTCAACATCCGCTGGCGCAACGGCGCACTCGGCTCGATGGCCGTTACCATGTGCACCTACCCGAAAAACCTCGAAGGCTCGATTACCATTTTGGGCGAAACCGGCACCGTGCGCATCGGCGGCGTGGCGGTTAACGAAATCCAAGAATGGAACTTCGCCGACACGCGCGACTACGACGAGCAGGTAAAAACCGCCAACTACGAAACCACTTCGGTTTACGGCTTCGGCCACCCGCTCTACTACAAAAACGTTATTGACGTGATGCGCGGCCAAGCCGAGCCGATTACCGACGGACGCGAAGGTTTGAAATCGCTGGAACTCTTGATTGCAGCTTATCTTTCCGCCCGCGACAACAAAACCGTGTCGCTGCCGCTGGTTTACTGATAAGGCCGTCTGAATATGAAAATCGCCGTAGCAGGCGCAGGCATCATAGGCGCGTGCACCGCTTGGGCGGCGGCCAAACAAGGCCACGCCGTTACGCTGTTCGAGCAGGACACCGTGATGGCGCACACCAGCCAATCGTCGTCCAAACTGCTGCACGGCGGCCTGCGCTACCTTGAAACCGGCCAGTTTGCGCTGGTGAAAAAAGCCCTGCTGGCGCGCCGTTTCTGGCTGGAACACGCACCCGAACTGTGCCGCCCGCTGGAATTGCTGTTCCCCATCTATGCGGGGCGCGGCCGCCCCAAATGGCAGATCAGCATCGGCACCAAACTCTACGACTTTCTGGCTGCCGGCAGCGGCTTCCCGCGCAGCTCGTGGCTGGATAAAGCCGAAACGCTCGCCCGCTGCCCTACCCTGCTTTCAGACGGCCTCAAAGGCGCATTCTCGTTCTACGACGCACAAATGGACGATTTCGCGCTGGGCCGCTGGGTGGTGGAACAATGCCGCAGCTTGGGCGTAAACGTGGAAGAGCAGCATAAAATCGAAACCCTGGCCGAACTCAGCGGTTTCGAGCGCATCGCCAACGCCACCGGCCCGTGGGCGATGGAACTGCGCCGGCAGCAGGGCGGAGAACCCGCCTACACCATCGACTGGGTGCGCGGCAGCCACATCTTTATCGACCGCGAACAAAAACAGGCGCTGATGCTGCCGATTCCGCAAGAAAAACGGATTTTCTTCGTGCTGCCCTACCAAGGCAAAACCCTGATCGGCACCACCGAAATCCGCCAAAACCACCCCGAAGCGGAAAGGCCGTCTGAAACCGAAACCGATTACCTTTTGGCCGCCTACAACGCTTACCACAGCGAAAAACTCACGGCGGCCGACGTTAGCGGCAGCTTTTCGGGCGTGCGCCCCCTGCTCAAAAGCGCCGCCAACCCGAGCGACGCCACCCGCGAATGGGCGTTCGAGCGCGTGGACAACGTGCTGCACATCTACGGCGGCAAATGGACGACGGCACAGCTTCAGGGCGAAGCGGCCTTACAGGAGTTATTGAAATGACCGACTACACCGTACACCCCAGCGCCATCGTTGACGAAGGCGCGAAAATCGGCGCCGGCAGCCGCATCTGGCATTTCGTGCACATCTGCGGCGGTGCCGAAATCGGCGAAAACTGCTCGTTCGGGCAAAACGTGTTTGTGGGCAACCGCGTGAAAATCGGCGACAACTGCAAAATCCAAAACAACGTTTCCGTTTACGACAACGTTTACCTCGAAGAAGGCGTGTTTTGCGGCCCCAGCATGGTGTTCACCAACGTGTATAACCCGCGCTCCTTAATCGAGCGCAAAAGCGAATACCGCGACACCCTGGTGAAAAAAGGCGCCACGCTGGGCGCCAACTGCACCATCGTGTGCGGCGTTACCATCGGCCGCTTCGCCTTCGTGGGCGCGGGCGCGGTGGTGAATAAAGACGTGCCCGACTACGCGCTGATGGTTGGCGTGCCCGCCCGCCAGATCGGCTGGATGAGCGAATACGGCGAGCAACTCAACCTGCCCGTGAGCGGCAGCGGCAGCGCCGTCTGCTCACACACCGGCGCCGTTTATACGCTTTCAGACGGCCGTTTGAGCAAATCAGAATAATATTCCAATCAGATACGCAAAGGACAAACACCATGCAGTTCATTGATCTCGCCGCGCAACAGGCGCGCATCAAACCGCAAATTGATGCCAACATTCAAAAAGTGCTCGCCCACGGTGCCTATATTCTCGGCCCCGAAGTGGCCGAGCTTGAAGAGCAGCTGAAAGCCTACTGCGGCGCGAAATACTGCATCAGCGTGGCCAACGGCACCGATGCGCTGCAAATCGCGCTGATGGCCTTGGGCGTCGGCCCGGGCGACGAAGTGATCACCCCCGGTTTCACCTACATCGCCACCGCCGAAACCGTGGCGCTGTTGGGCGCCAAACCGGTGTATGTGGACGTGATCGAATCCACCTACAACATAGACCCCACCAAACTCGAAGCGGCCATCACCGATAAAACCCGCGCGATTATCCCCGTTTCGCTGTACGGCCAATGCGCCGATTTCGATGCCGTTAACGCAATCGCCGCCAAACACAACCTGCCCGTGATTGAAGACGCGGCACAAAGTTTCGGCGCCACCTACAAAGGCACCAAATCCTGCAACCTCACCACCATCGCCTGCACCAGCTTTTTCCCCAGCAAACCGCTGGGCTGCTACGGCGACGGCGGCGCGGTGTTTACCAACGACGAAGCGCTGGCAACCGTTATCCGCCAGATTGCCCGCCACGGCCAAGACCGCCGCTACCACCATATCCGCGTGGGCGTAAACAGCCGTCTCGACACCTTGCAGGCCGCCATTCTGCTGCCCAAACTGGCGATACTCGAAGAAGAAATGCAACTGCGCGGGCAAGTGGCCGGAATGTATGCCGCCGCCCTTGCTGAAGCCGGCATCGCCGCGCCGTTTATCGAAGCGCACAACCGCAGCGCCTACGCGCAATACACCGTGCGTGTGAAAAACCGCGACGCGGTGCAGGCCAAGCTGAAAGAGGCAGGCATTCCCACCGCCGTGCATTATCCGATTCCGCTCAACAAACAGCCCGCTGTGGCCAGCGATGCCGTGCTGCCCGTTGGCGACAAAGTTGCCGAAGAAGTGATGAGCCTGCCCATGCACCCGTATTTAACCGAAGCGCAGGTGCGCCAAGTGGCCGAAGCGCTCAAGGCAGCCGTTTGATGGTTTCAGACGGCCTGTAAAAATATGCAGGCGCCTTCGGAACACAACCGTTGTGATGTTGCGAAGGCCGTCTGAAAAACTTTAGAAGCGTTGCCCGGCTACGCTTCTGTTATTTTATGAATGCACGAAAATTATTGGGCTACGCGCTCGGCCCCTTAGGCAGCGCCGCCATCGGAATCGTTTCCCTGCCGCTGATTTCTTGGTATTACCCTGCCGAAGATATCGGCCGCACGGTGCTGCTGCAAACCGTTGCTGCTCTGATGCTCACCGTGGCAGGCTTGGGCTTGGATCAGTCGTATGTGCGCGAATACCATGCCGCCGAAAACAAAGCGGCTTTGCTGAAAACCATTCTTTCGCTGCCGCTGCTCATCACCTTAACCCTTTGCGGCGGCTTGGCATTGTGGTGCGCGGCCTGGCCGTCTGAAATGATATTGGAAATCAGCAACGGCGTTTTGGGGCTGCTGTGTTTGATGTTTTTGGCCGGTGCGGTGTTTTCGCGTTATCTGCTGCTGATTTTGCGGATGCAGGATAAGGCTTTCGCTTTCTCGCTCGGCCAACTGTCGCCCAAGGCCTTGATTTTGGTGTTTGTGCTGGTTTATGTGGCCGCCGGCCTGCCCACCGACACGCTCACGCTGATATCGGCCTATGTGTTGGCGCAAGTTATCACCATCAGTGCTTTACTTTGGCAGACTCGCCGCGAGCTGAAAGCCGCCGCCGCTGCGCCGTTTTCCATGCCGCAGCTGCAGGAAAGCCTGCGCTACGGCGTGCCGCTGGCTTTGGGCGGGCTGGCTTATTGGGGCTTTACCTCGATAGACCGCTTTCTACTGAAAGAGCTGGCGGGGCTGTCGGAGCTGGGCGTGTATTCGATGGCAGTGAGCTTCGGCGCTATTGCATTGATTTTTCAAAATATTTTTTCGGTTATCTGGGCGCCAATGGTGTTCAGATGGGTGAAAGAAAACACCAACTTGGATAAAATCGGCGGTATCACCGAATCGATGACCGACCTGATCGCTGCGCTTATCTGTATTGTGGGAATTTTTTCGCCGCTGGTGGCTTGGATACTGCCCGATAAATATGCGCCGGTGCAGTTTATCCTGCTCTCGAGTATGCTGTTTCCGCTGCTTTACACCTTAACCGAGGTAACCGGCATCGGCATCAACGTGAGCAAAAAAACCTGGCTGATTACGGTGTTTTCGGTAACTGCCCTGCTGGTGAACGCCGTGCTTTTATATGTGCTGGTGCCCGCATTGGGCGCCAAAGGTGCGGCCATTGCCAATGCTGTTTCATTTTGGGCGTTTTCGGCATTGAAAAGCGAGGCTTCGGCCCGCCTGTGGCTGCCGCTGCCGCGCGCCAAACTCTACGGCACCACCTTTGCCTGTTTGGCTGTATGCGTGGCTTACACTTATGGCGGCAACAGCGGCAATTATTATATTTTCGCCCTGATGTGGCTGGCTGCATTGGTCGCGCTGTATTGGAAACACCGTGCCACCATCGGCTCTTTGGCGGCAAAAGTTAAAGGCCGTCTGAAAAAATAGCCGCCGGCACAATTTAATAATAACAAGGTAACGTTCTATGCACGTTTTAATCATTCCTTCTTGGTATCCCGCCACCCCCGAGGATGTGGACGGTATTTTCTTCCGCCAACAGGCGCAGGCTTTGCAGCGTTCCGGCTTGCAAGTGGGGGTGATTGCTCCGCTTTTCCGCTCGCTGCGCCACACCAAAACCATTTTTACCGGCGGCTACGGCATCCGCAGTTATATTGAAGAAGAAATACCCACTTATGTGTATAAAAGTATGTATTTCTTTCCGCGCCAGCCGCTGGACCGCACCCGCTGGGTTAAGGCGGGCAAAAAACTGTTTGAACGTTATGTGCGTGATTATGGCCGCCCGGATATTATCCACGCTCATGCCATGAACTTCGGCGGTATACTTGCTTATGAAATCCACAGCGAAACCGGCATTCCCTATGTGATTACCGAGCACAGCTCAACTTATGCGCGCAAACTGATTCATGATTGGCAATGGGATGGTATGCACCGTTCCGCCGCTGCCTGCGCTTCCCGTATTGCCGTCAGCAAACATTTTTGCGAACTGTTACATTCCGAATACCGGGGATTGGATTGGAAATATATTCCCAATATGTTATCGGCCAAAGCCGCCGAACCTTTCAATCTTGCCGAAAAACCGCACAACGGCAATTTTACTTTCTGCTCGGTTGCCCACCTGAATTTCAATAAAGGTTTCGATATTCTGCTGCCTGCTTTTGCCGAAGCCCTGAAAACCCACCCCAATCTCAAGCTGGAAATCGGCGGCACGGGTATGGCCGATGCGGATCTGCACGCCCAAGCCGAACAGCTCGGCCTGCAAAATGCCGTAACCTTTCTCGGTGCATTAAAGTATGATGAAGTATTGGCCTTGATGCGGCGGTCTGATGCTTTTGTGTTGGCCAGCCGCAATGAAACTTTCGGTGTGGTTTATATCGAAGCTCTGTCACAAGGTTTGCCGGTTATTGCCACCCGCTGCGGCGGCCCTGAATCAATCGTTACACCTGAAAACGGCTTGCTGGTGCCTAAAGAAAATGTGCAGGCACTCACTCAGGCTTTAGTTGATATCTATGAAAACCGCAACCGTTACGATACGGCAACACTCCGAAACAACTGCCTGGAAGAGTTCAGCGAAAAAAGTGTTGTGTCGCGAATCACCGAAGAATACCGCCGTGTTTTATCGGCCGACTCAGTTTCAGCAGGTGGTTAATATGAAAATCAAAAGCCAGAATCTTTATATTTTTATGCTATACGGCATGCTTTTCGCCTATATGGCGGGACCCATGCTGGCATCTTTGGCAGGTATTCCGCGTATCGACAATCCACTGTCGATGGTATTTGTGTTCGGTACGCTGCTGATTGCATTTTTTGAAAACAAGCGCTTCAACGGCACTGTTGCCTTTATGCTGCTCAGCCTGACCGTGATGGCCGCTTGGGCTTCAATGCACTTTTTTATCTCTTCACTCGCTACATCCAATTATGCGGATTTAACGTTTTTTATAACGGTTCCCTGCTTTTTCTATCTGCTGCAATCTATTTTGCTGCACCATCCAAACAGGCTTCAATTCATACGCAGGCTGCTTTTGGTGATGATTTTGCTTATCTGTGTGCCGCCCGTTTTCGAGCTGCTTTTGGGCATACAGTTTGTGAGAGGCGATGAAATCATCACGCTCGAATCCGGAATCATCAAAGGTTTATTCTTTAACCCTAACAACTTAGGCACAACTGCCTTGTGCTTTGCCCCTGCCGTGATGTTTTTTTTCAACCTGCAAAGTAACTCAAACAAAGACATCGTAACGGGCTGGCTGCTGTTTCTGCTTTTAGGTTTTATCATCATCATCAGCGCCTCACGCACGGCCACTATGCTTTATGTGCTGCTGTTTTTAGGCACCCTGATGTATCGCGGCAACGCCTTGGTAACGTTGGTTGCTGTTTTTTTGGTGGCTATCGGTGTGTATTCCATTCCCACCCAATGGGTGAAAGAATTTTTGCTGTCACTTTACGGCAATCCGTTTTTAGAAAACATTTCATCGCGTCTTTATTTGTTTTTATTCGATTTGGAAAGCGACAATTCCGTATCTTACCGGCAGGAAATTTATAACTTTTTCTGGAACAACCCGCCTTTCCTGATAACCGGATACGGCCCCAAAAACTTTCAAGAATATTTTGGCGGCAACCTCAGCGGCAGTTTGGGCTTCAACAACCCCCACAGCTTCATCATCGAGCTGTATTTGGGCTTCGGCATCGTGTCACTTTTGGCATTTATCGCTTATGTGCTGGCTTACACCGTAGCGCTGATTGCTGCCCGCTTAAACAACAGGCAACGTTTTTTCGGTTTGTTCTGCATGGTGATTTTTTTAGTGGGTGGCTTTATTCCCTCTTCGATTTTGCGTTTGCCTTTTATTTGGCTGCCCTGCATGTTGATTTTACTCGACACGGTTTACCGTGCCACTCCTGCCCGTGCACCACAATACACATACCAACCCTACTCCGTATCACGCAGATAATAATATTATGAAGAAAATTGTTTTAGCCACTTCGATGAGCGGTTTGGGCGGCACAGAAAACGCCACTTTCCGCTTAGGCCGGCTGTTGCGCCAATACGGCCATCCTGTTGTGTTGGCCTCTTCAAACGGCCCTTTGATAGAGCGTGCCCGAGGTTTGGGCATCAACTGGTACGACATTGATTTTTACAGCGGCGGCAAAACCGGCTATCTGAAAAGTATGTGGGCATTCGCCAAAATGCTCAAACATGAACAGCCCGACATCATCCACTGCCAAATGGCCCGCATCGTGCCCGCCTGCGCCATCGCGGCCAAACTGGCTTCTCCGAAAACCAAGGTGTTTTACCATGCCCGCGGCCTGCACGCAGAAACCTATCCGAAAATCACTTCATTATTCAGCAAGCTCGGCGTAAACATTATTGCCAACTGCAAAACCGAGCGCGACAAAATCATTCGTTACGGCTTTCCGGCAAACCGCATCACTTACACTTATAACGCCTTGCACAAAGTAGAATCCGTGCCGGAAAAAACCGTTAAAGATTATGTGGTGTTAGGCACTTTGTCACGCCTCGACAAACACCGCGCCGTACATCTGATGCTGGACATTTTCAAAACCCTAACCAGCGAACGCAACCTGCCCGTCAAACTTTTGGTTGCCGGAAACGGTGAGGAAGCCGATAACCTGAAGACTCAAGCCGGGCGTTTGGGCATTGCCGATAAAGTTACCTTTCTCGGCGGCATCCACGATCTGACCGCTTTTTTCAGAGAAGTCGATATATTGGTCAGCACACCGTTTTTTCAGGGCGACTACGGTGCCGGCGTGGGCAACAATGTTTTGGAAGCCGCGCTCTATAACACACCGGTTGTAACCTACAATATGTCGGGCGTATCGGAAATCGTGGTAAGCGGGGAAACCGGCTACTGCATCCCCACCGGCGACAGCCATGCTTTCGTTGAAGCAGTAGAAGCGCTGGTTCTCAACCCTGATTTACGGGTTGAAATGGGCAACGCGCTACACAACCGTGTTGTTTCACTCTGTTCCGACGAAGAAATCTACCGCACCACTATGGCTGCCTACAAAATGGAGAATAACCGATGAAAATCATTCTAACCTCTTCCATGAGCGGCTTGGGCGGCACGGAAAACGCCACCTTTCGTTTGGCCCGTTTACTTCACGAACACGGCCACAATGTTATTTTAGCCTCTTCAGACGGCCCCTTGGTGAAAGATGCCAAAGATTTGGGCATCTCTTGGCGCAATATCGATTTTTACCAAAGCGGAAAAGCCGGTTACCTGAAAGGCGCATTGGCCTACGCCAAACTGCTCAGGCAGGAAAAGCCCGACATCGTGCACTGCCAGATGGCGCGTATTGTTCCCGCCTGCGCCGTTGCCGCCAAGTTGGTTTCTCCGAAAACCAAAGTGTTCTACCACGCCCGCGGCCTCGACCCCGAAACCTATCCGAGAATTGCCAGGCTGTTCGACAAACTCGGCGTGTATATCATCGGCAACTGCAAACACGAGCAGGCCAAACTTATCCGCCACGGGTTTCCTGCTTCGCGTATCACCTACACCTACAATGCCCTGCCCAAGCTGGCCGCTGCCCCGCAAAAATCCGAACGCGACCATGTGATGATCGGCACTTTGTCGCGCCTGGACAAAGTGCGCGCAGTAGATTTAACACTTGATGTGTTCAAAATTTTAACCGACAGGGGATTGAATGTGCGCCTGAACATCGCCGGCATCGGCGAAGAAACCGACAACCTGAAACAACAGGCACACCGCTTAGGCATTGCCGACAAAGTTACTTTTCTCGGCGGCATACGGGATTTAAACGCCTATTTCAAAGAAATCGATATTCTGGTTAATACACTCAACTGCGACGGCGATCACGGCGCAGGCGTGGGCAACAATATTTTAGAAGCCGGAATGTATGAAACCGCCGTGGTCAGCTACGGCGTTATCGGCATTCCCGAAATGATTATTAACGGTGAAACGGGCTTCTGCACCCCCTTGCGCGACCAAGAAAAATTTGCCGATGCCGTTGAAAAACTGGTTCACGACAAAGCCTTGCGCACACAAATGGGCAAAGCCCTCAGGCAACACGTTGAAGCCCTGTGTTCCGATGAAGAAATCTACCGCGCCACCATGGCGGCATACCGTATGTGAGGCCCGATAATGAAGATTACCATTGTCGCCCCCTATTGCTCCCTGCCCTCCGAGCCGCACTTCAACCGTTTTTGGTATCTTGCCGAACTGTTGTCGCAGCAGCACGATGTTTTATTGATTACCAGCAATTTCAAACATTACGACAAATCTTTCAGACGGCCTGAAGATGCCGCAGCCGCTTCCAAAGGCCGTCTGAAAGTGATGCTGCTCAACGAAAGCGGCTACACTAAAAATGTATCGCTCAAGCGCGTGCAAAGCCATCATGTGTTCGTGAAACACTTCGAAAAATGGCTGGAACAATGCCGCCCCGGCGAACAAGACATCGTGTATTCGGCCTACCCGTTTATTGCCACCAACATTCTCTTGGGCAAACATAAAGCGCGTTTGGGCTATAAGTTAATCATAGATGTGCAAGACGTTTGGCCCGAATCATTTTCAGCCGTGCTGCCGTTTTTAAAAAAAATACCGCCCAAACTGCTGCCGTTTTCCGGCCGCGCCGATACCGCCTACCGTTATGCCGACGGTTTGGTTGCCGTATCGCAAACCTATCTTGACCGTGCCAAAGCAGCCAACCCGAACGTTCCGGGTGAAGTAGTTTACATCGGTGCAGATTACGAAACCTTAGAAAACGCCCCCGCCAAGGTGTTTGACAACACCGGTGTTACCCGTTTTTTCTATTTGGGCACCCTCAGTTTCAGCTACGATATGCAAACCGTATGCCAAGGCATCCGACAGCTTGCCGCCGCAGGAGAAAAAGTCGAGCTGCACATAATGGGCGGCGGCCCTAATTTACAAACATTAAAACAATACGCTGATGAATCAATTTGTTTTTACGGTTATATTCCCTACTCTGAAATGATGTCGGTAGCAAAAAGTTGCGATATTGCCGTCAATCCCATACACGCCCACTCATCGGCCTCCATCACCAACAAACTGTCCGACTACATGGCTTTGCAAAAACCGATTCTGAACAGCCAGGTCAACAGCGAAGTGGCCGAAGTATTGCAGCTAGTTCCCCATGCCGACTACAGCTCAGGCAATGTGGAAAGTTTTACAGCCGCAGCCAAACGCATTTTGCAGCAAAAAAACCAACCCGCCCGTTCAGAAGAAATTATCCGCCGTTTCAAACGCGATGTATCCTACCGGAAAATCGCCAACCTTATTGAAAGCCTAGGCCATGAATAAAATCATAAAACGCCTTTTCGACATTACCGCCTCGGCAGCCGGCCTGATTATTCTGTCGCCCGTGTTTTTGGTGTTGGTTTACCTTATCCGCAAAAACCTCGGCTCGCCCGTGTTTTTCACCCAAGAGCGGCCGGGACTGGGCGGCAAACCGTTCAAAATGATTAAATTCCGCTCCATGCGCGATGCCGTTGATGCAAACGGCAACCCGCTGCCCGACAGCGAACGGCTCACCCCGTTCGGCAGAAAACTGCGCGCCACCAGTCTCGACGAACTGCCCGAATTGTGGAACGTGCTCAAAGGCGACATGAGCCTGGTCGGTCCCCGCCCGCTGCTGATGCATTATCTGCCGCTGTATAACGCATTCCAATACCGCCGCCACGAAATGAAGCCCGGTGTTACCGGCTGGGCGCAGGTAAACGGGCGCAATGCGATTTCGTGGGACGAAAAATTCAAATATGATGTCTGGTATATCGACAACTACAGCTTTTGGCTGGATATCAAAATTTTATTCTTAACCATCAAAAAGGTATTCGTGCGGGAAGGAATTTCTGCCGAAGGCGAAGCCACCATGCCTTACTTCACTGGAAACCAAGACCATGATGAAAAATAACATCCTTATTTTATCTGCCGGCCGCCGCGTAGAGCTTGTGCAGGACTTCCAAGCCGAAGCCGCCAAGTTTTCAGACGGCATCAAGGTGCTGGCCACCGACCTGAACCCCTGTATGTCGCCCGCCTGCCATGTGGCCGACGGCGCGTTCAGCGTGCCGCCGATTTCCGCCGAAAACTATATCGACAGCATTTTCGATCTGGCGGTCGAGCAAAACATCGGCCTGATTATCCCCACCATCGACACCGAGCTGCAAAAACTCGCCGACGCGCGCCGCCGTTTTGAAGAAGCGGGCATCCACATCATCGTTTCCGATTCGGAGCTGGTGACCATCTGCCGCGACAAGCGTTTCACCGCCAGCCTTTTCAACCGCTGCGACATCGCCACACCCGAAATCTACGAGCGCGAAAACCTCACCTTCCCCTGCTTTGCCAAACCCTACGACGGCAGCCGCAGCATTGGTGCGAAATATATCCACACCGCCGAAGATTTGTCTTACGACATGCTCAAAGACCCGAAAATCATCTTCTGCCAATACATCGACATCACCAACGAATTCACCGAATTCACCGTCGATTTGTATTACGACCGTGCAGGCCGTCTGAAATGCTGCGTGCCGCGCGAACGCTTGGAAGTGCGCTCCGGCGAAGTGAGCAAAGGCGCCACCCGCCGCAACGCTCTCTACGCGCTGTTAACCGACAAAATGTCGCACCTCGACGGCGCGCGCGGCTGCATTACCGCCCAATTCTTCTGCAAAGACGACACAGTTTACGGTATCGAAATCAACCCGCGCTTCGGCGGCGGCTTCCCGCTCACCTATGCCGCCGGCGGCAACTATCCCGGTTGGCTGATACGCGAATACCTCTACGGCGAAAAAATCCCGTTTTTCGACGAATGGGAAAACAACCTGATTATGCTGCGCTACGACGCGAAAGTATTGGTTCATGAATAAGCGTATCGTCCCTGCCGAATCTGTGTTGGTGCTGGATTTGGACGACACCCTGTATGCCGAATACCACTACAAACTTTCGGGTATTCAAGCCGTGTGCCGCCATATTGCCGCACTCTACCCGCAGCACACTTCAGACGGCCTGCTGGCGCAAATCGATCCCGAAAGCAGCAGCTGGCTCGAACAGATTTGTGCAGCGTGCGGATTTAACAATGATGAAAAACAATCACTTTTGTGGTTATACCGGCTGCACACACCGAACTTAACCGGCTATATACCGTCTGAGAAACTAAAGCAACTGATGCGCCCGTTTGCCTCCCGTGTATTGGTTTCAGACGGCCGCAGCTTCACCCAGCGTCAGAAACTCAAAGCACTGGGACTGCTTGATGCTTTCGACCAACTATTGATTTCGGAAGCCTGCCGATCCGAGAAGCCCGATGAAAAACGCTTCTGTGCAATACAAGTGGCCTATCCCGGCAAAACCTGCATTTATGTGGGCGACAATATAAAAAAAGACTTCCTTGCCCCCAACCGTTTGGGTTGGCTAACCATCGGCATCCTGCCGCAGGCTCATAATATCCACCGCTACCGCCCGCAGGATTTCGATGCCGCCCACCAGCCCGCACTCTGGTTGAGCAGTATCGACGGCTTGGCAAGTTTAATAAACACCTAAACCTCAATTTTAAAATTCACCTTTCAAGCAAAAAGGATTGCACGATGACCAGAATTCTCTTTATGGGACGGAAAAAAGTTTCCGCCGGCCTCTTGGAATTTCTATCCTCCCAAAGCGGCATCGAAATCGTCGGCGTATTAACCGACAGCCATCTGCAAGGCTCGCCCACCACGGCGGCGGCCAAACGTTTGGGGCTGCCGCTCTACACCTTCGACACTGCGCTCGAAGCCATGCGTGAAGGCCGTCTGAAATACGATTTGGGCTTATCGGTATTGTATTGGCGCAAACTGCGCGACGAATTTTTAACCGTGCCCCCGCGCGGCACCATCAACTTCCACCCTGCCATCCTGCCCGAATACAAAGGCACGGGCGGCTATAACCTGGCGATTATGGACGGCCTCTCCGAATGGGGTATCTCCGCCCACTATATCGACGATTCCATCGACACCGGTGATTTAATCGAAGTGGTGCGCTTTGCGATGGACCCCGACACCGCCACCGCGCAATCGCTCGAACGCGAATCGATGCAGGTGCTCGACGGTTTTGCCAAACGCCTGATTATGCAGGCGGTTGAGAGCGAAGCCAAACTGCCCACCTTCCCGAATATCGGCGGCGAATACACCAGCCGCGCCGAAATGGAAGCCATGAAAGAAATCCGCCCCGGCGACGACGTGGGCAGAAAAATCCGCGCGTTCTGGTTCCCCCCCTACGACGGCGCCTACGTCGAAATCAACGGTCAGAAATACACCTTGGTCGACCGCCGCATTTTGGAAGAAGTCGCCCCCAAAGATTCCACCAGCCTTTTTGCAGGATCAGCCGATGCTTAACACTTCTATCGCCCCGTGGCCCAGCTTCACCCAAGAAGAGGCCGACGCCGTTTCGCGCGTTTTACTGTCTAACAAAGTGAACTACTGGACAGGCACCGAATGCCGCGAGTTTGAAAAAGAATTTGCCGAATTCGCCGGCACCGAATACGCCGTTGCACTGGGCAACGGCACGCTGGCGCTCGACGTTGCCCTCAAAGCGATGGGCATCGGCGCGGGCGACGACGTGATTGTTACCTCGCGCACGTTTCTCGCCTCCGCCTCCGCCATCGTAACCGCCGGCGCCAACCCCGTGTTCGCCGATGTGGATTTGAACAGCCAGAATATTTCCGCCGAAACCGTTCAGGCGGCCTTAACGCCGAACACCAAAGCCATCATCGTGGTGCACTTGGCCGGTATGCCCGCCGAAATGGACGGCATCATGGCGCTGGCCGAAAAGCACAAACTGTGGGTTATCGAAGACTGCGCCCAAGCGCACGGCGCCAAATACAAGGGCAGGCCCGTCGGCTCCATCGGCCACGTCGGCGCATGGTCGTTCTGCCAAGACAAAATCATGACCACCGGCGGCGAAGGCGGCATGGTTACCACCAACGATAAAGATTTGTGGTCGAAAATGTGGTCGTATAAAGACCACGGCAAAAGCTACGATGCGGTGTACAACCGCCAACATCCGCCCGGTTTCCGCTGGCTGCACGAGAGCTTCGGCACCAACTGGCGCATGATGGAGATGCAGGCGGTTATCGGCCGCATCCAGCTCAAGCGCATGAGCGATTGGACGGCCAAACGCCAAGCCAACGCCGCGCAACTCGAAGCGGTGCTCAAACCGTTTGCCTGCATCCGCTTGGTAAACGTGCCCGACTATATCGAACACGCGCAATATAAATTTTATGCGTTTGTGAAACCGGAAAACCTGAAAGCGGGCTGGAGCCGCGACCGCATCGTCGAAACCTTGGCCGAACGCAAAGTGCCCTGCTACCAAGGCAGCTGCTCGGAAGTGTATTTGGAAAAAGCTTTCGACAACACGCCGTGGCGGCCTAAAGAGCGGTTGAAAAACGCCGTCGAACTGGGCGACACCAGCCTGATGTTTTTGGTGCACCCGACCATCACGCCCGAAGAAATGGCGTTTTGCTGCAAAAACATACAAGAAGTGCTCGCAGAAGCAACCGCATGAAAGTTTTCAGACGGCTCCGGCCTTCTGAAGGCCGTCTGAAAAAACACTGTTATCCCGATCGAGAATACGCTTTTCCAAAACAATAACAACCGGATAATAAAACGATGAACTTGGAAACCTTACTTGCATTGCCCCGCAATGTGAAAAAAACCTTTTTCGTTATCCACGATACCCTGGTGATTTTTGTGGCTTTTTGGTTCGCCCAAAGCCTGAAAGCCAACTATTTCAACGAATGGGGCAGCTTTGCCAACTGGCTGGCGTTCGCCTCCACCGCCGTACTGACCATCTTGCTGTTTGTACGGCTGGGTCTCTACCGCGCCGTTACCCGCTATGTAAGCACCCGCATTCTCAGCACCGCCGTGCTCGGCTGCGTGGCCTCGGCGTTTATTTTCCTATTCAGCGTGCTGCTGTTCGAACAGCGGCTGCGGCTGGCCTTGCCGGTGGTGTATTTCCTGATGCTGGTGGTGCTGGTGACCAGTTCGCGCATCATTTTGAAAGCCGTTCTCACCGACCGCAGCCACCGCAAACAAATGGCACCCGTGATTATCTACGGTGCGGGGCAGTCGGGCCGCCAACTGCTCGAAGCCATCAAGCAGGTAAACGAATACAACGCCGTGGCGTTTGTGGACGACAACACCGCCATCCAGCGCACCACCATTTACGACCTGCCCGTTTACAGGCCGTCTGAAATCGAAGACTTAATCAAACGCTACGGCGTGGAAAAAATCCTGCTGGCCATTCCCAGCGCCTCGCAGGAACAGCGCAAACTGATTATCGAGCGCCTCAAAGCCCTGCCGTGCGAAGTGCTGGCGATTCCCGGCATGAAGGATTTGGTCGACGGCAAAATCAGCATCAGTTCGCTGAAAAAAGTGTCGGTGGTGGACTTGCTCGGCCGCGACCCCGTCGCCCCGCGCCCCGAGCTGATGAGCGCCGACATTTCCGGCAAAGTGGTGCTGGTAACCGGCGCGGGCGGTTCCATCGGCTCCGAGCTGTGCCGCCAGATTATCCGCTACCGCCCCGCCAAGCTGCTGCTGTTTGAATTATCGGAATTTTCGCTTTACAGCATCGACAAAGAACTGAACGAATTTCAGGCGGCCCCGGGCATGAATATCGAAGTGGTGCCGCTGCTCGGCTCGGTGCAGCACCGCAACCGCCTCTTCAGCATCATGAAGGCCTACGGCGTGCAAACCGTGTATCACGCCGCCGCCTACAAACACGTGCCGATGGTCGAATTCAACACCATCGAAGGCGTGCGCAACAATGTGTACGGCACGCTCTTCTGCGCGCAGGCCGCCGTTGATGCGGGCGTGGAAACCTTTGTTTTGATTTCCACCGACAAAGCCGTGCGCCCCACCAACACCATGGGCGCAAGCAAACGCATGGCCGAGTTGTGTTTGCAGGCATTGGCCGCCGAACCCGGCCAGCAAACCCGCTTCTGCATGGTGCGCTTCGGCAACGTGCTCGGCTCTTCCGGCTCGGTGGTGCCCGTGTTTGAAAAACAAATCGCCGCCGGCGGCCCCATCACCCTCACCCACGGCGACATCACCCGCTACTTCATGACCATTCCCGAAGCCGCACAGCTGGTGATTCAGGCGGGCGCGATGGGCAAAGGCGGCGACGTGTTCGTACTTGACATGGGCGAGTCGGTGAAAATCATTGATCTGGCCAAACAGATGATCCGCCTGAGCGGTTTGGAGGTGAAAGACGACCAAAACCCCGACGGCGACATCGAAATCAAAATCACCGGCCTGCGCCCGGGCGAAAAATTATATGAAGAATTGTTAATCGGCGACGAAGTGCAGAAGACCACTCATCCCCGCATTATGACCGCCAGCGAAGTAATGCTGCCGTGGGAAGTATTATCCGACATACTTAACCGTATGGATTCAGCATGTAAGCAAATGAACCAAATGGCGCTGCGGCAACTCTTATTGGAAGCGCCCACCGGCTTTGCACCCAAAGACGATATCTGCGATTTAGTGTGGTTGCAGAACCGCAAGGCCGTCTGAAACACTATTCTTTTCAGACGGCCTCAACAACCTTTTCACCAATGGAAGATAAAACGTGAATATCCCGAAACTCTCTGCCATCAGCTTATCATTGCTCGCTTTCGCAGGCTGTACCGTTATCCCCGGCTCCGGCCTGCCCACCTACAATAAAACCGTGGTCTACGAAGAAGGCGAAAGCCGCTCCGACACCAACATCAGCAACCGCGTCAGCATCCATCCGATTACCCCCGGCCTGCTCGACCGCATGGAAGAAGCGCCGCGCCGCGCCCTGAGCAACCCCGCGCTCGACCGTCAAAAAGCCGACTACCGCTACCGCATCGGCAGCGGCGACGTGCTGAACATCTTGGTTTGGCACCACCCCGACCTGAACACCCCCGCCACCGACAGCCTCAGCCCCGACAGCAAACAGGTGAGCAACGGTGCTTGGGTTGACGAATCCGGCTATCTGTCCTACCCGCTGGCCGGCAAAATCTACGCACGCGGCAAAACCCTGCCCGAGTTGCAATCCATACTCACCGCCCGCCTGAAACGCTATATCAAAAACCCGCAGGTTTCGGTGAACGTGGCAGAATTCCGTTCGCAACGCGTTTCCGTATCCGGCGCCGTAGGCAAACCCGGCCAGTTCCCGCTGACCAACGTGCCGCTCACCCTGCTTGACGTTATCGACCAAGCCGGCGGCGCCGCCGGCAATGCCGACACCAACAACATCAAATGGACGCAAAACGGCGTAGAGCGCACCATTTCGCTGCAAGATATCCGCCAATACGGCGATTTGTCGCAGAATCTGCTCTTGCGCGGCGGTGACGTCATCTATGTGCCCACCAACGAAAACAGCCGCATCCATGTGATGGGCGAAGTCGGCAAACAAACCTCCCTGCCGTTGGGCAACTACGGCCTGACCCTCACCCAGGCATTGGGCAACGCGGGCGGCATGAACCAGGTAACCGCCAACGCCTCGGGCGTGTTCGTTATCCGCAACGTGCCGGCCGACCGCGAAAAACCCATACACGTTTACCAGCTTAACCTGAAAGATGCCTCGGCCTACGCCATGGCCAACCGCTTCAAACTGCGCGCCAACGACGTGGTATATGTTACCGCCGCGCCGGTTGCCCGCTGGAACCGCGTCGTTTCGCAAGTTACCCCATCGATCAGCAACATTTACTACATCGACAATATTTTCGGCGGCAACTAACCGATCTCGGCCAAATGTATCAGAAGATTTTAATCGTGTGCATAGGCAATATCTGCCGCTCGCCCACCGCCGAGCGGCTGTTGCAGCAGAAAATGCCCCATCTGCAAGTGTCGTCGGCGGGATTGAGGGCACTGGTGGGCAAAGATGCCGACCTGCAGGCCATACGCACCGCCCTGCGCCGCAGCGTGGTTGTCGCCGGCCATACCGCCCGCCAATTAACGGCCGCCATGTGCGAAGAAGCCGATTTGATTTTGGTGATGGAACCCCGGCATATCGACAGCGTGGCCGACGTACTGCCCGCAGCACGCAGCAAAACCATGCTGTTCGGCCAATGGCTGCCCAAAAAAAGCATACCCGACCCCTACGGGCAAACCGACGAAGTGTTTGAAACGGTTTACCGCCAGATTGACGATGCCGCCGAACAATGGGCGTTCAAGCTGATGGTTCGGCCTTAATACCGGCCGGTCAAACCCACAACGAAAAAATAGAAATGAAAAGGAATTTCCGAACATGGCAAAACAATACCCACAATATCCGCACCCGCCGCAAAACAGCGGCGGCGAAATCGACGTAGGCCAGCAGCTGCGCAACCTGCTCCACTATAAATACCCGATTGCCATCGCCGTTTTGGCCGGCGGCTTTTTGGGCGCGCTCTACAGCCTGGCCGCCACCCCCGTTTACCGCGCCGACGCCATGCTGGAAATCGAAACCAAGCAAAACCAGATTCTGACCGAAATCAGCAACCTGTTCTCGCCCGAAAACAGCAACCTCACGTTTGAAGGCGAACTGGAGCTGGCGCAGTCGCGGCTGGTGCTGGGCAAAACCGTCGACGACCTGCAACTTGCCCAAACCGTTACGCCGAAATATTTCCCCATTGTCGGCAGCCTGGTGCACAACCTCAGCAGCGACACCGAACCCGAGCTGAAAATCCACACGTTTGATGTGGAGCCGGACTGGCTTAACGAAGCATTCGTGCTTACCGCCCAAAACAACAAAAGCTACACCGTCGAGCTGCCCGACGGGCGCACGCTCAACGGCAAAGTCGGCCAGGCGCTGAAACTCAGCCCGCAAACCACGCTTCAGGTCAACCAGATTCTGGCCGACGACGGCCAACGCTTTACGCTGGTGAAACATTCCAAACTCAGCGCGATCGAAAACCTCAAGCAAAACCTGACCGTATCGAGCAAAGGCAAAACCAGCCCGATTATCAACTTGGCCTACAAAGGCACCGAGCCGGACAAAATCACCAAAATCCTGAACAGCATCGCCGATAACTACGTCAACCAAAACATCAACCGCGACGTTCAGGTGGCCGCCAGCGGCTTGGCCTTTATCAGCGACGAACTGCCGCGCCTGAAAGCCACATTGCAGGAAGCCGAAAACAAATTAAACGAATACCGCAAAAAAAGCGGCTCGCTCGATATTCCCGTCGAATCGAAAGGCGCGCTCGAGAGCTTGGTAAACATCGAAACCCAGATTACCAACCTGCGCACCGAAGAAGCCGGGCTGGCCGAACTCTACACCCAAGAGCACCCCACCTATAAAGCCGTGCTCGACAAACTGGCCGTGCTCGAAAAAGCCAAAAGCAGAATCAACCAACAAATCGCCGAGCTGCCCAACACCCAGCAGGAAGTTATCCGCCTGACCCGCGACGTGGAAACCAACCAAACCACCTACACCCAACTGTTGGCCAAGCAGCAGGAACTCAACATCATGAAGGCCAGCACCCAGGGTAACGTGTGGATTGTTGACTACGCCGACGTGCCCGAAAAACCCGTTGCCCCGCGCAAAGCCGTGATTACCCTCTTGGCCGCCATGACCGCAGGCGTATTGACCGCAGGCTGGTTCCTGCTGCGCTCCGCCCTGCGCCACGGCATCACCAAGCCCGAGGAAATCGAAGCGATGGGCATGGATGTCGCCGCGATTATTCCGCTTTCCAAAGCGCAGAGTAAGCGCGACACCCTGCGCAGCAAGCTCAAATCGTTTTCAGGCAACCGCGCCAACTACCTGTTGGGCGTGGAAGCGCCCACCGACGCCGCAGTGGAAGCCCTGCGCGCCCTGCGCACCAACATCTATTTCTCGATGATAGATGCCAAAAACAATATCCTGATGATTACCGGCACTTCGCCCAACGTGGGCAAATCGTTCGTGGCCGCCAATCTGGCCACCGTGATGGCGCAATCGGGTAAAAAAGTGCTGCTGATTGATGCCGATATGCGCAAAGGCTATCTCAACGAACTGTTTGCCGTCGACTCTGAAAAAGGCCTGTCCGACATTCTCGAAGGCAAACTCTCCCCCGGCCAGGCCGTGCAGGAAACCGAAATCCCCAATCTGAGCTTTATCGGCCACGGCCCCCTGCCCGAAAATCCGTCGGAGCTGCTGCTCGACGGCCGTCTCGCCACACTGTTGAGCCGTGCCCGCCAGCGTTATGATTATGTGGTTATCGACACTCCGCCGGTGCTGTCGGTAACCGATGCCAACATTGTCGGTCAACAAGCGGGCACCACGCTCTTGGTAACGCGCTACAACGCCACCTCCGCCCGCGAACTCGATATCAGCGCCAACCGTCTGGCCCAAAGCAACATCAAGGTCAGCGGCGTAATACTCAACGGCATGCGCAGCGAAGGCCGCAGCGGTTACGGCTATTATGCTACCTATACGCGCAAGGCCGATAAAAAATAACCCGCAAACATCAAGGCCGTCTGAAAACGTTTCAGACGGCCTTATCGTTCGGATTAGCTCCAAATATATGCAAAACTTGCGTTTGCCGCTTTGCTTTTTTAATGATGTCCTTTTGCCTCGCCCACCAATTGATACACCGCACCGCAATACGGGCACTCTATGGTGCTGTTCGACTGAATGGGCAGAAACACGCGCGGGTGGCCGTTCCACGTTTCGTTTTGCGGGCCGGAGCAATGCAGCGGCAAATCATGCGGGGTGATTGTGATCGTGATGACAGCGTTTTGGTCGGTCATGTTTTTTCCTTTGCGAAAAACCGTTTAATATTCTCAACGGCAGATATTACGACAAGGCCGCAGTGTTGAAAAGTGCTGCGGGCGGCAGGCGGGCGTATCCTGCAACAGAAAAACTTATTTCCGCCGTAACTTCACCTCACCGGAGCGGGCTAAAGTTTTTTTCGCTATAACAAAGCAAATCGTTTAAACTTCGGGTTTCCGCGCCTTTCAGACGGCCCGGCCCTTTGCAATACGGAGCATGAGATGAAAATCTTCTACACCATCATCAAAATCATCATCTTATTGATATTTTTAATTCTCGCCGTCAGCAACACGCAAAGCGTACAGTTTTTCTATCTGCCCGCGCAAAGCGTGGACGTGCCGCTGATTTTGGTATTGTTCGGTGCCTTCGTTATCGGCTCGGTGTTCGGCATTTTCGCACTCTTCGGCCGCCTGCTGGCCCTGCGCAGCGAAAACAACCGCCTGCGCGCCGAAGTGAAAAAATCCGCCCGCACCGCCGCCGCCGATTTGGCCGTGCCGCAGCCGCAAAACCCCGCGCCCGCCCCGCTCGAACGCAAGGAATAAACCCGCATGGAAAACGAAATCTGGATACTGCTGCTGCCGATTATCCTGCTGCCGGTTTTCTTCGCAATGGGCTGGTTCGCCGCACGCGTCGATATGAAAACCGTGCTCAAACAGGCCAAAACCGTACCCGGCGGCTTTTATAAAAGCCTCGATGCCCTCGTTGACCGCAACAGCGGCAAAGCCGCGCGCGAACTGGCCGAAGTGATCGACCAGCAGCCGCAGTCTTACGACTTGAACCTCACACTGGGCAAACTCTACCGCCAGCGCGGCGAAAACGACAAAGCCATCAATATGCACCAAGCCCTGCTCGATTCGCCCGACACCGTGGGCGACAAACGCGAACGTGTGCTGTTCGAGCTGGGCCTGAACTACCAAAGCGCCGGCCTGGTCGACCGCGCCGAGCAGATTTTCACCGGCCTGCAAAACGGCAACATGGCCAAAGAAGCCCGCCAAGTGCTGCTGAGCATCTACCAGCAAGACCGCGACTGGGAAAAAGCCATCGAAACGGCGCAGCTGTTAAGCCACGACGAACAAACCTACCAATTCGAAATCGCCCAATTCTATTGCGAGCTGGCGCAGGCCGCACTATTCCAGTCCGATTTCGATACCGCCCGCCGCCATGTGCACAACGCCTTGAACGCCAACAAAAAATGCACCCGCGCCAACATGATTTTGGGCGACATCGAGCAAAAGCAAGGCCACTACGCCGCCGCCGTCGAAGCCTACACCGCCATCGAAAAACAAAACCACGCCTACCTGAGCATGGTCGGCGAACGGCTCTACGACGCCTACGACGCGCAGGGCAAACCGCAGGAAGGCTTGAGCGTGCTCATCGGCTATATGCACACCTTTCCGCAACTCGACCTGATCAACGTGATTTACGACAAATCGCTGCTACTCAACGGCGAAGCCGCCGCCAACCAAACCGCCGCAGACTTGGTGCGCAAAAAGCCCGACCTCAACGGCGTTTACCGCCTGCTCGGCCTGCAATTGAGCGGCCTGCCTCCCGAATGGAAAGCCGACGCCGACATGATGCGCGCCATCATCGGCCGCCAGCTGCAAAAAGCCGTGATGTACCGCTGCCGCAACTGCCATTTCAAATCGCAAGTCTTCTTCTGGCACTGCCCTGCGTGCAACAAATGGGAAACCTTCACCCCCAACCGCATCGAAGTATAGACTTTCAGACGGCCCCGCCGCACAGTCAGGCCGTCTGAAAAACTTCCGACACCCTTCTTTCACCGCCGGAACACACCGCCATGACCGTCAACCCCGCCGACTTCGACCCGCAAGACGCCGCCGCATTCCTCTACGCCCTCGCTTCCGCCTACCTCGAACACAGCGAAGCGCACGGCATCGAAACACTCAACGACGAACAGCACACCCTGCTGGCCTATTGCTATCTCGACAGCCAAGTGCAGGAAGGCGGCTTCGTGCAACTGATTGCCGCCGGTTACGGCGAATATATCTTCATGAATCCGCTCGCCGACAGCCTGCGCCGCTGGCGCATCAAACCCACCCCGAAAATCATCGACCAGGCCAAAGCCCTCTATGCTCAGCACGGCAGCGCCATCGAATGGCTCGCCGATGAAGACACTCCGCCCGACGCCATCCGCGCCCGTTTCGATATGTTTGAAGAGTTGGACGGAGCCTACTACGATGCCGCCGACGAAGACATCGCCGCCGCCGCAGAATATGTGCGCACCAATTGGCAAAAATTTGTACCGCCGGCGCAATAAACCGGCACAATTTGAGAATATTTTTGCCACACCCGGGCTTGGCCCGGACATAACGGAAGCATTCCTTATGCCAGTATGAATTTGGCAAAAGATTCAGGCCGTCTGAAAAATATTTTCAGACGGCCTTTCGTTTCAACCTGTTACAGGCAGAATCTTACTGCTTAAATAACGGCGGCATTCTGCACGGTATCTTCGGTGTAGAAAACCGTTTCGTTGGCGGCATAGGCGGCGGTGTCTGCCATACCGATACCAGCGCCCGCAACGGCTTGCGAACCGTCGGACAAGGCGGCCAAGCCGTTTTCAAGCACTTGTGCGCCGTTGCTTTCCAACAGGCCGTCGGAAACGGCTGCCGTGCTGCTTTCCGCCGCAGGCAGATTGGCACTGTGAACGGTTAACACGCTGCCTTCGGTAGATGCCGGCAAAATGGTGGTAGAGCCTAAATCACCGCTGTACAGATAAGCGTCGGGATAGCCGTAATCAGGATGATAGAAGCTGTCAAAATCATTGAAAGCGCTTAAATACACTTTTGCCGTGCCGGTTTCAATGCCGTCGGTTGCCGTGTATTCGATCACCACCTCGTGATCACCGGCTTGCTCGAAGTTAGTCCAATAACCAATACCTTTCTCATCAAAGTAAATCTCGGCGTTACCAGAAACCACTTCTGCATTAAGCAGCGTTAAACCATTTCCCGAAGAGGTGCTGTCGTTATCCAACACAGAAAAATAAGCAAATCCTTCATTGTTATAATCAAACGTAACAGACAGATAATCGTCATTCAACACCAACCCTGAAGCAGCGGGAACAAGGCCGAATGTTTCTGCCAAAGCAGCGCTGCTTACGCTGCCGCTGTCAAACACAAACTCCGCTGCGGCTTCACCGGCTTGGGTTTGGTTTTCAAGGGTTAAGGTGTCGCCGGTTTCTTTCAGCGTAATCACCCAATTGGCACCCTCTTCGCGCACGGTAATATCGTCAACCGTAATGCCGCTGCCGAAACGGACGATGTTGCTGCCCTCGGTATCGCGCACCACGTCATGACCGTAGCCTTGGGCGAAATAATAGGTGTCGTTACCGGCTTGGCCGCGCAACAAATCGTTGCCGGTGCCACCGTCGATATAGTCGTTACCGGTGCCGCCGAAGATATGGTCGCGGTCGGCACCGCCGTAGAGGTTGTCGTCGCCTTCGCCGCCGTCGATGGTGTCTTCGCCGCCGTTACCGTAGATGGTATCGTTGCCGCGGCCGCCGTTTAAGCGGTTGTAGTTGTCGTTGCCGGTGATGGTGTTGTCGCTGTTGTTGCCAGTGCCGTTGATGCGGGCGCTGCCGGTTAACACCAGGTTTTCTACATTGCGCGATGCGGTGTAGCTGACGCTGCTGTAAATGATGTCGGTGCCTTCGCCCGCTTCTTCGATAACGGTGTCGTCAACGTTATCAACGTAGTAAACGTCGTCTCCGGTCTGGCCGCGCATCACGTCTTTACCGGTGCCGCCGTCGAGCAGGTCGTTACCCGCACCGCCGAAGATGTTGTCGCGGTCAGCGCCGCCGTAGAGTTTGTCGTCGCCTTCGCCGCCGTCGATGGTGTCTTCGCCGCCGTTACCGTAAATGGTGTCGTTGCCGCGGCCGCCGTTTAAGCGGTTGTAGTTGTCGTTGCCGGTGATGGTATTGTCGCTGTTGTTGCCGGTACCGTTGATACGGGCGTCGCCGGTTAACACCAGGTTTTCTACATTGCGCGATGCGGTGTAGCTGACGCTGCTGTAAATGATGTCGGTGCCTTCGCCCGTTTCTTCGATAACGGTGTCGTCAACGTTATCAACGTGGTAAACGTCGTCGCCGGTCTGGCCGCGCATCACGTCTTTACCGGTGCCGCCGTCGAGCAGGTCGTTACCCGCACCGCCGAAGATGTTGTCGCGGTCAGCGCCGCCGTAGAGTTTGTCGTCGCCTTCGCCGCCGTCGATGGTGTCTTCGCCGCCGTTACCGTAAATGGTGTCGTTGCCGCGGCCGCCGTTTAAGCGGTTGTAGTTGTCGTTGCCGGTGATGGTATTGTCGCTGTTGTTGCCGGTACCGTTGATGCGGGCATCGCCGGTTAACACCAGATTCTCAACGTTTCTGGGCGCGGTATAGCTGACGCTGCTGTACACGGTGTCGGAGCCTTGACCGGATTCTTCAATAATGGTGTCGCCGCTTCCCGCGATATGGAACGTGTCGTTGCCTTCTCCGCCATACATGGTATCCAAGCCCGACAAACCGTAAATAGTGTCGTTACCGCCGTTGCCGTAGATAACGGTACGGCCCAAACTGCCGTAAAGTACGTCGTCGTTCGGGGTGCCGTTCACAACTACTGTATTGGTATCCATGATTTCTCTCCTTAATATTAAAACATTATTAATCACAGGGATAACGTTAACTTTATAACGTCAAAATCATCTTATACCTTTTCAAAAAAGGTAAAAAGATTTGCCTTTGTAAATTTATCTTAATAATAGTTTACTTAACTTATTGAAATGACGATGTATTTACAGATTAACTATAAGCACCATAGCATAAGCCTTTCGCATTTATGTAATTTCAATTTTATTTAAATTAAATATTTATTTGGTATAAACATTTTGTTGTTTCGGACACACAAAATCCAACTTAGACAAAATTTTTGCTGTTACCCTACACACCGCCGCCCTTACACCACGACTGCTCCGCCCAATCCTCGGGCTGCCCGAAAATGCTATTATTTATTTATGAAAGAGTTTTCCTGATTTTATTTGGCTCAATAAACAGGCCGTCTGAAAATGTTTTCAGACGGCCTGTTTGCCGGAAATAAAAGTTTTATAGGTTAAATAACGGCAATATTCTGCATATTGTCCTCGGTGTAGAAGGCGGTACCGTTGCTTGCGTATGCCACATTATTTGGCACCATGCCCGCCGAACCCTGTACAACAGTTTCGGTTTCGCTTCCACCCGACCAAGCCGCCAAACCGCTCTCAAGGGCTTGGGTTTGGCTGCTTTCAAGCAGGCCGTCTGAAACGCTGCGGGCAGCTGCATACAGTTCTAGGTTAACAGGGAACAGTTCGAACAGTTCGCCGAAGCTGTCGCTACTAATACTGCTGCCGTCGGCAAACACAAACTCCGACACGGCAGGCCCGCCCTGATCGTTAAACTGCTTTTGAATGGTTAATACATCATCGGTACCGGTGATTTGTATTTTCCAATCATAGGTATTTTCAGCAACGCGCACGGCCTCGGCGGTGATGTTATCCACCGTAACACCTTCGCCGAAATATAAGGTATTGTAGCCGCCCGTATCGGCCAAAACATCCTGCCCGCTGCCGAAGCCGAACCGATAGGCATCATTGCCTACATAACCATAAAAAACATCCGAACCCGTACTTGAGCCGAGCACGCTGCCTTCCGGGTTATTGGCGATATAAACCGTACCGTAATCGTTGGTGTAGATTGCATAGTCACCGTCGGCAGGGGTGACTGCAAACTCGATGATTTGATCGTGGCGGGTGGTGTCGCCGAAATAGGTGTCGTATTGCCAATACGCTACTTTGCCTTCGCTTGTATGTTTATCCGGCACAAACAATATGGTGTTGTTAAGTAAACTGCCCCATCCACGGAAAGTGGCGGCTTCGGTAATTTCGCCGGCTATTTCGTTTCTTTCCAAACCGTAACGCTGATAAATATTTATCAATCGGCCACCGCTAACCTCTGTGATATAAAGCTCATCGTCAGAAGACAGCCTCACCTTGTCGAAAACGGTATAGTTTTGATTATCGGTCATGGCCACTTCTGTTGTGGTATAGCCAATACCGAAAAGCTTGCCCATCTCATAAGAAGTCAGCGTTTGGTTGTCGAACTCGAAAAAGCTTATGGCGGAATAACCGTTGGTCTGGTTCAGCAGCGTAATGCTGTCGTCTGTACCCTTCAGCTTGATATGCCAAGTGTCCCCTTCGGTTTGCAGCCTGGAAACCGAATATGGAAACTCAATCGTACCCAGCCCTTCATAACCGGGCGTAACAGTCAACTCTAAATCCTCTGGGCGGATTCCCGGGCCGAACTTCAACGTATTGTCTGCCTGGGGTGTGTCGAATGCTTCACCCGTGCCCAAACCTATTCTGCTGAAATCCAAAACGGTATCACGGCCGGAACCTCTGCCGAAATAGTAAACATCATGGCCATAGCCACCTTCCATGCGGTCATTGCCCGCACCGCCGTCAAAATAATCATTGCCTTCTTTTCCGATCAATAAATCGTTGCCGTCTCCGCCTATCAGCCTGTCGGCTTCGGGCGTGCCGGTAATGGTTTGGCCGAAAGCTTCATCAGGCTGCGTGCCGTTTACCGCTTTCCACAGTTCCGAGGCGCCATAAAGGCCGTCTGAAAACTCGAAAGAAGCTGCGGCTTCACCGGCTTGGGTTTGGTTTTCAAGGGTTAAGGTGTCGCCGGTTTCTTTCAGCGTAATCACCCAATTGGCACCCTCTTCGCGAACGGTAATATCGTCAACCGTAATGCCGCTGCCGAAACGGACGATGTTGCTGCCCTCAGTATCGCGTACCACGTCATGACCGTAGCCTTGGGCGAAATAATAGGTATCGTTACCGACTTGGCCGCGCAACAAATCGTTGCCGGTGCCGCCGAAGATATGGTCGCGGTCGGCACCGCCATACAGTTTGTCGTCGCCTTCGCCGCCGTCGATGGTGTCTTCGCCGCCGTTACCATAGATGGTATCGTTGCCGCGGCCGCCGTTTAAGCGGTTGTAGTTGTCGTTGCCGGTGATCACGTTGTCGCTGTTGTTACCGGTGCCGTTAATGCGGGCATCGCCGGTTAACACCAGATTTTCTACATTGCGCGATGCGGTGTAGCTGACGCTGCTGTAAATGGTGTCGGTGCCTTCGCCCGCTTCTTCGGTTACGGTGTCGCCGCTTCCCTTAATATGGAACGTGTCGTTACCTTCTCCGCCATACATGGCATCCAAGCCCGATAAACCGTAAATGGTATCGTTGCCGCCGTTGCCGTAGATAACGGTACGGCCCAAACTGCCGTAAAGCACATCGTTATTCTGGGTGCCGACCACAACCACTACATCATTACCGGCAACAGGCACATAGGTATTGAGATTGGCATTCATGATTTCACTCCTTAATATTAAAAAATTATTAATCACGGAGATAACGTTAACTTTCTAACGTTATAATCATCTTATGCCTTTTCAAAAAAGGTAAAAAGATTTTATTTTGTAAAATTATTTTAAGAAATATTATCCAAGTTATTGAAATGACGATGTATTTAGAAAGGCTTTATAACACTAGAGCGGCAAGCTTTTTTTATCTTTCGTATTTATCCAAACTATTTAAATCAAATATTCATTTAAACTAAACATTTACACTTTCTCATAGGCAACAAACTTATTAAAGCAAAACCTTGACCGCATCCAAACTCATATTCCCCTCACTTCACAACAACCCGGCTCCAACACCAATCTGCTTGACACCCATACCATTTATTTATAAACAGAATATTCTGCTATCAATATAAAGCCGGCCGTCTGAAAACCATCTTGACGCATATTAAACCCGCCATAAAAACCACACATCGGATACATCTTTTCAGGTATGCTTACGCCTGTTTGATATTTGCCATAGCAAAGGAACCGTCATGACTCCGACCAGCGACATTATCGTCGTCGGCGCAGGCCCGGCAGGATTGAGCTTCGCCGCCTCTTTGGCAGGCAGCGGCCTGAGCGTTACCTTAATTGAAAAAAGCCCGCTGGAAACCCTGCAAAACCCGCCTTACGACGGCAGGGAAATCGCCCTGACGCACCTTTCCAAAGAAATCATGCAGCGTTTGGGTATGTGGCAGCGTATTCCCGAAAGCGAAATCTATCCTTTGCGCGACGCCAAAGTGCTCAACGGGCAATCCAACTATCAACTGCATTTTCCACAGCCCAACCAAGCGCGCGGCGAGCCTGCCGACTGCTTGGGCTATCTGATTTCCAACCACAACATCCGCAAAGCTGCATACGAAACTGCGGCAGAATCGGAAAACGTGTCTTTCATCTGCGCCTTGGGCGTGAAAGAAGTCAAAACCAACCCCGACCAAGCGCAAGTGGTTTTGGAAAACGGCGAAACGCTGACGGCCAAACTGTTGATTGCCGCCGACAGCCGTTTCTCGCAAACCCGCCGACAGCTCGGCATTGCATCCGATATGCACGATTACAGCCGCACCATGTTTCTATGCCGTATGAAACACACCATTTCCAATCAGCATACTGCTTACGAGTGCTTCCATTACGGCCGCACCATCGCCCTATTACCGCTGGAAGAATATTTAACCAACACCGTAATTACGGTTGACAGCGACCGTGCCTCATCTGTTCAAAACCTTTCGCCCGAAGAGTTGGCGGAAAGCGTCAAACAACAGCTTAACGGCCGCTTGGGCGAGATGGAATTGGTCAGCACCATTCACGCTTATCCGCTGGTCGGCATGTTGGCCGAACGGTTTTACGGCACCCGCAGCGCGCTGATTGGTGATGCGGCAGTAGGTATGCACCCCGTTACCGCCCACGGTTTCAATTTAGGTTTATCCAGTGCCGATATCCTTGCCGGCCTGGTCAAAGAAGCGGCACGGCAAGGGCACGATATCGCCTCCCCTACCCTGCTTTCCCACTATGACAGCAAACACGCCCTGCACGCCCGCCCGTTATATCACGGCACCAATATGCTGTTAAAACTGTTTACCGACGAAACCCCGCCCGCCAAACTACTGCGCGGTTTGGTGCTGCGTGTGAGCAATAACCTGCCGCCATTGAAAAAACTGATTACACGGCAATTAACGGGCTAGCCCGGTTTTATTCATTAACCGCTTGGTGCCAAACCGGAATATTTGTACAGCCCTATAATTAAACCAATCAATTTTCATAACAGCTCCGCCATACTCGAGCCAAGCTTGAGTATGACGTATGTTTTTTATTAAATTGATTAGCCATAACGGACAGGTATTTTCAGACGGCCTGCGACCTTTGCAAAAATACCTTGAGGCCGTCTGAAGCCAATCAAATTTTGCAAAGGTCTCAAACTGGTTCCTGTTTTACAAAAAAAAATTCAGGGCGGGTGCAAACCCGCCCTTATAAACTTTACAACAATAACTTTTGAGAAACCCCGGATATCCAAAACCCTGCCGATTACCCCCCAATACTTAATCAAATAAGCAACCGGCTTATACAGGCTCTCCGTTTTTAGGGGTGTTTCTGTTTTTATCTTTATACAACGCCACAACGATTGCGGCCTGACACCGTTTCCATTCCAAAGGAATCACAAACGAACGTCCTTCTCTCGGCAACATAATTTCGTCCGGCGCACCACGGATTACAATAGGCACGGAAATTTCAAACTTTTCTCCAAACTCACTGCGCGCATTACCGGCAATCGTATTGGCAACCTCTCCAACCAAATCCATCAGGTTAGCCTCGGAAGTATCTTTCTCACCCATCAGCTCAAGCAGTCGTTTAGCCATTTTTTCAGGAGAAGTAAAATAAACAATCCCTTTATTTTTTCCGGAAATCGCAATCACACCGGAATAATGCTGCGCTTCCGGGATAGAATTTTCAACCAAATACGGCGTGCCTACAAAAATCTCCTCCCCCGACACTCGGGTAAAATATTTTCTAACCCCTTCTAAAAATACCTGAAGCTGATCTTCTCTCACTTTTGCAACCCTTCCGCCATTTCATTGAGCGCGTCAAATAGTTCTTCATCGGTAAACGGTTTATAAAGAAACCCTCTTGCACCATATTCCAATGCTTTAATACCGGTGGCTTTATCTGCCAACGCCGAAACAACCAAAATATTGGCATCTTCATTCAGGCTGATAATATTACGGATACACTCCAGCCCATTCATTTCAGGCATAGTTAAATCCATGGTAACAATATCAGGGCGCAAAACATCATAAAGCTGCACCGCATCTCTTCCGTTTGCCGCCGTTGCCACCACGTCAAAGCGCATACTTTCCGAGCCGCGCGTAATGCGGTTACGGATAATATTGGAATCGTCCACCACCATTATTGTAAGCATCATTTTTTCCCTATATTGTGTGTTAAAGCCAATTTTATTCTAAGCATGAAAGCCTCTTTTCAATACTGATTACTCTCAGCAACCATATGATTTTAATTTTATTTTTAAAGTTTATTCGGAACCGTCAAAATAATCCTCGTATAGGAACCGGTACGCGTAGCCAAAGATACTTTGCCTTTCATCTGTTTAACGCGGTCGCTGACAATGTCCATGCCTACTCCTCTGCCGGCATCTTCACTGCTGCCGGCAGCAGTAGAAAAGCCCGGAGCAAATACTTTTTGTATCAATGCGCGGCTATCCAGTTTAGCGGCCTCTTCATGGGAATAATCACCTTGTTCTACCAGCTTGCTGCGGATTAGCTCCGGATTAATACCCGCACCGTCGTCTTGAACAGTCAACCGCACGAAATCATCACCATCTTCCAAAACCAAACGTATATGGCCCGCATCAAGTTTGTGCTGCTTAATACGTTCTTCAGGCGTTTCAATACCATGCACCACCGCGTTACGCAGCAGTTGTACCGCCAGTTCCCGAAGTTGGCTTCTGATAGTCAGATTAACTGCTTGGTTATCCATACCCTCGCAGCTGAAGTCCACTTTTTTATGATTCCGTTGCGCAAGCTCTTCAACATATTTCGATAATTGCCCTTTAACCGGTTCAGAATTGGTAGCCCGCCGAACCGCCTGACGGGAAGATTTGCCGTTATTATCTGTAGTCAGGTTATTGATGCGGTTATTGAAGTCTTCGATAGTTTGGGTCAGGTTGAATAACTCTTCCAAAGAAACTGCCAGCGTCAGGAAGTCTTCGCCATTCAAAGTTTTCCTGCCTTGCAGATCCCGCAAACTGTCTTCCAAATGTTCGGCGATAGAAACAAAACCATGCAAACTCAACGAGCTGGCATCACCCTTCAAGCCGTGCACTTCGCGGAAAATAGTTCTCAGCTTATTAAAGAAATCAGCCTGCGCCTGTACCGGCTGTTTCAATACTTCGTTAATGCTGTTATTGCATTTCTTGGCCGACTCGATGAAATCGGTTAACAGTTGCACATCGGCATTTAAAATGAACGACAGCATTTCCATCTGCAAATCATTCTGCTCACGCTCTTTGGCGATTTTGTCTTCCAGCAATACGGCATTGGTTACGTCACTTACGCTAACAAGCACCCGGGTAATTTCCCCGTCTTGGTAAACGCGGTTAAATTTGAAATCAAGGTAGCGTGTTTCTTTAACACCCGACTGGTTAGTCACATTCATCGGGCTGCGCGCCAAAGGGTTCAAGCTTTCAATTAATTTTTCTTTGGTGCGCGGATTATAAAGCTGGCGCACAAAACTGCCTGCGGTTTCCAAATCTGCGGGATTGGATACCATATCAGACAAGACACTAAGCATATTCTGACCGGCAAAATCTTTCTTACCCCACAAACGCTCCAATTCATCCGAATATTGGGAACCGATATTCAGGTTCTTATCCAATAGAAACAAACCGCTATTTACCGTTTGCAAAATCTCACGGTTTTCGCGACGAACAAGAGCAGCCGCTTGGTCGGCCTTACCTAAACGGCGCATAAAGAAGCTTACGAAAAATAGAAAGTACAGTAACGATAAGCCGATACCAACCATCTGCACTATTCTCAACTTAGCAGAGTTTTCCGTAACATCTTCATTTAAAGAAACAATAATTTCATCAATGCTTTCATAAAGCGTATCTTGGTTATCTGCTGCAAATACCACAACCGCTTTAGCAAAGTCGGGATCCGACCCTGAAGCTACCGGATATTTAATTGCACTATCAAGCAGCGGTTGGTATTGTTTCCAAATTTCTTGAACCTTACCGAGCGGTTGACGGACAGCTCCCTGACCGAGGGCTTCAACGCTATCCACCCCTTCCACCACATCATACGCGCCACCTTTATCCATGACGTTGATTAAGTTTTGCGCATAGTTGTGGGTTTCTTCCAAAAGTTTTTGATTTTCAACTTGATTGGCAACATACTCCGTCTTATCTCCCTGCCCTTGCTCGGCAGCATATTCCAAGTTTGCCAACTGCAAGGATTGGGTTGTTACCAACAAATCATAGAAAATATCACTCAAGGTGCCGGCTGCATCGATTTGAACCTGGCTTTTATTGACTTGCTGCGCAAGAAGATAGCCGCAATACATCAGCCCCGAAACGATGGCCAGAAATACGGCGATAGAAATAATGATACCGCGATAACGCTTTAATGAGGAATTTTGCTCATCCGTTAACTCTGCAACAGTTTGAGTATTACTCATAGCATCCCCTTCTTAATTGGTCATAAACAGTGCTTTACAAAAATGTTTTTATCCAGACCAAAAGCAGTTTTAATTTGACATCTTCCCTTAAAACCACATTCAACCAAGATACAATATACCAAATAACTTTCTTTATTTCAGCAACACTACCAATTTAATGTGACAGTTACAACCATCCAAAGTTCACCCAAAAAGGATAATCTTTATTATTTATAACAGCTTATATTTATCAATTCCATTGTCGTTGATTTGATACACAAGTTTACTATTATCTAAAAAATAGACTTCGCCATTTATTCTCCATCCCATACCAGCTAGAGCCGCCACCAAACCATATTCTTGCAAGACGTAGGCTAGAGAAGCATTGGCAAAATTCGCTTAAACCGAACCAACTGCGCCCAATCCATAACGAAAAAGCCCTTACTTTTCAGCAAGGGCTTCACGGTTGCATATTGCAAACCGATTTATTTCAATTTGGTTTCTTTGTAAATCACGTGCTTGCGGGCAACCGGATCGAATTTTTTAATCTCCAGTTTGCCGGGCATGGTACGTTTGTTTTTGGTCGTGGTGTAGAAGTGACCGGTACCGGCTGATGATTCCAATTTGATTTTATCGCGCATTACAGTATTCCTTGTAATTCGTTAATTAAGCTTCGCCGCGGGCGCGCATTTCAGCCAAAACAACATCGATGCCTACTTTGTCGATGGTGCGCAGCGCAGCATTGGATACGCGCAGGCGAACCCAGCGGTTTTCACTTTCTACCCAGAAACGACGTGATTGCAAGTTGGGCAAAAAACGACGTTTGGTTTTGTTGTTGGCGTGTGATACGTTATTGCCAGACATCGGGCGTTTACCGGTCACTTTGCAAACTCGTGCCATGGTTAGTCTCCAAACTTCTAAAATAGTAAAACGCGATTTATACCACAAAAAGCATTTGTGTTTCAAGCTTGTTTTTTGAAAAGGCGGTGTTTTTCTGTTTCCTCAGGGCGGATTCTGTTGTTTTCAAACCGAATAGTAGAGGCCGTCTGAAAGGTTTTCAGACGGCCTCTACGAGTTTTTACTGCATATTATTAAATGTATCAATGGCGGAAATGGCGCACGCCGGTGAGCACCATCGCAATGCCGTGTTCGTCGGCTGCGTCGAACACTTCCTGATCGCGCATCGAGCCGCCGGGGTGGATGATGGCTTTGATGCCCTGTTCGGCAATCACGTCGATGCCGTCGCGGAACGGGAAGAAGGCGTCTGATGCGGCGCAGGCACCATTCAGATCGAAGCCGCCGTCCTGCGCTTTGCGGGCGGCGATGCGGGTGGAGTCGACACGGCTCATTTGCCCTGCGCCGATGCCGTAGGTTTGGCCGCCTTTGCCGAACACGATGGCATTGGATTTCACGAACTTCGCCACGTTCCACACAAACATCAAATCCGCCCATTCCTGCTCGGTCGGTTGGCGTTTGCTCACCACTTTCAAATCTTCGCGGCGGATGCGGTGGATGTCTGGCGTTTGCACCAACAGGCCGCCGCCCACGCGTTTGAGTTCGAAGCGGTTGGCACCGGCCAAAAGCGGCACTTCCAACACGCGCACGTTTTTCTTGGCGGCGATGATTTCTTTGGCTTTGTCGGTGAATTTCGGCGCCATCAGCACTTCGAGGAACTGGCCGGTAACGGCTTCTACGGTTTCGGCGTCCACTTCGCGGTTAAAGGCGATGATGCCGCCGAACGCGCTGGTGGTGTCGGTGGCGAACGCCAGTTTGTAGGCGTTGAGCGGGGTATCGGCCACCGCCACGCCGCAGGGATTGGCGTGTTTCACGATGACGCAGGCGGGTGCGTCAAACGCTTTAACCGCTTCCCAAGCCGCGTCGGCATCGGCGATGTTGTTGTAAGACAATTCTTTGCCCTGCAACTGGTTATAGGCGGCCAGGCTGCCGGCGGCAGGATACAGGTCGCGGTAGAACGCGGCTTGCTGGTGCGGGTTTTCGCCGTAGCGCATTTCCTGCACTTTCACCCAGCTTTGGTTGAACTGTTCAGGGAATTCGCGGATTTCCGGCTCGCCCGAAAGTTTTTCGTCCGACACGCTGGTTAAATAATTGGAAATCATGCCGTCGTATTGGGCGGTATGACTGAAGGCTTTGCGCGAAAGGTTGAAGCGGGTTTTGTCGCTCAGCTTGCCGCCGTTGTTTTGCAACTCTTCAATCACTGCGGCGAAATCGCCGTTGTCGGTAACGATGGCGACGTGTTTCCAGTTTTTGGCGGCGGAGCGCACCATGGTGGGGCCGCCGATGTCGATGTTTTCAATCGCGTCTTCCAGCGTGCAGCCGGGTTTGGCGATGGTGGCGGCAAACGGATAAAGGTTGACGCACACCAGATCGATGTTGCCGATGCCGTGCTCTTCCATTTTGGCGACGTGTTCGTCCAAATCGCGGCGGCCGAGGATGCCGCCGTGGATTTTCGGGTGCAGTGTTTTGACGCGGCCGTCGAGCATTTCGGGGAAGCCGGTGTAATCGGCCACTTCGATAACGGGTATGCCGGCGTCGGCCAGCAGTTTGGCGGTACCGCCGGTGGAGAGGATTTCCACGCCGAGTTTATCGAGCGATTGGGCGAATTCGACAACGCCTGTTTTGTCGGACAGGCTGATAAGGGCACGTTTTACGGTTGCCATTTCGGTTCCTTATTTTAAAGAGTCAAACAACGGTAGATAAAGATAATCATAAGGCCGTCTGAAAACATGATGCTTTCAGACGGCCTTGTTTTACATTATGAATCCAGCAAACCATACTGCACCAGTTTCTTGCGCAGGGTGTTGCGGTTCAGCCCCAGCATGGCGGCGGCTTTGCTCTGGTTGCCGCCGCATTCGGCCATCACGCACCGCAGCAGCGGTTTTTCAACCTGCTCCAGCACCATATCGTATACGCCGCAGGCGGCTTCGCCGTTGAGGTCGCGGAAATATTGTTGTAGGTTTTGTTCGATACAGTGGGCGATGTCGGGCGGGGTGTTTTTCATGATTTCTCTTATTATATATGTATTTATTTTATGTGTTCGGACAGCTTGCGGGTGCAGAGGCCGTCTGAAAATACTGCTTAACGGTAGGCACACGGCCAGCGGTCGGTGGTTTCGGGGGCTTTTTCCAAAAACGCCGCCAGCGCATCGTATTGCTCCGCCGCGCTTTCCATGCGGTTGATTTCGCGGCGGACGGTTTCGCCGGCGGGCAGCTCAGCTATATACCAACCTATGTGTTTGCGGGCGATGCGCACGCCGTCGCGCTCGCCGTAAAATTCGTGCATGGCGCCGATATGGCGCAAGGCGGTTTCGCCGCATTGCGCCACGCTCAGCGGCTCAGGCAGGCGGCCGTGTTCGGCGAAATAGCTTATATCGCGGAACAGCCACGGCTGCCCCTGCGCCCCGCGTCCTATCATGATGCCGTCGGCACCGGTTTGCGCCAGCACGGCCTGCGCTTTCTGCGGGCTGGTGATGTCGCCGTTCACCCACACGGGTATGTTCAGACGGCTTTTGGCTTCGGCAATCAAGTCGTATGATGCCTCACCCCGATACATCTGCGTGCGCGTGCGCCCGTGAATGGCGATGGCGGCTATGCCCGCCTCTTCGGCCATGCGCGCTACGGTTAAGATGTTTTTGTGTTCGTCGTGCCAGCCCAAACGGGTTTTCAGGGTAACGGGCACATTAACGGCTTTTACCACGGCATTTAATATTTCGTACACCAGCGGTTCGTTCTGCATCAGTGCGCTGCCCGCCGAAACGTTGCAGACTTTTTTGGCCGGGCAGCCCATGTTGATGTCGATAACCTGCGCGCCCAGCCCGACGTTATAACGCGCGGCTTCGGCCATCTGCGCGGGGTCGTTGCCGGCAATCTGCACCGCCGCTATGCCGCTTTCGCCGGAAAAATCGCTGCGGCGCAGGGTTTTGCGGGTATGGCGCAGGGTCGGGTCGCTGTTGAGCATTTCGCCCACCGCCCAACCCGCGCCGTATTCGCGGCAGAGGCGGCGGAAAGGTTTGTCGGTAATGCCTGCCATCGGCGCAAGTGCGACGGGGGTGTCTATCAGATAAGCGCCGATACGCATGGGTGGAACGGTGGGGTGTGAAAATGGCGATTGTACATTTTTTAAGCAGGTTTTCCAATTGGAAATTGCTTGGCCGCACAAAATTTTCAAACGGAAAAGCCGTTGATTGGAATGCTTATTTCATAATGGCGGCTTTCAGACGGCCTGTAAACCCGTTTAAGGGATTACCTGCCGGCTGCTTTGCTCTGCAACCGTAAAGCTATCAGGCCGTCTGAAATATCGGTTTCAGACGGCCTTTCCATAATTTTTTCTTTAAAAACAATATAGTTTACTACCTGATGTCGGTACGTATTTCTCCACATCTGCGTTATCTTTAATGCAATGCTGCATCAGCGCCCGAACAATTCGGCCACCATTCTGACCTGTTCATCGGTATAGGCCTCGCCGCCGATTTTGGCCGTCAAGGCGAATTCGCCGCTTAAGCCTTTGTCGGCACAGGTTTGCTGCCAGCCTTGCAGGCGTTCTTCATCGGTTTGCCGGTTTTTCAGGCGGCGTATGTTTCGGGCGGTTTTTTGGGTTTCGCTGTCCATATCTGCAACCTTTGCGGTGTTTTCAGGCGGCCTGCGGCCGGCAGGCTTCACAGGCTGTTCACAATCCCGTCGGCACCTGCCGCCTCGGCCAGTTTATATAAAACCTGCTGCGGCATATCGCCGTGCCACAGGCGGGTGATGTTGGCAATCACGGGCAGATGGCTGGCTTTGCGTACGCGCACGATGGCATCCACGTCCAAACGGTAGGGATGTTCCGGCTCGAAGCTGAGCGTGCCCGCTTCGCCGAGGATAATATGGTGGTTGCCGCGCAGGGCGATGTGTTCGGCGGCCACCAGCCATTCGTCGGCACGGTGGTGTTTGTCTTTGCACAGCACCACAGGCGTGTTCAGACGGCCTACTTCGTCTTGCAGGGCGCGGTTGCTCATCAGTTCGCCGCCCAGATACAGTACGTCGGCTTCGGCCTCCAGCGCGGGGGCGAGCTGGCGAACATCACGTATGCGCACCACTGCGGGCTTGCCCGCTTCGTGGCAGCGTGCAATCTCCGCCTGCATGGTGCGGATTTGTTCTTTTTCGTTGCCGCTGCCGCCGGAGGCATACGGGCGCGCGGGCAGATAAAAAGGATCTGCAAACACCGCATCGGCGTTATCTGCGCGTTGCGGGTTGGCGGTTATATCAAGCATTCTGCCGCTGCCGAACGACACGCCGCGCACGGTAATCACGCTGCTTTCGGGCTGCGTTTCGCGGCTGATGATGCGCCATTCGTTCAACACGCGGATGGCGCGCTCCACACCGGGCAGGCTTTCCAGCTCGTTGGGGTGGAACACCCGCTCGTCGCCCACCGCGCCGATAATGGTGCGCTCTTCGCCGCGCGAAATATGTTCCTGCAAGCCCCTGCTGCGGATAAACCCGATCACCCGCTCCACCGCTTCCGGCGCTGCCTGCTTCTGCATCACGATAATCATCGTAACCTCCTGATTCCATTTGGCCGCATAGTAGCAATAATCTGCCGCGCGTGCCAGCCGCGCGGCGTTTCAAACGGCCTCTGTGCTATACTGCGCCCATTCACCGGTTATTCTTTCATCATGATCCGTTTGTTCCAATCGGGAAAATTCTGGCTGCGTTTCGCGGTGTACGGCACATTGGCCGCCGCTGCCGCCGCATTCGGCCTTTATTTCCTGCTGCACCATCTGTTCGACGGCCGCCGCATTCAGGCGCTGGCCGACGATGCTGTGCGCGGCACCGGCCGCACAGTGCGCTTCAGCACCGATATCGGCCGCAGCTGGCTGCCGCGCCCCACCCTTACCCTGCGCGATGTGGCCGTGAGCAAACCGAACAGCCGCGCCGATGCCGTGCATATCGGCGAAATGCGTATCGGCCTTTCGTGGCGCAGCTTGTGGAACGGCGCGGAAATCGAAAAATGGGTGCTGCAAAACGCCGATGCCGAACTCACCCGCCGTGCCGACGGCAGCTGGGGCCTGCAAGATCTATGGCAGCCGCGCGGCGGCACATGGCACGTTAACCGCCTGATTGTGGAAAACAGCCGTATCAACCTACACCTGCCCGAAGGCGGCTACCGCACCGAACGTTTTCATTTGAATATCGAACGGGCCGCCGAAGCAGGCGGCGTTTTCCAAAGCAGCGGCATCACCCGCCGCAACAACGGCCTGCCGTTGGCTTGGGAGAGCAGCGGCACGGCCACGCCGTCGGACAACGGCTGGCAGCTGCCCGCCCTGCATTTGGAAGCCGAGCTGCCTTTCCAAAACGGCACCGCCCGCGTGGCCGCCGATGCCGACGTGGTTTGGCAGTCGCAACACAACACCCTGCGGGCCGAAAACTTCAGCCTGCGCGCCGACAGCGCCTACCGGCAATTCCACTTAACCGCCCGCAGCCCGCTGGTGCTGTGGAAAGGCAACCACATCAGCACCGCCGAAATCAACAGCGTGTTTACCGCCGGCAACGACGACAGCCATTGGGACGGCTCGTTTTCGCTCTCCCGCGTCAGCCTGCGCCCGAGCGTGGCCACCGTGGGCGAATTCAACCTCAACGTCAGCCACAAAAACGCTTCGCGGCAAACCACTTTCGGCCTTTCCGGCCCGCTTGTCTGGCAAAAAAACACCTTGCTCGAATCAGACCGCCTGGTGCTGACTACCCACCAAGACAACGTTAAGGCCGCCCCGCGCCCGCGCCTGATCAGCCGCATGGAAGGACGTTTCTCCATGAACGGCGGCCGAAACTGGCAGCTCGACCTCAAAGGCCTGTTCGACCGCCAACACGCCGCCCTTTCCGCCCGCTATACCGCCGCAGCCGATGCCGCCCCCGCCAAACTCACTGCCGAACTGGATGCAGGCAAAATTTCACTCGCCCCCTATTGGAACGATTTGCAGGCGCAAGGCGGTCATTCCTTCCCCACCCTATTCAACCACACCCTGATGCCGAATATCGAGGCCGCCGTCCGCATCGGCGGTCTCACCCTGCCCGGCCTGCAAATCGACGATCTGCAAACCACCCTTCACGCCGACAACCGCCGCATCGCCCTAACCAACTTCAGCGCCGGCCTATACGGCGGCCGCACCGAAGGCGGCATCAGCATCGCCAACACCAGTCCGCCCGTTTACCATTTGCAGCAAAACGCCCAAGGCGTGCAGATACGCCCGCTGCTGCAAGACCTGCTCGGCTATCACGGCATCAGCGGCAGCGGCAATGCCGTACTCGACCTCACCGCCAAAGGCAGCGACCGCGCCGGCCTCACCCAAACACTTAACGGCAGCCTGCAACTGAATATTTCCAACGGCGCATGGCTGGGCGTGGACATGGCCAACTTTCTGCGCAACCTGCGTAACAACACCGCCGCCGACGGAAAAACCCGCAACGAACAGGTGCAAACACCGTTCAGCAGCTTCTCGCTCAACAGCGAAATCAGCGCAGGCATAGGCCGCCACGACCATACCGAGCTGGAATCCGATGCCTTCAGCATTACCAGCAGCGGCCAAACCGACCTCAATACCCAAACCGTTTCGGAAAACGTGTTGATCCGCAATAATGCCAACCCCAATGCAAAACCCATTCCCATCAAAATCAGCGGCCCCGTCGCCAACCCTTCGGTAACGCTCGACTATAACCGCCTAACTTCCGGCATGGCCACGCCCGAGGAAAAACAGCGTGCCCTCGCAGAAACCTTGCGCGAACAATGGCAATGGCTGAACACGCCGCCGAAAACGGCGGGGGAATCTGCCAATAAACGCTGAAACATAAAAAACCTGAACCGCTGTAAAACGGTTCAGGTTTTTTTCAGACGGCCTTAAGGCGGTTTATCAATATCTGCTTTAAAGCATCTGTCTTTAAAAACAGGCGCACATAAAATCCCAAAAATATCAATAATTAACCTGTACGGTTACGGTGTCCTGATAATCGCCGTAGTGGTAGTCGGCGGAAGGTACGGTGGCGTAAATATTGTAGTTTTGCAGTGAACCCGTTCCCGTTCCGCCTACGCCGTTTCCGGTTTGTGTGGCGGTGGCGGTGTTGCCCCAAACCGCACCGTTGGCACCGCTGCCCGAGCGGAGCTGGTAGGGGATGCGGTCGGTATTGCCTCCGCCCGGTGTAACGGGCAGCATTTCGCCCGCACCGGCGGTATTGTTGTTGGACGGCTTCAAGCCGATGTTGTAAGGCGTGCCGCTGGTGCAGGTTACGTCGAGAGACGTACTCCCCGCCAAATTGCTGTCGCCGGGATTCACCGTGCCGAAGTCGATGTTATTGGGCTTGTTAACATTGCAGTTTTTTACTACGGTGGCGGAAACGGTAAACGGAAAGCGAAAGCGGGTAGCTGTTAACAGTGAACCACAAGAACTACCCGTGCCAAAAGCGACAGCCGTCGAACCATCTGCAAAACTGGCCGTATATCGACCGGGTGGGACATTCGATAAAGGCGTGATGAGTCGGGCGTACACGGTTAAATTTACGGATCTGGTTGTATTTGCCGCTTCAGTAGCAGAAAAACTGACAGACGTATTCAGCATATCTCTATATTGCGAACCCCTACTGATCGTTCCCCAAATAGTGCTGCGGCTGGCATCGATATACATATTGTATGCAAACTGGTTTGCCGTTGTGCATGAAACTCCGCTCGGGCACATATAGCGGGGGTTAAGTTGAGTGGTGTTGGCCCTGCTGCCGTCTGCGGCCAGACAAACTTGAAAAGCTTGGGCAGTTCCACTAGCAACGCTTTTCGTACAGGTAACGGTTACCGTAGCCTGAGTGGCCAGCGTGCCGGGGTTGAGCAAATCTACATTGCCGAAATTAACAGGCTGCATGGCTGCCGTGCACTCTGCTCTGGCCGTCTGAACAAATAACAGCAGGCAGGCGACGACAAGCAGCCGGGCAATAAACAGTATGCGCTGTTTGGCGGGGCGGACGGAAAACGGGCGGCCGGGCGGGTTTATTTTGTGCATATGATTTCACCTAAATCGGGCAGGTCGGCCTGATGCGGGCCGGTTTGATAGTTTGCGCTGAAACGGCATTCGCTTTCGTCGGGCAGGGCGATGCTGAAGCGGTTTTCTCCTGCCGCCAGGTTTTCAATAAAGGTTTGGCCGTCGAAACCGACCACGGCCGCCGGAATGCCGTCTGAACGGCGGATAACGGCTCCGGCGGGAATAACCTGCCCGTCGGTGCTTTTCAAAACCATCGAAGCGGCCTGCATGCGGTTGAGCCTGAAACTAACGTTCACGCCGGATCGTTCGGACGGCACGGCCAAAATGCGTGCGCGCTCGGCTGCCATATTCTGCGGCAGGTCGGTGATGTCGATATCGAGCGTATTCTCCTGATAGGCCGAAAGATTAGGCACCAGCAATAAGCCTTTGCGGTTGGTATGGCCTACTTTGTTGTTAAACAAAGACACGGGCACGTCTGCCACACCGTCGGTGCTGACGACGGCAAAGCTGTTGTTGACGGCGCGCGTGGCAAACAGGCCGCCGTTCATCCACACCAGGCCGCCTTTCCAACCTGCGCTCCAATCGGTGCGGCCCTGTGCGTTGTAGACATTGCCGCGCGCATCGCCGTATTGGGTATCGTAGTTAATAAAGCCGTTCAGACGGCCTCTACTCCGCCCCTGTGTTTCGTTTTGCTGCCAACCGATGTTCCACGACGGGCTGTTCAGGCCGTCTGAAGATTTGCTGACCGAAACGCGGTAGCTGTTGTCGCCGCCGTTGTCGCGTTGGCCGCTGAGTGTGGAGAAATAGCCTTTGTCGAGGTTGAACGACACGCCGCCGTAAAGGCTGTGCTGCCCGCCGGGGGTGAAGTTGCGGGCCGCGCTTAAAAATATGCTGGTGCGGCTGCCGAAATTGCGGTTCCAGTTTAAAGTGCCCACCTTATCGGGCGTTTCCTGCCCTTTTTTGCTGTGCAGGTAAGACAAGGCAAAAGAGCCTAACAGGTTGTTGTTCCAACCGACGGCAAGGGATGCGGTGCGGACGGGGGCGGCGGCTTCGGCAAGATAGGCGGCGGGATCGAGCGTGGCGCTCAAGTGGGCGAAACGGCCGTCGGTTCGGCTCCAACCCGTGCCGAACGACCAATCGCCTTTCTGCGTACTGAAAGAAATACTGCTCTGCCTGCCGTTTTGTGTTTGAAGGCGGCTGTGCGCATGGCTGAGGTTTAACTGGCCCAACGAACCCAGCACCATGCTGGATGCCGCGCCGATTTGGCGGTAGCCGCTGCTGCCTTCGGCGTGCAGTTGGATGGTTAGGGCATTGGTGATGCCGTAACGCCATGTGCCGCTGCCTGCCGGTTTGTTGTCGTAATCGGCGGAGGCTAAACCGTAGCCACGGCGCAGATAGCCCGCCTCCAGCGACCATTCCGACAATCCTTTGGCCAAGAGGCCGCTGCCGCCGTATAAAGGCATATCCACAACCACGGTACGACCCAGCACATCGGTGGCCACCACTTGCGCCATGCCGCTGCCGCTGATGCCCGGCGGCAGGGTGATTTCATATTTGCCTGCGGCAATATCGCGGCTGTATTGTTTTACGCCGTCCAGATATAAATCTATCGTGCCCGGCAGCGTGCTTTCGCCCAAATAAGAAAACAACGGGGCAGTATTGCGCCACGGCTGCACGCCGTATGTGCGCTCCAGCCTGATGCCGCCGAGACGCGAACTGCCCGAGCCGTGCAATTGGCTGGTGAGCACGTCGCCGGCAGTCAACACCAACCCCTTGTCGGCCCATACCGTGCGCCAATAAGTGTCCAAACGGACATGGTTCGACGACGCGGCAGCGTCTTGCGGGCTTTGGCGGCTCCAAAGTTGGTTATGGCTCAAATAGCCGGCGGGCGTGGTGAGACGTGCCTCTGCCAACAGCCCTTGGCTGACATCGCCGTTGTGGTTGCGGGAAACGTTGTAATCATAATTGAGCACACCTGCAAAACCCGATTCGGCAACTTGGTAAGCCCGTTGCGACCGGCTGCCGATGCGGGTGGTCGGCAAATCCAGCCACGCCAGCGGCGCGGTTAGCGCCAAAGCCTGCCCGGCGGCATCGTATTGCATCTGTAGCTGCGCAATGCTGTCCAGCACATACCAAGCATCATGCGGCGGTTCGGCGGGGGCGGTTTCGGTTGTTGTTTTGGTATCGGGTAAGGCGGCAACAGATGTGGTGAGGCCGTCTGAATTTGAAGAGCCATCCGGCAGCGGCTGTTGCGGCTTCATGCTGCGTGCCTGCTGCAACAATTCGGGCGGTATGCGGATGCCGAGCGAGGTTAAGGTTTTGTTTTGAACCAACAAGGTTTCGTTATGCGAAATGAATTCATATAGGCCGTCTGAAACGCTGCCGTTTACGCTCACCTGAGGGTAAACCGGCAGCCATTCGGCCGAGTAAACAGCCGCGTCCGGCAGATTCGGCTGTGCAGATATTTGAAGGGGTAGAAAACACAGCAAAATGCCGGAAACGATATGTTTAAGCGGGAAAGCAGCATTAACGGGCTGCAAACTGAACCTCCGGTTGAATTATGCGGCCGTTAACCGTAACAAAAAGTTTGCCTTGCCGCAGGGCGGCGGCAGATGTGTTCAAACTGTATTGCCAGGTTTTGCCCGGCAGCACATATCCGGCCAAACCGCCCACCAAACTTTGGCGGTTTTTGCCGTTTTCTACGGCGATATTGCTCAATTGCGCATGAGCCGTGCCGGTGTTGGCGGCTGTGAGCAGCACCTTGCCGTCGGGCGTGCTTTGGGCGCGCCACTGCAACACGGTTTCGGGGTTTTCGGTTTGGTTTAAAAACAGGGGCACCGAATAGCGCAATACGAATTGCAGGCCTTTTTGCGGTTTATCCGGTGCAGGCAGTTCGTCGACCACCAAGCGGTAGGCTTCTTCGGCCGCTCCGGCAGATTGGGTGCGGATAACCCGGAACTGCTGCGAACCGCCCGCAGCAAGCTTAACCATAGGCGGGCTGGCCACCACCGCATGGCTGGGCGTGAGCACGTCTTTGCCTGTGCCGTCCTGATCCCAACGGTAAACGCGCACTTGCGCAGTCAGCGGTTGTGCACCCGTATTGGTTAAAGTGAAAACACCCGCCCGCTGTTTGGCGGGCAGGGCAAGTCCGGTAGGGCTGATTTGCAGGCCGGCGGCTTGGCTGCAAAGCGCCGCAGCGCCCAACGCCAAACCGCACAGCCAACCGGCCGGCTTATGTGTGAACCATACCATGTGTATATCTGCTTATCTTAGTAGATAACGGAAACGGTTACTTTGTCGCTGTAGCGGCCAACCGGCTTGTCGAGCTGGTTGCCTGCCACACGGCCGTAAACCGGATAATTGACATTTTGGGCAAAACCTTGGCCGGTTGCGGATAAGGTGTTGGTGCCGTTTTGGTCGCCCCATACTTGGCTGCGGGCGCTGTCTTGATACAGGGTGTAGGCGATTTTTTCGTTGGCTGCACCGGTGCCGGCCAAACCGTTCATGTTACCGCCGCCGGCATTGTTATTGTCGGTAGCGGGGGTAAGGGCGATTTGGTAAGGCGTGCCTTTGGTGCATTTCACGGCAATCCCGTCTGAACCGCCGGCCTTGCTTTGGCCGTCAACATCGGTGTTGTGGTTGGAGAAGTATTCGCCGAAATCGATGTCTGCACCGGCAGAAGGCGTGGTTGCCTCTGCCGTGGGGGCGCCGCCGCCGTTGGTTACCACTTCGCAAACAGGTTTGATGCGGATGGTAACGTGGAAGTCGGCGGTTTTGGTTTCCGCCGCCGCCATACCGGAAGCCAATAAAGCTGCTGCTGTTGAGGTGAGTACAAAGAGTTTTTTTACCGTTTTCATGTGTAAAGTCCTTTTATTAAAACAACCGGTTAAAAATACCGGCCGTATTTATTTTTTTAGCGTTGCGTTGGAAGTTATCTTGCAGGCCGTCTATATTGATTGCGGGCTGCACCGTAAATCTCGTGAAAGACTTTATACATACCGAATATCAAAAATATCTGCCGTCAGGATATTGGAATTATCCGGTTGTTTACTAAAATTGGCAATATTTTTACTTATGTTAATTTAAAGCACTTGCCCATCTGTTGCAATCACATCTATGCGCCCAAAACCGGGCGGCTTTGGCGGGCACTTTACCGGCAACAACCGTTCTATCCCGCCGAATCGGCGGCATACCGCGTTTTGCAAGACTTTAAAGTTTGTAAACCTTTCAACTCGCAGGTAAAATCCTGCCGGTTGGAAATTTATGTTGATGCGGCCGTGCTGCCGTTATTTTTGTGGAGAAACAGATATGAATGCCGTGGTGATTGCGGTTTTTGTGATGCTCGCACTATCGCTTGCGCGTGTGCATGTGGTATTGAGCCTGCTGCTGGGCGCGCTTGCCGGCGGCCTGATGGCCGGATTGGGCTTGGCGGAAACCATGAAAGTGTTTCAAACCGGCCTGGCCAACGGCGCACAGATTGCGCTTTCGTATGCCATGCTCGGTGCTTTCGCCGTGGCCATCGCCCATTCGGGCTTGCCGCAAACGCTGGCCAATGCGGTTATCCGCCGTTTGGATGCCAACCATGTGCGCGACAATGCGCCCGGCCGCATCGGCAGCATCAAATGGGGGCTGCTGCTGGCTCTTTTGGCTATGAGTATCATGAGCCAAAACCTGATTCCGATTCATATCGCCTTTATTCCGTTGATTATTCCGCCGCTGCTGCTGGTGTTCAACCGTATGCAGATCGACCGCCGCCTGCTTGCCTGCGTAATGACTTTCGGCTTGGTTACCACTTATATGTGGCTGCCCTACGGCTTCGGCGAAATTTTCTTGAAACAGATTCTGGTGGGCAATATCAACAAGTCGGGCCTGAACGTGGATAATGTGAACGTGATTCACGCCATGACCATTCCCGCTTTGGGCATGGTTGCCGGCCTGCTGATTGCGGTGTTTTTCAGCTACCGCCGCCCGCGCGCCTATCAAAACACTTCCGCCGATGTGGCGGCCAACCATCAGGCGATGGTGCAGCCGAAAATGTCTGCCTACCGCAGCTGGGTGGCGTTGGCGGCGATTGTGGTGTCGTTTGCCGTGCAATTATGGGCCGATTCCCTGCTGCTGGGCGCGATGGTCGGCTTTGCCGTGTTTATGGCCGCCGGTGTGGTGCGCTGGGGCGAAGCCGATGCCGTGTTTAACAACGGCGTGAAAATGATGGCGATGATCGGCTTTATCATGATTGCCGCACAAGGTTTTGCCGAAGTGATGAAGGCCACCGGCCAGATCGAGCCGCTGGTAAAAACCTCGGCCGATATGTTTGCCGGCAGCAAAGGCATGGCCGCTTTTGTGATGCTGCTGGTGGGGTTGTTGGTAACCATGGGCATCGGCAGCTCGTTTTCCACCCTGCCGATTATTACCGCGATTTATGTGCCGCTGTGCGTGGGCATGGGCTTCTCACCGATGGCAACGCTGGCGATTATCGGCACCGCAGGCGCGCTTGGTGATGCCGGTTCGCCCGCGTCCGACTCCACTCTCGGCCCCACCGCCGGTTTGAATGTGGACGGCCAGCACGACCACATGCGCGACACGGTTATCCCCACCTTTCTACACTACAACCTGCCGCTGATGGTATCGGGTTGGATTGCCGCCATGGTGTTGTGATGCAAAACCTCGAAAACCGCATCATCGAATTGGAAATCCAAACCGCGTTGCAGGCCGATTTAATCGACAGCCTCGGCAACACCGTCGCCAAGATGCAGCAAGTGTTGGATTTACAGCAGGGGCAGCTCAGGCTGCTCTACCGGCGACTGCAAGAAAAGGGAGGCGAAGGCAGCGGTGCCGCATACAATCCGGCAGACGAAATCCCGCCGCATTATTGAATGTGCCGACAGGTCGAGACCTTTGCAAACTCCCCAGATGTGGATGCAGTTCAAGGCGTAGCAGCGCAGCGAGCGCAGACATAACATAGAGTTAGGCAAGCGAGCGAGCAGCGCACAACGCAGAAATGCGCCGCAGATGGGGAGTTTGCAAAGGTCTCAGGCCGTCTGAACCATTATGTATGTTTTCAGACGGCCTGTTTGGTATCCGCCGCCGCTGCGCTTTATTAAGGCCGTCTGAAAACATAACCCATCAAGCCAACCGCAACCAAACAAGATTTTGCCGGGCAGAAAGATTATCCATTATGAACATCACCGTTTTGGCCGTCGGCACCAAAATGCCGCGCTGGGTCGATGAAGCCGTCAACGAATACGCCAAGCGTTTCGGACGCGATGTTTGCTACACCTTAAAAGAAATCAAACCCGAAAAGCGCGGCGCCGGCGTCAATGCCGCCCAAGGCATGGCCGCAGAAGAAAAACGCATACTCGAAGCCATACCCGCCGGCGCGTTTTTGGTGGTGCTCGACGAGCGCGGCAAAGCCCCCACATCGGTAGAACTGGCGGGTCATTTGGAAAACTGGCAACGCAACGGCGAGCACGTCTGCTTCGTTATCGGCGGTGCCGACGGCATGACCGACCGGCTCAAGCAACAGGCACGCCTGATGATGCGCCTGTCCAGCCTCACCCTGCCACACGGCATGGTACGCGTGCTGCTCACTGAACAGCTCTACCGCGCCGTATCGATTCTGCACAACCACCCCTATCACCGCGAATAAACAGGTACGCAACAAAAGGCCGTCTGAAAACATTTTCAGACGGCCGAAAATTTTTAACAGACACCGCTTGCAACACAACAGCGACCACGCAAAATATGCCGCAAACGGCAGATTCGCACAGGCTGATGCCCGAACCGTTATAGATTTTCACCCCCCTTTGCTATATCATTCCCCCATCTATTTGCAGGAGCACAGCCATGTATGAAGTTAACCGCAGCGTATTTTTCCTGATTCCCCTCGAGCCGTTTTGGAACTGGCTGCAATCACTGCCCGAAAGCCCCGAAGACATCCGTCTCGAAGACTTGCAGGCCGATTCCAATTCCTATCTCGTACGCCCCTGCGAAACCGCCGACGAAGTGTGGGACGAAATCGAAAGCCGCTACGAACAGCTTTTCGCCGCCGAGCTGGCCGACTGGTGCGAAGACGAAAGCCTGTGGCCCGATTTGGACCCCGACATCTTCAACGAATGGTTCGACATCCAACTTTCCACCGTATTGACCGATTTGGAACAAGAACCGCTCGGCCGCGAAATCTTCCAGCCCATAACCCTGAATTAAGTTTTCAGACGGCCTTTCGCATGACCCGCATACGCATACGCAGCTACCACCTCGACGGCTACGGCCATGTCAACAACGCGCGCTATCTCGAATTTCTCGAAGAAGCGCGCTGGGCTTTTTTCGAACGGCACAACCTGCTGCGCCTGCTCGACGGCATCATGATGGTGGTTGCCCGCATCGACATCCGCTACCTGCGTGCCGCACAAGAAGGCCAAACGCTGGATATCGCCACCCGTATCCAGTCTGCCGAACCCCGTCAAGTTATGCTCCGCCAAACCATCCGCCGCAGCGACACCGGCAAAACCGCCGCCGAAGCCGACATCACGCTGGTTCCCGTCAGCGCCGCCAACGGCCGCACCACCGACCTGCCTGCCGAACTGCTCACCTTTTTAACCGAACACACACACGCCGAATCATGAAAAAAATCCTTACCTCCGCCGCCGCGCTCATTGTCGCCGCCCTGCTTGCCTTCGTGCTGTGGCCGAAAAACCAACCCGCCACCGCCTTTTCCCTGCCCGACTTAAACGGCAAAACCGTCAGCAATGCCGACTTGCAGGGCAAAGTTACCCTGATTAACTTTTGGTACCCCTCCTGCCCCGGCTGCGTCAGCGAAATGCCCAAGCTGATTCAAACCGCCAAAGACTACCACGGCAAAGATTTCCAAATCATCGCCGTTTCCCTGCCCTACGACCCGCTGGAAAGCGTCAAAAACTATGCTGCCGACCGCCAACTGCCGTTTACCGTCATGTATGATGCCGACGGCAAAACCGGCAAAGCCTTCGGCGTAAAAGTCGCCCCCACTTCGTTTTTCGTCAATAAAAAAGGCGAACTGCTGAAAACCTTTGTCGGCGAACCGGATTTCGCCAAGCTCTATCAGGAAATCGATCGGGAGCTGGCGAAATAAGCCGAAGCCTTACACAATCCGAAATTTTTTCAAACCATATCGGCTCCTAACACGCCCGCGCAATACTTGAATTTGACAAAAACCTCTCCCAAACCACCCAACCGCAAAGAGGCCGTCTGAAACATTTCAGACGGCCTCTTTCATTAGCAAAATATACCGTTACCGATAAAATTCTTCGACACAAAACAGATAACGTATCAAAAAACTCAGCTTCACCCTTCCCGCAAAATTTTGCGGATAGCAGCCAATTGCCGACGGCTCACGGCCAAAGGTTTCTCCACATCCAAAATACGGGCGCCCCAAGTGGCATTATTATCATCTTCCTCGCCGTTATCCAAGCGGATCAAGCAATCCAAAGTATGGCGGAACACCAAAGCATTACGGTGGATGCGGATAACCTTCTCCCCCAGCAATTCTTCCCAATAAACCAGCGTTTTCGGCAACTCATAACTCTGTCCGTCGCCGGTAAACAAAAACACCGTTTTATGCTCGGCCAACAAATAACGCACCTGCTGCCACGGAATCTCAACCATACGGTTACGGTTGAACACTTTGAAGTGCGTAAAATCATCGGCCTTTTCGCGGTGCTTCTCATTCAGCCGCTCCAACGCCGTTTGCAAACGCGAAACTTTAATCGGCTTAAGCAGATAATCCGCAGCCGCAAGCTCGAAAGCACGCAAAGCATGTTCTTCGTATGCCGTCGTAAAAATAATTTCCGGCTGCTTCTTCGCCACCCGCTTAATGCGCTCGACAAAATCCAACCCGGTAATCTCCGGCAGGCCGATATCGGCGAATACAATATCCACCTCATGGATACTCAACCAATCCAAAGCGGGCTGGGCGTGATGGAAAATCTTCAGCAAAACAACATTGCACTCTTCCAGCAGAACCCGCAAACGCTCTGCCGCCAATACTTCATCTTCAACAATAATGGCACTCAGCATATTCTGTCATTCTGTTGGTTAATCAATCAAAATGTTCAATTTCAAACAATAACAAGCACTCTGCTGTCAAGTCAGTTATAAACCTGCCATATAGGCATTTCCAAACTGAACGGATAAGGGCATATCGTATCCTGAACAATAGCTTATATCAATATTAATCATTAAAAAACAAAGAGAGGCTTTACACCCCCCATCGAACACCATTTCAAAACAAACAAATAAATGAAATTTTTCTCTATAAAAAAACCAAATAATAAAACAAAATTTACAATAAATAAAAAAAACAAAATAAAATTCCACAAAAAAGGAGAAAAAAAGCTATATGACAAATGTAACAAGATTCATAATTTTGTAAACTTAATACAACGGACGGTATTAACAGACGGTTTTATAGACATGAAAAAACCGCCTTCGGTTAGGCGGTTTTCTATGTTTGGTTGCGGGGGCAGGATTCGAACCTACGACCTTCGGGTTATGAGCCCGACGAGCTACCATGCTGCTCCACCCCGCGTCATTAGATTTAAAATTATATAAAATTATCAAAACCGTGTCAACCGTTTTAATCAGGATCACAATATTTCTTTCCAATTATCTACTTCACCTGAAGATTAAAAAGTGACGCTATTGAATACCTAGGCTGCCTATGCCTATACCGTTTGGCCGGCTGGTACCGGCTGCACAAGCATACGGCTCCCGCAACACTTGCCGAATAGAACAACACGATATTCAAGAAATCAGCCCTGCAATTAGGCCGTCTGAAATAGATTCATTTCAGACGGCCTCTGCATCTGTTACCATACGCAGCCTGCCGGCAGCTTCACTACTTAGCGGTCGGTTTTTTCACCGCAGGCTGCGCCTTCTTCGCCTCCTTGGCCCCCACCGTCGCCTCCTCCCGCAGCTT
>NZ_JANIKQ010000098.1 GCF_024580525.1 Neisseria dentiae
TTGTCAAAGATGTCTACTTTGACGCCTTAATCAAAACCATAGGCGCACGCATGAGCATAGCGGCCACTGCCAGAGGATACCGCCATGGCTGGCGGCGGAATAAGTAGCCTATGCTATTTCGCATAATCGGGCTTTTATGAAAAATTAGGCCGTCTGAAATCACGTTTCAGACGGCCTAACGTTTTGCACGCTTTCGCGTGAGGCTGCTTCGCAGCGTGGAAGATTATTTGTGCGGCCGCCGCCGCACC
>NZ_JANIKQ010000099.1 GCF_024580525.1 Neisseria dentiae
GTTTTCAGATGGCCTTTTTTTGTTTGTGTTATATTGTTTATCTTAAATTAAGATGCAATTTAATTGCATTTTTTGATATATAGGTTTTTGAATTTAATTTAATTTAAGAATCCCCGTGGGCGTGCCAGTTTTCAGGAAAATCCGCTTGAGTTTTCAGGCGGATTTTTCTTTTTGTCTATTTTAATCATATTGTTATATGGTTAATTCAATGGTTTGTATCAAATCTTCATTTGT
>NZ_JANIKQ010000100.1 GCF_024580525.1 Neisseria dentiae
CAGAATCACCATAAGAAGCGTCAGCCACGAAAACACCAGAACCGCCACCGCCCAAATTACCGCCGCGATTTGACGGGTTTCCGCTTGGCGGGCTGGACGGGTTTCCGCTTGGCGGGCTGGACGGGTTTCCGCTTGGCGGGCTGGACGGGTTGCCGCCGCCGTTTGACGGGCTGGACGGGTTGCCGCCGCCATTTGACGGGCTGGACGGGTTGCCGCCACCGT
>NZ_JANIKQ010000101.1 GCF_024580525.1 Neisseria dentiae
ACAGCTCTTTATCAGACTAAAAGCCTTGCTGGGCTTGGTTTTTTGTGTATTTGGGTAGATGGGTATAGACGTAAAAAAACAGCCCCGAAAGGCTGTTGTTTTTTGAGTTTGGTGCGGAAGGAGAGACGCAAACTCTTAAAATAACATTATGATATTTTTAATATTTATAAATATAAAATCAAAAAATACCGTAAAAAGTA
>NZ_JANIKQ010000102.1 GCF_024580525.1 Neisseria dentiae
CCGGGATAGGATTTGTTGTAACGCTTTGCCTGTTTTTTGAGTTTCTCTTCGATTTCCCGCTCAACTTTAGCCGGGCGTTTCATGCCGTATTTGGCTTGTTTAAAGCGGTTGTTGGTGCTTTTTTGCGGGGTGGGCAGCCGCAATCGGGCTGCTTTGAGTATGCGGTAAATCGTTACTCTGCTGACACGGTATTGTTGTGC
>NZ_JANIKQ010000011.1 GCF_024580525.1 Neisseria dentiae
GACAAGCATCCGTTTAAGGATTCGGCACACCGGCAAAAAGAGTTATGTCGTTTTGTTAACTTTTATAACACCGTCAAGCCCCACAAGAGCCTGAAAGGCGACACCCCTTTTGAGGTTTTACAGGCTTATTTTTCTCAACCTGTTGTGTAAACAACCCGACCATTTCCTACATCTAAATCACCGTCATTCCCGCACAGGTTGGAATGGCGGTGAATAAACTTTGTATGATTTCCTTTTGAATTTTGCAAAGGTTACGGCTATTAAGTATTTGTTTTAACCATCTACAAAAACCGCAGGCCGTCTGAAAACACTTTCAGACGGCCTGCATGGTTTTATCTTAACCGGTCGGTTTCGATTTGGCTTACCAATAACCCAACACTTTCCACCAAATCCCGCCGATTACCACAAAAATCAGCAGATTAACCACGCTCATCACAAAACCGGCTTTCCACCATTCGGCCAGCGTGGTGTAACCCGAGCCGAAAATCACCGGCGATGTGCCCGTAGCATAGTGGGTAAGCGTCATCATGATGCTGGAAGCGGCGGCCATAATCAGCGCGAACAACATCGGCGGTGCGCCCAACGACAGGCCGGCAGCATAAAAGGCGCCGAGCATAGCGGTGATATGGGCGGTGGTGCTGGCAAACATATAGTGGGCATACATATAGGCCAACACCAGCAATGCCGATGCGCCCACCCAGCCCAAGCCCAAGTGTGCGATACCGCCTTCGAGCACGCCGGAGAACCAAGTGATCAGGCCGAGTTTGTTTAAGAAAGTGGCCATCATCACCAGTGCGGCAAACCAGGTAACCGTGTCCCATGCGCTTTTTTCCTTCAACACGTCGTCCCAAGTGAGCACACCCGAGAGCAGCAGCAGGCTCAAGCCGATAAAGGCGGTGGTGGTGGCGTCAACGGCGAAGGCTTTGCCGAAAATCATCGCCGGAATGCCGGCCCATAAAATCAGCAGCACGGCGAAAATCGCCAGCATGATTTTTTCGCCGCGGTTCATCGGCCCCTGCTCGGCCAGTTTTTCTTTGGCAAACTGCGCCGCATTGGGCGTTTCTTTGATTTCGGGCGGATAAATGAAATACAGCACTAGCGGCATCAGCACCAGCGCGGCCAAGCCCGGCAGCAGCATCGCCAGCGCCCAAGTGCCCCAGCTCAAATGGATATCGGAATTGGTGGCTTTGGCAATAATGTCCACCACCAGCGGGTTGGGCGCGGTGGCGGTGATAAACATCGCCGAAGTAATCGGATTGCTGTGGTAGTTCACCAGCGCCAGATATTTGCCGATACGGCCCTGTGTGCCTTTTTCCGGGTCGGAATCGTAGCTTGAGGCAATCGCTTTCATCACCGGGTGGATAATGCCGCCGCCGCGCGCGGTGTTGCTCGGCGTAACCGGTGCCAGCAGCAGTTCGGAAAGCGCCAGGCTGTAACCGATGCCCATGGTTTTTTTGCCGAACAGCGAAATAAAATAATAGCCGATGCGTGCGCCCAAGCCGGTTTTGAGAATGCCGCGCGAAATCATAATCGCCACACCGATCAACCAGATCAACGGGTTGGCAAAGCTGCTCAACGCATCTTTAATTGCATCGGCGGGCTTCTCGGCGGTTACGCCGGTCAGCGCCACCAACATAATCGCCACCATGGAAAGCGCGCCGATCGGCATGGCTTTGCCGATAATCGCCGCAATCACGCCCACAAACATCGCCAGCAGATGCCAAGCCTGCGGCGTAACACCTTCGGGCACGGGCACCACAAACCAAATCAACAGCGCCAAGCCCACCGCAATCGCAGCAGGCAGCGGTTTGAAGCCGAGTTTATCGCTCATTGTTTGTTCCTCATTAATGCAGGTAAAAAAAGTTTAAGTGTTGAAATCTTAGCACTATTCACTTTATTCTGCTTGATTAGACGCAAATTATATTTGAAAAATATTCTTTTCAAATATTTTATAACACCAAAGGCCGTCTGAAACTTTCAGACGGCCTTTTATCTATATGAATATATTTACAAACTGCTAACAATGTCCATCACCATGCGGGCGGAATTAACCGATGCCGTCTGCAAAAATTCGTCGAAACTGATGTCGGCTTTTTCGTCCGCCGCATCCGACACCGCACGCACCACCACAAACGGCACGTTCAATTGAAAACAGGTCTGCGCAATGGCCGCCGCTTCCATTTCCACCGCCTGCGCGCCTGCAAAATTGCGGCGGATAAACGCCGTTTTTTCGCTGCTGTGCACAAACTGGTCGCCGCTCACGATTAAGCCGCGATACACCGCCGCACCCTCAAACGCCGCAGCCGCCGCAACGGCCGCCTCCGCCAAAGCCGCATCGCTCTCGAAAACGGCGGGCAGCTGCGGCACCTGCCCCAAAGCGTAACCGAAGGCGGTAACGTCCACATCGTGGTGCGCCACCTGCGTGCCGATAACCACATCACCCACTTTCAAGCCTGCACCGATACCGCCCGCGCTGCCGGTGTTGATCACGCAGTCAGGCGAAAAATGCCCGGCCACCAGCGCCGTAACCGCCGCCGCATTGGCCTTGCCGATGCCGCTCAACGCCAGCACCATCTTTTTGCCGCCCAACGTGCCGCGGTGAACCGTAAACCTGCCGAACGTTTCGGTAACGGCATGCTCCATGCTGTTTTTCAACAGCTCGATTTCCTGCTCCATCGCACCGATAACCGCCACGGTGTTGCATACTTGTTTTTCGGACATTTTCTTCTCTTTCAAAGGGGTAAGGCAGCGCATTATACCGACGAACGCCGCACGGCACTACTGCGCCGATTACCCGCTTCATGCCGTCTGAAATTTGCTATAATTACGAAATTTAACAGGGCGTGTCGTCGACAGGTTTGTGAAGCGGTTTTTCGAGGGAAAATCCGCAGATGCAAGGCAAAAAGCACAGCAAGATTGGACATCTTGCGAGCATTTTAGCTTCGCAAGTCCGCTTCGCTACCTAACGCACAGGTGCGGATTTTAACCAAAAAATACCGCCGCAATGCTGTCGACGGCACGCCCTAAAGCTCACACAGAATTAAAGGGATAAAAATGAACGAGAATCCGCTGCCGGCCAAAGAAGAAATCTATTCATTACTGAAAACACTCAACAAATACAAAGGCTCCGACCTTTTCATCACCGCCAACTTTCCGCCGGCCATGAAGCTCGACGGCAAAATCACGCGCATCACCGAAACGCCGCTCACGCCCGAGCGCTGCATGGAAATCGCCTTTTCGATTATGTCGCCCAAACAGATGGACGAATTCATGAACACCAACGAGTGCAACTTCGCCATCAGCCTGCCCGACACCAGCCGTTTCCGCGTCAACGCCATGGTTCAGCGCGGCGCCACCGCCCTCGTGTTCCGCACCATCACCAGCAACATCCCAAAATTTGAAACACTCAACCTGCCGCCCGTTTTACAGAAAATCGCCATGCAGAAACGCGGCCTGGTAATTTTCGTGGGCGGCACCGGTTCGGGCAAATCCACCTCGCTGGCCTCGATGATCGACTACCGCAACGAAAACAGCCACGACCACATCATCACCATCGAAGACCCCATCGAATTCGTGCACCAGCACAAAAACTGCATCATCACCCAGCGCGAAGTGGGCGTGGACACCGAAAACTGGTTTGCCGCCCTTAAAAACACCCTCCGCCAAGCGCCCGACGTGATACTAATCGGCGAAATCCGCGACCGCGAAACCATGGACTACGCCATCGCCTTTGCCGAAACCGGCCACCTGTGCATGGCCACCCTGCACGCCAACAGCACCAACCAGGCGCTCGACCGCATCATCAACTTCTTCCCCGAAGAGCGCCGCGTGCAGCTGCTTACCGACCTTTCGCTCAACCTGCAAGCCTTCATCTCGCAACGCCTGATTCCGCGCGAAGGCGGCAAAGGCCGCGTAGCCGCCGTGGAAGTGCTGCTCAACTCACCGCTGATTGCCGAACTGATTCACAGCGGCGACGTGCACTCGATTAAAGAAATCATGAAAAAATCGCAGAGCATGGGCATGCAAACCTTCGACCAGGCCTTATACGAGCTGTATGAAAACGGCCATATCAGCTTTCAAGACGCCATCAAAAACGCCGACTCCGCCCACGACCTGCGTCTCGACATCCAACTGCGCAGCCGCCGTGCACAAAACGCCGGGCCGGATCTGGAGCTGATTTAACCCGTTTGCCGCATCCGCACCAACGGGCAAACACTGCAAAGGCCGTCTGAAAAAACGCCCTGTTCTTTTCAGACGGCCTCAAACGTCCGCAGCCGCAAATTCACCGCCCCGCTATTTTAACCCCACCCCGTGTGTGATATACTTGCCAGCTGAATTTCACTTCCGATTTCCGAACATCCAAACGGGCGCACCCTGCCCGTTTCGTTGATTAACAAACAAACATATATTCAATAAGGGCTTACGATGAGCGTAACTGTAGAAACTTTAGAAAATCTGGAACGCAAAGTAGTGTTGTCTCTGCCGTGGAGCGAAATCAACGCAGAAACCGACAAACGCTTGCAGCAAACCCAACGCCGCGTGAAAATCGACGGTTTCCGCCCGGGCAAAGCGCCGCTGAAAATGGTGGCTTCCATGTATGGCGCAAGCGTGCAAAACGATGTGCTCAACGAGCTTGTGCAAAAAGCATTCTACGACGTTGCCGTCGCCCAAAACCTGAAAGTGGCCGGCTTCCCCCGCTTTGAAGGCATCGAAGAGCAAGACGACGAAAACAGCTTCAAAATCGCCGCCGTGTTCGAAGTGTTCCCCGAAATCACCGTAGGCGATTTGTCTGCCCAGGAAGTAGAGAAAGTAACCGCCGAAGTGGGCGATGCCGAAGTGGACAAAACCGTTGAAATCCTGCGCAAACAGCGCACCCGCTTCGACCACGTCGAGCGCGAAGCCCAAAACGGCGACCGCGTTATCATCGACTTCGAAGGCAAAATCGACGGCACCCCGTTCGACGGCGGCAGCGCGCAAAACTACCCCTTCGTTTTGGGTAACGGCCAAATGCTGCCCGAATTCGAAGCCGGCGTATTGGGTCTGAAAGAAGGCGAAAGCAAAGACGTTGAAGTAACTTTCCCCGAAGACTACCACGGCAAAGACGTGGCCGGTAAAACCGCCGTGTTCACCATCGGCCTGAAAAACGTATCCGCCCCTACCCTGCCCGAAGTGGACGAGCAATTCGCCAAAGCCTTGGGCATCGCCGACGGCGACGTAGCCAAAATGCGAGAAGAAGTACGCAAAAACGTGGCCCGCGAAGTGGCGCGCCGCACCGAGAGCCAAACCAAAGATTCGGTGATGGAAGCCCTGCTGAAAGCCACCGAAGTGCAACTGCCCAAAGTGTTGGTTGACGACGAAGCCGCCCGCTTGGCCGACGAAATGAAACAGAATTTCGTCAACCAAGGCATGGCCGATGCCGCCAACCTGAACCTGCCTGCCGATATGTTCAAGGAGCAGGCCGAACGCCGCGTGGCTTTGGGTCTGATTTTGGCCAAACTGGTCGACGACAACAAACTGGAGCCGACCGAAGAGCAAATCAAAGCCGTGGTAAGCGATTTCGCCGAAAGCTACGAAGACCCGCAGGAAGTTATCGACTGGTATTTCGCCGACAAACAGCGCCTGCAAGGCCCCACTTCTCTGGCCGTTGAAGCCAACGTGGTAGAATTCGTATTGGGCAAAGCCAAAGTAAACGAAAAAGTTTTGTCTTTCGACGAAGTGATGGGCGCACAGGCCTAACTGCGCTTGAGGCCGTCTGAAACCCGCAATTAAGCACCGAAGCAGCCTTCCGCGCTTTGGTGCTTTTTATAGCGGGTTAAATTTAAAATAGTACGGCGTTACCTCGCCTTGCCGTACTATCTGTACTGTCTGCGTCTCGGTGCCTTGTCCTATTTTAAATTTAACCCGCTATACTGAATATTCCGATAAGGAGAACAAGATGATTCCCGATATCCGCAACGGCTACCTGGTGCCCACCGTTATCGAACAAAGCGGCCGCGGCGAGCGCGCTTTCGACATTTATTCGCGCCTGCTCAAAGAGCGCATCGTGTTTCTGGTGGGGCCGGTAAACGACGACAGCGCCAATCTGGTGGTGGCGCAACTGCTGTTTTTGGAAAGCGAAAACCCCGATAAAGATATTTTTCTGTATATCAACTCGCCCGGCGGTTCGGTAACCGCGGGCATGTCGATTTACGACACCATGAATTTCATCAAACCCGACGTTTCCACCTTGTGCTTGGGCCAGGCCGCCAGCATGGGGGCGTTTCTGCTGTCGGCAGGCACCAAAGGCAAACGCTTCGCCCTGCCCAACAGCCGCGTGATGATACACCAGCCGCTGATCAGCGGCGGCTTGGGCGGTCAGGCTTCCGACATCGAAATCCACGCCCGCGAGCTTTTGAAACTGAAAGACAAACTCAACCGCCTGCTGGCACAACACAGCGGTCAGGACTTGGCCAAGGTAGAACGCGACACCGACCGCGATAACTATATGTCGGCGGAAGAAGCACAGGAATACGGCCTGATCGACCAAGTGTTAACCGACCGCGCCGGCATCACCACACCGTAAAGGAAGGCTTTTTCAGACGGCCGCTATCCAAGCAGGCCGTCTGAAACCGAAAACATGCAGTTATAGTCAACCAGCTTAATAAAAAGTACACTCGTCATACTCGGGCTTGACCCGAGTATCTTAAATTTCACTAACATGAGATGCCCGGGTCAAGCCCGAGCATGACGGAACTGTTATCAAGTAAGTGGTTTAACTATACTGGCTGCCCGGCAGATACTTTTCAGACGGCCGCAATTCTTTTTATCCCCCTTAAGAAATCATCATGAACCTACTCGGCGCGCTGGCGAAAGTCGGCAGTTTAACCATGGTGTCGCGCATACTTGGCTTTGTGCGCGATACGATTATCGCCCGCACCTTCGGCGCAGGCATGGCCACGGACGCGTTTTTCGTGGCGTTCAAACTGCCCAACCTGTTGCGGCGGATATTCGCCGAAGGTGCGTTCGCGCAGGCGTTCGTGCCGATTCTGGCCGAATACCGGCAAACCCGTTCCGAAGAAGCCACACGCGAATTTATCCGCCATGTGGCGGGTATGTTGTCGTTTATTCTGGTTATCGTTACCGCCGCCGGCATTCTCGCCGCACCGTGGGTGATTTACGCTTCCGCGCCGGGCTTTGTTAAAGAAGCCGATAAATTCCAACTTTCCGTTGAGCTGCTGCGCATCACCTTTCCCTATATCTTGTTGATTTCTCTTTCTTCTTTTGTCAGCTCGATACTCAACACCTATCATAAGTTCAGCATTCCCGCCATAACGCCCACCCTGCTGAACGTGTCGTTTATCGTGTTCGCGCTGTTTTTCGTGCCCTATTTCGACCCGCCGGTGATGGCGCTGGCGTGGGCGGTGTTTGTGGGCGGCCTGCTGCAATTGGGCTTCCAACTGCCGTGGCTGGCGAAACTGGGTTTCTTAAAACTGCCGAAGCTCAATATGAAAGATGCGGCGGTCAACCGTGTGATGAAACAAATGGCGCCTGCGGTTTTGGGCGTGAGCGTGGCGCAGATTTCGCTGGTTATCAACACCATTTTCGCCTCGTTTCTGCAATCCGGCAGCGTGTCGTGGATGTATTACGCCGACCGCCTGATGGAACTGCCCACCGGCGTGCTCGGTGCGGCGCTGGGCACGATTCTGTTGCCCACATTGTCGAAACATGCCGCCAGCGACAACCCGCAAGCGTTTTCCGGCCTGCTCGACTGGGGTCTGCGCCTGTGTATGCTGCTGGCCATGCCGGCGGCGGTGGGGCTGGCCGTGCTGTCGTTCCCGCTCATCGCCACACTGTTTCTGTATAAAGAATTCACGCTCAACGATGCACTGATGACGCAAAACGCGCTGATTGCCTATTCGTTCGGCTTAATCGGCCTGATTATGATTAAGGTGCTGGCACCCGGTTTTTATGCACGCCAAAACATTAAAACGCCGGTGAAAATCGCCGTATTCACGCTGGTTTGCACCCAACTGATGAACTTGGTTTTCATCGGCCCGCTAAAGCATACCGGCTTGGCGCTCGCCATCGGTTTGGGCGCGTGTTTGAACGCAGGGCTGCTGTATTACCTGCTGCGCAAGCATAACATTTACCAACCCGGCGCGGGCTGGGCGGCGTTTCTCGCCAAACTCGCGGTTGCGCTGGTGGTGATGGGCGGCGGTTTGTGGCTGGCGCAGGCGCAAACTTACCTGCCGTTGCAATGGGTTAATGTGGCCGGCTGGCAGAAAGCCGCACAGCTTTTGGGATTGGTGGCTTTGGGCGGCGTGCTGTATTTCGTGTCGCTGGGCCTGCTGGGATTCCGCCCGCACCATTTCAAACGTTCGGAAAAATAACGGAGCGGCCTGCTGCTGAGATATAAACCAAATTGTTGACAAAATCTGTTTTCAGACGGCCCCTGCCGCCTGTTTTCCGCCTTGTTCCAATCTTTACAAAATTTCAATGCCATTTGAATTTAAATTAAGCCGCTTAATTTTTCTATAATAAAAACAAATACCAAAGAGGCCGTCTGAAACATTTCAGACGGCCTCTCTGCTTCGTTTTATCCGAGTTTCATTGCATGAAAGGCTGACACTTCTGCTAAGTTTCATTTACAATTTGCCAACCATTACGAAGCCTTTGGTTTCGGCCGCGCGCGGCTGTGCTCTAACCGGCCGCGTATCTCGACCCACTACCATAAGGAAACAAGATGCGTTCACCAATCGCACTGCTCCCCCTGCTGCTCGCGCCGCTGCCCGCCGCTGCCGCCTCGCTCGACGGCGCAAGTTTGAGCCTGTTATGGGGCATACCGTTTGTTTTGATCTTACTCTCCATCGCCACCGGCCCGTTGTTGTTTGCCATCACCTGGCATCACCACTTCGGCAAGATCACCGCCTTGCTGACGTTTTTGTTTTTGGTGCCGTTCACCATCGTATTCGGCTTCGGCGCAACCGCCCATACGGTCGCCCATGCGCTGGTGGCCGAATATATCCCGTTTATCATTCTGCTGTTTGCACTCTACACCATTTCGGGCGGCATTTTGGTGTGGGGTAACCTGCACGGCAGCCCGCGCCTGAACACCACGATTCTGGCCATCGGCACGGTACTGGCCTCGATAATGGGTACCACCGGCGCAGCCATGCTGCTGATCCGCCCGCTTCTGAAAGCCAACGACAACCGCAAACACCGCGTGCATGTGGTGGTGTTCTTTATCTTTCTGGTGGCCAATATCGGCGGCGGCCTCACGCCGCTGGGCGACCCGCCGCTGTTTTTGGGCTTTTTGAAAGGCGTGGATTTCGGCTGGACGGTGCAGCACATGCTGGTGCCCGTGGCGTTGAGTTCCGCCATTCTGCTCACCCTGTTTTACTTTCTCGACCGCCACTATTTCGCCCAAGAAGACGAGGTTCTGCCGCAAGACCCGTCGCCCGACAGCCCGCTGCAACTGTTCGGCAAATGGAATTTCCTGCTGCTTGCCGGCGTGGTATCCGCCGTGCTGATGTCGGGTTTGTGGAAACCGCAGCACCCCGGCATCGATATTTTGGGCACGCCCTATCTATTGCCCAACCTGCTGCGCGATGCGGCACTGTTGGTTTTGGCAGGTATTTCGCTTGCCATCACCCCCAAGCAGGTGCGCGCGGGTAACGAATTCAACTGGGAGCCGATACTCGAAGTGGGCAAGCTCTTTTTGGGCATCTTCATCACCATCGCACCGGTAATCGCCATTTTGCAGGCCGGCGAAAAAGGCGCGTTTGCAGGCTTGATTTCGCTGGTGCACGACAGCAGCGGCCAGCCCGTTAACGCGATGTATTTTTGGATGACCGGCCTCTTATCCGCCTTTTTAGACAATGCCCCCACCTATCTGGTATTTTTCAACATGGCCGGCGGCGACGCCCAAGCTTTAATGACCGGCCACCTGTTCCACACCCTGTTGGCGGTGTCGATGGGTTCGGTGTTTATGGGCGCACTCAGCTACATCGGCAACGCACCCAACTTTATGGTGAAGGCAATCGCCGAGCAGCGCAAAGTACCCATGCCCAGCTTTTTCGGCTATATGGCTTGGTCGTTCGGTATACTCGCCCCGCTGTTCATACTGCATACCTTTATCTTCTTTGTGTGGCAGTTGTTTTAAAACCGTCCGTGTTTGCCATGAGGCCGTCTGAAAAACCATTCAGACGGCCTTCGATTTACAGCAAGCAGCAGTTATTTTACCCGTTTAGCGTTTTTACTCGATTTTTTCAGCATATTTTGAAAATTAATTCCAATTTAAAACAATATCTTATTAAATTAATATTTAATAATAACAATTATCATTTGCAAAATAGCCGGTTTTGCGTATAATGCAATCCAACGGTTCGGCAAACAACAGCAACGAAAGGAGAACGAAATGCCCGAAAGCATTTTCAAGCAAGTTTCTCTGGATATTCTGAGGCTGCACCAAAAAGCCGTACACACACTTTTAGCCACCGAATGCAGCGGTTGCCCCGAAATCCACGATGCGGTATTCGTTACCCTCAACGGCAGATATTATGTTTGGCTGCCCGAAAACCCGCAAAGCGAACCGGAAACCGGCATTCTGCTGATTGAAGCCGAAGATGCCGCCACCCGCCTGAGCTGGGTTGCCAGCGCCCGCAGGCTTAAGAAAAAAGACAGTTTATACTGCCGCGCCGCAGCCGCCCTGCAACGCCGCAGCCAACCCGGCCAAGCGGCATTCTGCCAAACCGAATGCCCATGCCTGTTGGAGCTCACCCCGCAGCAAGGCCGCTTAACGGTTGATGATAATAGAGATTTTACGCTTTCGCCTTCCGACTTGATGAAGGCTTTGTATCCGGCAAAACAAACAATAGAAGCATTTGCCTTGTAACAGTTTTGGTAGTGGTTTGTGTTCCTTTTGCGCCCCCTCGTGGGGCGATTTTTTTGCGCCCGAGCAACACGGAAACTTTTTAACGGATATCAACTCTAAATATTTATTATGCATTTAGTATAATAAAGTATTCCATTCTGATTCCATATCAAACAACTTTTCCGGGAGCATCATAAATGAAGAAAAAAGTTGCCGTTGCTTTAGCCGCCGTTTTATCGGTAGGTTTGGTTTCTGCCGCTCAAGCCAAACGCCCTGTCGAATTTACCGTCGGCAGCGAGTATTACCGCGAAACCTACCGCGAATACACAAACGGCACCGAGCGCCTGATGCAGGAGCGCGGCAACCTTTGGTCGCTCAACGGCGGCATCAAATATTCGTTTAACGACCGCCATGCCGCCAAAATCGAAGGCCGCTATTCGCACGGTGAATCCGACTATACCGGCCAATATATGGAAGACTCATATTACGGCGAGGCGGTGATTAAAAACGTGCCCCGCCGCGCTTACGACATCAGGGTTTCTTACGAATACACACAGCCCTTAAACGAAAAACTGGATTTGGTGCTCGAAACCGGCTTGGGCCACCGCACCCTGAAAGACTTGGGCAGCCGCGTAAACCAATATGACTACGACCGCAAAAACCAAACCCTTTACGCCCGCATCGGCGCGGGTTTGGACATCAAACTGCCCCGCTCTTTCGAAATCAATCCCAAAGTGGCCTATAACCATATGTTGCACGGCCGCCAGCATAGCTACCACAACGGCTACGCCAATAAATTCAAACAAAGCGGCGGCCGGGGCATAGAACTGGAAGTGCCGGTGTCCAAACGTTTTGCCAATGATTCCAAACTCAGCGTCGGCCCGTTCTACCGCGGTTGGAAAGTGCCGGATTCCGAGCGTATTTATTCGGTTGACGACGACGGCCGGCTGTGGAGTTCGCGCGAACCCAAAAACTACACCCACGAAGCCGGCGTAAAACTGCAATACAGCTTCTAAGCTGCCTGCAAACCGGGGCTTTCAGACGGCCTATAGTGAATTCACTTACCCCATTACGGCGTTGCTGCGCCTTGTCGTACTATTTTACTGTCTGCGGCTTGCTGCCTTGTACGGGAGTAAGTGAATTCACTATATTTATACAGGCCATCTGAAAGCCCCGGTTGTTTGCCCCGCCGTATCAAGCGCCGTTTCCGGCACCCTTTGCAAACCGTGCCGCACCGAGGTTGGCCAGCTCGTCGGCGCGTTCGTTTTCCGCATGCCCCGCATGGCCTTTCACCCATGCCCATGTAACGTCGTGCAAATGAACCAAGCGGTCGAGTTCGCGCCACAAATCTTCGTTTTTCACCGGCTGCTTGGCGGCGGTTTTCCAGCCGTTTTTCTTCCAACCGTGTATCCAGCTTTCCATACCGTTTTTCACATATTGCGAATCGGTGCAGATTTCCACGCTGCTGCGGCGTTTTAAAGCCTTCAACCCTTCGATAACGGCCGTCAGCTCCATGCGATTGTTGGTGGTTTCGGCCTCGCCGCCGAAAAGCTCTTTTTCGTGCGCGCCGTAACGCAGCAGCACGCCCCAGCCGCCCGCGCCGGGGTTGCCTTTGCAGGCGCCGTCGGTGTAGAGGTAAACGGTTTTGTCCATGGCTTTTTCCGGTTGAAAATAGAGCGCATCATAACACAGGCCGTCTGAAGAGACCTTTGCAAAACCCTCATCTGCGGCGCATTTCTGCGTTGTGCGTTTATGCCCTTTAGGGTACTGCTCGCTCGCTTGCCTAACTCCATGTTATGTCTGTGCTCGCTGCGCTGCTACGCCTTGAACTGCATCCACATCTGGGGGTTTTGCAAAGGTCTCCTGAAACATTTTTTCAGACGGCCTGTGTTATGATGCGCATCTTTAGAAACCAATCTGCCGATTCTGATGAACGCCCGCAAAACCTACCTGCTCGGTATCGCCTTCTTCACTGTTTTATTTATGGCTTTGGTGCTGCTGGGAAGCTGGCTGCTTTCGGTCGGAAGCAAACAGTTTGCCGTTGCCGCCTTCCTGTTCGCCTTCGCCGCCGTGTTCGGGCAGATTGCCTGCCTCGCACTCTACGCCCGCCAAACCGCGCGCGAAAAAGCCGCTTCGGCAGCCAAACCGCAGGAAAACCGTCATGTTTGACCAAATCGTTTTAGCCAGCGGTAACGCTGGCAAGCTGAAAGAATTTTCGCGCTGGTTCGCCCAACGCCGCATCGAAGTGCTGCCGCAGTCCCGCTTCAACGTGCCCGAGTGCCCCGAACCGCACCTTACCTTTATCGAAAACGCCATCGCCAAAGCCCGCCACGCCAGCAAATACAGCGGCAAACCCGCACTGGCCGACGACAGCGGTATCTGCGCCCAAGCCTTAGGCGGCGCGCCCGGCATTTATTCGGCACGCTTCGCGGGCGAAAATCCGAAATCCGACGCCGCCAACAACGCCAAACTTTCCGCCGAACTGGCCGGCAAAGCCGACAAAAACTGTTACTACGTTTGCGTGCTGGCGCTGGTGCGCCACGAAAACGATCCGCAGCCGCTGATTGCCGAAGGCATCTGGCGCGGCGTGTGGCAGGATAAGCCCGCCGGCAGCAACGGTTTCGGCTACGATCCGCATTTCTTCCTGCCCGAGTTAGGCCGCACCGCCGCCGAGCTGGACCCCGAAACCAAAAACCGCATCAGCCACCGCGGCCTGGCCTTGGCCGGGCTGGAAAAGAAAATCGATTTGCTGTATCCGCAGCCTTAAAGGCTATGGCCTTGCGAAACAGCTTCCGAACATATGAATAACGCCGGCAAAACTCAAGCGGTTGCAAAGTATTTTGCCAAGCCTTCGGGCCGTCTGAAAACACCGTTTGACAACCGACTCCCGCAAACTTTACCAACCCCATGACCGCCATCAATTTTCCCCGCCCCGGCCATCTCACCGCCCTGCCGCCCTTGTCGCTCTATATCCATATCCCGTGGTGCGTGCGCAAATGCCCTTATTGCGACTTCAATTCCCACCAAGCCAAAAACGGCCTGCCCGAAGACGCTTACATCGACGCGCTGCTCACCGATTTGCAAAGCGAACTGCCCAACGTTTGGGGGCGTGCGGTGGAAACCGTGTTTATCGGCGGCGGCACGCCCAGCCTGTTTCAGGCAGCCTCGATAAACCGCCTGCTTAACGGCGTGCGTTCGCTGGTAAAGCTGCAACCGCAGGCCGAAATCACGCTCGAAGCCAACCCCGGCACGTTTGAAAAAGAGAAGTTCCAAGGGTTTAAAGACGCGGGCATCACGCGCCTTTCCATCGGCGTGCAGAGTTTCGACGATGCCGCGCTGCAAAGTTTGGGGCGTATCCACAACCACCGCGAAGCCTTAACAGCCGTTGAAACCGCACTGAACCTATTCGAACGGGTGAATATCGACCTGATGTACGCCCTGCCGAACCAAACCGTTCAGACGGCCTTACACGACATTCAAACCGCTATCGCTTCGGGTGCCGGCCACATCAGCGCCTACCACCTCACGATGGAGCCGAACACCCCGTTCGGCCACACCCCGCCGCCCGGCCTGCCGCAAGACGAAGCCGCGCTCGACATCGAAGAAGCCGTACACGGCGCGCTGGCAGAGGCAGGCTTCGCACACTACGAAACCTCGGCCTTTTCCCGCCCCGGCCATGCCTGCCGCCACAACCTCAATTATTGGCAGTTCGGCGACTACATCGGCATCGGCGCCGGCGCACACGGCAAGATTTCCTACCCCGCCCGCATCGAACGCACCGTGCGCCGCCGCCACCCCAACGATTATCTGGCCGCCATGCACGGCAAGGTTTCAGACGGCATCGAGCGCCAAACCGTTGCAGCGGAAGATTTGCCGTTTGAATTCATGATGAATGCCCTGCGTTTAACCGACGGCGTGCCCGCCGCATGGCTGCAAGAACGCACCGGCGTGCCCGCCGCCAAAATCGCCGCCCAAATCCGGGCCGCCCAAACCAAAGGCTTGCTGGACAACGACCCGCTTTATTTCAGGCCGTCTGAAACCGGGCGGCGGTTTCTCAACGATTTGCTGCAATGCTTTTATAAAGGCTTTTCCATTATTTGATGCCTTTGCAGAATTCATATCGCATTTTAAAACCTCACATTCGAACCCGATCCAAGCATGTTATTATTTTTTAAATAGATAACAGATGCTTAATCAAGCCCGAGTATGACGGTAGCTAAATTTTTTGTGATACTTTTTTGAATTTTGCAAAGACTTCGGTTTGTGAATCCCCGTGGGGGTTTCGGCTCAATAGGCATTTGGATCGGTTGCTACCAATCCATAGCGAAAAAACTTCATTTCTGCCACGGCATTACCGTGCCCTAACTCGAAGAGAACGATTTTGTCAGCCGCTGAAGCCGCAACAGAATCGGTTCCGTACTACTTGTGCTGTCTGCGGCTTGCCGCCTTACGGCAAAAATAAGTTTTTCCGTTAAACTCCCCTTTAGCCGATTTTTGATCTTTTTGAACTTACAAAAATTTCAGGCCGTCTGAACAATTTCAGACGGCCTCTTAGATTTTATGATTAACCGGTTAATAAAGAAAAACTTTGCCAGCCCCGACCAAGTTTTGCGAAAGCACCGAGCCATACAAAACCAAACCAATCTGAGCCGCCTAAAAATAGCGGAAAATCAAACCCTGATCAATGTTTTCTGCCCAGCCCCGGTTCGTCGGGCAGCAGCCATTCTTCTTCCTGTGCTGCCACCGCATAATCCTCATTGGCCCAAGCGCCCAAATCGATCAGTTTGCAGCGCTCGCTGCAAAACGGCCGGAAAGGATTATCGGCAGACCATTCGGTTAATGTACGGCAGGTAGGGCATTTCACCCATGTGTTTTTTTCGGTCATAAAATCCCCTTTAAATCGGGTCGAAACTGCACATCATCAGTTTGAACGGCACATCGCCCGTTACCTGCCTACCGCGGGCGTGTTCCTGCGAAGCCTCCAAAAAACGGATATGGGTAACGTATTTGTTGGCCGAAATCTCAGGCAAGGCCCGGTACTGCATACCTACTTCGATGGTCAGCATATGGATGCTTTGCGCCAAACTGCTGCTTTGATAACTGCCTTTCTGCGCCACGCAATCGACGGCAGCGGTATTGCCGCGCAAGATAGCCAGCAGCATACCGACCGCTTCTTGGGTCGGCAGCAAGGTGGCCGCCCATTTCTGCAAATCGGCCAAACGGTGCTCATGCGGCTGCCGCTGCCAGAAATAATAGGCGGGCAAATCAAACGGGCTGGTGCCGCCGGCCACCAGCATACGCTGTTTAATGGCCATCAACCAATCGTTTTCGCGCAGATGCTGGCCGAATTTCTGTTTGATTCCCTGCAAGTTTTCGGCCACCGCCTGCAACTGTGCCGATAAAACAGCCTGCGCATCCCGAATCCGGCCGGCTGCCGCAAACTGCCGCTGCCGTTCCAATTCCTGCAAAATATCCAGCTTCAACTCTGCGCGGCCGGCACATTCCATAATTTCAAACAGCGTAAACAATGCCAAATGATGCGGCCACGGGCTGTCTTCCCTCCGCATACTTTCGGTTTGGAAACGGTTGAACAAATGTTCGATGCGTAAAAAACTGCGTACCCGCTCGGAAAGCGGGTGCTCGAAACGGATCATGGGTTTGCTCTCGAAAAACGGGAAAAATAAGCCCGGTAATAACGGTGCAGACGTTGCACCTTAACCGCTAACTCCGCCAACGTGCCTTCGTTAGGCAAAACATCATCGGCTGCGAGTAAGCGCTCCCTGCGGCACGCCTGCGAAGCCATGATCCGCTTGATTTCTCCGGTATCAAGCCCGCTGCGGCTTTGCACCCGATCGATTTGGGTTGCTTCTGAAACGTCCACCACCAAAATACGGTCGGCCAACACGGAAAATACTGGCTGCTCGATCAAAAGCGGAATATCGATTACACCGTAAACCTGATCTGCCGCACTTTGCCGCCGCCGGATTTCCGCCAAAATCAGGGGGTGCATGATACTTTCCAAAACCTGCTTGGCCTGAGGCCGTCTGAACACTCTGTCCCGCAATGCGGCACGGTTCAGACGGCCTTCCGTATCAAATAATTCGTCGCCGAGCCTTGCCCGTATTTCAGGCAAAGCCGCACCGTGATCCGCCGTTAAGCTGCGGCTGACCGCATCGGCATCAATCACCGGCACCCCCAAACGGGCAAATTCGGCAGCGGCCTGTGATTTGCCGCTGCCGATTCCTCCGGTCAGTCCTACCCAATATGTCATGTTCCAAGCACCTCCGAGCCGCCCGGGCTTTCTGCCTGCCGGCGTATCCTCCAGCCTTCCGGCGGTGCGGCTCTTCTTTCAAGATCAGGCTTCGCGCGATATTGCAAACCGCCTTAAAACCCGGAAGCGCCCAACCACCATTTCACCGCAGCGGTGATTTTATCGTTGGCAATGAAAATCAGCCAGCCGGCCACGGCCAAACTTGGGCCGAATGCAAACTGCTGGCCCTTGGCCACCCGCATCACCAGCGCAGCAACCACACCGATAAGGGCGGCCATAAATACCAATACGGGCAATACGCCTACTCCCAACCATGCGCCCAGCGCCGCCAACAGCTTGAAGTCGCCGCCGCCCATACCTATTTTGCCGGTGAGCAGTTTATAAATATAACACAACAGCCACAGGCTCATATATCCGCACACCGCACCCAACACGGCTGAAGTAAGCGGCACAAATGCGCCGTTCAAATTAAACAGCAAACCCAACCACACCAACGGCAGGGTCAATTGATCAGGCAGGTATTGTGTATCGGCATCGATAAAGGTTAAGGCAATCAGCATGGCGGTCAGCACCACACCACCCAAAGTAACCACAGTCCAACCGTATTGCCACGCCACTGCGGCAAACAATATGCCGGTTAACAACTCTACCAAAGGATAACGCTTGCTGATCGGGGTTTTGCAGCTTCCGCACTTTCCGCCCAACAACAAATAGCTGATCACCGGAATATTTTGCCAGGGTTTGACCGGAGCATGACACTTCGGACAACGGGAGTCCGGTTTAATCAGATTGAAAGGCTGCTGTTCTTCGGCCGTAAGCGCCAAACCCAGGTGCTCTTTGGCAAATACCGTCCATCCGCGCTCCATCATCACCGGCACGCGGTAAATCACCACATTTAAAAAACTGCCTGTCAGCAAGCCGAACAAAGCTGCCAAAGGCACCGCAAAAGGTGCCAGCTCTTGAAGAAAATCCAGCATATCAGCCCACCACATTACCCAGGTTGAACAGGGGCAGATACATCGCTACCAGAATCACACCGATAATCGAACCGAGCACCACCATGATAATCGGCTCCATCAACGACGAAAGCTGGGCAACGGCATTATCCACTTCATCTTCATAGAATTCGGCGGCTTTATTCAGCATATCGTCCAGCGAACCTGATTCTTCGCCGATGGCAGCCATCTGCAACACCATATTGGGGAACATATCGGTGCCCTGCATACTGGAAGTCAGCGACAAACCCTGAGTAACTTTAGCACGAATATCTTGCGTGGCTTCTTCATAAAGAATATTGCCCGCCGCACCGGATACCGAATCCAACACTTCCACCAAAGGCACGCCCGCGGTAAACAATGTGGCAGTAGTGCGTGCCCAGCGTGCAATCGTGGCCTTGCGCACAATATCACCGAAAATCGGCAATTTGAGCAAAGCCGCATCAACCCGTTTTTGTAGCATGGGCGATCTTTTATACCACTGATACAGGCCGAAACCGACCGCAATGGTACCAACCACAATTACCCAGGCATATTTCACCATCAAGTCCGACATGTTCATTACGATTTGGGTTAGCCCGGGCAACTCCGCCCCCATGCTGCTATATACTTTACCGAACTCCGGCAACACGAACACCATCATGATAAACACCAGCACTACAGCCACCACCACAATGGCAATCGGGTAAGTAAGTGCGCTTTTCACTTTCTTTTTGATGGCTTGGGTTTTTTCTTTATATACCGCCAATTTATCCAGCAATGATTCAAGTACACCGCCCGCCTCACCGGCGGCAATCAGATTGCAGTAAAAACGGTCGAAATATTTGGGATGTTTGGAGAATGCCTTGCCCAATGCGCTGCCCTGCTCCACATCGGCGCGCACCTGCATCAGCATTTGCGTCATGGAAGGGTTAGAGTGGCCGCGCGCCACGATTTCAAACGCCTGCATCAAAGGCAAACCGGCTTTCATCATAGTGGCGAGCTGGCGGGTGAATACGGTAATGTCTTCTTGGGTGATCCGCTTTTTGCGTACCGCTTTAACTTTGCTCACGCGTAACGGCTTGATGCCGCGCCGCTGTAACTTTTTGCGTGCTTCTTCTTCGTTTTTGGCCACCACCTCCCCGCGCACCATTTGTTCGGTATCTATGTTCCTGCCTTCAAAAGAGAAACGCACACCTTTATCTTTTTTGGCCGAGCGGCTGCTAATATTACTTTTAATCATGTTTTACCCCTTAAAATAATCAAACTGTTTTTTAGAAACTGTTGGCAAGCGGCTTGTTCTCCTTGTTTCGATACAAACGGTGGGCACAAAACAAGATAGAACAACAAACTTGCAAAGTTAACGCAAAATTGATTGCCAACAGTTTCTTAATAATCAATATAATCAATCGTTAGTGTGAGCCAAAACTTCTTCTAAAGAAGTAATCCCCTGCATCACTTTCAACAAACCGGCACGGCGCAAATCCACCATACCTTCTTTATAGGCCATACTCATAATATCTACTTCGGTGCCGTTATTCATAATCACCCGTTGCATTTCTTCGGTAATCGGCATCACCTCATACACGCCGGCACGGCCTTTGTAGCCTTTTCCACGACAGCTATCGCATCCGACCGCACGATACATCGTCCAATCTTTAGCCAGATCTTCATCTGTAAAACCGGCTTTTTTCAAGGCAGGCACCGGCGGGCGCTCCATCGGTGTTTTACATGCCGGGCATAAACGGCGCAGCAGACGTTGCGCCATAATCAGGCTGACCGAACTGGCGATATTGAAAGGTGCCACCCCCATATTCAGCATACGCGACAAAGTGGCCGGAGCGTTATTGGTGTGCAGGGTGGAAAATACCATGTGGCCCGTTTGCGCAGCCTTAATGGCAATATCCGCGGTTTCCAAATCACGAATCTCACCCACCATGATGATATCCGGGTCTTGGCGCAGAAACGACTTCAGTGCGGCCGCAAAGGTTAGCCCCTGCTTGTCATTCACATTAACCTGGTTGATACCGGGCAGATTGATTTCCGCGGGGTCTTCTGCCGTGGCGATATTTACACTTTCGGTATTCAGAATGTTCAAGCAGGTATAAAGCGACACGGTTTTACCCGAGCCGGTGGGGCCGGTTACCAATACCATGCCGTAAGGGCGGTGAATAGCCTCGAGCAGCATTTCTTTTTGGAAAGGTTCGAAACCGAGTTGGTCGATATTGAGCGAACCGGCATCCGAATTCAAAATACGCATCACCACTTTTTCACCGAACAAAGTGGGCAGCGTGCTGACGCGGAAGTCAATCGGACGGCCATGCTTGTGGAAAGCAATTTGAATGCGGCCGTCCTGCGGCACACGCTTTTCCGAAATGTCCAAACGCGCCATCACTTTGATGCGCGAGGCCAGCTGGCCGCGCACCGCCACCGGCGGCTGCACCACTTCCCGAAGCTGACCGTCCACACGGAAGCGCACCCGTGCCATCTGTTCATAAAATTCGAAATGGATATCGGATGCACCGGCATTCAATGCATCGGAAAGCGTTTTGTGGATAAAGCGCGGAATCGGCCCGTCTTCCGCCTCTTCATTATCGATGTATAGCGCTTGCGCAGAAGCGGACGCATCATGCTCCTTGCTCATTTCGTTCAAAATAGAAGTAGACCGCTGCCCCAACCACTCGAGCAAAGTGCTCAACTGGTCGTCGCACACCACCACTAAATCAACCGATATACCTGAAGCAAAAGCGATTTTTTGGAAATTTTGAATCTGGGTAGGGTCAGACACCGCAAAATAAACTTTCCTACCCCGCTGAAAAATCGGAATACAGCGGTTTTGCAGCATCTGCTCTTCTGAAAGCACATCAGAAAGGATATTGCTGCGCGGATAGTGACGCAAATCCAGCAGCGGATAGCTGAACACCCGCGCCAATAACTCCCCCAGCGCTTTAGGTGTAATCACGCCCTCTTCAAACAACATGGGAAGAATGGACTTATTGCTTTTTAATACGCTTTGATACCGCTCGACTTGTGCGGCATCGACAATTTGACTTTGCACCAATACTCTTAATATACCGACGCTCATTTTTTTTATTCCTGCTTGACTGCCTGCATGATACACAGACAATTGCCATTATTATTAAATATGCCATTATACGGCATCATATGGTGATTTGCCGCCCGACATAAAACCCGCAATGCTGTTTCATACCCGATAAAACTATCCCGGTAAAAACAGTGCCATTATAAGCGAACAGGCCGGGTAAACCTACCCGGCCTGCGTTGAAATATATTCTATTTAATATTTATTCGGCGTAAAAACAACAGATAAAAAAATAACCGCATCATTGCGGTAAATGGTGGCCAGAGGCGGGATCGAACCGCCGACACACGGATTTTCAATCCGTTGCTCTACCAACTGAGCTATCTGGCCGTGCCTGAAGAGATGCGTATTAAAACAGAATCCGCCATACGGCGCAAGCATTTTGTTAAAAAAGTGCGCCGTTTCAAGCTAAGCGGCTATTTTTCCTAAAAATAAAACCGGCATTGTTGTTTACAGCATGCACAAATATGCCGAGGCTGTTTATTTATTGCAAATATTTTTGCTCAAAACACCGATTATCTGTAATATAAACCGAATATCCTATGTGGATAAAGTTTGATTATCACGAATTTTCTTATTTATCTAAAATAATCAATTTCTTGAAAGTTAAACTGCCACGACATCCAAATAATGACAAACACCACGCCGTGTGTGATTCTCTTTTCGCCAAATAGGGATTTTTATGAGCATTGTCGCCATCGATATACATCCGCAGAAAACGTTTTCAGAACTCTGCCCGAACGAGCTTCCCGTACCGGGTGCGCTTTCTATTGTTCCCCACCTCAACCGCCAAGCGGCTTGGGCGCATTACCGGGTATTAACCAAAGATGCCCACAGCCCGCACGAGCCGTGGCAGATCGACAACCAAGAACACTATCTGCCGCTGGAAAACGCCGACGATTGGGTCAGCCATGCGGTTTTGGGCACCGAAGGTTATGAAAACCTTCCCGGCCTGCCTTTGCCCGACAACTATCATTTTCTGGTGCATATCGGGCTGGAAAGCCACACCCACACTTTCGGCGCCTGTTTTCACGATATGTCTGAAAACATCAGCACCGGCCTGATAGAATGGCTGGCCAGCCGTAATGCAAAAACCTTGATTGTCGGCGGGCTGGCAACCGAATATTGTGTACAGGCAACCGTGTTGCAGCTTTGCTGGTATGGAAAATGGCGCGTGATTGTTAATTTAGATGCCTGTCGCAGCCTGAATGCTAAAGAAGAACATCAAGCCATCCGCAATATGGAAAAGGCCGGCGCCCTGATTGTGCACCACACCGACGATATTCCCGCCCTGCTGGCTTAAACCTTTGCCTGTATCCGGCCGTTAAAGCAGCTTCGTTTCGATAACAAGCTGCTTTCCCTTTTAATAAGGAACAAACCTTTACCATTGTTTTCAGACGGCCGTCTGAAACAATATTTTTAGCAAAAATGGTACTCGAGGGCTTGAATTTACCGCACCCAGCCCTATTTTGCCTTTCGTTCAAAACAAAATACTGCGCACACGTTTGCCGTGCAGTATTTCTTTTCTTAACAGCCTTATATTCAGGCATTTGTTTTTATTATCTATTTTGGAGCATACGCATGACTATCCGCCCCCTGCACGACCGTGTAGTCGTTAAACGCTTGGAAGCTGAAGAAAAAACCGCATCAGGCATCGTATTGCCGGGTGCCGCCGCCGAAAAACCCGATATGGGCGAAGTAATCGCCGTCGGCGCGGGTAAAATCGACCGCGACGGCAACCGCCGCCCGCTTGACGTGAAAGTCGGCGACAAAATCATCTTCGGCAAATACAGCGGCCAAACCGTGAAAGCCGACGGCGAAGAGCTGTTGGTAATGCGCGAAGAAGATATTTTCGGCATCGTAGAATAAAAGGCCAAAGGCCGTCTGAAAATGTTTTCAGACGGCCAAACAAAGAAAAACCTATTTTAATTCAATTAACTGGAGCATATAGATTATGGCAGCAAAAGACGTACAGTTCGGCAATGAAGTCCGCCAGAAAATGGTTAAAGGCGTAAACGTATTGGCCGATGCAGTAAAAGTAACCTTAGGCCCAAAAGGCCGCAACGTTGTGCTCGACCGCGCTTTCGGCGGCCCGCACATCACTAAAGACGGCGTAACCGTGGCCAAAGAAATCGAATTGAAAGACAAATTCGAAAACATGGGCGCGCAAATGGTGAAAGAAGTGGCGTCCAAAACCAACGACGTAGCCGGCGACGGCACCACCACCGCCACCGTTCTGGCGCAAGCCATCGTGGCCGAAGGCATGAAATACGTTACCGCAGGCATGAACCCCACCGACCTGAAGCGCGGCATCGACAAAGCCGTGGCCGCTTTGGTGGAAGAGCTGAAAAACATTGCCAAACCCTGCGACACTTCTAAAGAAATCGCCCAAGTGGGCGCCATTTCCGCCAACTCCGACGAACAAGTCGGCGCCATCATCGCCGAAGCAATGGAAAAAGTGGGCAAAGAAGGCGTGATCACCGTTGAAGACGGCAAATCGCTGGAAAACGAGCTGGATGTGGTGGAAGGCATGCAGTTCGACCGCGGCTACCTGTCGCCCTATTTCATCAACGAGCCGGAAAAACAAATCGCTGCCCTCGACAATCCCTTCGTGCTGCTGTTTGACAAAAAAATCAGCAACATCCGTGACTTGCTGCCGGTATTGGAGCAAATCGCCAAAACCAGCCGCCCGCTCTTGATTATCGCCGAAGACGTGGAAGGCGAAGCACTGGCAACCTTAGTGGTGAACAACCTGCGCGGCATTCTGAAAACCGTTGCCGTTAAAGCGCCCGGCTTCGGCGACCGCCGCAAAGCCATGCTGCAAGACATCGCCATTCTCACCGGCGGCACCGTAATTGCCGAAGAAGTGGGCCTGTCTTTGGAAAAAGCCACGCTTGAAGATTTGGGCCAAGCCAAACGCATCGAAATCGGCAAAGAAAACACCACCATTATCGACGGCTTCGGCGATGCTGCCCTGATTGACGCCCGCGTAGCCGAAATCCGCCAGCAAATCGAAACCGCCACCAGCGATTACGACAAAGAAAAACTGCAAGAGCGCGTAGCCAAACTGGCCGGCGGCGTGGCCGTGATTAAAGTCGGCGCGGCCACTGAAGTGGAAATGAAAGAGAAAAAAGACCGAGTTGACGACGCCCTGCACGCAACCCGCGCCGCAGTGGAAGAAGGCATCGTGGCCGGCGGCGGCGTAGCCCTGCTGCGTGCCCGTGCGGCCTTGTCTAAAGTGGAAACTTCCAACGCCGACCAAGACGCAGGCGTGCAAATCGTTTTGCGCGCAGTAGAATCTCCGCTGCGCCAAATCGTGAAAAACGCCGGCGGCGAGCCGAGCGTGGTGGTGAATAAAGTGCTGGAAGGCAAAGGCAACTACGGCTATAACGCCGGCAACGACACCTACGGCGATATGCTGGAAATGGGCGTACTCGATCCCGCCAAAGTAACCCGCTCGGCGCTGCAACACGCCGCCTCTATTGCCGGCCTGATGCTGACCACCGACTGCATGATTGCCGAAATCCCCGAAGACAAGTCCGCGGTTCCCGATATGGGCGGCATGGGTGGTATGGGCGGCATGGGCATGATGTAAGGCCGTCTGAAAACATAGTTGTACTATTCAAATACCCGTACGATGCAAATCGTGCGGGTATTTTATATAGTGAGTCCACTTAATTTTCGGCACAAGGCAACAAGTCAAAGATCACAAACTACGAGCGTCATACTCGGGCTTAAACCGAATATAACGGCACTATTACTAATGCTAAGTAAGTGGTTTAACCATACAGCTCGAAATACCTAAAGGCCGTCTGAAAACATTTTCAGACGGCCTTTAGCCTACATTTGAGCGTTGTAATATTGATACGCTTCATCCATATTATCAAACCGGTGCAAATGCCCTGCTTCCAACACCATCGCATTATCGCAATACTGTTTCATTGCGCTGGGGCTGTGCGACACCAGAATAATCGAACGGTCGCGGCGCTTTTCAAACAATTCGTAACGGCATTTCTCTGAAAAGCGCGAGTCGCCCACGGCAATCACTTCGTCAATCAGATAACAATCAAACTCCACCGCCAGCGACAGCGCAAAAGCCAGCCGCGCCTTCATACCCGAAGAATAACGTTTCACCGGCTCATAAAGATATTGTCCCAGCTCTGAAAATTCTTCGGTAAACGCTTTCACATAATCCATATCGACATTATAAATACGGCAGATAAAGCGCAGATTGTCCATGCCCGTGAGGCTGCCCTGAAATGCGCCGGAAAATGCCAGCGGCCACGAAATGCTCATAGTGCGTTTGATTTCGCCCTTGGTCGGCGGCTCTACTCCGCTCATCAAGCGGATTAAAGTGGACTTGCCCGCGCCGTTGCGGCCGAGAATGCCGATTTTTTCACCTTTGGCCAATGAAAAATTGATATCGTTCAACACCGTCCGCATTCCGTTGCGGGTTTGGTATTGTTTATAAACGTGTTCAACGGAAATCATTGTGGCTCCACCCCTTTGCTGAATTTGGCCACCATTGCCAAGCCGATAAACAGCAACACCAAATCACACAGCAGCAGATACCACGGGTTTCCCATCGTTATCGCAGAGCTGCCGAAATAGCCGTGGCGGAACATTTCCGTGCCGTGCACCATCGGAATCCACAACACATATTCCTGCGCCTGCTGCGGCAGCGACGATACGAAGAAAAACGCCCCCGAAAGCGGCAGCATCACAAAGCTCGCCGTGTTCCAAAGTTTGCCGAAAGCGTCAAATTTAAACGCAACCGAACACACCACCAGCCCCAAGCCCAGTGCAAACAAAGCCATCAACACCCAGGCCAGCAACATATAGAAAATATCGGCAGGCATTTCAACCCAGCGCACAGCAACCAATATGGCAACAATAACGATTTGCGCCACCGTTGCACCCGCCACTTCGAGCAGAACGCGCGAAAAAATCGTGTCCAACACCCGCACGTTGCGGTGGTAAAGCAGGCTCATATTGGCGGAAATCGCACCGATGGCGCGGTTAGAAGCATTGCGCCACATCATTGCCATCGGATAGCCGGTCAACGCAAACGCCACGATATTCAGCGATGAAATCTGGTCGGCTCGCAAAAACTTCCACATACCCACAATAAACGCCGTCATCAGCAGCGGTTCAACAAACAGCCACAGAAAACCGATATTGTTGCGCCCGTAGCGGGTGATGATTTCGCGCATCAGCAACGCGCCAATTACCCGCCCCTGTATGGCCAGCGATTCTTTAAATGAAGTTTCGTGCAAGGCTTTCATCAATTTTTATGCTCTCTCACGCTGGCCGCAAGCAGGCTGATGATGCCGTAAACCATCAGGCCGATAAAGAAAGTGGCGATGATGTTATAAAGCCGGTGCGGTTTCAACGCCATATCGGGGCGGCTCGGCTGCGACACCACTTCGAGATAAAGCTGTTTGCGGTCGGCTTCCGCCTTGGCACTTTCCAACGAGGCGATGGCTGCGGCCAATTGTTTTTCTGCCAATTCGTTTTCTAAAAACAAGCGCTGGTAAGCGGCCGCCTGTGCAGTAATCGAGTTATCGCCCCCGCCCGAAATCATCTGCATCTGTTGTTTGATTTCGCGTTTCAGGCTTTTTTCACGCGCCTGCAAACCTGAAATCTGCGGGTTTTCAGGTGTTACCGCACGCACCTGGTCGAGCTGGGTTTGAATCACGATTAATTCGTCTTGCAGCTTCGACACCAAGCCCATTTGCGCTTCCGACTGGGTTTTCAAATCGAAAATGCCGTTTTTGGTGCGGTAAACCGCCATATCTTCCGCAGCGGTCTTAACGCGCTCTTCTGCCACTGTAACGTTCTGCTCGGCCTGTGCAATGGTGTCTTTGCGCGCACGGGCATTCAGCTTGTTAATCAACTCTTCGCCCCGGCTCAATAAAGCCGCATTGATTTGCTGTGATTCCGCCGCATCGAACGACTCCACACTCAGCGTGGAAATACCCGAAACCGGGTCAAACGCAATATTGACCTTGCCTTTGTAGTATTGATAAAAAGCCTCGTTGGCATTCCACAAACCGAAACCGTTGAAGCGGCTGAAAATATCGCCCTTGTTTTCATAAAACGAACGCACCGGCAACGCTTTTTCCAAAGCCGTTAACGCCGAACGGGAACCCATATATTCGCGCACGGTATAAGTATCGTCCTGCGCGCGTGAAAAACCCGCGTTTTGCAGCAACGCACCCAAACCGCTCACCGAAGTCTGGTTACTGGGCGAACGCACCACGAAGCTCGATTCAGACACATAGCGGTCTGAAGCCCAAGCCGAAAAATAAGCCAGCGAACAAGCCGTCGGAATAATCACCGTGACCCAAAACAGTTTGCCGAATTTTTTCACTCGAAATTTCTTGCCCTTTTGCGGCGCATCCGCCGAGTAGGCCGCCTTAGCGGCGGCCGCTTTTTTCACTTCTTCTGATACTTGAGTGTTTTCCGTATCCACTTTTTGCTCAGACATTTTCACGCTTTCCGGTTAATTACCTAAATCATTAATACTGTTCACACCGCTAATAATCGGCGAGAACACAAATTGCAGGAATTTCTGAATTTCAGCCACAGGCGCATTCGACACATAAACAATATCCTTGTCTTTCACAGGAAAGCGCTGCAACCAAAACAAAGAATTCGGATCCAGCAGATCCATGCGGTAAACCGTAGGCACGTCCATCGCCAAATCGTAACCCTTGCCCAGCCACTTATCCTGCTCTCCCTGCGGCAGCGCAGAAACAGGCTGGTAGCGGAACACAAACACGCCCTCGGCATTAGAACGCCGGTCTTGCAAACCGCCTACCGCACCGATGGCCTCACCCAAATTCATACCCTTGGCCGAAAACGGCACCTGCTGATTGCGCCCCAACGCACCCAAAGCCGTGAAACTCAAAGGCTTGGACAACAAAGTCAGCACATCGCCCGGACGCAGCACCACATTTTGCGCCTCATCCGCCGTTACCGTTTCCAAAGCAACCGTGCGCACCGTATTACCGCGCGTGAGCTGAACGGAAATATCCTGCACACCGCTGTCGGTGCCGCCCACAGCCGCCACCGCATCCAACACGCGCTCATGGTGTCCGGTAAGCGGCATACGGATACTGCGCCCCGCACGGATTACCGTTACATTGCTTGAATTATTCTGCGCCACGCGCACCATCGCCTGAGGCTGGTTCGCCATTTTTTTCAGACGGCCTACGATTTCCTGCTGGATTCTGACCGGCGTTTTACCGCTTACCGCCACATTGCCCAAAAACGGCACCGAAACCATTCCCTTCGTATCCACCACCTGCGGCGGCAGGCTTACCATTTGTGCAGAACCCGAGCCAACCGAATTCAGCGCCCCGCCGAACAGCACCGCCGGTGCCGCTTCCCACAGCGTAATTTCCAACACATCGCCGGCGCCTACCGCATCGGCAAAGCCCGAATGGCGCGTTGCCAGATCGGCTAACGACTGCCCTTTTCCGGCAGAATACAGCGCGGAAATCACCCGCTCGTCGATATCGACCACGGCAACATCAGGCACAGACACCTGCGCCTGCTGGTGTTGCAAACCCATCACCTTAGTCCGGCTCGGCCCCGATGTTGGCAAATTACCACATCCGGACAACACCAATAAAACAATACAGCTTTTCAGCAGCTTAAAACGAGTCATCAACAAACTTTCTTTACAAAAGAAAACAAAATGCGCTTGAAAATCAAGCGCCGCATTTTATCACTTTACAACCATTGTCGGCACAGTAACTGAAAATATTTTAACAAAATACCAATCATTTGCTAAAAAAATAAAAAACAAGATAACAAAATTTTTCAAAACTATAACAAATTGCACTATAATGCAGTCAATTCAAAAACATATGCCAACGTTTTACTTGCCCGACAAGAAAGGTTAAACCGTGGAAAAAACCAATAACACCACCGATAGTACTCTAACATTTGCATCATTCAACGACCCCTTTCCCCTTAACGCCCACCACGGAATCTTCCATTCAGGCGCACCTGTCAAAAAACTGCTGATCGTATTCGGCACCCGCCCCGAAGCCATCAAAATGGCTCCTTTGGTTGAGGGTTTGAAAAAAAGAAACGCAGACTTCCGCGTCTGCGTAACCGCCCAACACCGCCAAATGCTCGACCAAGTGTTGGAATTGTTCGACATTGTGCCCGACTATGATTTGGACATCATGAGCAGCAAACAAACGCTGTCTACCGTAAACTCCGCCATTTTAGAAAAAATCCAACCCGTTTTAGACGACTACAAACCCGATGTTGTTTTTGTGCACGGCGATACTGCCACCACCCTGGCAACTGCTTTAGCTGCTTATTACAACCAAATCGATATCGCCCATGTTGAAGCGGGGTTGCGCACCAACGATATCTATTCCCCCTGGCCTGAAGAAGGCAACCGCAAACTTACCGGTGCTATCGCCAAATATCATTTTGCGCCTACCGAAAGCACCAAAAGCAACCTGCTTCGCGAAGGTGTTGCGTCCACAGGAATATATGTAACCGGCAACACCGTTATCGACGCCCTGTTTCTAGCCTGCCACAAAATCGACAGCAAAAAAGAATTGATGCAGCAATATGCCGGGCAATTCGCTTTTTTAGGCAGCGGCAAAATCGTGCTGATTACCGGGCACCGCAGAGAAAACTTCGGAGAAGGCTTTGAAAACATCTGCCAAGCCATTTCAAAGTTGGCAGACCAACACGCCGACGTGCAGTTTGTTTATCCCGTCCATCTGAATCCGAACGTGCGCGAACCCGTTAACCGCCTGCTTACAGGCAAACACAATGTTCATCTGATAGAGCCTTTAGATTATTTAGCTTTTGTTTATCTGATGAGAATGTCTCACCTGATTCTTACCGACTCCGGCGGCATTCAAGAAGAAGCCCCTTCTTTAGGCAAACCCGTGCTGGTGATGCGTGACACAACAGAGCGACCCGAAGCCGTGGCGGCAGGCACCGTCAAACTGGTCGGCACCTCCCAAGAAACCATTATCGAACAAGTGGGCCTGCTGTTAACCGATGCCACCGAATACGAAAAGATGGCCGGAGCACACAACCCCTATGGAAACGGAACGGCCGTAGACCAAATTTTATCGGTATTTACCGAACAACCGGCAACCGAACAACAACTCGCAATTTAATTTTAATAAGGAAAGCGCAATGCAAACTTTTCAAACCATTTCCGTTATCGGCTTAGGCTATATCGGCCTGCCCACCGCCGCTGCTTTTGCCGGTCACGGCGTGAAAGTCATCGGTGTAGATGTCAACCAACACGCCGTAGATACCATCAACCAAGGCAAAATCCACATTGTCGAACCCGACTTGGATACCGCCGTACACCAGTGTGTTACCAACGGTACACTCAAAGCCACTTTAACCCCTGAACCTGCCGAAGCATTTTTAATCGCCGTTCCCACCCCGTTTAAAGGCAACGATTACGAACCCGATTTAAGTTACATCGAAGCAGCCAGCAAAGCCATTGCTCCGGTTTTGAAAAAAGGCGACTTAGTGATTTTAGAATCCACTTCACCCGTTTGCGCCACCGAACAAATGTCTGCCTGGCTGGCCGCAGAACGTCCCGACTTAAGCTTTCCCCAACAAAAAGGTGAAGATTCCGATATCCGGATCGCCCACTGCCCCGAGCGCGTTCTCCCCGGCCAAGTAATGCGCGAATTGATTGAAAACGACCGCATTATCGGTGGCATGACCTCGAAATGTTCGGAACAAGCCGTGGCCTTATATAAAACTTTTGTAAAAGGCGACTGCATTATTACCAACGCCCGCACAGCCGAAATGTGCAAACTAACCGAAAACTCTTTCCGCGACGTAAACATCGCCTTTGCCAACGAGCTTTCCATTATTTGCGACAAACTGGATATCAACGTGTGGGAATTGATTTCGCTCGCCAACCGCCACCCCCGTGTCAACATCCTGCAACCGGGCTGCGGTGTAGGAGGCCACTGCATTGCCGTCGATCCGTGGTTTATCGTTAACAAAACACCTGATTTAGCCAAACTGATCCACACCGCACGCCTGGTAAACGATGGCAAGCCCGAATGGGTTATCGGCAAAATCAACGGCGCAGTAATTGAAGCTTTGCAGAAAAACCCCGGCAAAACCATAGCCGACATCAAAATCGCCTGCTTGGGATTAGCATTCAAACCCGATATCGACGACTTGCGCGAAAGCCCTGCCTTAAAGATTACCGAACAACTGGCAGAGAAATATCCCAATCAGATTTTGGCGGTTGAGCCGAACGTTGAAACCTTGCCTGCCAAACTTGCAGCCAAAAATATCCGCCACGCCAAACTGGACAAAGTATTGGAAGAAGCCGATGTTTTGGTGGTTTTGGTTGACCACAAAGAATTTAAAACGATTCAGACGGCCTCTGTGGATGCGGTTATTGTAGATACAAAAGGTATTTTGTAAGCATCAGATTTAAATGCTAGGTTCAGATGATTTCTAAATAAGTTTTATGGATTGGCTTTCGAGCAGGTATCAGCATCTTATCCCTTGATGAATTCCCCAATCCATAAAACTATGGCAGCAAAAACAAAATTATTCTATATATAGTTAAGTTACCCATATGAATAAAATAGATTTAGATAATTTAAAAAGCCGTTTCCATCAGGAAAATATACAACTCAATGATACACAGCTTGAAAAAACTGTTAAATTGTTTACAGAATTCTCAAACAGTATTCAAGAAGAACAAGAAAAAAAAATCAATCAATTACAAGACGAGCTATATCATTTACGTGTAGAAAAAAGCAAATACCAACTGTTATTAACTCAGCGCTTTCAAGATAAAAATAACCAAACGATTGCTTATCAATTTGGTCGCCTAATACTAGATTTTTTTAAAAACCCCATTCGTAACTTCATTACCCCAAATGCCCTATTATCAATTTACATACAATATTTAAACCGCAAGGCAAAAAAAAATCCACATACATTTTTTGAAAAAAAATGTATGGAATGGTTTAAGCATCTGGGGGCTAAAAAGCCAATTGATGATACATTCGACGCTTTGGTGCATGCTCCCTCCTCTCCCGTGGAGCAACAGGATATTAGAGCAACATCAGTAAGTAACGCACCCACAAAAAAACGTAAAGCATTGAAACGCAACTTCCCCCATAAAAAAGCTAAAGAACTGAAAGTTGCCATCATTTTAGACGAGTTCAGCTTCAATTCATTCAAAGACGAATTTACGCCACTAATTATTACACCAAGTAATTGGAAAATGGTTTTTGCGCAGCAGAAACCCGACTTGTTTTTTTGTGAATCCGCCTGGAGCGGTACAGATAGTGTTAACAGACCTTGGAAAGGGAAAATTTATGCCAGCGTAAATTTTCCAAAGGAAAACCGTAATGAATTACTTGAAATCTTAGATTACTGTAATACACACGGTATTCCAACCATATTTTGGAATAAAGAAGATCCGACTCATTATCCCGACCGTGTCCATGATTTTGTAAAAACAGCCTGCCTGTTTGATTTTGTCTTTACAACCGCCCAAGAGTGTGTAGAACAATACAAACAGGAATACGGCCTTGAAAATGTATATGCTTTGCCGTTTGCAACCAATCCGGCAGTTTTCAACCCTATCGACAACCCTGAAACCCCACGTACAGAAAAGATAGTGTTCGCAGGGAGTTGGTATGCTAACCATATTGAACGTTCCAAAACAATGCACAAATTGTTTGATAGCTTAATCGGCAACGGTTATGAGCTGGAATTTTATAATCGATACTATAACGACAATGATCCAAACCACTTAATTCCCGAACAATATCGGAAATATGAAAAACCAAGTGTTTCCAATAAGGAAACCAGCCGTATTTATAAATCCAGTCTGTTCGGTCTGAATTTGAATACTGTAGTAGATTCCGAAACAATGTTCGCCAGACGGGTATTTGAGTTGATGTCTAGCAACACTTTGGTATTGTCGAACTATTCCAAAGGAATGGAAAAAATATTTGGCAATAATGTGCTTTTTCTAGATACGGAGCCGAGCCGCCTGAAAGCTTTAACCCATCAGGAAATTGAGCAAATTAGAGAGGAGAATCTGAATAATGTTTTGGCAAACCACACTTATCAAAAACGCTTTGAAAGTATCTTAAATACTGTAGGAATTATTTATGATAAAGAACAAGAAAAAATCACCCTAACTGTAAAAGTATCAAATACAGAACAACTGCAAGAAGAAATCCGCATATTTCAACAAAAGTTCCGTGATGATAAATATCGCCTGCTTGCCGTATTGACTGATGCAATTTCTGATTTAGATGCTGCCAAGCTTTATTCGGAGCTCAACTATCAGAAAATCAATATACTTGCTGAGTCTTATGTGAAACGTTATGGAAATGAGCGTTCTAAATATTTAGAAACGCCTTATTTTGCTCTAACCGACAGTTTAAAAGCCTTGGAGCATACCACTATTGAAAAAGCCCTATTGCATAGCAGTTATGTTTCGGACGACTACATCGCACTTAACGCTCATAGAAAACAAAAATATATATTTGAACCTAAAATGAAAATGAACCATATTTTTGCATCTGCACAAAAATTCACTGAAGCTATAACTTACTTTAACCAAACAGTAGATTATCCCATTTACTACATCAACAAACAGGAGAGTGAATGATGAATATTAGTGTCATTATTCCCTGTTACAATGCTATTGGTAAGGTAGAGGCCTGCATCGCATCTCTAAAAAATATTGATTATCCAGACTCACAATATGAAGTTATTTTTGTAGATGATTGCTCCAAAGACGGCACATTGGCATATCTAACCGAGCAGGCAGCACAACATCCCAATTGGAAAGTGCTGAAAATGAACCAAAATAGCGGCTCACCCTCCGAACCCCGCAATCTCGGTATATCGCATGCAGTCGGTGAATATATTTTTTTCCTTGATTGTGATGATGAAATTTTTAGTGATACATTGAACATACATATGCAGGCTGCCAAACAGCAGAATGCAGATATTGTGCGCGGTTATCTTATTGTGAATGATGGCAACAAACATTTTCCTGCCAATCGAATTTTAGAAAATATTGATAACTTAAGTAAAAATGAAATAATTGAAACCATTATTCGAAAGCAAAGCACAACCGTACCCAGCCTGATTAAACGCAGCTTACTAAAAAAACACCAAGTCAAATGGCATTCTGATCTCAGAATGGGGGAGGATACGATTTATTTGGCTGACGTATTATCTGTTGCTAACCGTATTGTCTATATCGATCACCCGACATTTATTTATAACAAAAAAATCAATGAAGAAGCCTCTTCAACGCAAAGCTATGGCTCCCGCGAACTAAAAAACCATTTAACTGTTTGGCAAACTGCCCAAGAGAAGCTCGCCAAGCAAGGCGTAGATTATTATACAGCCCGCCTGCAAGTTGGCTTGCAAACAGCAATCCAATCCATGATTACCTATAACCGCTTTGACATTAGCGAAAACGACTTCATCGAATTTTCTAAGTTTATAAATAAAAACAAACGGTTAATAAATAGCTTTAACTACAATACGCGTATTAAAAGCGTATTAAACGAAATTTACAATAGCAATTACCAAGGTTTTCTCGAAGCTATTAAACTCAGGTTAGTCATAGCCGGCTATGATTTGAAATTTATCAAACCCGTTTTACCGGAGTTGGAAAAATTCTATCAAATTCAGATAGATGAATGGTCTGGACACAATACCCACAACGAGCAGCACAGCGAAAAATGTTTACAATGGGCCGAGATCGTGTTTTGCGAATGGATGCTGGGCAACGCCGTATGGTATAGCCAGCGGATTAAAGAGAACCAAAAGCTCTTTATCCGCATGCACCGTTTTGAACTGACAACTTCTTGGTTCAAACAAATAGACTTCACAAAAGTCAACCGTGTGTTTGCCGTATCACTCTATTTCTTTGAAAAATTGGTGGAATATACCCGCATTTCCCGCTCACAAGCCTGCCTGCTGCCCAATTATTTGGATAGTAATGATTACGATCGTTCCGAAAGTGAAGAAAAGCTCTTCAACCTCGGGATCATCGGTATCCTACCTTCAAGAAAAGGCTATCTAAATGCACTGAAATTATTGAAGAATCTTATTAACAAAGACAAAAAATACCGCTTATACGTTTACGGGAAAATGCCGGAAGAATTACCTTGGGTAAAAAGCAATCCAACAGAAATGACTTATTTCAACGAATGTAAACAATTTATTAAGCAACACAATTTACAGAAACACGTTATCGTTAAAGGTTGGGTTAACGTTAAAACAGAATTAAAAAATATCGGCTTTATCTTATCCACAAGCGATAACGAGGAAATCCCGGAAAGCTTCCATATTGCACCAGCAGATGGCTTTTCTTCGGGGAACCAAGGCATATTGTTGAATTGGAACGGCGTAGAGTATATCTATCCCAAAAAATATATATTCGACTCACTTGAGCTAATGACAGAACATATCCATGCCCAAAACACATTAAATAAATTCAACCGCTATAATCAGCAAGGCTTGGAAATGATTCAAGAGCGTTACTCAGTAGAAGCCTTTGTCAAGCAGCTTCGGCGACAGTTCCGCATTTCTGCAACCCTTTTCCCGACTGCACCTGCACCAAGAGAGGACGATACAGCAAATCGTAAATGCCTTGTAGAAATTAGCAATCGCAAGCTCACTGCCGAAGGTATTGTTATCAAACTACCTAAAGAAGCACAAAGCAACTGTAAATTAATCTTGGAATACAGCCTACAGCTTTCTGCCAACACCAAAGTTAATGCTGCTTTGGTTGCCCTTAAATCGGCCAATACAGAACCCGTATCAGGATTTAAGCTATCTGATCTCAAAGAAATCGGTCTGTATAAATATCTGAATACAACAGCCGGCGGACAAAATCATTTTTTAGAAATAACATTATCTAAAAATAATATGGTTGAGCAATTAAGATTTGTTTTATGGCAAAAAGATGCTGATATTGAATTAACAAATGTTAATTTAATCAAATTTTAACTATTACTACTATAGAGGTTAATATGTATTTTATTGGACAAACCAGATTTAGCTTATACATTCCGGGAAGTAATGCTTGGAATGTGTCTAATTTTACAGAAGAAGAATACATCGCTCATCTGTTTTCAGATGAGCGCATGGCTATTAGAGCTAGAATTTTTAGCGAGATTTCTGTTCCAATGCTAGCAAAAATGAAAGGGGAATTTGATTATAATCATATAGTCTCATACTCTTCGATTATGCCTGAAAAATGGAAGAAAATATTGTTTGATTTACAAAAAAACTATCCATTTATATATTTACATGAAGCAGATAAAAATAAGGTTAATCCCATTTATCCAGTTTTAAAAAATAAACCTAACGGATGTATTGCATTTTTTCGCTTAGATGATGATGATTTATTATCTATAAATTTTTTAAAGTCATTATCCAAGTATAATAATTTAGCATTCAGAAATATGGCTGTTTCTTTTGGCAAAGGATTTACTGGTTATTACAAAGAAAATCATTTTATAGATTTTAGAGAATGTAAACAGAGATTTATTGCAATTGGTCAAGCTTATATTGGAACTTACATTGATGGAAAAGTTGAACTACCTGTTATACATAGCCACCATAATTTAGATGAAAATTATCCTGTAATAGTTGATTCTCGTGAATTTATGTATATTCATACGCATCATGCTCAGCAAGATACTAATTATCGCTTTTCAAATGACTCAAGCAATAAGACTAATACTATCGAGTCTGATTTAATGAAATATCCAAAAGTAAAATCATCTGGCATTATTAGTGAAAATTTTCCTTATTTACTTAAAGATGTTAATGATTTCTTAACTAATCAAAAATTAGTTTGTAATATAAATAACCTTATGTTGTCTAATAAATATTCCACTTTTGAAATCAAAAACAATATTGAAGACATTGTGTTTGATTGTGAATATGAATTGCACACAGAAAAATCAATATCTTCCTCTAAAGCATTTGTATTATCAATATTCCCTGAGGACTCCTCAAGTAATATACAAGGAATGACTCGGTCTAATAACCCTGAGATTGGATGGTATAAATATATATCTGTATCAGCAGGTTTGTCTAAAGGAGAGTTTTCATTTTCACTAGATAAACCTATGAAAATAAAAAAGTTAAAAATAACAATATGGGATAACAGAATTAAAGAAGCTGAAATAAAATCAATTAATTTGCTTAGTTAAATAATTAGTGTATTTGGTTAAAAAGATGAAAAATATTTTTATTTTAGGCTCTTGTGTTAGCAGAGACGCTTTCTCATTAGATGAAGGAAATTTCTATAACATCATCTCTTATTTGGCACGAACCTCTTTTGCCAGCACTTTTCACAATCAATCCGTTAAAGATATAGACTTATCAAACATACCGTCATCATTTCAACAACGGATGGTAGAAAACGATTTATTAAAACAAACGGCTCATGCCTTAACGCATAGCGAATTTGATTGGCTGATTATCGATTTGATCGATGAGCGTTTTAATATTTTTGTTTCCGATAAGGAAGAAGTATTTACACTCTCTCCGGAGTTCTCGAATAACTGTATTTTTGATAAACCCGGTAGGGTACTTATTCCTAACAGCGATGAATTTCTTGAACGTTGGAAAAAGGGATGGGATAACTTTATCGATTTGGCAAAAAAGCATCAATTTTTGCATAAAATTATTTTAAACAAGGTATTTTGGACCAACCAAACCAGCTCTGGCGGACAAGTTGTTTCAGACTTATACCAATCTTGGATTGATGAAAACAACCGCTGGTTAAAAGAACTTTACTCCTATATAGAAAAAACAGGGGGCATCAAGATATTAGAATATCCCCAAGAGCTGTTTAAAGCAGATTCCGACCACAAATGGGGGCTTCAGCCTTATCACTACGCCAAACCGCTGTATCTGTATTTTCTAGACTATATAGGCCGTCTGAAAACCTATCAAAAGGCATTGGAAAACAATATTGTTTATACTGATTATTTACCGCTTGGTTTCGACACGCTGCCGATTAAAAGAAAAAATGATTCGGTATATCAACCTTTAATTTTTCAAGGCGGTGAGCACGACTGCATAGTGAGTATTGATATTGCGTTTGCTGCAAATAAAATGGCCGGTGAAAAAGATTTACTGCATACGCTGAGATATGAGCCGGAACAATCTGAATGGTATTCCGAACAAAAATATGCCTATTCCGATTTTGAAGAAATTGGCCATTTCAAATATATAGGCACCCAACCTTATACTGTATATAACCGCGAGATTAAATTCAGAATACCGGCCAATACACGTGCATTTTTTTCCATTCAAGAATTTTATCCAAAAGGAAAAAATGTAATCTTGGAAGCAGAGATCAATAAGGTTGATAAATGAAGATCTACCTGATCAGCGACACATTAACCCAAACATCTCTACAGGGTGAAAATACGGCAATAAAGAGCAGTTGGTTTTCTCTCAATAAAAACCATAATGCAATCTTATTGGTCGAGTCCGCCTGGAGCGGCTATAAAAACCGCTGGAAATTCAAAATCGCCTCCTATCCCGACCACCCCAAACGTACCAACGAAAAACTGGTGCGTTTGGTTCAGGCCGCAAAAGATAAGGGGATTCCCACCGTTTTTTGGAATAAAGAAGATTCGGTTCATTTCGACCGCTTTATCGATTCTGCCAAACATTTCGACCATATTTTTACTGTGGATGAAAATTGTGTGGAGTGGTATCGGGCGGTTGTGCCTGCTTCAACCACGGTTGATGTGGCGATGTTTCCCGTCCAGCCCCGTATTCATAACTATCAAGGGTTTAACTTCCGGCAATTGGAGGCGAATTTTGTCGGCAGTTTCAGCAGGCATATCCACGGCAAACGCCGCGAACGTCAGGAAATGTTGTTTTCTGCGGCTTTGAAGGTGGGTTTGCCGGTTACGGTTTTCGACCGCAATTCAGACAGAAAATCAAGCAACTACCGTTATCCAGGGCAGGAATTCGGCCTGAAAATTATGCCGGCTTTAGATTATGCGCAAACCGCCGATATCTACCGCCATTTTGCAGTGTCGCTGAATGTAAACACGATTGAAGATTCGCCCACTATGTTTTCACGGCGGGTGGTGGAAATTTTGGCCTGCGGCGGCATTTTGGTTTCCACTCCCGGCATGGCGATGGATAGGTTGTTTAAAGATTATTGCCATATCGTAAACAATGAAGATGAAGCTGTGGCTTTGTTTGAACGTTTGAAGCACGGGCCGTCTGAAAATGATTTGGAAATGGCCAAAGCGGGGGCGGATTTTGTTTTGAACAACTTCACCTGGCAGAAATTTTTAGAAAAAATACAATCTGTTATTGCTGCGACAAAATAAAATGTTTTTTTCAAGCTTCGGGCTGTGGCGCCAACAAAAATCCCTGCATGTTTTCCTTCACCCTGCCAAACAGGTTGAAGGAAAATTTCTATTGTGGGGCAAGAAACATGCCAAACGGGAATATTGGATACGTTCGTTTTTAAAAAAACCTATTGTGTATCTTGAAGACGGCTTTCTGCGCTCGCCCGGTTTGGGCGTGGCTGGCTGGCCGCCGTTTTCTATGGTGGCGGATGATTTGGGTATTTATTACGACACCACCCGCCCTTCCCGTTTGGAAGCGTTGGTTTTGGCGGCGGATCAGATGCCGTCTGAAACTTTGGCCGATGCCGAACAAGCGGCTAAATTAATCGTTGCCCATGGCTTGTCGAAATATAACCATGCGCCTGATTTTTCGTGGGATTTGTTTCAGGCCGGGCATTCCGGCACCGCGTGCGTGCCTGAATCTGCGTATGGCAAATTAAACGAAGCAGATACAAAGCGGGATACTCGGGTCAAGCCCGAGTATGACAAAAATAAATGTCTCAGGCCGTCTGAAAAAGAAACCGTGTTGGTTATCGACCAAACCTACGGCGATATGGCGGTGAAATTTGGCGGAGCCGACGAGCAAACGTTTGCACAAATGTTTCAGACGGCCTTAGCCGAAAACCCCGATGCCGAAATCTGGGTAAAAACCCACCCCGATGTGTTGAGCGGTAAAAAGCGCGGCTATCTCACTGATTTGCCGCAAACGGAAAACGTGCACCTGCTGGCAGCCGATGTCAACCCGCTGTCGTTGCTCGCGCAGGCAGACAAAGTATATTGCGTTACTTCGCAGATGGGCTTCGAGGCTTTGCTGCTGGGCAAGCCGGTGGCGGTGTTCGGGCTGCCGTGGTATGCGGGCTGGGGGGTTACCGACGACCGCCATGCGGGCGTGAAAACCTTGCGGCAGCAGGGCCGCCGTGCGCCGCGCTCGCTGATGCAGCTTTTTGCGGCCGCCTATCTGCAATACAGCCGCTATATCAACCCCAACACGGGCGGAGCGGGTACGGTGTTTGATGTGATCGGTTATCTGGCCGCCGAACGCCGCCGCAACGAAAAACTGCGCGGCAATCTTTACTGTGTGGGCATGTCGTTGTGGAAACGGGCGGTGATGAAGCCGTTTTTCAATGTTCCTGCCTGCCGCCTGCATTTTGTTTCGTCGCTGAAAAAACTGCGTGAAATGCCGCTGCCTGCCGATGCGCGGCTGTTGGTGTGGGGCTACGGTAGACGCGAATTGCTGGATTTTGCCGCCGAGCGCGGCCTGCCTGTTTTGCATATGGAAGACGGCTTTATCCGCTCGGTGGGCTTAGGCTCGAATCTGGTGCCGCCGCTTTCGCTGGTTTGCGACGATATGGGCATTTATTTCAGCGCAGAAAAGCCCTCGCGATTAGAATATATCCTGCAAAACCAAACGTTTACCGAACAGGATTTTCAGACGGCCTCGTTGCTGCAAACCGCGCTCACCGAAGCCGGCATCAGCAAATACAATGTCGGCGGCGGCGCGCTGGCTATTCCGCCCGATGCGGGCAGGGTGCTGCTGGTGCCCGGCCAGGTTGAAGACGATGCCTCGATACGCCACGGCTCGCCCGAAATCCGCAAAAATTTGGATTTATTGAAAAAAGTGCGCGGGCTAAACCCCGATGCCTACATTATTTACAAACCGCATCCTGATGTGGTGAGCGGCAACCGCACCGGCCATATTGCCCCCGAAGAGGCCGCACGCTATGCCGACCAAACCGTTACCGAATGCGATATCACTACCTGCCTGCAACACGCCCACGAAGTGCATACCCTCACTTCGCTTTCGGGCTTCGAAGCCCTGCTGCGCGGCAAAACCGTGCATTGCTACGGCCTGCCTTTTTATGCGGGCTGGGGTTTAACGCACGACCACCTGCCAATTCCCCGCCGCACGCGCAAACTGGCCTTGTGGCAGCTGGTGGCGGGCACACTGGTTTATTACCCCGATTATGTTTGCCCCGAAACCCGCCGTTCGGTTGATGCGCAAACCGCCGTGGACATTCTGCGCCGGCAGAAAGCGCAACGGCAGGGCGGCGCGCCGCTGAAAAAAAGCTTCGCCGCCAAGCAATGGGGCAAGCTCAAACAGCTTCGCGTGTTAATGAAATAAAATATATATTTATAGTTATTTAACAAACAATAAATCAGGTAAAATAGCGCCTTGGGAGATTTGCTGCCTTTCGCAGAAACGGCGGCATAAATGGCTGCAATTTTTTTTCAGACGGCCTGAGATGTTTGTAAGTTATTGAGGCCGTCTGAAATGTTTATTCTCCGTCATACTCGGGCTTGACCCGAGTATGACGGGAATGAGTATGACGGAAATAAGCATTCAGGCCGTCTGAAAACACCGCATACCAAGCGCGCAAACACCGTTCACGTATTCACAACAATAAACAAACCGCATGGAAAACACGTTTATTCCCAGCTCGCTGGAAGAGCTGGTCGGCAAAAATTCGCGCATCTTGCTGTTGCAGGGGCCGATCGGGCCGTTTTTCAAAACATTCTCGCAATGGCTTGTCGAGCATCATCACAAAACCGTTTTTAAATTGAATTTTAACTACGGCGACGAAACGTTTTACCCGCTGCATATCCCCCGCACCTTTGCCTATCGCGACACTTATCAGGCATTTCCCGCCTTTTTGGCATCATTCGTGCAGGAAAACCTTATCGATGCCGTTGTGTGCTTCGGCGATTCCCGCCCCTACCACATCGCCGCCAAACAGGTGGCCGAAGATTACGGCCTGAATTTCTGGGCGTTTGAAGAAGGCTATTTCCGCCCGTTTTATATCACGCTGGAACAAAACGGCGTAAACGCTTTTTCGCCGCTGCCGCGCGATGCCGCCTTTTTTCAGACGGCCTTTCCGAAACTGCGGCAGCAGGAATACAGCGAACCGCCCGCCGTGCCCGGCGGCTTTCTGCCCATGGCCAAATGCGCGGTGTGTTATTACGCCGCAGCCAACCGCCACCGCAACCGCTATCCCCACTATATCCACCACCGCATCAACAGCCTCACACACTACATCGGCGCTTGGGCGCGCTCCGGCATCAAACGTGCCGTTTATATGCTGCAAGACCACAACTTCGGCCGCGAAGTGGAAAGCGGCAAATACGGCCGGTTTTATATTCTGCCGCTGCAAGTGTTTAACGACAGCCAAGTGCGCATACACAGCGATTTTTCGTCGGTGCAAAACTTTTTGCTGCATATTCTCACTTCGTTTGCCGCCCACGCGCCCGACGATACCAACCTGATTGTGAAACACCACCCGATGGACAGGGGCTTTACCGACTACCGCAAAGACATCAACCGCTTTCTCCAACAACACCCCAAGCTCAAAGGGCGTATTTTTTATGTGCATGACGCACCGCTGCCCGTTTTCCTGCGCTACGGCGCCGGCATGGTTACGCTCAACAGCACCAGCGGCCTCTCTGCGCTGATTCACGGAATGCCGGTTAAAATCATCGGCCGCGCCAGCTACGATATTCCCGGCATCACCTTTCAGGGCAGCTTGGCCGAGTTTTGGAAACACCCTGTGCCGCCCGACGAAGGTTTGTTTCATGCCTACCGTATGTATCACATCAACACCACCCAGATTAACGGCAGTTTTTACAGCGAAGTGCGCTTTCCCGAAATCGGCGGCGGCGGAACACCCGCACCGTAAGTTATTTCTTCTTTACAAAATACCGGTAACAGCCGCACAATCCGCAATCGGTGTAGTTTAGGCCGTCTGAAATACCAGATTTTCATCATACTCAGGCCAGGCACGAGTATGACGCAGTTTTGAATTTTTTAGATGCCCGAAGCATCCAAGCGCCGTTTGGGCATTTCAGACGGCCTAAACCCGCCGCTTTCAAACCACCATAAGATTCTGCCTTAACCTTACCCTTTTTAATACATGGTTTCCCCTGCTCCCGCTTCCCCGGACCGGCTCGGCTCAGGCTGGATGATTATCGCCGCCGTCGGCTTCACCCTGATGAATTTCTGGGTGAAAGCCGCTGCGCAAACCTTCGGTTTCGGCGCAGGCGAGCTGGTTTTCTGGCGCATGGGCTTTGCCGCGCTGTTTCTCGGCATCACCGCCAAAATGCAAGGCAAAACCTTTGCCACGCCGCATTGGCGCGCACACTTAAACCGCAGCGTTTCCGGCACACTGGGCATGTTTTGCATTTTCTATGCCGTGATGCACCTGCCGCTGGCAACCGGCGTAACGCTGGGCTACACCTCTTCGATTTTTTTGGCGGTGTTATCGTTTGTGGTGTTGAAAGAACGGGTGTCGGCCTACACGCTGGCGGTGTTGCTGCTGGGCTTCGGCGGCGTGGTGCTGTTGCTCAACCCCTCTTTCCGAAGCGGGCAGGAGCTGGCCGCTTTAGTGGGTTTGTGCGGCGGCCTGCTCGCCGGTTGGGCCTATTTGCAGGTACGCGAACTTTCGCTCTTGGGCGAGCCGGGCTGGCGGGTGGTGTTTTACCTTTCGCTGGTGGGCATGGCCTTATCGGCGGTGTGGGCAAGCCTTACCGGCTGGCACCCGCTAACCGCCGCCGCCCTGCCCTATCTGATCGGCATCGGCGCTTCGGCGCTGGTGGCCCAACTGTGCCTGACCCGTGCCTACAAGGTCGGCAACAAATTTACCGTGGCCTCGCTTTCCTATTTAACAGTGGTGTTTTCGTCGCTGGCCGGCGTTTGGTTTTTGGGCGACAAAATCAGCTGGCAGGAAGCGCTGGGAATGGGTATTATTGTGGCAAGCGGTATTTTAAGCAGCATGAAGCCGTCGTGGTGGCGGCGAAAATCCCCATAACACTAAGGAGTGTCATCATGATTTCCATCAGAGAGCAGGCCTACGGTTTGAATGTGGCGCTGTATAACGAATTTACGCTGGAAGATTTCTACGAATTCGAGCGCGCCGCTTTGGAATGCACACAGAAAGTCCACCGCCCCGATATGCTGCTTGATTTAACCATGCTGAAAGATTTCACCATCGATATGGCGGTGGAACAGCTCAAATTCATGCGCGAACACGAAAACGATTTCGGCCGCATCGCCATCGTGGTTGACGATGTTTGGATCAAACTCGGCACCCGTCTCTCCAGCCTGATCACCCAGCAGCACCCGAAATATTTCGATGATGCCGCATCCGCACAGGCTTGGTTGCAGGAAGCGCAACCGGCATAACCCGCCTTCAAAAACAACAGGCCGTCTGAAACACCGGATTATGGTTTCAGACGGCCTTTTTATAGCAAAACTACTTGCTTAGTAACCCCGCTCCGTCATACTCGGGCTTGACCCGAGTATGACGTGCGTACTTTTTCTTAAACTGCTTTACCATAATGCCCTGCAAGATAGGCCGGAACTTTTGCCGTTACGAAACATCAGTAACTGTTAGGCAGGCCATTATGGCCGTCAAAAACAAAGGAAACCGTATGGATAAAACTTACCCGCACCTTCAGGTTGCGTATGACCCGCAACACAAAGCCGCCTGGGTGGCGATGGCGGCGCAACCCGTGCCGTGCTTCACGCAAACGCTGCTGCACAGCCTGCTGGCGTATTTCGGCGACGTACGTGCCGAAATCGATGCAGGCGGCCGCGAATACCGCTATATCGTCGGCACTTCCGGCGTGCCGGGCGTGTATAACCTCGGCGGCGATTTACGGCTGTTCGCACAGGCGATCGTGCGCCGCGACCGCGACACCCTGATGGCCTATGCCGCCGACTGCATCAAAGTATTATACGAAGTGATGACCCATCTTAGCCGCGAGCTGACCACCATCAATCTGGTTGAGGGCGACGCGCTGGGCGGCGGTTTCGAGGGCGCGCTGGCAGGCAACGTGCTAATAGCCGAAAAAGGTGTGCGCATGGGGCTGCCCGAAGTGCTGTTCAACCTTTTTCCCGGCATGGGGGCTTATTCCATGCTGTCACGCAAAGCGGGCGGCAGCGTAGCCGAAAAAATGATGATGGGCGGTGAAATCTATACTGCCGAGCAACTTTACGAAATGGGCGTGGTGGACATTCTGGCCGAAAAAGGCGAAGGGCGGCAGGAAGTGCTGCGCTATATCGAACGTGCCGAAAAATCACCCAACAGCTACCGCGCCATGCGCCGGGTGAAAGATTACTGCAACCCCGTTTCCTATCAGGAGCTGTTAGACATTACCACCATCTGGGTCGATGCCGCACTCAACCTGACCGAGCGCGATTTACAGGTTATGTCGCACCTGCTGCACAAACAGGGCAATAAATTCGCCGGATAATGCACCGCTTGAAACCTTTACAGAGACCCCGAGACCTTTGCAAAACCCCCATCTGCGGCGCATTTCTGCGTTGTGCGCTGCTCACTCGCTTGCCTAACTTCATGTTATGTCTGCGCTCGCTGCGCTGCTACGCCTTGAACTGCATCCACATCTGGAGGTTTTGCAAAGGTCTCAGGTGTAGGAAAAGGTCGGGTTGTTTACACAACAGGTTGAGAATGAAGCCTGTAAAACCTCAAAAGGGGTGTCGCCTTTCAGGCTCTTGTGGGGCTTGACGGTGTTATAAAAGTTAACAAAACGACATAACTCTTTTTGCCGGTGTGCCGAATCCTTAAACGGATGCTTGTCATGCCGCATTTCCATTAAGGTACGGATAACCCGCTCGGCTTTACCATTGGTTTGCGGCCGGGCAACACGGGTGAATTTTTGGCTTATGTTGTTTTGCACACAGGCAATGCCAAACGGGTGCCCCGCATTGCCGCGATATTCGACACCGTTGTCGGAATAGGCGCATTCGATGGTATAGGGACAACAATCTGTCACATCGCGCAAAAGAAATTTGGCTGCGCCGGCTGCTGTACGGTCCGGCAATATTGCAGCATACGGCTCACGGGAAAAATCATCAATGGCAACAAACAGATAATCCCGAGGGTCGGTTGCTTTTTGGTTTTGTAGCAAAGGCAGCCGTTTGGTATCGAAATGAACCATTTCGCCGGGATAGGATTTGTTGTAACGCTTTGCCTGTTTTTTGAGTTTCTCTTCGATTTCCCGCTCAACTTTAGCCAGGCGTTTCATGCCGTATTTGGCTTGTTTAAAGCGGTTGTTGGTGCTTTTTTGCGGGGTGGGCAGCCGCAACCGGGCAGCTTTGAGTATGCGGTAAATCGTTACTCTGCTGACACGGTATTGTTGTGCCAACGAAGTTACACTGATTTTGTCTTGTGTATAAGCGCGCCAAATGGCCTGGCGGTTATGCGGGGTTAGCCGGGTATTTTTATGGATGTTCATGCAGTATTGTCTTTCAAATACTGTAAACAACGCTAGCTTTTCCTACATCTCAGGCGTCTGAAAACCGAAATATTTTCAGACGGCCTTTAAACGGCTTCCGCATCCCAAAAAATATCTAGTTAACTAACCCAAAAAAAGCAAATTAGACAAAAAGTCTTAAAACTTATAAAAATATCCGGACAAAAACAAATTTTTCATAATTTATTGCCGTTTTGTCTGATTTATGTATAATCACCGCCATATCCACCCCTACCGAAACAAAATTAGACAAAGGCATCCCATGCAATTAGACATCGACCGTTTAATCGCCTATTTCGGCGGCGTAAACGCACTGGCCGAAGCCCTGAAAGCGCACGATCCCGAAAATGCGGCGAGCACGGCGGCCATCTACAAATGGCGCACCCGCGGTTCGCTGCCGCTGGCACAACTGCAAAAACTCACCGCCCTGGCCGAAGCACAAGGCCGTCCTTTGGATTTGAACGCCTTTTTACAGCAACAAACCTCGTTGGAGAAACAAACCATGCCACAAAACAACCGCGTTATCATTTTCGACACCACCCTGCGCGACGGCGAACAGTCGCCCGGTGCCGCCATGACCAAAGAAGAAAAAATCCGCATCGCCCGCCAATTGGAAAAGCTGGGCGTTGATGTAATCGAAGCCGGTTTCGCCGCCGCCAGCCCCGGTGACTTCGAAGCCGTGAACGAAATCGCCAAAACGCTCACCCGCGCCACCGTCTGCACGCTGGCGCGCGCGGTTGAAAATGACATCCGCAAAGCAGGCGAAGCCGTTGCCCCCGCCGCCAACCGCCGCATCCACACCTTTATCGCCACCAGCCCCATCCACATGGAGCACAAGCTGAAAATGAAGCCGGCCAAAGTGGTGGAAGCCGCCGTTAAGGCCGTGAAAATCGCCAAAGAATATACCGACGACGTCGAATTTTCGTGTGAAGACGCACTGCGTTCCGAAATCGGCTTTTTGGCAGAAATCTGCGGTGCCGTAATCGAAGCAGGCGCCACCACCATCAATATCCCCGACACCGTCGGCTATTCGATTCCCCACAAAACCGAAGAATTTTTCCGCGAGCTGATTGCCAAAACCCCCGGCAGCGGCAAAGTCGTGTGGTCGGCACACTGCCACAACGATTTGGGGCTGGCCGTCGCCAACTCGCTGGCCGCATTGAAAGGCGGCGCACGCCAGGTAGAATGCACCGTAAACGGCTTGGGCGAACGGGCAGGCAACGCATCCATCGAAGAAATCGTGATGGCTCTGAAAACCCGTAACGACGTTTTCGGTTTGGAAACCGGCATCGACACCACTCAAATCGTGCCCTCTTCCAAACTCGTGTCCACCGTAACCGGCTATCCCGTGCAACCCAACAAAGCCATCGTCGGCGCCAACGCTTTCGCGCACGAATCGGGCATCCACCAAGACGGCGTGCTCAAACACCGCGAAACCTACGAAATCATGTCGGCCGAATCGGTGGGCTGGGCAGCCAACCGCCTGAGCTTGGGCAAACTTTCCGGCCGCAACGCCTTTAAAACCAAACTTGCCGATTTGGGCATCGAACTGGGCAGCGAAGAAGCCTTAAACGCCGCTTTCGCCCGCTTCAAAGAGTTGGCCGACAAAAAACGCGAAATTTTCGACGAAGACCTGCACGCGCTGGTTTCCGACGAAATGCACAGCCTCGCCCAAGATGCCTATAAATTCGTTTCGCAGCGCATCACCACCGAAACCGGCGAAGAGCCGCGCGCACAAATCGTATTCAGCGTGAAAGGCGAAGAAAAACAGGCCGAAGCCACCGGCTCAGGCCCCGTTGACGCCATTTTCAAAGCCATCGAAAGCGTGGTGAACAGCGGCGCCACCCTGCAAATTTATTCGGTAAACGCCGTAACTGAAGGCACCGAAAGCCAAGGGGAAACCTCCGTGCGCCTCGCACGCGGCAACCGTGTGGTGAACGGCCAGGGTGCCGACACCGATGTGTTGGTCGCCACCGCCAAAGCCTATCTTTCGGCCTTAAGCAAACTGGAATTCAGCGCCGAAAAAGTGAAAGCACAAGGCGATATTTGAGTGTGAAGGCATATTGAAAACAGGCCGTCTGAAACGTTTCAGACGGCCTGTTGTTTTATAAAATGCCGGTTCAACCTTGAAAATGTTTGCACTCTGATACTTTTGCAAGTTGTTCAGGCCGAGACCTTTGCAAAAAGTCGATTCGTTCCTGAAAAATGCTTGTATTCCGTCATACTCGGGCTTGAGCCGACTATCTGTTATTTCTTTTGAAACAGAAAGATGCTCGGGTCAAGCCCGAGTATGACACAAAGGTTTCAGGCCGTCTGAAAGCCTTCAACTTGCTTTCAGACGGCCTTTAACGTTATGCAGAGATTCAACAAGCGGCTCAAACCGCAGCGGTGCGCTCTTCCAACCACACACGCGCTGCGCCTTCCACCAGCGGCAGCAGTTTTTCGCGCACTTCAGCGTGGTAGCGGTTCAGCCACTCGGTTTCGGCGGCCGTCATCAATGCCGTGTCCACCAAGCGGGTGTCGATCGGGCACAGGGTAACGGTTTCAAAACACAAAAAGCTGCCGAACGCGGTTTCGGCGGGGTTTTCCACCGGTTGGTTGACCACCAGGTTTTCAATGCGTATGCCCCATTGCTGCGGGCGGTAAAGGCCGGGTTCGTTGGAGCTGAACATACCCGCTTTCATGGCGTGATTGGGGTTGGGGGCGGCGTGGTAGGAAATCACCTGCGGCCCTTCGTGCACATTGAGGAAGTAGCCCACGCCGTGCCCCGTGCCGTGGCCGTAGTCGCATTGCGCCTGCCACATGGGCGCGCGGCAGATGGCGTCGATTATCGGTGCGGGAATATTTTCGGGAAACACCGCCTGCGCCAGCGCGATATGGGCTTTGAGCACCAGCGTGAAATCGCGTTTTTGCGCGGCGGTAGGCGTGCCGACAGGCATCACGCGGGTAATGTCGGTGGTGCCGCCCTGATATTGGCCGCCCGAATCAATCAGCAAGAGGCCGTTGCCGCTGATGACGGCGTTGGCCTCGGGCGTGGCGCTGTAATGCGGCAGCGCGCCGTTGGCATTGTAGCCGGCGATGGTGTTGAAGCTGGGTGAGATAAAATGCGGGCGGCGGCTGCGGTGCGCCAGCAGCAGGGTATCGATGTCCAGCTCGGTAACGGTTTCGCCGTTTGCCAGCTTCTGCTCCAATTCGGCGAAAAATCCGCACAAGGCCGCGCCGTCTTGGCGCATGGTTTCGCGGATATGGGCAATGTCGGCGGCGGATTTGATGGATTTGAACAGGGTTGAGGGGTTGATGCTTTCCACCAACCGCACGCTGTCGGGCAGTTGCGCTAAGGTGCTTACCGCCGTTTTGGCGGGATCGAGCAGCAGGCTGCCGCCAATCTGCGACAAGGCCGCCGCCGCTTCATGATAAGCAGCGGTGCCGATGCCGGCTTCGGCCAACACGGCGCGGGCGGCAGGCGTTAAGGCTTCGGGCGCCACAAACAGCGTGGCCTGATTTTGTCCGATCAGCAGGTAAGACAAAAACACGGGATTAAACGGTACGTCGCTGCCGCGCAGGTTGGTAAGCCAGGCGGTGTCGTCCAACGAAGAAATCAGGTGGTAATCGGCACCTTTTTCTTGCATGGCCGCGCGCACCCGCGCCAGTTTTGCCGCAGCACTTTCGCTCACAAAGGCGGCATCATGTGGGTAAACCGGCGATTGCGGCAAGGCGGCGCGATTTTCCCAAATGGCGGCGAGAATATCGCTGCTGTGAACCAAGCTGATGTTTTTTGCCGCAAACGCGCTTTCCAACTGGCGCTTGGCAGCCAGCGACAGCATATCGGGCGCCACGCCTACGCGGGCGTTTTCAGGCAGGCTTTCGGCCAAATCTTCCACATGGGTTTTGCCGAAACCGAGCTTTTGCAGGGCGATGCCGCTGCCGGCAAGCTGCTGCGCGGCCTGTTCCCAATAGCGGCTGTCCGCCCACAAATCGGCGCTGTCTTTTTTCACCACCAGCGTGCCAACCGAGCCGGTAAAGCCGGAAACATACACCCGCGCCTGCCAGTGCTGCGGCAGGTATTCCGACAAATGCGGGTCGGCCGAGGGGATAATCCACGCATCGAACGCTTGCGCGCTCATGGCTTGGCGCAAGGCGGCCAAACGTTGGGAAGGCGTATTCATACTTAACATTCTCCGGGAAATGATATTTTCTACAATTAATCTGCGGTGCGCATCAATCCACGCCTTTGAGCAGGCGGTTCAGCACCGGCACCAACGCCAGCAGCGCCGCGCCCGTTGTCAAACCTGCCGTGCCGATCAAACGGTAAAACGAAGCGGCGGTTTCCACCGAAAAATATTCTTTAAACAGCAAACCGCCCAGCGTAAACCCCAGCGACAGGGCCAAAAAATTCAACGCCACCATTTGGGTTTTGAAGTGGGACGGCGCAATTTTGGTAGCCAGCGACAGTGAAATCGGCGAAATCAGTAACTCGGCGATGGTGATACCCAAAATCACCAGCGCAAACACTGCCAGCGGCATCACCGCGCCCGATGCGATAAACGGCACGAAACACCAATACGATGCGCCCAGCACCATCACCGATAATGCGAATTTCAACGGCGTTTTCGGCTGCTTTTCGCCCATTTTCGTCCACATCGCCGCCATCAGGCCGGAAAACAGCACCACCCACAGGCTTTGCAGCGAATCTTTCCACGATACGGGAATGGTGAAACCGCCGATGTTGCGGTTGGCCGTTTCGTCGAAATACACCGTAACCGACGTAAACACCTGAAACCACAGCGCCCAAAAAATGCAGATCACCGCAAACAGCGGGATATAGGCGGTGATGTAGCGCTTGTTTTGCGCTTCCACGCCCGAGCCGCCGAGCAGGCGCACGAAATAAATCAAAGTGGCCAGAATCACGGTACCCAGCAGCACTTTCGAGAAATTATCCAAATTCAGCCATCCGGCCCACACCGAAACCGACAAGGCCGCAACCAAAGCCGCCGCCACAGCGGCCACCGTTTTGCCTTGGCCTGCGGGCAGCGGATACGGCGCAGGCGTGGGCGGCAGCGATTTGCGTCCGCGCGCATATTGCAGCAGGCCGAACGCCATGCCCACCGCCGCCGCGCCGAAGCCGTAATGAAAGCCCAACCGGTTTTGCAGCAGGCCGGTCAGCAGCGGGCCTAAAAAACCGCCGATATTGATGGAAATATAAAAAATCGAGAAACCGGCATCACGCAGCGGGCGCAATTCTTCGCTTTCATACAGCGAGCCTACCATCGAGCTGGCCGACGCTTTCACGCCGCCGCTGCCCAGCGCAATCAGCACCAAACCGCACAGCAAACCAGCCAAGCCCGGAATCACGGCCAGCGCGATATGCCCCGCCATCACCATAATGCCCGAATAAAACAGCGTGCGCTCCGCGCCCCACAAACGGTCGGCCAGCCAACCGCCCAAAATGGTGGAAAGGTAAACGCTGCCGCCGTAAGCGCCGACGATACCGCCCGCCACCGCCTTATCGATGCCCAAACCGCCTTCGGTGGTTTGATAATACAGATAAATCAGCAGGATGCCCTGCATGCCGTAAAACGAAAAGCGCTCCCACAGCTCAATCTGAAACAGCGAGGAAAGCTGCCACGGGTGCCCGAAAAACTTGCGTTCGCTCTCTAAAGGTTTACCCATCATTTTTCTCCTCAAAGCGGTTGTATCGTGAAACAAAACCAACTTAATTGTTATTGTTGAGACCTTTGCAAAACCCTCAGATGTGGATGCAGTTCAAGGCGTAGCAGCACAGCGAGCGCAGACATATCACACGATAGGCAAGCGAGCGAGCAGCGCACAACGCAGAAATGCGCCACAGATGAGGGTTTTGCAAAGGTCTCTGTTTTACTGTAATTTAACAGATAACGCATATACGGAACAATTCGTTTTTCCGTTAAACGGGGCCGTCTGAAAAACCTAACCGCTGATGTCTTCCAAGCTGCGGCCTTTGGTTTCCTCTCCCAGCAGCACAATCACCGCCGCCACCGCCACCAGCACGGCGGTAAACATCACGAAAATCCGCCCGAAACCGTTTTCGCCGCCCATCATCGCCGCTACTGCCATCGGCGCCACGATACCGCCGATGCGCCCCACCGCGCCCGCCCAACCCGAGCCGAATGCGCGGAAACGCACCGGATAAAGTTCGGGCGTGTAGGTATAAAGCACGCCCCATGCACCCAGGTTGAAAAACGACATCCAGCAGCCCCAAAAAATCACCTCCGCCGCCGATGCGCTGTGGCCGAAGAAATAGGCGCACACCGCACAGGCAAACAGAAAGCCCGCCAGCGTGGCTTTACGGCCGATTTTTTCCACCAGCACGGCGGCGGCGAAATAGCCCGGCAGCTGCGCCAGAATCATCACCAACACATACTCAAAGGTTTTCACCACCGTATAACCCTGTTCCACCAGCAACTTGGGCAGCCAAGTAAAAATGCCGTAATACGAAAACACAATGCCAAACCAAATCAGCCACAGCATCAGCGTGCGCCGGGCAAACGGCGGCTGCCAAAGCTGTGCGAAACGCACGTTTTCGCGGGTTTCCACGCCCGCCACTTCGGCCGTTTGAACCGCCGGCAGCCCCGCTTCGCGCTCTAAGGCGCACACGATTTCATGGGCTTCCCGCACTCTGCCTTTATGAATCAGATAAGGCACCGATTCGGGCAGTTTTTTCCACACATAAAACGCATAAAACACCGGCAGCGCACCGATTAAAAACGCGCTGTGCCAGCCGTATTGCGGAATGAAAAAATACGACACCAGCGCCGCCGCCAGCCAGCCCAGCCCCCAAAAACTCTCAAGGAGCACGATAAACCGCCCGCGCACTTTCGGCGGCGCATATTCGCTCACCAGCGACACCGCCACGGGAAGCTGCCCGCCCAAGCCAAAGCCCACCCAAAAGCGGAAAAACAGCAGGCTGGCCAAATCCCACGACACCGCGCACAAACCCGTTGCCACGCTATACAGCAGCATGGTGCCGGCAAACACGTTTTTGCGCCCGATGCGGTCGGCCATCCTGCCGCTCAACACCGCACCCAGCGCCATGCCGATAAAGCCGGTGCTGACAATCCAGCCCAACCCTGCGGGCGACAGTTGCCACTCTTCGCCCAAAGTGGCCAGCACAAACGACACCATGCCGGTATCCATGGCGTCAAACAGCCAGCCCAAACCGATTAACACCAACAATTTATAGTGAAACCTGCCCACAGGCAGGTTTTGCAGGCGCGAGAGAATATCCATGATCCCTTCCCTTAATTTGGCTTGTGTGCGGCAAACATTTTCCCATATCCAAACCGAACCGCAACCGCTTACAGCCAAAGACCTTTGCAAAATTCCTTTCAGCATCTTAAAACCCCTGCGTCATGCTCGGGCTTGACCCGAGCATCTTTTTGCTGCAAAAGAAATAACAGATACCCGGGGCAAGCCCGATAATGACGGAATCAAACATTTCAGACGGCCTCAATGAGTTTTGCAAATATCGGCAAAAATAAAGCCGTCTGAAAATACGGTTTCAGACGGCCTTATCTGTGCCAAACCCTTAGCAGTTTTTCAAACACCCACAACACGACCGCAGCGGGACGAAAATCAGATAATACCCAACGCTTTCAATCCGTTATACACACCGTCTTCCTCTACTGTCGGGCAGATATAGTCCGCCTCGGCTTTCAAATCGGGATGACCGTTGCCCATCGCCACGCCGAAACCCACGGCTTTCATCATCTCGATATCGTTCAAACCGTCGCCGAAAGCCATCACGTCCTGCATATCAATGCCCAGCTCGGCCACCGCCGTGCGGATACCGCGCGCCTTCGAACCTTGTGCATCGAGCATATCCACCGCCAATTCGTGCCAGCGCACGGTTTTGTAGCCGTGTTTCGCCGCTTCGGCCGCCACTTCCGCTTCGCGGTCGTCCGCATAAAAACCAAGCATCTGAAACACTTCGTTGCGGCGGTAAAATTCCTTGTCCACCGGGTGGTCGGGCAGAATATGCGCCATCGCTTCCTCCACCGTAGGCACAGGTTCGGAAACGGCGATGGTGTGGTCGGCCACAAACGCATAGGGAATACCCTCGCGGTCGAAATAGGCGCACATCGCATCCACCTTAGCGGTTTCCAACGGGCATTTTTGCAGCACTTCGCCGCGGTAGCGGATAAACTGGCCGTTAATGGTGAGCAGCAGATCCATGCCCGCTTCTTCCACCACGGCGCGCACTTTGGCGGGCATCGCGGCATACGGGCGGCCGGTGGCGATGGCGGTGAGAATGCCGCGCGCCTTCAACGCTTTCATGGCTTCGGCCACCGACGGACGAAGCGTGTCGGTGTATTTGCGGTAAAGCGTGTCGTCAATGTCGAAAAAGATGATTTTGGGAGTTTGCATAGCGTTTCTTTCTGAATGGGTTCCGGCAAACCGCCGGAAACCGCCAGTTTGCCCCGATACGCACCGCACCCGTTTGATATCGGGCAACAATCGTGCGGATAAGGCCTGAGCCTTTGCAAAATAACTGAAGGCCGTCTGAAAGCCGGCCAACCTTTTTCAGACGGCCTCCAACACCCTCACCGCCGCCTTACCCTGCTTGAATTTGGCTTTCAACAGCGGCGGCAGGGTTTCGTCGAAATACCATTGCCCGTCGGGCAGCGCCAGCGCACCGCCTTCGCAATGCAACACCACCGACCGCCCCGACAGATTGTCGCTTTCCACGATTTCGATTTTACGCGCCCTGCCCCAATCCGCCACCGGCAGATTGTGCGCCAACGAAGAGATACGGCGGTTTTGCACTTCGATGCCGTCCGCCGTGGCACAGCCGCCGTCGCAACGCCCCACTTCCTGCACAGGACACGGCACGCCTTTGGCATGGGTTTGCGGCAGAATATCGAGCGACGACGGGCACAAGCCGTGCGCCTGCGCCCACTCCGCCAGCGCGCGTTTGGCGGCTTTTTTGTGTATAAACAAACCGTTGGGCGGCTGCCGCCTGCTGCCTTCCGCCAGCGGCACCACCCGCGCCTGCAAACGCGCCTGCTCGTCGGGCGCAAACTGAACCGTTAAATAACGGTTGGCGCTTTCAGACGGCCTGATGCCGTATTGTTGTGCCAGTTGCGCTTTCAGCCACAGCGCATGAAGCGCCCCCAACGCCGGTATAAAACGCAGGCTGCCGGTTTCCAACACAAACGGCTGGTTCTTTTTAAGATGCAGCATCGCCGCCACTTCGGCAAACGCCTTTTCATGCACGCGGATATCCAGCGCACACCCCCTGCCGTCAAGCCAAACCGACACGCCCGGCGTATCGGGCAGCGCATAAACCTGCTCCGCCAAATCCGCCCCCAACCAAGCCGGCGGCAGCTTCGGATTCATCAGCGCGCGGCAGTGGTTTTCCCATTCGCCGCCCTTCTCCGCCAAGCTGGCCTCCAAAAAATCGGCCAACGCCAACACATCGGTCATCGCACGGTGGCGGCTTTCCGCCCGAATACCGAAACGCTCGATGATGCTGTCGAGATTATGCTTGTGAAACTGCGGATAAAGGCGGCGCGACAATTGCACGCTGCACAAAGCCGGCGCGGCGAAATCCACGCCCGCACGCCGGAATTCGTGGCACAGAAAGGTGTAGTCGAAACGGCTGTTGTGCGCCACCAGCAGCGAGCCGCGCAACAGCGGCAGCAATTCGGCCGCCAAGTCGGCAAATAGCGGCGCACCGGCCACCATCTCATTACTGATGCCGGTTAAACGGGTAATAAACGCCGAAAGCGGCTGCTGCGGGTTCACCAACCATTCGTGCCGCTCTGCCCTGCCGTTTTCAAAGCGCAGCAACGCCACCTCGGTAATGCGGTCTTCAAACAGATTGCCGCCCGTCGATTCGATGTCCACCACGGCCACCGACACGCCCAAACGGCCGAAACACGCCGCCAACAGCGGCCAACGATCAGAGGCTTGCGCCATCATATTTCCGATTAAATTCAAATAACAGGCCGCCATTCTACACTTTTTCGCCGGGTGCTGCTTGACAGCATTAACCGTGATTCCTATAATACGCATCTTTCACGCACCCGTAGCTCAGTTGGATAGAGTATCTGGCTACGAACCAGAGGGTCGGGCGTTCGAATCGCTCCGGGTGCGCCACAGTTTATTTATCCGCGCCCATCGTCTAGCGGTTAGGACATCGCCCTTTCACGGCGGTAACCGGGGTTCGATTCCCCGTGGGCGTGCCATATAAAAACAAAGCCCTTGAAGATTTCAAGGGCTTTGTTTTTTCATTCACATTCATTACCAAACAGGCCGTCTGAACCCGTTTTTCAGACGGCCTGCATATCTTCCCCAACCTTTCCGGCAAACGGCAGACTTTCTGCGCGGCATAATCGAAGCACACCATACCCGTTTGCACTTTGGCAATACTGCGGCCGTCGCTTTCGCGGCTGATGTGGTAAAGCAACGCAAAGCCGCTGCGGCCGATGTCGTCTGCGCCCATTTCCACCGCCAGCTCATCGCCGTGATGCGCCTGCGCCAAATACTGAACCGCCGCATCCGCCATAATCAAGCCTGCCCCGCCTGCATCCAGCTCGCTGAAACCGTGCCGCGCAAGCCAGCGCATACGGCACTCATGGCACAAACGCAACACCGCATCATTGGCCAGATGGTTGCCGTAATTGATATCGCCGATTTGCACCGTGAGGCCGGTGCGGAACAAAACCTTTTCAGGCAAAGGCAGATTGATGCGCGGCATAAAAACCCTCCAAACAAAAATAACAGCTTGAAACCATTGCCAACCGGCAACAGCCCAAAGCGTTATTGTAACGGATTCTGCACAAAAACCGCCCGCCTGCGCAACGCTTCTCTTCCGCCGCTTCCCACTTTCGGCGGCAGATTATTCAGACGGCCTATTTTTGTTGTCGCGTGTAGTTTTCAGGGCGAAACTGATATAATTTGCCTGTTATTCAATATTTCACCCAGATTTGGAGGATTTTCTATGGCACTCGTATCCATGCGCCAGCTGCTCGACCATGCCGCCGAAAACAGCTACGGCCTGCCCGCTTTCAACGTGAACAACCTCGAACAAATGCGCGCGATTATGGAAGCCGCCGACCAAGTTAACGCCCCCGTTATCGTGCAGGCCAGTGCCGGCGCGCGCAAATATGCCGGCGCGCCGTTTCTGCGCCACCTGATTCTGGCGGCCATCGAAGAATTCCCGCACATTCCCGTGGTAATGCACCAAGACCACGGTGCCTCGCCCGACGTATGCCAACGTTCCATCCAGCTCGGTTTCAGCTCGGTGATGATGGACGGCTCGCTGCTCGAAGACGGCAAAACCCCGTCCACCTACGAATATAACGCCGAAGTAACCCGCAAAGTGGTAGAGTTTTCCCATGCCTGCGGCGTATCGGTCGAAGGCGAAATCGGCGTTTTGGGCAATCTGGAAACCGGCGAGGCAGGCGAAGAAGACGGCGTGGGTGCGGCCGGCAAACTCTCCCACGACCAAATGCTCACCAGCGTGGAAGATGCCACCCGCTTCGTGCGCGACACGGGTGTGGACGCGCTGGCGATTGCCATCGGTACCAGCCACGGTGCCTACAAATTCACCCGCCCCCCCACCGGCGACGTTTTGCGCATCGACCGCATCAAAGAAATCCATGCTGCCCTGCCCAACACCCACATCGTGATGCACGGCTCCAGCTCGGTGCCGCAGGAATGGCTGAAAATCATCAACGAACACGGCGGCAACATCGGCGAAACCTACGGCGTGCCGGTGGAAGAAATCGTGGAAGGCATCAAACACGGCGTGCGCAAAGTCAACATCGACACCGACCTGCGCCTGGCCTCCACCGGCGCCATCCGCAAATTCATGGCCGAAAACCCCGCCGAATTCGATCCGCGCAAATATCTGGCCAAAACCGTAGAAGCCATGAAACAAATCTGTATCGACCGCTACACCGCGTTCGGCTGCGAAGGCCAGGCCGGCAAAATCAAACCGGTTTCACTGGAAAAAATGGCCGCCCGCTATGCCAAAGGCGAACTCAACCAGATTGTGAAATAAACCGCTCAAACACACACACGTTCTAACAAAACCAAAGGCCGTCTGAAACTTTTCAGACGGCCTTTTAGCACGGTTTTACACAGAATGAATAAAAAACCACACCGCAACCCCGAATCAGCAAATTCACGTTAAGCAACATTGCCCTGCACGGCCGCTTTTATTTAGAATTTTAAACATGATACTTATATCCCAAACTACCCTAAAAAATGGAGTGTCCATTATGAAAGCCAAATTATACCTATGCACAACAGCTATATTGATGCTCTCTGCCTGTGTAAATGTAATACCTCCAGATGAAGATGATCATTATGTATATCATGAGTATGACGTACCTTCGTCTCCCGGTGGAAGTTACTATGAGTATCATGAATACAAAACACCTCCTCGCGGTGATTATTATGAATATCATGAATACGGTGTTGACTGATTAAGTCGAATGCAAACCATTTAAAATGGGTTGTCAAAAAGTCAATAATGTCATACTTGACTTCGCCTCCCTTTCTTTAATGGAGTGCGAAATACCAGCTACCCCATCCAAACGGTTACCTGAACAATCAAGGTAACCGTTTTTTCATTTTAAGACGTGTTTCTCGTCCATATTTTCCACAATTAGCCCCTTTATCGGGGTGCCCATTGCCTTTTCAGGCAGCAGCAGGCACACGAAGCCTGTTGGCTGCCTTTAGCAGGTTCAGGCATACCGCTTTCAAATGGCTTTGCGCCAGCACTTTCCGTAAACCAAAATAACGCGCTCTTTTGCAGCCGAATTTCCAGTGCAGCGTACCGAAGGTTTGCTCGACCACATAGCGCACTTTCGACAGCTGCGTATTGCGCTGCCATCAGGGCATGAAAAAAGACAATAAGGTTAGGTTTATTAAAGATTATTTCTCTATTGAGAAGCCTGAATAGCACCCAAAATATCCCTTAGAGAGGTGCTACTCCAAAATAGCACCCATTTTGTCCCTTACGCCAAAATTTACACAATCCGACTTTTTCCAACAACTTGCTTAGTAGACATTCCGTTATGCTCGGGCCAAACCCAATTATCACACATGTACTTTTATTCAGCCGATTCACCGGATGCCGCCGCAAAAGCCTCCTGCAACACCCGAAGCGCCGCCTCGGTTTTGGCCGACTGCACGCGATAGGAAGTTACGGCGTAAAGATTCACCACCGGCAGCGACCATTCCGGCAGCACTACGGCCAAACGCCCCTGCCGCACATACTGCCGCACCTCCCCTTCCAATTGCAGCGACAGCCCCACGCCGCCCGCCGTGAGCGAACGCACAGTGGCAAGCTGGTTGCACGGCATACTGTCGGCAATGTCGAGCAGATAGCTTTCCGTGCCGTGCCTGAGCGTGATGCGTACCGGCAGAAAATGCAGCCAGCGGTGGCCGTGAAGCTGCTCCGGGCGCGTTATCGGCGGATGCTGCGCCAGATAATCGGGTGCCGCGCAAATCTGCCACGGCCACGCCACCAAATGGCGGGCAATCAAATCGGGGTTGTCGAGCGAATGCTCGCCGCCGCGTATGGCGATATCGATGCCGCCCTGCTGCAAATCGAGCAAACGGTCGCCCACGTGCAGCACGGGGCGGATATTCGGATATTCGCGCTGCAAACGCTTCAAGGCCGCCTGAAACATTTGCGTGTCGGCAATGCCCGACGTAATCGCCAGATGCACTTCGCCCGCCGCCTCGGTTTTCAGGTTGTCGAGCGCGGTTTGCGTGTCGGCAAGCGTGCGGCGCAAACGGCCGCAATGCACGGCCAGCGCCCGCCCCGCGTCGGTGGGTGCCAGATGGCGGGTGCTGCGGTTGAGCAGCTTCACGCCGTGCAGGCTTTCCAAACGGGTAATGTGCTGGCTGACTGCGGAAGGCGTCATGCCCAGTGCGGCGGCGGCGGCGTTCATGCTGCCGTGTTCGAGCACGGCGGCAAACACCAGCAGCGGTTTGATGTCTTGCATTTTTCAGACGGCCTCAACATTGTTTAGTTAAGCTTAAAAATATAATCAGTAAATCAGGGATTATCAAGCGCTTCAAGCGGCCTTATACTGCACCTGTCTTAACAAACAACATCCAAGAAAGGAAACATCATGAAAATCGCAGTTATCGGTGCAACAGGTTATGTGGGCAATGCCGTGGTGCAGGAGCTGGCCGCACGCGGCCATGAAGTAACCGCTTTCGCCCGCAACACCGGCAAAGTGTTTCAAGCGCCCAACGTTGATGCCGTGGCCGCCGACGTAACCGCCGCCGACTTTGCCGGCCGTCTGAAAGGTTTCGATGCCGTGGTGAGCGCGTTCAACCCCGGCTGGAACAACCCCAATATCGGCGCGGACTTCACCCGCGGCGCGAATGCCATCGTTGAAGCCGCCAAAGCCGCGCAAGTGCCGTATCTCTTGGTGGTGGGCGGCGCGGGCAGCCTGTATGTTGCGCCCGGTCTGCAAGTGATTGACACCCCCGCTTTCCCCAAAGAAATCTACGACGGCGCCAACGCCGCCCGCAACCTCTTAACCGCCCTGCAACAACGCAGCGACGTTAACTGGGCATTCGTTTCCCCGCCCGCCCGTTTGGGTGCCGACGGCGGTTTCAACGAAGAGCGCACCGGCCGCTACCGTTTAGGCAAAGATGATTTGCTGATGGAAAGCAGCGAGGTGCCCGCCGGCATCAGCGTGGCCGACCTGGCCGTGGCCATTGCGGACGATGTCGAGCAAAAAGCGCACCTGCACCAACGCTTTACCGTTGCGGCCGAATAATCCGCCGTTATGCTCAGGCCGAGACCTTGGCAAAAATGCCTTAAGGCCGAGACCTTTGCAAAAATACCTTAAGGCCGTCTGAAATGCTTAAATCCCGTCATTCCCGCGCAGGCGGGAATCCAGATGGAAATATTGAAGTATTGATTAAACAAATACTTGGATGCCAAGCGTCTGGATTCCCGCCTGCGCGGGAATGACGGAGTTCAGCTTTTTTAGATAGCAATTTGAATTTTGCAAAGGTCTCAGGCCGTCTGAAATACCCAAACGCCGTCATGCCCGGGCTTGACCGGAGTATCTGCTGCTTCTTTATAAACAATAAGATACCCGGGCCAAGCCCAGGTATCTTGCAACCACTTCAACACTCGAAACGGGTCTTGCAAAAATGCAGCCCTTTCCAAGCCTAACCGCCGGCTACTTCAACATATTCTTAATCACGCCCATCACACTGCGGGAAATGGCGCGGGTAACCTGTTTGTTGATTTGGTTGCCCACCGAATCGGCCAAATCATAGGCAACGCCCTGGTTGGCCTTTTTGCGGCTGCCGAACAGTCCGCCCAAAAAGCCGCCGACCACGCCGTTTTGCTGCGGTTGCGCAGCGGCGGTTTTTTCGGCTTTGGCCTGCTCTTTGGCGGCGGTTTCCGCAGCTTCGGTTTCGGCCTGTTTGGCTTCCAACTCTGCCAGCGCTTCATAGGCCGAATAATTGTCTACCATATCTTTATAGTGGCGGTACAAAATATCGCTTTGGTATTTGGCATCGCGCTCGGCGGCGGGCAGCGGGGTCAGGTTGGATTGCGGCGGCAGCACAAAAGCACGCTCCACCGGCGCGGGCATGCCTTTTTCGTCGAGAAACGATACCAGTGCTTCGCCCACGCCCAATTCGGCAATGGCTTCGGCCACGTTAACGTTGGGGTTAGTGCGGAAGGTTTCGGCAGCGGCTTTCACGGCTTTCTGATCGCGCGGGGTAAACGCGCGCAGGGCGTGCTGCACGCGGTTGCCGAGCTGGCCGAGAATGGTGTCGGGCAAATCAAGCGGGTTTTGGGTAACGAAATACACGCCCACGCCCTTCGAGCGGATCAGCCGCACCACTTGTTCGATCTGCTCCACCAGCGCAGACGGGGCGTTGTCGAACAGCAAATGCGCTTCATCGAAAAACATCACGAATTTGGGCTTTTCCAAATCGCCCACTTCCGGCAGGGTTTCAAACAGTTCGGCCAGCATCCACAGCAAAAACGCGCTATACATGCGCGGCGAGCGCATCAGCTTTTCGGAATTCAAAATGTTGATTACGCCTTTGCTGCCCTCGGTCTGCATCCAGTCTTCAAGATTCAAGGCCGGCTCGCCGAACAGGTTTTCGGCGCCTTCGTTTTCGAGCGTGAGCAGTTGGCGCTGCACCGCGCCCACGCTGGCGGGCGATACGTTGCCGTATTTGGCACGGTATTCGGCGGCATTGTCGGAAACGTGTTTGAGCAGGCCGCGCAAGTCTTTCAGGTCGATTAAGTGCCAGCCGTTGTCGTCGGCCACTTTGAACACCAGATTAAGCAACCCTTCTTGGGTGTCGTTCAGATTCATCAGGCGCGCCAGCAGCATCGGCCCCATTTCGGAAATGGTTACGCGCACGGGAATACCGGTTTCGCCGAACACGTCCCAAAAGCGCACGGGAAAACTTTGCAGCCAGTCGGCACCCAAACCGAATTCGGCGATGCGCTCGCCCACTTTGCCGCTGTTTTCACCGGCATTGGCGATGCCCGACAAATCACCTTTCACGTCGGCCAGAAACACGGGAATACCCGCGCCGCTGAAGGCTTCGGCCATACGGCGCAGGGTAACGGTTTTACCCGTGCCCGTGGCACCGGCGATCAAACCGTGGCGGTTGGCCATTTTGCCTTGGATTTCAAGCGTGTTGCCGCCTGCGCGGGCGATTGGGAAGGTGGTCATAACATTTCCTTACTGATAGTGTGATAGATGTGGGCGTATTGTCTTATGAAACACCGCCGCGTGCAAATATGGCGAGGCCTTTGCAAAAACACCCTCAAGGCCGTCTGAAAACTTAACGCAGACACACGGTTTCCGCCCCTGTCCGTCATTGCCGGGCTTGACTCAAGTATCTTGGATTTCGGCAACATGAGATACTCGGGTCAAGCCCGAGTATGACGCGTGTACTTTTTATTAAGTTGATTCGCTATAGTTTGGCTAATAAACTGCCGCCATAAACCTTACCAAGGTCTCAATTTTTATGATGTTGATGTACAACAGTTTTAACCCAGATGCAGACACAGAATAGAAAAGAAGCCGTCTGAAAATTTCAGACGGCCTTAAAAAATAAAATCGATGAAAAGGAATGTAAACCAGCTGAAACTGTTGCCTTGTTTACGTAACGAATATTAACAAATATAAACAAATTGCGCAAGAACTTTTTACAAAATATCTTTAAATTATTGGAAACTTTGTCAAAATAGTCTTATTTTGTGAACTTATGTTAATATTTATTTGCAAACGTCATATTAATCACCCATTTCCGCCAACAATTCGGCCTGATGTTCGGCTATCAATGCAGCCGTTAATTCTTCCAAATCACCGTCCATAACGAAATCCAACTTGTGCAAAGTCAGATTGATGCGGTGGTCGGTAACGCGGCCTTGCGGGTAATTGTAGGTGCGGATGCGCTCGCTGCGGTCGCCGCTGCCGATCAGCGATTTACGTTCCGCCGCTTCTTTGGCTTGCGCTTCGCGCTTTTGGGCATCGTTCAGCCGTGCCGCCAAAACTTTCATCGCCTGCGCTTTGTTGCTGTGCTGCGAGCGGCCGTCTTGGCATTCGACCACCATGCCGGTGGGCAGGTGGGTAATGCGCACGGCGGAATCGGTTTTGTTGATGTGCTGGCCACCCGCGCCGGATGCGCGGAAAGTGTCGATGCGCAAATCGGCGGGGTTGAGTTGGATTTCTTCCAACTCGTCGGCCTCGGGCATCACCGCCACGGTGCAGGCCGAGGTGTGGATGCGCCCCTGGCTTTCGGTGGCGGGCACGCGCTGCACACGGTGGCCGCCCGACTCGAATTTCAGCTTGCTGTATGCGCCCAAACCGACGATGCGGGCGATCACTTCCTTATAACCGCCCAAATCGCTCTCGTTGGCCGATACGATTTCCACCTGCCAGCGGTTGCGCTCGGCGTAACGGCTGTACATACGCAGCAAATCGCCGGCGAACAGCGCTGCTTCGTCGCCGCCGGTGCCCGCGCGCACTTCGATAAAAATGTTTTTCTCGTCGTCGGCGTCTTTGGGCAGCAGCAGTTTTTGCAGCTCGTTTTCCAGCGTTTCGATTTGCGCTTTGGCCGTTTCGATTTCTTCGGCGGCAAAGGCTTTCATTTCGGGGTCGGCCAGCATTTCCTGCGCATCGGCCAAATCGCTTTGCGCCAAGCGGTATTGCCGGAACACTTCCACCACCGGCGTAATCTCCGCGTGTTCGCGCGTGAGCTTGCGGTAATTATCCATATCGTCGGCGGCTTCGGGCTGGCCGAGCAGGTGGGTTACCTCTTCCAAACGTTCGGCCAATTGTTGCAGTTTTTCTAAAATAGATGGTTTCATGATTTTTTCCGTTGAGGCCGTCTGAAAACTTTTCAGACGGCCTCAAGCCAAACAGCAAAGAAAAAAGCCAGCTAGTGCGTAGCTGACTTTTCAATATTTTTTGGTCGGAGTGAAAGGATTCGAACCTTCGACCCCTTGCACCCCATGCAAGTGCGCTACCAGACTGCGCCACACTCCGACTCGAAAGAGAACGGGATTATAGAATCATGCGGCTTAGCTGGCAAGCGTTTTTTCAACTTCGCCCAACATTTTTTTCAGCTCTTCGCGCATTTCTTCGGCCTGAATCGCCGGATTGCCCGAAGCATCTAAAGCGTTGTGGTTGAACGTGTCGATAAACGGGGCGAAAGTATCTTTCAGTTTCAGCACCTTAAGCACGTCCGCACGGGTATAGTTGTTGCCGCCGTAGCCGACCACCACGCCGTTTTCGTGCTGCCATTGGGCAAATTGGGCGGTGCTGATCTGCGCCAGTTCGCACATTTCGTTCAGGCTGAAATAGCGTTTGGCGGGGATGTTGGGAAGGTTAGCGCTGTTTGTCATAGTAGTGCTCCACCATGCCTTTGAGTTTTTGACTGGCGTGGAAAGTTACCACACGGCGTGCGGAAATCGGCACTTCTTCGCCGGTTTTCGGGTTGCGGCCGGGGCGCTGGGGTTTGTCGCGCAATTGGAAGTTTCCGAAACCGGAAATTTTGATTTCTTCACCGCGCTCCAAAGTGGAACGGATTTCTTCAAAAAAGAGTTCGACGATTTCTTTGGCATCGTTTTTGGTTACGCTGCTTACTTTTTCTACCAAAATATCGGCCAATTCGGCTTTAGTTAGTGTCATTTTATTACCTTCGTTTTTTCAACAGATGTGGATTATCACTAATTTTTTTTTAGAATTCAAGAGAATATCGAAAATTTTAACGCCGCAGTTGCGCGCCCGCACTTTCAGCGGATTTCACCAGTTTTTCGATTAAAGGCTCCACCGCTTCGTCGGTCAGCGTGGCTTCCGCATCCTGCAACAGAACTTTCACCGCGATACTCTTCATGCCTTCGGGCAAACCTGCGCCGCGGTAAACGTCGAACGCGGCGATTTCCTGCACCAAACTGCTCTTCACACTGTTCAGTGCGCCCAGCAAAACATCGTGCGGCACGTTTTCAGGCAGCACAAACGCCAAGTCGCGGCGCACGGGCTGGAATTTGGACACGGGGCGGTAAACGGTTTTTTCTTTGCCAAGCACGGCGGCCATGTCGATTTCAAACACCAGCGCGGCTTGCGGCAGGTCGTATTTTTGCAGCCATTGCGGGTGCAGCTCGCCGATAAAGCCGACAGTATGGCCGTCCATCACGATTTCGGCGGTGCGGCCGGGGTGCAGCGCGGGATGTCCGGCTTTCACGAACGATACGTTTTTGCCACCCAGCAAATCTTCGACATCGCCTTTCACATCATAAAAATCGGCTGCACGGGTTTTCTCGCCCCATTGTTCGGGATTGGCGGAGCCGTAAACCAAGCCGCCGATGCGTTCGTTCTGCACAAAACGGCCGTCTGAACCTTTACTGAACACGCGGGCGATTTCAAACACGCGCACGCGGTTTTGTTTGCGGTTGAGGTTGTTTTGCAGGATTTCCACCAAGCCGCCGATCAGGGTAGAGCGCATCACGCTGTATTGCGCCGCCAGCGGGTTTTGCAGGCGGATAGGTTCTTCGTTGGCAGCAAAATCGCGCTCCCATTGCTCGTCAACGAAGGCATAGCTCACCACTTCCTGATAGCCACGCGCGGCCATTTGATTGTAAACGGCGAAGCGGTTGCGGCGGGTTTCGGGCAGCGCCAACATTTTCAGACGGCCTGAAGTGGCATCGTCGGGAATGTTTTCATAGCCGTAAACGCGGGCGATTTCTTCGATTAAATCGGCTTCGATTTCGATGTCGTAACGAAAGCTCGGCGATGTGGTTTGCAGGCCGCCTGAAACTTTTTGCGGTTGCAAGCCCAAGGCGGCCAAAATGCTTTCGATGCGCGCTTCGTCCACCGCCACGCCCAATAGTTTTTCCACCCGCGCCGTGCGCACGGCTACGGTTTTGCGTTCGGGCAGCTTGCCCACGGCTTCGGTTATTTCGCCCGCCGTGCCGCCGCAAATCTGCAATACCAATTCGCTGGCGCGCTCGATGGCGTCGCGCTGCAATTCAAAGTCCACACCGCGCTCGAAGCGGAAAGACGAATCGGAGCCGAAACCGTATTGACGCGATTTGCCGGCAATGATTTCCGGTGCGAACCAAGCCGCTTCCAGCACGATGTTTTTGGTGCCGTCTGAAACTGCACTCGCGGCGCCGCCCATGATGCCGGCCATGCTCAACGCACCTTGTTCGTCGGCAATCACCAAAGTGTTTTCAGACAGGTATACGGTTTTTTCATTCAAACATTCCAGCGTTTCACCTTCTGCGGCACGGCGCACGATGATGCTGCCGGACAATTTGTCGGCATCAAACACGTGCATCGGCTGGCCAAGCTCCAGCATCACATAGTTACCGATATCAACCAGCGCCGAAATGCTGCGGATGCCGCTGCGCGCCAAACGCTGTTTCAACCAATCGGGCGTGGGTGCTTCGGCGTTCACGTTTTCAATCACGCGGCTTAAAAAGCGGCCGCAATCGGCAGGCGCATCGATGCGCACCGGCTGGATTTTGCTGCTTTGCACGGCGGCCGTCTGAACCGCCACTGGTGTGTGGGCGCATTGGGTCAAGGCCGCCACTTCGCGCGCCAAACCTTTGATACTCAGGCAGTCGGCGCGGTTGGGCGTGATTTTCAGCGTGAAAACGGTGTCGTCCAAATCCAGATAATCACGCAGATTTTGGCCGACGGGCGCATCAGCGGGCAAAATGTGCAGGCCGTCGACACCGTCGTCGGGCAGGCCCAATTCGTTGGTGGAGCACAGCATACCGTTGGAAGCCTGCCCGCGCATTTTGGTGGGTTTGATTTTGAAATTGCCCGGCAACACCGCGCCCGGCAAGGCGCACGGCACTTTGATGCCGGCACGCACATTCGGCGCGCCGCAAACGATTTGAATCAGCTCGCCGGTGCCGGCATCGACTTGGGTAGCGTTCAGGCGGTCGGCATCGGGATGTTTTTCCACCGACTTTACTTCGGCCACCACCACGCTGCTAAACTCGGGCGCGGCTTTGTCGGCTTCTTCGACTTCGAGGCCGGACATGGTGAGCAGATGGGCGAATTCGTCGGCGGAAAGAGGGGCATCGGCTTGGGTTTTCAGCCAGTTGTAGGAAAATTGCATGTAATGTCTCTTTAAATAATACTTAAACCGGTTATTTCAAATTTTCAGACGGCCTGTGCCGGAAAATAGTTATTTCAAAACAATATAATGGGATTCGATTATCCTGCGGAAATCGGGGCTGGCCAGCTGCCAGTCGACAATATCCACTTTCCACGGCAAGTCGGATTCGGAAAAGGCTTCGGCCAAAGCGGCGTGTACGGATAAGGGCAAGGCCTTCTCCGTGGTGATTACCGCCAAATCCAAATCGGAATAAGGTTTGGCCGTGCCTTTCACCCGCGAGCCGAACGCCCAAACCGCATATTGCGGAACATATTTTTGCAGAATCCGCATGATGATGTGCAAATGCTCGGGCGCAACATCCAAACCTTTCATCGGCTTACTCCGCCAGTTTTTCTTGCAATGTATTTTGCAAAAATACCGCTTCGGCCAAAAATTTTTCTATGCCTTGCACCACTGTCAAGGCAACCGCTTCGTCGTAAGTGTGGCTGGTGCGGCTGCGCATATCGCGGTATTGCCTCCAGTCCGACCAATCGCCAAGCAGCAAACCTTGTTCGTTGGCGGTGCGGATCAGGTCTTGAAACGTCATCAAATCAATTTCGGCAGGATTAGCAGAAGCATATTCCAGATAACGTTTCAATGTTTTGTGGCTGATTTCGTAGGTAAACTCAAACCGCTGTATCAGGCCGTCGCGGATTTGGGTGTCGCCGATGTCTTGCAGATAACGCTGCCAGCCTTCCTGCAAACGCATCACGGCGTTGCTTAAGGGTTGAATGTTCGGTTTATCCATCATTGTTTAACCTTGATAGGCAGGCCGTCTGAAACAGCTTTTATTCACATTTTTGTATTGATAAAGGCTAAATCAGCAAGCCTGCCGATACAATAAAAAATATGCCGTAAATACAAACAAAGCAGACAATCAGAGCCAATTTTTCCCAACGCCTGCAATATGGTTGCAAACAGCAGGCCAACAAACCGAAAACTGCACCCAGCCCAACAAACCAAACCGCATATCGACTCCAGTTTAAAGCCGCTTCGATATCGCCGTTTCCTGTTTTCAAATCAGCCAGTTGCATGGCTTGATGGTTGCAATAGCCAAATAATGCAACACAAATCATCATCGGCGCAAACGGCCACAACCAAGCTTGCTTCATCAAGAGCTTATTGAAATTGTTTCAAAAAATTCAAATCGTTATCAAAAAACAGCCGCAAATCATTTACGCCGTAACGCAGCATGGCGAAGCGGTCTAACCCAATACCGAAGGCGAAGCCGGTGTAGCGTTCGGGGTCGATATTCACGTTGCTCAGCACATTGGGGTGCACCATGCCGCAGCCGCCCACTTCTAACCATTTGCCGTTATCGCCCATGATGTCGATTTCGGCGGAGGGTTCGGTGAACGGGAAAAACGAGGGGCGGAAGCGAACTTGCAAATCGTCGCGCTCGAAAAAACGGCGGATAAAATCGGTGAACACGGCTTTCAAATCGGCCATGGTAACGCCTTCTTCCACCCACAAGCCTTCGGCTTGGTGGAACATCGGCGAGTGGGTGGCGTCAGAATCGACGCGGTACACGCGGCCGGGGGCGATGATGCGGATGGGCGGATTCTTTTTGTCCAGCATATAGCGGATCTGAATCGGCGAGGTGTGGGTGCGCAGCACGTCGCCGTTTTCCACGTAAAAAGTATCCTGCATGGCGCGTGCCGGGTGGTTTTGCGGGATATTGAGCGCCTGGAAATTGTGGAAATCGTCTTCGATTTCGGGGCCGTCGGCCACGTCGAAGCCCATGCCGTGAAAGAGTTCGACCACGCGTTGCAGGGTCAGGGTAACCGGGTGCAGGCCGCCGCTTTGCTGACCGCGGCCGGGCAGGGTAACGTCGAGTGCCTCGGCGGCCAACTGCGCTTGCAGTTTGGCGGCGTTAAGTGCATCGCGTTTTTCGTTATAGGCCGTCTGAAAACGGTTTTTACATTCGTTGATGTGCGCGCCGACGGTTTTCTTTTCTTCGGGCGGCAGGCTGCCGAGCTGTTTCAGCAGGGCGTTCAGTTCGCCGGTTTTGCCCATGTAGCGGGCTTTAACCAACTCTAACGTTTGAAAATCGGCGGCGGCCTCTACTGCGGCGATACCTTCCGCGGCGATACGGTTTACATTTTCCATAATCTTGATTCGTTTGAATTCTGTGGTTCGTCCCGCACGATACGGCAGGCAGGATGCGGCAAATAACTAGGGGCTGACGGCAAACGGAATTGCCGTCAGCCCCGAGGCCGTCTGAAACCCATCCAAACAACCCCCTGTAGCTTTCCGCTTCAGTTTGAAAGCCGGTTATTGTAACGCAAATTGCACCGAAAAAACAGCAGGCTAAAGCGGGTACGGGGCCTTTGTAAAAAAGTCTGATGTGAATGTACCTCAAGGTATGACAGCGCAGCGGGCGCAGACATATCCAAATATAAAGCCAAGCGGGCCGCACTCAATACAGAAATACACCGCAGATGGTTTTTTTGCAAAGATCTCCGATATATCAGTATTCCCTACCTACTACATTCACCCCCCTCTTGCGAAGACGTTTTTTCAGACGCCCCCGGGCCGAAGCACGCCCAAACCAATCCATCACTACCATCACTGTTGCATAATTTACCAATTTATTACAAATGGCAAATAATTATTTGCATTACTTTATCATGAGTGATAAATTTAGTTTACATTTGTAAATTATGAAATTGGAATTTATAAACCCTTTAGTCATTTTATAAAATTTTAATTTCATATTTTTATTTATGTTAAACAAATAGATAAATATTTAGCTTGAAAAATTATAAAAATTAAAAACGAATTATTGGTTATTTTAAATCAATAAATTCTGAATAAATTTGTATTTTTTAACAAAACAAAACAATTAAGAAGTAACTTGCTGACTCTCAGTAAAATTTTCAACTTATTGTTTTAAAACAAATTTACTAACAACATTACGGAGCTTCAAAATGTCAAACCAAATCATTCTCACCGTTATCCGGCCGAAAGGCGCTTCAGCCGCCGAGCAAGCCGCCCGTTTCAATGTCAACACCGGTTCCGGCCAAGCCTTACACATACAGGCTGCCGCACTCGCCGACTATCAGCTTGCCGATGCCGCTACCGGCCTTGCCCCTGAAAATCTGGAATTCACCCGAGAGGGCGACAACCTGCACATCCGCGATAAAGCCTCTGCTTCCGCCCGCCCCGACATCGTTATCGAAAACTACTACACCCATACAACCGGCAATATCAAAGGCTTGCAGGCTAATGGTTCGCTGGCTGCCTATGAGGGCGAAATTCCCGCAAAATCCGTAACAGCCGAACAAGTAACCGTGCATCAAAACAACGGCGGCGGCGTGAACAAACTCGCCGTTACTTTGGGCGGCCTGGCAGGTGCCGGCCTGCTCGGCGCATTAGCCGGCGGCGGCGGTGGCGGCGGCGGTTCCGATCAGGCACCGGCAGCTGCGGCAACCCAACGCAGCACCTCTTCAACAACTGCACAAACTGCCGCTTCGTCTGCCAATACGGCCGCTAACGCCCAAACCGCAACATCTTCAAACACCGCAGCGCAAACAAATGCAGCAACAGAAGCCGCAACCGCTTCCGTTGCAGGCAAAGAAACCGAACAAACAGCGGCCGATTCCGCAACCTCATCCGGCAGCACCGTATCCGATACGCAAAACACCGCGTCCGGCAACACGACCGCACCTGTAAACACGCCGTCTGAAACAGTTCTCGCTTCCGACAAAGAAACCGGGCAAACAGCGGTCGATTCCACAACCTCATCCGAGAGCGCCGCAGCCGATACGCAAAACACCGCATCCGGCAGCACGTCCATGCCTGCAAACACGCCGCCTGAAACCGTTTCTGCTTCCAACAAGGAAACTGAACAAGCGGCGGCCGATTCCTCAACCTCATCCGACAGCACCGCATCCGATACGCAAAACACCGCGTCCGGCAGCACAACCACGCCTGTAAACACGCCGCCTGAAACCGTTTCCGCTTCCGACAAAGAAACCGGGCAAACAGCAGCCGATTCCGCAACCTCATCCGAGAGCGCCGCAGCCGATACGCAAAACACCGCATCCGGCAGCACGACCGTAACGGATGATACCGCTGCAAACAGCAACGATTCGGCCACCGAAACCACTCCTACCGAAACCGTTGCAACAGATACCCCCGCCGCAGTTTCAGACGGCCAAACCGCAACGCAAAACGGCTATCGTGTATATGAACACCCGCAATACGGCAAATATATCGATGCCGCCGAATTCGGCACCGATCCGAGCGGCCAAACCGACAGCCTGGCCGCCATCACCGCTGCCTTGGCCGCCGCACACAAAGAAAGCGCCGCCGTCTATTTGAGCGGTAGCCTGTATATTTCCAACCAAATCGTGTTAAACAAAGCCAACTCGGGCGTAACCGCCCTGTTCGGCGACGGCATGGGCAAAACCACCATTTCGTTCGACAAAGCACAAACCGGTGTATTTGATCCTAATTCAAATGAAACCGAAGTGCGCCCGTTTGCCGGTATTCTGATCGACGGTCAAAGCAACAAAACCATTGCCGACTTGTCGGTAAAATACACCAATCCCGATTTTTACCGCACCGGCGAGAGCTATTTCGGCAAAGTGAACGGCATTCTGGTAAACGATGCCGACAACACCTTGATCAGCAAAGTAGAAGTATCAGGCGCCAACCGTGCCGGTGTGTTTTTCACCTCCACCCAAACCCTGCAACCCGATCCCGACAGCAGCATCGGCCGCACTTACAAAGCCCGCCTGATCCGCGGCGAGGTTGACGAAACCTACGAAAACCTGCCCTTGGGTGAAAACAACCGTATCGTCGACAGCTACCTGCACCACAACCGCGTAGCCGGCGTATTGTTGGCCTATCAGAAAGACTTCACCGCCGACGGCAATACCATGTCGTGGAACGGCCACGAAGCCGACGGCGGCACGGGCTACGGCATCGCCAGTATGGCGGGCAGCTACAACTACGGCATCACCTACACCAACAACACCACCGACCACAACTACCGCAAAGGTTTGGATATCCACGACGGTGACGATATCGTTATCGAAAACAACACCTCCATCGGCGACCGTCTCAACGGCATTGCCGTATATAACCGCCAATTCACGATGGATACAGTAAAGGTGAGCAACAACACCATCGTCGCCGACCCCGATTTCCGCCTGGCACAAGACGATAATGTCGGATTGAAATATTTCGGTTACTCAGGCATCCAAATACAAACCAATACCATGTTCCGTGATTTGCGCAGCAGCGATACCGGCGATTTCAAAATCAGCGGCAACACGATTAAAAATCTGGATGTTTATCAAAATGCTATCCAAACCTACGGTATCGAATTCCGCAACCACGAACCGAATATGCACTACAAACTGGATATCACCGGCAACACCATCGAAGGCGAATCCACCATGTATGCCGTTGCCGTGATCAACAACACCAAAAACAAAGCCATGAACACCAACGGCCAAGGCTCGGGCACGATTAATGTTGTGGATAACACCATCGATATCGCCAAGATTCCCCGAGGCACCCTGCCCGTGTTTATCAACGAAGAAAGCAACAACGGCCAACTGCGCGGTGAAGTTACCGTGTCCGGCAACAGCCTGACCATACGGGAAAAGTCTGACGGCACCATCGAAGGCATACAAATGGTAGGCAATGCCGAAACTTATCATGTTACCGACAACACCTTTGAGGTACACGGCACCATGGATAAGCCCATCATCAGCCTGCTCGGCCGCGCCGGCAGCGAAATCCCCGAACTGTTCGTCAGCGGCAACGATATCACCACCGATCTAACCGGCAAACTCTACCGCGGCTGGATTGAGCGCAATAAAGTTGTTGATGTTTATGCAGAAAACAACACCCATAACGATACGGATTTGGCCGATGAGCGCACCATCGTTTCTGCGCCTGCCGCCGGTTATGCCCCTGAAACCGCCGAAACCGTTGAAACCGCCCATGTGTTGGATTTGGGCATCGGCAGCAACACCATATCGGGCACCGACCAAGCGGCATACAAGCAAACCGAAACCGCCGAAACGGCAACGGCTTCGGAAAGCACGGCCGAAATTTCCGAACAGCTTTCAGACGGCCTGCCTGCTCTGAACGATTTGCTCGCCGTTACCGAATTGGATCTGTCTGCCGTATTGGGCGCGGAAAGCGGCGCGGGATTGGCTGTCGGCGCTACCGTTACCGAATACGCACAATCAGTAAACATCTACGAAGAACAATGGCAAAGTGAAGTTTCCGCCTATATCGTATAAACAGGCGTTTTCAAGCCGATAAACTTCAAGCCGGGGCTTACAAACCCGCCCCGGCTTGCGAAGCACTCATGTTATGCCCGGGCCTGGCCCGGGTATTTTGTTGGTTATGAAAGAAAAAAATTAAGAGCTGAGGCCTCTACAAAAATCCGTTTTAATGCTGAATTTATATTTCGTCATACTCGGGCTTGACCCGAGTATCTGCCGTTTCCTTTAAAACAATAAGATGCTCGGGTAAAGCCCGAGCATGACGCAAGTGTTTTAAGGTGCCGAAAAGAATTTTGCAAAAGTCTCAGGCCGTCTGAAAAAATGTTTTCAGACGGCCTGTGGTTTGATAACGGCTGCGGCAAACCGATGAAACTACCCGCGCCGCCAAGTGGTGCCGCCGGCACCGTCTTCCAGAATAATGTTTTCGGCGTTGAGCAGATCGCGGATGCGGTCGGATTCGGCCCAGTTTTTTGCCGCACGCGCCTGTTTGCGCTGTTCGATTAAAGCGTCGATGTCTGCGTTGGAAAGGCCGTCTGAAACACCGCTGCCCTGCAAAAATGCCTGCGGATCACGCTGCAACAGGCCGATGATGCCCGCCAGCGCTTTCAAATAACCGGCCAATTCGGCACTGTTGGTTTTGTTGACTTCGCCCGCCAGCTCGAACAGCACCGCCATCGCTTCCACCGTGCCGAAATCATCGTTCATGGCGGCATAAAAACGGCGGGTGTAGTCGTTGCTGTCTTCACGCACGGCCACTTCGGCGGGCGGGGTGTTTTTCAGGGCGGTATAGAGGCGGGTGAGCGCGCCTTTGGCATCATCGAGATGCGCATCGGAATAATTCAGCGGGCTGCGGTAATGGGCGCGCAGGATAAAAAAGCGCACCACTTCGGGATCGTATTGCTTGAGCACGTCGCGGATGGTGAAAAAATTGCCCAGCGATTTCGACATTTTTTCGCCGTCCACGCGGATAAAACCGTTGTGCAGCCAATATTTCACATGGCTGGTTATGGTTTTGCCGTGCACCTCGTGGTGCAGGCAGGCACCGTGCGCACCCACGCTTTGGGCGATTTCGTTTTCGTGGTGCGGAAACTGCAAATCGGCGCCGCCGCCGTGGATATCAAACGTGTCGCCAAACAGCTCTTCACCCATCGCCGAGCATTCGATGTGCCAACCGGGGCGGCCTTTGCCCCACGGACTGTGCCAAGAATCGGCTTCGTTGGGCTTGGCGGCCTTCCACAATACAAAATCGAGCGGATCGCGCTTGAAGCCGTCCACCTCCACCCGTTCGCCCGCGCGCAGGTCGTCCAGCGACTTGCCCGACAACTGGCCGTAGGCGGCAAATTCGCGCACGGCGTAGTAAACATCGCCGTTTTCGGCAGGATACGCCTTGCCGTTGGCAATCAGCCGCTCAATCATGGCAATCATCTGGCCGACGTGTTCGGTGGCTTTCGGCTCGACATCGGGCCGCAGCACGCCCAGCGCGTCGGCGTCTTCGTTCATGGCCTGAATAAAGCGTGCGGTCAGCTCGCCGATGGTTTCGCCGTTTTCGGCGGCGCGGGCGATGATTTTGTCGTCGATATCGGTAATGTTGCGCACATAAGTGAGCGGATAGCCCTGCGCACGCAGCCAGCGTGCCACCATATCGAACACCACCATCACGCGGGCATGGCCGAGATGGCAGTAGTCATAAACCGTCATGCCGCAAACATACATACGCACGTTTTCGGGGTTGAGGGGGATAAAGGGTTCTTTTTGGCGGGTTAAGGTGTTGTAAACGGTCAGCATAGATAAATTCTTGATTATGATACCCGGCAGGCGTGAGCCTGCCGCATGGTTAAATGATTATACAGGCTTGTGCCCGTACATATTTTTCAGACAGCCTGTTATTTATTTCACCAACCTCCAGCCGCCTTCTTCGCGCAACAGGCGGATTTTGCCGTCGCGCGAGGCATAGCCGCCTTTTACGCTTTCCAAAATAGTGTTTTCCGGCACGCCGGAGGCGAACACTTCGGCGCGGGATTTGTCGTCCGACAGCAGCACATACACCGCCAGCGTGTCGTTATCGGGGTCGGCGAATTTGATGTCGGGGTTGTCGAACGGTTGGATACACTGCTGTTTCAACACCGACCAGCTTTGCCCTGCCGAAGCAATACAGCCGTGCGCATCGCGGTCGCCGCCGGTTACGGGAACGGTTTCAAACGGTGAAGAAGTGCAGGCCGCCAGTGCGGCGGCAAGCAGGGTGGGTGTGATTTTTTTCATGTGCGGCTTTCTTGATTCGGCTTGCTTTGTTCTCAACAATACTTTTTATATTCGATAACGAAGCAACTTAATAATCAAAGTACACGTGTCATACTCGTGCTTGACCCGAGTTATGACGGAACGGTTATTAAGTAAGTGGTCTTGCTATATACAGGCCGTCTGAAAATCTTTCAGACGGCCTGAAGTTTAACATTATCCGTTAGGGAAAGTCTTTCCGATATTGCACCATATCAGTTTGGCGCGCTATCTGATTATAGAGCGACTGCGCAGCCAGGTTATTTTTATCGGTAACCCAATATACGCGGTTAAACCCCTCCGCTTCGGCGAAACGGTAAACGGCCCCGATCAGGCTGCGCGCCGCACCCTGCCTGCGGCATCCCGCGTCAACAAACAAATCTTCGAGATAGCAGCATTTGCTGATATTCCAAGTGTTCGAGTGGATAACGATATGCGCGAACCCAACCAACCGGTTATCGGCATCGAATGCGCCGAAACCCTTTACATCGGCCGACCGCATGATGCTCTGCCATGTGTTGCGGGTGGTTTCTCCACTCAATACGGCACGGTAAAAATCGAGATAAGCCTGCCACAACGGCAGCCATGCGGTCTCATCATCGGGTGCGAGCAGGCGTACGGTAACAGACATTTTCTCTCCTGTTAGGTTGGGGCTGATCCGGCGGATTTTAACACCCAAAGCGGCAAACGGTTTACCTTGGCGGCGGATTCGGCCTACAATAGCGGCGTTTTCGTGCAATTTTTAAGAAAACCCGTTTTTCACATCATCAACACAGGAGCACTTCATTATGGCCGTTTTAGTTAGCAAACCCGCCCCGTTTTTCCATGATGCCGATAAAAAATTCTCTGCCGTTTTGGGCAACGGCGAAGTGGTGGACAACTTCAGCTTTGCCGAAGCCGCCAAAGGCAAATACGCCGTGGTGTTTTTCTATCCGCTGGACTTCACTTTCGTGTGCCCGTCTGAAATCATCGCCCACGACCACCGCGTGGAAGAGTTTAAAAAACGCAACGTCGAAGTGTTTTCCGTGTCGATTGACAGCCAGTTCACCCACGCCGCATGGCGCAACACGCCGGTAAACCAGGGCGGCATCGGCCCGGTGAAATTCACCATGGTGGCCGACGTGGCGCACGAGCTGGTGAAAGCCTACGATGTCGAAAGCGAAGGCGGCGTGGCTTTCCGCGGCTCGTTCTTAATCGACAAAAACGGCATCGTGCAGCACCAAGTAGTAAACAACCTGCCCTTGGGCCGCAATGTCGACGAAATGCTGCGTATGGTGGATGCGCTGCAATTTACCGAAGAGCACGGCGAAGTATGCCCCGCCGGCTGGAACAAAGGCGACAAAGGCATGAAAGCCGATGCGCAAGGCGTGGCCGCCTATTTGTCGGAAGCTGCCGACAAGCTGTAAACCGGCTTATCGAAAACGGGGCGAACCGTCAAGGTTTGCCCCGTTTGCTTTTGCGGGGGGAACGGGGTGATAACCCGTGCGCAATCCGCTTCGCTTAGGCGGATATAACGGCCATAAACTTTTATGATGTTTTTTGGGGTTTTACCGAAGACACCAGCCGGAGACCTTTGCAAAATTCTTTTCGAAACCTTGGTAGTCAGAAAGCGTTGCGGTATTTTTGGTTAAAATCCGCATCTGCGGCGTTAGGTAGCGTAGCGGACTTGCGAAGCTAAAATGCTCGCAAGGTGTTCAACCTTGCTGCGCCTTTTGCCTTGCATACGCGTTTTTTGCCTCAAAAAACGCTTGGTTGGTTAAATGTCGACAGCCCTTGGCATCTGAGGATTTTCCCTCAAAAAACCGCTTCGCAAGCTTTCTGACTACACTCCCTAAGCAACCATTCCGTCATGCTCGGGCTTGACCCGAGCATCTTTTTGTTTCAAAAGAAATAACAGATACCCGGGCCAAGCCCGGGTATGACGAAGCATAAATAAATTCAGTATGGAAACGTATTTTTGCAAAGATACCAGCCTGCCTTTATTCGGCCTTAAACACCGCCGTATCGGTTTTCGGCTGCTCCGCCGCCACGGCTGCGGCTTCACGCTCCACTTCCTGCGCTTCGGCGGCCAGGCGTTTTTTCTCGGTGAGGTAGGTGCTGATCTGATAAATCAGATCCTGCGTGCCTTCGTGGGTGAGCGCGCTGATTTTAAACAGGCGCGGGGTTTGCATATCGAAACCAAAACTGTCGTCGGGCTGCGGATGGTTCCAGCCGGTTTGCGCCAGAAACTCGGCGGCGCGAGCTTCGGCTTCTTCGGGCGGGAGCATATCGAGTTTGTTCAACACCAGCCAGCGCGGCTTATCGTATAGTTCTTCGTCGTATTTGCGCAATTCTTCAACCAGCGCCAGTGCTTCGGCGGCGGGGTTAACGTTTTCGTCGAACGGCGCCAAGTCCACCACATGCAGCAGCAGGCCGGTGCGTGAAAGGTGTTTCAGGAAGCGGTGCCCCAAACCCGCGCCTTCGGCGGCGCCTTCAATCAGGCCGGGAATGTCGGCCATCACGAAGCTGTGGTTTTCGTCCATACGCACCACGCCGAGGTTGGGGTGCAGGGTGGTGAAGGGGTAGTCGGCCACTTTGGGGCGGGCGGCGGACACGGCGCGGATCAGGGTGGATTTGCCGGCATTGGGCATACCGAGCAGGCCCACGTCGGCCAGCACTTTCAGCTCGAGCTGCAAGGTGCGCACTTCGCCCTCCTCGCCGGGCGTGGACTGTTTGGGGGCGCGGTTAACCGATGATTTGAAGTGGATGTTGCCCAAACCGCCTTTGCCGCCGCGCGCCACGCACACGCGCTGGCCGTGGTGGGTAAGGTCGGCCAGCAGTTCGCCGGTGTCGGTGTCACGGATCAGGGTGCCCACGGGCATATGCAGTTCGATGTCGTCGGCGCCTTTGCCGTAGCGGTCGGAACCGTGGCCTTTTTCGCCGTTTTTGGCCTGATAGCGTTTGACGAAACGGTATTCCACCAGTGTGTTGACGTTTTCGTCGGCCACGGCGAACACGCTGCCGCCTTTGCCGCCGTCGCCGCCGTCGGGGCCACCGCGCGGTACGAATTTTTCGCGGCGGAAGCTCACGGCTCCGTTGCCGCCTTTGCCTGCCACCACTTCGATTTTGGCTTCGTCGATAAATTTCATGATGCTGTTTTCTGTAAAAAGGTTTTCAGACGGCCTTATGCTTGTTGAGGCCGTCTGAAAAGAATATTAAACGGATGAATATTATAAAGGATACGCCGGCAGGCCGTCTGAAAGATTTTCCTGCACCTACCCCAAATCACGCTGCTTTTCGCTCAGCTTGCGGTGGATATTGCGGGCGATGGCCTGGCGGTCGGGGCCGGAGGGTACGGGGTCGAGAAAATACAGTTCGGCCACGCCGCCGGGCTGGCTGATAATCATGCGGATAGACTGTATCAGGCTGATGTCGCCGTAGTAGGCCATGGCTGGGTTGGGGCTGCTGCCGTCGGGGTTGGGGTAGCGGCACAGCACCGGTATCAGCGGCACGTCCGCTTCGTAGGCCGCCTGGAAAAAGCTGGTTTTAAACGGCAGGATTTCGCGGCCTTCGGTGCTGGTGCCTTCGGGGAACAGGGTAACGGTGTCGCCGTTTTTGAGGGCTTCGGTAACGTGGCGGATTTTTTCGCTGTTGCCTTCGGTGCCTTTGTTGCGGGTAACGTAAACGGTTTGCGCCTGCGTGGCCAGATAACCTACCACCGGCCATTTGGCCACGTCGTCTTTGGCAACGAAGCGCCCGGGGAAGGCGCCGTTAACGGCCATGATGTCGAGCCAGGAAATATGGTTGCTGATCATCATCTGCCCCCGCCCCGCTTCGGGCAGCCTGCCGTAGGTTTCGAGCTTCAGGCCGCAGGAGGCGAGCACGCGCAGCGACCATAGCTGTATGGCGCGCAGCTTGCGCTGTTTGCTGTAGAAGGGGAAAAGGAAAAACATTTCGGCCATGCCGTAGAGCAGGCAGATGCCGATGCAGAGCAGGCGGAAAACGGTGCGCAGGGTGGTCATGGTATGAGTAAAACAGATTTGTGTTGCGGTTTTGTTATCGGGGCCGTCTGAAAGGTTTCCGGCATGTGCAAGCAGCTGCGTTTCGCCGGCTCGGGCTTTCAGACGGCCTGTTTTTCAGATTTTAGGTGCGAAGCGTTGCAGGTAGCGGTCGTTGAGCCGGGTGATGTCCATCAGAATCAGCACGTCGGCGCAGTTGAAGGCTTCATCAACGCACGGTTCGCCGCAAAACCAGGCGCCGGCTTTGAGATAACCTTTAATCAGCGACGGGCATTCGGGATTGGCTGCGGGGGTGAGCTTATCCCATTTCAGCGGGTTGAGCGGACGCACGCGCCATTGCTCGGGCGCCAAGTGTTTTTCTTTCAGTACATGATACAGCCCGGCCGCTTCGTGGCCGCCGTCGGCGGTGCTGATGCTGCCGCAGCCGATCATAAAGCGCAGGTTTTCGTCGCGCATGAATTTCACAAGGCCCGACCACAGCAGCATAATCAGGCCGCCGTGGCGGTAGTCGGGGTGGATGCAGGCGCGGCCCAACTCTACGGTTTGCGGCAGAATATCGTGCAGCGGGGAGAGGTCAAATTCGTGTTCGCTATACCACGAGCCGACGGCGCGGGCGGCTTCTTCGGTAATCAGGCGGTAGCAGCCCACCACTTCGCCGGTGGCTTCGTCGAAAGCGAGCAGGTGGTGGCAGTGTTGGTCGTATTCGTCGGTATCCAAACCGTTGCTGCTTTGGATATCTGCACCCAACTCGCCGGCAAACACTTGGTAGCGCAAGCGTTGCGCGGCTTCGATTTCCTGCCGGTTTTCGGCCAGGCGCACGCTCAGGCCGATTTTGGGGCCGGTGGTGTTGAAACGGCTGGTTTGCGGCATAAAAAACCCGTGTATCAAAAATAAGGCGCAAAGTATAGCAGAGGGTATAAATTAAGTAACCGATTAATTTAGCTGACAGAAGCAGCTTAGGCCGTCTGAAAGCGGCGTTTTCAGACGGCCTGCCCGCTTTGATACGGCTGCGCAATCGGTTCATAATAACGGCTGCGATTGTGGCGGATACGCCCCACCCTATCCCTCAAACCGGCAGGCTCTTGGCTATGAACACCGATTTCACCACCCGTTACCGCATCTTGAAGCATAAAACCATTCATAAAATCCGGCAGACCCAGCGGCTGTCGCGCAAAACCGTTGCCTTCGCCTTTCTGCTGGCGGGCGCGGCACTGGTGGCGTTGGTGTCGCTGCTGTTCGCCCACATGGCCGACTTCGCGCTGGAGCAAAACGCGCTGCTGGTTAGAAAATACCCGTGGTTTGCCTGGGTGGCGCTGCCGCTGGGGCTGCCGCTGATTGTGTGGCTGACGCGCCGTTTTGCGCCCTATACGGCCGGCAGCGGCATCCCGCAGGTGCTGGCTTCGCTGTCGCTGCCCTACGGCGCGCAGAAACTGCGCCTGCTGACGCTGGGGCAGACCATGCTGAAAATCCCGTTTACCTTTTTGGGTATGCTGGCGGGCGCATCTATCGGTCGCGAAGGGCCGTCGGTGCAGGTGGGCGCAGCGGTGATGGCGGCATGGGGCGCGTGGTGTAAAAAACACAACCTGGCTTTTAAAGGCATGCAGGAAAACGATCTGATTGCCGCAGGCGCGGCGGGCGGCTTGGCCGCAGCGTTCAACGCGCCGCTGGCAGGCGTGGTGTTTGCCATCGAAGAATTGGGGCGCGGCGTGATGCTGCGCTGGGAGCGGCAGATTTTTATCGGCGTGCTGGCGGCCGGTTTCATCCAAGTGGCCATACAGGGCAACAACCCTTATTTTTCAGGCTTTCACGGCACGCAGCTCAACCATATGCTTGCCTGGGTGCTGCTATGCGGCTTGATTTGCGGCGTGGCGGGCGGCCTGTTTGCGCGGCTGCTCTATAAAGGCGCGGCGGCTTTTGCGCCCGAGCGGTGGCGTGGCCTGATACGCCGCCATCCCGTGCTCTTGGCCGCCATCATCGGCCTGCTTCTGGCCGCCATCGGCACGCTTTATCAGGGGCAGACCTTCGGCACGGGCTATCACGAAGCCTCCGGCGCACTGCGGCGCATGTATGAAGCTCCCGCCGGCGTGGCGCTGGCCAAATGGGCGGCCACCGTTCTTTCTTATTGGGCAGGCATTCCCGGCGGCATCTTCACCCCCTCGCTCACCGTCGGCGCCATGCTGGGCCAGCATATCGCCGACATCGCCGGCCTGCAAACCGGCATCAACGTGCTGGTGTTAATCTGCATGACCGCATTTCTGGCCGCCGCCACCCAATCTCCGCTCACCGCCAGCGTGGTGGTGATGGAAATGACAGGCGGACAGAATCTGTTGTTTTGGCTGCTGATTGGTGCTATTTTTGCATCTCAGGTGTCGCGCCAGTTTTCCCCCAAGCCGTTTTACCATGCGGCAGGCGCACGTTACCGGCAGCGTGTTCAGGAAGAAAACGCCGCCCAACAGGCTGTTTCCAAGGAGACCTTATAAATGGCAGTGAATTTAAAAGAAAAAAATGCGGAAGAATTGCTTACCATCGACGGCGTGCAGGTGTTCGTCGGGCAGGCGGGCGTGAAAAAACCCGACCACGACGACTTAACCCTGATTGTGCTCAACCGCAGCAACACCGTCGGCGCCGTGTTCACCCAAAACCGTTTCTGCGCCGCACCCGTTTATATCGCCAAAGAACACCTGGCCAACGAAAACGGCATCCGCGCGCTGGTTATCAACACCGGCAACGCCAACGCCGGCACCGGCGCGCAAGGCCGCGAAGACGCGCTGGCCGTGTGCCGCGCCGCCGCAGAACAAGTCGGCTGCGCACCCGAACAAGTGCTGCCGTTCTCCACCGGCGTGATTCTCGAACCGCTGCCCGCGCAGAAAATCACCGCCGCCCTGCCCGATGTGAAACCCGTGCACTGGGACCGCGCCGCCCGCGCCATCATGACCACCGACACCGTGCCCAAAGCCGCCAGCCGCGAAGGCAGGGTGGGCAACAGCCACACCGTGCGCGCCACCGGCATCGCCAAAGGCTCCGGCATGATCTGCCCCAACATGGCCACCATGCTCGGCTTCATCGTGTGCGACGCCAAAGTTTCCCAACCCGTTTTACAGATGCTCACGCAAGAAATAGCCGATTCATCGTTCAACGCCATCACCGTTGATGGCGACACCAGCACCAACGACAGCTTCGTGGTGGTGGCCACCGGCAAAAACGGCCAAAACGAAATCGACAACATCGCTGACCCGCGCTACGACCAACTGAAAGCCCTGCTCGCCGACCTCGCGCTCGAGCTGGCGCAGGCCATCGTGCGCGACGGCGAAGGCGCCACCAAATTCATCACCATTCGGGTGGAAAACGCCGCCAGCCGCGCCGAAGCCCGCCAAGTTGCCTATGCCGTCGCCCACTCGCCGCTGGTGAAAACCGCCTTTTTCGCCTCCGACCCCAACCTCGGCCGTCTGCTCGCCGCCATCGGCTATTCGGGGCTGGAAAACTTCGACACCGACAAAGTGCGCCTGTGGCTCGACGATGTTTTGGTTGCCGAAAATGGTGGCCGCGCCGCCGGCTACACCGAAGAGCAAGGCCAGGCCGTGATGAACCGTGCCGAAATCACCGTGCGCATCGACTTGCAGCGCGGCCGCGAACGCGCCACCGTTTACACCTGTGATTTGTCGCACGAATATGTGTCGATTAATGCCGACTACCGCAGTTGATACAAATTAAACCCATAGTGCCAAATGCTTGAAAGGCCGTCTGAAAAAGTTTTCAGACGGCCTATTTGTCATTTCCGGCCAATTATCGCATGGCTAACGCTCGTTCTGCCGATACCACTCGATAAACGCATCGGGCTTCACAAAGCCCAGCAGGGCTTCGCTGCGGCTGCCGTCGGCACGAACCACAAACACGCCGGGCGGGCCGAACAGGCCGTATTCTTTCAGCAGCGCCTGATGCTCGGGTGTGTTGGCGGTAACGTCGATTTGGAAAAAGCGTTCCATATCCACCGCTTCGTGCACCTGCGACTGGTTGAGCGTGTAGGCCGCCATTTCTTTGCACGAAATGCACCAGTCGGCATAAAAATCAAGCAGCACGGGCTTGGCGGGGTTTTGCTGCAAAGCCTGTTGCATGGCGGCTTTCAGTTGCGCCACATCGGTGTAAACCTGCCCGTGTGCGCTTTCCGTTCCGGCTGCGGGCGGAATCAGGGTGAGAAAATGGTGCAGCGCGGTGGTTTGCCGGTTGGCGCTCTGATAGGCGAACCACGAGCCGCCCACCAACAACAACGCCCCCAACAACACGCACACGCTTTTCAGACGGCCTGCCGTTTTCGGCACTTTGGCCAGCAGCAGGCCGGCGGGAATCACCATCAATAAAGTGTAAAGCGCGGCAACCAGCGGATAAGGCAGGAAAGGCGTGGCCAGATACACCGCCACCGCCAGCAGAATAAAGCCGAACGCATATTTGATGCCGTTCATCCACGCGCCCGCTTTCGGCAGAATATGGCCGCCGAACGTGCCCACGGCAACCAGCGGCACGCCCGTGCCGACGGCCAGCGCATACAGCGCCAAACCGCCGAGGGCGGCATCGCCGGTCTGGCCGATATAGCCCAGCGCGAACGCCAGCGGCGGCGCCACGCAGGGGCCGACGATCAGCGCGGAAAGCATACCCATCACAAACACCGAAGCGATTTTTCCGCCCGAAAGCTTGCTGCTTTGGTTTTGGAAATAGCCCTGTACCGAAGCGGGCAGCTGCACGGCAAACACGCCGAACATCGACAAGGCCAGCGCCACCATCACCGCCGCCGCCGCCAACACCACCCACGGCTGTTGCAGCCACACGGTCAGCAGCGCGCCCGTCAGCCCCGCAACCACGCCCACGGCGGTATAGGTGAGCGCCAAACCCTGCACATACACCATCGACAGCACAAACGCGCGGCCTTTGCCGGTGTTTTTATCGCCCACCACAATACCCGACACAATCGGCAGCAGCGGATACATACAGGCGGTAAAGCTCAAACCCAGGCCCGCGAGAAAAAACGCCAACAGGTTGGCGTTCAAATTATCCCAAGAAAGCTTGAAACCGCCCTCACCCGAACGTGCGGCCGGTTTGGCTGCCGGGCCGTCTGAAAGCGACGGTGCGGGCCGTAAAAAAGGATTGCCGCCGGTTGCCGCAGCGGGTTGGTACAACCCTTCGCCTTTAATCTCAAACGTGGTTTCGGTGGGCGGATAACACACGCCCACATCGGCGCAGCCCTGATAGCGCAAGGTTAATTTATAGTTTTGCACGGGTTTGGCATACGGCCAGTTGACTTGCGCCGCACGGTGGTAAACCGTTTGCCGGCCGAAAAACTCGTCTTCTTTTTCCTCGCCTTTGCTGAATTTCGGCGCCGACAACAGGCCGGCCGGGTTGGTGTCGGCCATCATTTTCGATTGGTAGAGGTAATAACCGTCGGCCACGGCAAACTGCACGTTGATGCCTTCTGCGGTGGCGTTCACCTGCGGCACAAACGCCTCTTCGGGCGGCAGCAGCTTGGAAGCGTCGATTTCCGCGTGCGCCGCGCCGCATAAAGAGAATAATGCAACCAGAAAATAAAGCAGTTTCTTCATCGTTTCACCTGTTCAGACGGCCTGAAAAATACACACTCTTTCAGACGGCCTCATTCCCCTTTTCCTTACACGCCGAAGGTTCAATGTTTCATCACCTGCTGCAAAAACTGCTTCGCACGCTCGTGTTTCGGGTTGGTGAAAAAGTCTTCGGGCGCGCCCTCTTCGATGATTTGGCCGTGATCGACGAAAATCACGCGGTCGGCCACTTCGCGGGCAAAGCCCATTTCGTGGGTAACGCACATCATGGTCATGCCGCTGTTGGCCAAATCTTTCATCACGCGCAGCACTTCGCCCACCATTTCGGGGTCGAGCGCCGAAGTCGGTTCGTCGAACAGCATCACGCGCGGCTCCATCGCCAGGCCGCGGGCAATCGCCACCCTCTGCTGCTGGCCGCCTGAAAGCTGGCCGGGCATGGCATCTTTTTTATGCGCCAAACCCACGCGCTCGAGCAGCTCCATCGCTTTTTTCTCGGCCTGCTCGCGGCTTTGCTTTTTCACTTTCATCGGCGAAAGAATGATGTTCTCAAGCACGCTCAAATGCGGATAGAGATTGAAACTCTGAAACACAAAGCCCACCTCTTCGCGCACTTTGTTCAAATCGGTTTTCGGGTCGGCCACGTTCATGCCGTCCACCCAGATTTCGCCGCTCTCAATGGTTTCGAGTTGGTTGACGGTGCGGATTAAGGTGGATTTGCCGCTACCCGAAGGGCCGCACACCACCACCACTTCACCCTGCTTCACTTCCAGATTCACGCCGTTAATCACGTGCAAATCTTTAAAGTGTTTGTGTACGTTTTTGAATTTGATCATTTTTTATTATCCTGTTTTCAGACGGCCTGTTTCACCAAATAATTGCTCAGTTTCACATACAGTTCCGGCCCGATATGTTCGGCCCTGTCTTGCGGGTTGATGCCCACAGCCTGCAAATCTTCATCGGCGGCAATGTCTTTCAGATTGTTGCGTATGGTTTTGCGGCGCTGGGCAAACGCCTGTTTGACCAGTTTGGCAAAATGCCCGAAATCTTGCGCCTCTCCGATCCGGTGTTTCGCCGGAATCATACGCACCACGGCGGAATCTACTTTCGGCGCAGGGTCGAACGATTCGGGCGGCACGTCGATTAAGGTTTCCATCTCGAAAAAGTATTGCAGCATCACGCTCAAGCGGCCGTAGTCGTTGGTTTTCGGCCGCGCCGTCATGCGCTCGACCACTTCTTTTTGCAGCATAAAGTGCATATCGGCCACATCGTCGGCCACTTCGCTCAGGCGGAACAGCAGCGGCGTGGAAATATTGTAGGGCAGGTTGCCGACGATTTTCTTTTTACCCGCCACGCTGTTGAAATCGAATTGCAGCACGTCGCCCTCGTGTATCACCAGTTTGTCGGCAAACGGCAGCGTTTTCAGACGGCCTACGATATCGCGGTCGATTTCGACCACATACAGTTTGTCGAGCTTTTCCGCCAACGGCCCGGTAATCGCCGCCAGCCCGGGGCCGATTTCAATCACCACATCGCCGGGCTGCGGGCGCACGGCGTTGACGATGTCGTTGATAATGCGTGTGTCCTGCAAAAAATTCTGCCCGAAACGCTTGCGGGCCTTGTGTTCTTTCATGCTGTTTCTTCAACTCGGTTTTAAGCGCGTATTGTAGCGCAAAACGGCATGCCGTGCGGCGGGAGGAATCTTTTTCAGACGGCTTGGTGCGCCGCCTCTCAACATCTGCCGCCGAAAGGTTTATGATGCAGCCGAAGCACCGCCCGATTAAACCGACGCGCACTTTTTGTGATGCGCCCACTCCCGCCAGGAAACCGCCATGGATTTATTCAACACCCGCAGCGTTACTTTCGACGACCCCATAGAAATGCTCTACGCCTGCCACGGCAAAGTGCGCAACTTCTGCAATCAGGTGCAGATGCTGCCCGGCTATATCGCCGCCAACGGGCGCAACGATGCGGTGTTGCAGGCCGTGAGGCAGATTAGCCAATATTTCAACACCGCCGCGCCGCTGCACCACCAAGACGAAGAAGAGGATTTGTTCCCGCTGCTGCTGCGCCATTTTCCGCACACCCGCAGCAGCATCGAAGCGCTGCAACGCCAGCACGAAAGCCTGCACGCCAACTGGGCGGCGGTAGCGCGCGAATTCGCCGAACTCTCGGCCGACCCCGCCTACCGCCTGCAAGCCGACGTGCTCCAACGCTTCTGCGCCGGCTACGATGCCCATCTGGCCTTGGAAGAGCCTTTGTTTGAAACCGGCAGAAACCTGCCCGCGCAAGCGCTGGCCGAAGCCGGAAAAAACATGGCAGCGCGCAGAAGAGTTTGAGGCTTGCGCATTTCAGGCCGAAACCTTTGAGAAAACACTGCAAGGCCGTCTGAAATGCTTAAATAAATACCGTTATACCCGAATACCGTCATACCCGACTTGACCCGAGTATCTGCTATTTCTTTTGAAACAAAAAGATACTCGGGTCAAGCCCGAGTATGACGCATATATTTTTGATAACGTTTTTTTGATTTTTGCAAAAGCTTTTCAGGCCGGATAGCCCGCACCCAAAACGCGCGGCCCGCGTGCGCCTGTTGCGCGGTAAGGATTGCCGTGCAGGCGGTTTACCCAGGCCGCGGCGAGCCAACCGAAGGCGGCGGCTTCCACCCATTGCGGGTCGAGATTGAGCGCGGCGGTGCTGTGCAGGTTAACGCCTCCGGCGGCAAAGCGTTTGTTCAGGCTTTCCATCAGCGCCGTATTGCGGATACCGCCGCCGCACACATAAATATTACGGGCGGCGGGTGCGGCGGCGGTTACGGCGTCGTAAATGCTTTGCGCGGTAAATTCGAGCAGGGTTTTCAGCACATCGTGCGGGTTGAGGCCGTCTGAAAGCTGCGGCAGCAGCCACGGCAGGGAAAACAGCTCGCGGCCGGTGCTCTTGGGATACGGCCGGGCAAGATAGGGGTGCGCCAGCCATTGCGCGAGCAAATCGGGCAACACCTTGCCTTCTGCGGCTTTGGCACCGTTTTCGTCGTAAGGCTGCTGCCAGACATGGTGCACCCACGCATCCATCAGCATATTGCCGGGGCCGGTGTCGAAACCGTAGGCCGCTTCGCCGGGCGGCAGCACGCTGATGTTGGCGATGCCGCCGATGTTGAGCACCACGCGCGTTTCGTGCGGGCTGCCGAACAGGGCTTCGTGAAACGCGGGCACCAGCGGCGCACCCTGCCCGCCTGCCGCCAAGTCGCGGCTGCGGAAGTCGCCCACGGTTAAAATGCCGCTTGTTTCGGCCACCAGCGCCAAATCGGCAAGCTGTATGCTGTAACCGCTTTCGGGGGCGTGGCGGACGGTTTGGCCGTGGCAGCCGACGGCGGTGATATCTTGCGGGGCGAGACGCTCGTTTTGTAATAAAGCTGTAACAATCTGTGCATATAATCCGCCGAGTTCTTGCGCCAGCAGCATACTGCGGTGCAATTCGTTGAAGCCCGTGTTCTGCAAATCGATCAGTTCGCTTTTCAAACGGTCCGTATAAGGCAGGAAGGCATGGGCTTCGGCAGCCAGCCAGCGCCCGCCCGCCATACGCACCAGCACGGCATCCACGCCGTCCATGCTGGTGCCGGACATCAAGCCGATATAAAGTTGTTCGTTCATGGTTTTGAGGCCGTCTGAAAAAGCTGCAATTGTAACCGATTTGACTGCCGCCGATAAAATGCCGGTATAAAACACCGGCCAAGTATTTCATGACGCAATGCGGCAATAGCTTTATAATAAACGTTAAGAACGTAAAAGTTGCCGCCCCGCGGCGTTATTTTTTATCAACGGGCACGCCTGCGGCGCAACGTCCTGCATTCCTTTTTTATAACCCGAGGTTCACACCGAAATGAACTCATCCTCCATACAAAAAATCAACTTTGCTTTTGCCGCCCTGCTGATCGGCATGGTCGGCTATTTTATTTTCTGGGGCTTGGGCTACACCAACCACAACCACACCATGCTGTTTCTGCTGGCCACGCTGTTCGGCGTGTTTATGGCCTTCAATATCGGCGGTAACGACGTGGCCAACTCGTTCGGCACCAGCGTGGGCGCCGGCACGCTCACCATTCCGCAGGCGCTGCTGATTGCCGCCATTTTCGAGGTGAGCGGCGCGGTGATTGCCGGCGGCGAAGTAACCGACACCATCCGCAAAGGCATTGTTGATCTGAACGAGATGCACCTCGAGCCGATGCAGTTTGTTTATATCATGATGTCGGCGCTGTTGGCCGCCGCCCTGTGGCTGCTGTTCGCCACCAAAAAAGGCTTTCCCGTGTCCACCACCCACGCCATTATCGGCGGCATCGTCGGCAGCGCGCTGTGCTTGGGCATGATCAGCGGCGACGGCAATACGTTTTCTTTAATCCAATGGGGCAACTTGGGTGAAATCGCCGTTTCGTGGGTGCTCTCGCCCGTGCTCGGCGGCTTGGTTTCCTATATTCTGTTTTCACAGATTAAAAAGCACGTTTTAGACTACAATACCTCAGCCGAAGAAAGCCTGAAAGCCATCAAACAGGAAAAGAAAGCCTTTAAAGAACAGCACCGCCTATACTTTGAAGGCCTCGACGAATCCGCCAAAATCGAATGTGCCTCTGCCATGGCCCGTGATGCGCAGATTTACGGCGAAACCGATTTAGACCCCTCCGAGCTGGAATCTTCCTACTATAAAGGCTTATACGATATCGATCACCGCAAAAGCGGCATCGACGCCTACAAAGCCCTGCATTCCTGGGTGCCGATCATCGCCTCTCTAGGCGGCATGATGATCGCCGCCATGCTGATTTTCAAAGGTTTGAAAAACCTGCATCTGGGCATGAGCAATGTGAGCAGCTACCTCACCATCTTCATGATCGGCGCCGCCATCTGGATGGCCACGTTCATCTACGCCAAAACCCTCAAACGCAAAGATTTGGGCAAATCCACTTTCTTGATGTTCAGCTGGATGCAGGTGTTTACCGCCGCCGGTTTCGCCTTCAGCCACGGCGCCAACGATATTGCCAACGCCATCGGCCCGTTTGCCGCGATTATGGATGTTTTGCGTACCGGCGACATCGGCACCCAAGCCCCCGTGCCGCCCGTTGCCATGCTCACTTTCGGTATCGCCCTGATTGTCGGCCTGTGGTTTATCGGCAAAGAAGTGATTCAAACCGTGGGCACCAGCCTGGCCGAAATGCACCCTTCTTCAGGCTTTGCCGCCGAGCTGGCCGCCGCTTCGGTGGTGATGCTGGCTTCGCTGATGGGCCTGCCCGTATCCAGCACCCACATTTTGGTCGGCGCCGTTTTGGGTATCGGCCTGGTGAACCGCAACGCCAACTGGGCGCTGATGAAACCCATCGGCCTGGCTTGGGTGATCACCCTGCCCGCCGCCGCCGTGTTGTCGGTAGTGTGCTTCCTGATTCTGCGCACCTTGTTCTGATTTCCGGCGCAAACAAAAAACCGCGTAACTTTATGTTTGAAGTTACGCGGTTTTTTATTGCCGGTTAGCGGGTTATACTATGATGCAGCCCCAGGAAACAAAACGGTTCGCAGCATTATTTATCGGGCAAACCGTTTGCTGCGGCTTCCTGCAAACGTTGCTCGAAGTTGGCCAAGTCCACGCCCGCCTGCTTGGCCGCGGCAACGGCTTCCGCCACCGGCAAACCGTTTTGCACTTGATGGTAGGCCCACAGCAAAGCGCTGCGCGTGCCTGTGCGGCAATATGCCAAAACCGGTTTTTCGGCTTGGTTCAGCAACGCTTGAAAACGGGCGGTGTCCTGCCCGCTGATTGCGGGCGCAACCACGGGCTGGTGCACCGTATTCTCAATACCGGCCTCGGCCAGCCATTGTTGCACTTGGTTAAAGGCGGGTTGGTCGTCGGCTTCGCCGTCGGGGCGGTTGCAGATCACGCTGCGTATGCCCAATGCCGCCGCATCGGCCGCATCGGCTTGGGTGAGTTGGGGGGCGATATACAGCCCTTCGGCCAGTTTGCAGATATTCATCGGTTGCTCCTTTTCAAATCTTCTCAATCTGTTTTTTAGTGGCTTAAATTTCAACCACTATATTTTCAGACGGCCAAATGCTTTCGCAAGCCGTTCATGCCGTCTGAAAACCGCTTACCATTCCGCCGCTACACACCCAACCACTGCGCCAGCAAACTGCGGTCGGCGATATGCAGAATGGCCGTATCGGCCTCCGCCGCCTGCACGGTTAAATCGGTTTCATGCAACACGCCGTGGCGGAAATAGTGAATATGCACGGTTTCACCTATATCGAACTGCGCCCACTGCTTCTCGAAGGCTGTGCAGGCAAAGCCGTTTAGGGCGATGATTTTGTCTTTCGGACACAACGCGGCCTGCTCGGCGCTGCCGCCGTTGAACACATGGGTTAAGGTAATGCCGTCGTTATCCTGCTTGAAACGTGCGCCCAAATCGCTTGCCGGCTGCATCACTTCTCCGCCGCCCAAGCCGCCGCCGTGGCTGCGCGGCGCAGCCAGCCATTCCAACCTCACGCCCGCAAACTCCAAGCTGCTTTGCAGGGGAAGGTCGTCGGTGGAATATAGGGCCGTCTGAAAAAAACTGTTCAAGTCCAAGCCGGTGATTTCTTGGCAATATGCCTGCCATTGCCGCTCCTCGATGCCTTTGCCGTTTTCGCGCCAGTTGCGGTAGAGTGTCTGCATCACCGTGTCCAAACTGTGTTTGCCCGCGCTTTTGCTGCGAATCTGCAAATCCAGGCACAGCGCCGCCAACGCGCCTTTCTGATAATAGCTCACGATGGCGTTGGGGCTGTTTTCGTCTTGCTTGTAAAACTTGTTCCACGCGGTAAAACTTGATTGCGCCAAAGTCTGTTTCAGACGGCCTTTACCCTGCTGTACGCGGGTGATGCCCTGCGCCAGCAGTTTCAAATAGGCTTCCGGCGCAATCACGCCGCTGCGGGCTAAAAACAGATCGTCGTAATAAGACGTAATGCCCTCAAACGCCCATAACTGCTCGGTATAGCTTTCGCTGTCCAAGCGGTAAGGCTCAAACGCGGCGGGCTTGATGGATTTTACGTTCCACGCATGGAAATACTCATGGCCGAACAGCCCCAGCAGCTGGATATAGGCATCGTCCGGCCCGCCCATACCGTGTGCAGGCAGGCTGTTGCGGTCGGCCAAAAGCGCCGTGCTGCTGATGTGCTCCAAACCGCCGTAAATGTTATCGCCCACATGCAGCAGAAACAGATATTCTTGAAACGGTGCCGCGCCGGCAAACATTTCCAACTCGGCCGCACATATTTTCTGCACGTCGCCGAGCAAACGGCCGCGGTCGAAATCACGGTAATGCCCGCTCAAAACGATGCGGTGCGGAATACCGCAAGCCTCGAAGTGCAAGGTTTCAAACACACCCAGCTCAAACGGATAATCGATTAGTTCGGCATAAGAGGCCGTCTGAAAAGTATGCCCGCCCGCAGCCGGCATTGTTGTGGCAATCTGCCAGCTTTCGGGCAATTGCGGAAAAGTAATCTGATGTAGCCGGTTTTCGTATCCTTCCACCCGGAGCAACAGGCAGGCACCGTCGAAAAATCCGCGCTCCGCGCTCAAAAACGAACCGCGCACGGATAAGTCAAACGCATAAACAGTGTAGTGAATTTGCCACTTCCCGCCTTGGTTTTCAACCGTCCATTCGTTTTTCGACACCTGTTCCAACACAACCGGCCGGCCATTGCAACTGGCCTCGATACCGATGATGTGGCGCGAAAAATCCCGAATCAGATAACTGCCCGGAACCCAATTGGGCAGCTTGATTTGTAAAGGACGGTTATCTTTTGAATAAAAACTCAGACAAACGCGCCACAAATGGGCGGCTGGTTCGGGGGTGAGGGTGTATTGGATCATGGCATTACCGGCACGGTTAAAGTTTGTATGGCTGATTGAGTAAATTTGACTTATGTCAAGAAACTTTATGTAGTGAATCTATAATCTAACAAAATATGGCCGAAATCAACCCGCCCCGCTCGGTAAAAATTGCGGTTTTATGCCGATTCGGCTTGGTACGGCACGGGTTTTGATTTAGAATGCACGGGTTAAGCTGCCGTAAATTGCCTATCCGCGCAACAACTCGGTGTTAAATTAAGAAAAATCGGGTGTATCTTTGGTGTGTTTCAGCAAGCCGGAGCAAACCGATAAGTGTAAATTGCCATGTTTAATGGAGACCCTTATGGAAACGCAAACATATAACTACAAGGTGGTGCGCCAATTTGCCATCATGACTGTAGTTTGGGGTATCGTGGGCATGCTGGTGGGGGTGATTATCGCCGCCCAGCTGTTCCTGCCCGCCCTCAACCTTGCAGACATCGGACCTTGGTTCCACTTCGGCCGCCTGCGCCCGCTGCACACCAATGCGGTGATTTTCGCTTTCGGCGGCTGCGGCTTGTTCGCCACATCATATTACGTGGTGCAGCGCACCTGCAACGTGCGCCTGTTCGGCGGCAAATGGCTGCCTGCCTTCACCTTCTGGGGCTGGCAGCTGGTTATCGTTTTGGCTGTCTTCACCCTACCACTGGGCTATACCCAGGGTAAGGAATATGCCGAATTGGAATGGCCGATCGATATCCTGATTGCGCTGGTATGGGTTGCCTACGCCATCGTGTTCTTCGGCACCATCGCCACCCGGAAAATCAAACACATCTATGTGGCCAACTGGTTCTATGGTGCATTTATCTTGGCCGTGGCGTTGCTGCACATCGTTAACAGTCTGGCCATTCCCGCCGGCGCCATGAAGTCTTATTCGCTTTACTCGGGCGCCATCGACGCCATGGTTCAATGGTGGTACGGCCACAACGCCGTGGGCTTCTTCCTGACCGCCGCTTTCTTGGGCATGATGTACTACTTCGTACCCAAACAAGCCGGCCGCCCGGTTTACTCTTACCGTTTGTCTGTCGTGCACTTCTGGGCACTGATTTTCACCTATATGTGGGCAGGCCCCCACCACCTGCACTACACCGCACTGCCCGACTGGACCCAATCTTTGGGTATGGTGCTGTCATTGATTCTGTTCGCACCTTCATGGGGCGGTATGATTAACGGCATCATGACCTTATCCGGCGCATGGCACAAACTGCGCACCGATCCGATTTTGAAATTCTTGGTGGTTTCCCTCTCTTTCTACGGCATGTCCACTTTCGAAGGCCCGATGATGTCGATTAAAACCGTCAACGCATTGAGCCACTACACCGACTGGACCGTGGGCCACGTTCACTCAGGCGCTTTGGGCTGGGTAGGCTTCGTTACCATCGGCGCGATCTACTACCTGATTCCGCGCTTGTTCGGCCAAAAAGAAATGTACAGCACCAAACTGATCGAAGCGCACTTCTGGATTGCCACCATCGGCGTTGTGTTATACATCGCCTCCATGTGGATTTCCGGCGTGATGCAGGGCCTGATGTGGGGCGCGTTGAACGATGACGGCACACTCACCTACTCTTTCGTTGAATCGGTTAAACGCAGTATGCCTTTCTATATGATTCGCTTTACCGGCGGCCTGCTGTATTTGAGCGGCATGGTAATCATGGCCTACAATGTTTACCGCACCGTTATCGGCGGCAAGCCCGTTGATGCCGAAATTCCTGCCGTTTCTCAAGCGCAACACCACTAAGATAAAAGAAAGACAGGCTACCAAAATGAAATTACAACAATTAGTCGAAGAAAAAGTCGGCGTGTTGATTGTTTTTACCTTCGTGGTGATCAGCATCGGCCTTTTGATTGAGATTGTGCCGTTGTTCTTTACCAAGTCGGTAACAGAGCCGATTAAAGGCGTTAAGCCCTACTCCGCCCTGCAAGTTGCCGGACGTGATATCTATGTTCGCGAAGGCTGCTACAACTGCCACTCCCAAATGATCCGCCCGTTCCGTGCGGAAACCGAACGTTACGGCCACTACTCCGTAGGCGGCGAATCCGTTTATGACCGCCCGTTCCAATGGGGCTCCAAACGCACCGGCCCCGACTTGGCCCGCGTGGGCGGCCGCTATTCAGACGAATGGCACCGCCTCCACCTGCTGAATCCGCGCGATGTGGTGCCCGAGTCCAACATGCCCGCTTTCCCGTGGCTGGCGCGTAACAAAGTCGATGCCGAAGCAACCGTACAACATATGAAAGCGCTGCGCGCAATCGGCACACCTTACAGCGACGAAGAAATCGCAAAAGCACCCGAAGAACTGGCCAACAAATCAGAATTGGATGCTGTGATTGCTTACCTGCAAGGCTTGGGTTTGGCACTGAAAAACGTAAGGTAACATCATGGATATAAACTGGGCGCGCTCGCTCTTTACCGTATGGGTGTTCGTCAGCTTCATGTTGGTTCTGTATATCGTGCTGCACAAACGCAATAAGCGCAATTACGATGATGCCGCCAACAGCATCATGGAAGACAACGATACCCCCGATAATGAAAAAAGCGGGCGTTAACCCGGTTTCCCGTGACAACGGAGCAAATAATGAACACAACTTCCCAATTTACCAGCAATTTCTGGAACATATACATTGCCGTTATCGTATTGCTCAGCTTCATCGGCTTGATTTGGCTTCTGCTTTCCCAAAACAAAGTCAAAGCACCGCCCAAAGGCGAAGACGTTAAAACCATGGGGCACTCATGGGACGGCATCGAAGAATACAACAACCCCCTGCCCCGCTGGTGGTTTTGGCTCTATATCGCCACTTGGATTTTCGGCGCAGCCTATCTGTTTTTATACCCGGGCCTGGGTGACTACAAAGGCTACCTGAACTGGAGCAGCACCAACCAATACGAAAAAGAAGTTCAAAAAGCAGACGAACAATATGGCAAACTGTATGCCAAGTTTGCCAATATGCCGATTGAACAAGTAGCCAAAGACCCGCAAGCCCAACGCATCGGTAAAAATCTGTTCGATACCTACTGCATCCAATGCCACGGCTCCGATGCCAAAGGTTCCAAAGGCTTCCCCAACCTCACCGACCACGACTGGTTGTGGGGCGGCGAGCCTGCCAAAATCCAGGAAACCATTCAAAAAGGCCGTATCGGTACCATGGCCGCTTGGGGCCCTGCTTTAGGTGAGGAGCGCGTAAAAGACGTTGCCAACTATGTGATGTCGCTCTCCAAGGGCAAAGACCAATACGACGAAACCCGTGCCGAGCGCGGCAAACTGCTGTTTAACGGCCCGCCTGCCAACTGCTTCACCTGCCACGGCGATAAAGGCCAAGGTATCCAAGGCTTAGGCCCGAACCTGACCGACAACACCTGGTTATGGGGCGGCACCCAAAAAGCCATTATCGAAACCATCACCAACGGCCGCCACAACCAAATGCCCGCTTGGGACAGTTTCTTGGATAAAGACAAACTGCACATCATGACCGCCTATGTATGGGGTTTGTCTAACAAAGACGGCAAAGCACCGGCCAAACCCGCAGAAGCTGCTCCCGCTGCTGCGTCTGCCAGCGCAACTCCGGCTTCCGAACCGGCAGCTTCCGCAGCACCTGCTGCCTCTGCTTCTACGGAACCTGCCGCCGATAAGGCCGATGTAACTTACGACACCCAATCCGGCACACCCGTCGGCACTTTCTACTTTGCCACCGGTAAAAGCGAAGTGGCCGACAACGCAGCCGCCATCCTGACCGATCTGATTAAAGCCGGCAAAGACGGCAAAAAACTGGTTGTCAGCGGCTACACCGACAGCACCGGCAATGCAGCCGCCAATGAAAAACTGTCGAAAGCACGCGCCCAAGCAGTAGAAGCTTTCTTAAAGTCGCAGGGCGTTGATGCCAAAAACATCGAATTACGCAAACCGGAAAATACTACAGCAGCCCAAGGCAACAACGCCGCAGGCCGCCGTGTAGAAGTGAAGGTTGAAGGCTGATTGCCATCCGTTACAAAAGCCCTGAGATTTTCTCAGGGCTTTTTTATATATATCCGGAAACTTTTACAAAATTTGCTCAGGCCGTCTGAACCATATTTTTCAGACGGCCTGCTTGATGGTTAAACCATTAACGCGTTACCGGTTTATATCGGATACGTTTCGGTTTCGCTCCCTCTTCACCTAAGCGGCGTTTCTTATCGGCTTCGTATTCCTGATAGTTGCCGTCGAAGAACACCCATTTACTGTCGCCTTCGCACGCCAGAATATGGGTGGCGATGCGGTCGAGGAACCAGCGGTCGTGCGAAATCACCATCACGCTGCCGGCAAATTCCAACAAAGCATCCTCCAGCGCACGCAGGGTTTCCACATCCAAATCGTTTGACGGTTCGTCCAACAGCAACACATTACCGCCGGAGAGCAGGGTTTTGGCCAAGTGCAGACGGCCGCGCTCACCGCCGGATAAGTTGCCGGCGATTTTGCTCTGGTCGCTGCCTTTGAAGTTGAAACGGCCCAAGTATTGGCGCGCGGGGATTTCAAACTGGCCGACTTGCAAAATATCGCGCCCTTCGGCGATGTTGTCGAACACGGTTTTATCGTTTTGCAAACCGTCGCGGCTTTGGTCGATCAGGCTCATTTTCACGGTCTGGCCGATTTTCACTTCGCCACTGTCGGGTTGCTCTTTGCCGGCAATCATTTTAAACAAAGTGGATTTACCCGCGCCGTTGGGGCCGATGATGCCGACAATCGCGCCGGGCGGCACTTTGAAGCTCAAATCGTCGATCAGCACTTTGTCGCCAAATGATTTGGAAACATTCACAAATTCAATCACTTCGTTACCCAACCGCTCGGCCACCGGAATAAAGATTTCCTGTGTTTCATTGCGCTTTTGGTATTCGTAATTGCTCATCTCTTCAAAACGCGCCAAACGCGCTTTGGATTTGGCTTGGCGGCCTTTGGCGTTTTGGCGCACCCATTCCAGCTCCTGCTTCATCGCCTTGATGCGTGCGGCTTCGGATTTGGCTTCATTGGCCAAACGCTGCTCTTTCTGCTCCAACCATGAAGAGTAATTGCCTTTCCACGGAATGCCGTGGCCGCGGTCAAGCTCCAAAATCCATTCGGCGGCATTATCCAAGAAATAACGGTCGTGCGTTACCGCCACCACGGTACCGGGAAAACGCACCAAAAACTGCTCCAGCCATTCCACCGATTCTGCATCCAAGTGGTTGGTCGGCTCGTCCAACAGCAGCATATCGGGTTTGCTCAACAACAGTTTGCACAAGGCCACGCGGCGTTTTTCACCACCCGATAACACGCCGATTTTGGTATCCCAATCGGGCAGGCGCAGCGCGTCGGCGGCGATTTCCAGTTCATGTTCCGCCCCTCCGCCGCTAGACGAACCTGCCGCAATAATCGCCTCCAAACGGCCTTGCTCTTCGGCCAGCACATCGAAATCGGCATCGGGATCGGCATAGGCGGCATACACTTCTTCCAAGCGTTTCTGCGCCGCCACCACTTCACCCAAACCGCTTTCCACTTCTTCGCGCACGGTTTTTTCGGGATCTAATTCCGGCTCTTGCGGCAGATAGCCGATTTTGATGCCGCTCATCGGCACCGCTTCGCCTTCGAACTCTTTGTCCACACCCGCCATAATGCGCAATACGGTGGACTTTCCCGCACCGTTCAAACCCAACAAGCCGATTTTGGCGCCGGGGAAAAACGACAGGGAAATATCTTTGATAATGGTTTTCTGCGGCGGCACCACTTTGCTCACGCGCAGCATGGAATAAACGTATTGGCTCATAGCAATCTCTTAAATTTCAAGCATGGATAAATATAACTTCACACAGCCTAATAGGCCGCCTGAAAACTGTCATTAAAAATTTGCACACATTTTAACCGAACAAATCTTTTTGAAAAACAATGTACGGTAGCTAAATAATACATATTTCTCATGAATCTCCCGCTTATACATGCAGCTGTTGATTAGCAGTATTAATCTTAAGTATCTTTGAAGATTACTATTTTTCATAAATTTAACGTGCAGCCGTCCGAAGGCGGCTAGCCAATCTCTTGGATTGGATGTTGCATCGAAATTTGTTTCACCACACAGCTGCCCGAGGGCGGCTGACGAATCCGTAACCGACCGCTGCGTCCGCGCCCATGTTTCAACACACAGCCGCCTGAAGGCGGCTGGTCACGCTGTCAACGGTGGCGGCTTCGTTGGCCGGTTTCAACACACAGCCGCCTGAAGGCGGCTGGCCAAGTTCATCGATGCAGAAATCGTTGTTTGGCTGTTTCAACACACAGCCGCCTGAAGGCGGCTGGGATGGGATTTTTCACTTGAGCGGATATAGTGCGGGGTTTCAACACACAGCCGCCCGAAGGCGGCTGACGAGGGCGGCACCAATTGCCGTACCAATACCCGGTTTCAACACACAGCCGCCCGAAGGCGGCTGAGCATCCAATTCAGCAGTATTAATGGCTTCTTTTTATTTCAACACACAGCCGCCCGAAGGCGGCTGACAGATAAGCGGCGGTATTTTATAACAAACGGAGTGTTTCAACACACAGCCGCCCGAAGGCGGCTGAGTGCGCGGCGGCGCAGGCGGCGGGCGTGTTGATGTGTTTCAACACACAGCCGCCCGAAGGCGGCTGATTAGCCGCGCCGTTTGGGTTGGATGTGGTGCTGGTTTCAACACACAGCCGCCCGAAGGCGGCTGACGCGTCGGAATACCACCCGCAGGCCGTGATTGGCGTTTCAACACACAGCCGCCCGAAGGCGGCTGACTGGGCTTGATTCGGTTCAAAACGCACTCAAGGGCGGTTTCAACACACAGCCGCCCGAAGGCGGCTGAACGGCCTGAAAGAGATTCCGGGCGGCGACAACACAGTTTCAACACACAGCCGCCCGAAGGCGGCTGATTCCAAATAGCGCGGCTCCGGCAGTTCCGGCAAGCGGTTTCAACACACAGCCGCCCGAAGGCGGCTGATTTTACGAAGCCAACGAAACAGAAATGTTGGCTGGTTTCAACACACAGCCGCCCGAAGGCGGCTGACTGAAATTGCCGCTGGCCGTTATTTTGGACATGGCCGTTTCAACACACAGCCGCCCGAAGGCGGCTGAGCCGTCTGAAGCTCGGGAAAGGGCAAACCCTGCCGTTTCAACACACAGCCGCCCGAAGGCGGCTGAGCTTTGGTAGCAAACGGGCGCAGCCAAATCGAAATGGTTTCAACACACAGCCGCCCGAAGGCGGCTGACCCACATTTCAAACCTCCTTTACAGCGTTATAGGCGTTTCAACACACAGCCGCCCGAAGGCGGCTGAACCGTTTGATGTGCTGACCGATTCGGGCGCGTATTGTTTCAACACACAGCCGCCCGAAGGCGGCTGAGGTGTGGATATTTCAATGCTCTTGTCCGGCGTTTGTTTCAACACACAGCCGCCCGAAGGCGGCTGATTTACTGATGGAGATGATGGGGGAGTAGGCTTTGTTTCAACACACAGCCGCCCGAAGGCGGCTGAGCCAACAATGACAGGTCATTGTATTTTTGGCCATTGTTTCAACACACAGCCGCCCGAAGGCGGCTGATTGCGCTTGTGTAATTACGGGCTGCAATGGCAGCGTTTCAACACACAGCCGCCCGAAGGCGGCTGACCCTGTATGACGGTGTAAGGCAAGTAAAAACCTATGTGTAGGAAATGGTCGGGTTGTTTACACAACAGGTTGAGAAAAATAAGCCTGTAAAACCTCAAAAGGGGTGTCGCCTTTCAGGCTCTTGTGGGGCTTGACGGTGTTATAAAAGTTAACAAAACGACATAACTCTTTTTGCCGGTGTGCCGAATCCTTAAACGGATGCTTGTC
>NZ_JANIKQ010000012.1 GCF_024580525.1 Neisseria dentiae
TGTATGCACAAACTGCTGAGAATACTGAACGCACGGGTACGCGACTATCTGTGTTCAGACGGCCTGCAATGCGCTTGATTAACCGTGTTTGATGTTGCTGACTGACGAGTTGGCAACACAGTTGCTAAGCCCGCATCAAACCGAGGCCGTCTGAAATACTTTTTTCAGACGGCCTTTCCCTTTGCCAATCACCCCCAAAACCGCTATCCTTTCCCCTTTTTGCATTCCTCGAAAACATCCATGAACATCACCCAGATTCTCGCCGCCGAACTCTCCGCCACCGCCGCCCAAATCACCGCCGCCGTTCAATTGTTGGACGACGGCGCCACCGTGCCCTTTATCGCCCGCTACCGCAAAGAAGCCACCGGCGGCTTGGACGACAGCCAGCTGCGCACCCTCGAAGAGCGCCTCACCTACCTGCGCGAACTCGAAGAGCGCAAACAAACCGTATTAAAAAGCATAGCAGAACAAGGCAAGCTCACGCCCGAATTGCAGGCAGCCATCGAAGCTGCCGACAACAAAACCGCGCTCGAAGACCTCTATCTGCCCTACAAACCCAAACGCCGCACCAAAGCGCAAATCGCCCGCGAAAACGGCCTGCAACCCTTGGCCGATTCATTATTGGCCGACCAAAACCAAGACCCCGAAGCCGCCGCACAAAGCTATCTCAACGAACAAGTGCCCGACAGCAAAGCCGCGCTCGACGGCGCGCGCGCCATTTTGATGGAACAATTCGCCGAAGACGCCGAACTGATCGGCACCCTGCGCGAAAAACTGTGGAACGAAGCCGAAATCCATGCCCAAGTGATTGAAGGGAAAGAAACCGAAGGCGAAAAATTCGCCGACTATTTCGACCACCGCGAAGCCGTGCGCAGCATGCCCAGCCACCGCGCACTGGCCGTATTGCGCGGCCGTAACGAAGGCATCCTTCAGACGGCCTTAAAATACCAGCCCGACGAAACCCCGATTACCGAACAGAGCGGCTACGAAAAAATCATCGCTCAACACTTCCATATCAATAATGAAAACAAATGGCTGCGCGACACCGTGCGCCTCACCTGGCGCGCCAAAATCTTTCTCTCACTCGAGCTGGAAGCATTAGGCCGTCTGAAAGAAAACGCCGACAGCGACGCCATTACCGTGTTCGCCCACAACCTCAAAGACCTGCTGCTGGCCGCCCCCGCCGGCCGCCTCACCACCCTCGGTCTCGACCCCGGCTACCGCAACGGCGTCAAATGCGCCGTGGTCAGCGACACCGGCAAACTGTTGGACACCGTGATTGTGTATCTGCACCAAGAAAACAATATGCTCGCCACCTTGGCCAAACTCATCAAACAGCACGGCGTGAAGCTGATTGCCATCGGCAACGGCACCGCCAGCCGCGAAACCGACAAAATCGCCGGCGAGTTGGTTAAAGGCCTGCCTGAAATGAAGCTGCACAAAATCGTTGTGAGTGAGGCCGGCGCGTCGATTTATTCCGCCAGCGAGCTGGCCGCCAAAGAATTCCCCGATCTCGACGTTTCCCTGCGCGGCGCCGTCTCCATTGCCCGCCGCCTGCAAGACCCGCTGGCCGAACTGGTAAAGATCGACCCCAAATCCATCGGCGTCGGCCAATACCAGCATGATGTCAACCAATCGCAACTGGCCAAATCGCTCGATGCCGTGGTGGAAGACTGCGTGAATGCCGTCGGCGTCGATGTCAACACCGCCTCCGCGCCGCTGTTGGCGAGAATTTCCGGCCTCAACCAAACGCTGGCGCACAACATTGTCGCCTACCGCGATGAAAACGGCGCATTCGACAGCCGCAAGAAACTCTTAAAAGTGCCGCGTTTGGGCGAAAAAACCTTTGAACAGGCCGCAGGCTTTTTGCGCATCAACGGCGGCAAAGAACCGCTTGATGCCAGCGCCGTCCACCCCGAAGCCTATCCCGTCGTCGCCAAAATGCTGGATGATCTGCACATCAAAGCCGCCGATTTAATCGGCAACCGCGAAAAAATCAAACAAATCAAACCCGCCGCCTACACCACCGAACAATTCGGCCTGCCCACCATCATGGACATTCTCGCCGAACTCGAAAAACCCGGCCGCGACCCGCGCGGCGAGTTTCAGACAGCCACCTTTGCCGAAGGCGTGAACGAAATCAGCGATTTACAGGTAGGCATGATTTTGGAAGGCGTGGTTTCCAATGTCGCCAACTTCGGCGCGTTTGTGGACATTGGCGTACACCAAGACGGCTTGGTACACATCTCCGCCCTGTCGAACAAATTTGTGCAAGACCCGCGCGAAGTGGTAAAAGCCGGCGACGTGGTAAAAGTGAAAGTGCTGGAAGTCGATGCCGCACGCAAACGCATCGCCTTAACCATGCGCCTGGACGACGAACCCGGCACGCAGGCCAAACGCAGCGACAGGCCGTCTGAAAACAACCGCAGAAGCGATAGCCGCAGCGCCAAACCGCAACGGCAGGAAAAAGCCCCTGCCAATTCGGCGATGGCGGATGCGTTTGCCAAACTCAAACGCTAAAGAACCAGTAAAGCGGTCTGAGTTTTACGACAACCAACCTTTTAAAAGATAACCGACATGGCTAAAAAAGAAATTAAAACCGATCTTTGGGTTTATGATTTATTAAAAGAAGCAGGATTGGATTTATGCCCGCAAGGCAGCGATATTGCCGAATTGGATAAAGCCTTGAAAACGGCATCAAAGGCGCAAACAGGTAAAGCGGGCTATCCGGAATATTGCGGTATCGTTAAAGATTTTGTCATCGTGATAGAAGACAAATCTGATACCGCAAACCACATCAAACGCGATGATAAAGATTTAATTTGCCAAAATACTGCAAGTGTAAAAGATTTCGCGGTAAATGGTGCGTTACATTACGGCATCCATTTGGCAAAAAATACGAGTTATAAAAAGATTATCGCAATTGGTGTATCAGGTAATGAAAAACGCCATAAAATTTCACCGCTATTTATTAATGAGCGTGGCGAATATAAAGAACTGGAAGATGTTGAAACTTTTACCCTGTTTGACGAAAAAAACATTGATGAGTATTACATCAAAAATATCTTAAAAGAGCAGACCGACGAAGAAAAAACCACTGCCGAGATTTTGAAGGATGCTAAGGAATTACACGAAGACCTGCGCAACTACGGCAGTATTCAGGACAAAGACAAACCGCTGATTGTGTCTGGCATTCTGCTTGCCTTGCGAGAAATGGAGCATAAAAACTTTGATATTGACAATTTAAACGGTGATGACATCAAAACCGATGGTCAGAAAATTTATGAAGCCATTCAGGCAAATTTAGACCGCGCCCAAGTCAAACCACAGGTTAAAAAAGACAAACTACTTAGTCAATTTTTAGTTATCCGGGACACTAAAGCAATCAACGAAAAAAACAATGTATTGGGCAAAACACCGTTGAAACACTACACGCAGTTTATCTACGACCACATTTATAAAAATATCAGATATATTCATTCTGCCGAAGACTATTTGGGGCGTTTTTATGGTGAATTTATGTCCTATTCGGGCGGAGACGGGCAAACATTGGGTATTGTTTTAACGCCACGGCATATCGTTGAATTGTTTTGCGAGCTGATAGATTTAAAACCAAGCGACAGTGTATTTGATCCTTGTTGCGGTACGGCTGGTTTTTTGATTGCAGCAATGCACCATATGCTGCAAAAAACCGATAAAGAACCGGAGAAAAGAAAAATCCGTAAAGAACAATTACACGGTATCGAATTGCAACCTTATATGTTTACCATTGCCACCACCAATATGATTTTGCGTGGCGACGGAAAAAGTAATCTGGAGCAGGAAGATTTTCTCAAACAAAATCCGGCCAAATTACAGCTCAAAGGCTGCAATATCGGCATGATGAATCCGCCGTATTCACAAGGCTCAAAAGCCAACCCAAACTTATATGAAATTTCTTTTACCGAACATCTCTTGGATTCTCTGACGGCAGACGGCAAAGCCATTGTGATTGTTCCGCAATCATCCATGACGGGAAAAACCAGAGAAGAGCAGGCAATCAAAGAAAATATCTTGAAAAAGCATACCCTTGAAGGCGTGATTACATTGAACAAAAATACGTTTTATGGTGTCGGCACAAATCCGTGCATTGCTGTATTTTCAACAGGTATTCCGCATGAAAAAGATAAAATCGTCAAATTTATCAACTTTGAAAATGACGGCTTTGAAGTGCAGAAACACATCGGTTTGGTGGAAACGATCAGTGCAAAAGATAAGAAACAACATTTGCTCGATGTTTGGTTTGGCCGCATTGAAGCGGAAAGCAAATTCTGCGTAGAAACTACTATTGAAGCTGATGATGAATGGTTGCATTCGTTTTACTACTTTAATGACGAAATCCCAACCGAGGCCGATTTTGAAAAAGTGATTGCCGATTATCTGACCTTTGAAGTCAATATGATTACGCATGGCAGGGGGTATTTGTTTGGGGTGGAGAGTGGCAATGAATGAGTTGAAATTGACGGATAGAGCGTGGAAAAGTTTCTTTATCGGAGGGAAACAAGGACTTTTTGAAATCAAGGCAACCAAGAGCGGAATTGACAAAAATAAGTTGAAAACATCAGACACAGGAACAACGCCTTATATAACTCGCACAGATTTGGATAATGGCATTAATTTATTTGTACCTGACGAGCAAATGCCAAAATATAAAAAAGATGATGGCAATGTAATTACCATTGGTTTGGATACACAAACTGTTTTTTATCAGAAAAATGCATTTTGGACAGGGCAAAATATTCAAGTTTTGAAAAATCAAAACTTGAATTATTGGGTAGCTATGTTCATCATTCCATTATTAAAAATTCAAATGAAAAAATTTTCTTGGGGAAGTACGGGGGCAACATTAGGTCGTTTAAATCGCACAAGAATCATGCTGCCTGTAAATGCTGACGGACAACCCGATTGGCAATTTATGGAAGATTTTATGAAACAGATTGAGCAAGATAAAATTGCCACAGTGCTAAAATATTATAATAATTCATTAAGTAACAATAACTTGCGGGGGGGGGGGTAGAGGCTTGGAGGCCGTCTGAAACGGCTTGGAAAGCTTTTGCCATACAGGATATTTGTGAGATTTTGTCGGGTGTGCGTTTGACCAAGCAAGATATGGTAATCGGCAATATTCCATTTGTTGGTGCCAGCGATTCAAATAATGGTATTACTGCCTTTGTTGATAATCAAAACGCCAGCTTGGATAAAAATGTTTTAGGTGTAAATTACAATGGCAGTGTGGTGGAAAATTTTTACCACCCTTACGAATGTCTGTTTTCAGACGATGTAAAACGCCTGAAAATCAAAATACCGCAAGCAGGAAAATATACTTATCTGTTTTTGAAAGCCGCCATTTTGCAACAAAAATCCAAATATCAATATGGCTATAAATTCAATGCCGAGCGCATGAAAAAACAAAAAATCCTGTTGCCCGTTAATACAGAGAATCAGCCTGATTGGTCTGCCGTTGAACACTATATGCAAGCTTTGGAATTGCGACAGCTAATACATTATTTGAAGTATAAACAACAATAACGGCCATCTCAGGCAGCCTGAAAACTATACAAGGAAAAAGTATGTCGGAAAATGATTTGATTCTTTACACTACCCAAGACGGACAAGCACAGTTTGTGTTGCGTGAACTGGGTGGGCAGCTTTGGTTGACACAGGCAGAAATTTCCGAGCTTTATCAAACTACTAAGCAGAATATCAGCAAACATATCAAAGCGATTTTTGATGAAAATGAATTGGTGGAAAGTTCAGTTGTCAACTCACAGTTGACAACTGCCGGCGATGGTAAAAACTATCAGACTTTGCTTTACTCTCTCCCCATGGTTCTCGCCATCGGCTACCGCGTGCGCTCTACGCGCGGTACGCAGTTCCGCCAATGGGCAACGCGCACTTTGGCCGAGTATTTGCAAAAAGGTTTCGTGCTGGACGACGAACGCTTGAAAAACCCGCCCGTCGGCACCGTGCCTGCGCCGGATTATTTCGATGAATTGCTGGAACGCATCCGCGACATCCGCGCCAGCGAGAAACGGGTATACCTGCGGGTGCGCGAGATTTTTGCTTTGGCGGCGGATTACCAGCCGAGCTTCCAGGAAACCACGCAATTTTTCAAAATCATTCAAAATAAACTGCATTTTGCCGTTAGCGGCCAGACTGCGGCAGAGCTGGTTTATCACCGCGCCGATGCGGCCAAGCCGATGATGGGTTTGACGCACACCGATTCAGGCCGCTTACACAAAAAAGACATCAAAATTGCCAAGAATTATCTGCATGAAGGCGAAATCGGCGAATTGAACCGTATCGTTACGATGTGGCTGGATTTTGCCGAAGATCAGGCCAAGCGTAAAAAACAGGTTTTTTTGCGTGATTGGGTAGAAAAACTGGATCAGTTTCTACAATTTAACGACCGCGAAGTATTGCAAGGTGCGGGAAAAATCAGCAAAAAGCAGGCCGATGCCAAGGCAGAGGCGGAATATGAACGCTATACCGCTGCGCAGCGTGCAGCAAAAGAAATCCGAGGTGAAAGCGATATTGCCGAATTGCTGCATATCCGGCCGAAGAAATAAACATATGAAACCTATCAGCCTCCCCTGCTTTTCAGACGGCCTCAAATATCCCAAAACCCCTTATAATGCCGCACTTTAAACCCCACTCTCCCACCATGACCGCCCTACCGCCCCGCCGCCTTTCCGTCGCGCCCATGCTCGATTGGACCGACACCCACTACCGCTATATGGCCCGCCAGATCACACGCCGCACTTGGCTTTACAGCGAAATGATTAACGCGGGTGCCATTATCCACGGCGATAAAAACCGTTTTTTAAAGTTTAACGAAGGCGAGCAGCCGGTTGCCCTGCAATTGGGCGGCAGCGAACCGGCCGATCTAGCGCAGGCGGCCAAAGCGGGCGAGGCTTACGGCTACAACGAAATCAACCTCAACTGCGGCTGCCCCAGCCCGCGCGTGCAGAAAGGCGCGTTCGGCGCCTGTTTGATGAACGACACCGCGCTGGTGGCCGACTGCCTTAACGCCATGCAGGATGCGGTGCGGATTCCCGTAACCGTTAAACACCGCATCGGCATCGACCGCCAAAACGAATATGCCGTCGTGCGCGACTTTGTGGGTACGCTTTCCGTTCAGACGGCCTGCACCACTTTTATCGTCCACGCCCGCAACGCTTGGCTTGACGGCCTTTCGCCTAAAGAAAACCGCGAAGTGCCGCCGTTGAAATACGATTATGTTTACCGCCTCAAGCGCGATTTTCCCGATTTGGAAATCATCATCAACGGCGGCATCACCACCAACGAAGCAATCGCCGCGCATTTGGAACACGTCGATGGCGTGATGGTCGGCCGCGAGGCCTATCATAACCCGATGGTGATGCGTGAATGGGACAGGCTGTTTTACGGCGGCAGCGAGGCAACCGTTGCCTATGCCGATTTGGTGGAAAAGCTGTTCCGTTACAGCCGCGCGCATATCCGATCCGGCAACGGCGCCACGCTCCGCCACACCGCCCGCCATTATCTCGGCCTGATGCACGGCCTGAAAAACGCACGCGTGTGGCGGCGTATGCTTTCCGATGCTTCGCTGTTGAAAAACAACGACGGCAGCCTGATTCTCGAAGCGTGGCGGGAGGTGGCGAAAGCCAACGGGTTGGATTAACCGCCCTGCCCCGCTCCTGCCATAATTTTTACAGCCGGATGCCGCCGACAAACACGCTGATGATTGTCAACCACCTGAGAATATGTTATAAATCTTAGGCAATTTACTCTAAAAAATATCGCACCAAGAGGATATATGGCACACAGCACATTGGCAAACCAGCCGGTTCATATGGATACGGCTGATTTTTTACGACATATCGAAGCGGCTTTCAAACGCATTTTTTCAGACGGCCTCAACCTGATGCACTATCTGCCCGAAAACAAATGGCTCGAGCTGAAGCGTGCGGGGCTGTTGCTGCCGTTTTTGGCCGAGCGGCACGGCGGCAGAAAAAGCAATCAGTTTGAAATCCAAGAAGTGTTGCGCATAGCCGGGCATTACGGTGTACCCGTTACCCTGCGCACCGGCATAGAGGGCGCGCTGGTATTGCAGCCTTTAATCGAGTTCGGCAACCCGCAGCAAATCGAAACCGGCCTGAAGCTGATTTTCAACGGCGAAGGCGGCGGCCTGGCCATCACCGAACCTGAAACCTCCGGCGCCGCCATTGCGCGCGAAATGCAGTCTTATTACGAATATCAGGATAACGGCACCGTTTATGTGCACGCCGTCAAATATTGGCAGGGCAACTCGCAAAGCGACTTTCTGCTGGTTGCCGCCAAAGAGCGCAAAAACGGCAAATTATCGAAAACCATCAATCTGTTGCTGGTGCCCAAACAATATATCGGCTATGAAACCCTGAAATCGGAAGGCTTGCGCGCGGTGCGCTATGCGGTCAACCGCATCGATGCGGCCATACCCGCCGATTGCGTGATGAAACTTTCGGAAAACGAAGCCGCCGGCCTGCGAGCCTTTCAAAACATCTTTATCCGCAGCCGCCTGCAACTGGTGGGCATGACCCACGGCGTGATGGAATACATCATCGAAAACCTGCGCCGCTTCGTGGTGAACGACATTAAATTCGTTGATCACGAGCGCCGCCAAATCATGAAACGCCATGCCGTTTCGCAACTGCTCTACCGCTTTACCTGCCGCCACGTCGCCCCCGACCAAGCCGTTGCCCATCAGCTGATGGAAGCCAACATCATCAAAACGCTCGCCACCGAATACACCTACGGCGCGGCGCAGATTTTGCAGAAACTGCTCGGCGCCAAAGGCTTCGAGAGCGGCCACCCCGCCAGCAATATCGCCATCGACATCCGCCCTTTCACCATTTTTGAAGGGCCGAACGATATGCTGTATGCCGAAATCTACGACCAATTCGTCCGCGCCACCCATCAGGAAAAAGCGCAAGGCATCAAACCCGATAAAAACCAAACCCTGCTGCAACACCTGCTGTCGGACCACCGCTTCGCCGCCGTGCGCCTGCCCGAACGCAGCGAAGTGCCTGCCGACATCGCCGGTTTTCTGCAACAGCACCGCTTGGGCGAAGCCGACGCCGCCGAAAAAGTGTTTCTCGGCAAAATCATCGCCCGGCTGTTTGTGTGGGCGCAGGCCGACAGCCAAGATGCCGCCGCCCTGCTGTTAACCGATGTGCGTAAAGATATGCTGGATTGCCAAGAGCTTGTCGGATAACACACCGATAGAATTGTTTGTATCCACGTTACACTTCGGCAAATATAGAGGCCGTCTGAAAAAATATTTCAGACGGCCTCTATATTTGTCGCACCTTTCTTACCCGTTCAAACCCCTTGGGCCAGCATATCCAGCAAAATTTCCCAGCATTCGGCCACCGTGGCGGTTTCCACACGCTCCCACGGCGTATGCGCACCTTCTATGGTGGGGCCGAAGGAAATCATTTCCACATCGGGCAGGCGCTGCTGCATCAGGCCGCATTCCAAACCGGCGTGCAGCACCTCGGTTTTCGGTTCGCGCCCCAAGCGGGCGGCAAACACGGGTTGGGCGGCGGCGAACAGTTTCGACGAAGCGTCGGGTTTCCAGCCTGGGTAATCGCCGTCGAGCAGCAGCTCGGCGCCGCTTAAATCCGCAATGGCGGCCAGTTGGCGGCCAAGGGCATTTTTCGGCGTTTCCAACAGCGAACGCATCAGCAGGCAAACGTGCAGTTGCTCTGCGTTGGTGTCGGCCACACTCAGGCATATCGAGGTTTCCACTACACCGGAGAAATCGTCGCTCCAGCGGATAACGCCGTCGGGCAAGGCGCACAGCAAATCCACGGCACGGCGGCTGCTTTCGACACTAAACGCAAGGCCGTCGTGCGCAATGTTTTCGGCACGGATAAACAGCTTGCCGCCGTGTGCGCCCAATTCTGCGCACGCCTGCCGTTCGGCTTCGGCCAGCAATGTGTGCAGCGCATCAGCCTGCTGCGGCGGCAACACAATTTCGGCACAGGCCTCGCGCGGAATCACATTGCGCAAGCGACCGCCGTGCAATGCGGCCAAACGCCAATCAAGGCCGTCTGAAAAGCGTTTGAGTGTGTCGGCCAACAGCTTTATGGCGTTGCCGCGGCCGCGGTGGATATCGATGCCCGAATGGCCGCCCAACATTCCGCCCACGGTGATGCGCCAGCGCTGCCCTGCCGCAGCCTGCTGCATCAGCGGCAGCGACAGCTCGGCATCGCGGCCGCCGGCACACCCCAGATAAATGCTGCCGTGCTCTTCGCTGTCGAGATTGAGCAGATAGCGCCCCTGCAAATAATCGGCACGCACGGCGCGCACGCCGCCCATGCCGGTTTCTTCTTCCACCGTCAGCAACACTTCCAGCGGCGGGTGGGGAATATCGTCGGCAAAAGCCACCGCCAGCGCCATGGCCGCACCGATGCCGTTATCGGCACCGAGCGTGGTTTGGTCGGCATACACCCAACCGCCTTCGATGCGGGGTCGGATGGGATCGCGACTGAAATCATGTGCCGATTCGGGCGTTTTCTGCGCCACCATATCGATATGCGCCTGCAAAATCACGCCGCTTTTAGCAGCCATGCCCTCACCGCAGGCCGGTTTGCGCAAATAAATATTGCCTTTTTCGTCTTGGCGCGCCCCCAGCCCTTTGGCGCGTGCGCGTTCCATAATCAGAGCGGCCAGCGCGGCTTCTTGGTAGGTGGGGTGCGGCACGGCGCAAATGTCGGCAAACCATTGCCAAACGGGTTGTGGGGAAAGTTGTCGGATAGGCATCAATCAATCCTTCTATAGCGAAACAAAGTGGGTTTCAGACGGCCCTGCCGTATAATGAGCTGAAAACGGAGGACGATAATGGAACGTGAAAAAATTTATTATGCGGCAGTGATTTTGATTTCGGCGGTTTCCATTCTGCTCAGCCCGTTTTTTTATGTACGCCGCACACGCAGGCCGCAAAACGGGCGCCCCGCCGAACGCCGCTGGCGCGCGGTGATTGCCGGCAATATATTGATGGTGCTGGTGTTGTTGGCTGTGTGGTGGTTTTGGCTGCGGCAGGCATTATAACGCGCGCCGGTATTGCCCGTTTGGTTTTCAGACGGCATACTGCACGCTTCACGTTACGGAAAACAAATCATGAACAATATTACCCGCCTGCTTGCCGCTGCTCTATTCTCTGCCGGCGCATTATCCGCACAAGCCGCCACGGTTTACGAGTGCCTTCAAAACGGGCAGCGCGTTTACACGCAAAACCCCGGCGGCAACTGCCAAAAAGCAGATATCGGCAGGGTCGGCCTTTATTCGGCATCACCGGCACCCGCCGTCCAACCGCAAGCTCCCGCACAGGAAAGCCGCCCCGAGAACCGCCCTGCCGGCCAAGCACAGCGCCAAGCCGCCCAACGGCAGCTCGAACAGGCACAAAAAGCGCTGGAAGACGGCAAACAGGTGCGCTACGGCAACGAGCGCAATTATGTGCGCTACCAACAGCGTATCCAAAGCCTTGAAGCGGCGGTTAGCGAAGCTCAGCAAAAACTTGATGCGCTGGATAAAACCGATGAATCCGCACCCGAACCTTTTCACTAAAGGCAAGCCAAGCCGGCCGGCTTTTGAAAGGCTGCAAATTTAAGCGGCGCTGTAAAGCGCCGCTTAAATTTTTTTAGAAACAAAAAGATAGTAGGAAAGGTAGCGGCATATCAAACAGATTCGGCAAAGTTTCGGGTTTTGCAAAGCCCCGGGCCTGCAACTATTCCTCAAACAAATCCACATCAAACAAATCCGGTTCCTGCACGCGCATACCGCAGTCCACCTCCACCGCTTCGGTTACGCGGCAACAGCACGGCAGAATTTCGCCCGGCGCGACAAACGCCAGCGGAAAGTTATCGTATTCCACCCTGCCTGACACGATTTTCATGCGGCAAGAGCCGCAATAGCCGCTGCGGCATTGGTATTCAACCTCGTGGCCGGTACGCTCCAGCCCCTCCAGCAGGGTTTCGTCCTGCCGCAGCTCGAAACTCTTATCGCGTGTGGTGATTAAAACCATAAAAAAATCCGCTTGTGTGTGGTCTGTTTGCCGTATTGTTTTCAGACGGCCTCAATGAATGAACCGGAAACAAGGTTTCAGGCCGTCTGAACATCCACGGCACAATCCGCAGTTTTTCAGACGGCCTGTTTGTTGTGGTGGAAGTTAAAGCTCAAAATCGCCCAAATCGTCGGCATTCACCTCGGCATCAATCTGCCCGATCAGGTACGACGAAATTTCCACTTCCTGCGGCGCCACCTGCACGTTGTCGGACGACAGCCACGCATTAATCCACGGAATCGGGTTTTGGGTAGCGTTTTCAAACGCCGGTTTCAAACCCACCGCCTGCATACGAAGGTTGGTAATATAATCAACGTATTGGCTGAGAATTTCCTTGTTTAGGCCGATCATCGAGCCGTCTTTAAACAGGTATTCCGCCCATTCTTTCTCTTGCAAGGCGGCTTTTTTAAACAGCTCGAAACATTCCTGCTCCAGCTCGGCGGCGATTTCCGCCATCTCCGCATCGTCCGCGCCGCTGCGCATCAGGTTCAGCATATGCTGTGTGCCGGTAAGGTGCAGGGCTTCGTCGCGCGCAATCAGTTTGATGATTTTGGCGTTGCCCTCCATCAGCTCGCGCTCGGCAAAAGCAAACGAGCAGGCAAACGACACATAAAAGCGGATGGCCTCCAGCACGTTTACGCACATCAGGCACAAATACAGCTTCTTCTTCAACTCGCGCAGGCTCACGCGCACGGTTTTGCCGTCGAAACGGTGCTCGCCTTCGCCGAACAGGTTGTAATACTGCGTGTATTCGATCAAATCATCGTAGTAACAGGCAATATCTTCGGCACGGGCAATGATGTATTCGTTATCGACGATATCGTCGAACACCACCGACGGGTCGTTAACGATATTGCGGATAATGTGGGTATAGCTGCGCGAGTGGATGGTTTCGCTGAAGCTCCAGGTTTCAATCCACGTTTCCAGTTCGGGAATCGACACCAACGGCAGCAGCGCCACATTGGGGCTGCGCCCCTGAATCGAATCGAGCAGGGTTTGGTATTTCAAATTGCTGATAAAAATATGTTTTTCATGCTCGGGCAGGTTTTGGTAATCGATACGGTCGCGCGATACGTCGATTTCTTCCGGCCGCCAGAAAAACGACAGCTGCTTTTCAATCAGCTTTTCAAAAATTTCATATTTCTGCTGGTCATAACGCGCCACATTCACCGGCTGGCCGAAAAACATCGGCTCGGTTAAAGCGTTGTTTTTTTCTTTACTGAACGTGCTGTATGACATGATTAGGTGTTCGCAGGACATAGCGGGTTCTCTTTTGAAATAATGATAAAATTTTCAGACGGCCTTAATACCACCTTAATGGTACTGCTTTATCCCCGTTCAAGAGAGAAGAACGGTAATGTGGTTTTTTATCAAAGTAAATGTGAACTTACCAATTTTAATCCCAGATAAAGCTTAACTTTTTAATAAAATTTAATTTTTTAATTATTGCTACTGATTTGCTTAGCTTGATACATACTTCCTATTCTTAGAGCTTCTGACCTACCGCCAGATAAATCATTAGCTTTCTTCAAAATGTAAGTAGGAAATTTTGTTGGTAAATATGTTTCTCTAAACCAACGTCTAAATTCAGGTAAAGCATTTTCAGGATAGGCGTTTACAGATTGTGGATTACTTGCTGCTTGTGGATAATAATTTGGATAGTTATGGGCACAAGGGATAAATTCTCCGTGCTGAGAGCTTAAGTTATTTTCTTTCCAAAATTTTGCCCATAGTATGCCAACGCTAATGTCTGGTATAGTTTTATGATTAACAGTAACATCCGCATTTATTAAATCAACAATCATGCCAGTAATTTCTTGAAAAATAATAAAATATCCGGTAGGTACATTATTTTGTAGAATAGATGTTCTGTCATTAAGGTATTTCCATTTATCAAATGGCCTATAATTTAACGCTTGGTAGATATATGTTTGTAATCCATATCTAGCAAGCTCTCTAAAATTTGTTACAGCAATATCTGTTTTACTTTTACTATCAAAAGCGTAATACTCCAATATTGCCATACAAACAATATCTGGATATGCATAATGCTTTTGTCTACTCGTAATGATTTCTAAGTATAACTTAGGCTCTCTATAGCCTTTTTTTGTAAGCAACTCTCGCAATAAAGAGTTTCTATCTTTTCCACCAAACACATCTTCATTAAAAGTATTTTCCCATTCAGTACTAATATCATATATTACACTACGGTTCACACCAGTAAGAGCGGCCAGTCCTGTTTGTGTTAAATATGGAATACCATTATCAAGAACACCCATCTCAATACCATTGATATCCTTCTGAATTTCAACATGAAAATCCATCTCAAGCTGTTGATAGGAAGTATTAGCCATAGAATCAAACCTTTTAGCAATCTATTTTTCAAAAATGCGAAACCCTACATCGCCGAGCTAAAGTCCAGCCTATAAGGGTTATGGTATTTTTATTCATAGCGTTTTCAGACGACCTTTCAACAACAAGTCGTCTGAAAATATTGTTATTTTTCAAATCTTAAACGTTTTAAATCTTACACGCCCCGCCTACACAGCCGTCGTCTTGGATATCGGTCTGCGTATCGTCGGCACCGTCGCGGGTGTTGTGGTAATACAGGGTTTTCAAGCCGAATTTATAGGCGGTAAGCAGGTCTTTCAAAAGTTGCTTCATCGGCACGCGGCCGCCTTCGAAGCGTTGCGGGTCGTAGCTGGTATTGGCGGAAATGGCCTGATCGACGAATTTCTGCATCACGCCCACGAGTTTCAAATAGCCGTCGTTGGAAGGCATCTGCCACAACAGTTCGTATTGGTTTTTCAGTCGCTCAAATTCTGGCACCACCTGTTTCAAAATGCCGTCTTTCGAGGCTTTTACCGAAACCAGTCCACGCGGCGGTTCGATGCCGTTGGTGGCGTTGGCGATTTGCGAACTGGTTTCAGACGGCATCAGTGCGGTTAAGGTGGAATTGCGCAGGCCGTGTTTGACAATGTCGGCGCGCAGGCCCTCCCAATCCAGGTGCAGCGGCTCTTGGCAGATGGTGTCCAAATCTTTTTTATAGGTATCGACGGGCAGCTTGCCTTGCGCGTAGGTGGTTTCTTTAAACGCCGGGCAGGCGCCGAATTCTTGGGCGAGTTGCACCGAGGCTTTGAGCAGGTAATACTGGATTGCTTCAAAGGTGCGGTGGGTTAAGCCGATGGCGGAATCGTCGCTGTATTTCACGCCGTTTTTGGCCAGATAGTAGGCGTAGTTGATCACGCCGATGCCGAGGGTACGGCGGTTCATGGTGGCGTGATAGGCAGCTTTAACGGGATAGTCTTGATAATCGAGCAAGGCATCGAGCGCACGCACGGCCAAATCGGCCAAACCTTCGAGTTCGTTTAAGCTTTCCAGTGCCCCGAGGTTGAAGGCCGACAGGGTGCACAGGGCGATTTCGCCGTTTTCGTCGTTGATGTCGTTTAACGGCTTGGTCGGCAGCGCGATTTCCAAACACAGGTTGGACTGGCGCACCGGTGCCACTTTCGGATCGAACGGGCTGTGGGTGTTGCAGTGATCGACGTTTTGGATGTAGATGCGGCCGGTGCCGGCGCGCTCCTGCATCAACAGCGAAAACAGCTCGGTGGCGGGCACCACGCGCTTGCGGACGGCGGGGTCTTGCTCGTATTGGGTATAAAGGCGCTCGAATTCGTCTTGGTCGGCGAAAAAGGCGTCATACAGGCCGGGTACTTCGTGCGGTGAAAACAGGGCGATGTCGCCGCCTTTAATCAGGCGTGTGTAGAGCAGGCGGTTAATCTGCACGCCGTAATCAAGATGGCGCACGCGGTTGTCTTCCACGCCGCGGTTGTTTTTCAGCACCAACAGGCTTTCCACTTCGATGTGCCACAGGGGGTAGAACAAGGTGGCCGCACCGCCGCGCACGCCGCCTTGCGAGCAGGATTTAACGGCGGCCTGGAACATTTTGAAGAACGGAATGCAGCCGGTGTGCTGCGCCTCGCCGCCGCGGATTTCGCTGCCCAAACCGCGGATGCGGCCGGCGTTGATGCCAATGCCCGCGCGTTGGGAAACGTATTTCACAATGGCGCTGGTGGTGGCGTTGATGGAATCGAGGCTGTCGTCGCACTCGATCAACACGCAGCTCGAAAACTGGCGTGTGGGCGTACGCACGCCGCTCATAATCGGCGTGGGCAGGGAAATTTTAAAGGTGGAAACGGCATCGTAAAAGCGTTTCACATAATCGAGGCGGGTGGCTTTCGGATATTTGGCAAACAGGCACATCGCCACCAGTACATACAGAAACTGCGGGGTTTCGTAGATTTGGCGGGTAACGCGGTTTTGCACCAGATATTTGCCTTCGAGCTGTTTGACCGCACCGTAGGAAAAGGCCATATCGCGGTCGTGGTCGATATAGGCATTCAGTTCGTCGAACTCTTCGCGGCTGTAATCGGCCAGCAGGTGGCGGTCGTATTTGCCCGCTTCGGTGAGCTTGGCAACATGGTCGTAAAGGTGGGGCGGCTCAAACTGGCCGTAGGCGATTTTGCGCAGGTGGAAAATCGCCAGGCGGGCGGCCAGGTATTGGTAATCGGGCGTTTCCTGAGAAATCAGGTCGGCCGCGGCCTTGATGATGGTTTCGTGGATGTCGTCGGTGCGGATGCCGTTGTAAAACTGGATATGCGATTTCAGCTCCACCTGCGATACGGAAACATTATTCAACCCTTCCGCCGCCCAGTTGATCACACGGTGGATTTTATACAGGTCTATTTCTTCCAAACGCCCGTCGCGCTTGGTTACTTTCAGGTTGGTTGGTGCGTTCATCGACTTATCCTAAAATTGGGCAAAAACACAAGATACGGTAGTGCTGCATTAAGAGAAACACAATATACTGTATTTCAAAAAACACTACCAGTCTTGACAAGCCGCTTGCGATGAAGTTCTGCCCACCCCTTACGACCGCACACGCCGAGAACGAATCCACTTGTCGGTTTGTGCTTGAAGCCCCATCGAAAACAGTTTGCCGCCGCAAAACAATATCTTGCTTACCGATAAGAATGCCTCGCAACAAGCCCCCTGCTGAAAACCGGCCGTGCAAAAATATATAACGAAACAAAATAATTAACTCGAAGAGAACGATTTTGTAAGCTGCTACGGCAGCAACAGAATCGGCTTCATGCTATCTATACAGGGCGCCATTTTTGTAAATAAATGTTAATTTACACTTTATATAGCATCAGTGTTGCACTTGTTAATCAAACTTGAGGCCGTCTGAAAACACCCGCTTGCGCAGAAACTACGCAACGTGTTTTCAGACGGCCTCAATATTATTTTTGCATCACAACAACGGACTCATCAGGCGCACGGTATTTTCCACCAGCCCCCACCATCTGGCTCGCTGCTGCCATCTTTTTATGCTCACATAACGGCTGCTGCTCAGATATTGCTGCTGCAAATCAATCACCTGGCCGGTGATGGTTTTATCGTAAACCGCCAGGCTGATTTCGAGATTCAGGAAGAAGCTGCGCATATCCATATTCACCGTGCCGAAGAGCGTGTAGCCTTCGTCGATAGTCATGGTTTTGGCGTGCAGCAGCCCGCCTTCAAACAGGGCGATTTTCACACCCGCTTTCAACAACATGGGGTAATAGGCGCGCGATGCGTAGCGCACCATCAGCGAATCTACTTTGGCCGGCAATATCAGGGTAACGTCCACCCCGCGCTTGGCGGCGGTAGTGAGCGCCATCAGCAGCGGATCGTCGGGCACGAAATACGGAGTGGTGATGACGATTTTGCGGGTGGCGGAATAAATGGCGCTGATAATGGTTTCGTAAATTACCCGCTCGCCCTGGTCGGGCGCCGACGGTATCACTTGGGCGGCAACGTTGCCTGCGCGCATTTTGTCGGGCAGCATGGCGGGAATAATTTCGGTATAAGTGCCCAAATATTGCTGCACATTGGCCAGATTGTCATCATTTTCCACCGCCAAATCGGCATAAAACACGGCCGTCATTTCCAACACCATCGGGCCGGTACAGCGCATCATCACGTCCACCCATTCGCCCACGCCCGAGCTTTGTTTGAAAAAGCGCGGATCAACCAAGTTATAGCTGCCGGTGTAGCCGATTTTTTTATCGACAATCAAAATCTTGCGGTGGTTACGCAAATCGCTGCGGGTAAACAGCGTGCGCATCGGCCCCACCGGCAGCGCGGCGTGCACCTCGATGCCGGCTGCACGCAGTTTTTCTACCCAGCCGCTGTTGAAAAATCCGTGGCTGCCCACCGCATCGGCCAACACCGCACAATCCACCCCCCGCTCTGCCGCTTCGATTACCGTGTTGAGCAGCGTTTCGATTCTGCCCTGCGGGTCGATGATATAAAACGCCAACAGGCACGACTGTTCGGCCGCGCGTATATCGGCCAACATGGCATCAACGATTTCGTCGGTGGTGGAAAGCAGCGTCATGGCGTTGTTGCGGGTGGCGCCCAAACCGGTGGCATCTGCGGCCACTTTGGCAATGCCCCGGTAACGCGGGCGGATTTCGTTGGTAACGTCCAAATCGATATCGGCCAGATAACGCTCGGCAAACTCGCCGTAGAAGCGGTTCATTTCAGCCGCCCGCTTGGCACGCGCCAAACCGAGGCGCGGTTCGCCCAGCATCAGATAGGCAATCACGCCGAAAAGCGGAAACATAAACAGGATAATCAGCCATGCAAACGCCGTGCCGGTGTTGCGCTGTTTATAAAGCACCCGCACCACGCAGGCCAATGCGGCGGCGGTGTGCAGGTAGAGCAGAATCTGCCCCCAGGGAATTTGAATATTATTCATTGGTTAATCATTATGGGTTGCGGTGATGGTTTCAGACGGCCTGATGCCTGTTACACAGACCAAAAGGCCGTCTGAAAGTTTGGTATTTTCAGACGGCCGCTTTATGCCAACAAGCCTTATGCCACTTTAACCAACCAACCGTAACGGTCTTCGGCCAGGCCGTATTGGATGTCGGTAACGGCTTTGCGGATGGCGGTGCCGCGCTCTTGGCCGGCAACGGCGATTTCTTTGCCGCCAATTACAAAAGAAGTAACCGGAGAAATCACCGCCGCCGTGCCGGTTAAAATTGCCTCCGCACCGTTTTCCACGGCTTCGCGTAACTCTTCTACGGTAAAGTTGCGCTCGCTGATTTGGTAGCCCATATCGCGCGCCACTTTCAACACTGAATCGCGGGTTACGCCGTGTAAAAATTCGCTGGTTAACGGTTTGGTGATGATTTCATCACCCTTAATCAAAGCAAAATTCGCCGCCGCCGTTTCCTGCACGTCGCCGTTCGGGCAAAACAGTACTTGGTGCGCACCGTATTCTTCGCGTGCTTTGGTTACCCACGGCAACGCCGAAGCATAGTTGCCGCCGCATTTCACACGGCCCATATGCGGGGCGCAGCGCATGTGTTCCGTTTCCACCAGAAGTTTCATCGGCGAACCGGCTTTGAAATAATCGCCCACCGGCGAAGCCAAAATATACAGAACCGCATTATCCGAACCGGCCGCAGCCTTGCCGATAACCGGGTCGGTGCCGATTAAAGTCGGGCGAAGGTACAACGAAGCAGGCGCATCGGGGATTTCGTCTGCGGCACGCGCCACCAACTCGATTAAAGCATCACGGAAAGCCTCGGTTTCCGGAACGGGCAGGCTCAACAATTTGGCACTCTGCTGCATACGGGCGATATTCGCATCGGGGCGGAACAACACAATGCCGCCGTCTTCCTGGCGGAATGCCTTCAAACCCTCGAAACATTCGCTGCCGTAATGCAGGCAATGCGCGCCAGGTGCTAGTTGCAGATTATCGGAAGGCTGCCAGCGCACGCCCTGCCATGCGCCGTTTTCAAAAGCCAATACCGGCATATCTTTATGGAAAACGCTGCCGAATACGGCGGGAACTTCTCTTGCCATGATGGATACTTTCGGGTGGTTGATGGTTATATATGAAAAATACTCTTTGCCTGCCCGCTTGGCAAGCCCTGTAAACGTGATATTGCAAACATGCCGAGAAAAAGGCCGTCTGAAAACAAAATGAATGAAATTTCAGATACAGTCAATCAGTCCAAGAAAAAATATATACGCCATATCAAGATTAACCCGGGCATCTTAAAAATTGGCAAAAATTAATACTGTTGCAAAAAACAGATGGAAAAACCGCCCAGTTTATTTAAACTTGGGCGGTTTTTTTATCTGGCTCCCCGACCTGGGCTCGAACCAGGGACCTGCGGATTAACAGTCCGCAATATAAAATATAACTAATTGATTTTAAACAAGAGTGAAGTCTGCATTTACCGTTATATACAGCCTTGTTTAAGAACATTCAGTCACAAATTAGACACACACAAAAACGAAAACTTAAGCCTGCCTGTACCTATTGGGCATGTTTAATTTTTCGTTTTTTCTTTTTGGGAGCAGCAAATGGCATCCTTGAACAAAGTCATCCTTATCGGCAATCTCGGCCGCGATCCCGAAATGCGCTATATGCCCAACGGCGAGGCCGTCTGCAATTTCAGCATCGCCACCAGCGAAACTTGGAACGACCGCCAAACCGGCCAGCGTCAGGAACGTACCGAATGGCACAACATTACCCTTTACCGCCGTTTGGCCGAAGTAGCCGGCCAGTATCTGCGTAAAGGCAGCTCGGTTTATATCGATGGCCGTATCCAAAGCCGCAAATATCTGGGTAAAGACGGTATCGAGCGCACCGCCTACGACATTATCGGCAACGAAATGAAAATGCTCGGTTCGCGCAGCGGCGGCTCTGCGGAATACGGCGGTGCACCGGCACAACAGCAATCATCGCACCACATGACGGCGGAAAAATATGCCGCAGCAAGTGGTGGTGTCGTAACTCCGCCAAAACGGCAGGCTCCCGCCGTACCGGTTGTCCCTGTGGACGATATCGAATCCGATATTCCGTTCTAGCCCTGATAAATTAATCAGCCTAAATCAGTGAGGCCGTCTGAATTTTTCAGGCGGTCTTTTTTTAAAGGAGCAAATCTTGAAAGCTAAAAATCTGTTGGCAGTTGTAGCGGCGTTGGCATCAGGTGTCTGCATCTCTGCACCTTATCCGCAGTATCAGCATTTGGTGGAAAAACACGCGGCGGCGCAAGGCTTGGATGCGAACCTTGTGTGGGCCGTTATGGCTCGGGAGAGCGGTGGTAACCGTTATGCCCTTTCGCACAAAAATGCCCGCGGCCTGTTGCAGGTTATCCCGCCTACGGCTGCGCGGATGGGGGTTAATCCCAAATATCTGTACAACCCCGAACACAACATCATCGCCGGTACGCGCTACCTGCGTTTTTTGAGCAACCGTTACAAAGGAGACCTCAACCTGATACTGGCCGGCTACAACGCCGGCGAGGGCGCGGTGGACAAATATAGGGGCATCCCACCCTACCGCGAAACCCAAAAATACGTCCGGATTGTGCGTAACCGTTACGCACAATTAAGTGGCAACCCCGCCCATGCTGCGGGAAACCGTGGAGTGTCCATGAAAGCGGCTTACCATCCGCAGAAAACCGCTGTTAAGGCCGTCCGCATAGCTTCGGCCCGGGCGGTAGCCGATTCCCCACCGCCGAAACAATATGCAGCGTGGGATGTGTTTCAAGAGTTTTAATTTTACCCTCGGGTAACTGTGTTCCGGCCTAGTGCCGGTTTTTTTGTGTCCGCCATTTGGCGGCATTTTTTTAAAGGAAATACTTATGAATTCTGTTTCTGAAACCCAAACTCAAGCTGTTGTGTCAACCCAAAAATACATTTTGTTGTTGGCTGGGTTTGCCTTCGCATTATTTATTTTTCTGTTCAGCGGCGATGCTTATGCTTCTTCCGGCGGTCTCACAAAACTGGAAAGTGAAGCAAACAGTTGGAAAACTGCTGCTTATTCTTTTATCGGTGTATGTGCCATTATTTATTTACTTTGGGAAGGTGGCAAACTTTGGGGGAATAAGATTGATTGGATGGACTTCGGTGTTTGCTGTTTGAAAGTCGCTGTTGTAGGTGGCGTCCCTGCTCTTGGTGTTTATTTTTGGGGTGTGTGGGCGTAGGAAAGGGTCAAACATGAATGAAAAATTTCTAGAAATAGATGACGAGCTCCCGGGGTTTAATGCTTTAGCCCGGGCAGCGACTATTGCAGGAATGCCGCTGGTTCCTGCTCTTATGTCATTTATTTTTCCTGTTTTTATTTCCATGATTTTACTGCCTTTTATACACGGAAAAGCTTTTCTCGCATTGCTCTTTGTTATTCCATGTTTGCTTTTCATTTACACGCAAACGCAACAGGATGACCAGGCATTGCGCATTATCGGCTTATCAACCTTAAGTGTATTGCGGCGGCGAAATTATCGGCTGTTCGGTAAAACCAACACGATTTTAGGCAGTAAGTACGGAAGAGAGAATGATGATTACCAACGATTTTTTGAGCAAAATACTGAAAAAACAACGTGGGCAGGAAGATAGCCTGCCACCTTATAAACAGCATATAAGCGAACGTGTGGTGTTACTTGCAGATAACCGCGTTGCTTTTACTTTCCGCTTAGAGGGAACACGTTTTGAGGGTGTGGATGATACCAGTATGGTTGTTCAATACCTGAATCTGAACAAAACCCTTGCTTCTATCGGTAAAGACAAAAGTAGCCGCTTGGGGCTTTGGGTAACCCACCACCACAAAAAAATCGACTTCGAGCGTGAATACGATTTCCATACTACGTTTACGCGCACTTTCGCGCGCAAGTATATGGAAAAGCTCCAGAGTGGCGATTATTTTGAAAACATCTACTACATTACCTGTATTCTTAAATATGAGGATATTGATGATGCCGTAGAAGAAGCTGAAGAACTCATTGAGAAACTGACCGAATATTTGCAAGATTATGATCCGTATATATTGAAAGCATACTATAACGAATCGGGTATTCTTTTTTCAGAGTTCTATGAGTTTATCGGTATGCTGGCCAACGGCACTTACGAACCGATTCCGATCGGTTCGGCAAATGCCTACCGAACCATTCCGTCAGCCAACCTGCACTTCGGTTCTGAACTTTTGGAAATGCGTAGTTCTGATAAAACACGCTATGCCACACTATACGATCTGAAAGAGTTTGGTCAAAGTAAGGTCAAGGTAATGGTCAGTACACTTTCGTTGCCCTGTGAATTTATTTTTACCCAAAGTTTTGCCTATATACGTTCCGGCTCAATGATGAAAAAAATCGACGATCAACTTAACAAGTTGGAATCAGTGGGTGATATGGCCATTGGGCAGCACAAAGAATTGATGGAGGCTAAAGGCCATTTGGCTACCGGTGATTTGATGTTTGGTGATTATCATGGCGCGTTGGTGGTTTTTGGGGATACTCCAAGAAAAGCGTACACTAACGGACAAACTGTAGCCGCCCGATTCTTGAGTTCCGGCGGCTTTCGTTTTATCCGTGCGTCGTTATCGGCGGAATTTACCTTTTTCAGCCAGTTTCCCGGTGCCAAAATCAAACCACGCCCATTTCCCAAGGCCACCACCAATTTAGCCGCTTCTTTCCCGATGTTTAACTACGAACACGGAAAAAGCCGGGGCAACCCGCTGGGAGACGGTTCGGCCGTTATGCCTTTGAAAACCGAGGGCAGCACCATTTACGACTTCAATTTCCACTACACAGATCCCAACGAACTTGTTCCCGCAGAGGAATATCCTGCCGGGCATGCGTTACTGATGGGGAAAACCGGAGCAGGTAAAACTACCGCTCAAACAGCTATGTTAAGTTTTGCCGAACGCTTCAAGCCTTTTATCTTTGCGATGGACAAAGACAAGGGCATGGAGATTTTTATTCGCGCAATCGGCGGCACCTATTTCCCGATTGATGCGGGTGTTCCCACCGGTCTGAACCCGTTCCAATGGCCAGATTCTCCCAAATTAAGGGATTTCCTGTATGACTTGGTCGGTTCGTGTGTCCGACAACAGAGCAAGGATAATACCGCAGAAGAACAGAAAAAGATCAAGATGGCGGTGGATACCGTGATGAATTTGGATTTCAAACACCGCCGTATGGGCGCATTGCTGCACTCCATCCCACCCAGCACCGAAGATAACAGTCTATTTACCCGCCTTGAAGTATGGTGCGGAAAAGGGCGTTTCGCATGGTGCCTGGATAACCCCGAAAACCTGTTCAATCCCGATGAATTCTATCGTGTAGGTTTTGACCTGACCGACATTCTCAAGGCTGATTACCGCCCCACCGAACCGATACTGGCTTGTATGTTCTACATGAAAAACATCATGCTGGAACGTGTAGCCAAAAGCCGTGGGGTATTGGCAACTGTGTTGGAAGAATTTTGGCTGCCGGCAAAATATCCGGTTACACAAGAATTTATCGTTGACGGATTGAAAACCGACCGAAAACTTGGCGGTTTTTTACTGCTGGTTACCCAGTCACCGAAAGACGCCATCAATTCGCCGATTTTTGACACCGTCGTAGAACAGACTGTAACCAAAGTGCTGCTACCTAACCCTGCTGCTGAATACGAAGGCAATTACCAACGTCTCGGTCTGACAGAAAAAGAATTTTTGGAGATGAGGAAACTCGGCGAGAAAAGCCGCAAGTTCTTAATCAAGCAAAACATGGGTAGTTCTATAGCGACGCTCAATCTGACAGGCATGAAAGACGAAATCGCAGTCCTCTCGGGTAATGCAGCTAACGTACATATCATGCACCAAGCAATGGAGTATTGTGGTAGCGAAAACCCCGATGATTGGTTGCCTGTTTTCCATGAAATGAGAAAGGAGAATAAAACAGCAAAAATAGAGCAAGAGCAACAGTCTGAGACTGTTTGAGTACAGAAAAAAGGCCGTCTGAAAGTTTTTCAGACGGCCTTTTAGCTTCTCTCCCTGCCGCATTTGCGGCTTTTTCTATTTATAAGGAAATGATTCAAATGAAATCGACAAATTTAAAAAAAATGGGCATAGCCGTTTTGGTTTCCATCGGCATGATGACAGGTTCTGTTGCCCCCGTGTCAGCTAGTGGTATCCCCGTGGTTGATGGTGCAGCAATTGCTCAGGCAATTCAACAGGGTATTCAACTTGCTCAACAGATTCAGAACCAAATTAAACAGCTTCAAGAGCTTAAAAATCAGGTAAAAGCATTAACGGGGACGCGCAATCTTGGTGATTTTGCTAAGAATGCCGCGCTGGATCAAATACCTGATGAGTGGAAAGGCATTTATAACGATATTAAAAATCTCGATACTGCAACACTTACTGGTAAAGACCAATATAGCCAAAACAATGCCGCTGAAGCCTTGATTAACAGCTATAAGCAGGCCGCAAAAGCGATTATGGACACTGATGCGCGTGTAAAAGTAATCAATCAGTTAGCCCAAAAAGCCAATCAAACTCAAGACGCGAAGGCTGCCGCTGACTTACAAAACCGTATCGCTGTTGAGCAAGCACGCATTGCAAATAACCAAGTTATGTTGGATATGGGTATGAAAATGGCAGAACAGCAAGAAAAAATTCAAACGGCCCAGCAGCAAAACATTATTGCTTGCCAAATTAAAGCGAAAGGTAAGGCTGCTCAAAAAGAATGCGGTTCCATTTAACCCTTGCGAACTTTAGGTTTAGCCCGTTGTTTTCCAAACAACGGGTTTCTTTACAGGAAACTAATATGTCAGACGTATCTGAAAAGTCAACATTTTTTGTTGATATGACACAGTTTGTAACTGTTAACATGGGAACCAGTTTGTTTGAGTCGGCCGGTAATCTGATTTCTAATATCGCTCCCATTTTTTCAATATTGTTCGGCATCTATCTGCTGATGATTATGGTTTCATATTGGAGCGGCGGCGGTATTGATGAAATGTTTGTTGATTTTATCAAACGCATGATAACGTGGGCTTTTTTAATTACCTTAGCTTTTAATGCCTCACACTATTCTGAACTTGCCAACATTATTTATGTCCTACCTGATGATTTGGCAAAAGCCTTTGGAAGCATGGAATATTCCGGTGGGGCCTTGGATAAGATTGTCGATGATGTAAACACAGTTACAGACGAACTTGCTTTACAACGAAGCCGGTTGAATATTTTGGATGTAGGAACCCGTATAGATTACAGTATCGTGATTTACAGCATTGAAATTTTTATGGGTATTTTGCTTACTGTCGGGTTTGCTTTTTATATACTTTCAAAAATTTCTTTGGCCATGGTTTTGATGATCGGCCCACTATTCATCGGTTTCGGGCTGTTTCCCGCCACGCGCCAATACAGCATGAACTGGGTAGGACAATGTTTAAATTATGTGTTTACCATTGTACTGTTTTCGGTTCTCGGCTCCATGATGCTTACTTTTATTAAAGATTATGTGGATATCATGGGAGCCGATAATATCGCCGCCGCTTCTTCGTTAGCTATTTTGCTATTGCTTATAACTATACTTTTTATCGTTGTATGCTGGAACACCCCGCAAATAGCTTCTGCCCTTACCGGTGGCAGTGCTATCCAAGGCTCTATGCGTACCATTTACAATATGGCTAGAAAAGGAGTTTCCAAAGCGTCGTATGGAGCCGGAAAAGTTGGAGAAACCGCTAAAAACCGGTGGGTAAAATATCGCAGCGGGGGAAATATTAAAAATACCTAAGGTGTAAGGAGACTAAAGATGGATCATAACGAGATTAGAAAAGGAATATTACAAGCCAAAGTTGTTGACCGCAATTCCGGGCTGTTGGCATTTGAAGTTTTCATCGTTCCGCCGACATTGGCTTACTTTCTTTCAACAAGTGAATTTACTTCTAAGTATATTGGTTCGGATTCTTTAGTTTTCATTGCAACAGGTTTATTTTTATTCTGCTTCTTTGTTTACGGTGTGCTTTTTAATAAGCGGTTACGCCGCTATATAGCATTATTTTTTAGTTTTCTGTGGGTGTATGGGACATGGAAAATAGTTGGCTTTGACAAATCTTTCTCTGAATATCAAATTACTGATTATTTCATTGAGCTTTTTTTCCGAAGCATCCCATGTTTTATTGTTTTCCTTGTTTCTATATTCCTGCATTGGCATGATTTTATATTTTTAGATGATATGGATTACTGATAAATTGAGAGGTTATATGACTAAAAGCAAAAAAGCATTTGTATTCCCAGTATTATTGGCGGCCGCTACGATTGTTAGTGGTTGTGCCTCCCTAAATGAGGGTTTGGCTCAGGTAAATAGTACGCTTGGCAGCATAAATAGTAGCCTATCCGGTTCTTCTCCCTCAGAAGGGAAAACGATTTCTGATAAGCAGACATCTGTTTATGCGCTGAAAAATATGAAAATATCAGCGTGGCCGGCTTTGAATGGAAAGGGCCTTCGCTTAACAGGAGAAGCCTACAACAAAACCGATAAGTTGGTGAGGTTGTACATATCTATTCCGATTTATGATAAAGATGGTTTTAAAGCCAGTTCACTATTTGGCGAAATACATCTCTCCGGGAAAGAAAAAGAGCGATTTGAATTTAATACCCCAGGGGCTGTTCCTGATGGTGCTCGGTATGACCTGCAAAAATTCAAAGTGCATCACGAAGTATTCTGACTTTCTCTTTGTTTATTAATAAATAAAAAATGCCTCCCTATGGAGGCATTTTTCTTTTGGAGATTCTGCTATGAAAACCCTCTCCCTTATTCTGCTATCCGCCGTCTTGCTGACAGCTTGTTCTCATGCCCCAAAAAAACCAGGCGGCAAGGCGTTCCCGATTAACCCCACTTACCAAACAGGACGGTAAATATGAAATTGTTCCGCAGAAAACGCCAAAATACCGCAAGCTCCCCTGCGGTGGAAAAAAGCAAAACCCCTTATAAAGAATCGATTGCGTTTATCCAGTCGGCCAAAGAATTTGAAAAATCTGAAATTGAAAACATTAAAAAACGCGAAAAAATCGCTTGGACGGTAGCCTCTGCCGCAGGGCTGGTTACGGTTGCCGCAGTTTTTGCCGTAGCGGCAATGCAGCCGCTGGTTCGTGTGGAACCATATATCGTTATGGTCGATACCAAAACCGGCCAAACCAATGTAATTACAACATTGGATCATAAAACCCTTTCCAACAATAAGGAAATGAACAAGTTTCTCTTGGAGCTTTATGTTAAGAGTAGGGAAAGCTACGACTGGTACATGATACAGACGACCTACGACACCACCATAGCCATGAGTTCTCCGCAAGAGCAGGCTCGGTTTTCCAAGCCTTTTTCAGACGGTATCGGCCCTGACAAGGTATTGGGCGATAAATACCGGGTAAAAGTGGATATACAGTCGGTTTCGTTTGTCGGCGATACTGCACAGGTTCGTTTCAGTAAAACCAAACTGCCGGTTAATCCCGCATCAACCGAACAGCCGGTTACCCAACATATGATTGCCAGCATTGCATTTCATTATGGCAATCCCCCGATCAAGGAAGATGATCGGGCTAAGAACCGATTAGGTTTTTTTGTCGATTCTTATCAGGTGGAAGTGGAGAATACACAATGATGAAAAATACTCTGTTGATTACCGGCCTTGCTGCCGGTTTTTTGTCGCTGTCAGTTCAGGCTGCGGTGGTGCCGAAAGGAACGGTGTACGACAAGCGTATCCAGTATGTGAATTACAACCCCGACAACGTGGTAGTGATCCGTTCTAAAGTAGGCCGTGCCGTTATGGTGCAGCTGGCCGCAGACGAACGTCTGACAGGGGAGAGCAAGGCAATTGTTGCCGGCAACACGGGAGCATGGAAATTGACTGTGTCGGGGAACAATATTTTATTCAAACCCCAAACGCTTTCTCCTGAAACCAACCTGCTGATTTCTACGAATAAACGCACTTACGCATTTGATTTACGGATGGCTGGTAAAAACCATCCTCCTACCTATATTTTGCGCTTCCGTTATCCCGACGAAATCAACAAACAACAGCAAGCGGCTGCCCGTAAACGTATAGAGGCACGCACCCTGAATGACCTCCACCCCGACAAGAGCCACGGTTTCCGTAATATGGATTATTGGGGCTTTGGTTCGAGATCACTCGCCCCTTCGATGATGTGGGATAACGGCCGTTTTACTTATCTGAAATTTGATACTGCACGCGAAATGCCGACGGTGTTCAAAGTGTCTGTCGACGGCACGGAATCAACCGTAAACAGCCATGTGGAAAAAGACACGTTGGTGATACACGGAACATCCGCACGTTACCATCTTCGTTTGGGTAAAAAAGTATTGGGTGTGGAAAACCGCAGCTTTGACAGTAAAGGCAATTTCAATTACCGCGGCACAACTGTCCAAGGTTCCGTGCGTATGAAAAAAGAGGGCAAGTAAATGAATTTGGATCCGAAACAAGTAAGAAATGCTGACGACAACACACTTAATTCAATCGAGCCGTCTGAAAACCATTCCCTATCTTCACCACAGGACGGTGATTTCCGTTTCCAAGGTGATTTAAAAGAGCGTGTCGGCGCGCCCGAAGCGGAACGCGGCATTCCACAGGATTTGAGTGTACGCAAAGTATCCACAATGACAAAAGTGGCGATGCTGGTTCTCGGCCTGTTTGCTGTGGGGTTGATTTCAGCCGGTGTAGCGCGTTACGGTTCCGGCTGGTTTAGTAAAAAGCCCAAAGTCGAGCAACAACAGATGGAAACCACCGGCAGCGGTGGCGGCCTTGATTTTACGAAAAGGCAGAAGGAAACTCTTGCTTCTGCATCTGCACCTGTGGTTGAAACTGTGGCAGCATCCGAAGTGAAGCAGGAAGCCGCATCCGGGGTTGAAACCGCTTCTGCAATAACGACCTTGGCTGCGTCGGAACCCCCTCCTGATTTGCGTCTGACGAGCCCGCTAACCTTCGATGATTCGGAAAGCGTGGCTGAAGGTGTTATAGGCAATACTGGCAACGGCGCAGGAGATGCAGTTTCGTCTGACACTTCTTCATTGCCGGGCAGCGGTGAGGAAGGGGAGAAATCTTCCGGCAGTAAACAGCAGGGATTGGCTGTGCGTTTAAATCCGACCGTATTTGCCTCGGTCACCGCCCGTCTGCGCGGCAGTTTGGACTTTTTGCTTGGGCGCGGTACCGGTATTCCGTGCGGTTTACTTACCCGTATCGTAACAACGTATCCTGGCGTTACCAAGTGTCAGGTGTTGGAAGATGTGTATTCGGCCAACGGTAAAGTATTGTTGGTAGAAAAAGGAACGATTATTCACGGTGAACAACAGTCGGCCTTAACACAAGGGCAAGCTCGGGTATTTGCCGCATGGACTACCATTGAAACGCCCAACGGCGTATCGGTCAAGATTGACAGTCTCGGCGCGGACCCATTGGGCGGCTCCGGCCATCCCGCCCGTGTAAACAATCACTTTTGGAAGCGCATCGGCGGTGCTGTGATGATCAGTATGATTGATGACACCATTAATGCTTACGGTCGCCGCAGCCAAGGTTCTTCCAACGTTTCTTTTGATTCTACTACGGAATCGGCTCAGGATATTGCCACCGAAGTTTTGAAAAACACAATCAATATCCCGCCGACAGGGTATGTGAATCAAGGCGAACGCATTATGGTTTATATCGTTCGCGATGTGGATTTCAGCGGTGTTTACGAACTGGTCAATACCGACTAACCCGATAACCGCCCCGATATGGGGCGGTTTTTATTTTGGTAGGACAATATGAGTGATTTTAGCAATGATATTACCGCCCGCAATCTCTTAGATAAACTGGGCATCACAGAAAAACTGAACCAACCGGGTATTACCGAAGTGCTGATTAACCGTAGCGGAGAAATGTTTACTGAAAACAGCAGCGGTTTTACCCGCTATGAAAGCGATATTCTGACTTTGGATAATCTCAAGCAATTAGGCAATGTGCTTTGCGTGTTTAACGGAAAAGATTTGAATTATAAGCAGCCCATCCATTCCGTTACACTTCCCGACGGTGAACGTGGACACATCATGATGCCGCCTTCGTGTGAAGACGGAACAATGGTGTTTGCATTTCGCAAACCGTCAAGCAGCCGTTTCGGTCTGGACGACTACATCAATACCGGCCGTCTGAATGCGTTTAACGACGTATCCGCGCATGGCGTACCTGATTGTCGTTCGGCTTCGGAAATTGAAATAGACAGCCGTTATGTGCGTGATGTCTGCGACAAAATGAAGCTGCCCTATGATGTAAAACTGGCCGACTGGCAATACCAAATGCTCGAGTATAAGGCCAACGGCAACCTGACCGAATTTTTTCAAACAGCCATTGATAAAAAACTGAATATCTGCATGGTGGGCGGCACGGGTTCCGGTAAAACTACATTTACCAAAGCTCTTGCCGACCTTATTCCGACCAATGAACGGTTGATTACTATTGAAGATACGCACGAATTAAGTCTCCCCAATCATCCCAACCATGCACACCTTTTTTATAAAGAACATATCTCGGCCAAAATGATTGTGGCCGCCTGTATGCGTTTGAAGCCCGACCGTATATTTCTGACCGAGCTTCGCGGTGATGAAGCATGGGACTACTTATCCGCGCTTAATACAGGACACCCCGGCGGCCTAACATCTGTTCATGCCAACGATGCCCGCTCCGTTCACTATCGTATTGCACAATTGGCAATGGAATCTCCGGCAGGCCAAAATATGGATCACTCCTATATATTGAATACTGTTCGTGCCACTATCGATGTGATTTGTTATTTTGAAAAAACACGCATGACCGAACTGTATTTCGATCCCGTGGAAAAGTTTTATGCCATGAGCGGCCGTCTGTAACGGCCGTTTTCTTATATGGATTATTTGAAGGAGGCATCATGCCGTATATCAACAAAATCGAAATTATGGGCAATTTGGGGGCCGACCCCGAAATCCGTTATATGCCCAACGGCACGGCCACGGTAAAAATCAACGTGGCCGTTACCGAAAAGTGGACGGACAAATCCACCGGCGAGATAAAGGAACACACGGAGTGGTTCCCTGTGTTGTTGTACAACCATTATGCGGAGACCGTGTGTAAGTATATGAAGAAAGGCGACTGCATCTTGGTGTATGGCAAACTGCGCAGCCGCCCCTACACCGACAAAACCGGTGCGGCACGAACGGTTACCGAGGTTATCTGCAACGAAATGCTGATTATCCGTACCGCCGACTTTGCCAAACAAAGCGGGCCGGAACAAAGTGTGTCCGGCGGCATTTACGGCATGATATAAGGCCGTCCGAATAAACCGGCAAATTGAAAATTCCTTAACCCGCCCTTGTGCGGGCATTTTTTTCGGAGTGTGGATATGGATAAACGCAAAATCGGCATCTCTCTTGCGGCCGCCGGCGTGGTTACCGTCCTGGCGGCTGCGGGCGGGATGTACATCGGCAGCATGATTTACAAAGCGTGGCTGGGGCTGAAAGCCGAACCTGCCATCGGAATGCTGTGGAAATACTGGCAGCACATCGACCAACTGCCGGAAAACATGATTTTCCCACTCAAAGCGGCGACGGTCGCTGCCGGTTTGGTGCCGCTGCTGGCATTGGTGATTGTGCTGGTGGCGGTGTTTGCCAAGCCCAAACGCGAGTTACACGGTTCGGCACGGTTTGCGACGCGCCGTGAGATTGAAAAAACCGGGATATTGGAAGAGAAATTCAGCCCTGACGAAGCCCCCGACCTGCTGATCGGCAAATACGGCTCGGATTATCTGCGTTGGAGCAGCAAAGAGTTTGTCTATCTTGCCGCGCCCACCCGTTCGGGCAAAGGTGTGGGCATTGTGATTCCCAACTGCCTGCATTACCGTGGCAGCATGGTGGTGTACGACCCGAAGATGGAAAACTTTCTGATTACCGCCGGTTTCCGTGCCAAACACGGGCAGGAAGTGTTTCTGTTTAACCCCGGCGGCCGCCTGCCGGAACACGAACGCAATCCCAACGCCCCCTTGGTCAGCCACCGTTGGAACCCGCTGACTTATGTGCGCCGCAACCCTGTTTACACCTATAAAGACGCGCAAGGCGTGGCGGCGATTCTGTATCCCGATCCGCCCAATCCAAACGGCAGCACAATGTTTTTTACCGAATCGTCCCGCAAACTTTTTTCAGGGCTGCTAATGTACCTGATCGAAACCGAGGGCGAGCGCGATTTAAACCTGCCGGAAAACAAAACCACGCTGTCCAACCTGTTCCGCCTGGCTACCCCAAAGAACGGCAAAACATTGGCTGAATGGATTAAAGAAGAGGTGGAATTGCGAAAACAGCAAGAGCATACGCGCCTGAGTGATAACTGCGTTACGTTGCTGACAGACTTTGCCAACGGAAATGCCAAGACCGGTGCGGATATTATTTCCACCATGACCGCGCCGTTGAGTATTTTCTTAGACCCGGTGGTGGAAGCGGCCACCAGCGGCGACGATTTCTATTTGGACGATGTACGCAAAAAACCGATGACTATATATGTGGGGGTGCTGCCTACCGAAACCACCGTGTTTGCCCGCCTAACCAATCTGTTTTTCAGCCTGCTTGCCAACGTCAACGTCTATCAGGGGCTGCCTGAACACAACCCCGGCATTCTGAAGTACCAATGCCTGATGCTGATGGACGAATTTACCGCCCTCGGCGTGGTGCCCGCCATCGAGCACGGTGTGGCGTATATGGCCGGTTACAACATGAGGTTGATGATTATCTTCCAAACGCCGTCGCAGGTAGAAAAGCTGTATCAGAAAACCGGCATGCGGACGTTCTTTACCAATTTCGGCTGCCAAATCGTCTTTCCGCCACGGGAACAGGCCGATGCGGAAGAGTACAGCAAGCTGATAGGCTATGAAACGTTCAAGGCCAAATCCACATCGCGCTCCCGCGGCAAAAGCAGTAGCAGCAGCAACAGCATCAGCGACCAAAAACGCGCCGTCATGAACCCTGACGAGTTGAAAATGATGCCGAAAGAAGACTGCATTATCAGCCTCTCCAGCAGCCGCCCTATTTACGCGCAGAAAATCATCTACTGGCAGGACCCTGCTTTTAAAGAACGGGCGAACCTGCCGTTACCGTATGTGCCGGTCTTGGATGTCCGCACGCGTAAAAGTGCCGAAAGCAGCGAACCCAAAGCAGCCTACGTTTCTCCCGAAGACATGGCCTCTTTCCGCTGGCAGGAAGCCGCCAACGCCGACGAACTCGCCCATGCGCTGCTGCGTGCGCTGGTGCCGCCGGGAAGTTCGCCGGACTTCGTTGCCGAACTGGTGCCGGTGGTGGCGAAAAACTGGGGGGAAGGCAGTCTGCCGGTTATCGCGAAGATATTGAAAGAAACTTCCGATATCGATGTGGCTGAGGAGGCTGAGGCGGATGATAAAGAGGAAAAAGCCGCTTAACTGCGGAAGCATTTCAGACGGCCTTTGCTCTGCAAAGGCTATTTTTATACTTAAAATCAACTTTTTATTTAAAAGGAATAAACAATATGGAATCAGTTCTGATGAAGAAATACGGGCATATTGCTACCGACACAATGTCCGTTGTTGTAACGCTTACTCCTGAACAGCAGGCGGCAATTTTGTTTGCATCCGACTACGGCCTTCGGCAAGTAGATTCACAAACAATCGCCATTCTTGATTCGGTAATGGACAAATTAAAAGACTATATTCATCCCTAATTTAAGGCCGTCTGAAAATGTTTTCAGACGGCCTCTTCTTTTGGAGTAAACCATGAGTGATTACGACGAAATCCGCAACGCTTTAAGCTATATCGATTCCCATGACCGCGACACATGGATACAGGTCGGTACCGCCCTGAAAGACGAAATGGGCGACGAAGGTTTCAACCTTTGGGACAACTGGTCTCAAAGTGCCGACAACTACAATGCCCGCGATGCCAAAACCGCGTGGAAGTCGTTCAAGCCCGGCCGCGTCCATATCTCCACGTTGTTTTATCATGCGCGCCGAAACGGTTATACGCCGGCCAAGCCCTACACACCGCCGACACCCGAACAGCGGGCGGCCCGGGCTGCCGAACTGGATGCGCGGCGGCGGGAAGAAGAGCAGGCACAAGCCGAAGCACAGGCCAAAGCGAAAGAAACGGCACGGGGGATTTGGAACCGCTCCGCCCCCGCCCGCACAGACCATCCCTACCTGGCTGCCAAAGGCATCACCTCGGCGGCGGCTGTTGCCGGATTGCGGCAGAACAGTTATCGCGGCGACGACAATTTGGTGGTGCCGCTGTATTACGGCGGCGAAATCATCAATGTGCAGTCCATCAATCAGGACGGGCATAAGCGTTTCCTGTCCGGCGGGCAGGTTAAAGGCGGTTACGCCGTGGTAGGCAACGCCGAGCAGCTTTCAGACGGCCTGGTGATTGCAGAGGGCTACGCTACCGCCGCGAGTATCCATCAGGCGACGGGCAAGCCCGTGATTGTGGCGTTTAACGCCGGCAATATGGTTACGGTGTCGGAGCGGTTGGCCAAAAACCTGCCCGCCGATGTGCCGGTAATGCTGGCGGTGGATAACGACGCATCGCAAACCGGCATTCAAAAGGCGCGGCAGGCGGCGGCATTTTTTGGTGGCCGCGCCGTGGCGGTACAGCCCGAATTCACGATGACGCAGATTCAGGCTTATCAGAAAACCAACGGCCTGAACCTGCCCAGCGACTTCAACGACCTGCATCAACTGGCCGGCATCGATGCCGTGCGCGAACGCATCGAATCGGCATTCAGACGGCCGCAGCCGGCTCCCGAAGCAGAAACGGAAATCAAACCCGCGCCGGTGCAACCCGCGCACGAAGAAACAGATTGGGCGGCGGTGGCGGCCGAAGAAGCCCGTCTGTCGGGTTACACCGCCCCGCCCGCAGCCGAGCCGCCGCCCCAAGCCGCCGAAATTCCAGCAGCCCCTTTACAGGAACAGGAGCCTGAAATGCTTACCGAAAACCATACCGCCCCCGCTCAGGTGCAACCCGATGCCGAACCGGCAAACACTATCGAATACGCGGCCGTGCGCCGCACACGGGAACCCGAACCGTATCAGAGCGTTGACCCCGGTCATGTCTTCGGCCACGGGCGGGAACACGGCGGCGGAGACAGCCCCGCAGCCGATGACGGCAAAGCGGCCGCAGCACAGCCGGATAATATTCCCGAACCCGCCGCCGCGCCGGAAACCGGGCAGCCCGATTGGGCCGCGGCGGCCGGCCACAAAAAGCCCGTTACCGACCTGAACTACCGCATACCGCCCGACAGCATCAAGAGCCGTTACGTTGTGGCCGATGGCAAATACCTTTCCGCCGCCAACCACACTACCGTGCTGTTTACCGACAGCGGCAAAAAAATCAGCACCGCCAAAACCGACGCGCAGACCCTCAACGATATGCTGGAAGTGGCCAAAGAAAAAGGCTGGGACAGCATCAAACTTTCCGGCAGCAAAGAATTCAAGGCCATGATGTATGTGGCCGCCGAAAGCCAGGGCATCCGCACCAGCGGCTACCGGCCGACACCGGAAGATTTGGCGTTGCTGCAACGGCTGCGGCAGGAGCGGTCGTTAAACGGCATCGAGCCGCAACCCGGGCGCGCCCCTGCCGTTACCCCCGAAGCCGAAAAAGTACCGCCCGCGCCCTACCCTGGCGACAAACGGCAAAGGCCGTCTGAAACCCGCGCCCAAACCGCCGCCGCTGCCGAACCCGGGGAACGTATCGTCAGCGTGGGCAATGCCCCGTATCAGCACAACCCCAAAAACCAGCCCAGCCCGTTCATCGTTTTGGAAAAAGACGGCAAGGAGCGCACCGTTTGGGGCGTGGACTTACCCGACGCGATGGAGCGCAGCGGCGCGGAAATCGGCGACCGTATCTACCTGCATTCGCTGGGCAAACAGCCGGTGGAAATCGATGTGCCTGTGCGCGACGAAGCGGGCAACTTTACCGGCATGGAGAAAAAAGAAGTCCACCGCAATCTCTTCAAGATGGAAATTGTGTCGGACCGGCAAAAAGAGCAGCGGCAGGAGCAGGAAACGGTTGCCGTCCAACCCGATACGGTGGCCTTATCCAAAGCCGATAGGCTGATGGCACAAAGTTCCACACCGTCGGACGCAGCCATCAACACTTCCCACGTTGCCGATACCCAACAAGGCGTACCGTTGCAGGGTATCGGGCAAGGGGAAGTTCCTTCGGAAGTGGCGGTGGCTGCCGGGCGTATGAAGGCGGCGGCGCTGGAAACCGGCTTTATTGCCGCAAAAGGCGCGTATATGAACAAAGCCGCCAAGCTCTCCAAGGCCAACAAACAGCTTTTGGCCTTTCACGAGCGCAACGTGCTGGACACCATACGCGATCTGAAAGGCGATGCCCGGACGCTGGCCCTGACCAACTACTACGAACATACTGCCAAGCAGATGTCGGGACGCAACCTGCATCTGCCCAAACCGATTCAGATACCGGCGCAGGCCCACGAACAGCCGCAGGCACCACAGTTACAGCATGGGCAACAGCGGCAGGAGCGGCAACGGCAGCCTGAAGTGGAAATAGACCGTTAACCAACCAAACAGCCCGGAACCCGAATGTTCCGGGCTGTTTTCGTTCGGGAGTGAGGAATGGAAGAAGACAAAAGCACCGGCAGGCCCGGCAGCAGGCGGATGGAAGTTTTGCAGCAGTCTTTGGCCAAAAAGCAGGCTGCGTTCGACCAAAGCCTGCAAGCACATATCGACGATGTACGCTCGGCCAACGGACAGCCGCTTAACGACAAACGCACCGGCAGGCAGACACTCGACCGCTGGGAGCAGCAGAACGACAGCCTGCGGACCAGGCAGGAAGATATTCAGAAAACGCAACGTGCCATTGAGCGCGAGCAGCATAAAATCGACCGTGTCGCCCGTACCCCGATTCCCGAGTTTCTGAAGCCCATGCTGGAATCGGGCGAAATCAGCCAATGGCGCAAATACCCGAACCGTTTTTTTGTGAAGGGTGTGGATAAAGCCCGCATCATCTGGTTTGAAGACAATCAGGAATTCGGTTACAGCCATATACAGGGAATGCCGCCCGAGCAGCGGCCTTTGTTCAAGGCGGCCTACGACAAAATCCGTGCCATGCACAGCCGGATACGCGGGAGTTCCCCCGAACCCGCAGTTGCCGTAACAGAAGAAAGAAACACGGTACCGGGCACCGGTATTTCCGCCGGAGCGTCTGCACCGTCTGAGAATCCCCCTGCACCAACTGCCGAGAATTCCGACTTTCCGCCCGGTACGGTACTCCGGCATCAAAACCAGCATATCCGTGATGTTTATTTGGTTGTCGGTAAGGAAAAAAATGGCGGCCGGTATTTGTTACTGGGCGACGAACCCGTCAGTACACCCGTACTCAGGGAAAGTACCGCCGGAGAATTGGAACCGGCCGGACACCGTGCTTTTCAGACAAGCCTTGTTTATGAGAATGCCGATGCAGACAAAGCCTACCGGCTGTTTGAAAAGAATGCGTCCCGATACGAATCCCGTTACGAACTGATTTCCAAACCGGCTTTCTTCACCGCTTTCGGACAAACACAACCGGAAGTAGCGACACCACCAGCCGGGCAACCGCCCTGCGAACAATCCCTGCAAGAACGTTTGCAGTTAGCACAAGAGCGTTATACGGAGCAGACCCTTACCCTGCCGCCGCCGCAACAGGAACGCCGCCGTCTGCTGGAATCACAAATGGAAACCCTGATTAAAGGGCTGCCCGAGCAGACGCAGATGCAGGCGCGTATCAATTTTTATACCAGCCAGGTTGAAGAAAGATTACGGCAGGTTCAGAAGCCCGAACCGCCCGGACAAAGCGAAATTTCTTTTGATCGCTGATTTTTCTTGCACCGTTGGGCCGTCTGAAATTTCAGACGGCCTTCCTTTTTCGGAGCGCCATGACTATGACAAAACAGCGGGAATCTCCCGGCTATTACGAAACCGAGAGCCGTATCGGCGGGCGTGAAGCCTATGAGACGGCCAAGGCTGCGGGCAAAACCGAACTGGATTACCGTCAATGGGTGCAGGTGCGCACGCCCGAATTCAAGGCATGGTTCGGCGATTGGCAAACCGGGGCGGTTTCCCGCAATCTGCTGGACGGCAACGGCGAACCGAAGGTGTTTTACCCCGCTCCCGCGCCCGACCGCATTACCGTTACCCGGCAGGTTGTCCGCACGGAACAGCAGCAACGGCGCATCAGGAAAGAACAGACGCGCTATGTGAAATACGATACGCAGGGGCGGGTGCTGGCGGTGTCGTCCGTGCCGAAAGACGGGTTGGATGCCGAAACCCACACACGGACCCGTACCGTTTCCGTGCCGGTGGAAAAAATCGAAGCCGTTATCGAAACGCTCCGGTTTGCCGCGCATGAAAGCCTGCGGACATTTACCGTCCATACCGCCGACAACCAAACCGTCGGTTATCTGTCGCTGTGGCGGGAATTTGCGGACGGGCCGCCGTTTCTCGGCGACCGTCCCGTTTCCAAACCCGACGGCAGCTACCTTGTGCCGTACAAGGCCGAACTTGCGGAAGGATACCGCGGGCTGGGCATTGCGGCGGCGTTGTACCGTTTTGCCGAACGGCAAACCGGCGAACCCGTCTATCCCGCCCGTTCGCAAACCGACATGGCCAAAAGGTTTTGGGACAAACGCCGTCGCGAAGGCGGTTTCGGTGGCTATTTCGTCAACGGAGCCGGACAAATCAAGTCCGCCACCGACAACAGCGGGCTGTTCCGTCCCGATAATCCCTATACCGACGATTCCCCGTACAGGCCGTCTGAAATTTCAGACGGCCTTTCTCTTGTGGAAAACACTATGGAAAAAGAACCGACACGCGAAGCGGATATTCCGCACGGCGGCCTGAAAACGGCCAAGCATCACTACCAAATGCACATGGCCACCGCTGATACGGCGGAAAAGCTGCGCTGCTCTTTGCTGGAGCACGCGATGGAAAAAACCGTTGCCGGACTGCCGCCGGATATGCAGGTGGTGGCCCGTACCAATTTTTACCAGTCGATGGTGCGGGATTCCGTGGAACGGCAGTATGCGGACACCGTGCCGCCACCTGGAACGGAATTGGAACGCTGATTCTGCTTACCGCCCGACAGCTAAAAAGCTGCCGGGCCTTATTTTGGAAGTACCTGATGGATAACGACAGTCAAAATAAAAGCCGTCCCGTCCGCGTATTCGGGCTGAGTATCACGGAATTAGAAGCCCTGCGCGAACTTGCGCTGAAACGATACGGCAAGCCCAGCGTGTCGCTGTTGGCCAAAAAGCTGTTACAGGCGCAGCTGGAGACGCCGGAGGAACCCGAAGCGGTCAAACTGCCGCCGCCGAAGTGCCGCCGCCGTATTACCGTGCGCCTACCCGATAAAGACCGCGCCTACCTTGAGGCGGCAGCGGAACTGCGGCGCGGCACCATTAACGATGTGGCACGCGACATTATCCAGTCGCACATCTACCGGCATCCCATGCTGTCCGCGTATGAAGCCGATACGCTGTATCAGTCCAATTACCAGCTATTGCTGATCGGCCGCAACATCAACCAAATTGCCCGCCATCTGAACGCGGGCGAAAACGCATCTTTGAACAGCCGGCAGATTACCGAACTGAAAAAATTTATTGATGCCCATATCGCCAAAGTAAACCATGTGCTGCAAGCCAACCGCCGCCGGATGCGCGGCTGACGTGAAAACAGAATTATGACCGTACACAAAAAAATAGACGACTGGTTTCTGGGCTATAAAACCCGCTCTGTGAAGGCCAAACAAGACGGCGGCCTGTATTTCGGCGGCGGCCGCAGCAAGCCGTCCAAGCCGCTGAAAGCCGGCAGCGGTTTAGCCAACCTGCGCGCCGCCGCCCTAAAACATCCCGAAGTGATGGTAAAAATCCCCAAACGGCTGAGCAGTAACTCAAAAGGAATGCGCGGCATCCGCAACCATCTGGACTATGTGTCGCGCAACGGCGAAGTGCCGTTGGAAAACCAGTCCGGCGAAAAACTGATCGGCAAACGGGCGGTAAAAGGGTTTGTCAACGACTGGCAGAAACTGGGTATTCCCGAGGAAAGCAAGCATAAGGAAGCACTCAATATCGTGCTGTCCATGCCCGAAGGCACACCGCCGGATGCGGTGTTGAACGCCGCCCGCAACTTCGCGGCCGAGCAGTTCGCCGGGCACCAGTATGCATTCGGCCTGCACCACGACAGCCACGGCCCCGACGAGCCGAAACACCCCCACGTCCACCTGTGCGTACTGATGCGCGATGAGTACGGGCAACGGCTCAACCCGCGCAAAGCCGATCTGTTCGAGTGGCGCGTCCGCTTTGCCGAAAAGCTGCGCGAAGAAGGGGTTTTGTGCGCGGCCACCAAGCGTATCCACCGGGGCAAAACACAAAAGCCCGAAAACAGCCTGCTCCGTGCCATGCGCCAGCGCGGCGTGCTCAGCAATGCCGCCCGCCGGCAGGCGGAGGAACTGATTGAAGCGGTAAAAAACAGCGACCGCCCCAAACATCCGTTTTTGAAAGAAACCATGCGTACACGCGGCATCGTGCTCGAGCAATACGGGCAGATAGCCAAAGAACTGTACAAGATGGGGCATAAAACCGAAGCCCGCATCATCAGCAAGCTGGCAAAAGACGTGGCCGGGCAGGATTTTACGACCAAAGCGCAGAGCCAATACGACAATATCCGCGACCACCGCCCTGCCATCGAGCAACTGCAACAGCAGCTGGCAGCGGAGAAAGACAAGCAGGATAAAGAAATACCCCGTTAAATATTACTGACGAACTTCCTTATTTCAATGCTGTCTCATTCTTTCCAATTGAAAAAAGGAGATGATATGGACTCTAAAGTAAAAGCAGCATTTACTGCTGTTGCAATACTGTTTTCTTCCTTGTCATTTGCACAATGGTCTCAATATCCCGCATGTTCAAAACAGTATGAATCTGACCGTGCCGCCTGCAATAAAATGCAGGGTAGTAAAGCAAAGAAAGAAAGCTGTTGGGCATCTGCATCTGAAAGATTGGCTTATTGCAACAAAACCAAAGGTACTACGGGAACTCCGGCGTTACTGAATAAATAAAGGAATATATGATGTCTGACAAGCTGACTAAAGATACGGCAATCGCCCACAGGGTGCTTGAGTTGAAGGAAAATCCTTCGGAGAAAGTGGATGTGTTTATAGGAAATCCTTTCCAGTTGGGCAAGGATGAATGGGCGTGTCCGTATAGAATAGTAGGTGGCGGTATTGATTTAAATTTGCAGATTATCGGTGTGGATAGTGTTCAGGCTTTACAGCTTGTCTTCCCCATCATAGATAGTGCCATTGTCGGCACCGATGTACCCCTGCTTTGGGATGGTGAGGAATATTTAGGTTTTACTCCTAAGTAGTTGGAAATAAATATTAATAAACCCCGTTCGAGAACGAACGGGGTTTTATTTTTTGGTGGGAATAATGAAAATCAAGAATACCTTGTTTACCGGCGACTGCCGGCAGATTCTGCCCGAACTGGCTTCACAGGGGGTGAAAGTGCAAACCTGCATTACCTCGCCGCCGTATTACGGCCTGCGCGATTACGGCTGCACCGGGCAAATCGGCTTGGAGCCGACCGTAGCCGAATATGTCGATAACTTGGTGCAAGTATTCCGCCTGGTGCGCGACGTGCTGGCAGACGACGGCACCTTATGGCTCAACCTCGGCGACAGCTATGCGGGTAGCGGCAAAGGCCGCAATGCCGACGGCAGCCCGTTTGCCGGGCATCAGAATTCGTTTCAGACCGCCACTCAATTGAAAGGCCGTCTGAAAACCACACCGCTTTCAGACGGCCTGAAAGCCAAAGACTTGATCGGTATCCCGTGGCGGGTGGCTTTGGCGTTGCAGGCCGACGGCTGGTATCTGCGCCAAGACATCATTTGGCACAAAACCAACCCCATGCCCGAATCCGTAACCGACCGCTGCGTCCGTTCACACGAATATCTCTTCTTGTTATCCAAAAACAGCCGTTACTACTTCGATCACGAAGCCATCAGGGAGCCGTCGGACAGTTACCACCGCCCCGGTGCCGGCAGGCAGCACGACTTCTGCCGCACCAGCGGCAAATACACTCAAAAACCCAATCCCGGCCAAAGCATGACCCAGCACCGCAGCAACCGCGAGCACACCCCCGCGCGTCCGCAGCGGAACAAACGCAGCGTATGGCCGGTTTCTACCGTTGCCGCCCGCCACGACCATTTGGCGGCTTTCCCGCCGAAACTGATCGAGCCTTGTATTTTGGCCGGTTCACGCGCGGATGATTTGGTGCTCGACCCGTTTTCAGGGAGCGGCACGGTGGCGGAAACGGCCAACCGCTTGGGGCGGCGGTGGGTAGGTATTGAGTTAAACCCCGCCTTTACTGCCTTGCATGAACAACGGACGGCACAGCAGGCAATCGGTTTTTAATATTGGAAAATTTTTTATGGCCAACAGCAATATCGAATGGACGGAACAGGCATGGAACCCCATAACCGGCTGCATCAAAATTTCGCCCGGATGCAAAAACTGCTACGCCGAAACAATGGCAAAACGGCTTCAGTCAATGGGAGCGGCCGGTTATGAAAACGGTTTTGCCCTTACCCTGATGGAAGGCCGTCTGAAAGAACCTGCCGACAGAAAAAAGCCGGCGGTTTATTTTGTGAACTCCATGTCCGATACGTTTCACGAAGACGTGCCGTTTACCTACATCGACCGCATTTTTGAAACTATCCGGCAAACACCGCAGCACACCTATCAGATTCTGACCAAACGGGCGGAGCGGATGGCCGAATACTTCCGCTCCCGTTCCATACCGGAAAACGTATGGCTCGGTGTATCGGTGGAAGACCGCCGCTACGGGCTGCCGCGAATAGATGTGCTGCGGCATATCCCCGCCACCGTCCGTTTCATCTCCGCCGAACCGCTGCTGGAAGATTTGGGCAAGCTCAATCTGACGGGAATCGATTGGGTCATCGTAGGCGGGGAATCCGGCTCCAAAGCAAGACAGATGCAGGCCGTGTGGGTAGAAAACATTCTGCGGCAATGCGAGGCCGCCGGAACCGCATTCTTCTTCAAACAATGGGGTAGTTGGGGAGCGGACGGCATCAAACGCAGCAAACGTGCCAACGGTTGCCTGCTCAACGGAAGTGTCCGGCAGGAATTTCCCATGCCTTTACGCAGGAAGTCAAAATGACCAAACAATACACATTAGACTTGAGATACAAACAAATCGGCGACCTGTTCGCCGGCGGCGGCGGAGCAAGCTGCGCTATCGAACAGGCTACCGGAATGTATGTGGATTTTGCAGTTAACCACGATGAGCAGGCCATTTCCATGCACACGGCCAACCACCCGCAAACCATACACTACCAAACCGACGTGTACGAGGTTGACCCGTATTTGGCCTGTCGCGGCCGTCCCGTCGGCCTGCTGCATCTCAGCCCCGACTGCACGCACCACAGCCAAGCCGCAGGCGGCCAGCCGCGCGACAACGCAACCCGTTCTTTGAGTTGGGTGGGCAAACGCTGGGCGGCTCAGGTGCGGCCGGACATCATCACGCTGGAGAACGTCGAGCAGATCACCCGTTGGGGCCGGTTGGTGGCCAAACGCGATAAAGCCACCGGCCGTGTAATCAAACTGGACAAAACCGTCGCCGCCCCCGGCGAACGGGTACCGGTGCAGCAACAATATTTGGTGCCCGACCCCAAACACGCGGGGGAACGGTGGCGGAAGTTTGTGCGCGAGCTGGAAAAGCTCGGCTACACCGTGGAGTGGCGGACGCTGGTTGCTGCCGACTATGGCGCACCCACTACCCGCAAACGGTTGTTTATGGTTGCCCGTTGCGACGGTCAGCCGATTGTGTGGCCAGAACCGACGCACCATAAAAACCCGAAAAAGGGGCAGAAAAAATGGCGTGCCGCCGCCGAATGTATTGATTGGTCCGTGCCCGGCAAGTCCATCTTCGGGCGTGAAAAACCGCTGGCCGAAGCCACCATGCGCCGGATTGCCAAGGGTGTCAAAAAGTTTGTTTTGGGTAATCCGAATCCGTTTATCGTGCCGATTGCCCATTACAACGGTTCCGAGCCGGTGCACGATGCCACCGAACCGCTACGAACCATTACGGCATATCCCAAGGGTGGCAGTTTTTCCGTAGTTTCCCCCATACTGGTTAACGCCGCCCACGGCGAAGGCAGCGGCCGCACCAAACGGCGCGGTATCGGCAGCCGGGATATTACCGATGCCCTCGGCACCGTAACCGCCTCCGGCTGTGGCGGCCACGCGGTGGCTGGGGCCTATCTGATGCAGGCCAACGGCGGCTACAATGCCATTCACGGCAAAGACGCTGCCGAACCGATGACCACCATTACCAACAGCGGCAGCCAGCAGCAATTGGTATCCGCCTGTCTGATACGGCAATTCGGTGCCAGCACCGGCAGCGACATCGCCGCGCCTATGGGTACGGTGATGACCGACGGCGGCGGCGGTAAAACGTCGTTGGCCATCTGTGAGCTGGGGAGTGCGGAGGAGCGCGCACTCAAGGTGGCCGCGTTCCTGATTAACTACTACGGCAATGGCGACGCCCGCGATCTGACTGCGCCGATGGACACGCTGACAACCAAAGACCGTTTGGCTTTGGTTACCGTATATATCAACCGGCAACCGTACTACATCGTGGACATCACGCTGCGGATGTTGCTGCCGAAAGAGTTATTCAAAGCTCAGGGTTTTCCTGACGACTACATCTTCGACCGCGACCATACGGGCAAACCGCTGACCAAAACCGCCCAGGTGCGGATGTGCGGCAACTCCGTATCACCGCCGCCGATGGCCGCGCTGATACGCGCCAACTGGCGGCCCGAGCCGGCCGAAATGGCCTGTGCCGCTTAGGTCGGATACCTACAAATATGGAAAGGAAAAATATGATAGGTAAAACAGATAACGAATCAGAAAACAGGCGGATACTGCCTGATTCTGCGCTGTGGCTGCTCATCGTCTTAAATGCTTTGTTTGTTCTGCTGTTCCTGGTAATTGCAGCCTACACCTTCTACGCCGTTATTCTTTCGGTCAGGGCGGCTGATTCCCCCGTCTTTCAATCCGGATTGTTGGATAATTTAGTGATTGCATTGGTCGTATTTGGGTTTCCCGTTGCGCTGCTGAATGCCGCAGCAGAGCGGTGGCAGTACGGCCGTCTGAAGTTATCCACCATATTGCCTTTGGCAGCCAGTTCGCTGCTTTTTGTTGTCTATATCTGCTTGATAATCACCAACTAAGTTAATATCATCTATCGCCCCGCCGCAGCGCAAATTCATGTGCTGCGGCGGGGCTTTTTTTGTTTTTGGCGGATGCAAAGCGTATCGTTTTCAACAGATTAGTCGTATATGGTATAATCAGCACCAGTAAAACTTTGCAACAGGAGAACCGGTGATGTGCACCTTGATGCAAAAAGACGCACTGATCGAACGTGTGGCGTCGGTGCAGGCTTTGATTGCCCGCAAAACCCCGCGCACCGGAAAGCGTTCCGCAGACCAAGACAGAATCGTTTCGTTGCGCCGTTTCCTTTATGCTTCGGCCCCCGAAAGCATAGACTTTGAGGCTGTGGCAGATGAATGTAACGCTCTCCATCAAAAATATTCGGCGTTGCCAAAATTGGAAGCGGCCGCATAAATAATGTTCGCACGGGAAGCAGCCGCATTTGAAATGATTTGGGACGACCTGATTTCCGAAAGCCAGGTTCGTCCCTCTTCTTTGCCTAAAGGATTCGTGCTGGGCGGGCAGCCCGGCGCCGGAAAATCCAACCTTGTCCATAAAATCAATGCGGAGCTTGGTGGTAATCTGTTAGTGGTAAACGGCGACGAATTCCGCCGCTACCACCCCGATTTCGAGGAAATCCAAGCAAAATACGGCAAAGATGCTCCCAAGCATACCGCCGTATTTTCGGGCGCGATGACGGAAAAAGTGATAGCCAAAGCGTTATCCGAAGGCTACAACATCAGCGTCGAAGGCACATTCCGCACCGCTGAAGTACCGATGGGCACCTTAGACCAAATGCGTACCCACGGATATGAAACGGCCGTCTATATCCAAACCACCCCTGCCGAAGTGAGCTGGCAAAGCACCATCGAACGTTACAGACAGATGGAGGCTTTGGGTGAAATGCCCCGCTATACGGACAAAGCACACCATGATTTAGTCGTGCAACTGCTGCCAAGTAATGCCGATACGGTATTTGTGTCCGGCAAAGCCGATCATTTCAGGGTATATAACAGAGACGGTTTGGTGTTTGACGACCGTATCCACGTCGGACAGATGCCCGGTGCTGCTATCGATTACGAATTACACCACAATGAACGGGAACTCGGAAATATTCGGGCGGATTTTGAAAAGAACGCCCATCTGTTATCCCCTTCCCAAAAGCAAGTAATACAGGCGGGGGAAGCCATAATCAACGGGCTTTCTCCTGCCGAACAGATGCAGGCGCGGATTAATCTGTATGGGAGTTTGCTGGCCCAAATTAAAGAGCGGCATCCGTCATTGAACGGGCCCGAATCCGAACGTTGAAAGCTGCCTGAACCGCATCAGGCAGCTTTCTTCATTTCATATATTTAAAGAAGTAATGGTGATAACAACAATCCTCCCGCAGTAGGGGGCAAGTCGGGCTTGGGCTTGCCGGTGGCGAAGATAGCCGCAGGTATCGGAGCCGCCGACGGCATGGTCAAGTCCGGCTTGGGGGCGTGGGGCCGTTTGTGGCGAACCTGAGAGACGGAAACGGGGCTGCTGCGGGGTGGTTTTATGCTTTCAAAAAGTTTTTTTCACGCCGTCTGAAACACGGTTCAGACGGCATGAACGCATCAGCGGTTAAAAACCGTGCCGATTTGCCAATGGGCGGCGGCGTATTTTTTGCTGAAATCATCGATAAAAGGCATGGTTTCTTTGCATGGATTTTCAATAATATGGATATATTTACCATGAAGGGACAGCAAAACCCGTGTCTTTTGCGCAACATCGGGCAAAACCGTTTCTACTTCTGCCACATTTTGCAGCCGCAACAGATTGACCAGAGCTTCGGTATCCAGTCTCGTTTCGGGCGGAATCTCGCCTTTCAGACACTCGGGAAACAGTTTGTCATACGTTTCACGCGGCAGCAAGGCGAATGTTTCCGTCATGGTGCCGACACCGTAATCGTGGCAGGTATCTTTCAACAAATCATAGGTAAAATCCGAACTGCCCTTTAATGCACTCGCAAAAATCTCGATACAGTCGTCTGCCGTCAAGCCCTCGCTTAAACCGTCTGCATTACGCCATAACGTCATAAAAATTTCCCGTATCTCTTTCGGCTCGAGTTTTTCTATCAGGGATACGATATATTCCACCTTGTTTTTTTCATTCATTATCACACCCCGCTTTCTTCATAATTTTTAATGCCCTTTGCCGTTATTTCCCGTTCAAACCATGCGGCGGGGTCGGCGTAAAATTCAGGCGGAAATATCAAAGCCACATTAAAATCAATATTTGTATCCTTCCAAAACCAATGTGCCTCAACATCCGTACAGCCGTACCAATAAATTTCCAAACAGCACCCCATCAGCGCATGAACAAACGAACCGCTTTGACTGCGTATAACGGCATCCATGTAAACCTTGAGTGAGCGGCGGTCTTCGGTGGCTAATCCGCGCAAAAGCGTATGCAGGCGGATATAGCGGTCAACATCAAAGATAACGGTCATATCGCGGTAATATTCGACTAAACAGTCCAAATCTTCATCGGTACAGTTGATGTTGTACAATTCGTCGTCCATTTCGGCTACCATCAGGCGGCGGCCGTCTTTATCATATTCAAATCGGTATTTCATTTCGGTTTCCTTTCTTTGGTTTCAGACGGCCTGAATGCCGTCTGAACGCATCAGAACAAGACAAGCTGTTGTTCTAGTGTCAGTAATGCAGGGGGAACAGGCGTTGAAAACGGCTCTCCGTTATCGGCGGCCTTTTCTTTACCGACCTTATCCGCCATTGCTTGTGCAAAACCGCCATATACCCAGTCGGAAGTACACCAAGCAGACCAAAACTCACGGGTTAGGCTGTTGCCGTGTACGATTTTGGCGGGTATGCGGTAAAGCTGGCATTGGATAAAACACATCTGCACGCATAAAATATCAATGTCCACGCCTACCGCTGCCATTCTCTGCGACGGCGTATAGCCCGCCTCCCGCACATGCTCGGCAAAAGCAATCAGGTTTGCGCCGCTGCCGCAGGTCGGCTCTAAAACGCTGACAAACTTTTCCGTTTTCAGCTTCTCGGCTACGTCCAAACCGCCCAAAGCGGCCATTAACTTACTTATGCAATAAGGCGTGAAATACTGCCCGCTGCTGTCGTTGCCCAACCCCAAATCCATATACAGACGGCCTAAAACATCATCAAATACCCCCTGCTTTTGAGCCTTATTAACGGCAAGCATCAATACACCCAGCATTTCGGGGAAGCGGCAAAAATCCGCTTCGGGGTATTTTCGGCGTATTTCGTGGTAACGGTTTTCCCGTTGCTCCCACTCTGTATCAAATGCGTACTGGTTGATTAAGACGAGGGCCGCCAACTCGACAAAATCCCTGAATACGTCGGCTATACGGAAAGCCGCCCCGAAAGATTGGAAACCCTTGACTAATTCATGATGGATATTTTCCATTTCGTCTTTTCCTTTATCGTTGTTCGGGCGGCCTGTTCAGGCCGTCCGAATCGGGGTTAGAAGTAATTACCACCAACTGTCGTAAAAGACGGCCAAGCCGTTCGCCAAAGCCTCGCGGGCGGCGGCAATGAATTTCTTGGTTTCTTCTATATCCTCGGGATATATCTCCTCTCCGCCAAAGAAAAAGCCCGGCGTATGTTCCAGTTCGTTGTTCTCCAATGCCTGTTCAAGCCGTTCCAAGTCGTCAAGTTCCAGCCTGACGGTGCGGCAGTTGAACACCTCAACCCCGCCTTTTTCCCGATAGAGGTTTTCCATCCACCCGTGCAGGTGGTTGAATTTCCGCCAGTAGGCAATATCGGTAAGCTGCGCTTTTTCGCGCTCTTCTTCGGTGGTCGGCATTACGTCGGTTTGTCTGCCTGCGGCAAATTCGGCGCTCATGGTGTAGCCGTACATATCCAGTCCCATTTGTCATTCCTTTCATGTGAAATAATTAACAACACACAACCATCGGGGGCGGTAGCCGCCGCGTTGTGATGTCGTTAAAAATTTCAAACCGCCCAAAGTCCAGACTGGCTTTGTGCGGCTTTCATCTTTGTCCGGTGCGCCCTCTGCGGCGTGGTGGAAAAGGTGGAAGACGTGCAAAGACACTCGTCTTGGTCTGGACTTTGGGCGGTTTGAAATTTAGACATCACGAGACAACGCGGCGGCTACCGCCCCCGATGGTTGTTTACGGGACAGCCGCTTTCGCGGCGTTTCCGTCCGTTGGGCGGAATTTTTAAAACACCTTTAGGGCGTTTTTTGGCACCTGTTGCCTATCCTGCGTTTAGTTTGATAATGGGTTTTGTATGGATGTTTTCGTTTGTTTTTCAGGGATGAGGTACGCGCGGATGGAGATATAGCCGTGATTTTGAGATATTTGCGTATTTTTTAGATATTATTGCGTATATAAACGTATATTTTCTGAATATTTTATGTATTTATTGAATTATTTTGTATTAATTAAGAATCAGATGTATAATTAAACATATTTGGCGATTTTTTCAGGAATATTGGCGTATTAGGTGCGTATATGTCGGATTTAGACGATTTTGTGAAAAACAATACCCCTTCAGGCAAAAAATCCAAGCTGGACGCATTTGCCCGGGAAATTTTTGCTCTAAAAAAACTCGGTTATTCAGAGAAAGATATTCTGCGGTTTCTATCGGAAAAAAAAGGGGTGTCTGTTACCCAGCCGACCCTAAACAGATTTATCAGAAATAGAAAACAGCATGAAATACCGGCCAGCACCGCTTTCACACATCCCAAACCCCACCCTTCAGGGGTAGTTGATGCGGCTGATAATGCCCCAAAAGAACAGAAACAAGATGGAGAAAGGATACCGACCTTTGAATGGAACCCCGGTAGCTTTAATATTGACCAGTTTGTCGGCACCTCAACGGACGAGCAGAAAAAGTAAAAGCCGTCTGAAACCTTTTCAGACGGCCTGTTTGTTACCTAAATCAGGAGTATCTCTCTTCCAACTGATGCCTCACAGACACAATAATTACCGTATCATGTTCAATCCGGTAAAGCACCAAATACCCCCGGCTTCCAAACGGAACGGGCCACTCCCGGTACACATCATCAAAATATCTTCCCTGCGCCGGGAAAACAGCCAAGTCATTTAAAGCGGCTTTTATTGCACGGATGGCATTGACCGCAGCCGTAGGATTTTTATCAACCAAAAATTCATAAAGCCTGTTCAAATCACCGACGGCTTTTTCTGTCAGCACTACTTGTGGCATTTGAGCGGCTCCACCTGTTTACCGTCAATAATATCGTCCATCCACTCATTGACCTGCCCAAGGGTCAGATGCAGGCCTGTTTCCTGATAATGCCGCCATGATTCATCAGCTGCCGCTCTCAATGCCGCTTTACTTTCCTCACGGTCAAGAAACTGATTAACCGCCTCTTTCATCAACCAATGAATCGAACGGTCCTGCTGTTCAGCCACGATCTTCAACCGTTCTTTTGTTTCCGGGGTCAGTTTTACTGCCACCGGCACAGACTGGGTTTTCATAAGCAAAGCCCCTAGGTTATAAAAAGTAATACCATTATATACCCATATCCGCCACCAAACCAACTTATCCACAAAAAACGTGCATATCTCCCTGCTCAAAAACCCTAAACGCCTATCTACCCATAAAAAAAGAAACTGCCCAAAAAATCATCAGGCCGTATGGCCGTTATAGTGTTTGTGGTGGTCTCTGAATGTGTTCTCTGTATAGAGTGCGTCCGGTGCGTACAAAGACCTTTGCCCGATTTGTACATTGTTCTTTGCCCAATATGTACAAAGACATGATTTATAAAGATAATTTAAAGATTACAACAAGGCCGTCTGAAAGTATCTTTTGCCGCTTTCCGACGGCCTTTGCACCTCCAAACAGGCAATATGAATAAAAAAACGGCCGATGCTCTGCATCAGCCGTATAAAAATGCTTCTGAATCACTCAAAAGCAGGGTGAAGACGGTTTTTTTATGACGTTTGAGCAGCCATAACGCGCAACAAGGCATCACACCTTATTGCGCTGATTTTTTTATTCCTAATTTTTGCATTGCCTCCTGCATTTTTTCGATGGCAACGCCCTTATCGGGCTTGTCCGGCGGCGGCTTTGGTTGTTTTTTATGCTCCGCCGCCGCCGCTGCCAGCTCGCGTTTGGTGCGTTCTTCTTGGGCTTTCCGGTCGCTTTCAGACGGCCTGCCGGTTTGTTTTTGGGCGGGCGGGAAAAAGCCCAACCAGCCTTTGAGAATGGTCATCTCCATAATCGGGTGCAGGTCGAGCTTGTCGTTGTGGAGTGCAGACAGTTGCTTTATGGCCGCTTTTTTCGCGCCGTTGCCTGCTTTTTTGCCCGCCTCCGCGCGCATATCCAAATAAGCGTGCCACAAATCCAGCGGAATGAATTTCGGCAGGCGGAAATTATCGCGGTCGTGGTGGTAGCGGCTGTGGGCAGACGGCAGCGGTATGCCCCTGAGTTCGTAAATTTTTTCCAGCAACACGTCGCGGTTAAGGTGCCAGTGCATCCTGCCGTGTACGCCGCCGCGCCGGTATTGCACCAGCCCCAAGCGCAGCAGCGCCCGGCGCACTTTTTCGTAACCGCGCCGGGACAGTCCGAGTTCCTGCTTCAGATCAGCGGCGGTTTTATACAGCCAACCGCAGCGTTCCGGCTCTTTGTCGATCACCTCGCTCCACCAAAACAGATTGGAGAGAAACGATGCCGTCTGAAAATCGTGCGCGCACAGGGGCATAAATTCGTCATAGACTTGGACGAATTTATTGGTTAGGTGGGCGCGCAGGTCGGCGATGAGCATTTCTATTACTTTTACTCTTTTGCTTTTTGAACCCGTACTATCTGATATAGGCGTGGGTTTATTTTCAACTTTCCACCAGTAAGTATTTGAATTCGGTAAGCCTGCTTTTCTGGAACTACTTCCTGCCATTGTGTTACAGCCGATGGGCTGATACCTAAAGCCCTTGCTACCGCTATTTTTGTTCCGTAAAAGGCAATAACATCTTTTGTTCGCATATATGGATATTTCTTTGTTTAAGTTCGCTTAAATTATAGGTGTAAAGAACACTTAAATCAACATGGGTTAAGATAACTTAAACCTGAGAAATTTAAGATGGAATGAATTGTGGAAGCAAAGACTATCGGAGAAAGAATCCGAAAAATGCGAAAAGAGAGGAATTTGACTCAGCAAGATTTGGCAAGAAGGCTGAAAGATGTATCACATGTTGCCATTTCCCAATGGGAGTCAAATACAACAAAACCAAATGCAGAGAATCTATATGAGCTGTCAACCTTGTTTGGTTGTGATTTTGGGTGGTTGTTAAAAGGTGGAGATGGGGAGGCTACGAATGCCAAGCTAATTCCAAATATTTCTGCTGTACAGATTCCTATCTTGCGTTATGAAGATATACGAGAATTTGATGTAGCTCATCCTTTTATACAAATAACAGGAGAGTACATCATGACTGATATTCAAAGTTCAGCTTCCACCTTTGCTCTGAAACTGAAAGGTGATTCAATGAAACCTGCATTTTCAGACGGGGATATGATTATTATCGATCCTTTGGAAAAACCTGAGCCGGGAGAATTTGTACTGGCACAAGTTGATAAAGATATTCTGTTTAGAAAGTACAGAATTGATAATCTTGATAAATTCAGCCTTCAACCACTTAATTCCGATTATCCAGTGATTTCTTCAAGCGAAGCCAAAATCAAAATTATCGGTACGTTAGTTGAACATAGAATTTACCGAAGGAAGCGCTAACAAATGAAGGCCGTCTGAATTCAGACGGCCTTACTCTATGGGCACTATTGTCGAGGATGTCTCACACCCAAAATGCGAACCAATTAATCTGCATTTTTGACCTACTTCATCAGTCGGACACGGACGGCTTCTCTATGGGGTTACCCCAATACAAAAATAATTTATACCATTAAATATCAAAATGTTAAGTCTTAATTTTAATTAAACTTAAAATAATACTTGCGCTTGTATTTAAGTTATCTTAAAATTCAAGACATGGGGGATTTGCTAGCGATTCAATTGCCCTGAAAATACAGAAAAGTTCTTTAACAATCAGAAACCGTAGCAACCGGCCTTCGGAGTTGTATCCGCTCTTTCGACATAAAATGCAGGCTTCGCTCAGATTGGAAACAACAGGCGTAGAAAAGGTTTCGAGCCTTTGGGTAAATCGCACAAACGGTTGCGGGCGGCATTCGGCACGCCCAAAAAGAAAAGCCGCGCATCCGGGTAGCGCAAAAAGCGTCCGGTAACAGGCGGCTGTCGAACGTATTGACAATCGGGGCGTATCCCCGATGCAGGAGCGATAATCTACGGACAAGCTCCAAACTACATACTGACTTTTTGAGACTGCCTCTTGGCGGGCAGATTCAGGGCTTCAAAGCCCTTTCGTATGCCGGTGATGGCACACTTTAAATAAGACGGTCTCGCACACCGTCTTTGGTCTGTACCCAGACCCAAACCCGTTTTTAAAGCGGGTTTCAGTATGGGTATCGTCATTGTACACCGATTCAGCGATATAAATAACGAAAGTTACTTTTTGAATGCTTTATCGGATTCTTTGTGTGGTAATCAAGGTGTTTTAAGGAGTAAAACATGGAAACCAAATATTTTGTTGGACACGACGGTAATCCGCGCGGATTGTTCGAAAGTATGGTTGAGGCCGAACGCTACATCCTGCTGGAGCAGGGTTGAACGGACGAGGAAATCGCGGAAAATTGGGCGTTTGTGAAAAACGAAAGCCGTAAATACGGTGGCGCCCCGTTTTCAACAAACGGACGTGAATCTTTGTTTTTCATCACGGAATTGAAAATTTCAGACGGCGTTTTGGTAGAAGTGGACGGGATGCCGTTCGATGATTTCATCGAGAGTATCAGTGCAGAGCGTGGTACGGAAGAGTTTGCGGAAACGAAACGGCGTATGGTTAGATATTATTTATTACAAGGCCGTCTGAGAAACTCAGAAACTGTGTCAGGGGAATAATATGAGTTTTGTTTATCGGTATTTCAAAGATGATTATGGTCTTGATACCACAATTGGAATTATAGTGTTTGTCTCTTGCTGTATTGCTTTATTCATAGCCGGCATTACTTTTATGCTGTCTGATAACTATGAATATAGTTCGTTGAGACGTAAATTTGCATATACCTTCGTTTGGTTGGTATTGCTTTCATTATTATTTTCTTCTTATTTGAATTCCGGCACCCGAAATATAAGCTTATATGGCACGGACAGACAAAAAGCAACGATAAAACGATGCGTTGAAAATCAAGGATATGCACACTCAGTAACGCTTGATGATATCTATTATGTCATGTATACCTGCCGATCTGACGAAGACAACCAAAGGTTAAGAGACAGCATTTTCAAATAGGTTTTAAAATTGTTGGTTGTGAAGGAGTGGAAAAAATGAATTGTAAAATTGGTAATTCGGTTTTGGCTGTTTGTATTTTCGTTGGACTGTTATCGTTGTCTGTCCAATTGTTTTCTACCTACCAAACCTCGAAAAAATATGAAGTAAGACAAGAGATGCTAACAAAAATAGACGTAAAGAAAAATGACATTGCGCTTGGAGTTGCCAAGGTTAATGCACTTCAAACCACGATAAACTGTCTGCTGTACAAAAATCAGAAGCTGCAAGAACGGAACAGTACAATAGCCGTCGGCACAACAACCCATAGCTCCACCATGCCCGACTGCAAAAAATATATGAATACCGTCTAAAAATTTCATTCAGCCTGCTTGATGCAGGCATTTTTTATCGAACGGCAGTCCGGGCCGTGTTTTCCGGTCGTTAATACAGGAGATGCTTATGATTTAGAGCAAAAACTATCGCGAACGAACCTTAACGGCAGGCTGGGGCTGATTCCCGTTCGGCAGGGATGATGCAGCAAGCGGCTCGGGTGTGGCCTGCCGTTATGTTTTTTAGCACACCGCAGTTCGCCTTGGCACGGCGTTAACGCACTCAATCAGGCCATTTCGGATTCGACCTGCTCCGGCCGAAAAGGTGGTAGGAAGACGCTTACAGACCTTGCGACACGGTTCGGGCGGGTGGAATGCCTGCATAACTTCATATAAATATAAGGAAATGGGAATAACTAGGAGGTAATTGAAATGAAAAAAGCAATATTGTCTCGGCTAGAGAAAATAGAATTCACTTGGATCGGCTTGATAGAGCTTGTATTTAAATCCATATATGTTGTACTAGGAATTGCTTGTGCAGTTTATCTGTTCGTCGAAATGAAACCTGTGATAGATAAGCTCGTGGATTCTCTTTTCTATCTGTTGTTTAATTAAATTCCGCTATCCGCCAAGGCCGTCTGAAAAACAAGATTTTCAGACGGCCTTTTTATCCACCAACTTTAAAAGGAGAGCCATCATGCTCAATACCCACGCCCGCAAACCCGTGCCGGTATCTGTTATCGGCACCTACGATTCGCTCGAAGCAGCATCACGGCAGGTTGACCTGTTTATGCTCAAACAAGACCCTGATGCCTGTGCCAATATCGTGCCGTCTGAAAACGGCAAAGGCTTTACCGTTCAGGCGGTCAAATGGCAATAAAAAACCGCTTCCTTGCGAAAGCGGCCTTGGGGGAGACGGGTAATCTCATAGAGGTGTGCAGATTATCCCCGTTTCCCGCGATGATTGCAATATCTTCCACCATGCGCCCTTCGGGGCGTATTTGCATAAGGAAATACAGTATGAAGCGTTTTTTAGCAGTTTCCGCCGTATCGGCGGCTTTTTTAATGTCCGCCGCCGCTCACGCTGATGATGTACTCACCGGCGATGCCAAGCTGGCCTGCGAGGCGACGTTGTGCCTCAGCAGCGGCGACCGGCCGTCTGAATGTAATGAATCGATTAAGCGTTACTTTTCGATTAAGCACAAACGCCCGCACAAAACCTTGCAGGCACGCAAAGATTTTCTGAACCTCTGCCCGTCGAGCAAAGAGGAAGGGATGCCGAAGCTGGTGGATGCGCTGGTTAACGGTGCCGGCCGCTGCGATGCGGCCGAATTGAACCGTGTGATGACCCGCACCTATATCAAAAAAGTCCGTAAACACCGCTCGAACAAAGCAGGCGGCAGCTACACCGTCGAAGTGCCGGTGCGCTATGTCCGCAATGCAAAACCCGGCTACTGCCAAGCCTATTTCGATCATGAATGGACGACTGCCGGCGATAAGGTGCAGTTTGTCGGCGTGGAGAAAGAAGGCGGCCGCTGGGTTGATGTGAAATAGTTTCACTCCTGCTCCGGTCATTCCTCCACCATTCCCAACCGGAGCTGTTTTACGGCGGAGCATCTGCTCCGCCGCTTTTTACAGACCAAAGGCCGTCTGAAAATGCGGATTTTGGTGTGTGATGAGCTTATGGCCAACGGCCGTTTTTTTTGAAAAAGGAAATAAAAATGAAAGAAGCGCACTTAGTAGTCCAGGGTAAAGGTGGTGTAGGCAAATCGTTTAGCGCAATGATTGTTGCCAACTATATGAAAGAAGCCGCCGCCGAGGCGGTGCCCGTGCATTGCTATGACACCGACCCGGTAAACCGGACTTTCAGCCGGCATAAAATTTTGAATGCGGATGTGATCAATATTATGACCGAACACAATACCATTGATTCTGCCCGTTTTGACCGGTTGATTGAGGAATTGGTAGAAAAAGACGGCATCGGTATTGTCGATAACGGTGCCGCTACATTTGTGCCGCTTATGGCATATATGACAGAAAACCGTGTGCCGGAACTTCTGCAAGAATCCGGCGTAAGGTTGATTCTTCATGTGCTGATGAACGGGGGACAGGCTTTTTTTGACTGTGCCGACGGATTAGAGAAAGTATTGGCCAGTATGCCGGCAGAAGTAGTGGTTTGGCTGAACGACCACAACGGGAAGGTGGAATACAAAGGAAAACAGTTTACTGATTTTCAGGTGTACAAAAACCACCGAGACCGCATCATCGGTATCATTCATATTGAAAACCGCAATCCCGACACCTACGGCAAAGACCTTGAAAATATGACTTCTTTGAGCCTGACGTTAAGTGAGGCGATTGAATCAGACGCATTTACCCTAATGCCCCGACAACGGTTAAAAAATATTAAGCGCGACTTGTTCTCCCAGCTGGAGAAACTGCCTATTTGGGTAAACACACCGTCTGAAAAGAGCAAGGGCAAAGTCGATGAATAATGATGCAGACAATATCATCGCGGAAGTATTCCGCCTGACGGGAACCCGTATCACACGGGACGATCCCGTTTTGGCGGTGCTCGTGATACAGCGGCAGTCTTTGGACGAGTTTGCCGGGCACTTAGCTATATCGCACGAAGCGTTTCTGACACAGCTTGCCGCCCACGAGCAAAACATAACCGAAGCGGCTGCCAAACTGGAAACCTACCGCGAACAGTTACTGACCGAACTGTCGCAACACGCAAGCAATGAAATCGAAGCGGCGGAACCGAAGATTTATGCGGCGGTGTCCGCCCGCGTCATGAAAGATGTGGAAGCCTCTAACGAGCGGCTGGTAGGCCGTCTGAAAAAGCTGCTGGCAATTGCATTCGCCGTGGCTTTGGTGTTGATGATGCTGTTCGTTTTATTAGTAACTTGAGGGGTTCCTTATGGAATTATTTCTCAGACGGTTGTGGTTGGTTTTATCCTCAATTCTGGTCAGTTATTTTGTTGTAGAAAGCCTTTCTAATAATGACGAGGTAATGCTGACTTTGGCACTTGTCTTTGGTAGCTGCATTACTTTGTCAGCGCTTTTGGAGTGATTGGCTTAAATTATAGGAGGATAGTCATGGAAGAATTAAGAAAAAAATTTTATTTTTTTTGCAAAGGTATTTTATATTTGATTAAAGGCTTGCCATCTTTAATAAAAATTTTTCTCATTGGTACTCAATATTTTATATTCATGTCGATTAAACTGACTTTGTCTTTTTGTTTTCCTTTGTTTTTTCTAAAACAGGAAAAATCGGAAGAAGCGGAAAATGATAAAGTAACGAACCATGACTATAAATATGTGGGTAATGATGAATTTGATATCCCTCTTTTTATTTTTGGTTTTCTTCTATTTTCTTTTCAATCTGGGGCATTAATTTCCAGCTTTGCATTTGTGTTATGTGGCAAAAATATTTCAAATGATGATTCGATCTTCATGATTTTATCACTTTCGATTACTGTCCATTATTTATTGTTTTTAATTCATTGGTTTGTCAAATCAATGATAACAATAGGAAAAAAACAAGGAGGATTATGCTGATTGAAGCTGCCCCCGTTGTCCGCACGGCTAAAATAGCTCCGGGATATACCCCGCCGGAAACCGGCTACCCCCATTACCGGCTGATTCCGGTGCAGACAGAAGCAGGCAAATACCATTGCCTGCTTTTTTACGTTTCCGCCAAAGACTATTTGATACTGGAGCCGAAAATCAAACGGCACCTGGCTGTCAAAAAGTTGGCGGAGTTTCTGAAAACCGCCACCTTTCCTGTGTACGAAGTAACTTATGGAGAGCCGCGATGAGCACATACGATGTTGAAGAGGCTGCCGAGTATTGCAAATGCCATCCCGAAACGATACGGGAGCATATCCGCGAAGGCCGTCTGAACGCCTCAAAACCGGGGCGAAAATATTGCATAACGCAGTCTGCCCTTGACGCATTCTTGTCCGAACAAGAAAATGCACAGTTGCAGACTTCGCTCAAAAGCAGGAGTGAAGAAAAATGCCGATTTACAAACGAAACAATGGCATATGGTACGTTGACATCACAACGGCAGGTGGCCGCAGAATTAGACAATCTGCTGGCACCAAAATCAGGGAAGAAGCCCAAAAGCTGCATGACAAACTAGCTTACGAGCTATGGCAGCAGCAACACTTGGAGCGGAAGCCCGACCGGCTGTGGGAGGAAGCAGCCGTCCGATGGATTAAAGAGCAAGGAGGCAAAAAGAAAAGTATCAAAGACGACATCAGCCGGTTGCGCGGCCTTCCTCATTTCAGAGGAGTTTTGCTGAATGATATGAGCCGCGACTTCATCATGGATACCGTTGGCGGCTTTAATTGCTCCGACAGTACCAAGAACCGTTATCTCGCGCTTATCCGTGCCATTTTGAACAAAGCCGTGCATGAGTGGCAATGGTTGGACAGCGTGCCGAAAATCACGTTATACCGCGAAGCCAAACGGCGTATCCGCTGGCTGACGCAGAACGAAGCACAGAAACTCATTGCCGCTTTACCCGAATACCTGGCCGATATGGCGGTTTTCAGTTTGGCGACGGGGTTGCGGCAGCGGAACGTTTTGGAATTGAAGTGGGCGCAAATAAACCTGAGTCGGAAAACGGCGTGGATTTATGCCGACGAAGCCAAAGCCGGGCGTGCGATCGGCATCGCGCTGAATCAGACGGCGGTAGGTGTGTTGGAAAAACAGATGGGCAAACACCCGTCTTTTGTTTTTACCTATCCGAACGGCCGCCCCGTAAAAAGCATCAATTCGCGCATTTGGAAAAATGCTTTGGAAAAAGCCGGTATATCCGATTTCCGCTGGCACGACCTGCGCCATACATGGGCAAGCTGGCTGGTTCAGGCCGGCGTGCCGTTGGCGGCGTTGCAGGAAATGGGCGGATGGGAAAGCATCAGCATGGTGCAGCGGTATGCCCACCTTGCTCCCGAGCATTTGCACGGACACGCTGCTTTGTTGGACGGTGCCGGTCTTGGTTTCGGCACAAATTTGGCACACCCCAAGATAGGCGGTGGCAAAGAAAAAAGCCTAAACGGTTGTTTAGGCTTGGAAAATATGGCTCCCCGACCTGGGCTCGAACCAGGGACCTGCGGATTAACAGTCCGTCGCTCTACCGACTGAGCTATCGGGGAAGAAGCGTGCATTATAACGCGGCTTTGGGAAGTGTCAATATTTTTACGCCGTTTTTTTTACTGAAAACATCAATAAATTGAATTGTAAAAACATTTAACCGATGCCCGTTACAGGCCGTCTGAAAAACACCCCGCACAAAGCATGCGGGGTGTTTTTTTCAACCGGAGATTATTCAGCAACAACGACCGCCGGAAGCACCACTGCGGCGCTTGCTGCAATAATCCTGAAACTGCAATTCGGTCATCACGGGTGCGTTTGGATTATGCTTGCGTTGCCGGGCCACATAGTTTTGATAGTCCGGCATTCCGGCCATCAGGCCGGCGGTAAGGCGGACAGTTTTCCAAGCACGCTTGATGCGTTGCAGCAGGTTAGGATTCATTTTGCTGAACCTCGTTACGGTAAACAGGCGGAACTTCTTTGGCGGTGGGCCAAGCCACTTTACGCGCTTTCAGGGCAACACGCAATCCGTATACGGCCACGATTACCACCACCGACAGGAAAATCACGGTCAAGCCTGAGTTTACATAGTCGTTGAAGGCAATGCGGCTCATTTGAGCAAGGTCTTTGGCGGGAGCCAGCACTTCGCCGCGCGAAGCGGCTTCGTTGAATTTGGCCGCGTGCGACAAGAAACCGATTTTCGGATCGCTGTGGAACAGTTTTTGCAAGCTGGCATAGCAGGTTACAAACAACAGCAGCAATGCGGGCACCAGCGATACCCATACATAGCGTTCGCGCTTCATTTTCACCAGCACCACACTCACCATAATCAACGCCACGCCGGCCAGCATTTGGTTGCCGATACCGAACAGCGGCCATAAAGAGTTGATGCCGCCCAAAGGATCGGTTACGCCGGTGTAAAGGAAATATCCCCACAAGCCTACAGCCATTAAGGTGGCAATCAGGTTGGCGGGCAGACTATCGGTGTTGCCGAAAGGTTTGATGAAAATGCCGCCTAAATCTTGAATCATAAAGCGTGCCACGCGGGTGCCCGCATCAACGGCGGTTAAGATGAACAGAGCCTCAAACAAGAGTGCGAAGTGATACCAGAAAGCCATCATACCGGGGCCGGAAATCAGCTGGCTCATGATATTGGCCATGCCGACCGCCAATGTGGGCGCACCGCCCGCGCGGGAAAGAATGGTATGTTCACCCACGTCTTTCGCCATTTGCAGCAAGGTGGCTTCTTGTACGGGGAAGCCTAACTGATTGGTAATTACCTGTGCGGCATTGGCGGCATCGGTGCCGATCAGCGCGGTGGGGCTGTTCATGGCGAAATATACGCCGGGGTCGAGCGAAGCGGCGGCGGCCAGCGCCATAATCGCTACAAAGCTTTCCATCAGCATACCACCGTAACCGATCATGCGCACATGGGTTTCGTTTTCAACCATTTTCGGCGTGGTGCCTGAAGAAATCAGGGCATGGAAACCGGAAACGGCACCGCAGGCGATGGTAATGAACAGGAAGGGGAACAGGTCGCCCGAAAATACGGGGCCGGTGCCGTCGATAAACTTGGTTACCGCGGGCATCTGCAAGGCAGGGCCGACAATCACGATGCCGATAGCCAATGCGATAATCGTGCCGATTTTCAGGAAAGTGGAAAGATAATCACGCGGGGTCAGCAGCAGCCAAACCGGCAATACGGCGGCTACGAAGCCGTAAATCATAATCGCCCAAGTGAGTTGTACGCCGTCCATATCGAAGATATGGGCAAACGAGCTTTGTGCCACGTCTTCACCGAACACAATCGCACACATCAGCAAAATAAAGCCGACAATCGAAATCTCGCCGATTTTGCCGGGGCGGATGTAACGGGTGTAGATGCCCATAAACAGGGCAATCGGAATGGTGGCGGCGATGGTAAATGTGCCCCACGGGCTGTGCACCAGCGCTTTCACCACAATCAGTGCCAACACGGCCATGATGATAACCATGATCATCAAAATACCGATGGATGCAATCACACCGGCCACCGTGCCCAGCTCCTGTTTTACGATATCGCCCAGCGATTTGCCGTCGCGGCGCATCGACACGAACAGCACCATCATATCTTGAACGGCGCCGGCAAATACCACGCCAAAGATAATCCACAACGTGCCGGGCAGATAACCCATTTGCGCGGCAAGCACCGGACCGACCAGCGGCCCCGCACCGGCGATGGCGGCGAAGTGGTGGCCGAACAATACGCCTTTGTGGGTGGGCACATAGTCCAAACCGTCGTTGTGCCGCTCGGCAGGGGTAAGCCGGTTGGCATCGAGTTGCGCTACGTTTTTGGCAATATACAGGCTGTAAAAACGATAGGCGATGCAGTAAACGGAAACGGCGGCGATAACCATCCATACCGCATTAACCTGCTCGCCGCGACTTAGGGCCAATGTGGTAAATGCGGCCAAACCGACCAATACCACAATGCCCCACAGTAGAAACGATTTAAGCTGTTTCATAAAGACCTCACGGGGTTGTTGAGAGTGGATAAAAAATAAATTTAAAACTTGGAAGCTCGTTAATAAAAATGTAATGTGATGTAATGTTTTATGAAGGCAGCGGAAGACTAACATATTTGCACAAAATGATGTGGGGTTTTAACAAAAAGAAATGTAGCCTGTTTGAGTCAGGTCAAAATCGAAATGAATAAAAGCCTGTTGAAATAAAAAATGCCATAAAAATATCAACAGGCAATGATTTGATGTTTGCAGAGGCCGTCTGAAAAGCGCAGCCAGCGGTTTTGCAAAGCAGCAATGAAAAACACACAGCAAAAACACCCCGTTTTCAGCGGGGTGTTTTTTGGTATTTTCAGCATTAACAACAGCGGCCGTTACGCCTGTTGTGGCAATAGTCGAGAAACTCGAGTTCGGTCATCACCGGGGCGGCGGGGTTATGCCTGCGCTGCTGCATAACGTAATAGTCGTAATCCGGAATGCCTGCCATATAGTAGGCGAAAATACGAATCTTTTTGTAAAAGGTTTTCAGACGGCCTGTATGATCAGTTTTGCGCTTCATGGGTTTGCACCTCGTTGCGGTAAACTGCAGGAACTTCTTTAGCGGTAGGCCAAGCCACTTTCCGTGCTTTCAAGGCCACTCTCAAACCGTAAACCGCGATAAAAAGCACCACGGCGAGAAACGCCACCGCCAGGCCGGAATTAACATAATCGTTAAGCACAATCTGATTCATCTGCGCCAAGTCTTTGGCCGGCGACAAGATTTTTCCGGCAGCGGCAGCTTCGCGGTATTGCGCCGCATGAGCGATGAAGCTCACGCGCGTATCAGATTCAAACAGTTTTTGCAGGCACGCCACGGTGGTAACTACCAAAAGACCGAGAGCCGGGATAAGCGACACCCACACGAAACGGTCTTTTTTCATTTTCACCAACACCACGCTCACCATAATCAAAGCAATACCGGCAAGCATCTGGTTACCGATGCCGAACAGAGGCCATAATGAGTTGATGCCGCCCAAAGGATCGGTTACGCCTGTGTAGAGAAAATAACCCCACGAACCCACGGCCAGCACGGTAGCAACCAAGTTGGCGGGAATATTGCCGGAATTACCCAACGGTTTGATGAAAATACCGAGCAAATCCTGATACATAAAGCGTGATACGCGGGTACCGGCATCAACGGCGGTAAGAATGAACAATGCTTCGAACAACAGCGCAAAGTGATACCAGAAAGCCATCATGGTTTCACCGGGAATCAGGCGGCTCATGATATGTGCCATGCCCACCGCCAGCGTAGGCGCACCACCCGCACGGGAAAGAATGGTATGCTCGCCCACTTCGCGTGCCGTATTGGCCAGCGTGGCGGCATCAACCGGAATCTGCAAATGGGTGGTGATGGCTTGCGCCGCCGTGGCCGGGTCGGTTCCGATAAGTGCGGCCGGGCTGTTCATGGCGAAATAAACGCCCGGTTCCAAGCAAGCGGCAGCAGCCAGCGCCATAATCGCTACAAAACTTTCCATCAGCATACCGCCATAACCGATCATACGCACATTCACTTCATTATCAATCATTTTCGGCGTCGTGCCCGAAGCAATCAGCGCATGGAAACCGGAGACGGCACCACAGGCGATGGTGATAAACAGAAACGGAAACAGCTTGCCGGAAAACACCGGACCGGAGCCGTCGATAAAATGCGTGACGGCAGGCATACGCAGCTCAGGCCCTACTATGATAATGCCAAAAGCCAGCGCCATAATCGTGCCGATTTTCAGGAAAGTAGACAGAAAGTCGCGCGGAGTCATCAACAGCCATACCGGCAGCAAAGAAGAAATGGTGCCGTAGGCCATCATAAAAATAGCCAATTGCACGCCATTGAGATCGAACCAATGTCCGATGGAGCTTTGAGCCACCACATCGCCGTAAATCACCGCCAGCATCAGAGCGATAAAGCCGACAATAGCGATTTCACCGATTTTGCCGGGGCGGATATAGCGGCTGTAAATGCCCATGGTCAGCGCAATCGGCACGGTAACGACAATGGTGAACGTGCCCCACGGGCTGTGGGTTAGTGCCTTCACCACAATCAGCGCCAGCACGGAAGTGATGATGATCATAATCATCAAAATACCGATAGAGGCAATAATACCGGCAGTGGTGCCGAGTTCCTGCTTCACAATGTCGCCGAGCGATTTACCGTCGCGGCGCATCGACACAAACAGCACCATCATATCCTGCACCGCACCGGCCAATACCACGCCGAAGATAATCCACAACGTGCCGGGCAGGTAACCCATTTGCGCGGCAAGCACCGGGCCGACCAGCGGCCCCGCGCCGGCGATGGCGGCAAAGTGGTGGCCGAACAATACGCCCTTACGGGTAGGCACATAATCCACACCGTTGTTATGGCGTTCTGCCGGCGTCATACGTTCGCTGTCCAGCTCGAGAATGTTTTTTGCAATATAAAGGCTGTAAAACCGGTAAGCGATACAATATACGGACACAGCGGCAACAATCATCCACACCGCATTCACATGTTCGCCGCGGTGCAGGGCCAATGTGGTAAAGGCCGCAACACCAACCAACACCACCAAGCCCCAAATTAGAAACGCTTTCAGCTGTTTCATGGCGCTTCCTTACTAGATTAACAATTTCAATATTAAATAAAACTAAATAAAAAATTCAATCAGATAAAAATGAAAATTTATTTAACCGTTTTTTAAATTTCGAGAAATGTTAACATATTCATAAAATAAGGATGCGTGCTTTTCAGTACAATGTCGCAGGTTGTTGCTTTATATCAAACAGATTGAAATCTTAACAAAACACCTTTTCGCTCAATGCTCTAACCCCAGCCCGAAATCTTTGCAAAATCCGCCCATAAAAAATCCTCTAAACTCCAACATCAGCCGCGAATGGGAATTTACGCGAATGGGAATTTAGAGGACGCGGGGGATTTACCACCCCGCCTGTTCAGGCACAAACTGCTTACAGATTCGGGTTCACGATAATCTTAACCGCCGATTCGTTATTGTGAATCAAGCGCTCGAAACCTTCGGAAATCAGCTCGTCGAGTTTGATGCGCTGGGTAATGAAGGGGGCCAAATTGATTTTGCCTTCTTCCACCAGTTTGATGGTTTCCTGATGGTCGTTGCAGTAGGCGATGGTTCCACGAATATCCAGCTCTTTCATCACCACACTATGTACGCTTACGGTGGCCGGGTGACTCCAAATCGACACAATCACCACCACTGCGGTGGGTTTGCACGCTTCAACCAGCGTATCCAGCACTTTATTCACGCTGGAGCACTCGAAAGCCACGTCCACGCCTTCGCCGTTGGTAATTTTTTTCACTTCTTCCACCACATCCACTTGGGAAGGGTCGAGAATATAATCGGCCACGCCAGATTCGCGGGCTTTGTCTTTGCGCGCGGCGCTCAGTTCGGTGATGATCACTTTCAAGCCTTTGGCTTTCAGAATCGCGGCCAACAGCAAGCCGATGGGGCCTGCGCCGCCCACCAAGGCAACATCACCCGCTTTGGCACCGCTGCGCACAAACGCATGGTGGCCTACCGATAAAGGTTCGATCAAAGCCGCTTGATCCAGCGGGATTTTGTCGGAAATCGGGTGCACCCAACGGCGTTTGACGGCGATTTTTTCAGACAGGCCGCCGCCGCGTCCGCCCAAGCCGATGAAGTTCATGTTTTTAGACAAATGATAGTTGCTGCCGGGGCCGGTGGGCACATCGTCGGCCACGATATAGGGTTCGACCACCACATGCTGGCCGACTTCAATATCGTCCACGCCCTCGCCCACGGCATACACCACGCCGGAAAACTCGTGGCCCATGGTAACGGGGGCGGATTCGCCGGAAATCGGGTGCGGATGGCCGCAAGGCGGGATGAAAATCGGCCCTTCCATAAATTCGTGCAAATCGGTGCCGCAAATGCCGCACCACGCCACTTTGATGCCTACCGTGCCGGGTTCGACGGTCGGCTCGGGAATATCTTCGATGCGGATATCGCCTTTATCGTAAAAACGGGCTGCTTTCATGGGAGGACTCCTTTTGTTTGTGAAGAAGATTAATCGTGTGCCACACGGGGCTATTGAAGATTATACGCCTTTAACTTGAAACACTTACACCCGCTATTTTGTTAACTTTGGCTGATTCGGATTATATTTTGTTAAGGCTTCAGGCCGTCTGAAGAATATTTTTCAGACGGCCTGAAATATAAAAAAACCGGAATCCGCCACCGTTGCAAACGGCGGATTCCGGTTTTTTCAATCTGAATTATCAGGCGGTTTATTCCGCTTCGTCTTCCGTGCTGCGGATAACCAGCAGCGGCAGATGGCTTTGGCGCATCACGGTTTCGGCAAAGCTGCCCATCAGCAGGTGCATCAGGCCGCTGCGGCCGTGGGTGCCCAAAACCAGCAGGTCGGCACCTTGCGCATCGGCGTAATCCACCAGCTCCTGCGCCATTTCGCGCGCGCCTTTGTTGGCCACCAGCAGGTGTTTCACCACATCGGCCACGCCCTGCTCTTTGGCGCTGTTTTCGGCAAAATCCAGCACTTCGTTGCCCTGTGCCACGGCGGCGGCTTCGTAGCTTTCGTGTTGTAAAAATTCGGGAGCCAGCGCCATATATTCGGCAGGGTTGGCAACGTGAACCAAAGTCAGCCGCGCATTGCCGAAACTTGCCAAATCGGCGGCGTGCTTCAAAGCGTTGAGGGAAGTCGCACTGCCGTCAACGGCAACAACCAAATGTTTATACATCGTCTTCTCCTTATTGAAGTGGTGTCAAACCGCCGGATTTCAGTCCAACTTTGCCGGCTTCATTGAAGTATAATACCGCTGCGCCGTTTTGGCAGCGTTTTTTTTATTGTGTTTGACTTATCACAAGGCAGAATCATGCTAGACACCGCTTCCGTTTCTTCCCGCCGTTTCGGCGGCATCGCCCGCCTTTACGGCGAAGCCGCATTGCAGCGCTTCTCCGCCGCACACGTTTGCGTGGTAGGCGTGGGCGGCGTCGGCTCGTGGGCGGTGGAAGCGCTCGCACGCAGCGGCATCGGTTCATTAACGCTGGTGGACTTGGACAACGTGGCCGAATCCAACGTCAACCGCCAACTGCCCGCGCTCACGGCCGAATTCGGCAAAGCCAAGGTAACGGCGCTGCACGAACGCATTCTGCAAATCAACCCCGCCTGCCGCGTAACCGAAATCGAAGACTTTGTTACCGAAGAAAACCTGCACGAAATTTTCAGACGGCCTTTCGATTTTGTTATCGACGCCATCGACCAAGTGCGCGTGAAAGCGGCGATGGCGGCTTATTTCGTGCAAAACGGCCAGCCGTTTGTGGTAAGCGGCGGCGCCGGCGGCCAGAAAAACCCGGCTTTAATCCAAACCGGCGATTTGAGCCGCGCCACCCACGACCCGCTGCTGGCCAACCTGCGCTACACCCTGCGCAAACGCTACGGCTTTCCGCGCGGCGGCGAAAAAATGCGCGTGCCGTGCGTGTTTTCCACCGAAAACATCACCCCGCCGCAAACGGCCGAAGCGTGCGATGCCGATAATCTTTCAGACGGCCGCAACGCCCCGCAAGGTTTGTCGTGCGCGGGCTACGGCGCGAGCATGATCGTTACCGCACCGTTCGGCCTTTATTGCGCGCAGGCCGCCATCGAACACATAGGAGCGAAAAAATGACGGCAACCGGCGAAAACCTGCAAAGGCCGTCTGAAAACGCCGTGGCGTGGATTTTCGGCCAACCTGTTACCGATGTGCCGCAGGATTTGTTTATCCCGCCCGACGCCCTGAAAGTGGTGCTGCACAGCTTTCAAGGGCCGCTGGATTTACTGCTTTATTTGATCCGCAAGCAGAATATCGACGTGCTCGATATTCCGATGATTAAAATCACCGAGCAGTATCTGCACTATATCGCCCAAATGGAAGCCTATCAGTTTGATTTGGCTGCCGAATATTTATTGATGGCGGCGGTGCTGATAGAAATCAAATCGCGCCTGCTGCTGCCGCAGCCCGAAAACACGGAAGAAGGCGAAGAAGCCGACCCGCGTGCCGAGCTGGTGCGCCGCCTGCTGGCCTACGAGCAGATGAAGCTCGCCGCCGCCGGCCTCGACGCCCTGCCCCGCGCCGGCCGCGATTTCGCCTGGGCCTACCTGCCGCTGGAAATCGCCGTTGAAGCCAAACTGCCCGACGTGCACATCGCCGACCTTACCCAAGCGTGGCTGGGCATACTTTCCCGCGCCAAACACACCAAAAGCCACGCCGTGGTGCAAGACGCCGTGTCCGTGCGCGCGCAAATGTCGGCCATTCTGCGCCGCCTCAACATCCAAGGCGCCTGCCGCTTTTCGGAGCTGTTCAGGCCCGAACAAGGCGCGGTGTATGTGGTGGTGAACTTCATCGCCCTGCTCGAGCTGGCAAAAGAAGGCTTGGTGCGCATCGTGCAGCCCGAAAACTTCGCCGAAATCGAAATCCATGTGAAAGACGGCGGCGCACAAGAGCCGGAAAACGGCGAAACGCTTTCAGACGGCCTGTTTGAAAAAGCAGAAAACTGACCCGCTGCAAAACACTATACATTTAATTTTATTAACAGTTTCGTCATACTCGGGCTTGAACCAAGTATGACGTATGTAATTCTTCTTAAGTTGATTGACTATATTCATACTGCCTGCGGCTTGCTGCCTTAAGAAACATCACCGTAAGTTTATCCCTTTGCGGCATCTCGAGGCCGTCTGAAAACCGGCTGTAAAAATTCTGTCATCAAAATGCTTTATCCTGCGCGGCAAACCCTATTATTCTGGAGAACACCATGAGCGAGCATATTTCTTCACACTTTAACCAAGAGCTGGAAAACGTGCGCAGCGAAGTGATGCGTATGGGCGGCTTGGTGGAACAACAGCTGCAAAAAGTGCTGGGCGCGCTGGAGAGCGGCGACACGGAAGCACTCACCGAAGCGATAGACTGCGACAGCGCCATCAACGCACTGGAAGTTTCCATCGACGACGACTGCCAAACCATCATTGCGCGCCGCCAGCCTGCGGCGGGCGATTTGCGTTTCGTTTTGGCGGTAATCCGCGTGATTGTGGATTTGGAGCGCATCGGCGACGAGCTGAAAAAAACCGCCCTGCTGGCGCACGAATTGTTTTCGCACAGCCGCATCACCCCCAACCAGCTTTACGATACCCACCGTTTGGCGGCGATGACGGCTCCGATGATACGCCGCGCCCTCGACGCGTTCGCCCGCCTCGACTCGGCGGCTTTAATCGAATTGAACGATGCCGACCGCAAACTCGACACCGACTACCGCAACCAATCGCGTATGCTCGCCACCTATATGATGGAAGAGCCGCGTAATATCGGCACGTTTATGGATGTGATGATGATGAACAAAGCCATCGAACGCGTGGGCGACCATGCGAAAAACATTGCCGAGCATGTGGTTTACCTGGTGCGCGGCATTTATGTGCGCCACACCCCGCCCGAACAGGTTCAGGCCGATTTGCAGGGCTGATGCGGCGCAGTTTTCATTTTCTTTATGTACAAACAGGTCGGGTTTCAATCCGGCCTGTTTGCTTTCAGACGGCCTGAAACTTTTGCAAAATACCTTATAGGCCGTCTGAAAACTTAACGCAAATACCGGATTATCGGATCAAGCCCGATAATGACGGGGTTTAAGCACTTCAGACGGCCTCAATAAGTTTTGCAAAGACCCCGGCCTCTTTATCTATCCGATATAAAACGGCTTTTTTACAAAACGGCCCGCCGCTGTCATAAAGCTGAAACAAAAGCGGTTTAAACTGCCCGCATCGGTTGGACACGAACACCTTTACCTTTTAAACAAAAGAAAGAGAGAGAAACATGAAAATCCGTATTCTGGCTGTTGCCGCTGCCACCGCCCTGATTCTGACCGCCTGCGGCGGCGGCGATTCCACCCCGCCGCAGGCCAAGCAACAAAACGCGGCGGCAAACACCGAAAATGCCGTGCTCAACATTACCGGCGCGGGCGCATCGTTTCCGCAGCCGGTTTATGTGCAATGGGCACAGGCTTTCCAAGCGGCCACCGGTGGTAAGGTGAATTACCAGTCTATCGGCTCTTCCGGCGGCGTGAAACAGATTAGCGCCAAAACCGTACAGTTCGGCGCTTCCGATTCTCCCTTGAAGGCCGAAGAGTTGGAAAAACAAGGTCTGGTGCAGTTTCCCACCGTAATCGGCGGTGTGGTGCCGGTGGTGAATGTGGACGGCATCGTGGCGGGCGACCTGAAGCTCACCGGCGAAGTGTTGGCCGGAATCTATTTGGGCGACATCAAAAAATGGAACGACCCGAAAATCAAAGCCTTGAACCCCTCTTTGGTGCTACCCGACGCGCCGATTACCACCGTGTTCCGTTCAGACGGCTCGGGCACCAGCTTTATCTTCACCACCTATCTGAGCCAAGTATCGCCCAAATGGAAAGACACCATGGGCGCCGCCAACACCGTGAAATGGCCCACTTCGGATTCGGGCACCGCAGGCAAGGGTAACGAAGGCGTATCCACTTATGTAAACCGTGTGAAAAACTCCATCGGCTATGTGGAATATGCCTATGCCAAGCAAAACAATATGGCGCACGTGCAAATGCAGAACGCGGCCGGCAAATTTGTGCAGCCTTCGCAGGAAAGCTTTGCCGCAGCGGCCGACGTGGATTGGAAAAGCATTCCCGGTTTCAGCCTCGTGTTAACCAACCAGCCCGCCGAAAAAGCCTGGCCGCTGGCTGCCGCCACCTTTATTCTAGTGCATAAAAAAGCCGACAACCCCGCCCAGGCCAAAGCCGTGCTCGACTTCTTCGACTGGTCTTACAAAAACGGCAACGAAGCCGCCGCCAAGCTCGATTATGTGCCGCTGCCCGACAACGTAAAAGAGTTGGTGCGCGCCGAGTGGAAAACCATCACCGACAACCAAGGCAAAGCCGTTTATTGATGGCCGGATTCAGGTTTACGCAACACAACACCAATAAAAAACCCTGCTTAACGCAGGGTTTTCCGTTACGGCAGATGCCGCCGAATATTACAGGCCGCTCAAACTTGCGGTGTCGTGCGCAATCATCAACTCTTCGTTGGTGGGAATCACCACCGCCAGCGCTTTGCTGTCGGCGGCGGTAATCACGCCGGCATTGCCGAAACGGGCGTTTTCGTTGGCCTGCTTGTCTTCGGTCAAACCCAAGAAGCCCAAATAACCCAACACTTTGCTGCGGACCAGATTGGAGTTTTCGCCGATACCGCCGGTAAACACCAAAGCGTCCAAACCGCCGGCAGCCACCGCCATAGAGGCAACGTATTTGGCCAAACGGTAGGCAAACACTTCCAACGCCAGTTTCGCGCCTTCGTGGCCTTTGCCCGCTTCTTCTTCGATGGTGCGGCAGTCGTTAGACAACTCTGAAATACCCAGCAGGCCCGATTTTTTGTTCAACATATCGGTAATCTGGGTGATGCTCATATTGGCGTTTTCGGCCAAAAACGAGAACACGCTCGGGTCAACGTCGCCGCTGCGGGTGCCCATTACCAAACCCTCCAGCGGGGTTAAGCCCATGCTGGTGTCTTGGCACTCGCCGTTGGCAACGGCGGCAATCGACGCACCGTTGCCCAAGTGGGCAATCACCATGCGCAGGCTGTTTTTGTCTTTACCCAGGAAACGGGCGGTTTCGTCGGCCACAAAGCGGTAGCTGGTGCCGTGGAAGCCGTAGCGGCGCAGGCCGTATTTGCGGTAAAACTCGCGCGGCACGGCATAGGTGTAGGCGTGTTCGGGAATGCTTTGGTGGAAAGCGGTGTCGAACACAGCCACATTCGGCAGGCCTTTGAAGATGCTTTGCGCAGCGCGGATACCCAACAAGTTGGCAGGGTTGTGCAGCGGAGCCAGCGGAATACATTTTTCAATGCCGTCCACCACTTCGGGCGTAATCACGATAGATTCGCTGTAAAGCTCGCCGCCGCTGACCACACGGTGGCCGACCGCCGCGATGCGGCTGTCGAGGCCGTGGGCTTTCAATTCTTCCATCAGCGCTTCCACCGCACCGGTGTGGTCGGGGTGGCGGGTTAAATCCACTTTGCGCTTTTCGCCGTTGGATTTAAACGTGATATACGCATCGGGCAGGTTCAGTTTTTCCGCCAGGCAGCTCAGCAAAACCTCGCCGCTGTCGTTATCCAATACCGCGCCTTTCAAAGAAGAACTGCCGCAGTTCAATACCAAAATCAGTTTGTCTGACATACTACGCTCCTAAATCACTGTTTTCAGACGGCCTCTGCCGCCGCTAAAGAAACATTTAAAAAATAAAACGCTGCATTCTACCAAAATTTGCCGGCCGCCAAGTGGTTTGCCGGTATTTATTAAACAATAAATAACCTATATCCAAAACAGAAGCCATTAAACCGCAGGTGAAAACGCGTCCGAAAAAAACGCGCCGGCAGGCAGGCCGCACTGCGCCACAAGCTGTTGCCGCGCCCCCTCGATCATAGCCAACGAACCGCAGGCATACACCTCATAACCCGACAAATCGGGATAATCGGCCGCAACATGGGCTTGGATATACCCCGTTGCCCCCTGCCAGCCCGCATCAGCATGGGAAAGCACCGGCGTAAAACGGGCGTTGGGCAGCTGCGCAACCAAATCCGCCGCTTCCTGCAAACGGTATAAATCGGCCTCGTGCCGCGCGCCCCAATAAAGATGCACCGCGCGCGTGTCGCCGTTTTCCGCCATCTGCTGCAAAATGCTGCGGATAGGCGCAAAGCCCGTGCCCGTGGCCATCAGAATCGCCGGTTTGCCGCCCTCTTGCAACGTAAACGTACCCAACGGGCCGCGCACGCGCAAAATCGCCTTTTCTTTAACCAACGCATCCTCGCCGAACAGCATCCCCGAAAACAAACCGCCCTCGCGCTTGCGGATATGCAGCTCCAAAGTTTCGGGCTGCGCCGGGCTGTTGGCAATCGAATAACTGCGCACTTGGCCGTTTTTCAGCAAAATATCGATATACTGCCCCGCCAAAAACGCAAACGGCGGCGCTTTGGGCAGCGCCAGCGTCAACACCGCCACATCGTGCCCGTAAACCACCGACGCCACCCGCGCGGGGAAAGTTTTAACCGGCGGCATGGCCGCACCGTTATAGCCCGGCACTTTCAGCACAATATCGCTTTGCGGCACCGCGCAACACATCAAAATCTTGCCTTGCGCCGCCTCTTCGGCACTCAACGCCAACTCCGCATGCGCGCCCTGCGCCACTTCGCCGCCGACAAGCTCGGCTTTGCACTGCCCGCAAATACCGCTTTGGCAGGAATGCGGCAGATTCAAACCCTGCCGCTTGGCGGCATTCAAAACCGGCTCGCCCGCTTCTGCGGTAAAAGCGGCATTATCGGGAGCAAGGGTAATGGTATAAGACATAAACGTTATCAAATAAAATCAATTTAAAGGATTCAGGCCGTCTGAAACCTATTAGCTTTGCAGAAACTGCGCTTCGCTTGTTTTCAGACGGCCTGAATTATAAAACACAAACCATTGTCAAGGGCATTTAAAAAGCCACACCAGTTCGTATTGCAAAGCTTGAACAAGTTGTCTGACGCAGGCTTGGCTTTAGCCCGGCACACAGCCTGAAATCTTTGCAAGAATCATCCCAACCCCGATTGTCTCACCCCGTTGGTTTTGCAAGCCCGCTGGCCAAAGGTGAGTGTTGATAAACTTTCAGGCCGTCTGAAAATATCAGACTTCCTCAAAATCCGTAACACCGTTTCAAATCATTTCAAACGGCCTTACCTGTCCGACTTTCTGCGATTGCAGTTTTTGCACAGCATCTGTCCGTTTTCTAGCGTGGTTTTTCCGCCTTGGCTCCACGGAGTGATATGGTCGCCTTCCATCTGTTCAATCAGGAAGGTTTCCTTGCACATAGGGCAGATACCGCCTTGGTGTTCGTACAGTTTCTGCTTCATGCCGTCTGAAAACGTGCGCAGATTCAGGTATTTCTCTTCGCGGGTCAGCACATAAAGGTAAATACCTTTTTTGTTTTCCACTTCATCGTCCTGCATCAGCACGGCGATTTCGGCTTCCAATCGTTTGCTGTCCAACACTTCGTCTTTAAAACGGTTGTACAGCCTGCCCCAATCCTGGCCTTTCATGAATTTTTTGCGCTTATTGAGGAAAGTGGCCTCCACCCAAGTCATCACGGCTTGGAAATACTGCCACAAGGCCAGCGCATTGGGATGGTTTTGATGTTTGGCCATATAGGCTTCGATGTGGCCGTCTGAAATCCAATCCAGAGCTGTTTCCAGAAATTCCTGACGAATCGGGCTGCCTGAAACATAATCCTGCCCGATTTGATAGGCCACGCAGCCGGTTTTGCTGAAATAACGTTTGGCATCGGCCAACCACGAACCGGCATAAACGGCATTTCTCAACTCCTGAGCGGTGAGCTTTTCGCCAGCAATATTGATGGTTTCAAACCATTTCAGCTTTTCGCTGTCGCTGCCTTCGCATACATACACCATCAATTCATAATCCCAAATCTGCTGCTGTTCGTCTGCTTGCAAGTTATGGAAATAACGCATCAGATAAGCAAAATCACCCTCCACATATTGGCACAGCGAAATCGTGCGCTGCTGGCCGTCGATGACTTCAAACGTGCCGTCATCTCGTTTCGCCCAATACATCACATTGAGTGGGAAGCCCTGCCGCACAGTTTCAATCACCGCATCGCGCTGCTTGTCTTTATACACAAACTCGCGCTGGTAGGGCGGACGCACGTCGAGTTTGCCGCCATAGGCGCGTACGCCGTTTTCTGCGCTGTCTTGGTAGTCTTTGACCAGTTCGCGCACTGTGATTTGTTTCAGTTCGATTTTCATGGGATGTTTTCCTTGTGGGATGCATCTTGATGCACCTTAATCATGATGCCTGCACGAGTGGGGGCAATAGGCTGCCCCCTGCTTTCAGACAGTCTATTTCTTGCGCTTAATAAACAGCCTTTTGTATTTATGAATGCCGCCTATGGTTACACTGTAATCAGTACCACCGTGAAAGTAGCCGATAGGCTCTCCATACGAATAGCTACAACCGACAATCTCAAACTGCTCGGGATTGTGCTTATCCAAAAACGTAATTGGCACGCCCATCACACCGTCAAAATCGCAGGGAATTTCTGCCACTTTGCTGACTTCTATCGCATCGTAATTGTCGTAATACGGATATTCTTCAGGGCTGTAGCGTTTGTATAAAATCAGTTCTTCGTGGCGCTTGTCGTGGTCGAGGTTGGTAAACCAAAACGTATTGCCCATGCTGCGCCATTTCTGGCCGCTCTCATCTTGCCAATAGCGGGTCGGGCGCGGCTCATAGTGCGAGGGAACTTTGAACTTCATGTCTCCGCCGTGATTTCCCAGCCACAGCTTGTTTTCCTTGATTAAGGGAAAAATTTCCTTGTAGGTAATCGCGTTCTGGTTGCCGATAATCAGAAATTGTTTGCCGTATTCCACCAATTGCGCCACATACTCGCGAAACAGCGAAAACGGCGGGTTGGTAACCACAATATCGGCCTGTTTGAGCAATTCAATGCATTCCGCGCTGCGGAAATCGCCGTCGCCTTGGAGCGGCATCACGGCAATCTCATCAAGTGAAGGGGTGCCGTTGCCGTCTTTATCACCCGTGTATTCCAGCCACACGGCTTGCTCGCTGTCGTTTTGGCTGAACAGGTCGGCGTGTTGGCTTTTGTAGCAGGTAGCAATCAGCTTTTTCAAGCCCAGATGCTCGAAGTTGTACGAGAAATAATGGAAGAAATTGCTGACACGCGGGTCGTCACAATTGCAGTAGACGGTTTTGCCTTGGAAGTGCTTTTTGTAGTGCCTCAGCTCTTTTTCAATATCGGAGAGTTCGGTGTAGAACTCGTCGTTTTTGGCTCGGCTGGCGGCATGAAGGGATCTGTTGCCGGACATATCAAACCCCTTTCCAAACTGGAAAAAGATTTGATAAACAATTGATAATTAAGTTATAATTGCGGTGCGGTGCGGTGCGGTGCGGTGCGGTGCGGTGCGGTGCGGTGCGGTGCGGTGCGGGCATTTTTTCGCTCCTATTTTTTTAAATTCTTAAAATGTAAAAAGTGTTGGGAATAACATAAACCGGTAAGCTCAGCTTTTTAAGGCAGGCCGTCTGAAAATGATTTTTCAGACGGCCTTATTCAATCCAACCAAAATCAAGCCAGCTTGCCGCCGACCCAATCTGCCACGCTATTCAGCGCTTCAGGCAGTTTGTCTACTTCGGTTCCGCCGGCCTGTGCCAAATCCGGTCTGCCGCCGCCTTTGCCGCCGATTTGTTCGGCGACGAATTTCACCAAATCGCCGGCTTTCACTTTGGCGGTCAACGGCTTGGATACGCCCGCGCACAGCGATGCTTTGCCGTCGTTCACCGCTGCCAGCAGGATCACGGCGTTGTCGGATTTGCCGGCAAGGTCGGTAACGATGTCGCGCAGGGCGCCTGCTTCGGCGTCGATTTGGGCAACCACCAGTTTGGCCGCGCCTAAATCGCGTGCGTTGTCCAGCAGTTTGGCACCGGCGTGTACCGCCAGCTCGGCTTTGGCTTTGGCCAGTTCTTTTTCCAATGCTTTGCTTTGCGCGGCATTGGCTTGGATTTTGGCCAATACGTCTTTTTCGGTTTGCGCTTTCACTTCGCCGATGATGTCGCGCACCAAGCGCTCTTGGCCTTGCGCCCATTTGAGGGCGTTCAGGCCGGTAATGGCTTCGATGCGGCGGATACCGGCGGCGATGCCGCCTTCGCTGATGATTTTGAAGAGACCGATATCGCCGGTGCGGGAAACGTGGGTGCCGCCGCACAATTCGGTGGAAAAGTCGCCCATCTGCAACACGCGCACTTCGTCGCCGTATTTTTCGCCGAACAGCATCATGGCGCCGGTTTTCTGTGCGTCTTCCATGCTCATCAGCGCGGCTTTCACTTCGACGTTGGCGAGAATGGCGGCGTTCACGCGGCGCTCGACTTCGGCGATTTCTTCGGCACTAACAGCCTGCGGGTGGGAAATGTCGAAGCGGGTTACTTCGGCGGTTACCAGCGAGCCTTTTTGTTCGACATGGCTGCCGAGTACGTCGCGCAGGGCTTTGTGCATCAGGTGGGTGGCGCTGTGGTTGCGCATATTGGCATTGCGGATGTCGTTGTCGATTTCGGCGGTGATGCTGTCGCCCACTTTCAGACGGCCTGAAACCACGATGCCGAACTGGCCGTGTACGGCGGCTTTGATTTTTTGCGTGTCGCGCACTTCGAAACGGTTGCCGCCGGCGGAAATATAGCCGACGTCGCCGATTTGGCCGCCGCTTTCGGCGTAGAACGGGGTGCGGTCGAGCACCACGGCGCCGCTGTCGCCTTCTGCCAATTCGTCAACAGATTCACTGCCTTTATAGAGGGCGAGGATTTTGGCTTCGGTTTTGCGTTCGGTGTAGCCGGTGAATTCGGTGTCCTGCCCTTCGTAGGCCAGTTGGGTGTCGGCTTTGAAGTTTTGCGCGGCGCGGGCGCGGGCGCGCTGGGCTTCCATTTCGCGGTTGAAGCCTTCTTCGTCCATATCGATATTGCGCTCGCGGCAGATGTCGGCAGTCAGGTCGTAGGGGAAGCCATAGGTGTCGTAAAGTTTGAAAATAACCTCGCCGCCCAGTGTTTTGGTGTCATCGGCCAGCGCGTTTTCCAGCAAAGCCATGCCGGTTTCCAATGTTTGGGCAAAACGGGTTTCTTCGTTTTTCAATGCCTCTTTGATTTGCGCCTGACGCTCTTTCAACTCGGGGTAGGCATCGCCCATTTCTTTCACCAAATCAGGCACCAGTTTGTAGAAGAAAGGCTGTTTCTGGCCGAGTTTGTAACCGTGGCGCACGGCACGGCGGATGATGCGGCGCAACACATAACCTCGGCCTTCGTTACTCGGCATCACGCCGTCGGCAATCAAAAATGAGCAGGCACGGATGTGGTCGGCAATCACTTTCAGGCTGGGAATATCCATGCTGAATGCCACGCCGGTTTCGCGGGCGGCGGCTTTGAGCAGGTTTTCAAACAAATCGATTTCGTAGTTGCTGTTCACATGCTGCACCACGGCAGCCATGCGTTCCAAGCCCATGCCGGTATCCACCGAGGGTTTGGGCAGCGGGTTCATATTGCCCGCTTCGTCGCGGTTGAACTGCATGAATACGTTGTTCCAGATTTCGATGTAGCGGTCGCCGTCTTCTTCGGGGCTTCCCGGCGGGCCGCCCCAGATATGCTCGCCGTGGTCGTAGAAGATTTCGGTGCAGGGGCCGCAGGGGCCGGTGTCGCCCATCTGCCAGAAGTTGTCGGAGGCGTAGCGGCCGCCTTTGTTGTCGCCGATGCGGATGATTTTTTCAGCGGGCAGGCCGATTTCGTTGAGCCAGATGTTGTAGGCTTCGTCGTCTTCGGCATAAACGGTGGCCAACAGTTTTTCTTTGGGCAGGTTCAGCCATTCGGGGCTGGTGAGGAATTCCCAGGCGAATTTGATGGCGTCGTGCTTGAAATAGTCGCCGAACGAGAAATTGCCCATCATTTCAAAGAAGGTGTGGTGGCGGGCGGTGTAGCCGACGTTTTCAAGGTCGTTGTGTTTGCCGCCGGCACGCACGCATTTTTGCGCGGTGGTGGCACGGTTGTAGGAGCGTTTGTCGAAGCCGAGGAACACGTCTTTAAATTGGTTCATGCCGGCGTTGGTGAACAGAAGCGTCGGGTCGTCGTGCGGCACCAGCGAAGAGGAAGGCACAATCTGGTGGCCTTTGCTTTCAAAGAATTTTAAGAATTTTTGGCGGAGTTCTGCGGTTTTCATAGCGGTTTCTGCAATGGGTTAAACGGTTTCAGACGGCCTCAAAACGAAACATCAGGCCGTCTGAAAAACTGAATAAAAAATCCTGCGTATCTTACCGCAGATTTGCCCCTGCGCCTACTCAAACGCACGGCGCGCGCCGAGCCTACCCTTTGGCGGCCGCTTCATTTAAAATCGTGTTTTCCCACTTTTTCAGACGGCCTTTTCATGCTCAGCTACCGCCATGCTTTCCACGCCGGCAACCATGCCGATATGCTCAAACATTTCGTGCTCTACCTCACGCTCGAATATTTCAACCGCAAAGACAAGCCATATTGGTATATCGACACCCACAGCGGCGCGGGTTTGTACGACTTGGGCGGCAGCGAAGCGCAGAAAGTGGGCGAATACAAACAAGGCATCGGGCGTTTGCAGCAGGCGCGGCAACTGCCCGAGCCGCTGCAAGCGTTTGCAGGCCGTCTGAAAAGCATTCTGCCGCAGCCCGGCCTTTATTGCGGCTCGCCGTGGCTGGCGCAGGCGTTAACCCGCCCTGCCGACAAGCTGCGCCTGTTTGAACTGCATCCGGCCGATTTCCTGCATTTGCAGCATAATATGCAGGAAGCCCGTTTGGGCAGGCGCGGCCAAATCATGCAGGCCGACGGCTATCAGGGTTTGATTTCCCTGCTGCCGCCCCCTACCCGCCGCGCCGTGGTGCTCATCGACCCGCCCTACGAAGAAAAACAGGATTACGCACGCGTGGTGCACACTTTAAAAGAAGCGCAAAAACGTTTCGAATCAGGCTGCTATTTAGTGTGGTATCCCTGCCTGAGCCGCGAAGAGAGCCGCAAACTGCCGCAGCAGCTAAACAAACTTTCGCCCGAAAACCATTTGCAGGCCGAGCTTTATGTGCACGCGCCGCGCGCCGACGGCTTCGGTATGCACGGCAGCGGCATGTTCGTTATCAACCCGCCCTACCTGCTGGCACAGCAGTTGCAGGAAACCCTGCCCGCTCTCGCCGCCCTGCTCGCGCAAGACGAAGGCGCACGCTTCGTGCTGGAACACAAAACCCGGTAGCAGCAATATCAAAGGCCGTCTGAAAAACAAACGCAGCAAAGCCCAAATGCCTTCAGACGGCCTTAGCGTGCTGTGCTACAATCGGCCAAGCTTCTGTTTATATAACCCAACAAAGGAAAAATCATGGCAACCATCGCCCGCGACATCTTCAAAGCCTACGATATCCGCGGTATCGTCGGCAAAACCCTCACCAACGAAGCCGCCTACCTAATCGGCAAGGCCATCGCCGCCAGAGCCGCCGCACAAGGCATCAAAAAAATCGCCCTCGGCCGCGACGGCCGCCTCAGCGGCCCCGAGCTGATGGAAAACATCTCGCGCGGCTTCACCGAAAGCGGCATCGACGTGCTCAACGTCGGCATGGTGGCCACGCCCATGCTCTATTTCGCCGCCATTCAAGAATGCGGCGGCAGCGGCGTGATGATTACCGGCAGCCACAACCCGCCCGACTACAACGGCTTCAAAATGATGCTCGGCGGCGACACGCTGGCGGGCGAAGCCATTCAGGAACTGCTCGCCGCCATCGAAAACGAGCGCTTCGTCAGCGGCGCAGCGGCAGGCAGCGTGAGCGGAAAAGACATTTTCCCGCAATACCTCGAAACCATCGTCGGCCACATCAAGCTCAAACGCCCGATGAAAATCATTGCCGACGCAGGCAACGGCGTGGCCGGCGCATTCGCAGGCACGCTCTACCGCGCGCTCGGCTGCGAAGTAACCGAACTCTTCTGCGATGTGGACGGCAACTTCCCCAACCACCACCCCGACCCCGCCAAGCCGAAAAACCTGCAAGACGTGATTAACGAGCTGAAAAACGGCGATGCCGAAATAGGCCTGGCATTCGACGGCGACGGCGACCGCTTGGGTTTGGTAACCAAAGAAGGCAACATCATCTACCCCGACCGCCAACTGATGCTGTTCGCCCAAGACGTATTAAGCCGCAACCCCGGCGCGAAAGTGATTTTCGACGTAAAATCCACCCGCCTCTTGGCGCCGTGGATACGCGAACACGGCGGCGAACCGGTTATGGAAAAAACCGGCCACAGCTTCATCAAATCTTCGATGAAGAAAAACGGCGCGCTGGTGGCGGGCGAAATGAGCGGCCACACCTTCTTTAAAGAGCGCTGGTTCGGCTTCGACGACGGCCTTTATGCAGGCTGCCGCATGTTGGAAATCCTATCCGCTTCCGACAACCCCTCCGCCGTGCTCAATGCCCTGCCGCAAAGCATTTCCACCCCCGAAATCAACATCGACCTGCCCGAAGGCAGCAACGGCCACCAAGTGATTGAAGAGTTGGCGAAAACCGCAAAATTCGATGGAGCCGCCGAAACCATCACCATCGACGGCCTGCGCGTGGAGTTTGCCGACGGCTTCGGCCTGATGCGCGCTTCAAACACCACGCCCGTGCTGGTGCTGCGTTTCGAAGCCGACAGCGAAGAAGCCATCAAACGCATTCAAAACCAGTTTAAAGCCGTGATTGAAAGCAATCCCGCGCTGCACTGGCCGCTGTAACCGGCAACCGGTTTAAATAACAATCAGGCCGTCTGAAAAATATTTTCAGACGGCCTGAGACTTTTCTTTATTCATATCCGTACATCCTCAATCCAAGCTTGATTTCAATTTGTTTCAACTGTCACATCTGTATCACCCCATCCTGTTACACCCTCGATTGTTACAGTAACACCTCCCTACTCCGCTACCATTCAAATAATTATTTTTAATTTAAATTCAATTATATAAAAAAATTTTAGCGTTATGGCACGCCATTTGCTGGGAATTTGGCAAACCCGTTAAAGGAGCGCGCCATGACTGTCCGAATCGGCATTATCGCCAACCCCGTATCCGCCCGCGACATCCGCCGTGTGATTTCTCATGCGGCGGGGCTGACGCTGGGCGAGCGTGCCAATATGCTGCTGCGGATTTTGCAGGCGCTTGCCGCCTGCAAAGTGGACGAAGTGTTGCTGATGCCCGAAATGGAAGGGCTGCGCCTGCATTTGGAACGGCAGTTGCCGGCAGCGGCGGAGGAGTCGCGCTACCCGCTGCCGCGCCTGCGCTGGCTGGATATGCCGGTGCGTACCAAAACCGAAGATTCGGTGCGGGCGGCGGAAATTATGCGGCGCGAAGGTGTGGCGGCTTTGCTGGTGCTCGGCGGCGACGGCACCCACCGTGCGGTGGTGAAAGGCTGCCGCGACATCCCCATCGCGGGCATTTCCACCGGCACCAACAATGCTTTTCCGCCGATGCGCGAAGTAACCGTAACGGCATGGGCGGCGGGGCTGTATGCCACCGGCCGCGTGCCGGACGAACACGCGCTGCGGCCTAACAAATGCCTGCATATCCGCACATTCGGTTCAGACGGCCTCGAAAAGCAAAACGATGTGGCGCTGATTGATGCGGCGGTGTTGAACGAGGCGATACTCGGTGCCAAAGCCATCAGCCAAACCGATACGCTGCGCACGGTGATTTCTACGCAGGCATCGATTGAAGCCGTGGGTTTGTCGGCGGTGGCGGCGGCTTTGCAGCCCGTAGGCCGCCATGATGCGGGCGGTCTGCTGATCGAGCTGGCACCTGCCTACGGCACGCACGAACCGGCCGCTAAAACGTTCACCATTCAGGCGGTGTTGTCGCCCGGCAAAGTGGAAGACATCGAAATCGCTTCGTTCCGCCGTTTCAAAGCGGGCGAAGAATACCGCGTGAGCGGCCAAAACTGCCTGATTGCGCTGGACGGCGAACGCGAAATCGCCCTTCGCGACAACGAATACGCGCTGATTTCGTTGCAGGAAAACGCGTTCTACACGCTGGATGTGCCTGCGGTTTTGAAATATGTGTGCGCGCAAAAATTGCACGAGGTTTGAGGTTTTCAGACGGCCTTTAAAAATGAAGAGGCCGTCTGAAAAAGCAAAATATATTTAGAGAAGCTTTACACAAGGGAATCCCGCTAGGGCGTGTAGTCAGAAGGCTTGTGAAGCGGTTTTTTGAGGAAAAATCCGCAGATGCAAGGCAAAAAGCACAGCAAGATTGGACATCTTGCGAGCATTTTTAACGCAGCAGATGCGGATTTTAACCAAAAATACCGCCACAACGCTTTCTGACTACACGCTCTAGGGCCGTCTGAAGCCTTTTCAGACGGCCTCAAACAAAACCCCGTTGAACAAGGAGAAACACCATGAGCACCAAATTGCCTTTGGACAAAAACCAACTGCTCGACGTTTACCGCCGTATGAAAACCATACGCGATTTCGAAGAGCGGCTGCACGTTGACTTCGCGCGCGGCGACATTCCCGGCTTCGTGCACCTTTATGCCGGCGAAGAAGCCACCGGCACCGGCGTACTCTACCACCTGAACGATGAAGACCGCATCACCAGTACCCACCGCGGCCACGGCCACTGTATCGCCAAAGGGGTGGACGTAATCGGCATGATGAAAGAAATCTACGGCAAGCGCGACGGCGTGTGCCGCGGCAAAGGCGGATCGATGCACATCGCCGACTTGTCGAAAGGCATGATGGGCGCCAACGGCATTGTCGGCGCGGGCGCACCGCTGGCCTGCGGCGCGGCGCTGGCGGCCAAATTCAAAGGCAACGGCGGCGTGGCGGTAACGTTCTGCGGCGACGGCGCGGCCAATCAGGGCACGGTTTTGGAAAGCATGAATCTGGCGGCCGTGTGGAACCTGCCGGTGATTTTCGTGGTGGAAAACAACGGCTATGCCGAATCCACCGCGCGCGACTACGGCACCGCCTCCAACAGCTTTGCCGACCGCGGCGTAGGCTTCGGCATTCCCGGCGTGGTGGTGGACGGCAACGACTTTTTCGCCGTGTATGAAGCCGCAGGCGAAGTAATCCGCCGCGCCCGCAACGGCGGCGGCCCCGCCCTGCTTGAGTGCAAAACCAACCGCTTCTACGGCCACTTCGAAGGCGACGCGCAAACCTACCGCCCCAAAGGCGAAGTGGAAGAATTGCGCGCCAATCACGACTGTATCAAGATTTTCCGCCAACGCGTTACCGAGGCGGGCGTGCTCACCGATGCCGAACTCGACGCGGTAGATCAAGAAGTGGCCGCGCTGATCGAACGCTCGGTGCAGGAAGCCAAAGCCGCGCCCCCGTGCGAGCCGGAAGATTTGCTCACCGATGTTTACGTTTCGTATTAAGCCGCACGGCACCGAAATACGCAGCGTGTGAAAATTTCAAAATAGGAGAAACACATCATGTCCCGCCAATTAACCATGAAATTAGCGATTAACGAAGCCATCGACCAAGAGATGAGCCGCGACCCCACCGTGATTATGATGGGTGAAGACATTGTCGGCGGCGCCGGCGCCAGCGGCGAACGCGACGCTTGGGGCGGCGTGCTCGGCCTCTCTAAGGGTTTGTATGCCAAGCATGGCGACCGCCTGATCGACACCCCGCTTTCCGAAGCAGCCTACGTCGGCGCCTCCATCGGTGCCGCCACCTGCGGCCTGCGCCCTGTTGCCGAGTTGATGTTTATCGACTTTATGGGCGTGTGCTTCGACCAAATCCTCAACCAGGCCGCCAAGTTCCGCTATATGTTCGGCGGCAAGGCCGAAACGCCCGTGGTAATCCGCGCCATGGTGGGCGGCGGTTTCAGCGCGGCGGCGCAACACAGCCAGATGCTCACGCCCATGTTTACCCATGTGCCCGGCCTGAAAGTGGTGTGCCCTTCCAACGCCTACGACGCCAAAGGCTTGCTGGTGCAGGCCATCCGCGACAACGACCCGGTAATTTTCTGCGAACACAAGAGCCTTTACGCCTCTAAATCCGAAGTGCCCGAAGAGCTGTATGCCATCCCCTTCGGCAAGGCCAATATCGTGCGCGAAGGCAAAGACGCCACCATCGTTACCTACGGCATGATGGTGCCGCGCAGTCTCGAAGCCGCCCGCGCGCTCGAAAAAGAAGGCGTGGAAGCGGAAGTGATCGACCTGCGCACACTCTCGCCGCTCGATATCGACACCGTGTTGAAATCGGTGGAAAAAACCGGCCGCCTGGTGGTGGTGGACGAAGCCAGCCCGCGCTGCAACATCGCCACCGATATTTCCGCCCAAGTGTGCCAGCAGATTTTCGGCGTGCTCAAATCGGGCATCCAGATGGTTTCGCCACCGCACGTTCCCGTGCCGTTCTCAAACGTGCTCGAAAAAATCTACCTGCCCAGCGGCAAGCAGATCGCCGATGCCGTGCGTAAAACCATGAATGCCGCCGCAACGGCATAACAACACTGCACAAGGCCGTCTGAACACGGTTTCAGACGGCCTGCCGCAAGCACACAACCCAAACCATAAGGAGAGTATTATGAGCAATATCAAACCCGTGATCATCCCCAAATGGGGCTTAACCATGGAAGAAGGCACCATCAGCGAATGGCTGGTCGATGTGGGCACGCCCGTTACCGTGGGCATGGAGATTCTGAACATCGAAACCGACAAACTCACCAACGCAGTCGAAGCCGCCGATGCCGGCGTGCTGCGCCGCATTCTGCACGGCGGCGGCGAAACCCTGCCCGTGAAAACCCTGATCGGCATTTTGGCCGACGCCGACACCAGCGAAGCCGAAATCGACGCCTTTATCGTCTCATGGGTGCCGCCCTCGGCCGACGAAGTCGACGAATAAAACCCCATCACCGCGCTTTCGCAAACACAGGCCGTCTGAAAACACACCGGCGATATGCAGCAAGCTGAAAGCCTTTTCAGACGGCCTGAAATCTTTGTAAAACTTATTGTGGCCGTCTGAAATGTTTGATTCCGTCATTATCGGGCCTGACCCGATAATCCAGCATTTGCTGCTCAGGCAAAAGTCGGATATTTCAGAAACATCAGGCTCTGGATTGCCGGGTCAAGCCCGGCAATGACGACTGTGTGTTACCGGAAACCATGGATCCGCGTTAAGTTTTCAGACGGCCTCAAAGTTGTTTTACAAAGGCTCCGGCCTGACTTTCAACACCAGCCAAATAAATCAAAGGAGAAACATCATGGCACAAAAAACCGCCGTTATCACAGGCTCGGCCGACGGTCTCGGCAAAGGCATTGCCGAACGCCTCGCCCAAGACGGTTTCAATATCGTTTTGTCCGACATCAACGCCGAAAAACTCGCCCAAACCGAGCAGGAATTCAAAAGCCGCAACCAGCCCGTTACCGCATTTCATGGCAACGTAGCCAAGCGTGAAGACCAGTTCGCCCTCGTGCAGCACGCCGTTGCCGCCTTCGGCAGCGTGGATGTGTTTATCAACAACGCCGGCATCGAAGAAGTGATGCCGCTCGAAAACGTAACCGAAGCCGATTTCGACCGCGTGTTCGACATCAACGTCAAAGGCGTGCTCTACGGCATTCAGGCCGCCGCCGAGCAGATGAAGAAACAGGGCGGCGACAAGGTTTATAAAATCATCAACGCGTGCAGCATCGCCGGCCACGAATCGTTCGACCTTTTAGGCGTTTATTGCGCCAGCAAATTTTCCGTGCGCGCGCTCACCATCGCCGCCGCCAAAGAGCTGGCCAAATACAAAATCACCGTCAACGGCTACTGCCCCGGCGTGGCCGGCACCAAAATGTGGGAACGTATCGACGCCGAAATGGGCAAACACCTCGGCCTGCAACCCGGCGAAGCCTTCGCCAAATTCTCGGCCGGCATTCTGATGGGGCGCACCCAAGTGCCGCAAGACGTGGCCGCGCTGGTGCATTATCTGGCCTCGCCCGACTCCGACTACATGACCGGCCAGTCGGTGATTATCGACGGCGGCATGGTGTACCGTTAAGCCCGCGGTTTGCCTGTTTTTTGCCACCCGCGCCCTACCCGGGCGCGGTAATACATCAGGCCGTCTGAAACTTTCAGACGGCCTGCAAGCCAAGCATTAACACAAACAAACTCAAACCTTCACCCGTGCCTTGCTTTCGGCACTCTGATAAGCCTTTTCCAGCAAATCCAAAACCTGCGCCACCTGCTGCGGTTTCACCGCCAATTCGGTGCCGTTCACCAGCACATCGTAAAGGTTGCGGTAAAACGCGCCGTAGTCGCCGCGCACGCCTTCAAAGCGTTGGCGAATCACGTTTCCTTCGGCGGTTTTCGTGTGCAGAATGCCCCACTCTTCTTGCGGTTCGCGGTTCCAATCACCCTCGGGCACCGCGCCCGCAACCAGCAGGGGTTCCTGATTGTCGGCGTTCTGTTTCACATAAGAGCCGCGTTTGCCGTGCAAAGCCATAAACGGCAGCGGTTCGCGCATATATTTGCCTGCTGTCAGCGAAACTTTTTTACCGTCGGGGTAATAAAACAGCATTTGAAAATTATCGTCGCTCACTGCGCCCTCGTGCTGGTAACGCACGTCGGCATAGATTTCCTGCGGCAGGCCGAACAAATCCACCGCCATATCGGCCAGATGCGAGCCTAAGTCGTACACCAAACCCACGCCCGCTTCGCCGGTTTCTTTCCAGCCTTTCTGGTTCAGCCCCTCGGCGTAACGCTCGAAACGGATTTCGCAGTCCACAATATCGCCCAGCAGGCCGTCTGAAAGCAGTTGTTTGGCGGTTAGCGGCGCGGCATCCCAGCGGCGGTTCTGATACACCGCCAGCACCACACCCTGCTTATCGGCCAGCTCCGCCAGTTCGCGCGCTTCGGCTGCGGTGGCGCACAGCGGCTTTTCCACCACCACGTGCTTGCCCGCCAGCATGGCTTGTTTGGCAAACTCGAAATGGGTTTGGTTGGGCGTGGTAATCACGATTAAATCCGTATCGTCTGCCAGCAGGCCGCTAAAATCGCGCACGATTTCGGCTTCGGGCAGCACTTCCTGCGCCGAGTTGCCTGAACGCTGCAACACGCGCACTACTTCAAACCGCCCGTCCGCCCGCCAAAACGGCAGGTGGAACACTTTGGCGGAAAGGCCGAAACCGGCCAGGCCGATTCTGATGGTTTGATTCATGGTGAAGCTCCTGTTTTGTTGTTGAGTGTTAACCTAAGACTACTGCTTTTTCAGGCCGTCTGAAAGAGAAACATAGTGGATTACATTTAAACTGATACGGCGTTGGCTCGCCTTGCCTCAATTTAAATTTAATCCACTATAAGCTATAATGGCGCCGGTTGAATATCAGGCCGTCTGAAACTTTTTTCAGACGGCATCATTGATTTAAAGGATAAGGCCATGAGAAAACCCCAACGGGGCTACGCCCGCCAAGACCGCGTGAAAGAACAGATTATGCGCGAGCTGGCCGAGCTGGTGCGCAAAGGCTTGAAAGACCCGCGCGCCGGTTTCATCACCATCAACGATGTGGAAGTTACCCGCGATTACAGCCACGCCACCGTTTACTACACCGTGCTCGACGATGCCGCCCGCGAAATCACCGAAGACGCACTCGAACACGCCAAAGGCTATCTGCGCAGCGAATTGGGCAAACGCATCAAACTGTTCCGCATACCCGAGCTGCATTTCAAATACGACGAATCGCTGGAGCGCGGCATGAGCATCTCGCACCTGATCGATCAGGTTGCGGCGGAAAAACCGGTGGAAGACTGAACGGAAACCGCCCCCAGGCCGTCTGAAACACCGCCTTTTCTCCGCAACACACACCGAAACCCCGTATGCACAAACCGCCCAAACGCCCCGTAAACGGCGTGCTGCTGCTCGACAAACCGCAAGGGCTGTCGAGCAACACCGCCCTGCAAAAAGCCCGCCGCCTCTACCGCGCCGAAAAAGCGGGGCATACCGGCGTGCTCGACCCGCTCGCCACCGGCCTCTTGCCCGTGTGTTTCGGCGAAGCCGCCAAATTCGCCCAATACCTGCTCGATGCCGACAAAGCCTACACCGCCACGCTGAAGCTCGGCGAAGCCACCACCACGGGCGATGCCGAAGGCGAAACCGTCGCCACCGCGCCCGCAAATATCAGCCCGGCCGCTTTTCAGACGGCCTGCCGTGCGTTAACGGGCAAAATCCGCCAAGTGCCGCCGATGTTTTCGGCGCTGAAACACGAAGGCAAACCGCTCTACGAATACGCCCGCAAAGGCATCACCATCGAACGCAAAGCGCGCGACATCGAAATCTATTCGATCAACATCCGCTCGTTCGCCCCGCCCGCCGCCGTGATTGACGTGCGTTGCAGCAAAGGCACCTATATCCGCACCCTCAGCGAAGACATCGCCAAACACACCGGCACCTTCGCCCACCTCACCGCCCTGCGCCGCACCGAAACCGCAGGCTTCACCATCGCCCAAAGCCACACCCTCGAAGCGCTCGAAGCCTTAAGCGAAGCAGAACGCGACGCACTGCTTTTGCCCTGCGACGCGCTGGTCCGACACCTGCCCGCAACCGTGCTCAACGAACGCGCCGCCGATATGCTGCAAAAAGGCCAACGCCCGCTTTTCGAAGGCCGGCCCGACGGCGGCCCGCTGCGCGTGTACCGCGAAAACGGCGCCTTTATCGGGCTGGCCGAACCGCACGAAGGCCGTCTGAAAGCGGTGCGGCTGATGAATACGGCGCAGTAGTTCGCCCTAAAACCGTTTAACAATCCCCCCAAAAAAACGCCACAAAAGTTTATGTGCCGTTATCGCCGACCCGCTTACTTGGCAACCGTTTCTTCATACCCGGGCTTGACCCGGATATCTCCGCTCCTTTCCAAACAATTAAGATGAACCGGTCAAGCCCGGGCATGGCGCAGAGGCTTTAAAAACCGACATAGCTTGTAAAAGTTCCAAGCCGCAACCTTTGCAAAAATACCTTCAGGCCGTCTGAAATGCTTAAATCCCGTTATTCCCGCACGGGCGGAATAACGGGATTTAGTTTTAATTTGATTTTTTAAATGTTCAGGCCGTCTGAAAGGTTTCAGACGGCCTGAGTGGGTTTTACAAAGGCTTCGATTTCAAATTCCAGCCGGTTAAAGCCTCTGGTTTCCGCGTTATTTTGCCAGCCCCGCCACGCATTGTTTGTCGCGGGCATCGAACGCCTGCGCACCACCGAGCAGTTCGAGTTGTTCCTGCGGGCTGATTTTGCTGAGCGACTGAATCTGCTTGTCGCTCAGTTTTTCCAACGGCTCGTCCCACATGCAGACGCAGTAGCTTTCGATAAGCTGTTCCGACTTTCCTTCCAAGCCGGCGGCTTTCAAATCGGCCTGCCATTTGTCGGAAAAAGGCACGTTTTTCACGCACGAATCCACAATCGCCTGCTTGGCTTTGGGCTTCGACAGGGCGCAGTTGGAAAGCAGGCCGAAGCCGGCAAACAGCCCCAACACCACAAACGCCCAAATGCGTATGGTGCGGATTTTGGCGCGGGCTTTGCGGCGCTGCTCGTCCGGCGTGGGTTCGGGCGCTGCGGGTTTATCCGTTGCGGCCATGCAGGCTCTCCATGCGGATCATCACCACCGGCGCATACACCACATCGAGCGCTTCAATGGCGGCAATGGCGGTTTTGATATGCTTCTCAACCGTGCTGTGGGTCAGAATCACGATTTCGGCCAAGCTGCCGTCGAGCACGCCTTTTTGAATCAGCGCCTCGATGGAAACGTTTTCTTTGGCCAACAGATTGGCAATCTGGCCGAGCACGCCCGGCTGGTCTTTGGCCTGCACGCGCAGGTAATAGCTGCTGGTGATTTCGTCCATCGGCAGCATGGGCTGTGCTTTGACCTGGCTGGGTTGGAAAGCCAGATGCGGCACGCGGTTGCCGGGGTCGGCGGTAATCAGGCGGCAGATGTCGATAATGTCGGCCACCACCGCGCTGGCGGTCGGCAGCGCGCCCGCACCTGCGCCGTAATACAGGGTTTCGCCCACCATATCGGCATCAACGCGCACGGCGTTCATCACGCCGTTCACATTGGCCAGCAGGCGGCACTCGGGAATCAGGGTGGGATGCACGCGCAATTCCACGCCTTTATCACTTCTGCGGGTAATGCCCAAAAGTTTCACGCGGTAGCCCAGCTCTTCGGCGTATTTGATGTCGCGGCTGTCGAGCTTGCTGATACCTTCGAGGTAACAGGCGTTGAAGTTGACGGGCGTGCCGAACGCCAGCGCGCTCATGATGGTGATTTTGTGGCCGGCATCGTGGCCTTCGATATCGAAAGTCGGGTCGGCTTCGGCATAACCCAATTCCTGCGCTTTTTTCAGCACTTCGGCAAACGCGCTGCCTTTTTCGCGCATTTCGGTGAGGATGAAATTGCTGGTGCCGTTGATGATGCCCGCAATCGATTGGATATGGTTGGCGGCCAAACCTTCGCGCAGGGCTTTGATAATCGGAATACCGCCCGCAACGGCCGCTTCAAACTGTACCATTACGTTTTTCTGCTCGGCCAGAGAGAAAATTTCGTTGCCGTATTCGGCCAAAAGTTTTTTATTGGCGGTAACGATGTGCTTGCCGTTTTCGATGGCTTTGAGCACCGCGTCTTTAGCGGCGCCGGTGCCGCCGAACAGCTCAACCACCACATCGACGTCGGCGCGCTGCACCAGCTCGAACGGGTCTTTCACAAAAGCGGCTGCGGGGCAGACTGCGCGGGCTTTTTCTTCGCTCGAATCGCACACGGCCGAAATATTGACTTCGCGCCCGAGGCGGCGGCTGATTTCTGCGGCATTATCCTGCAACACGCGGGCGGTGCCGCTGCCCACGGTGCCCAAACCCAAAATCCCGATATTCACTGGCTTCATTCTGTCTCCTTAAGCCGTTGTATGTTAGTATTTTGCAAAGCGCCAATGCTTGGCGAAAAGACCGTAATCCTACCTGAAAACGGCCTTTTCTGCATCTTTTTAACGGATTGGAGTCGCTATATGCTGATCGAAGAAACACGCCCCGAAGGGCAGGCCGCGGTTACGGCTTATGCGCCGGGCAGAATCGAAATCGACGGACAGGTTTATACGCAGGCCGTCGTGCTCGCCGGCGGGCGCATCGGCAGCCCCGCCCAAACCGACCCCGCAAGCCTTACGGCGGAAGATTTTTTTCAGACGGCCTCCGAATACGGCGGCCTGCCCGAAGTGGTGTTGGTGGGCACGGGTGAAAAACAGGTGTTTCTGCACCCGAAAACCGCCGCCCGATTGGTCGCCGAAGGCGTGGGCTTGGAATGTATGTCCACCGCCTCCGCCTGCCGCACATTTATGATCCTGCAAAGCGAAGGCCGCAAAGTGTGGGCTTGGCTGTGGCCGTAATCGGTATATTCTATATAGCAGAAAAACTTATCTTTGCCGCAAAGCCAAGCCACAGATAGTGAAGATAGTACAGAACCTATTCTGTTGCCGCTTTAGCGGCTTACAAAGTCACTTTCTTTGATCTAAGGTACAGCAACGCCTTCTGAAGACACACCCTTGTATGTTGAAACCGATGTACCATAGCAACCAAACAGGTTATCTGCCTCTGTACACGCCCTGGGATTTTTTAACATCCGTGTCTTAGCCAAACGAGCAGATAACCAACCATCACCACAACCGAACAGTTGCACGACAACACAACCGAATGCAAGGAAGGTTTATGATGAGTATTCAAAACTATG
>NZ_JANIKQ010000013.1 GCF_024580525.1 Neisseria dentiae
GACAAGCATCCGTTTAAGGATTCGGCACACCGGCAAAAAGAGTTATGTCGTTTTGTTAACTTTTATAACACCGTCAAGCCCCACAAGAGCCTGAAAGGCGACACCCCTTTTGAGGTTTTACAGGCTTCATTCCCAACCTGTTGTGTAAACAACCCGACCATTTCCTACATATAAGGCCGTCTGAAAACATTGCAATCACTACATCTGTATTGTGCCGCGCACGGTGATGCTGACTTCCTCCGTACCCGGGCTGGTGTGCTCCGGCACGGGGGCGGATTCGGCGGTTGCGGCTTTGGCGGCGCGCATCATTTGTACGCCGTTGTCGATCGAGCGGTTGCCGATTTGGCCGAAGTCCAAACGCACGATTTTATAGTTGCGGAACCCCATGGCTTTGGTGAGCGAGGCGGCGCGGTCTTTAAAGCGGGTTAAAGCGGCTTTGCTCACTTCGTCCAAAGCGTCTTGGCGGTTTTGTTTCGACACCTTGAACGTGAGGCTTTCCAGATTGGCATCGTTTTGGCTCTCGGCAATCAGCTTGTTCAGGGCTTCGAAGTTTTTGCTTTCCACCTGCACCACCGCCTGCTCTTCCCAGCCGGTTTGCGTGCGCTTGCCTTTGCTGTCGTATTCGTAGCGGGGCGAAGCGCTGCGGTGCAGCAATTCGGATTTAAACGGCGAAGCCGAGGCTTTGCGGGTAACGTTGTTGAGTTTTTTCACGAAATTGCCGCTCACGGTTTCGCGGTTGCGGCCTTCTTCATGCACGCGCAAGCGCGCCGTCATGGTGTCACGCAGAAGCTCGACGCTGGCGCTTTCGGAAAACTCGACCACATTGTAATGAAGTGTTTCGGCAGAAACGGGCAGTGCGCTGCCGAGCAGAACGGTTAGCAGCGCAACGGGTTTCAATAGGGTTTTCAGCATGGTTTTGGCCTTTGCGGTGAAAGCATTACGGTAATCTGGCAAAAAAGGCGGCACGGGTTGGCACGATGCCGCCACAATGCTTGGAACACTATCATTTTTCGGCGTGTTTTCAAACTGTTTTTTGCCGAGCGACCGAAACGGACAGTCGGGCGGCGGCGCGGGCGGTGGTTTTGCCCTCTGCTTCTGCGGAAAACCGCTTCGCAAGCATTCCGGCTACACGCCTTAAAATGCCGTTTCGGCATAAGCGGCCACAAAGTTGCTGAGGGTTTGCGCCGCTGCTGAGAGCGAACGGTGGCGGCGCCGGTAAAGATAAAAGCGCCGCTCGGCCTGCGGCCGGTTTAACAGCCGCATCTCCAGCCCGTGCTGGCGAACCCAGTCGGCGGCGTAAGGCAGGCAGAACGTGATGCCCAACCCTGCTTTTACCATACCCAGCGCGGTGGAAAGAAAATTCACACGGTGGGCGGGGTGCAGAATATAACTTGCCGCATCGGCCGAAAGCCCGGCGGCCAAGCGGTCGGTGAACGGGCCGCTGAGCGTAATCAGGGTTTCGCCCGCCAAATCCGCCCAAGTAACATCGGCCTGACCGGCCAAGCGGTGGCCGGGCGGCATCACCAGATAAAAAGGCAGCGTGCACAATAATTCCGATTCGATGTCGCTGCCGTGGCTGCGCTCCGGGCCGATGCCGAAATCGGCTTCGTTGTCTTCCACGCGCTGCAACACTTGCTCGACGCTGCAATCAATCAAACCGACGCGGATATCGGGGTATTCGCGGTTGAACGCCGCAATCAGCGAGGGCATGGCGGAAGCGGCCAGCTGCTGCGATACGGCAATCTTCACCTGACCCTGCCTGAGATTTTTCAGGTGGCGCACTTCGGTATCGAGCAGGGCCACTTCGTTGAAAATGCGCTGAGCCTGCGGCAGCAGGAGGCTGCCCGCTTCCGACAAATGCAGTTGGCGGGTGGTGCGGTCGAACAATTTCACTTCCAAATTCTGTTCAAGCTCTTTAATCAGGCCGCTGAGTGCCGACTGGGTCAGGTTAAGGGCTTCGGCGGCACGGGTAAAGCTGCCGCAGTCAGCCACGGTGATGAAAGCCTTGAGTTGGCGCAATGTGATATTCATCGCCTTTTCCGATAAATCAATCATAAAAAACTGATTGTCTCACAAATCGCGGCCATTTTATTATGATGGCAAGTTCCGATTGCTGGAATACAAAAATTTCTTGCAAGGTTCAAACGGCATACTTTGCCGCCGCTGAAACCGACAACAATCTACGGAGAAATAACGATGGCTGATTTATTCGACAACCCCATGGGCCTGTGCGGTTTCGAGTTTGTGGAATTCGCTTCGCCCGAGCCGGATGTTTTGGAGCCTTTGTTTGAAAAAATGGGCTTCTCATTGGTGGCGCGCCACCGCTCGAAAGACGTGCTGCTCTACCGCCAGGGCGAGATTAATTTTATCGTGAACCGCGAGCCGAAAAGCGAAGCGGCTTATTTTGCCGCCGAGCACGGACCTTGCGCCTGCGGCATGGCTTTTCGCGTGCGTGATGCGCATCAGGCTTACCAGCGTGCGCTGCAATTGGGCGCGAAACCCATCGACATCCCCACTTCGGTGATGGAGCTGCGCCTGCCCGCCATCAAGGGCATCGGCGGTGCGCCGCTCTATCTGATCGACCGCTTTGAAGAAGGCCGGTCGATTTACGACATCGATTTCGAGTTTCTGCCCGATGTAGAGCGCAAACCCTTCGGTTACGGCCTGAAAATCGTTGACCATCTCACCCACAACGTTTACCGCGGCCGCATGGATTATTGGGCCAAGTTCTACGAAAAACTGTTTAATTTCCAAGAAATCCGCTATTTCGACATCAAAGGCGAATACACCGGCCTCACCAGCCGCGCGATGACCGCGCCCGACGGTTTAATCCGCATTCCGCTCAACGAAGAAGCCAAGCAGGGCGGCGGCCAGATTGAAGAATACCTGATGCAGTTCGGCGGCGAAGGCATCCAGCACATTGCGCTGTTGAGCGACGATTTGCCCGCCACCATTGATCAATTGCGCGCCGCCGGCATTCCGCTGATGACCGCCCCGAAAGACACTTATTACGAAATGCTCGAAGAGCGCCTGCCCGGCCACGGCGAACCGGTGGCCGAGTTGCAATCGCGCGGCATTCTGCTGGACGGCACCACCGAAGGCGGCCAGCCGCGCCTGCTTTTGCAAATTTTTTCCGAAACCTTGCTGGGGTCGGTGTTTTTCGAGTTTATCCAGCGCAAGGGCGACTACCGCGAGGGCTTCGGCGAAGGCAATTTCAAGGCTTTGTTCGAATCGCTGGAGCGCGACCAAATCCGCCGCGGTGCGTTGGAAGTATAAAAACAAAAAATGCGTTTTTCAGACGGCCTGCAAACCGGGCAGGCCGTCTGAAACGCCGAAAGCAAAGGAGCAACATCATGGCTTTACTTCAAGGCGTGCACCATGTGGCCTACCGCTGCAAAGATGCCAAAGAAACCGTTGAGTGGTATCAAAAGCATCTGGATATGGACTTTGTGTTGGCGATTGCCGAAAACAAAGTGCCCTCAACCGGCGAGCCTGATCCTTATATGCATATTTTTCTGGACCTCGGCGGCGGCAATATTCTGGCCTTTTTCGAATTGCCCACCCAACCGGAAATGGGGCGCGATCCCAACACGCCGCTGTGGACGCAGCATCTGGCTTTGAAAGTGGACAGCATAGAAACGCTGCTGCAAACCAAAGAGCGGCTGATTGCCGGCGGCGTGGACGTGCTGGGCCCGGTTAACCACACACTGTTTCACTCGATTTATTTCTTCGACCCCAACGGCCACCGCCTCGAATTGGCCTGCGACGTTACCACGCCGAAAATGAGCCGTGCGCTGGATAAGGTGAAATGGGCAATGCTCAACGAATGGGCCGAAACCAAACGCGCCCCGCAGCATGCCCGCTGGATACACGACGGCACCGAGCCGCCGGAAGTGTGAAAACGTTTTCACCTTAACCGATTGTGTTCAGACAGGCGTTCAGGCCGTCTGAAAACCTAACAAAATAAACAAACAGGATTCAATATGAAATTAGCCACATTGAAACAAGGCGGGCGCGACGGCCGTTTGGCGGTGGTGAGCCGCGATTTGAGCCGTTATGCGCTGCCTGAAATTTTCACCCTGCAAGAGGCTTTGGACGATTGGGATCAGGCTCAAGGCCGTCTGAAAGCCTTATACGACGAATTGAACGCCAATGGCGGCAAAGGCGAACCGTTTGATCCCGGGCAATGCCATTCGCCGCTGCCGCGCGCCTACCAATGGGCGGACGGTTCGGCCTATCTGAACCATGTGGAATTGGTGCGCAAGGCGCGCCATTCCGAAGTGCCCGCTTCGTTTTACCACGACCCCCTGATGTATCAGGGCGGCTCCGACAGCTTTATCGGCCCGCGCGACGAGATTTTCGCCCAACCCGAATGGGGCATTGATTTTGAAGCCGAAGTGGCGGTGGTGAGCGGCGATTTGAAACAGGGCGCCACGCCCGAGGAGGCGGCCCAAGCCATCCGTTTGGTGATGCTGGTGAACGACGTTTCGCTGCGCGGCCTGATTCCCGACGAATTGGCCAAAGGCTTCGGCTTTTTCCAAAGCAAACCGGCCAGCGCCTTCAGCCCGGTGGCGGTAACGCCCGACGAATTGGGTGATGCTTGGCGGGACAGCAAAGTACACCTGCCGCTGCGTGTGAAACTGAACGGCCAACCGTTCGGCTACCCCAACGCCGGCCAAGACATGACCTTCAACTTCGGCCAACTGCTCGCCCACGTCACCAAAACCCGCGATGCGGAAGCCGGCACCATCGTCGGTTCGGGCACCGTTTCCAACAAGCAAAACGACCTCTACGGCTCGTCGGTGGAACACGGCGGCGTGGGTTACTGCTGCTTGGCCGAAGTGCGGATGTACGAAACCATCGAGGGCGGTAAGCCGCAAACGCCGTTTATGGATCACGGCGACGTGGTGGAGGTGGAAATGCTCGATGCAAACGGCAACAATATTTTCGGCACCATCATCAACCGCGTGAACACGCAGTATTAAAAACAGGCCCGAAGGCCGTCTGAAAACACGGGCTTCGCTTTCAGACGGCCTTCTGGCAACTTTCCGCACGGCATATAAAAAAGATAAGATACAACTGTTCCGTTTAACAACACACGAAGGATGAGGAAAATGAGCGAACCTTTAATTACCATGCGCCCGCGCGAGGCGTTGTTTACCGCACTATTGATTGTGGCGGTGATGGGCGTCACCATGATCGGTTTCGGCTGGGTGCCGCATATTTCGATCGTGCTGGTGATGTGCGGCCTGTTTGCCTACGGCAGGTTTAAAGGCGCGGGCTTCGATGTGATGCAAAAGAGTATGGCCGAAGGCGTGGTGTCTGGCATCGGTGCAATTTATCTGTTTTTCTATATCGGCCTGTTGGTGGCGGCGTTGATGATGTCGGGCGCGATTCCCACCCTGATGTATTACGGTTTCGATCTGATTTCACCGCATTTTTTCTATATTTCGGCGTTTGTGCTCTGCTCGGTTATCGGCATTTCGCTGGGCAGCGGCTTCACCACCTGCGCCACCGCCGGCGTGGCCTTTTTGGGCATGGCCGAAGCGTTTGATGCCAACCCCGCCATCGTGGCCGGCGCAGTGGTTTCGGGCGCACTCTTCGGCGACAAAATGTCGCCTCTGTCCGACACCACCACCATCGCCGCTTCGATTGTGGGCGTGGATCTGTTCGACCACATCCGCAACATGATGTTCACCACCATTCCCGCCTGGATATTGACCACAATCTTTCTGTGGCTGCTCACCGGCAACGTGGCCGACGCCGATTTGTCGAACATCGCCGCCATGCAGCAGCAACTCTTGGCCAGCGGCCTCGTGCACGGCTATGCCCTGTTGCCGTTTGCGGTGCTGATTGTGCTGGCGGTGCGCAAAGTCAACGCCATCTACACCATCATCGCCACCATTTTCACCGCCATTGCCGTTACCTATATCCACAGCAGCCCCACGCTGGGGCAACTGGGCGGCTGGTTTTTCAGCGGCTACAAACCGGCCGAAGGGCTGGATTTGGGCACGGTGGGCAAACTGGTGTCGCGCGGCGGCATGGAAAGCATGTTTTTCAGCCAAACCATCGTGATTCTCGCCTTGAGTTTGGGCGGCCTGCTGCAAGGTTTGGGCGTGCTGCCCGCCTTGCTTGCCGGCGTTACCCACCTGCTCACCGGCGTGGGCCGCGCCACCGCTGCGGCTGCCGCCACCGCCTTCGGCATCAATTTTTTAATCGGCGAACAATATTTGAGCCTGCTGCTCACCGGCAACACTTTCAAGCCGCTGTATGAGCGCCTGAATCTGCACCTGCGCAACCTTGCCCGCACCATCGAAGATTCGGGCACGGTGATTAACCCGCTGGTGCCGTGGGGCGTGTACGGCGTGTTTCTCGCCGGCATCCTCGGCGTGCCGGTGGTGGATTATGTGCCCTATGCCTTCTTCTGCTATTTAAGCCTGATCCTCACCCTGATTTACGGCTTCACCGGCTTTACCATCAGCCGGCTGCCGCAGGAGCAGACATCTTAATTATTAAAGCGGAATCCGTTAAAGGCCGTCTGAAATGCGCTTCCTTTCAGACGGCCTGATTGAAATAAAAAGGAACCATCATGAAACTGTATTCTTATTTCCGCAGCTCCGCCTCTTATCGGGTGCGGATTGCATTGAATCTGAAAAAAATACCCCACGAAACGGATTTCGTACATTTGCTGAAAAATGGCGGCGAACAGCGCAGCGCGGCGTATGCAGCTTTAAACCCGCAAAAGCTGGTGCCCGCGCTGGCCACGGAAGAAGGCGTGTTCACCCAGTCGCTCGCCATCATCGAATACCTCGAAGAAACCCATCCCGAAACACCGCTGCTGCCGGCCACCGCCGCCGAACGCGCCCGCGTGCGCGCCATTGCACAGCTGATGGCCTGCGACATCCACCCGCTCAACAACCTGCGCGTGCTGCAATATCTGCAAAACCACCTGCAAGCCGACGAAGCCGCAAAAAACGCCTGGTATGCCCATTGGATCAGCGAAGGCTTCGACGCATTGGAACAACTCTTGCAATCGCCGCAAACCGGCCGCTTCTGCCACGGCGACACCCCCACGCTGGCCGACTGCTGCTTAGTGCCGCAAGTGTATAACGCCCAACGGTTCAAGGTGGATTTGGGCGCCTATCCCGAAATCAGCCGCATCAACGCCGAATGTATGCGCCTGCCCGAATTTGCCGCCGCCGCACCGGAAAACCAGCCGGACGCAGCCTAATCATGCGATATGCCTGTCTGAAGAATTTTCAGACAGGCATATACAAACACACAAACATTCAGGAGAAAACCATGAGCAAAGTTTATCCCAGCGCCCAAGCCGCGCTTGAAGGCGTGGTGGCAAGCGGCCAAACCGTTGCCGTAGGCGGCTTCGGCTTGTGCGGCATTCCCGAGGCGCTGATCGCCGCCCTGCGCGACAGCGGCGTGAACGGCCTAACCTGCATCAGCAATAACGCCGGTGTCGACGGTTTCGGACTCGGCCTGTTGCTCGAAACCCGTCAAATCAAAAAAATGATTGCCTCTTATGTGGGCGAAAACAAAGAATTCGAACGCCAGTTTTTATCGGGCGAGCTGGAGGTGGAGCTTACCCCGCAGGGCACGCTGGCCGAAAAACTGCGGGCGGGCGGCGCGGGCATTCCCGCTTTTTTCACCGCAACCGGCGTCGGCACCTTAGTGGCCGAAGGCAAGGAAACACGCGAGTTTAACGGCAAAGAATATGTAATGGAGCACTCACTCACCGCCGATGTGGCGCTGGTGAAAGCTTGGAAGGCCGACCCAACCGGCAATCTGGTGTTCCGCAAAACCGCGCGCAACTTCAACCCCGACGTGGCCACCGCAGGCCGCATCACCGTCGTTGAAGTGGAAGAATTGGTGGAAACCGGCGCGCTTGATCCCGACCACATCCACCTGCCCGGCATCTATGTGCACCGCATCGTGGTGAATGCCAACCCCGAAAAACGCATCGAACAACGCACCGTCAGAGAGGCATAACATGGCTTGGACACGCGAACAAATGGCGCAGCGCGCCGCAAAAGAACTGCAAGACGGCTTTTATGTCAACCTCGGCATCGGTCTGCCCACGCTGGTGGCCAACTATATTCCCGCCGGTGTCAACGTGATGCTGCAATCCGAAAACGGCCTGCTCGGCATCGGTGCGTTTCCCACCGAAAGCGAAATCGACGCCGATTTGATCAATGCCGGCAAACAAACCGTTACCGCCGCCACCGGCGCCAGCTTTTTTTCCAGCTCGCAATCGTTTGCCATGATACGCGGCGGCAAAGTGAACTTGGCGATTTTGGGCGCGATGGAAGTGTCGGAGCAAGGCGATCTGGCCAACTGGATGATTCCGGGCAAAATGGTCAAAGGCATGGGCGGCGCGATGGATTTGGTGGCCGGCGTGCAGCGTGTGATCGTGCTGATGGAACACACCGCCAAAGGCGGCGCGTTCAAAATCAAACCGCAATGCGAACTGCCGCTTACCGGCAAAAAAGTGGTGCACCGCATCATCACCGATTTGGGCGTGCTTGATGTAACTTCAGACGGCCTGAAACTGGTGGAGCTGGCCGACGGCGTGAGCTTTGAGGAACTGCAAAACCAAACCGGCGTGAAAGTATTGCCGTAACCTGTTTTTGCCGAAATAACTTTCAGACGGCCTGAAGCTTTTGAAAACTATCTTGAGGCCGTCTGAAAACCTTATCCCGCAAAGGAAAAACATGAACCGAGAAATCGTTATCGTGGCCGCCAAGCGCACCCCTATCGGCAGCTTTTCGGGCGCACTTTCCGCCCTGCGCGCGCCCGAACTGGGCGCGGCGGTTATCAAAGACCTGTTGGCCGAAACCAAACTGGCACCCGAACAAATCAGCGAAGTGATTATGGGCAACGTGCTCACCGCCGGAGTGGGGCAAAACCCCGCCCGCCAAGCCGCGCTGCTGGCCGGCCTGCCCGTGGAAACCCCCGCTGCCACCGTCAACGTGGTGTGCGGTTCCGGCCTGAAAGCCGTGCAGATGGCCGCACAGGCAATTGCCTGCGGCGATGCCGAAATCGTGATTGCGGGCGGACAGGAATCCATGTCGCAAAGCCCGCACTTTATCCAAATGCGCGGCGGCGTGAAAATGGGCGATGCCAAACTCACCGACAGCATGGTTTCAGACGGCCTCACCGACGTCTATCACGGCTACCACATGGGCATCACGGCGGAAAACATTGCCGAACGGCTCGCCATCACGCGCGAAGTGCAAGACGCTTTCGCCCTGGCCTCGCAACACAAGGCCGCCGCCGCCCGCGCCGAAGGCCGGTTCGCCGCCGAAATCACCCCCGTAACCGTGCCGCAACGCAAGGGCGAACCGCTGGTTGTCGCTGCCGACGAATACATCAAAGCCGACAGCACCGCCGAAAAACTGGCCGCACTGCGCCCCGCATTTAAACAAAACGGCACGGTTACCGCAGGCAACGCCTCGGGCATCAACGACGGCGCCGCTGCCGTGGTGGTGATGCGCGCCGATAAAGCCGCCGAACTGGGCTTAAAACCGCTGGCTGTTATCCGCGCTTATGCCGCCACCGGCATCGCCCCCGAAATCATGGGGTTGGGGCCTGTGGGCGCGGTGCAGAAAACGCTGGCAAAAGCCGCCTGGCAGATTGGCGAGGTTGATCTCTTCGAAGCCAACGAAGCCTTTGCAGCCCAGGCTTTGGGCGTGGCGCAGCAGCTGGGGCTGCCGTCTGAAAAAGTGAACGTGAACGGCGGCGCGATTGCGCTCGGCCACCCCATCGGCGCATCGGGCTGCCGTATTTTGGTCACGCTGCTGCACGAAATGAACCGCAGCGGCAAAGCCAAAGGCATTGCCACCTTATGCGTAGGCGGCGGCATGGGCTTGGCCGTGGCGGTGGAACGGGTTTGACGGCCGCCCGGCAACGCCGTGGTAAAAGCGGTTTCCGGTGCTTTTGCAAAACCTGCCCGACTCAGACCAAGGCCTTTGCAAGTTGCTTAGGCCGTCTGAAATACCCGACCACCGTCATGAGCTTCGCAAGTCCGCTGCTCGCCCCGCGCAGGCGGAAATGGCAAAACACAAACGTTTTCAGGTTTGAATTGGTTTTTTACAAACAAACAGGCCGTCTGAAAATATTTCAGACGGCCTTCGGACATTGCAGCAGTATTCAAATCTCTAAATTTGATTTTAATTATCATTTACTCTGGGTTTGTGCCATAATAAAACATCTGCGTTTGTTTAACTTACAAATAGGAGAAACAAAATGACCACCCGCACCGAACACGACACGATGGGCAATGTGGAAGTGCCCGCCGATGCTTATTGGGGCGCGCAAACCCAGCGCAGCCGCGACAATTTCAAAATCGGCGGCGAAACCCTGCCCAAGCCCTTGATTCACGCCATGGCGTTGGTGAAAAAAGCCGCCGCCGCCGCCAATGTCGAGCTTGGCCGCATCAAGCCCGAGCAGGCCGATTTGATTACCCGTGCCGCCGATGATGTGTTGGCCGGCAGGCTCGACGGCCAGTTTCCGCTGGTGGTGTGGCAAACCGGCTCGGGTACGCAGTCGAATATGAACATGAACGAAGTGTTGGCCAACCGCGCCAACGAATTGGCGGGAACGGGCTTGGCGGCCTACCAACCCGTTCACCCCAACGATCATGTGAACCACGCGCAATCCACCAACGATTCTTTTCCCACCGCCATTCATGTGGCGGCCGCCATCGAAATCAACCGCCTGCTGATTCCGGCCGTAACCGCCCTGCGCGATACGCTGGCTGCCAAGGCGAAAGCGTTTGAGCCGATTGTGAAAATCGGCCGCACCCACCTGCAAGATGCCACGCCGCTTACCTTGGGGCAGGAGTTTTCAGGCTATGTGTCGCAGCTTGATCATGGCTTGGGTCGTCTGAACGATGCCTTGCAAGGTTTGTATGAGCTGCCTTTGGGCGGCACCGCCGTCGGCACGGGTTTGAACAGCCACCCCGATTATGCGGTAACCGCCGCCGCCAAGCTGTCCGCGCTTTCCGGGCTACCGTTTGTTACCGCGCCGAACAAGTTCGAAGCCTTGGCCGGCCGCGATGCCTGCGTGTATGCCTCGGGTGCGTTGAAAACACTGGCGGCCAGTTTGAACAAAATCGCCAACGATATCCGTTGGCTGGCATCCGGCCCGCGCTGCGGTTTGGGCGAAATCAAAATCCCCGAAAACGAACCCGGTTCGTCCATCATGCCCGGCAAGGTCAACCCGACCCAGTGCGAAGCGATGACCATGGTGTGCTGCCAGGTGTTCGGCAATGACGTTACCATCGGTATGGCGGGCGCGTCGGGCAATTTCGAGCTGAACGTGTATATGCCCGTGATTGCCTACAATCTTTTGCAATCCGTGCGTCTGCTGGGCGATGCCTGCAACAGCTTCAACGAACATTGCGCCGTGGGTATCGAGCCTGTGCCGGAAAAAATCGATTATTTCCTGCACCATTCGCTGATGTTGGTAACGGCGTTAAACCGTAAGATCGGTTATGAAAACGCCGCCAAAGTGGCGAAAACCGCCTATAAAAACGATAAATCGCTGCGCGAAACCGCCATCGGGCTGGGTTTGTTGAGCAGCGAAGAGTTCGACGAATTGGTGAAACCGGAAGATATGGTGGCGCCGCGCTGATTATCGGGATTGTTGAATAAAGGCCGTCTGAAAGTTTTCAGACGGCCTGATTACATGATGCGGTTGAACAAACGGCGGTTATGCCTCTACCGGAATAATGCCGATTTTTTCCTGCCATTGTTTCGGCGCGATGGCGTGCACAGATTTGCCGCTGGAATCCACGGCCACGGTAACGGGCATATCTTTGACTTCGAATTCGTAAATCGCTTCCATGCCCAATTCGGGGAAAGCTACCACTTTGGCCGCTTTGATGGCTTTGGCAACCAAGTAGGCGGAACCGCCCACGGCCATCAGATACACGGCTTGGTTGTCGGCAATCGCTTTGCAGGCTTCGGCGCCGCGTTCGGATTTGCCGATCATGCCCAACAGGCCGGTTTGTTCGAGCATCTGGCGGGTAAATTTGTCCATGCGGGTGGCGGTGGTGGGGCCGGCGGGGCCGACCACTTCGTCGCGCACGGGATCGACGGGGCCGACGTAGTAAATCAGCTTGTTGGTGAAATCCACCGGCAGCTGCTCGCCTTTGTTGAGCATATCGGTCATGCGTTTGTGGGCGGCGTCGCGGCCGGTGTAGATTTTGCCGTTTAAGAGCAGCACGTCGCCCATTTTCCAGGTGGCCACTTCTTCTTTGGTGAGGTTGTTTACATCAACGCGCTTGCCGTTGTCGGGGCTGTAGGTGATGTCGGGCCAGTCGTCGAGGCTGGGCGGGTCGAGTTTCACGGGGCCTGTGCCGTCCAGCTCGAATTCGACGTGGCGGGTGGCGGCGCAGTTGGGAATCATGGCCACGGGTTTGGAGGCGGCGTGGGTGGGGTAGTCGAGGATTTTTACGTCCAACACGGTGGTGAGGCCGCCCAAACCTTGCGCGCCCACGCCCAGTGCGTTCACTTTTTCATAAAGTTCGAGGCGCAGCGCTTCGGTGGTGGAAAGTTCGGCGCCGGATTTGGCTTTTTCTTGCAGTTCTTGAATATCAACATGGCCCATCAGGCTTTCTTTAGCCATTAAGGCGGCTTTTTCGGGTGTGCCGCCGATGCCGATGCCCAAGATGCCGGGCGGACACCAGCCGGCACCCATTTGCGGAATGGTTTTGATTACCCAGTCGACGATGCTGTCGGAGGGGTTGAGCATGGCCATTTTGGTTTTGTTTTCGGAGCCGCCGCCTTTGGCCGCGCAGGTAACTTCGATTTTGTCGCCTTTCACGATTTCCATATGCACCACGGCGGGGGTGTTGTCTTTGGTGTTGGTGCGCTTGCCGGCAGGGTCGGCCAAAACCGATGCGCGCAGGGTGTTGTCGGGATGGGTGTAGGCGCGGCGCACGCCTTCGTTCACCATTTCCTGCACGCTCAATTCGGCATCCCATTGCACGTTCATGCCCACTTTCAGAAACACGGTGGCGATGCCGGTGTCTTGGCAGATGGGGCGGTGGCCTTCGGCACACATGCGGCTGTTAACCAGAATCTGCGTCATCGCGTCTTTGGCGGCGGGGTTTTCTTCTTTCTGCCACGCTTTATATAGGGCTTGAATGTAGTCGACGGGGTGGTAGTAGCTGATGAATTGGAAGGCATCGGCGATGCTTTGGATAAAGTCTTCCTGTTTGATAACGGTCATGGTTGTGTTCCTTTTGGGTTTGTTTTACCGAAACTTTGCCGCAGGGCTTTCAGACGGCCGGTTTTATCGGCTAAAGCATACAGGTTTGTAATGTTAATTTGTGTTAGCAAGCAGGGCTTGTCTATTCCGCTTGATTTAGCGCAGTAAAATCCGGTTATAAAGTTACAGAAAAATGGTACGGATTGGGCCGGAAACAACGGCAGACAGGCAGGCCGTCTGAAAAGACAACATCTGATTACATTGTATTATCGTTATATAAAACAAAATCTTGATTTGAACGGGGCGGGTGCTTACTCGGGATACATTTGATTGTAGTCAAATAACACATTTAAATACCGATGTGCGGTTTCTTATTGGAATAAAATTACGCAACCGATAGTTGATTAATAAGAAGAATTTTCAAAATGCTGCAAGCCGCTGCTAAAACCGCACGGTTCGGCGGGCTTGGATGGCAGAAAAATGAAAATTTATTACAGGAACACAAACATGAGTGAAGAATCTTTGAGCCTGATTATCGACGGGCGCGAGATACAGGCTTCGCCCGAGCATTCCATTATTCAGGCCTATGCCCGTTCAGGCCATGTGTTAACGGCCAACGTGGGCTGCATGGGGCAGGGCGTATGCGGTTCGTGCCGCTGCATGATGCGCAGGGAGGGCGAGCGCGAAGTAACCACCGCATTGGGCTGCGAAACCAAAGTGGAGCAGGGTATGCAGGTGAGTTTTATGGATTATTTCATGCCCGAACACGTCCACTACTACGATATGGAAGATATGGGCGACGGCTGGAGCAGGCTCGATGACACCGCGCGCTTTTTCCCCGAAGCCGCCCACTGCCGCCATTGCGGCGGCTGCAACCGCGCCTGCCCGAAAGGCTTGCAGGTGGAAATCGGCGTGGCGCAAGTGGTGGCGGGCGACTTTTCGGCCGCAACCATCACGTTCGACGAATGCGTGATGTGCAACCTGTGCACGCTGGCCTGCCCGGAAAACATCCGCCCCAACCACGTGGGGCTGTTTGCACGCCGGATGCGTGCCGCGCGCACGTTGCGTCCGGTTGATCTGATGCGCCGTTTGCAGCAAATCAACAGCGGTGCGATGAAAGTGGATATCCACGCCGACGGGGAGGTGCAGCCATGAACCCTAACGTAAACGGCATTGCCTACGAACAGGCCCTGCAAGCGCTGCGCGATTCCAAACTGGAAATGCGCGGCGATCTGCCGCCTAAAGAAATGCTGCTCAACGGCTACCACCCCGACTACCGCACCGATGCGCGGGTGAAACTGCCCGTGGGTGCCAACGCAGGCAGCGACTGCCATCCCGAATTGGCCAAGCTGCTGCTGAGCCGCCCGTTGATTGATGATTTCGACTTGGCCGGTGCCGAACACCTTGACACCGATGTGTTGGTAATCGGCGGCGGCGGTGCAGGCGCAGCGGCGGCACTGGCGGCCACCGAAGCGGGTGCCACCGTGATTATCGCCAACAAACTGCGCATCGGCGACAGCAACACCGTGATGGCAGAAGGCGGCATTCAGGCGGCCATCGGCGAAGAAGACAGCCTGCAACAGCACTATGAAGACACCCTCAAAGGTGGCCACCATGCCGGCAACAAAGAGCTGATTGCGCAAATGGTTACAGACGGCCCTTCGGTTATCCGCTGGCTGATCGGCATCGGCATGAACTTCGATATGGTGAAAGACGAAGGCAACAGCAAACGCCTGCAACGCAAACGCGCGGGCGGCACGGCGATTCCGCGCATCTTGTGCTACCGCGACTTTACCGGCCTCGAGCTGATGCGCGTGCTGCGCGAAGCGGTGGAGTTGGAGCGCAGAATCACCCAGCTCAACCGCTGCCCGGCCGTCGAGTTGTTGTCCGACGAACACGGCCATTGCGTCGGCGCGGTTTTATACGATTTGGAACGCCGCAAACTGCTGGTGGCGCACGCCAAGGCAGTGATTCTGGCTACCGGCGGCAGCGGCCGCCTGCACTTGCAGGGTTTCGCCACCTCCAACCACTACGGCGCCACCGCTGACGGTTTGGTGATGGCCTACCGCATGGGGGCGAAACTGCGCGATATGGATTCCTTCCAATACCACCCGACCGGCGTGGCCTATCCTGCCCATTTGGTGGGCGTGCTGATTTCCGAAGCCGTGCGTTCGGCAGGCACGCATTTGGTGAACGGTTTGGGCGAACGTTTTGTTGACGAGCTGCAACCGCGCGATGTGGTGGCGGCGGCGATTCTGCGCGAAGTGGCCGAAGGCCGCGGCGTGGTGCGCGGCAAGCAGGTGGGCGTGTTTTTGGATACGCCGCGCCTGATTGCCAAAGACCCCGACGTGCTCAAACGCTTGGTATCGCTCGCGCACGTTGCCCACAAATGCGGTATCGACCCCGCCGTCGAACCCATGCTGATCCACCCGACCCTGCATTACCAAAACGGCGGCATGGAAATCGACGGCAACGGCGCCACTTCCATTCCCGGCCTGTATGGTGCGGGCGAAGTAACCGGCGGCATCCACGGCCGCAACCGCCTGATGGGCAACGCACTGCTCGACATCATCAGCTTCGGCCGCCGTGCCGGTGAGGCGGCGGCAAAAGGCATCGTCCGTTCCGACCATCCCTTCCAGAAAAAGCGCGGCGGTTTCGCCCATGTGTATAACCTGCAACGCGAATTAACGCGCGCGGGTATCAAAAGCGAAACCAAGGCGCCGGTGCTTTATCCCAACTACGGCACATTCGATTTGCGTGAACACGCAGGACTTCAGGAGGGCGCGAAATGAGCGAAGCCAACACCTTATTGATGCACCCTTCGCGCTCGGTGGGTGCCGACTTGCAGGCGTGGATTAAAGTGGGCGGCGGCGAAGGGCTGCTGGCCGCATTGGCAAACGCAGGCAACATCATCAACACCTTGCGCGATGCCAACCTTGCCGGCATGGGCGGCGCGGGTTTCCCCTCATGGCGCAAATGGGAGGCCGCCGCGGCTGCCGCCGGCTCCAAGGGCGACAAATACATCGTGTGCAACGGCAACGAAGACGAACCCGGCACTTTCAAAGACCGCTACCTGCTGGCGCACACGCCGCATCAGGTAATCGAAGGCATGCTGATTGCCGCCGCCGCGGTAGGCGCCAACCATGTGGTGCTGTATATCAACCCGCACCAAACCGAATCCATCGCCGCCGTTTCCGCCGCCATCACGCAATGGCAGGGCAGCGGCCTGATGGGCAAGCTGGAATCCTTTCTCGGCAAGCCCGTGCATTTGAAGCTGGTGCAAACGTCGGGCCGCTATATCGGCGGCGAAGAAACAGCCGTGGTTTCCTGGCTCGACGGCGGATTCCCGTTTCCGCGCCGCAAACCACCGTATCCCGCTGAAAGCGGGGTAGACGGCCAGCCCACGCTGATCAACAACACCGAAACCTTCGCCAACGTGCCGCACATTCTGCGCAACGGCGCCGAGTGGTACCGCAATCTCGGCAAGGGCGAGGCTTCCGGCACCAAGCTCTATTCGCTCTCGGGCGACGTGCTCAACCCCGGCCTTTACGAGCTGCCGATGGGCACGACCCTGCACGATCTGATTTTCGTGCACGGCGGCGGTATGCTCGAAGGCCGCGCCTTTAAGGCCGTGTTTACCGGCGGCCCTTCCAACACGTTGCTCACCGCCGCCGATTTGGATGTGCCGCTCGACTTCGCTTCGGTGCGCGCGCGTCATTCCAGCTTGGGTACGGGCGCGATGATTGTGATTTCGGAAGGCACGAGCGTGGTGCGCAAAGTGGCCGAGTATGTGGAATTTTTCGCCACCAATTCGTGCGGGCAATGTCCGCCGTGCAAGGGCGGCACGTTCCAGCTTGCCCGTCTGCTCAACCGCATCGACAGCGGCGTGAGCACCGAAGACGACCTGCGCGCCCTGCAAAGCCTGTGCCGCCTGCTGCCCGGCAGCGGCCGCTGCGCCCTGATAGACGGTGCGGTAACGGTAACGCAAAGCTCGATGCGTACGTTTCCGCAGGAATACGGCTTGGAAAGCGAAGAAGCGCAGTAATACGTTTTCAGACGGCCTATTTGCAGCTTGAGGCCGTCTGAAAAACAAAAATATTTCCAAATACCCTTAAACCAAGAGGAGTTTTATCATGGGTTTCAAACCTATCCCCACGCTGGTTGCGCTGGCGCTGGCACTGGTTATCTGGTTCATACCGGTGCCCGAAGGCGTTTCGGCGCAGGCTTGGCACCTGCTGGCATTGTTTGTGGGCATTATCGCCGCCATTATCGGCAAAGCCATGCCCATCGGCGCAGTGGCCATTATCGCCATGACGCTGGTGGCGCTCTTGGGCATCACCGTTCCCGAAGTCGATCCCGAAACCGGCAAAGCCATCGCCAACCCCGCCGCACAGGCAGCCAAAGATGCGTTGAGCAGCCTGAACAACACCCTGATTTGGATGATCGGTGTGGCGATTATGATTTCGCGCGGCCTGCTGAAAACCGGTCTCGGTACCCGTTTCGGCTATATGTTTATCGCTATTTGGGGCAAACGCACCCTCGGCGTGGCCTACAGCCTGGTGATTTCCGATCTGATTCTCGCGCCGGTTACTCCCAGCAACACCGCCCGCGGCGGCGCCATCGTGCACCCCGTGATGCGCGCGATTGCCGCCAGCTTCGGCTCCGACCCCGAAGACGGCACGGAAGGCAAAATCGGCAAATACCTGGCTTTGGTTAACTACCACGCCAATATTATTTCCTGCATGCTGTTCATCACCGCCACCGCACCCAACCCGCTGGTGGTGAAGCTGATTGCCGAAGCCACCAATTCCGATATTTCCATCACTTGGGGCACTTGGTTTGTCGCCATGGTTGTTCCCGGCTTGGTGGCAATGATATTGATGCCGCTGATTCTGTTTTGGCTCTACACGCCCGAAATCAAACAAACCCCCAACGCCACCGAGCTGGCCAAAGAAAAGCTCAAAGAAATGGGGCCGATGAGCCGCAACGAATGGATTATGCTCGGCATTTTCGGCTTGCTGCTGGTGTTGTGGGCAGGCATCCCCGCCATGATTTTCGGTAAGGCTGCTGCTGTGGATGCCACCACCACCACCTTTATCGGCCTCAGCCTGCTGCTGCTCACCGGCGTGCTCACTTGGGACGACGTGCTCAAAGAAAAAAGCGCATGGGATACCGTGGTGTGGTTTGCCGCATTGGTGATGATGGCCACCTTCCTCAATAAATTGGGCCTGATCGGTTGGTTTTCAGGCGTGTTGGAAAGCGGTATTTCCGGCCTCGGTTTAAACTGGGTGGCCGGCTGCGGGCTGCTCACCTTGGCCTATATCTATTCGCACTATATGTTTGCCAGCGGCACCGCCCACGTTACCGCCATGCTCGGCGCATTCTACGCCGCCGGCCTTGCGCTGGGCGCGCCGCCCATGCTCTATGCACTGGTGTTGGCCGCCTCCACCAGCATCATGATGTCGCTGACCCACTATGCCTCCGGCTCTTCACCCGTGATTTACGGCTCAGGCTACGTTACCATGACCGAATGGTGGAAAGCCGGTTTTATCATGAGCGTGATCGAAATCATCATCTTCGCCACCGTCGGCGTGATGTGGTGGAAGGTGTTGGGTTATTGGTAGGAATAAGGAAGGTGCTACTTCGCAGCAACACTTTATTTGAAAAATACCCGGGCTTGTTCCGGGTATTTTTGTTTTCAGGCTGGAATCGGAAGCAGCCGTCCGATATTGGCAAAAACCATGAATAAGGCCGTCTGAAAATTTTCAGACGGCCTCGTTGGTATTTTAATCTGACACCACTATAGTAAATCCACTTAATTTCCGTTACAGCGTTGTTGCGCCTTGCCGTACTATCTGTACTGTCTGTGGCTTGCTGTCTTGTACCTAAAATTAATTGGATTCACTATATAGCCAACTAACTTGATAAAAAGCACACGTCATACTCGGGCTTGACCCGGGTATCTCCCGTTCCTTCCGTAACAAAAAAGATACTCGGGTCAAGCCCGAGTATGACGAAATGGTTATTAAATGGTTGATTTAACGATATATCCGGACACGGTTCGACCCGAATCCTAACTCGGGCATTTCAGGCCCAGCCATTTCATCGAGCCGTCGTGATCGGTTTCCTTCACGGTGAGGATGAAGTCGCCGATGTGGATACGGTCGCCTTCCACCGGCAGGTTGCCCTCGAAGCGTTTTTTAAACAGCCCGCGCAGGGTCAGGTTGCGTTCTTCTTCGTTAAGCTGCAAGCCGTAGGCGTCGGCCAAGTCGCCCGCCATGCTGGAAGGGTTGACCACAAACTCGCCGAAGAAATTGAAGTTTATGCGCACGGAGTTGCCGGTTTCGGCAAAGCGTTTGGCGATGGTTTCCACATGCTCGGGCGGCACGATATACCAGGCGATGTCGCCTGCCTGCAAGCGGGTGTCCAAGCCCAGCTCTTCGCGTTTGCCGTTGCGGATTAGGGCGAAACAGCGGGTAGAGAGCAAATCCAAATCCTGCGCCACTTCGTCGGGGTGCATGCCTTCGGCGTCTGAGTCGGCCAGCACCTCATAGGCCAGAAGCGGCACCGATTCGCTTTCCGAAAGCCAGATTTCGCGGCTGTCGGCCGGTTCGGGTTTGGGCGGCACGGTTACTTTCAGCCAGCGCGCGACCACGGGAATGGTGGTGCCTTGAATCAGCAGCGACAGTATCACCACGGCAAAAGCCACGTCGAACAGCAGGCGCGCGTTGGGCACGCCCATCACCAGCGGCATCATGGCCAAGGTAATCGGCACCGCGCCGCGCAGCCCCACCCAGCTGATATAGGCCATTTCGCGGCGGCTGTAGTGAAACTTCCAAATGCCGCTCACTACTGCGATCGGGCGGGCCACCAGCATCAGAAAGGCGGCGATGGCCAGGGCGTCCAAGCCTTGTTCCCACAGGCGGTGGGGCGTAACCAACAGGCCGAGCACCACAAACATACTGGCTTGTGCCAGCCAGGCCAGGCCGTCCATCACGCGCAAAACGTGTTCGGTGGCGTGGCTGTGGCGGTTGCCGACGATGATGCCCGCCAGATACACGGCCAAGAAGCCGCTGCCGCCGATCAGGTTGGTGAGGCCGAAAATCAGCAGGCCGCCCGAAACAATCATCAGCGCATACAGGCCCTCGGCCAAGTTTAGACGGCGTGTGAGCCGCGACAGGATTCTGCCGCCGATAAAGCCTGCGGCCAGGCCGAAGCCAAGCTGGAGCAGCAGCATCCATAAAAAAGACAACACGCCCGATTTTTCGGGAGTGAGCGTGAGCGAAATCAGCGCGGTTACCAAGAAAATCGCCATCGGGTCGTTGGCGCCCGATTCGATTTCGAGGGTAGCCTGCACACGCTCGTTAAGCCGCACGCCGCTGTTGCGCAGCAGATTGAACACCGCGCCGGCATCGGTGGAGCCGACGATGGCCGCCATTAATATGCCGAAACGCCAGTCCCAACCCATATACCAGGTGGCGAACACACCCAACAGCGCCACGGTGGCGATTACGCCCCAGCTTGCCAAAACGGCGGCGGGTTTGAGAGCGATGCGGAAGCTGTCGAGCTTGGTGCGCAGGCCGCCGTCGAGCAGAATCACCGCCAAAGCCAGCTGGCCGATGGCGGTGGCGGTGAAAAAGTTGTCGAACTCGATGCCGCCTATGCCTTCGTCGCCCGCCAACATGCCCACGACCAAAAACATCAAAAGCAGCGGCATGCCGAGCCGTGCCGACAGCGTGGTGGAAATCACGCTGAGAAACAGCAGCAGCCCGCAGAGTACGAATAAACTGTTGAGTCCGTCCATAATTTTTTGTGAATGTGTGTGTTTTGTGAAATGAAAGAAACGTGCGCATTTTAGCATGAAAACGCTTGTTTCTTAATGAAGAGCGGCGGTTTCGCCACATTCTTTCAGACGGCCTTGCCGCCTTTCGGGAGGCCGTCTGAAAGAATGAGACCTTTGCAAAACCTCCATCTGCGGCGCATTTCTGCGTTGTGCGCTGCTCGCTCGCTTGCCTAACTCTATGTTATGTCTGCGCTCGCTGCGCTGCTACGCCTTGAACTGCATCCACATCTGGGGGTTTTGCAAAGGTCTCAGAATGTGGCGAAATCGGCTATAATGCACGGTCTGTCCGGAACCATTTATAGGAATATTATGGCTTTTGCCTCTCTTTTTACTTTGCTCGACGATATTGCTTCGGTGCTCGACGATGTGGCGGTGATGACCAAAATGGCCGCCAAAAAAACCGCCGGCGTGGTGGGCGATGATTTGGCGCTGAATGCCAACCAGGTAACCGGCGTGAGCGCCGACCGCGAGCTGCCGATTGTGTGGGCGGTGGCGAAAGGTTCGCTGATAAATAAAGTGATACTGGTGCCGTTTTCGCTGCTGCTGTCGGTGTTCCTGCCGTGGCTGATTACGCCGCTGTTGGTGATTGGCGGTGCATTTCTGTGTTTCGAAGGCGTGGAAAAACTGCTGCACAAATTTTTAAACAAACACAGCGGCGACGACGGCCACCATGCCGCCAGCGACGAAATCGTCGACGAAAAAACCAAAATCAAAGGCGCCATCCGCACCGATTTCATCTTGTCGGCCGAAATCATCATCATCGCGCTGGGCGTGGTGGGTGCTTACGGGCTGCTCACCAAATCGCTGGTGATGTCGGCCATCGGCATCGGCATGACCGTGGTTGTGTACGGCCTGGTGGCCGGTATCGTGAAGGCCGATGATTTCGGCATGTGGCTGATGAACAAGCCTTCTTCCGCCGCGCGCGCGTTGGGCAAGGGCATTATTTTGTTTATGCCGTGGTTTATGCGCGCCCTGAGCGTGGTGGGTATGCTGGCGATGTTTTTGGTGGGCGGCGGCATCATCGCCCACAACGTCGGCTTTGTGCACGACTTCCTGCACGCCCTGCATTGGGATTCCGGCCTGATCGGACAGCTCGCCACGCTGGTGGTCGGCGTTTTAACCGGCGCGGCCGTGTGCGCGGTGGTGTTGCCGGTGATGAAATTATTCAGCAAGAAAAAAGCGCATTAACACCGTAAGGCCGTCTGAAAGCAAACAAATGCTTTTCAGACGGCCTTATCAAGCAAACCCGCTTATGAACCCGATTCAAAAACTCGAACAACTCTGGCAGAAGCCGCTGTGTTACTGGCCGCTGCTGCTGGTGATTGCCGCCACAACACCGTTAACGTTTGCGCCGTATTACCATTTCTGGCTGATGCCGCTCTTGTTTGGCGCGTTAATCCGCCTGACCGAGCTGCGCCCGCAGCACGCCGTGAAAAGCGCCTATCTGTTCGGCCTGATCGGTTATGCCGCGCAGTTTTATTGGATACACACCGCGCTGCACACCGTTTCCGGCCTGCCCAACCTTTACGCCGTGCCGCTCACTTTTCTGCTGCCCGCGTTTCTCGCCCTGTATCCCGCCGCTGCTTTCTGGCTGCTGAAAAAATTCAACCTGCCGCGTGCTTGGCGCATCGGCGCGGCGCTGCCGCTGTTGTGGACGCTTGCCGAATTCGCCCGCGAACGCTTGCTCACCGGTTTTGCCTGGGGCGCGCTCGGCTATTCGCAAATCACCGACCACAGCCCGCTGGCCGGTTTCGCCCCGTTGGGCGGCATCCATCTGGTTACGCTCGCCACCGCCTGCATCGGCGCATGGCTGGTGTTGCTGGTGGATAATTCAGGCCGTCTGAAACAGCGCGCGGTGGCGTTGGGCGGCATCGTGCTGTTGGCCGCCGCCGGTTTTGCCGCCAAACACACCGACTTCACCCGCCCCGACGGCAGCACCGCCACCGTGGCATTGGCGCAGGGCAATATCCCGCAAACGCTGAAGTGGACGCCCGAACATTTTGCCCCCACGGTCGAGCGTTATTACGCCCAAGTGGCGGGCAGCCGCGCCGACATCGTGATTCTGCCCGAAACCGCCATCCCGCTGATGCGCCAAGATTTGCCGCAGGGTCTGCTGGCGCAGTTTGCCTGGCAGGCCAAAGAGAACGGCAGCGCATTGGCCATAGGCATCAGCCAATACACCTCGGACGGCCGCGATTACGAAAACGCCGTTATCAATCTCTCGCATTACAGCGAAGAAGCGCCGGACCACATTCCGTATTACGCCAAAAACCACCTGGTGCCCTTCGGCGAATACAAACCGCTGCCGTGGCTCACCGAGCCGCTCTACCAAATGATGAATATGCCGCTGGCCGACTTCAAGCGCGGCGGCGTCGCCCAAGCGCCGTTTCAGATGGCCAATCAGAAAGTGGCTTTCAACATCTGTTATGAAGACGGCTTCGGCGACGAATTAATCGCTTCGGCCAAACAGGCCACGCTGCTGGCCAATGCCAGCAATATGGCGTGGTACGGCAAATCCAACGCCATGTTCCAACACTTGCAGCAGTCGCAGGCGCGCGCGCTGGAGCTGGGGCGTTATATGGTGCGCGCCACCAACACCGGCGCCACCGCCATCGTGGATCCGAAAGGCCGCATCGCCGCGCTGGCCGCCCCCGACACCGCCGCCGTGCTGGAAGGGCGCATCGAAGGCTATACCGGCGAAACCCCGTATATGAAGCTCGGCGGTTCGTGGCCGCTCGTTATCCTGTTGGGCGTGTTGGCCGCCGGTTTGTTTGTGTGGGGCAGATACCGCCGCTAAGCGGTTTTCAGACGGCCTCGGCGTAAAAATTTCCAGCACTAATAAAGACTTAAGAATAAAGCCCCACAATAAACCGAAACTGTGTTTTAATAGGGAACTATTTCCGATAAAAACACTCAAATATTTTAAATCAATCGAAAACTTAAAAATACAAAAGTTTACCTATTAAGTATTGAAACCATACAGAGAAACGAGTTTAATAAGCAAGGCCGGTGCAGCAAACCCGAAACCGGCTCCGCACAACATAAGGAAAGCCAATCAATGACCATGAATAACGCCTTCGCATTACCCGTACCCAGCGGTCACGGCAGCTTGGAGCAGTACATTCATACCGTAAACAATATTCCCATGCTTTCTGCCGAAGAAGAAACCCGGCTGGCAGAACGCCAACAGAAAGGCGACCTCGAGGCCGCCAAGCAACTGATTCTTTCGCACCTGCGCGTTGTCGTATCGATTGCGCGCGGCTACGACGGCTACGGCCTCAACCAGGCCGACCTGATTCAGGAAGGCAACATCGGCCTGATGAAGGCGGTGAAACGTTTCGAGCCTACCCGCGGCGCACGCCTGTTTTCGTTTGCCGTGCATTGGATTAAGGCCGAAATCCACGAATTCATCTTGCGCAACTGGCGCTTGGTGCGCGTGGCCACCACCAAACCGCAGCGTAAACTGTTTTTCAACCTGCGCAGCATGCGTAAAAACCTCAATGCCTTAAGCCCCAAAGAAGCGCAGGAAATCGCCGACGATTTGGGCGTGAAACTTTCCGAAGTGCTTGAGATGGAACAGCGCATGACCGGCCGCGACATCGGCATCATGGCCGACAACAGCGACGATGAAGACAGCTTCGCCCCCATCGACTGGCTGGCCGACAACGACACCGAGCCGACCCGCCAAATCGCCCAAAAAGCCCACTACGCCTTGCAAACCGAAGGTTTGCAAAACGCGCTGGCGCAATTGGACGACCGCAGCCGCCGCATCGTCGAAAGCCGCTGGCTGCAAGACGACGGCGGGCTGACCCTGCACGACTTGGCCGCGGAATACGGCGTATCCGCCGAGCGCATCCGCCAAATCGAAGCCAAAGCCATGCAGAAACTGCGCGGTTTCCTTGCCGAAGAGGCAGAAGCCGTTTAAGCGGGGCTGCTTGCCGGTAAAAACCAACAATCAAAAAGGCCGTCTGAAATGTTTCAGACGGCCTTTTGCTATATGCAGGTAAACTTATTTCTGACACACTTTTTCAGTTAAGTGTGAGTATGGCGGAATGGTTGCTGAATAAGTGGCTTTACTCTATTGCTAAGCTTACCCGCCATATCACACGATGGTTTCCAGTTTGCCTTGCAGCGGCAACAGCCAGACTTTCAGGTTTTTTTCTTGCGCCACAGTTTGCCGTATGAGTGCGCTGCTGCTAACGGCAAACGCAGTGGAAAAGGCATCGGCGGTTGCGGCGTTTTCAGCCATCACGCTGATGCTTCGGTAGCGCGGCTGGTTGAGGCCGCTTCGGGGGTGGAACAGGTGGGTGAAATGCCGGGCTTCGTCGAACGGTGTGGCGTAGCCGCTCGAGGTGGCGAGCGCCTGGTTTTGCAGCGGCAAGGTGGCAAGCAGGGTGTGTTCTTGCTCGGGGTGGCGGATACCTGCCCGCCAGATATGACGGTGCTGCGTTTCCAAGGCGCGGATTTCGCCCATATCGACCAATGCTTGCTCCAACCCTGCATCGCGGAGCATATCGGTGATACGGTCGGTGATATAACCTTGTGCGATGCCGTTGAAAGAAAGCGCCATGCCGGGTTTGCGGAACCATACGGCGCGATTATCGAATACGATGTGTTCAAAGCCGACCCGCGACAGTGCGCGTGATACGGCGTGGCCGGGTATGTTACGGCTGCCGGGGCTGCGGGTGAAGTGGTCGGCATAAGCCTGCCACAGGGGTTGGATAGTGGGATCGAATGCGCCCTGTGTGAGACGGTGGACATAGCGGCTGATGCTTAATACGGCCAGCATCTCGGCAGGCGGGTTGTTCAGACGGCCTGTTTGGTTGAGTTTGACCAACAGGCTGTCGTTGCGGTAGAGGCTGAAGATTTTTTCGAGCCGGTCAACTTCTGCAACGGCTTTTTCAATCAGATTGCGTGCAAAACGGGAATCAGGGTGGTAAAGACGCAAGTGTGCGTCTGCACCTAAGGCAATGCCGTGCCATTCTGTTGCTTGAGGCAGGTTTTTATTGCGGGAAGACAAACAGAACGGCAAGGCGGCAGCACCGGCAACGGCTGCACTGATGCCGATAAAGCGTCGGCGGGTAAGGGGTTTGTTCATGGAGGCTCTCCGTTTCAGACGGCCTGTTTGGAAATTTACGGCTGCCTTGGGATGCTTTTGTTGTTAATGGCTGCCGTGCCGGTGGCCTTGCGGCATGGAGGATTGGGCGCCGGTTTGGAAAATATAGTCGTCAGGGATGTTGTCAAAACGCACAATCTCCCCACCGTTTTTAGCCGCGAAGGCTTCGGCATCGGCTTGTCGCGCAAAGGGAATGGCTTCTTGGGTTTTCATGCTGCTGATAAAGCCGCTGCGGATAACATAGTAGGCTTGCTTGGCATCCACCCATGCCGTGTCGGCATTGGGTTTGCTCCAATCGGCAACCTTGCCCATATCGTTCACATAAATGGCGGCGATGTCTTTGGGTTCTTCGGGCAGCTTGGTGTAACTGAGCATCTGTAAAACGGTTGAAAACCACACCGGTTCCTGTTTGCTCTTCAGTTGGATTTGTGCTTTGGGGCCGTCGTGTTCGTTGAGATACATACCGCAATAATGGCCGACCGTTTGCCCGGTAAACTGCTGCGGCGCTCTTGGGGTTTCGGTTTGGCTGCCGCAAGCTGCCAACAGCAGCGAGAGTATGCCTGCCGATAAGATGGTGCGTAAGGTTTTGCTCATCAATTATCCTCCTGTTTAAATCTCACGTTTGCCGAACAGGTATCCGGCCCATGCCAGTGGAACCGCCACCCATAAAATTTGGGCGGCAATCAAAGTGCCCTTGCTTAAGGCAAGCTGTTCGCTCAAGCCGGCCATGCCGGCATAAATCGATGTGTTTTCATAACCGGTTAAGTTGAGCAGACGGTAAATATCAGTGGGATTGAGCAGCAAAGCGGCCTCCAGTATCGGGGCGGTAATAACCTGCTCCGTGTCGGCAACGAGTATGCCCAACAAGGCCATATCGAAAATCACCACGAAAAACAGCCACACACCGATGGCAATGCCGGCAGCCGTGCCGCGCTCTTTCACCTTTGCGCTGATTAAATAGCCCAATGATAAAAACGAAGCACCCAAAACAATGCTGGCCGCAATCAGCAGCAAAAAGGGCTGCCATGCGGCAAAATCGAGGCCGCCGCCGAACAGTTGCAGGGCAATGCCGGCCAACCCGTAGCCTGCGCAGGTTGCCAGCACGAGAATAATCAGATGGCCGATGAATTTTCCGGCCAGAATTTGGCGGCGTGATACGGGGTAACTCAACAACAGTGCCATCGTGCCACGCTCGATTTCACCGATCAGCGCATCGTAGGAAAGCAGCATGGCAATCAGCGGAATCAGAAAAATCGACAGGCTGGAAAGGCTGACAACGGTAACGGTTAACGGATCGGCTTTCACCGAGCCGGTGGGTGCGCTGCCGAGAAAACCGAGCGACAAGGCCAATGCGGCCAGCAACAGGGCTGCGGCGAGAACCCAGCGGTTGCGCAGGCTGTCGCGCACTTCTTTACTGCTGATAATCCATACGGGATTCATCGGTCTTCCCTTTTTAAAAATTCTGCATACATATCGTCTAAGGCGGGGGTGTGGATATGAATATCGGCGATGTTGTCCATGCCGCCCAACTCATACAGCAACCCCATTTTTTCTTCGGTACGGCATTCGGTTCGGTAACTCAATCCACCTTGCGGCTGCCAGCGCGGGGAGAGTGGGGTATTGTGTTTGAGCGTAACATCTATTGAAACGGGCAGGCCGCTCTGTATCTGCAATTCGCCGATACTGCCGTCGGCCACTTTGCTGCCGTTTTTCATCACCACGATACGGTCTGCATGGCCGTCAAGCTCCGATAAGGCATGGGTGCTGAGCAAAACCGTGGTTCCCGATTCTTTCAGCTCGCGGATAATGCCGTAAAACATTTGCCGCGATGCAGGGTCCAGCCCGGTGGTCGGTTCGTCGAGCAGCATCACTTTCGGGTTGCCGAGCAAGGCTTGCGCCAAAGCCAAACGCTGGCGCATACCTTTTGAATAAGTGCCGACCCGGCGGCCGGCGGCTTGGGCAATGCCGACGCGCGCCAATAAGTCGGCATTCCGCCCCGGCGGCTGCTTCTTCAGTTTGGCGTAAAAATCCAAAGTTTCCTTACCGGTCAGCGTGGGGTGCAAGGCAACCGTTTCCGGCAGATAGCCGATTCGGCTGCGGGTTTGTACGCCATCCCTGCCTGCCACACTGCCGCCCAACAGGCTGACACTGCCTTCGGTGGGGGCAATCAGGCCGAGTATTAATTTGATGATGGTGGATTTTCCTGCTCCGTTATGGCCGACCAAACCTGTGCATTGGCCGGATTCCAGCATTAAATCAAGCTGCCTGACTGCAAACCTGCTGCCGTATTGCTTGCTTATACCGCTCAATACCACGGGGGGCGTATTCATGCTTATCCTTACCTTTGTTTTTGCCGAACGGCATGCAGTTTCTCCCATGCGGGCACGGAATCGGGTTTCATCAACGGCTTGCTGTCTATCACGCCTCCGGGCAGCAAGGCGGGAAACTGCGACTGCGCCCATTTGACTATGGTCATGGCAGGGCTGTTCATCAGCAGTCTGGCCGCAGGCGTGCGCCAAATGATTTGATCGGTAATGCCGTTGGGGCGGTAGGCATTGTCGCCGAAACCGTCGCCGTTCAGGTCGAATGCGCTGTTGTCGCTCCAATAGTTGCCCCGCCCGCCTTCTGCCCAGTCGAGAAAACGGGTGCTCACATATTTCACTTGGTTTTGGTTGCCGATAAAGGCGTTGCCGGTTAATTTCGTGCCTTCGATGGCGGCGGTGAAATGAATGCCTATGGCGCAGTTCTCAAAACGGTTGCCGGTGATGCGGTTATAGTTGGCGTTGTAAACAAACACGCATTTTTCGGCTTTATCGATTGCGTTGCCGTGTATTTCGGAATGATTGGCATAATTGAGCATCAGGCCTTGGTCGCGGCTGTTTAAAGCGATATTGCCGTTGATTTTCAAGCGATCGGAAAACATGATGGCATAGCCGATATTGTTGCCCACCGAAATATTGCCGCTCACTTCGCTGTCGTTGGTATACATATAATGAACGGCGTAGCGAAGTTTGGTGAAATAATTGTTTTTATAAATATTTTTTGTACTGGTGTTGGAGAAGATGCCGTCCCGTCCTTCAGAAATACGGTTGCCGACAACCTGCGATCCGGGCGCGTTCCACACGGTAACGCCGTTGCCGCGTTCGTTAACGCGCAGTTTGGTGTCGCCGACAATGCGGTTGCCTCTGACCATAGCATCGGGCGCGCCGTGAATATAAACACCGACGGAGTTTTCCAAAATATCGTTATGCTCCACCAAGGCTTTTGCAGCGGTGTTTTCCAAATAAATTCCCGCATCCATCTGCGGCAGGCTCAAGCCGGAAAGGGTAACGGTGAGCTGCCGCAAAGTAACGTTCGGGGCGCGCACTTCGATAGTGCGCCCGTTGCGGCGGCCCTCGATAACGGCGGAACGGTCGGCGGGGCCTTCGATGGTAAGCGGTTTGTCTATCAGAATGTTGCCCGCATATCTGCCGCGCGCCAGCCGCAAAATATCACCGGGTTGCGCCCGTGCCGCAACCTGCTGCAAATCGCTGCCCGCAGCCACATCGATTATGGCGGCAGAGACCGTCTGAAAGGTGCAGCAGAATAAGCACAATAAGAAAAGGCGTATCGTATTATTCATTTTCATTCAATATATCGGAAAGCAGCAGGCGGTGCTTTCAGACGGCCTGCTGCTGTTGCACCGTTTTATGACTTCACAATCATCTGCCCCGACATTTCCATATGCAGCGCATGGCAGAACCATTGGCAATAATACCAATGCACGCCCGGTCGGTTGGCGGTGAAAGTAACCGATGCCGTGGCCTGCGGCGCCACTTCCATGGCAATGCCGTATCCCTCCAGTGTAAAGCCGTGTGTTAAATCGTCGATGGTTTCGGTGTTGGTTACATAAACCGTTACTTCGTCGCCCAAATTCACTTCAAACTGGGGAACGCTGAATACCGGCGCAACGGCGGTCATATAAACACGCACTTTTTTACCTTCGCGAATCACTTTTGCAGCCTTTTCCAGCTCGACACCGTCTTTTTTGGCCTGCTCCAAAGCATCTTGCCACATCCATGGATCGTTACGGTCCCATGTGCGGCGCGGGTTGATTTTGGAAGCGGCCACCAAGAGCATATCGTGCGGTTCGGCAAAACTCGGGCCGTCGTGTACCAGTTTCATTTCGTCGCCGGAAATATCAATCAACTGGTCGTTTTCAGGTTTCAGCGGGCCAACGTTCAAGAAGCGGTCTTTTGAAAATTTATTTAATGAAACCAGCCATTTGCCGTCGGCCTCTTTGGTTTCGCCCATGGTTGTGTGATTGTGGCCGGGTTGGTAGTGGACATCCAGTTTTTGCACGATGGGGTCCACTTTTTCGCCTTTGTATGCCTGAATGGCTTTGGCAATATCCCATTTCACCATCTGGCTGTCGATAAACAGCGTTGTATAGGCAAAGCCGCGGCCGTCGAATGCGGTATGCAGCGGCCCCAAACCTAATTGCGGTTCGGCAACCACGACATCGCGCGGCTGGATTTTTCCGGCAAACAAATCATCGAGTTTGCTGACATCCAACACGGTTACGGTGGGCGAGAGCTTGCCGTTGAGCATGATGTATTTACCGTCGGGCGAAGCATTACAGCCGTGGGGCGAATTGGGTACGGGAATATAGCGGGTATAGGCCGACTTGGCTTGGGCGCGGCCATCCAACACTTTCACACCGTTGATTTCTTTGAAATCACCTGCCTTGATGCCGTCTTCAATCGCTTTCAGGTTGAACACCACGCACCAGTCTTGTTCGTTGGCCGATGCGCCTTGAACATCAAGTGCGCGCTCAGAGTTGTAGCAGGTTGAAAAAGAATATTTGCCTTGATAGTCGGCATCGCCGTTGTCGAGGTTGCCGTCAACCATCACTTGCCAGGCAATCTGCATGGTTTCGCCGTCTACGGCGGTGTAAACCGACCACCAGGTTTTCGGGTCGTTTATTTTGCCTTCGCTTCCCACGGGAATAATATGCTCGCCGTTGGCAAACACATACCCTGTTTTCGGATAACGTTGCGGACGCAGGCCGTGAACGCCCGAAACATTGGGTATTTCCACAATTTTATCGGTTTTCATCACATCGCAGCGGATACGGCAAACACGGTTGTTGGCTTTATCGTTGGCGTAAATATAGCGGCCGTCATAGGTTTGGTCGGTAAACGACATATGCGGGTGGTGCAAATCGCCGTTGGGCAGGCAAGGCATATTGCTCCGTTTTAAAAACTCTTTGGTTTCAGGCGTGTTGTGTTCGTTTAAGATGCGCAAACTTTCATTGGTGCGTCCCCAGCCGGTAGCACTGTCCATATTGAACACGGGAATGCGCATCAGCTCGCGCATAGAAGGCAGCCCCAACACACGGATTTCCCCCGATTGTCCGCCCGAACTGAAGGCGTAGTATTGGTCTAACTCGCCGGGGCCGACGTAGTCTTTATGTTCGGCGGTGGCGGCAGATGAAGAAGCTGCTCCTGAAGCCGCACCACCTGCACCGCCTTTGCCGTTTTCAGAACAGCCGGCCAGCCCCAACAGACCCATACCGGCCAACCCGGCCCCGGAAGCGGCTGCCGTGCCGAGGAACGAGCGGCGGCTCAAACCGCCGGAGCTTAATTTTTTATCTTCTTCAGACATGATACTCTCCTAATAAAATCCGGTATTGCGCCAAAAACGTTTTACCGTGTGGGAAAATGAATAAAATCAATGCTCGCCGGTTCGGGAAGAGCCGGTTTTGCCGTGTTGCGGGATAAAGTGCACAACCTGTTCGGTTGCCGGTGTTGCATTTTGCCTTTCAAGTTCCGCTTTGGCCGCCGCCTGTTTCTGCTTTTTGCGGTTAACCTGCACCAAATGCGGGCAAAGGGTATTGTGGTGATAGAGCATTTGGCAGTTCAAACATTGGATACACTCGTTGGGATCGATATCGCCTTCGGGGTGTATGGCCTGCACGGGGCAGTCGTGGGCGCAACGCTGGCAGGGATTGCCACACATCGGGTAGCGGCGCAGCCAGTCAAACACACGCAGTCTGGCGGGAATGGCCAATGCCGCACCGAGCGGGCAGAGATAGCGGCAATAAAAACGTTCGATAAACAGCCCTGCCGCCAGTAATACAACGGCAAACAAAACAAACCACCATTCGCGGACAAACTTTAAAATGACGGCAGTTTTAAAAGGCTCCACTTCGGAAAGTTTTTCGGCCAAGCCCAATTCGTAAAGCGAAACGCCGAACAAAACCATAAAAATCACATATTTCAATGCCGCCAACCGGGTGTGCATGCCGTGGGGTACGGCAATCTGCCTGATACCCGTTTTTTTCGCCGCACGGTTGAGCAGCTCCTGCAAAGCACCGAACGGGCAGAGCCAGCCGCAAAACGCCCCTCTGTTCCAAAACAAAATCGAAATCGCGGTGGCGCACCATAAAATAAATACCAGCGGATCCATCAGGAAATATTCCCAACTGAAGCCCGTGCGCAACGCGGTAGTGAAGGTCAGCACATTCACAACCGATAACTGCGCCTGTGCATACCAGCCGATATAAAACAGGCTGAAAGCGAGAAACACCAAGCGGAAGCGGTCATAAAAAACAGGGTATTTGGTGAGCGTGTCTTGAAAGAAAAATATGCCGATTAATACCAAGAGCGAAAATGCAACTATGCCGATTTGCCAGCGTTTGCCACGCCAAACCTGCTTCCACAGGCCGTTTTGCACCTGATTTTCCGCGGCGGCATCGGGCGCAGATTCATTCGGTGCGGCAGACGTTTCAACCGTGATTTCCACCGGTTCGGCTTTCGGGTCGTCTTCACTGTATGCAGCGGGCAGGTGATAGTTGAGGTCGGCGGTTACAAAAGCCTTGTCTTTCACATTCAGCACACGCTGAATCATCAGCTGTAAGCGCCACGGTTCGGCTGCATCAAACTCTATTCCTTCAGGCACGGTAAACAGCGACACCTCTTTGAATTTCGGTGCGTCTTGCGGTGCGAGTGCAATTAACCGCTCGTGGTTTTGATCGGTAAAGCGGAAGCTTGTTGCCCCCTGAATCACTTCGATACGGTCGAAAATGCCGCCGCGCACATAACCCGACCCCTTCCACGAATAATGACCTTCTCCTGCCACCATAACCGCCTGCTGACCGGGCTTGAGCGATTGTTTCAGACGGCTGTAACCCGGTTCGCCCAACAGGCTTTTACCGATAGAAGGCTGGCTGACTACTGCGGTATATAAATCGATAAACGTATCTTCAGGTTTGCCCGGTTCGGGGTGTTTGGCCGCCTCGCCGCCGCTGTTGGCTTCAAAAGACTTATTGGCATCTCCAACCGTCATATGCAGATGGCCAATAGCTTTTTGTGCCAACAGCTCAGTCCAGCTTTGAATGTCCTGCTTACTTTCGTTAATCTTGCGGCGAGGGCGGGTTTGTGCTGCTTTGCTTTGGCCGTCTGAATCGTTTCCGGTGTTAACTTGAGCTGTGCCGACTTTATATTGTTTGGCGATTGCATTAACCGAACGTTGCATACTGTCGTTAATCACCATCAGTGTAACGGTGGCCCCACTGATAATATCGGCCGGCGCTTTACCCGGTTTGGGCGGGTTCTTAATGAAATTCAAACCGATATAGTGGCGGATAAAGGCATCGACTTTGGCTTGCGGGATACCGATTAACACAATCGGCTCATGGTGTTCCACCAGTTTCACCCCCCGAATGGTGCCGTCGTTGGCAAGGCCCACCAGCATATCGATAGGTTTGCTGGAATAACCGCGGGTGTTCACAATATCAGTAGTCAGATAAACAAAACCCAGTTGTTCATTTCCTTTATAGGCACGCGCAACCATAGGCTTACCCTCCGGTTCGCCGATACGGTCGGCGCCGGGGAAAATTTCGGCAGGCGGGCTTTTAGATAGAAACTCGGGCAGACGTTCCGCACGGGCGAGCAGCGGTACGGTGATCAGAAGAAGCGGCAGAAGAACAAAAAGCGCGATGCCCGAACACAGGTGGTTGATTTTTTCTTTGAAGTGCAGGCCGGACATATTTTTCTACCTAACAATAATATTCCAATAAATTGATGAATATTATATGAATCTAATAGACGGTAAAATTTGATATACATCAACAGCAGCAGCAATTGCCAGCTTCGGCCGTCAAAATCAAAACGGCCTGAAACAGGCCGTCTGAAAAGGTGGAAAACGCAATAGATTTTAAATTAATTTAACCGTGCCGTGCATCAAACCGTAGTGTCCGGGGAAAGTGCAGTAAAACTCATACTGGCTGCCTTCGGCAAACTTACTCGGATCAACTGTAAACGTGGTTTCCTCACCGCCACCGATTAATTTAGAGTGGGCAATCACACGCGTATCACCGGGTTTCACAAAATCATTTGCAGCAGTTGCCCCTGCGCCGTCGCCCACCACACCCGATGCGTCTTCACTTTTGGAAATAACGAGATTGTGTCCCATGGCAGCGGCAGGCATTTTGCCGGTATGTTTCAATACAATCTTGAATTCTTTGCAAGATTTTTTGATTTCAAGCTCTTGCTTGTCGAACTTCATTTGGTCGTCCGAATTCACGACGGTTTCACACTCACCGGCTTCAGCAGGTGCAGCAGCACTTCCTGCCGAAGCCGGCGCGGCTTGTTCTGCCGGGGTGTTTTCGGTAGGCGCCTCAGAAGCGGCAGCGACAGGTGCTTCCGAAACGGCGGCAGGAGCAGCAGTTTCTTGTTGCCCGCCGCAGGCACTTAATGATAAAGCGGCGGCAGAGATTAAAGCGAAATAGATTTTCATGTGAACAACTCCGTATCGGATTCAAAGGATTATTAAAACATTCATTTATTATCCATTTTTTACTTGGGTTTAATTTTGATATAAATCAAATTTTAGTTTAGGGTATTTGCTTTAAATATCCAACTCATCGCTCAGATAAACCTTTTCGCCTTCGTCGCGCGGCATAATCAGGTTCATCAGCAGCGCCGCCGTGCCGCCCATGCAGATGGGGTTTTGGAACAGCTCTTTCACAGGCAGAAGGGCGAACACTTCAGGTTTGAAGCTCACGCCCAAACCCAAGCCGATAGAAGTGGCGGCAATCACGGCTTCGCGGCGGTTGATGCCGTTGGTCATGATGATGCGCACGCCGGCAATGGCGATCAGGCCGAACATCAGCACCATCGCACCGCCGATAACCGGGCTGGGAATGGTGGTAAACGCGCGGCCCACCACGGGAAACAGCCCCAGCAGCACCAAAATGGCGGCGATATACTTGCCCACATGGCGCGAGGCCACGCCGGTCATCTGAATCACGCCGTTGTTTTGTGCGAACGTGGTCAAAGGCAGCGAACCTAGCGCGGTGGCAATCACCGACACCAAGCCGTCGGCGAACACGCCGCCGCGAAGGCGTTTTTGAAATTCTTCGCCTTCGTAATCTTCGCCGGACACCATCGCCGTGGCGGTTAAGTCGCCCACCGCTTCAAAAATGCTCAGCAGATATACCAAACCTGCCACCAGAAACGGAATGAATTGGAAGTCGAAACCGTATTTGAACGGTACGGGCACGGTAACCAGCGGCAGGTTGTCCAACACCGAAAAATCCACCATACCCAAAAACAGCGCCACCACATAGCCCGCAATCATGCCCACGGCAATGCCGCTCATGCGCAAGAGCGGGTTTTTCAGGCTGTTGAAAAACAGCACCACCGCCAACACAAAAGCCGCCAGCGCGATGTTTTGCCAAGCGCCGAACGTGCCGTTGCCCATGGCCGCATAGCCGCCGCCGAATTCGGTAATCGCCACGCTGATCAGGCTCAGGCCGATCATCATCACCACCACGCCGCTCACGGTGGGGGTGATCACTTTTTTCAAATAGGGCAGCAGCCATGCCGAACCGGCCACCAGAAATGCGCCCACAAACGCCACGCCGAGCAGGGCGGAGAGCATGGCGTGTTCGTCCAACCCCTGTTCTTTCATGCCCAAGCCCAGCGAAATCATCACGCCCACAAACGAAAAGTTGACCGACTGGATCGACAGCATGCCCGAACCCACCGGCCCGAAGCGGTTAACCTGCAAATAAGTGCCGATGCCCGAGGCCACCATCGCCATCGACACCAGATAGGCCGTCATTTCCGGCGGCAGTTTCAGCGCACCACCCACAATCAGCGCGGGGGTAATCATCGGCACGAAAATTGCCAAAAGGTGGGTGATTGCGCTTAAAAGCGCGTTGGGGAAGGGCGGTTTGTCTTCGAGGCGGTAAACCAAATCGGGCGCATCGCCCTTGCGGGAGAGGGGGGCTGCCATCGTAAATTCCTTATATGTAACCGAACGATAAAATTTGTAAGCGCGGATTGTAAACAATTCGAGCGTTAACTTCAATTTCAAAGCGGCAGGTTCGGTTTGGAAAACCGCGCCTTTCAGCATAACCGCATAAAAACAGGCCGTCTGAAAAGCCGCCGAAACGTTTTCAGACGGCCTCAAAAACCTTTGCAAACCTTTGCAGGGCGCGTGTAATCAGCATTTCCCATCTATTTCAAAGTAGGCTACAATCGGCCTGAAGTGGATTCACACACTTCCGCTACGGCGTTGCCGCGCCTCAGCTCAAAGAGAACGATTTTGTAAGCCGCTGAAGCGGCAACAGAATCGGTTCCGTACTATCTGTACTGTCTGCGGCTTGCTGCCTTGTATCGAAAATGTGTGAATCCACTATACTTTACCGAACGTTCGAGAAATAAAGGTTTTACCATGTTAAAAGGCAGTTTGGTTGCCCTGATCACACCCATGAATGCAGACGGCAGCGTTAATTACGGCGAACTTCGCACCTTGATCGACTGGCACATCGAAAACGGCACCGACGGCATCGTGGCCGTAGGCACCACCGGCGAGAGCGCCACCCTGCCGGCAGAGGAGCATCTGGCGGTGGTGGAGGCCACCGTCAAACACGTTAACAAGCGCGTGCCCGTGATTGCCGGCACCGGCGCCAACAGCACCGAAGAAGCCATCGAGCTTTCCAAAGCCGCCGAGCGTTTGGGCGCCGACTACACCCTGTCGGTGGTTCCCTACTACAACAAACCCTCGCAGGAAGGCATTTACCGCCATTTCAAAGCCATCGCCGAGGCTACCGCCATCCCCATGATTATCTATAACGTGCCCGGCCGCACCGTGGTGGATATGAACAACGAAACCATTCTGCGCCTGGCCGAAATCCCCAATATCGTCGGTGTGAAAGAAGCCAGCGGCGACATCGCCCGCGAAACCGACCTGATCAACCGCGCACCCGAAGGCTTCGCCGTTTATTCCGGCGACGACCCCACCGGCATGGCGTTTATGCTCTGCGGCGGCGACGGCGTGATTTCGGTGGCCGCTAACGTTGCCCCCAAACTGTTTGCCGATATGTGCCGCGAAGCCATCGCCGGCAATATTCCCGCTGCACGCGAGCTGAACAAAAAGCTCATTCCCGTGTATGACGTGATGTTTTGCGAACCCAGCCCCGCCGCCCCCAAATGGGCGCTTGCCCAACTGGGTCTGTGCCAACCCCATGTGCGCCTGCCGATTATTGAACTTTCTTCAGACGGCCAAGACAAAGTACGCAGCGCGCTGAAAAGCGCCCAACTGATTTAACCGGAGGAATCCCGCTAATGAACCGCATCAAAACGGCAGTATCCCTTATCGCCCTTGTCGGCCTCGTCGCCTGTTCGGGCAGCAAAGAACAGCCCAAGCTCGACTACCAAACCCAAAACCGCAAAGTGGTGAATCTTGAAGTTCCGCCCGATTTGACCAATCCCGACCAAGGCAATATGTATCAGATTCCCGCCGGTTCGGGCGCAGTCCGCGCCAGCGATATGGCACGCCGCAACGGCGCACAGCAGCCCGCCAACCAAGCCGTGCTGCAAGATGTGAAAGGCGTGCGCCTCGAGCGCGACGGCAGCCAGCGCTGGCTGGTGGTGGAGGGCAAACAGCCCGCCGAAATCTGGCCGCTGCTGAAAGTGTTCTGGCAGGAAAACGGTTTTGAAATCAAATCGGAAGAGCCTGCCATCGGCCAAATGGAAACCGAATGGGCCGAAAACCGTGCCAAAATCGCCGGCGACGGCCTGCGCCGCCTGTTTGAAAAAGTGGGCCTGGGCGGTATTTATTCCACCAGTGAGCGCGATAAATTCATTATCCGCGTAGAACGCGGCCGCAACGGCACCACCGACGTTTTCTTCGCCCACAAAGGTATGCAGGAAGTGTATGGCGATAAAAACAAAGATACCACCATGTGGCAGCCCCGCCCCAACGACCCCAACCTTGAAGCCGCGTTCCTCGCCCGCTTTATGCAATATTTGGGCGTAGATGCCCGGCAGGCCGAAAACGCTTTGGGCAACAGCGTTGCCCCCGCCGCGCGCAGCGGCGGCGATTTGGCCTCTATCAGCGGTGATGCCATTTTGGTAAGCGGCGACTACAACCGCAACTGGCGCCGCACCGCGCTGGCGCTCGACCGCATCGGCCTGACCGTGCTCGGCCAAAACCCCGAGCGCCACGCTTTCTTGGTGCAACCCGCCCCGCAGGAAGGCGCGGCCGTTTCCACTAAAAAGCCCGGTTTCTTCAAACGCCTGTTCGGCAAAGGCAAAACCGACACTACCGCTACGGCCGCAGCCCGCCCCGAGCTGATTGTGTATGTGGAGCCGGTAAACAACGGCGCCCGCATCCGCCTGCTTAACCGCGACGGCAGCGCCTATCAGGGCAGCGACGCTTCCGCATGGTTGAGCCGCCTGCATACCGAATTGCGCTAACACGTATTCCCGCAGCAAGCAGCGAATAACAACAGGCCGTCTGAAAAATATTTTTCAGACGGCCTGATTATTTCAAATTAAAGCACCTGCGTCATACTCGGGCTTGACCCGAGTATCTGTTATTTCTCTCACAACAAAAAGATACCCGGGTCAAGCCCGGGTATGACGACGGTTGGGTATTTCAGACGGCCTTGGTGAGCCTGAGACCTTTGCAAAAATACCTTGAGGCCGTCTGAAATGCTTAGATTCCGTCATTCCCGCGTAGGCGGGAATCCAGCCTTAAAACCATCAAGTATTTTATTTCAATAACTTATGAAAAAACGACTGGATTCCCGCCTACGCGGGAATGACGGGAAATAAATTTTTGTGATGGCTTTTTAATTTTGCAAAGGTCTCAGCCTGGAAAAGTCTCTGCCTGCCGTTTATGCCAAACACCCTTTTACTTCAACAACATTTCCTGCAACAGCTTCATTCCCCATTGCCAGCCGTGCAGATGGCCGTTTAGACGGCCTGTTTGCGGGGCGGTCAGCAGGCGTGCGCCCCAAAGCTGCGCTTGCTGTTGCGCCCATTCCTGCGGGCATTCGGGATCGCTGGTGCCGATAACCAGCGCGCCCGGGCAATGGCAGCGCACCCGTTGCAGGGTGTGCACCGCATCGTCGGGCAGCGCATCTTGGCGGGGCGACACCAATATCATGTTCCGCACCCGTTTCTGCATATTCACATCGGCCAGATAAAGCCATGCCAGCCAGCCCGAAACGCCTGCGCCGTGGGCGACGGCGGCGATATTGCGGCTGTGGATGCCGGCCACCGCCGCGCCGACAATCCGCTGCCATTCGGCGATAGGTTGGCCACGCGAAACCGCCGCCGTGCGCACGGTGGGGTAGCTCACCGCCCAGCGGTCTATCCACATTTCGGCTTCGTCGGCATCGCGTATCAGCAGCAGGGTTAAGTCTTCGAGTTCTTGGCTTTGCATGGTTTGTGTTTTTATTGGTTTTCAGACGGCCTTATCGCGGGCAAGAGGCCGTCTGAAAACATATTGCGTATCGGTGGGAGATTAAAGCGCATAATCATATTCCACCACCAACGGTGCGTGGTCGGAAAATTTTTCATCTTTGTAAACATGGGCGCGAACGGCTTTGGCGGCCAGATCGGGCGTAACCATATGGTAGTCGATACGCCACCCCACGTTGTTGGCATAGGCTTGGCCGCGGTTGCTCCACCAAGTGTAGCCCGGCTCTTCGGGGTAGAGCGTGCGCCACATATCCGTCCAGCCCAAATCATTGATAACTTTGCCTATCCATGCCCGCTCTTCGGGCAGAAAGCCCGAATTTTTCTGGTTGCCTTTCCAGTTTTTCAGGTCGATGTTTTGGTGGGCGATGTTCCAGTCGCCGCACACCACGATATCGCGCCCCGCCGCTTTCATCTCGGCCAGCATGGGGTAGAAAGCATCGAGAAAGCGGTATTTCAGCTCCTGCCGCTCCGGCGCGCTGGTGCCCGAAGGCAGATAAAGCGAAATCACGCTCAGGTTGCCGAAATCGGCGCGCACGAAACGGCCTTCGCGGTCGAATTCCTCGATGCCCATGCCGATCTGAACATTGTCGGGGCGCTGCCTGCTATATACCGCCACGCCGCTGTAACCGCGTTTTTCGGCGCAATGCCACACGCCGTACATACCGTGAGGGTTTTTCATATCTTCCGATAAATCAGGCTCTTGCGCTTTTAATTCCTGCACGCACACGATATCCGCGCCCGATGCGGCGATATATTCGTGAAAACCCTTTTTATAAGCAGAGCGGATGCCGTTTACATTGGCAGAAATAATTTTCAGCATAAAAATGTGTGATCAAATGAGAATAACAGAAGCGGGCATTTTACCCGAAATACCGTTATTCCGCAGAAAGCCCGTTTGCCGCCGCCGCAGGTTTGCTATAATCGGCGCAATTTCCAACCCCACTCAAGAAAGCCTTTAAATGTCTGATTTCCGCCAAGATTTCCTCAAATTCGCGCTCGAGCAAAACGTATTGAAGTTCGGCGAATTCACCACCAAAGCCGGCCGCCAATCGCCTTATTTTTTCAACGCCGGGCTGTTTAACGACGGCGCCTCCACCCTCGCGCTGGCGCGGTTTTATGCCCAAGCCATTATCGAAAGCAAAATCCGGTTCGATATGCTGTTCGGCCCCGCCTATAAAGGCATCATTCTCGCCGCCGCCACCGCCATGATGCTGGCCGAAAAAGGCATCAACGTGCCGTTTGCCTACAACCGCAAAGAAGCCAAAGACCACGGCGAAGGCGGCGTGCTGGTGGGTGCACCGCTCAAAGGCCGCGTGCTGATTATCGACGACGTGATTTCCGCCGGCACCTCCGTGCGCGAATCGGTGAAACTGATCGAAGCCGAAGGCGCAACGCCCGCCGCCGTAGCCATCGCACTCGACCGCATGGAAAAAGGCACGGGCGAAAAATCAGCCGTGCAGGAAGTAGAACAGCAATACGGCCTGCCCGTGGTGGCCATCGCCAACCTGCGCGACCTGCTTTCGCTGCTCGAAAACCACGCCGAATTCGGCCGCTACCTCGAACCCGTGCGCGCCTACCGCGAACGCTACGGCGTGGCATGATTGGATTGTTTCCCGATAAAAAGATCTCAGGCCGTCTGAAATATTTCAGACGGCCTTTTCCTTTTCATACCGGCCAACTGACAAAAAACGGCGCATGACAAAAAAATAACCGTTATGTTCGCAAATACGGCACCCTGCTGCCGAAAATCGTCATGTTAAGTTAAGTTAACAATTTGTTTGAATAATTGCTTTAGCATTAACAAAACAAAGTCATAAAATTAAACCATAACAAAATCAATAAAATATAGAAAATAAAGCCAAAATTTTTCGCGGTGGCACGGCCTTTGCTTGATACCTTGCAACCGCGAGAGACCAAGCCGAAGCTCAGGCAGAAAGCAAAACCCAAGCGGCAAGCTGTAAATTCCTTCTTCTTTTGGTTGCAGTAACAAGCAGTAAAAAAACGTGCCAAGCACATTACGGTTTTTATAACTATTAAATAACTTTATTCACTTTTAAATTTTTAACTGGAGTTTTAAACATGAAAGCTATTCAAAAAGGTTTTACCCTGATCGAGTTGATGATCGTTATCGCGATTATCGGTATTCTGGCTGCGATTGCGTTGCCGATGTACCAAGATTACATCGCCCGTTCTCAAGTAACCCGCGTAATGGGTGAGTCCGGCAACCTGAAAACCACTATTGAAAGTTGTATGTTGAATGGCCGTACTACCTTGGGTCAAGGCGCAACCCAATGTTCTTTAGGTGCAACCGGCTCTACTTTGTTGACTGGTGCCAAACAGGATGGCAGCACTGCTGTAGCAACAGGTACCGGTGTGCCGCAAGTTACTATTAATGCCGCAAACAATACTGCTACCATTGTAGCAACCTTTGGTAACGGTGCCGCAGCTGCATTGAGCACAAAAACATTGACTTGGTCACGTGATAATTCTGGCACTTGGACTTGCGCTACTACTGTTGACGGTCGATATGCGGCTAACGGTTGTCCTACCGCTGCTGCGACTCCTAGCCCGTAATATTAAGCCTGATGTAAATGATAAAAGCGTATTGTTCTTTGCAGTACGCTTTTTTTTCAATAAAAAATAGTCTGTTGTATTTTAGATTGTTGTGTATTGATATGAAATTATTATTTCTATTGAAATGATTTGGATTTTACGCAAAGGCTTCCCTTTGCTTGTTTAAACACTTACATGGGGTAAACGGTTCTGCTCGTGCAGACAGTTTAATAATGACAATGAATATAAAAAATAACCGAATGCGTGGCTTTACGCTAATCGAATTAATGATTGTATTGTCTATTATCGGCATCTTGAGTGCACTTGCTCTACCGATATATCAAAGATATATCGCTAAAACCCAACTTACCCGTGTGGTTTACGAATTGTCTGCTGCTAAAGCCAGTATTGACAGCATTCTTAACGAAGGTGGCTTTCCAACGATGGATCCCGCCGAGCAAGGGAGGAACTACCCGGGCGGTTCTACTTATAAATATATTCAGTTGAATGGCAGCAATCCTGCTTCTAACCTTATCAGTTCGGCTCGTATTACCAATAACGGTAACAGTTTTGGCGGTATAGAAGCCGTTATGGGTAAAGATAGCAGTACCATACTTAACGGTTCTATTATCCGATTACTTCGTGATTCTATTGATGGCACATGGCAATGCCAAATTGTATTGGCAACAAAAACCAATGTAACTGATATTAATGTGGATACTTGTTCTTTTGTTGATTCTTGAGTAGCCGTAGGTTGGGTTGAAAACCCAACCTAAACCCGTTTTATTATTTCAAGGTGTTGGGTTTGGTAACCCAACCTGCCGTTGGTTTATTCACGTTATACCCGGGCTTGACCCGGGTATCTTTTTGTTTCAAAAGTAGGTCGGACATTTATGCCCGACGTTTGCTTGGGCGTGGATTGTGTCGGGCATAAATGCCCGACCTACCAGAGGCTGCCAACGGGTTGGGGTGAAAAAACCAACCTAAACCCGTTTTATTGTTTCAGGGGGCAATCCAAGCTAATCTTAAAAAATATTTTCAGACGGCCAATGCGGTGCATACAAGCCGCTTGTTATCAATGTTTTCCCGAGCGCCAAATCGACCAGATAATCCACACGCTGTTGGCAAAGGCGAGCAGGTAGCCGAGAAAGCCGATGAATTTGGGGCCGGTTTCTATGCTCATCACGATCGATGAGCCGATGATGAGGGCGGCGGTTACGATGCCCATGGTGAGGCGGTTGGTGGCGCGGTCGAGTTGGTGGCTGAAGTGGTCGAAGTGTTTGAAGTCGATGTTGAGGCCGACTTGGCCTTTTTGCAGGCGGCGGCTCAGGCGGAAGAGGTTTTGCGGCAATTCGTCGAGCGCCTGCACGATGGTTTGGGCGTGCATTTTGCTTTTGCGCAAAATGTGTTCGGGCGAGGCGCGTTCGGCATACACTTCGGCCACGATGGGTTTGGCCTGCTCTAAAAGCTCGGTGCTGCCGTCGAGCCGTTTCACCACGCCTTCGAGGGTAATCAGGGTTTTGAACAGCATCACGAGGTCGCCCGGCAGGGTGAGGCCGTGGCGGCGCATGATTTGGGTGATGTCGTTAATCACTTGGCTGATGCGCAGGTCGCGTATGGGGGTGTGTTCGTAGTTGAGCAGCATTTCGAGCACGTCGGCGCCGAGCAGGTTTTCGTCGGGCAATTCGCCCTGCGCCCAGTTAATCAGCACATATTGCATGCTGAATTGGTCGTGGCGGCTGAGGGCGGTAATCAGCTCGATGATTTCGCGGCGGCGGGTGTTGCTGAGGTGGCCGACGAGGCCGAAATCAATCAGGGTGATGCGGCCTTCGCTGTTGAGAAAGATGTTGCCGGGGTGGGGGTCGGCATGGAAAAAGCCCTGTTTCAGAATCATGGTAAACAGGGTGTCGGTAATACGGCCGGCCAGCGTGCGGCGGGTGGCGGCGTCGAGGCTTTCAGACGGCATGTCTTTGAGCAGGGTGTCGCTGATGTATTCCTGCACGAGGATGTGGCGGTTGGAATATTCTTGGTAAACCTTGGGGATATGGATAAAGCCGTGGCCGGCAAAGGTGGTTTCAAACCGCTGCATATAGCGCAGCTCCACCGATAAATCGGTTTCTTTGGCCAGGCTTCTGGCGAAATACTGCACCATCTGCACGGGTTGGTAGCGGCGGGTTTCGGGAATCTCTGATTCGATCAGGTTGGCCAGATGGGTTAGAATGCGCAGGTCGGCCTGTATGGTCGGCTCGATGTCGGGGCGTTTGATTTTCACCGCCACGGTTTGGCCGCCCGCAAGCTCGGCGCGGTGCACTTGCGCAATCGAGGCGCTGCCTATGGGCTTGGGGTCGATGTGTTTGAACACGTTTTCCACCGGCTGCCCGAGGTGCGAGGCGATTAAGGCGCGGATGTCAGCACTGGGTATCGGCGCCACGTTGCTTTGCAGCCGCTCGAATTCTTCTATCCACTCGGCGCTGAAAATATCAACGCGGGTGGAAAGCACTTGGCCGAGCTTCACGAATGTGGGGCCCAACTCTTCAAACGCCATGCGGAAGCGGCGCGGCGTGCTCATATAGCGGCTTTCGGGCGCGGGTTCGGCGTCGGTGCTGTGCTGGTATGACAGCTTGATGCGCTGCACGAATTCGCCCAGGCCGTATTTGGTTAAAATGGCGATAATCTCGCGCATACGCGCAAAGTCGCGCATGGCCAGTAGTGTGGGAATCATCATGGTTTTTGCAGTATTTTTCAGGGTTCATGCCTTGCACGAACGGGTTTTTACTGTGAAAATCGAGCCTTGCCGCCTGCCGGGCGGCAACCGCACGCGGCAAACGGCGCATATTCCGCTATGTTTCGATCTGTTTTTCGACAGCATAGCGGCCTTATTATTGGCTGCAAATCTGCGGCGTGGCACACAGAATAACATAATCAGGGCGGCATAGGCCGTCTGAAAACCGATTGCACTCCGGCCGCCTGCGGGCGGGACGGCAAACAACGGAATCACCTATGGCAAATTTCAAACGATTTTTTTCGGCGGCGCTGGCCGCTTTCTGCCTGATGCTGTCGGGCGCGGGCGCGGCCCAGGCCGATGATTTGGAAAACCTTATCCGCTTGCAGGCGCCGCAGTATGCGCCTATCGGCACGTCGGGCGGCGGCAGCCAGCCCGCGAACCGCAGCGATGCCGACGATTTGATCGGCAGCGCGATGGGCCTGCTCGGCGTGGCCTACCGCTACGGCGGTTCGTCTGCGCGGACGGGTTTCGATTGCAGCGGCTTTATGCAGCATATTTTCAGCCGCAGTATGCAGATCAGCCTGCCGCGCACGTCGGCCGAGCAGGCCAGAACGGGCGAGTATGTGAGCCGCAGCAACCTCCAGCCGGGCGATATGGTGTTTTTCCGCACGATGGGCGGCGGCCGCATCTCGCATGTGGGGCTGTATATCGGCAACGACCGCTTTATCCACGCTCCGAGGGCGGGCAAGCGCATCGAGATTACCAGCCTGAACAACAAATATTGGAACGCCAAATACGCCACCGCCCGCCGCGTGAAGAAAAACGATCCTTCGCGCTTTTTGAATTAAGGCTGTTATGATGAGTATGCCCGAAATGCCGAAATGGTATAGCGACAACGGCGAAATCGTTTCCTGCACCGAAAAAATCAAGGTGATGACGGAAAACATGACCGAGCTTTACCAAGCCGCCCAAGATGCTTTTGAAGACGCGCTGCTGATGGGCTGCGGCGAAGCACAGCTGCGCGAATACCTGCACCGCTTGATAGACGGCGTGGAAAACCCTTACCGCAAAAGCTGAGGGTGATGCAGAATGGAAAACGGAATCCGAAAGGGTTCCGTTTTTTGTTTGCGGAAAAAAGGTTTCAGGCCGTCTGAAAAAGTGCTTATCTGAATAAATTGAATAAATATGTTGAGCGGTAGGTTGGGTTGCAAAACCCAACATCTTGAAACTCTTGAAACAATGAAATGAATTTATGTTGGGTTTTCAACCCAACCTACGCTCCTGCCGATGCTGTTCCTGCTGCGAAAAAGTGCTTATCTGAAAACCGCCGCCTGTCTTTTCAGACGGCCTGTGCGGGAGTATGATTCCGATTAGTTAATAATTTAAAGAAATACGCTTCCAACCAGCCTTAATCAGGTGCCTGCCCCGGGTTGTTGCAAAACCCGAAACCCTGTCTCAACATTTCTGTTTTCCGCCGTTTCTGCCCGGGTGGGCAAACGGAAAATTCGATATTTCGATCACTGCGGATTTTGCACGGTTTTTTGGCCGTCTGAAAACCGCCGGCACAATAATAAATAAAGCGCACAGGAGAAACCGAACCATGATTAGAGCGTTGAGCATTATTTTCGGCTTTTTGGCCGTGGGAGAGGCGGCGGTGCATTTCACCGGCATCAAGCTGCCCGGCAGCATTGTCGGCATGGGCTTTTTGTTTGCCGCGCTGCATATGGGCTGGGTGAAAACCGCTTGGTTGCAGCAGATGGTGGACGTTTTGATGGGCAACCTGTCGCTGTTTCTGGTGCCGCCGTGCGTGGCGGTGATGAGCTATCTCGATGTGGTGGGGCGCGATTTGCTTTCCATCGCCACCGCCACGCTGGTAAGCACGTTTCTGGTGATGTTCGTTACCGGCAAGGTGCACGAGCTGATGCGGAGGTTTTGGTGATGGAAATGCTCGCGCATCCGGCTTTGCTGCTGTTTATCACGGTAACCGTGTATTGGGTGGCCAATGTGTTGCGCGCCCGCACGGGCAGTTTTCTGTGCAACCCCGTGGTGTTGAGTTCGGCCACGGTGATTGTTTATCTGAAAACCGTCGGCATTGATTATGAAACCTATCACGAAGCGGCCGCGTTTATCGATTTTTGGCTGAAACCGGCGGTGGTGTCGCTGGCGGTGCCGCTTTATCTCAACTGGAAAAAAATCAGCAGCCAGTGGCTGCCGATTATCGTGTCGCAGGCGGCGGGCAGCGTAACCGGCATCGTTACCGGCGTGTATATCGCCAAGTGGATGGGCGCGGGGCGCGAAGTGGTGCTGTCGCTGGCGGCCAAATCGGTTACCAACCCGATTGCCATCGAAATCACCCGCGCTATCGGCGGCATTCCCGCCATCACCGCCGCCACCGTGATTCTGGCGGGCATGATGGGGCAGATGGTCGGCTTCAGGCTGATGAGCGCCAGCACCATCAAGCTGCCCACGTCGCAGGGGATGTCGATGGGGGCGGCTTCGCACGCGATGGGCATCGCCGCATCGCTCGACCGCAGCCGCAAACTCGCAGCTTATGCCAGCCTCGGGCTGATTTTCAACGGTGTGCTTACCGCCGCGCTGGTGCCGGTGCTGGTTCCGCTGATGGGCGTTTGATATAGCTGCAACAGGCCGTCTGAAAGAATAACAGCCTATGCTTGTTATTCTTTCAGACGGCCTGTATATTCGCCGAAATAACTAGCCGCTAACCACAACGCATCATCAACAAAAAGCGTGCGCGGCCCTACAATCAACACACACCACATAGCGCGAGCACCACACCATGTTAACCGACGCATTCGGCCGCACCGTAGATTATCTGCGCATATCCGTAACCGACCGTTGCGATTTGCGCTGCACCTACTGCCTGCCCAAAGGATTCAAAGGCTTTGCCGTGCCCAAAGACTGGTTAACGCTCGAAGAACTGGCGCGTGTGGCGGCCGCATTCGCGCGGTTGGGCACCAAGCGTTTCCGCCTTACCGGCGGCGAACCGCTGCTGCGCAAAGGCTTGGCCGGTTTGGCCGCCGAAATCAACCGCCAACCCGGCGTCGAAGACATTTCCCTCACCACCAACGGCACGCAATTGGGCAAACACGCCCACGAGCTGCGCCAAGCGGGCGTGCGCCGCCTGAACATCAGCCTCGACAGCCTGCGCGGCGACTGCGTGAAAGACATCACCGGCACCGACTGCCTGCCCCAAGTGCTCGACGGCATCAAAACCGCCAAAGAAGCCGGCTTCGAGCGCATCAAAATCAATATGGTGCCGCTCAAAGGCGTGAACGACACCGATTTGGACGATATGGTCGCCTTCTGTATCGAAAACGGCTTTATCCTCAATTTAATCGAAGCCATGCCCATGGGCGCCACCGGCCAGGCGCATGCCAAGGTGAGCCTGCAACCCGTGTTGGCGCAATTGCAGCAGAAATTCAACCTCACGCCGTTCGAAGGCAAAATCGGCGGCGGCCCCGCGCGCTACTGGCAAAGCGGCAGCGGCGATTTCACCCTCGGCCTGATTACCCCGATGAGCCAGCACTTCTGCGCCACCTGCAACCGCGTGCGCCTTTCCGCCACCGGCAACCTGCACCTGTGTTTGGGGCAGGAAGACAAAGTGCCGCTGCGCCCGCTGTTGCGCGAAGGCTGCACCGACGCCGAGCTGGAGCAGGCCATACGCGATGCCGTGCAGAAAAAGCCCGAAAAACACGAATTTGTTGAAAACCCGAAAAAAATCATCCGCGTGATGGCGTTAACCGGCGGCTGAACGTTGGGGCGGCAGGTTCGGGCTTCGTGCTTGGCAACACTCACCGCAAATTCCAAAACACTTGCGTCATACCCGGGCTTGCCCCGGGTATCTCTCTCTATAATAGTAGTCAGAAAGGGGATGCACCTTTTCGACAGGCCGTCTGAAATATTTTCAGACGGCCTGATAACTTTAAAAAATTCATTTAGACCGTTTGAAATATCCAATTGTCGTCATTAGCTTCGCAAGCCCGCTGCGCGAGAATGACGAGACATAAACGTTTTCAGATCTGAATTGGGTTTTTGCAAAGATCTTGGCCTAAAGTTTAATGTGAATGACATGCCATTAGAGAATTAATGCTGATTACGGCTGAATACCTTGTGCTTTCAACCAATTTGTCATCAATTGAATCTCTGGATCTTGGGCATTGATAATAGCTTGTGCAAGTTGTTTAATTTGCTTGTCTTTGCCGTATTTGAGTTCTATCTTTGCCATTTCGATTGCCCCTTGATGATGCGGAATCATACTCAATGCAAAAGCAGCATCAGCATTTTCATGATGAACGCCTGCCATCATCTTATCGTGCATACTCATATCGGCCAAATAAGCCTTGGCGTGTTCGCTCTGCGAATTAACTTGTTCTTTATTAGCCGCGTTATTCAACCAGTTTTGCATGAAGCCGATTTCTTTTTGTTGTGCATCAATAATCTCTTGAGCCAATTTTTTCATGGCAGGATCGCGGCCATATTTCAATTCAATCTTGGCCATTTCTACCGCACCTTGATGGTGGGGAATCATACCTTCTACAAAAGCCACATCGGCATCTGCTTTTTGCGCAGCTTTCACCATCTCATCGTGCATTTTGCCCATAGACTGCATATATTCCGCCGAATGAGACGGCATTTTTGTATTATTGCCATGTATGGCATGCATATCATGTGCAGACGATGCGGTGGAAACCTGCTCCTCAGATGGTGATTTTTGTGTCTCTGCCTGATTACACGCAGCCAATACCGCAAGTAAAGCAGCAGCTACTAAACTTTTACCAATTAGCTTCATAACAAACTCCTTAAATAGGTCATTAATGATAAGGTGTGGCAAACTATAAACTTTAACCTTGGGTAAAGGTCAAGCTCAATCTTGCCAATATTCATCAGGCCGTCTGAAAAATCAGGCATAGGTGTTACCGGTCTGTTTGGGCAAAAAGCAAAGCGGCGCAATGCCCTTATATTTTTTCAGACGGCCTTGTACAATACCGGCATCAACCCGTCTGCTCCGCCCGTTGCCGTATGGAAAACCAACACGCCCGCCCCGCGCCCCATCCGCGCCGCAGCCGCAAACACGCGCCGCCGTTCTGGCAGGCCGACAAACCCTATCTGCACGAACACAACATCAGCGATGCGCGCTTCCGCCTGCTCGGCTATCTGATGGCCATGCTGGCGGGCGCAATCAACGCGGGCGGTTTTTTTGCCGTGGCGCGCTACACCTCGCACGTTACCGGCGAAATGTCGTATGCGGCGGATATGGCATATTTGGGCGAATGGCGGCTGGCGCTGATCGCTTTTGCTGGCATGGTGTTTTTTATTTTGGGCGCAGCGCATTCGAGCTGGGTGATTCTGTGGGCGAAACGGCACCGCTTCCGCGGTGGTTTCGGTTTTTCGATGTGGCTGGAGGCGGTATATCTGCTGCTGTTCGGCGCGGTGGGCGCCATCGTGGCCGACTGGCACAGCGGCAGCCTGCCCGTTGCGGCCATGCTGCTGTTGTGTTTCATCATGGGTATGCACAACACCGTGATGACGGTGTTGTCGGGCGGTGCCATCCGCTCCACCCATATGACGGGCACGGTAACCGATTTGGGCATAGAAATTTCAAAAATGCTGTATTACCACCGCAGCGACAACCCCAAACTGCCGCACATCCACACCAACAAACCCAAAGCCAAGCTGCTGGCGGGGCTGTTGGCCGCCTTTTTGGCGGGCGGGCTGATCGGCGCGTGGGGCTACCACAGCGCCGGCCATTATTTCGCGTTGCCGGTGTCGGTGGTGCTGTTTGTGTTGGGTTCCGGCTCGGTGGGCTACGACGTGAAACTGCGCCTCAAGCTGAAGCTGGTGCGCCGTTTGCAGCAGCACGCGCGCGGCAGATAAGCGCGGCCTGTATCGCAAAAGATACGCTTTCGGCGTTCAGACGGCCTTTGCGCCGTGCGGAAAGTAATGAACCGCTGCCGCGTGTAATATCAAGTTAAGCAAACTGTTATGCCGTGCCGATGTTCTATATAGTTTGCATCAGGGCAAACCCCGCCGGGGCGCTTGCCGCATATCGAATGATTTTGAAAGGAAACCCATGAAAATGTTGAAACCCTTAACCGTTTTGGCTGCCGCTTCCGCCATGGTATTGGCAGGCTGCGTAACCGATCCCGTTACCGGCCAGCAGAAAGCCAGCAAAACCGCTATGTATGGCTTGGGCGGCGCGGCTGCCTGCGGCATCGTCGGCGCCCTGACCCACGGCGGCAAAGGCGCGCGCAACTCTGCGCTGGCTTGCGGTGCAATAGGCGCGGGTATCGGCGGCTATATGGATTACCAAGAGAAAAAACTGCGCGAGAGCCTGGCCAACACCAATGTTGAAGTAGAGCGCCAAGGCAACCAGATCAAACTGGTGATGCCCGAAAGCGTAACCTTCGCCACCAACAGCGCCAGCCTGAGCGGCAATGCGATGGACGCGCTGAACAAAGCGGCCGAAACCCTGGTGCAATACCCCGACACCACCTTAACCGTGGCCGGCCACACCGACAACACCGGCTCCGACGCCATCAACGAGCCGCTGTCGAAACGCCGTGCGCAAGCCGTGGCTTCTTACCTGAACCAACGCGGCGTGGCCACTTCGCGCCTGAGCACCATCGGTTACGGTTCTCGCCAGCCGGTTGCGTCTAACGCCACCGCCGAAGGCCGCGCCAAAAACCGCCGCGTGGAAATCCTGATCAACCCCGACCAAAACGCCGTGCGTGCGGCGCAACAGCAGCAACAATAAGCATCGGGCTGATATATAAACAGGCCGTCTGAATATTTTCAGACGGCCTGAAACTTTTGCAAAAAGCTGTTTTAATCCTGAATTTATTTGTATCCCGTCATACTCGGGCTTGACCCGAGTATCTGGTATTTCTTTTGAAACAAAAAGATGCTCGGTTCAAGCCCGAGCATGACGCAGGGGGGAAGATGTCCAAAGCAATTTTGCAAAGGTCTCAAGCCGCTTCCCAATAATCGATATAAAGCTGCAATTCGATATTGTTGCGCCATTCGTTGGCCACGGGGCGGTAAACCGTGCGCACGCGCGCGGGGATTTCTTCGGTGCAGCGCCAAAACATGGCTTCGAATTCGAGGCCGTCTTTTTGCAGCCACACTTTTTTGTGGTTCACGCCCATGGGCTGCTGGCGGACAACGGCGAATTCGTCGGTAAAGCTCGGCGGCGCGAAACCCTGCCCCCACACCTGGCGGGCGAGGTTCTGCGCTTGGGCGAGAGTGAGTTCGGCGGCGGGCAGGCTGCCGTCGGTGATGTAGGTTTGCGATAAGTCGTCTTCGCAAACCAGCTCGCGCACCACGTTTTCAAAGGCCGTCTGAAACGCGGCGAGATTGTGTTCTCGTATGCTCAAACCGGCCGCCATGGCGTGGCCGCCGAACTTTAAAATCAAATCGGGGTGGCGTTTGCTCACCAAGTCTAAAGCATCGCGCAGGTGCAGGTTGGGAATGGAGCGGCCGGAGCCGCGCACTTCGCCGTTGTCGGCAGGAGCGAACACGATGGTGGGTCGGTAGAAGCGGTCTTTCAGGCGGCTGGCAACAATGCCGATAACGCCTTGGTGGAAATCGCCGCGGTAGGCTACCAGCGTGGTTTGGTTTGCCGGCAGCGATTCGGGAAAGGCATTGAGCGCGTCTTGCAGCATGGATTGTTCGATTTCGCGCCGCTCGATGTTCAAATCGTTCAGGTGTGCGGCGAGGGTTTGCGCTTCGGCGTCGCTGTCGGCCAGCAGGCAGGCGATGCCCACCGACATATCGTCGAGCCTGCCGGCGGCATTGATGCGCGGCCCCAGCGCAAAGCCCATGTCGAAAGGCTGCGCTTTGCGCCAGTCGCGCCGCGCCACGTCAAACAGGGCGCGGATGCCGGGGCGCATTTTGCCCGAACGCATACGCTTCAAACCCTGCGACACGAGAATGCGGTTGTTGTGGTCGAGCGGCACCACGTCGGCCACCGTGCCCAGCGCCACCAAATCCAGCAGCTCGCCCAAATTGGGTTCGGGCAGGCCGTCTGAAACCGGATTGGCGTTTTCAGACGGCCTGAAATAGCCGCGCCCACGCAATTCGGCGCGCAAGGCCATCAACACGTAAAAAATCACCCCCACGCCCGCCAAACTTTTGCTGGCAAACGTACAGCCCGCCTGGTTGGGATTGACGATAATGCAGTCGGGCACGCGCTCGGCGGGCAGGTGGTGGTCGGTAATCAAAACGTCGATGCCCAGTTCCTGCGCGCGCGCTACACCGGCGAGACTGGCGATGCCGTTATCCACCGTAACCAGCAAATCTACGCCCCGGGCGGCGGCGATTTCGGCCAGCTCGGGCGTGAGGCCGTAGCCGTGCTCGAAACGGTTGGGCACGAGAAAATCCACCGCCGCGCCCATTGCGGCCAAACCTTTCATGCCGACGGCGCAGGCGGTGGCGCCGTCGGCATCGTAATCGGCCACAATCAGGATTTTTTCGCGACGCTGCACCGCGTCGGCCAAGCGCACCGCCGCCGCGGTGCAGTTTTTCAGGCTCTGATAGGGTAGCAGCGCGGCCAGTTTGTCTTCGAGTTCGGCGGGGGAGGCCACGTCGCGCGCGGCGCACAGGCGCGCCAGCAAAGGGTCGGCACCGGCTTCGATCAGGCTTTGGCAAACGGTTTGGTTAAACGGGCGGGTTTGGATTTTGGCAGACATGAAACGGCGGGAAGGTGGGAAAAACCGTATTGTATAGCAAAACAAAATAAAAACGATACGGCGTTGCCCCGCCTTAGCTCAAAGAGAACGATTTTGTAAGCCGCTGAAGCGGCAACAGAATCGGTTCCGTACTACCTGTACTGTCTGCGGCTTCGTCGCCTTGTCTCTTTTTATTTTGTTCCGCTGTAACGCGCAACGGGATATTTTTCAGACGGCCGCAGCTGGTGCAAAAGGGCTGCGGCTTGAAAAACAATATACAAAAAAGTTTAATTACCGTTAATTTTACCCGCAATGCTTGACCTGTCGGGCTGCTGTGGCAACAATGACGGCTGTTTCATCTACCGTAAGCAGCCCGCACCATGCACACCATCCAAACCGGCGGCACCACCAAAGTGGAAATTTATCAGGAAATCCTGCCGCAAATCGAAAGCCTGATCCGGGGCGAACCCGATCTAACCGCCAATCTCGCCAACATCAGCGCAGTATTGAAAGCAGCATTCGGCTGGCTGTGGGTGGGGTTTTATCTGGCCGATCATAACCGCCGCGAGCTGGTGTTGGGGCCGTTCCAAGGGCCGCTGGCCTGCACGCGCATTCCCTACGGACGCGGCGTGTGCGGCCAAGCGTGGGAAAAAGGCACCACCATCGTGGTGGAAGACGTAAACCGCCACCCCGACCACATTGCCTGCTCGTCGCTGTCGCAATCCGAAATCGTTGTGCCCGTGTGGGACAAAACCCGCCGCCTCGCCGCCGTGCTCGATGCCGATGCCGAAACCGTGGGTTGTTTCGACGGCACCGACGCCCATTATCTGGGCAGGCTGGCCGAAATCATCACGCGCCGCCATGATTAAACAGGCCGTCTGAAACATTGTGATGCCCACATAAAACACCGTATAATCCGAAGATTAAACCAAACACCAAACCACCACGGAGCAAGGCATGAACTTTGAGCAAGCACGTTTCAATATGGTAGAACAACAAATCCGCCCCTGGGATGTGTTGGATTTCGATGTTTTAGACGCACTGGCCGAAGTGCCGCGCGAACGTTTTGTGGGCGAAGCGCAGCAGGCTTATGCCTATGCCGATATGACGCTGCCGCTGCCTAACGGCGGCAGCATGCTGGAGCCGAAAATCGTTGCCCGCCTGATTCAGGGGCTGGCCCTGAAAGCAGGCGAGCGCGTGCTGGAGGTCGGCACCGGCTCGGGTTATGCCACCGCGCTGCTGCACAAGCTGGGCGGCAGCGTAACCACTATTGATATCGACGCCGCGCAGCAACAGCGCGCCCAAAGCGTGCTCAACGAGCTTGGTTTTAGCAACGTGGCCTACCAAACCGGCGACGGCCTGGCAGGTGTTTCGGAAAGCGCTCCGTTTGATGCCATCTATATCGGCGGTGCCGTGCCCGTTGTGCCCGAAGCCTTGAAAAGCCAATTGAAAAACGGCGGCCGCATGGTGGTGGTGGTGGGCAGCGCACCCGTTCAGCGCGCCCTGCTGATTACCCGCCACGGCGAAGGCTTTACCGAACACACGCTGTTCGACACTTATATCCCTTATCTGAATGCCCCCGCAGCCGCCGGTAAATTTCAGTTTTAACAACAAACAGGCCGAATCTTCCGCGCGGCCGGCCCGCATCGGAAACACCCAACCTGCCCAGCCGGCGCGGATTTGATTTTGTAAAGTTTGAGGCCGTCTGAACTCATTTCAGACGGCCTCGCCACACACACACGTTATGATTCCGCAAATCACGCCCCAACAATTGCAGCAATGGCTTGCCGAAGGCAAACCGTTAACCCTGCTCGACGTGCGCACCGACGAAGAAGTCGCCTTTTGCGCGCTGCCCGGCCATGTGCATATTCCGATGAACCTGATTCCGCTGCGCCACAATGAGTTGCCCGACGAAGGCCCGATTGTGGTGTATTGCCACCACGGCGTGCGCAGCCTGCACACCGCCATGTATCTGGCCGACGCAGGTTTCGACGAACTGTATAACCTGCAAGGCGGCATCGACGCTTGGTCGTTGCAGGCCGACCCTACCGTGCCGAGATATTGATTGGCCGGGTTGCCCCTAATCGTAAATCTGCCGCCAAACGCGCAAGATTGCAGTATCATGCGCGTTTTCTATATTTCCGATTGAAATCATGAACTTTGAAACGCTTATCAGCATCGCGCTCGGCATCGGCCTGGCGGCCAGCTCGGGCTTTCGTGTCTTTCTGCCTTTGTTTGCCCTGAGCGTATCGGCTTATTTCGGCATGTGGCCGTTGAACGAAAGCTGGCAGTGGCTGGGCAGCACCAACGCGCTGATTATTCTCGGCATCGCCGCCATCACCGAATCGCTGGCTTATCTGGTGCCGTTTATCGACAACCTGCTCGACACGCTCGCCGTGCCGTTGGCTGGTCTGGCGGGCACGGCCGTGGTGGCCTCGACCGCCGCCGATTTAAGCCCCGCCGTAACGTGGGCGCTGGCGATTATCGCAGGCGGCGGCGCAGCGGCGGCCATCAAAGGCGTGAACGCCACCACCCGCGCAGCCAGCACCGCCGCCACGGGCGGCACGGCCAATCCCGTGTTTTCGGTTTTGGAAACCGGCACGGCCGTGGTGATGACGCTGCTCAGCCTGTTTCTGCCGGTTTTGGCCGTATTCGTGGTGGTGTTTGTGTCCGTGTGGCTATACCGAAAATATGCGGCCTACCGGCGCGGCCGGGTGCAGGCATAGCGGTAACAGCAGATACGGCCGTTTGCTTTTTTATTGCAGCAGATTGTATAGAGGCCGTCTGAAAGCGTTTTCAGACGGCCTGAGATTTTTGCAAAGTTCAGCCCTGTTTGGCGGATGCAATTTGGCTTGGGATAAGGCGGGCAAACTCTGCTTTAAATTGGGTTTAATCCGCCGAATTTTGAGCCGCGAAAAAATTTATTCCGTAATATCAATCATCATAGTCGATACGGTTTGCATACACTTTGCCGGTGCGCGCATCTACTTTGATTTCGTGTTTGCGGCCGCGTTTGGAATAGATATCCACATCGTAATGCGGGCGGCGCGAATCAAACTCGGCATCTACATCGGTAACGCGCCCGGCCACTTTGGCTTTGGCGGCAGCCACCGCCTGCTTGCTTGAAATATAAGTTCGAGCAGCGGCAGGCGCGGCAACGGCGAGCATCACAGTTGCAGCGGCCAGCAGGGTTAACGTTTTTTTCATGACGGTTCCTTAAATGATGATAGGGAATACGAAACAAATTTTATCGGAATTGATTTAGCAGCGAATTAGGGTGTGCTAAGGCCGTCTGAAAAAAGCTCGGCAATCGGTTAAAATGCACCTTTGCACATTTCAGACGGCATCAAACATGAGCGGCAACACTCCCAACTACATCACCCCCGCAGGCTGGCAGGCTTTGAAAGACGAGCTATACAGCCTGGTTAACAAAGAGCGCCCCGAAATCGTTCAGATTGTGAATTGGGCGGCGGGCAACGGCGACCGCAGCGAAAACGGCGATTACCTTTACGGCAAACGCCGTATGCGCGAAATCGACCGCCGCATCCGTTTTCTGACCAAGCGTTTGGAAGCGGCGCAAGTGGTCGATCCGGAAACCCGCGAAGCCACCGACCAAGTGTTTTTCGGTGCCACGGTAGAACTTTTGCGTGGCGACGGCAGAGGGCAAGTGGTGAAAATCGTCGGTATCGACGAAATCGACACGGCCAAAAACAAAATTTCATGGATTTCGCCGCTGGCACGCTGCCTGATTAAAGCGCGCGAAGGCGACGAAGTGGTGCTGAACGGGCCGGAGGGCAGGGAAGTGATTGAGATTTTGTCGGTGGCGTATGTGCGGATTGAGTGAGTGTGCGGGGCGAACCGAGTTTGAGTTCGGCAAGTCGGAACGCCGCAAAAAACGATTACCAGTATTGCCTTTAACCAGCCGCCTTCGGGCGGCTGTATGTTTAAACAAATGACACGGCTGGCTCTGACAAAGCGCCAGCCGCATGGGTTTAAGCCCTGCCTTGCCGGTTAAAGGTGTGGCCTACGACGGGTTGCATTTGCGGTAAAACGCAATCAATCCGTTGGTTGAGGCGTCGTGCTGTATGTCTTGGGTGTGGGCAAGCTCGGGTTCGATGTTTTTCGCCAGCACTTTGCCGTATTCCACGCCCCATTGGTCGAAAGAGTTGATGCCCCAAATTGCGCCTTGGGCGAATACTTTGTGTTCGTACATGGCAATCAGCATGCCGAGATTGAAAGGGTTGAGCTCTTCGATCAGGATGCTGTTGCTGGGCTGGTTGCCGGGGAATTCTTTCTGCGGCGCAAGCTCTTCGCGTTCGGCTTCGGGCAGGGCGGCGAGTTCGGCGCGGGCTTCTTCGAGGGTTTTGCCGCGCATCAGCGCTTCGGTTTGGGCGAAGGCGTTGGCTACGGTGAAGCGGTGTTGGCGGCCGATTTTGTAGGGGGTGCGCATCGGCACGATGAAATCGGCGGGAATCAGGCGTGTGCCTTGGTGCAGCAGTTGGAAAAAGGCGTGTTGGCAGTTAACGCCTTCTTCGCCGAACACGATGCCGCCGGTGTGGCATTCCACCGTATCGCCGTGCAGCGTGCGGCGTTTGCCGTTGCTTTCCATGTCGAGTTGCTGCAAATAGCCGGGCAGGCGGCGCAGGTTGTGGCTGTAGGGCACGACGGCTTGGCCGTGCGCGCCGCAGAAATTGCCGTACCATATGCCGATTAAGGCCAGTAAAACGGGGATGTTGCGGCGCAGCGGGGTGTTGAAGAAGTGCTCGTCCATGGCGTGCGCACCGCTGAGGAATTTGCGGAAGTGGGTGCCGCCGACGGCCACCATCACGGGCAGGCCGATGGCCGACCATACGGAATAGCGCCCGCCCACCCAGTCGAACATGGCGAATACGTTGTCGGGTGCGATGCCGAAGTTGCGCGCGGCGGCCACATCGCTGGAAATGGCGGCGAAATGGCGGGCGATATCGGCTTCGCGCAGGCCGCTGTCGCGGAACCAGGCGCGGGCGGCGTGGGCGTTGAGCAGGGTTTCGGGGGTGCCGAACGATTTGCTGGCCACGCAGAAAACGGTGGTTTCGGCGTTGAGGGGGGCGAGCACTTGGGCGATGTTGGCATCGTCGGAATTGGAAACGAAGTGTACGCGCACGTTTTTGTGAAAGGGTTGCAGGGCCTGCACGGCCAGTTGGGGGCCTAAATCCGAGCCGCCGATGCCGATGTGTACGAAATCGGTGATGCGTTTGTCGGTGGCACCGGTGTGCACGCCGTTAATCAGGCTTTCGGCAAAAGCCAGTGCGCGGTCGAGTTCGCGGTGCACGGCGGGGATCACGTTTTCGCCGTCCACCAACACGGGCGCGGCATCGGCGGGCAGGCGCAGGGCGGTGTGCAGCACGGCGCGTTTTTCGCTGATGTTGATTTTGCCGCCGCGGCGCATGGCCTCGGCCTGCTGTTCCAGTCCGGCGGTTTCGGCCAGTTCGCACAATAATTGCAGGGTTTCTTCGCTGATGCGGTTTTTGCTGTAGTCGAACAGCAGACCGTGCAGGGTTTCGTGCATGTTGCCGAAGCGTTGCGGGTCGGCTTCAAATAGCTCGCGCATGCGCATATTGGCGGTGTTGATTTGGTGGGCCTGCAAGTTTTGCCAGGCGGCGGACTGGGTGATGTTGTTCATGTTTTATTTCCGATGGACTTTATCAAGGTGAGGCCGTCTGAAACGGTTTTGTAGCGGTGTGTAGTATAACCGACACGCCGTTATTTTCACATAAATAAGTATTCGACCCGAAAAACGGTAAAAAGTACGGCAGGGGAATGAAAAGATAGATTGATTTTGCTCAAGGTTGTGTATAAAAAAATGGTATGACACCGATGTCATCTGTGATATGCTTTGCCGCAATTAACCGAAACAAGCAACCAAGCAGAAGGACTTACAGGGAAACGGCAGGTATGGCCACGATTTATGATGTTGCCGAGCGGGCGGGTGTGTCGCCCAAAACCGTCAGCCGCGTTTTGAACCAAGACGCGCCGGTGAGTGCGAAAACCCGTGCCGCAGTGGAAGCGGCAATGGAGGAGCTGGGTTATATCCCGTCGTCTGCCGCACGCATCATGCGTTCCAACCGTTCGGGGTTGGTGGGGGTGATTACCGGTGCGATTTCCCGCCATCACGACCGCCACAGCGGCGGCGGCCTGCCCGATATGTTTTTGGTGCAGGGCATACAGCACACGATGGCCGAAGCGGGCAAAACGGTGATGATTGCCGACACGGGCAACCGTTTCGGGCAGGTGGAAACGCTGATGCGAACCTTTCAGGAACACCGGGCAGAAGGCATTTTATATGTGGCCGAATTCCATCAGGAAGTGAGCCTGCCCGAGCTGAAGCTCAATTGCCCGCTGGTGTTGGTGAACTGTTTCGACAGACAGGGCACGCCGTCGGTGCTGCCCGACGACGAACAAGGCCAATACGGCTTGGTGAAGCGGATTATCGCCGGCGGCCACCGCCGCATTGCTTATTTAAGCCTGCAACCGCAGGTGATTGCCAGCAAACTGCGCCGCCGCGGCTACCGCCGTGCGCTGGAAGAGGCGGGTATCGCTTATGATGCGGCTTTGGATTTGGCGGGCTATCCCGACTACACCAACCGCAGCGAATCCCTGCTGGCGGCGGTGGAAAAACTGCTGACGCTGCCCAAACCGCCTACTGTTTTATGCTGCGGTAACGATGAAATGGTGGTGCGGCTTTACGGCATTCTGCGTTCGCGCGGCGTTAAAGTGCCGGAAGAAATATCGGTGGCCGGTTACGACGACCACCGCTCGATTGCCGAAACGCTGTTTCCGCCATTGACCACCGCCGATCTGCCCTATACGGCGATGGGGGCACGGGCAGCGCAGATGCTGCTGGATGCGGTGGCGGGCAAAGAACTGCCCCGGCAACCGGTTATCATCGGCGGCGATGCCGTATGGCGGGAATCGGTAACCGATATAAATCCCGCGAAACAACCATAATATTTCGAGCCTGATTTACAGGCCGTCTGAAAACCGTCTCTCATTAAAACAATAACAACAAACTGTCACCACCATCAAAAACCTGTTTTAAGGCATCGCTTTGCCCGTTTGCCGCTGATGCGCGCGGCGGGCAGGGCGGTTCTTTAGAAAACAAAACCGGCCGTACCCGATAATCAAAACAAGCCTGAACAATAAGGCTGCGATTTACCTTCACCACACACGCACGGGACAAACTTTCTCAGGTTTTTCAATTACAAGGAGTCTTCAATCATGAGAATAGACCACCGTGTGGCGATGACGCTGCGCCAGATTATGCTGATGAACTTCGGTTTTTTCGGCATTCAATACAGTTTCGGTTTGCAGCAAACCGCCATTAACCCGATTTTCAGCTTTCTGAATGCCGACCCCGGCCAACTGCCGATTCTCAACATGGCCGGCCCCGTAACCGGCCTGCTGGTGCAGCCTTTGATCGGTGCTTTGAGCGACCGCACATGGGTCAACGGCCTCGGCCGCCGCCGCCCCTATTTCTTAATCGGCGCCATCGGGTGCAGTATCTGTTTGTTTTTCTATCCGCACGTTACCGCGCTGTGGATGGCTGTGCTGATGCTGTGGCTGCTGGATATCAGCAACAACACCGCTATGGAACCCTACCGCGCGTTTATCGCCGACAAACTGCCCGATAACCAACAGCCCACCGGCTTTCTGATGCAGTCTGTGTTTACCGGTTTGGGCATCACGTTGGCCAATGTGTCGCTGTATTTCTTCCAGCAATGGATTACCGGCACCTCCGAATCCGGCATTCCTTACTGGGTTTACGGTTCGTTCTATATCGGTGCCGTCTGCTCCATCGGTTCAGTGTTGATTTCCGTACTTTCCACCCCTGAAAACCGCCCCAGCGACGAAGAGCTGGCCGAAATGCGTGCCAAACCGCGCGGTTTGATTCCCGCCGTCAAAGAAATCGGCCTTGCCATCAAAGAAATGCCCAAACCTCTGTGGCAGCTTGCTTTGGTTTATCTGTTCCAATGGTATGCCATGTTTATCTACTGGCAATACGTTACCCTCAGCATCGCCAAATCGGTGTGGAACGCCACCCCCGCCGACAAACACGGCTTCGAGCAGGCTGTGGGCTGGACAGGCTTGGTGAACGGCTGGTACAACATCGTTACCTTTATTTCCGCTTTCGGCCTGATGGCATTGGCCAGAAAATACAGCGCCAAACAAGTTCACGCGCTCTGTTTGATTCTGGCAGCCGTTGCCCTGTTGATTTTCCCGCACCTCACCAATAAATATATGCTGTTCCTGCCGATGATAGGCTTCGGTATCGCTTGGGCTTCGATTATGGGCGTGCCGTTTTTGATTGCCGTGGCCGAAGTGCCGCAAGAACGTTACGGCGTGTATATGGGCATCATCAATATGATGATTGTGATTCCGATGCTGATCGAAACCGTTACCTTCGGCCCGATTTTCAATCATGTGTTGGGCGCCAATCCCACTAATGCAATGATGTGTGCCGGCGTGCTGTTGGGCTTGGCTGCGTTCTTCACCTTGCGTATCAACACCAAACAACGCCCTGCCGAAGCGTCTATGATTGATTGATTACGGTAAAACGGAGTTGGTTAGAAAGGCCGTCTGAAATGTTTTTCAGACGGCCTTAAGATATTTTGAAAAGGTCTCGGAATATGGATATTTTCAAGTTGTAATTGGTTTTGCTAAGGCTTCAGACTTGATAAAAGTTTTAGGCCGTCTGAAAAAAAGACATAACTGTTTTGGCTACATTTTCCCGCCAGTCGGTGCAAGCACACATAAAAAATATAGGATAGACTAAAAACCACATTTCACGGCATGATAATTCTCTGTCAAACCAATTGTTTCCACAACGCCGAAGGAGCATGATTATGTCTAAACGAAACAAGCTGTTCCTGTATTTGTTTGTTACTATGTCCGTGTATGCCCTGATGCTTGGCGTTACCCTTCCCGAGTTGCATTCGTATACGAACGGCATGGCACTCTTTGACGAAAAACCGGTTTTTGATCAGAAATATACTATCCGTCTATTGGAATATTTGGGCGAAGAAGGCGGCGTCTATTATCAATACCGGCAAATTCCATTGGACATGTTTTATATCGTCCTGTTTGCCTTCACATACCATCAAATCCTGCACCATTTTACCTACACTTTAAACCTGCACAAATGGAGATTTGTTATATGGTTGCCGGTTATTGCGGCAGTTTTTGATTTTTTAGAAAATGTCTGCATTTTTTGGGTGCTGCATTCATTTCCGCAAATTTCTACACTAATCAGCCTGATTCCCTATTTAACCGCACTGAAAATGACATTCGGCGTGCTTTATCTCGCGGCATTTGTCATTCTAGGAGTAATGGTTTTACTGCGCTGTTTGCGTAAAACGTAAAACAATATGACATTCGGCTCGAGCATTGATATCCTACGCACAATAAAAATTTCGGCAGATAACTGCTAACTTGCCCAACCAAAAATTCAGACGGCCTGAAATAAAGCTTTCAGGCCGTCTGAAAAGTAATGCGTTGTCTTGCAGCAGTGCTTACGAAACCGTTTTTCCCTGTTTGGCCAACTCGGCCTTGCGGCGTGCGCACGGGGTGTCGCAGTCGCAGACTTTTTCCATGCCGAGGGCGGAAATGCCGCCGCAGCTGCCTTTGATTTCGCGGCGTTTGAAAATGTAGCCCAGCGCCATGCCGAATATCACCAGCAGGAAAAAACAGAAGGTGATCAAGAAGATTTTCATGGGGTTATCCTTTCTGATGCCGTTGCCAAGCCGTTGCAGCGGCTATTTTACTATTTCTTTGAAGGCGGAGGACATTTCGGTTTTAAAACCGTCGGCGGTTTTGATAATCATAAATACCGCCAGGTGGTTTTTTTCGGCGGTGGCCAGCGCTTTTTCTTCGCCCATCACGAAAAGGCCGGTGGCGAGGCCGTCGGCGGTCATGGCGTTGTCGGCCACTACGCTCACGGAAGCCAGGTTATGGCTGATGGGTTGTTTGCTTTGGGGGTCGATGATATGCGAAAGCCGTTTGCCCGATGCGTCGGTGCGGAAATTGCGGTAGTCGCCTGAGGTGGCAAGCGAGCGGTTGTTTAGCGGCACCACGATTTGCGCAGCCTGTTTTTGGGCAAACTGCGGTTGCTCGATGCCCACGCTCCAGGCTTCGTTTTTCTGGTTTTTGCCTTTGGCGCGCAATTCGCCGCCGATTTCGACCAGATAGTTTTGAACGCCGAGGCTGTCGAGATGCTGCGCCAATTTGTCGACGCCGAAGCCTTTGGCGATGGCAGACAGGTCTAAATAAACGCCGTCGGCCTGTTTGCTCAGGCGTGCGCCGGTTTCAGACGGCTTGGTTTCCAGCCGGATTTTGTCTATGCCCACCAGTTTTTCGGCGGTGCTGATTTGTGCGGCTGCCGGCGCTTGGCTGATATTTTTGTCCGGCCCGAATCCCCACAGGTTTACCAGCGGGCCGACGGTAACGTCCAAAGCGCCTCCGGTAAGGCGGTTCAGGCGCACGGCTTCCGCCAGCACGGTGGCGAAGTCGGCGGAAACGGTCATGCTGCCTTCGCTTGCTTTCATGCGGTTGAAGCGGCTGATTTCGGAATCGGTTTGGTAGGTGGACATCTGCCGGTTGACTTCTTGCAGAATCTTGTCGAAACCGGCTTGGGTTTGTTTCGGGTCGGGCAGGGGCGATCCGGGATTGGCAAGGTATTTGACCGTGTAGGTGGTGCCCATGGTTTCGCCGGTAACGGTGGCCATTTCGGGCGCGCCGCCGCAGGCGGAAAGGGCGGCCGATACGGCCAGCAGGCCGAGCAGCCGGAAGATGAGGTTTTTTGCGTGGTGGAGCATAATGGTTTCTTTGAGAAGAGGGGAGAAACGGCATCAGGCCGTCTGAAAAGGTTTTCAGACGGCCTGATGGGTATGGCTGCGTGGCAACCTTAGCCGCCGAAGTCGTCCAACAAGATGTTTTCGTCTTCAACGCCCAAATCTTTCAACATTTTGATGACCGAGGCGTTCATAATCGGCGGGCCGCACATATAAAATTCGCAGTCTTCCGGCGCTTCGTGGTTTTTGAGGTAGTTTTCGTAAATCACGTTGTGGATAAAGCCGGTATAGCCGTCCCAATCGTCGCCCGGTTGCGGGTCGGAAAGGGCAACGTGCCATTCGAAGTTGTCGTTTTCGGCTTGCAGCGTGTCGAAGTCTTCCACATAAAACATTTCGCGTTTGGAGCGGGCGCCATACCAGAAGCTGATTTTACGCTTGGATTTCAAACGCTTGAGTTGGTCGAAGATATGCGAGCGCATCGGTGCCATGCCCGCGCCGCCGCCGATAAACACCATTTCGGCGTCGGTGTCTTTGGCGAAAAATTCGCCGAAGGGGCCGGAAATGATTACTTTGTCGCCGGGTTTGAGCGACCAGATATAAGACGACATCTGGCCGGGCGGCACGTCGGGGTTGTTGGGCGGCGGGGTGGCGATCCGCACGTTGAGCATGATGATGCCTTTTTCTTCGGGATAAGAGGCCATCGAGTAGGCGCGCACAATCGGTTCGTCCACTTTGGAAACGTAGCGCCACAGGTTGAATTTATCCCAATCTTCGTGGTATTCCTCGGGAATGTCGAAGTCTTTATAGGCCACAGTGTGCGGTTCGGCTTCGATTTGGATGTAGCCGCCGGCACGGAAGGGCACTTCTTCGCCTTCGGGAATCGCCAGCTTCAGCTCTTTGATGAAGGTGGCTTTGTTGTCGTTGGAAATAACGGTGCATTCCCATTTTTTCACGCCGAACACTTCTTCGGGCAGTGCGATGTCCATATCGCTTTTCACGTTGACCTGGCACGACAGGCGGCAGCCTTCTTTGGCTTCGCGCTTGCTGATGTGGGAAAGCTCGGTGGGCAGGATGTCGCCGCCGCCGCTTTTCACCACCACTTTGCATTGGCCGCAGGAGCCGCCGCCGCCGCAGGCGGACGATACGAAAATGCCTTTGCTCGAGAGTGCGCCCAAGAGCTTGCCGCCGGCCGGCACGGTAATCGTTTTGTCGTCTTCATCGTTGATGGTGATGGTGATGTCGCCGGAGCTGACCAGTTTGGATTTGGCCAGCAGAATCATCACGGCCAAGGCCAAAATGATGACGGTGAACATCACGATGCCTAAAATGATTTCCATGCACGAGCCTCCTTATAACTGTATGCCGGAAAACGACAGAAAACCCAATGCCATCAGGCCGGCGCTGATGAAGGTGATGCCCAAGCCGCGCAATCCTTTGGGCACGTCGGCGTATTTCAATTTTTCGGTAATGCCCGCCAGCGCCACAATCGCCAGCATCCAGCCCAAGCCCGCGCCGGTACCGTACACGATGGATTCGGTGAAGTTGTAGTCGCGCTGAACCATAAACGACACACCGCCGAAAATGGCGCAGTTTACCGTAATCAGGGGCAGGAAAATCCCCAGCGCGTTGTAGAGCGCGGGAAAGTATTTGTCCAGAATCATTTCCAGAATCTGCACGATGGCGGCGATCACGCCGATGAAGGTGATGAAGCGCAGAAAGGTTAAGTCAACCCCCGGCATGATGGCGCCGTCTTTAAGCACCAGCGAATAGACCAGTTGGTTGGCCGGCACCGAAATCGCCAATACCACGGTAACGGCCACGCCCAAACCGAAAGCGGTGGAGATTTTTTTGGATACCGCCAAAAACGTACACATCCCCAAGAAAAAGGAGAGCGCCATATTTTCGATAAATATGGATTTCACAAAAATACTCAGATAGTGTTCCATGATTATTTCTCCGCTTGCTCGGGTTTCCAGGTGCGCAGACACCAGATAATGAGGGCGATAATGAAGAACGCGCTGGGTGCCAGCAGAAACAGGCCGTTGGCCTGATACCAGCCACCGTCTTGAACGGTTTGCATGATGGTGATGCCGAACAGTTTGCCCGAGCCGATCAGCTCGCGGATGGTGGCCACAATCACCAGAATCACGCCGTAGCCGAAGCCGTTGCCCAAGCCGTCGACCAAGCTTTCCAGCGGCGGCTCTTTCATGGCAAACGCTTCGGCGCGGCCCATCACGATACAGTTGGTGATGATGAGGCCGACGAATACCGACAGCTGTTTCGACAATTCGTAGGCAAATGCCTGCAACACCTGGTCAACCAGGGTTACCAGCGAAGCGATAATGGCCATCTGAACGATGATGCGCACGCTGTTGGGGATATAGTTGCGGATTAACGAGATGAAAAAGCTCGAAAAGCCGGTTACCAACGCCACCGAAATAGCCATCACTACGGCGGTTTCCAGTTTGGTGGTTACCGCCAGCGCGGAACACACGCCGAGAATCTGCAAGGCAATCGGGTTGTTTTTCACAACCGGAGAAAACATTAGTTCCTTCAAACGTTTCGCGTCAGCCATGATTATTCTCCTGCTTTGATTTTAGCCAGATAGGGGCCGAAGCCGTTTTGGCTGAACCAATAATGAAACGAACCCTGCACGCCTTTGGTGGTCATGGTGGCACCGGAGAGTCCGTCCACACCGTGCTCTTTGTCGGAGGAAGCGCCTTTGCCGATGCGGATGGCGACATCGCCCTGCTCGTTATACAGCTTTTTGCCGACAAAATGTTTTTGCCACAACGGATTGGCGATTTCGCCGCCCAAGCCGGCAGTTTCGCCCTGTTCGTAATAAGTGAGGCCGTTAACGGTGTTGCCGTCGGGTTTGACCGCCACGAAGCCGTACATCACCGACCACAAGCCGCTGCCGTGCATGGGCAGCACGATTTGGCCGGTTTTGCCGGAATCGTCTTTAATCAGATACACTTCGGCGTATTTGGCGCGGGTTTGAATGCCGGCCAGATCTTCTTCGGGTTTGATTCTCACGCTTTGCTGCGGATCTTTGGCAGCGGCACGGGCATCGAAGTCTTTCACGCCTTCCACATATTCGCCGGTGGCCAAATCCACAATGCGCGGCTCGACGCGCTCGGCATACACTTTGGGTACATCGGTGCCGTCTGAAAGCAGACCGGCGGCGCCCAAAATATTTCTCTGTTTGTCGAGCAGCTTTTTCTCGTTTTGGGCGGGTTTCAAGCCCACCGCCGCGCCGGCCACGATCACCGAACACAGCAGGCTGACGGCAACCACAACGGCCAGCGTGCCGCCGAAGCTGTCTTTATCAAACTTAGCCATTGCGAACCCTCCTGCGTTTGATATTCGCCTGAACAACAAAATAATCCAAAATCGGCGCAAACAGATTGGCAAACAGAATCGCCAGCATCATGCCTTCGGGGTAGGCGGGGTTGACCACGCGGATCAGTACGCACATCACACCGATTAAGGCACCGTACCACCATTTGCCGACATTGGTAAACGAGGCGGAAACCGGATCGGTGGCCATAAACAGCATACCGATGGCAAAGCCGCCCAATACCAGATGCCAATACCACGGCATGGAAAACATGGGGTTGGTGTCGGAACCGATGGCGTTAAACAGCAGCGAAGTGGCCACCATGCCCAGCATCACCCCGGCAATAATGCGCCAGGAAGCGATGCGGGCAAACACAATCAGCGCACCGCCGATTAACAATGCCAGTGTGGAAACTTCGCCCATCGAGCCGGGCAGGTTGCCGATAAAGGCATCCATCCAAGTAATCGGCTGGCCGGTAACGGTGTGTTTCAAACCGGCAGCACCTTCGACGGCCCATTGCGAAAGCGCGGTTGCACCCGAGAAGCCGTCCACCGCCGTCCAAACGGCGTCGCCGGAAATCTGGGCGGGGTAGGCGAAAAACAGAAAGGCGCGGCCGGCCAGCGCGGGGTTCATAAAGTTTTTACCCGTGCCGCCGAACACTTCTTTCGCCATCACCACGCCGAAAGTGATGCCCAGCGCAGCCTGCCACAACGGCAGGGTAGGGGGCACGATTAGGGCGAACAGAATCGAGGTAACGAAAAAACCTTCGTTGATTTCGTGTTTGCGGATAACCGAAAACAGCACTTCCCAAAAGCCGCCCACGGCGAATACCACCGCATAAATCGGCAGAAAGAAAATGGCGCCCAGCGACAGTTTGCTGAAAATGCCCGCGTCGGTACCCAAATTGATGCCTAGCCAATGCGCCAGCGCATAATGCCAGTCGGCGGCGATGTTTTGTTCCAGCAGCCCCAAGTGGTTGACGGCGGCAATCGATTGCGCACCGACGTTATACATGCCGTAGAACATGGCCGGAAACAGTGCGATCCACACCATAATCATCATGCGTTTGGAATCGAGCGCATCGCGCACGTGCGAAGCCTTGCGCGTTACCGTACCCGGCGTATAGAGAAGGGTGGCGACCGCCTCATAGAGCGGATACCATTTTTCACGCTTGCCGCCGGGCAGGAAATCGGGTTCGATTTTTTCAAAAAAATGTTTCAATCCCATATTCAGCCTTCTTTCTCAATCTTGTCCAGCACATTGCGCAGCAGCGCGCCGTATTCGTATTTGCCCGGGCAGACGAAACTGCACAGCGCCAAATCTTCTTCGTCCAGCTCCAGGCAGCCCAAAGCCTGCGCGCTGTCGGTGTCGCCGACAATCAGATCGCGCAGCAGCAGGGTGGGCAGGATGTCCAGCGGCATCACGCGCTCGTAGGTGCCGATGGGCACCATCGCACGTTCGCCGCCGTTAACGGCCGAAGTGAAGTTGAACAGTTTGCTTTTTAAGAAATGACCGAGAGTGGTGCGGGTAACCGTGTATTTGTCGGCGCTGGGAACCACCCAGCCGAACAGCTCTTTGGCGCGGCCTTCTGCAATCACCGAGATTTGGTTGTGGTAGCGGCCCAGATAATCGTGTGCGCCGGCGGCGGCGGCGCCGTTGAGCACCGAACCGGAAATCACGCGGTTTTCGCCGTCTTTCAGTTCGCCCGCCGTCAGTTCGGAAACTTTCGCGCCCAATACCGTGCGCAGCAGGCGCGGCTGTTTGACTTGCGGGCCGGCCAGCGACACCACGCGCGAAACGTCCAGCTCGCCGGTGGCAAACAGATGGCCGATGGCGATAACGTCTTGATAGTTGACCGTCCACACCGTTTTGTTAGCGCCGACGGGTTCGATAAAGTGGATGTGCGTGCCCGACAAACCGGCCGGATGCGGGCCGCCGAATTCGTGAACGGCGATATTGCCGCCGTCTGAAACCGGAATATCGGCGCCGGCGGCTTTGCAGACGTGGATTTTATTGGCGGTGAGGCGGCTCAAGACTAATAAGCCGCGGGTGAAGTCGTCGGCGCGTTCCCGTACCACCACCTGCGGGTCGGCGGCCAGCGGATTGGTATCCATGGCGTTGACGAATATGGCGGCAGGCTCGGCGTCTGCGGCGGGCACTTTGCTGAAAGGGCGGGTGCGGAAGGCCGTCCACAAACCCGAAGCGAGCAGATTACGGCGGATTTCCTCACCGCTCAAGCGGTTAAGGGCTTCGGGGGCGTAACGCTCGAATGTAATTTGTTCGTTGCCTTCTACGGCGATCACCACCGATTGCAACACCCGTTTTTCGCCGCGGTGGATGGCGGTAACCGTGCCCGAGGCCGGGGCGGTAAACACCACGCCGGGGTTTTTCTTATCCTCGAACAGCACTTGGCCTTTCTGAACTTTGTCGCCTTCCTGAACCTTCATAGAAGGGCGCATACCCACATATTCTTCGCCGAGTACGGCCACTTCGCCGACGGAGGCGCCAGGGTAGATGGTTTGTTCCGGCTTGCCCGCAATCGGCAGGTCAAGCCCTTTTTTAATTCTAATCATGGTTTTGCACTAACGTCGTATCAGGTTGATGAAACACGGGCTGCGGGTTTGATGCGGGGCCTGAAGAGGAGTTTGAGGCCGTCTGAAAACAAACCGGCAGCCGCTCGGTAAAACGCAACTGCTGGTGCCGTTTGCTATCTGCCTGCGCCTTTTCTGTATAATCGGCGCAAAACAAAATAACGGCGCGGCTTTGAAATAACGTGCGCAAGGCTACCGTGTTGCAAGCCCCTGCGGGCGGCTGCATGGCGCCGAATGTAAACGGAAAACCGTTTTGATTTTACCTAAATCATACACTTGTTACCACGGTTTTAACCGATAAATTTTATTTTTCTATAATAATCAAATTATTGATTGGAATACTTTGCTTTCAGACGGCCTCGATACCATGTTGCTCGAACAGTTTGCCAATTATCAGGATCCCTATTTGAATATGCTGGTGCAGCAGGGGAAGTCGGCGCACACCGTAGCGGCCTACCGCCGCGATTTGGCCCAGCTTCAAAAGCTGATGCCGCAAGACGCGGGCGGCGAAACCCTGCACCGCCGCCATTTCATAGCCGCTTTGAAAAAACTGTCGCAGCTTGAAGCACACCAACGCAGCATGGCGCGCAAACTGTCGGCTTGGCGGCAGTATTGCGGCTGGCTGGTGCGGCAGGGCTTGCTGGCGGCAGACCCGACGGAAGGTTTGCGCGCCCCCAAGCCGCCGGAGCGTTTGCCCAAGGCACTCGAGCAGGAAACGCTTAACAACCTGCTCGATAACGATACCGATAGCGAACCTTTGGGCGTGCGCGACCATGCCTTGTTCGAGCTGATGTACGGCAGCGGCCTGCGCGTGGGCGAAGTGCACGGGCTGGATATTGAAGATGTTCTGCTTGAAGAAGGCTGGGTGGGCGTAACCGGCAAGGGCGGCAAACAGCGCCGCGTGCCGCTGGGTAGCAAAAGCATTGAAGCCGTTAAGGCCTACCTGCCGCAACGGGCGGCGGCGGGGGGCGAAACCGCGCTGTTCACCAGCCGTGCGGGCCGCCGCCTGAGCATACGCCAGATTCAAAACCGTCTGCGCGATTGGGCGCTGCGCCACGGCAGCCCGCAGCATATTTCGCCGCATATGCTGCGCCACAGTTTCGCCAGCCACCTGCTGCAATCGGCGCAGGATATCCGCGCGGTGCAGGAGCTGCTCGGCCACAGCCGGTTATCGACCACGCAGATTTATACCAAGCTCGATTTCGACCATTTGGCAAAGGTTTATGATGATGCGCATCCGCGGGCGAAGCGTAAGAAAGAATGATGCGGCATTGCCCGGCCGGGTTCGGAACTTCGTTTAAGCAATCAAGCAGCAGGCCGTCTGAAAACTTTTCAGACGGCCTGCTGCCTTTATCGGCCTGCTTCAGTTTGCTTTAAGAAAAGTAAGGTAATCTGCCCGCACGAACCGCCGTTTTACAAATTTTATCGGCATTATTATTAAAGCCAATGGAATGTTAAATTATTGATGCCGCGCAAATACGGCGGATAACGGCACTTTTATACTGCCCGCAACCATAAACCGCATTATGGTGAAAACGCATAACCAAAATAATTTTTGATAGATAAAGGAACCACCATGAAACACGTTCTCAAAAAAGGCGGGTTGGCTCTGGCCGTGTTGCTGGCGCTCGCGGCATGCAAAGGAGAAGAGCAGTCGGGACAGGCATCCGCACCCGCAGCGTCGGAATCTGCTCCGGCGGCGGCTTCGGCAGCTTCTTCTGCCGCCGCACCCGACAACAGCAATGCGTCGCCCGAAGACAAAGAACTGTTGAAACAGGCGCAGTCGTTGTTTCAGCCGCTGCCCGACGAGGCGGCAATGCAGAAAGCGCACCCGTTTACCGCAGCGCAGGTTAAACTCGGCCGCCAGCTTTGGTATGAACCGCGTTTGTCGCGCGGCAACACAGTAAGCTGTAACTCATGCCATAACCTGGCTACTGCGGGTGTGGACAATTTGCCGACCAGCCAAGGCCACAAAGGTGCGTTCGGCGGCCGCAACTCACCCACGGCTCTGAATGCCGCCCTGCTGGGCAGCCAGTTTTGGGACGGACGTGCCGCCACGGTTGAAGAGCAGGCAGGCGGGCCGCTGCTGAACCCTGTGGAAATGGCCAACCCCGACAAAGCCTCGGTTGAGAAAAAAATCGCCGCGATTCCCGAATATCAGGCCATGTTTAAAGAAGCCTATGCCGACAAGGGCGGCGCGGTAACGTTCGACAACATCACCGATGCCATCGCCGCGTTCGAGCGCACGCTGCTCACGCCCACCAAGTGGGACGACTACCTCAAAGGCAATATCAGCGCGCTTAACGAAACCGAGCGCAAAGGCGTGCGTGCGTTTATCAACAACGGCTGCATCGCCTGCCACAAAGGCGTAACGCTGGGCGGCGATTCGTTTCAGAAATTCGGTTTGGTCAAAGGCCCTTACTGGCAGTTTACCGGCAGCAAAAAACACGACGAAGGCCGCTTTGAAGTAACCAAAGCCGAAAACGACAAATTCGTGTTCCGCGTGCCCGGCCTGCGCAATGTGGCCCGCACTTATCCCTATTTCCACGACGGCAGCGTGTGGGAGCTGGATAAAGCAGTCGGTATCATGGGCGAAGCGCAGCTGGGCAAGCAACTGCCGAAAGAAGATGTGGATGCCATCGTGGCGTTTTTGAATACCTTGTCCGGCTCGGTTTCCGAATCCGCCCGCACCGTGCCCGAGCTGCCGGTGCACAGCGCGGCCGACAGCCGTCCGCACAACCAATAAACCAAAGGTATCAAACCGAAAGGCCGTCTGAAAATTTTCAGACGGCCTTTGTTTGCTTTAACCAAACGGCAGGTCGGATTAAACCACGCCTTGCGCCAGCATGGCTTCGGCCACTTTTTTGAAGCCCGCGATATTGGCGCCGTTCACATAGTTCACATAACCGCCTTCGCTGCCGTTGGCCACGCAGTTTTCGTGGATGTTTTCCATGATGCCGAACAGGCGTTGGTCGACTTCTTCGCGCGTCCAAGAAAGGCGGATATGGTTTTGGCTCATTTCCAAACCCGAAGTGGCCACGCCGCCCGCATTGGAGGCTTTGCCCGGCGCATACAGGATTTTGGCTTTAACAAACGCTTCGACTGCGCCCAGCGTAGAGGGCATATTCGCACCTTCGGCCACGCAGAAGCAGCCGTTGGCGAGCAGGGTTTTGGCATCGTTTTCGTCAAGCTCGTTTTGGGTGGCGCAGGGCAGGGCAACATCGCAGGGCACACCCCACGGTTTTTGGTCGGCAAAGTATTCCAAGCCTTGCTCTTTGGCGTAAACCGACAAACGTTCGCGGCGCACTTCTTTCAGCTCGATTAACGCCGCCAGTTGCGCTTCGGTCATGCCGCTGTCGGCGAATTTCACAAAGCCGTTGGAATCGGAAACGGTCAGCACTTTCGCGCCGAGCTGAATCGCTTTTTCGGCGGCGTATTGCGCCACATTGCCGGAGCCGGAAATCAAAACTTTCTTGGCCGCCATGCTGTTGCCTTTGGTTTTCAGCATACTGTCGGCAAAATAAACCGTGCCGTAGCCGGTGGCTTCGGGGCGGATCAGGCTGCCGCCGTACACTAGGCCTTTGCCGGTAAGCACCGAAGTGAATTCGTTGCGCAGCTTTTTATATTGGCCGAACAAAAAGCCGATTTCGCGGCCGCCCACGCCGATGTCGCCGGCGGGCACGTCGGTGTCGGCACCGATATGGCGGTAGAGTTCGCTCATAAAGGCTTGGCAGAAACGCATCACTTCGCCGTCGCTCTTGCCTTTGGGGTCGAAGTCGGAGCCGCCTTTGCCGCCGCCCATCGGCAGCGTGGTGAGCGCGTTTTTAAACACCTGCTCGAATGCCAAAAACTTCAGCACGCCCAAATCCACGGTGGGGTGGAAGCGCAGGCCGCCTTTGTAGGGGCCGATGGCCGAGTTCATCTGCACGCGGTAGCCGCGGTTCACTTGCACTTGGCCTTTGTCATCCACCCACGATACGCGGAACATAATCACGCGTTCGGGTTCGACGATGCGCTCCAGCAGGCCGTGGCAGGTGTATTGCGGGTTTTTCGCCAAGAAAGGGGCGAGGCTGCCGAACACTTCTTCAACGGCTTGGTGGAAAACGGGTTGGTTGGGGTCGCGCTGTTTGATTTGCTCAAACAGGGCATTGAGGTTTGCAGACATGGTAAAGTTCTCCTACCTTTTAGATAAAACAGTGATTTAAGAGAGGTTAAGAAATTTTAGAATGTGTCGTAATATAAACGCCTTTGAGGTGTTTTGCCAAGAAAAATTTAGGCAGATTGTTGACATTATTCCGTATGGCGGTATCAAAACGCCCCTTCTGGAAGCGGGTGCCGGAACAAATGGCGGGCAAAGTGGTACAATGCCCCGCCCGCCCTCAAAGGCCGTCTGAAAACCGGATACCGCCCATTTAAGTTAAGGAAATTAAGGAAACCCATGAAAGCCTATTTAGACCTGATGCGCCATGTGCTCGAACACGGCACCGACAAATCCGACCGCACCGGCACCGGCACCCGCTCCGTGTTCGGCTACCAAATGCGCTTCGATTTAAGCGAAGGCTTTCCGCTGCTCACCACCAAAAAGCTGCACCTGCGCTCGATTATCCACGAGCTGTTGTGGTTTTTAAAAGGCGACACCAACATCAAATATTTGAAAGACAACAATGTTTCGATTTGGGACGAATGGGCCGACGAAAACGGCGACTTAGGCCCCGTTTACGGCTACCAATGGCGCAGTTGGCCCGCGCCCGACGGCCGCCATATCGACCAAATCGCCAACCTGATTGACCAAATCAAAAAAAATCCCGACAGCCGCCGCCTGATTGTTTCCGCATGGAACCCCGCGTTGGTTGACGAAATGGCCCTGCCGCCGTGCCACGCGCTGTTTCAGTTTTATGTGGCAAACGGCAAACTCTCGTGCCAGCTTTACCAGCGCAGCGCCGATATTTTCCTCGGCGTGCCGTTCAATATCGCCAGCTACGCGCTGCTTACCCTGATGCTGGCGCAAGTGTGCGGCTTGCAGGCGGGCGAGTTTGTGCATACCTTCGGCGACGCCCACCTATACAGCAACCATTTCGAGCAGGCCGAGTTGCAGCTTACCCGCGAACCGCGCCCGCTGCCGCAGATGAAGCTCAACCCCGAAGTGAAAAACCTGTTTGACTTCAAGTTTGAAGATTTCGAATTAACCGGCTACGACCCGCACCCGCACATCAAAGCTGCGGTGGCGGTGTAAGCCGTAGCGGCAGTTTGTATCGATAGGATTTTTTTCAGACGGCCTGCCGTATCGGTTGCACAGGCCGTCTGAAATATTATGAAAGCAGCAAAAAATGAGTGCATTAACCCTGATTTCCCGCAACAAAATGTTTAACGGCAGCCATGAGCGCTACCGCCATTTTTCCGATGCCAACCAATGCGAAATGACTTTCGCCGTTTATCTGCCGCCGCAGGCGCTGCAAGGTTACCGTGTGCCGGTTTTATACTGGTTATCGGGCTTAACCTGCACCGATGAGAATTTTTCCACCAAGTCGGGCGCGCAGCGTTTCGCCGCACAGTGGGGCATCGCCCTGGTTATGCCCGACACTTCGCCGCGCGGTGCAGGCGTGGCCGATGATGACGCTTATCATTTGGGGCAGGGCGCAGGTTTTTATTTAGACGCCACCCGCGAGCCGTGGGCGGCGAATTATCAGATGTACAGCTATATCGTGCACGAGCTGCCTGCCTTAATCGAAGCGCATTTTCCCGTGAACGGTCAGCGCAGCATCGCCGGCCACAGCATGGGCGGCCACGGCGCTTTGCAGATTGCCCTGAAAAACCCCGGGCGTTATGCGGCGGTTTCCGCCTTTGCGCCGATTGCCAACCCGAGCCAAACGCCGTGGGTGCAGAAAGCCTTTGCTGCCTATTTGGGCGATAACCCCGAAATATGGGCGCAATACGACAGCACCGAGCTTGTCAAAACCGCCGTTAAAAAACTGCCGGTATTGATAGACCAAGGCAGTGCCGACGAGTTTTATCCGCATGATCTGCAACCGCAGGCATTTGTGAATGCCGCGCGCGGCAACGGTTTTAATGTGCAGTTCAATCTGCGCGAAGGCTACGGCCACGGTTATTATTTTATTGCCACCTTTATCGACAGCCATATCGAGTTCCACGCCGACGCGCTGGGGTTGTGAGAAACGTTTCAGGCCGTCTGAAAAAATTCTTTTCAGACGGCCTGATCGGATTTTGCAGGGCAAAACTGATTGCTTAATAACAGCTTTGCCAAACCCGGGCATAACGCCGAGATTTTAAAACGCCGGCGGATTTTGCAAATTCATCGGCCTTTCTGCCGCCAAGCCGGTGCAAAATACAAAATATTGTTGCGGGCATCTTTGCAGCGCACCGTAAACGCGGTACATTTACGGCCATTCATTTCACAAGATTAAGTTGCAACATCATGGACCGTTTTCCCAAATCCTCCAAACTCGACCAAGTATGCTACGACATCCGCGGTCCCGTACACAAAGAAGCCCTGCGCCTTGAAGAAGAAGGACATAAAATCTTAAAACTCAATATCGGCAACCCCGCACCTTTCGGCTTTGAAGCGCCCGATGAAATTTTGGTCGACGTTATCCGCAACCTGCCCACTTCGCAAGGCTATTGCGATTCCAAAGGGCTGTATTCCGCCCGCAAAGCCATCGTACATTATTACCAAACCAAAGATTTGCGCAGCATCACCGTAAACGACGTGTATATCGGCAACGGCGTATCCGAGCTGATCACCATGTCGATGCAGGCGCTGCTTAACGACGGCGACGAAATCCTGATTCCCGCGCCCGACTATCCTTTGTGGACGGCGGCGGCCACGCTGGCCGGCGGCACCGTGCGCCATTATCTGTGCGACGAAGAAAACGAATGGTTTCCCGATCTCGCCGACATGGAAGCAAAAATCACGCCCAACACCAAAGCCATCGTGGTGATTAACCCCAACAACCCCACGGGCGCGGTATACAGCAAAGAAATCCTGTTGCAGATTACCGAGTTGGCGCGCCGCCACGGGCTGATTATTTTCGCCGACGAAATTTACGACAAAATCCTTTACGACGGCGCGCAACACCACCACATCGCCGCACTCGCCCCCGATTTGCTCACCATCACCTTCAACGGCCTTTCCAAAGCCTACCGCGTGGCCGGTTTCCGTATGGGCTGGATGGTGCTCAACGGCCCCAAACACCACGCTAAAGGCTATATCGAGGGCTTGGACATGCTCGCTTCGATGCGTTTATGCGCCAACACACCCATGCAGCACGCCATCCAAACCGCATTGGGCGGCTATCAGAGCATCAACGAATTTATCTTGCCCGGAGGCCGCCTGCTGGAGCAGCGTAACAAAGCCTACGAAATGCTTGTTCAAATTCCCGGCATCAGTTGCGTGAAACCGAAAGGCGCGATGTATCTGTTTCCGAAAATCGACACGGAAATGTACAGCATTAAAGACGATGCCAAATTTATCTACGATTTGCTGTTGCAGGAGAAGGTGCTGCTGGTGCAGGGCACGGGTTTCAACTGGATACGCCCCGACCACTTCCGCGTGGTAACGCTGCCCTATGCCCACCAAATCGAAGAAGCCATGGGCAAGCTGGCGCGCTTTTTGAAACACTACCGCCAGTAGCGGCAGTTTGCCGGCAGGCAAAACAAAAGGGTTGGTAATCCAACCCTTTTGTTTGTTTTAAAGCGTTTGTTTTAAAGTGAGGCCGGGCATTTTCAGACGGCCTCTCTTTTTACCAAGCTGACGCACGGTGGTTTATCCGGCCAATTGTTTGACCACTTCGCCTAAGGCTTTTTGCCAGTCGGAAGGGGCGATATCCAGCTCGGTGCGGATTTTATTGCAGTCGAGCACGCTGTATGACGGGCGCGGGGCGGGGGTGGGGTAGGCTTCGGTGCCGATGGCGTGCAGCACGGGAGCTTTGAAATCCGGGTTGTGGCCGGCGGCGGTTTGGAAAATGCGCTCGGCAAACTCATACCAGCTTACGGGTTTGTCGCCGCAGAAGTGGTAGATGCCGCGGGGTGCGGCGGGGCGGCGGAGCATATCGATCATGGCTTGTGCCAAATCGCCGGCGTAGGTGGGGTTGCCGATTTGGTCGCTAACCACCGAAAGCTCGCTGCGTTCGGCGGCCAGGCGCAGCATGGTTTTAACGAAATTATTGCCGTGTTCGCTGAACACCCAGGCGGTGCGCAGGATAACGCTGTCGGGGTGGGCGGCCAGTGCCAGCAATTCGCCTGCCAGTTTGGATTTGCCGTACACACCGGCCGGTTCGGGCAGCGAGGTTTCGGTGTAGGGCGTTTTGCTGTTTCCGCCGAACACGTAATCGGTGGAAACATGGATAAAGCGGGCTTTCACCGTGCGGGCGGCGGCGGCGAGGTTGTGTACGGCGGTGCCGTTTACCGTGAAGGCTTTGTCGTGCTCGCTTTCGGCCTGGTCAACGGCGGTGTAGGCGGCGGCGTTGACGATGGCGTCGGGTTGGAAGCTGCGCGCCATGTTCAGTACGGCGGCGGCGTCGGTGATGTCGAGCGTGGCCGAGTCGGCGGCGATGATTTCCCAATCTTCGGGCAGGCGGTCTTTGAAGCAGCGGCCGAGTTGGCCTTTGGAGCCGGTAAGCAGAATTCTCATTTAAACAGTTCCTCCAGGGTTTTGCCTTGCTGGTCTTTGGCGGAGAGCAGCGGGTTTTGCAGCGGCCAGTCGATGCCGACGGCGGGATCGTTCCAAATCAGACAGCCTTCGGCTTTGGGGTTGTAGAAATCGGTGCATTTGTATTCGAAGTCGGCGGTGTCGCTCAATACGGCGAAGCCGTGGGCGAGGCCGGGTGGAATCCAGAATTGGGTTTTGTTGTCTTCGTTGAGAATCACGCCCGCCCATTTGCCGAAAGTGGGGGAGTCGGGGCGGATGTCTACGGCCACGTCGAACACTTCGCCGCGCACGCAGCGCACCAGTTTTCCCTGCGGGTTTTCGGTTTGGAAGTGCAGGCCGCGCAGCACGCCTTTTTGCGAGCGCGAGTGGTTGTCTTGCACGAAATCGGCTTCGATGCCGAGCATCTCGCGGTAGCGGTTTTTTTCGAAGGTTTCGAGAAAAAAGCCGCGCTCGTCGCCGAACACTTTGGGTTGGATGATTTTAACGTCGGCAATAACGGTGTCGATAATCTGCATGATGGGTTCTTTTCGGAAAGCGGTTAGTTGTTTCAGGCCGCCTGTTTAAACGGCAGGCAGGCCGTCTGAACGGAAGCCGGTTTAAATCCTGCGGCTGCCGTCGAGCAGTTTTTGCAGGTATTGGCCGTAGCCGGTTTTGGCCAGCGGCTGAATGCAGGCTTCGAGCTGTTCGGCGGTCAGCCAGCCTTTTTTAAAGGCGATTTCTTCCAGGCAGGCCACTTTCAGGCCCTGGCGGCTTTCGATGGTGTGCACGAAATGGGCGGCTTCGAGCAGGCTGTCGTGGGTGCCGGTGTCGAGCCAGGCAAAGCCGCGGCCGAGCAGCTCTACGTTCAGACGGCCTTGGGCGAGATAAGTTTGGTTGACATCGGTGATTTCCAGCTCGCCGCGCGGCGAGGGTTTGATTTGTTTGGCGATTTGGACGACATCGTTGTCGTAGAAATACAGGCCGGTAACGGCGTAGTTGGATTTGGGTTTGGCGGGTTTTTCTTCGATGGAAACGGCTTTGAAGTTTTCGTCGAACTCGACCACGCCGAAGCGTTGGGGGTCGGCCACTTGGTAGCCGAACACGGTGGCGCCGTTTTCGCGTGAGACGGCGGCCGCGAGTTTGTTGCTGAAATGTTCGCCGAAATAGATGTTGTCGCCCAGCACCAAACACACACGGTCGTTGCCGATAAACTGTTCGCCGATAAGAAAGGCTTGCGCGAGGCCGTCGGGGCTGGGCTGGACGGCGTAGCTGATGCGGATGCCGAAGTCGCTGCCGTCGCCGAGCAGGCGTTGGTAGCCACTCATGTCTTCCGGGGTGGAGATGACCAGCACGTCGCGGATGCCGGAGAGCATCAGCACTGAGAGCGGGTAGTAGATCATGGGTTTGTCGTAAACGGGCAGCAGTTGTTTCGACACGCCTCGGGTAATCGGGTAAAGGCGGGTGCCGGAGCCGCCGGCCAGAATAATGCCTTTCATGTTGTTCCTTTTCTTTATTCTTTTCGTTGTTTTTTCAGACGGCCTCGGGTATTCGAATGTTTGTGCGGTAACAGGCCGTCTGAAAACCATCTGTTTTTTATACCAAGCCCAAACGTTCGCCCTGATACGAACCGTCAAGCACGGCCTGCCACCAGTTTTCGTTGTCCAGATACCATTGCACGGTTTTGCGTATGCCGCTTTCAAAGGTTTCCTGCGGCTTCCAGACCAAGTCGCGTGCGATTTTGGCGGCGTCGATGGCGTAGCGCACGTCGTGGCCGGGGCGGTCGGCAACGTGGGTGATCAGTTCGGCATACGATGCGATGCGGCCTGCCACGGCGGGGTTGTCGGCAACGGGCCGGATTTCGTCGAGAATGGCGCAGATGGTGCGCACTACGTCGATATTCTGCCGCTCGTTATGGCCGCCGATGTTGTAGCTTTCGCCGTTTTCGGCGCGGGTGAACACCGTCCACAAGGCGCGGGCGTGGTCTTCCACATAGAGCCAGTCGCGGATTTGTTTGCCTTCGCCGTAAACGGGCAGGGGTTTGCCTGCCAAACAGTTCAGTATCATCAGCGGAATCAGCTTTTCGGGAAAGTGGTAGGGGCCGTAGTTGTTGGAGCAGTTGGTGAGCACTGCGGGCAGGCCGTAGGTGCGCTGCCAGGCGCGCACGAGGTGGTCGCTGGAGGCTTTGCTGGCCGAATAGGGGCTGCTGGGCGCGTAGGGTGTGGTTTCGGTAAACAAATCGTCGGTGCCGTGCAGGTCGCCGAACACTTCGTCGGTGGAAATGTGGTGGAAGCGGAACTGCGGCTTGTCTTGCTCGGCGAGCGTGTTCCAATATTGGCGCGCGGCTTCGAGCAGGGTGTAGGTGCCGACGATGTTGGTTTCGATAAAGGCGGCGGGGCCGGTGATGCTGCGGTCGACATGGCTTTCGGCGGCCAGATGCAGCACGCCGCGCGGCCGGTGTTCGGCAAACAGTGCATCGAGTGCGGCGCGGTCGCAGATGTCGGTGTGCGAAAACACATAGCGCGGGTTGGCGGCCACGCTTTCCAGCGATTGCAGGTTGCCTGCGTAGGTGAGTTTGTCGATGTTCACCACTTTGGCGTCGGTGTTTTCAATCAGGTGGCGGATAAGCGCGGAGCCGATAAAGCCGGCGCCGCCGGTAACGAACACGGTGTTTTTCTGCATGGATGGATTTCTGCGGTTAATGTAATCGGCGGTAATTGTATCGGCAAACGGCCAAAGCGCACAACAACCGTTTGTCGCTTAGGGTTTTTCGGCAGGGTGCTTTTCTATATACTCCTAACGTTTTCAGACGGCCCCGATAATTTCAGGCCGTCTGAAACCCTTTAAATTATTTTTTTCACGGAGACTCCCCATGTTGAAAAAATGGCTGGCCATTATCGCCGTATTCACCTCGCTGTTCGCCCTTAACGGCTGCGGCTACAACACTATGCAAACGCAAGACGAAGCGGCCAATGCGGCTTGGTCGGAAGTGCTCAACCAATACCAGCGCCGCGCCGATTTGATTCCGAACCTGGTCAACACCGTTAAAGGTTACGCCAAACACGAAGAGCAGGTGCTCACCGAAGTAACCGCTGCGCGCAGCAAAGTGGGCAGCATCCAGATGACTGCCGATGATGCCACCAACGAAGAAAAACTCAAGCAATACGCGCAGGCGCAGGGTGAATTGAGCAGCGTCCTGTCACGCCTGCTGGTGGTTTCCGAAAACTACCCGCAGCTTAAAGCCGACCAAAACTTCCGCGACCTGCAAGCCCAGCTCGAAGGCACGGAAAACCGCGTTACGCTCGCGCGCAACAACTACATCAAAGCGGTGCAGACTTATAACACCACCCTGCGCCAGTTTCCGCAAAACATCACCGCCAAAATCTTCGGCATGAAAGCGCGCCCGCAATTTACGGTTGAAAACGAAAAAGCCGTATCCACCGCGCCCAAAGTCGAGTTTTAACGTTTGGGCCGTCTGAAAACATTTTTTGCCTGCACCGCCGGAGCAAAAGTTTTTCAGACAGCCTTACCGAGCCGGCAGGCCGTCTGAAAAAACGATTGGAAAGGAAAGCCATGCAATCCGTAATACAGCGAATCGGCGTTTTCGCCGCCATGCTGCTGGCCAGCGTGTGGCTGTTTGCCGCCGAGCTTGCCGCCGTGCCCCAGCTTACCGATCCCGTGATGGATACGGCACAGATGATGCAGCCGCAGGCGCGGCAGGAACTCAACGCGCATCTGCTGCAATACAGCCGCGAAAAAGGCAGCCAGATTGTGGTGCTGACCGTGCCCAAAATCGAGCCGGAAACCCCGTTCGACTATTCCGCGCGCGTGATGGAGCAATGGAAAATCGGCCGTGAACAGCACAGCGACGGCGTGCTGCTGCTGCTCGTGCGCGACGAGCGCAAAACCCATCTGGCCGTAGGCCGCGGCCTGGAAGGCGCGATTCCCGACGTGTACGCCAAACGCATTCTCGAAGACGTTCTACGCCCCTATCTGCGCGAAGGCAAAACCGACGAAGGCATCAGCGCCGCCGTGGTGCAGATTGAGAAACTGATTGCCGGCGAACAACTGCCGGAAGCGCAGAACGAAAGCAACGGGGAGGGCGGCGGCGACAGCCTGATTCTGCTGTTTATCCTGCCGTTTATCGCCGGCGGCTTTTTAAAAGCCATCTTCGGGCGTACGCTGGGCAGCCTGTTTACCGGCGGCGTGATGTTTGGTGCGGCCATGCTGCTCGGCTGGGGGCTGGTAATCGGCGTGCTGGCCGCCGTGGTCGGTGCGGTGCTGGCCTTTATTATCGGCAGCGGGGCGTTTATTTCGGGAGGCGGCGGTTTTGGCGGAGGGGGCTTCGGCGGCGGTTCGCGCGGGGGCGGCGGCTGGAGCAGCGGCGGCTTCGGCGGAGGCGGTTTCAGCGGCGGCGGAGGCGGCTTCGGCGGCGGCGGCGCATCGGGAGGTTGGTAATGGAACAAAACAAATTCAAACGCTTATGGCAGCATTGGCTGCACCCGCGCGCCCGTGTCGAGCGGTATTTTCCCACCGCCGATTTACAGCGCATCAGCCGCCATATCGGCGAATCCGAGCTACATCACCAAGGGCAGATACGCTTTGTAGTTGAATCGCGCTACCCAAGCAGCGCCGTGTTGGGCGGCCTGCAACCCCGCACCCGTGCTTGGCAATGGTTCGGAGAATTAGGCGTGTGGGATGCCGAGCTTAACATCGGCGTGCTGGTGTATGTGTTGTTTGCCGACCATGCCGTCGAAGTGGCGGCCGACCGCGGCATCGCCGCCAAAGTGGGTGAAGACGAATGGCGGCACGTTTGCGAAACCATGCGCGAAGCGTTTAAGCGCGGGGCGTTCGTAGAAGGTTTGGAAAGCGGCTTGCAGGAAGTAAACGCCATTCTAACCGCACATTTCTCGCGCAACGGCGGCACAGCCGCAGACGATTTGCCGAACGATGTGGTGATCAGATAGCAACTGTGTTGCCAACTCGTCAGTCAGCAACATCAAACACGGTTAATCAAGCGCATTGCAGGCCGTCTGAACACAGATAGTCGCGTACCCGTGCGTTCAGTATTCTCAGCAGTTTGTGCATACACGCATTGATGGCTACTTT
>NZ_JANIKQ010000014.1 GCF_024580525.1 Neisseria dentiae
AAGCTGCGGGAGGAGGCGACGGTGGGGGCCAAGGAGGCGAAGAAGGCGCAGCCTGCGGTGAAAAAACCGACCGCTAAGTAGTGAAGCTGCCGGCAGGCTGCGTATGGTAACAGATGCAGAGGCCGTCTGAAATGAATCTATTTCAGACGGCCTAATTGCAGGGCTGGTTTCTTGAATATCGTGTTGTGCTATTCGGCAAGTGTTGCGGCAGCCGTATGCTTATGCAGCCGGTACCAGCCGGTACCAGCCGGTTAAACGGTATAGGCATAGGCAGCCAACGAGGGGTTGGCAGACGGCAATGACCAGGTATCGGGGTGAACCGAACGCAATGGTATTGTGGCCGCCTGCCAGTTTGATCAAAGCCCATGCCCATTGCCAAAGAGATGGTATGCTGAAAGCGAGCACAGCTACCAGGCCGAGTGTGCGGAAAATGCCGATGGGCAGAATTTGCTGCTGCAACACGCTGCGGTTGAGTTTCAGCAAAGTCCACAAGCCGAAACCGATAATTAGCACCATACCGCCATTGGTCACAACTTGGAGGCCGCTGAAAGCAATATCGGGAGAAACGGGCAGCCCGTCTTTCGGTAATTGGGCTTGGCTCAGGTTGAAACTTTGCAGGATATTGATAATAAAAGTGTATGCCATATCGGCCAATACCAGCCATATCGGTAACGGGGTCAGTAAGCGGTTCATATTTCAGAGCAGGCGTAAAAAAACGCAGTTTAAAGTATTTACGGGGGAATATGAACGGGGCAATACAATTAATCTGTTTGATTCCGATAAAAATATATGGGATTTTAAGAAATTAAAGATACAGCTGTTCAGAAAATGAAATAGCGATAGTTGCTTGGATTGGAACCAATGAATCTTTAAGTAGGGGCGGTTAGGTATTGTGGTGAAGATCTCGATACAGAAAATACTTTGAGATTGATTATCCGGTTATCTAAATGACAGCCCCTTTCAAAAAGCAGGCCGTCTGAAAAATGCATTTTGTATTTTTCAGACGGCCTGAATATAATTCGGCTGTTGATTCGTTAATGTTAAAAGGGAAGCTTAAGGATGAGCAGTTTATCTGAGCAGGAAAACCGATATGATGAAAGCAGCTTGGCCGTGCAAGAAAACGCCGAAGTAGTAGTGTCGGCTACCGGCGTAGAGCAGGGGCAGCAATGGCGTTTTGAGTTTCACGGTAACGCCGGAGAATATTTCAACATTTGGATTGTTAATATTTTCTTAACTATCATCACCTTAGGCATTTATGCGCCGTGGGCGAAAGTACGCCGTTTGCGCTATTTTTACGGTAATACCCGGTTGGGTGGCGATCAATTCGATTTTACGGCACTGCCCTCGCGGATTTTAATCGGGCGGCTGATTGCCGTGGTGCTGTTTGCGGCGTTTTCGGTGTTGTCAGAGTTGGATCCGGCTTATGCGCTGGCGGTATGGGGAGTGGCATTGGTTGCCGTGCCGTGGCTGGTGCGCTCTACTATGCGTTTCCGCGCCAGAAACAGTAAATACGGCAACAGCCGCTTTTATTTTTCTGCTTCCCAAGGGCAGACTTATTGGCTGTTTGCCAAATGCCTGTTGGTTACGCTTTTGAGTTTCGGCTTGCTCTATCCGGTGGCGCTGTATTGGTTTAAATCTTATCAAATCAACCATCTGCATATCGGCGGTTTGAAGTTTGAATTGCAATCGGGTTGGGCCGATTTTTACGGCGCGGTGTTGAAGCCTTATTTATGGATGCTGCTGGCCGGATTTGTGGTTATGATATTGGGTATGATGTTGCAAACCCCCGGGCGTCCGGAGGTGGTGGGCGGTTTGTTTGTAGCGGCCGCTGCGGCACTTTATATTTTAATGATAGGTTTGTTTGTGCCGCTGACACAAGCCTATCTGTTCCGCGCCACCTGGCAGAATGTGCAAGTGGGTAACAGCCGTATTTCCACCGATTTGTCTCCGATAAAATATGCGTGGATTAAATTCACCAACTATGTTGCCATGGTGTTTACCCTCGGCCTGCTGCACCCGTGGGCGGCGGTCAGGCTTTATCGGTATCAGTCGGCATCGTTGCAGGTGGATTTGTATGATGATCCGCAAAACCTGGTTAATCAGGCACAGAATGATCCGCACAGCATAGGCGAAGAAATCGCCGATGTGTTCGATATCGATATTTCACTGTGAGACGGCAGCGGGAGAACAGGTAATGGCAGAATCTGTTACGGTACGTTATTACGACGGCAAGCGCAATATGCCCCATCAGGCCGAATTGTCGCTGGACGGAGAGCGGTTGCGCATCGTTTACGGCGGCGGCCAAACAGATTTTTATCCGCTGCACAGCGCGGCCTACCTTGCGGGCGTGGGCGGGGTATTGCCGGTGTTGGAGTTGCCGGATGATGCCCGCATCGAGTTTCCCGACCATCATGTGCCCGACTGGCTGCCGCTGCAAAACAAGGCCATGCTGAAGCATGTCGGCCGGCTCGAACAGAGCTGGAAATGGGCAGGCCTCGGCTTGGTTGTAGTGGTTTGTGTGATTACGGCGGTGTTTAAATGGGGCATTCCTGCTGCTGCTTATTATGCCGCCCGGCATTTGCCTGCCCAAACGTTGGACGACATCGGCGGCCAGGCCGAAAAAGCCATTGTCGGTTTAACCGGAGAAAGCCGCCTGAGTGCGGCGAGAAAGCGCGAAATATCGAATCTTTATCAAACCTTAAAACCGGAAAAGCCCGCAAAATTATTGTTCAGACAAGGGAACGGCCTCGGAGCCAATGCTTTGGCCATACCCAACAATACGATAGTTTTAACCGACGAGCTGATCGCCCTTGCCAAGCACGATAATGAAATTCTTGCGGTTTTGGCCCATGAGCAAGGCCATTTAAGCGAGCGGCACAGTTTGCAACAGGCTCTGCGCGGAATCGGCACCGGCGTGTTTTTGCTGCTGATAACGGGCGATACAAGCGATTTGCTTTCCAACCTGCCGGCCATGCTGGTGGCAGCGCAGTATTCCCAAACATTCGAGCTGGAAGCCGACCGTTATGCCATTAACGCATTGAAACGTCAAAATATTCCGCCAAAACATCTGGCAGATTTCTTGCAACGCTTAAACAGCAGCTACGGCCACGACGAAAGCGGTGTCGCACGGGTGTTCAGCTCCCATCCGGTAACCGCCGAGCGGGTGAAGCAGGTGGAAATGTTAGCCGAATAAAACAGATATGAAAAAGGCCCTCTGAAATATTTCAGACGGCCTTTAGCCATTATGAGACCTTTGCAAAACCCCCATCTGCGGCGCATTTCTGCGTTGTGTGCTGCTCGCTCGCTTGCCTAACTCCATGTTATGTCTGCGCTCGCTGCGCTGCTAGGCCTTGAACTGCATCCACATCTGGGGGTTTTGCAAAGGTCTCATTATATGTTTAGCAAACCGGTTACGAATCCAGATTACCCAATACAATCCGCAGCATACGGCGCAACGGCTCGGCGGCACCCCAAAGAAGCTGGTCGCCCACGGTAAACGCGCTGATGTATTCGCCGCCCATACCCAGTTTGCGGATGCGGCCCACGGGCACGCTTAATGTGCCGGTTACTTTGGCGGGGGTCAGCTCGTGGATGCTGGCTTCTTTTTCGTTGGGGATCACTTTCACCCAGCTATTAGCCGAGGAGAGCAGTTGCTCGATTTCGGCCACCGGCAAATCTTTTTTCAGCTTCAGCGTGATAGCCTGGCTGTGGCAGCGCATCGCGCCCACGCGCACGCACAGGCCGTCGATAACGGTGGGATTGGCGCTGCGGCCGAGGATTTTGTTGGTTTCCACGCCGCCTTTCCATTCTTCTTTCGATTGGCCGTTGCCCAAGTCGGCATCAATCCACGGAATCAGGCTGCCGGCCAGCGGCACGCCGAAGTTGGCGGCGGGGAAAGCATCGCTGCGCAGAAAATCGGACACTTTGCGGTCGATATCCAAAATCGCGCCGGCGGGGTCGGCGATTTCGGCTTTGACTTCGTTGTGAATCGCGCCCATGCCTTCGATCAGCTCGCGCATGTTTTTGGCGCCCGCGCCCGAAGCGGCCTGGTAGGTCATGCTGGTTGCCCATTCCACCAAGTCGTTTTGGAACAGGCCGCCCAAGGCCATCAGCATCAGCGATACGGTGCAGTTGCCGCCGATGTAGTTTTTCACACCGTTTTGCAGGGCTTGATCGATAACGTTGCGGTTGACGGGGTCGAGAATAATCACTGCATCATCGTTCATGCGCAGCGAAGAAGCCGCGTCAATCCAGTAGCCGTTCCAGCCGGAATCACGCAGCGGTTTGAATACGGCCTTGGTGTAATCACCGCCCTGACAGGTAACGATGATGTCCATTTTCGCCAGCTCGGCGGTATCGTTGGCATCCAACAGGGTTTTGGCGGTTTGGCCGAAGTCGGGAGCGGCGCCGCCTACGTTGGAGGTGGTGAAGAATACGGCTTCGGGAATATGGGCGAAGTCGTTTTCTTCCTGCATGCGCTGCATCAAAACCGAACCGACCATGCCGCGCCAGCCGACGAATCCTACTTTCATTGTTTGCTCCTAAAACGAAAAATTGTTTACAAAATAAGGAAAGATAATCAAGTTAGCGTTTTAACCCCCGAGGGGGTAAAAGTAAAGGCTTTTTTGTGGTAAGGTGGCAAAAATTTCCAAATCTTGAAACGGAGCGTCAAATATGGACACACTCAATTCCCACCCCGCGCCCGCCGGCGAAGAAATTGTGGAGGTGGATATTGCCACGGCGGGCAGCAGGATTGCGGCCTATCTCTTGAATGTGGTGTTTACCGTGTTGGTATTTGTTCCGTTGTTTTACAGCGTCGTGCTGCCTCTGATGGAGCATTGGGATGAGCAGAACCCCGAAGCTTTGGATCAAATCGCGTGGAACGGCCTTTTGGTGGCGGGCAGCTTGCTGCTGTTGCTGGTTTATGCAGCCGTACAAATGTGGCTGATGGCGCGGGACGGGCAGTCTTTCGGCAAAAGAATAATGAAAATCAGGGTATTGAAAAGCAACGGCGACAACCCCGGTCTTTGGGGTACGGTGATACTGCGCGAGATTTTGTTTAACGTTATCGTGAGCATCGCTTCGATGATTGCGGGCTATCTGATTACGCTGGTGGTGCAGGGCAGCCCCGAAACGGCCGAATTGATTGGTAATGCGTTATCGCAGCTGTTATGGGTGGTGTGTTTGGTGATGCTGTTTAACAAAACGAAAAACCGCCGCACTTTGCAGGATATGCTGGCCGATACGGTGGTGGTTAAGCTGCCGGAAAGATAATTTTGCGCAGGCAATGCAGATTGAAGGCCGTCTGAAACTTTTCAGACGGCCTTCACAGTAAAAAAGCACTTGGTTTTAACCAAGTGCTTTAAATCTGGTGGAGGTAAGCGGGATCGAACCGCTGACCTCTTGCATGCCATGCAAGCGCTCTACCAACTGAGCTATACCCCCGAAGTTCTGGTGGCGAATCAGGGACTCGAACCCCGGACACAAGGATTATGATTCCTCTGCTCTAACCGACTGAGCTAATTCGCCGTTTGGTGAAAGCGCAATTATACGGTTTTTTTTCGGACGGGCAACCGGTTTATCAGAAATTATGCGCTTTCGTTTGATTTTTATGGAAAAAAATATTTAAAGGCCGTCTGAAATGTTTTCAGACGGCCTTTGCCGTGCGGAAAGATTTAAAGTTTGTGGCAGATGTCGCCCGATATAAAGCCCTGCCAATCCACATCCACGCCGCGCCCGAACGCCATCACTTTAAACAGTTCGCCCATTTCGTGCTGGCCCAACAGCTTGTGCAGAGCCGCGGTTTCGCGGATATAGGCGGGTGTTCCGGGTTCGGCGGTTTGCGCCAGCAGGCCGGTGATGCCGAGGTTGAGTAAGAAATTGGCCTGGGTGGTGTAGCCGATTAAATCCAAACCGCCGTTGGTGCCGGCTTGGGCAATATCGGTGAAGTTGACATGGACGGTCAGGTCGGTGAGGCCGGGGTAGAAAAACGGATCGTGTACGGCGTGGTGTCGATAGTGCCCGATTAAGGTGCCCATATGCCGCTGCGGGTGGTAATACTGGGCGGCATCGAAGCCGTAGTCGATGAAAATCATGCCGCCGCGCACGAGTTTGCCCGCTAGTGTGCGGATAAAGGCGTGTTGGGCGGGGTGCAGTTCGCTGGTGTACGGCTCGTCGGGCGGAAAACAGGCTGCGGCACTTGCCAGCAAGCCGGCTTGGTCGAGCGGGCGCGGGGTTTGGACGAAGGCATTATGCTCCAGCGCCACACCGATTTGCCAAAATTGCCCGTGTTCGCGTCGGATAAGCTCGCAGGGCATGGCATCGAGCACTTCGTTACCGATGACGATGCCGTCGAAAGTGTCGGGCAATTCGGCTAAGTGGATAACTTTCCCGGCCGCTTCCGGCACTTGTTTGCAGATGCGGGCACGCTGGCGTTCGGCCAGTTCGCTTGATATTTCAATGATATAGTAATTTTTGAGGCCGTCTGAAAGCGATTGCAGCAAATCGGCGGCCAATTCGCCGGTGCCGGCGCCGAATTCATAGATGTTGCCGTCGGTTTGCGGCAGCAGCGGGGCAAGTTGGTTGGCGAGTGTGCGGCCGAACAAGGGGGTGAGGGCGGGGGCGGTAACAAAATCGCCCGCTGCCCCGATTTTGTGTGCGCCGCCGGTGTAGTAGCCGTATCGGGGGGCATAGAGCGCCAGCTCCATGAAGCGGGAAAACGGAATCCAGCCGCCGTGTTCGCGGATGTCTGCCGCAATCAGGCTTTGCAAGGCTTCGGAGGATGTTGCGGCGGCGGCAGAAGGGGCGGGTAATTGCGCAGTCATAAATGTTAGAACGTGTAAATTTTATCAAAGGGCCGGAATATTATACCCTTTATTAGAAAACGGACTCTATTTCATAATTTTTACTATATATGGTAATTGTAATATAATATTAATACTAGATATTGTGTTTTTTGTGTGTGTCAGGTGCATAAAGCGGGCGAGATGCCTGCTTTTTTGATGCTTAAGTGTTTGTCTTACTGGTTATTTTTTCAGAAAAGCGGGTTTGACCGCAATGTTGAAATTGCATATAGTGTGGGCATGTGGGGTAATGTGTGTCAAAGTGTCTTCATTGCCCGTTTTTAATCACGGAGTGGGATAAAGTGTTTGGCGGCGTTCACGAGTTGAGCATAGACAGCAAAGGGCGGTTGGCGATTCCTGCCAAGTTCCGCGAGCTGTTGTTGCGCCATTACACGCCGGCCGTGGTGGCAACGCTGGATTCGCGCAGCCGCCTGCTGATTTATCCCGAAGCCGAATGGGAAGGCGTGGCCAGGCAGCTGCTGGCGTTGAAAACGGCGGGCAATCCTACGCTGCAACGCTACCAAAACCTGCTGCTGCACAATGCCGACACGCTGGAGCTGGATACGGCCGGGCGCGTGCTGCTGCCCGCCAACCTGCGCCGCCGCGTGGATTTCGATAAGGAAGTAACACTAGTGGGGCGCGCCAACCGCTTGGAGCTGTGGGGACGCGAGCATTGGGAGGCCGAAATGGATCAGGCTTTGGATATCGATCCCGACGAGTTGGCTTCCGAATTGGGCCAAACGGATTTGCAACTGTGAGCGGTGCCGAAACTTTGCAACACATCACCGTGTTGCTGCACGAGGCGGTGGATGCGCTGGCCGTGCGGGAAAACGGTGTTTATGTGGACGGCACGTTCGGCAGGGGAGGGCATTCCCGCCTGATTCTGTCGAAACTGGGCAGCGAAGGCCGCTTGGTGGTGTTTGACAAAGACCCGCAGGCCGTTGCCGTTGCCAACGAATTGGCGGCGCAAGACAAACGCGTGAGTGTGGTGCATAACGGCTTCGCCACTTTTCAGACGGCCTTAGACGGGCTGGGTATCGGCAAAATAGACGGAGCCTTGTTTGACTTGGGCATTTCGTCGCCGCAGATTGACGAAGCGGCGCGCGGATTCAGTTTCCGTTTCGATGCCCCGTTGGATATGCGCATGGATCCCACGCGCGGCATTTCGGCCGCCGAATGGCTGGCAAGCGCCGCTGAGCAGGAAATACACGAGGTAATCAAAAATTATGGTGAAGAGCGGTTTAGTCGCCAGATTGCGCGCGCTGTCGTTTCGCAGCGCGAAACGGCGCCCATCGATACAACCCGCAAGCTGGCGCAGCTCGTGGCGCAAAACGTCCGTAGCCGCGAGCGCGGACAAGACCCGGCGACCCGGACGTTTCAGGCCGTTCGCATCTTCATCAACCGTGAGCTTGAAGAAATAGAAGCCGTGCTGCCGCAGGCGGCGGGCCGCTTGAAAGAAGGCGGCAGGCTGGCGGTGATTGCCTTCCACTCGCTGGAAGACCGCATCGTAAAACAGTTTATCAAGCGCTATTCGCAGCATCCGCCCATGCCCCGCTGGGCGGCGGTGAAAGAAGCCGATTTGCCGCAGCCACCGTTAAAGCCGGTGGGCAAGGCTATCAAGCCGGGCGGAGAGGAAACCGCTACCAACCCGCGCGCGCGTTCGGCCGTATTGCGTGTTGCCGAGCGCACCGGCGGCAGTTTTGAAGCATTTTAGCCGGCGGCATGCCTGCCGACGCAACAGGCCGTCTGAAAACGAAGGCCGTTTGAAAATATGAATAAATTAAACGTTATTTTATTGGTAGTGGCATTGTTGTCGGGCTTGGCGGTGGTAACCGTGCAAGACCGGTCGCGCCAATACTATATTTCGCTGGATAAGGCCGAAAAGCACGAAGTCCAGCTTGAGCAGGATTATGCGCGTTTGAAGCTCGAACAGGCCAAGCTGTCGAACCATACACTAATTAAAGAAGCGGCGGAGCGGCAAAGGCTGCAACCCCCGGGCGCATCAGATACACGCATGATTGAAATGAAATAAACGGCGGTTTCTTAAAAACAAATCGAGGCCGTCTGAAAAAAACGAGAAGTTGCTATGCTGATTAAAAACGAATATAAGCCTCAGATGCTGCCCAAGCAGCCCAAAGCCAAGAAACCCGTTTCTACCAACGGGCGTATTGCCTTTGTGCTCGGCGGTTTGGCTTTGGCGTTTGCCGCGCTGGTGGGGCGGGGTGTTTACCTGCAAACCACGCAGCATGAGTTTCTGAAAAACCAGGGCGACCAGCGCTTCGTGCGCACGGTGGCGCTGCCCGCTTCGCGCGGCACGATTACCGACCGCAACGGCGCCACGCTGGCCTTGAGCGCCCCTACCGAATCACTGTATGCCGTGCCTTCCGGTATGGATATCCAGCCGACGGCCGAACAGCTTGAACGGCTTTCCGCGTTAATCGGCGTGCCCGTTGCCACCATCGAAGAGCGTTTGGCAAAAAAAGATAAAGATTTCATTTATTTGAAGCGCCAGTTGAACAAAGAAACCGCAGATAAAGTGGCGGCTTTGGGCATCAAAGGCTTGGCGTTCCAGCAGGAAACCAAACGCCACTATCCGATGGGCAACCTGTTTGCGCACGTTATCGGTTTCACCAATATCGACGGTAAAGGCCAGGAAGGGCTGGAGTTGGCGCGTGAAGACGATTTGCGCGGCGAAAACGGTGCCAAAGTGGTGCTGCGCGACAACAAAGGCAATATCGTCGACAGCCTCGATTCCCCCCGCAACCGCGATCCGCAAAACGGCCGCGATATGGTGATGTCGCTCGACCAGCGCATTCAGGCGCTGGCTTATGACGAGCTGAACAAAGCCATCGCCCACCACCGCGCCAAAGCCGGCAGCGCCGTTGTGCTTGATGCGCAAACCGGCGAGATTCTGGCGTTGGTGAACAGCCCCGCCTACGACCCCAACAATCCCGGCGGAGCCGACAGCGAGCAGCGCCGCAACCGGGCCGTTACCGATATGATCGAGCCGGGTTCGGCCATGAAGCCGTTTCCGATTGCCAAAGCGTTGGACGAAGGCAAAGCCAGCGTGAATTCACGCTTCAACACCCTGCCGTTCAAAATCGGCCCCGCCACCGTGCGCGACACCCATGTTTACCCCTCGCTCGACGTGCGCGGCATCATGCAGAAATCGTCTAACGTAGGCACCAGCAAGTTGTCGGCCATGTTCAAGCCCGAAGAAATGCACGCGTTTTACCAAAGCCTGGGCATAGGCCGCCGTATGCACTCCGGCTTCCCCGGCGAAACACCGGGCATGCTGCGCAAATGGCAGAACTGGAAACCCATCGAACAGGCCACCATGTCGTTCGGTTACGGCCTGCAAATGAGCCTGCTGCAACTGGCGCGCGCCTACACCGTGATCACCAGCGACGGCGAACTGCTGCCCGTGAGCTTCGAAAAACAGGAAGCCCCGCCCAAAGGCGAGCAGATTATCAAGCCCGAAACCGCCCGCGCCGTGCGTGAAATCATGATTTCCGTTACCGAAAAAGGCGGCACCGGCACCATGGGTGCGGTTGACGGCTTCGATGTCGGCGCCAAAACCGGCACGGCCCGCAAACTGGTGAACGGCCGTTATGCCAGCGACAAGCACGTCGCCACCTTCATCGGTTTCGCACCGGCCGAGAAACCGCGCGTGATTGTGGCCGTTTCGGTGGACGAACCCTCCGCCAACGGCTACTACGGCGGCGTGGTTGCCGGCCCCGTGTTCAAAGGCATCATGGGCGGCAGCTTGAATATTCTCGGCGTATCGCCCACCAAACCTCTGAAGGAAACCCCCACCATTCAGACGGCCAAACGATAAAGAGTTTTTTATGTTCAGCGAACGAGTTCCCCCTGCTGAAACCGACCTGCCGCCCCTGCTGTGCGAAAGCGCAGCAGGGCGTTTGCTGCATTCGGACAGCCGAAAAATCCAGCCCGGCGACATCTTCGTCGCCTGCCAGGGCGAATACACCGACGGGCGCAGCTTTATCCCCGCCGCCATCGCCAACGGCGCCGCCTTTGTGTTTTGGGACGACGACGGCAGTTTTGCCTGGCAGCCCGAGTGGCAAGTGCCCAACCAAGGCATCAAAGATTTGAAAAACCGCGCCGGCATACTGGCCGCCGAAGTGTACGGCAACGTTTCAAGCGGTCATTCAGACGGCCCCGCCGTCTGGGGCGTTACCGGCACCAACGGCAAAACCTCGGTAACCCAATGGCTCGCACAAGCCGCCGACCTGCTCGAAGGCCGTCTGAAAAGCTGCGCCGTTATCGGCACCGTCGGCAACGGCTTTTGGGGCGAGTTGGTTGAAGCCACCCACACCACGCCCGATCCCGTTTCCGTACAAACCCTGTTCCACCGCTTCAAACAGCAAGGCGCACGCGCCGTGGCGATGGAAGTGTCCAGCCACGGCCTCGACCAAGCGCGCGTTAACGGCGTGCCCTTTCAGACGGCCGTGTTCACCAACCTCACCCGCGACCATCTCGACTACCACGGCAGCATGGAAGCCTACGGAGAAATCAAATCGCGCCTGTTTTACTGGCAGGGCCTGCAACACGCCGTGATTAATGCCGACGACGGATACGGCGCCGAACTGGCAGGCCGTCTGAAAGCCGATCGCCCCGGCCTGGCCGTTTACCGCTACGGTTTTGCCGAAGATGCCGACATCCGCATCACCGGCTTTAGCGCCACATCTGGCGGCATGACGGTTGCGCTCGACACCCCGTGGGGCGCGGGCGAATGCCAAACCCGCCTGCTCGGCCGTTTCAACGCCCAAAACCTTGCCGCCTGCGTCGGCGTGCTGTGCGCGGCAGGCTACCCGCTGCAACCGGTATTAAACGCACTCGCCCGCATCCGCCCCGCCACCGGCCGTATGGACTGCATCATGAATCCCGGCAAACCGCTGGTGGTGGTCGATTACGCCCACACGCCGGACGCCCTCGAAAAAGCGCTCGCCACCTTGCAGGAAATCAAACCGCAAGGCGCGGGCCTTTGGTGCGTGTTCGGCTGCGGCGGCAACCGCGACAAAGGCAAACGCCCGCTGATGGGTGCCGCCGCCGTTGCGGGCGCCGACAAGGTGGTGGTTACCAGCGACAACCCGCGCATGGAAGAGCCGCAGGCCATTATCGACGACATCCTTCCCGCCGTGCCCAACCCCGAACACATCGAAGCCGACCGACGCGCCGCCATCGGCTATGCAGTCAAACATGCCGCGGCAGACGATATCATTTTGATTGCCGGCAAAGGCCACGAAACCTATCAGGACGTGCAGGGCGAGAAGCATCATTTTTCCGATTTCGAAGAAGCCCAAAAGGCGTTGGATAATCGTTAAAAAATTTTCAGACAGGCATAACATTTCAGATAACTGGCAGACAAAATTGTAAAAGTAAAAACACGGGTTATCCCCAACAATGCCTGTCTGAAAACAAAAATTAAATAAACAAACTCACTTACGATGTGGGAAAAGGTCGGGTTGTTTACACTTTTTATGCCAAACGGCTTTTATTTTTTGCTGGAATGATGGTTTCGTGATTTTTGAGCATTCTCAAGAACGATGCGGCTTCGCCGTGCCTTTCGGCATTCTTGACAACCCTCAAAAATCCCAAAATGGGTCTGCATGCAAAAAACGGAAAGTGTAAACAACGCTGGAATTTCCTACAAATGGGAATTTATCGTTGTAACAAATGCGGGCATTTGGCAGAGCATGCTTGGCAGCCGAATATGGCAGAAGTTGCCTGCCCGAAGTGCCAAGCGCCCAATAAGGTTTACGACACCTTATTTTTTGTGCAGAAACTTTTGGAGCGTTATTTTGCCGTACATCGGGAGTTGCAGGCGCTGAAAGCCCAAGAGCAGGAAACGTCGGAAGATAAAAACCAATCGCCGCAACAGGCGGAGCAAGAACAGAATAATTTATTGGTGGGCGTAAATCTCGCGGCAACCGATGTGCTGGCAACGCAAGAGCAGCATGAGCCGCTTAAGCAATGGTTTATCAAACAAAACATCGTGCCTACGTTTGATTTTTCGGCGGTCGATATGAGCGGCTATTTTGACGAAGCGGCTTCGGAAATCGGCGGCAAATACCACATTACCAAGGATATTTTAGGTCGTATCGGATGGGCATACCGTAACAACCATACCGGAATCAATCTTGATATAGGCAAAATGGCGCAGAAAGATGCGCAACTGATCAACAATATGTGCCGTCAGTTTTACAGCCATACATTGTTTGCCAAATATTTCTACCAAAAGCAGGAAAAAGTTATCCGGCTGAATCTGCAAAAAGCCGCAGCCATCAAGCATTTTTTCAGCGGCGGTTGGTTGGAGTGGTATGCCTTGGGCAAAATGTTGGCCGAAGCCAAGCAGCGTGGCAAGGCATATGCCTTTTCTTGTGCCCGCAATGTGAAAATCAAATTCAGTAATGAAGATGTGCATGAATTAGATGTGGTTTTCCAGCCCGCCGGGCAGCCGCCGCTGATGATTGAATGTAAGTCGGGCGAGTTCCGCCAAGATATTGAGAAATATGTGCGGTTGAGAAAGCGCTTGAATTTGCCCGCCGCCAGATTTGTTGTGCTGGTAACCGATTTGGAAGATTCTCAGGTAGCGGCATTGAGCAGCATGTACGAATTAACCTTTGTTACACCCAAAACATTAATGAAACATATGCGGGAAGTAATGTAGGCCAAGGAAAGGGAGTTTTTCAGACAGGCTTATCGAAGTGGGGAAGGCCTGTCTGAAACCAACGAAAGGAACCCGATCAGTGATATCGAAACCCGCCAAGCGGCTGGTGTGCTTTGCCGCCGTTTCCGTTTTTTTATGGGGCTGCCAGGCCACGCGGCCGAATCAGGAGCTGGCCGAACTCAGGGCGCAGCCCGCCCCGGCAAAACAAAGCCTGATTAACCCCGTGAAAGGCCAACGTTTCGCCGACACATGGGGTGCGGCCCGCAGCGGCGGACGCAGGCACGAAGGCGTGGATATTTTCGCCGACAAAGGCACGCCCGTGCGCAGCACCACCAACGGCATCGTTACCAAACGCGGCAAAAACAGATTGGGCGGCAAAGTGATCGGCATACAAGGCCCCGGCGCATGGCACTATTACGCCCACCTGAAAAAATTCGCCGGCGCGAAGTTATACGACAAAGTGAAGGCCGGTGAGGTTATCGGCTATGTAGGCAAAACCGGCAACGCCAAAAAAACACCGGCACACCTGCACTACGGCGTTTATCCCACCCACGGCGGCGCGGTGAATCCTTATCCGTTGATTGATCAGGAGAGATGAATCGGGTTGGAATAATAAGTTTCTGAAACAAATATAAAAACAATATAACGGGAGGCCGTCTGAAAATATGTATGAACCGATAAAACCGTGGCGGGATTTTGCCGACCAAGTTGTGTTGCTGGAAAGCAGAGGGATGCAAATTGACGATAGTGAGCGTGCGGAAAAATATCTGCGCCGTATCGGGTATTATCGTTTGAGCGGCTATTTTCATGTTTTCCGACAATGGGATGGGCAAAATCAGGTTTTGCTGGAAACCTTCCGGCCCAATAGCAGTTTTGAGAGTGTTTTATCGCTATATCTGTTTGATAAAAAATTGCGCTTGCTGGCGTTGGATGCGCTTGAGCGGATTGAAATGGCTGTGCGGGTGGATATCGTGCATATTCTGGGTAAGAAAGATCCGCTGGCTCATGAAAACGCGGCGTGTTTCGATGGTAAGTTTGCCAAAACCATTCAGGCCAACGGGAAGACTAAGTATCAGGAATGGTATGAGCGGCTGGAAGAATTGATTAGAAAAGCCCGGCAACGGAAAACATCTTGTGTTGTGCATAATTTACATAAATACGGACACTTACCGGTTTGGGCAGTATGCGGATTATGGGACTTTGGTGCGATGTCCCGCCTATATGAGGGAATGAAGCATCAGGATCAAAATCTCATTGCCCGTAAATACGGTGCGTTGCATGGCGGGATATTTGCGAAGTGGCTGCGCAGTTTGAATGAGATACGCAATATTGCAGCCCATCACGACCGATTGTGGAATGCACGCATCGTTCAGCAGGCAGCGCCCATTTCGACAGATGAATATTGGAAAAAACTCAAAAATTACCATCCGTTTTTCTATTTCTGCATTATGCAGCAGATGATGAAAATATTGTGCCCGCATTCTAAATGGGCAGACAGGTTTGATGAGCTGTTGCGTGAATTTCCCGAAGAAGCCGTTACCAGCTTGGCTGCATTCGGATTACCGGAGCATTATCGGGAATGGGATTTGTGGAAAAAATAAAGGCCACTACATGCAAAAGCAGAGGTAGCGGCCGTTTCGAGATAAATATTACGCTGAAACCGTCTTCAAAGCAACACAATTTGTTTAAAACCAAATCCAAAAAATAAGATTGTTTGAAAAATAAAACATTGCGCAAAATGCAGCTCTTTGAATAGAAAAGAAAACAGAACACGAAAATGAAACCCCTAACCCTGAATTTTATCCGCCAAGCCCTAAACCTGCCGCTGCCGTCTGAAAACGGCGATGCCGAAGTCAAGCGCATCGTAACCGACAGCCGCGATATCCGCAGCGGCGACGTATTTTTCGCCTTGGCCGGCGAGCGTTTCGACGCGCATGATTTTGCGGCGGACGTGCTGGCCAAAGGCGCGGCGGCGGTTGTGGTGTCGCGCGAAGATTGCGCCGCGCTCCCCGGCGCGTTGAAAGTAGGCGACACACTGGCCGCGCTGCAAACGCTGGCATCTGCCTGGCGCAACGAAACCAACCCGTTTGTGTTCGGCATCACCGGTTCCAGCGGCAAAACCACCGTGAAAGAAATGCTGGCGGGGATACTGCGCCACCGTTTCGGCGAAGATGCCGTGCTGGCGACGGCGGGCAATTTCAACAACCACATCGGCCTGCCGCTGACCCTGCTCAAGCTCACGCCCGCGCACCGTTATGCCGTGATTGAAATGGGTATGAACCACTTCGGCGAGCTGGCCGCGCTTACGCGGATTGCCCGACCCGACGTGGCGCTGGTCAACAACGCCCTGCGTGCGCACGTCGGCTGCGGTTTCGACGGCGTGGGCGATATTGCCAAAGCCAAAAGCGAGATTTACCAAGGCCTGTCTGAAAACGGATTGGCGCTGGTTCCGGCCGAAGACGCCCATGCCGCCGTGTTTCAGACGGCCGCACAAGGTTTGAAACAGCAGACTTTCGGTGCACAAAGCGGCGATATCCATGCCGAAAACATCGTGTTGAAGCCGCTGTCGTGCGAATTCGATTTGGTGTGCGGCAACGCGCGCGCCGCCGTCAGGCTGCCGGTGCCGGGGCGGCACAATGTGGCCAATGCCGCCGCCGCCGCCGCGCTGGCACTGGCCGCCGGTTTGAGCCTGCAAGAGGTTTCAGACGGCCTTTCCGGTTTCGCCAATATCAAAGGCCGTCTGAACGTGAAACGCGGCATCAAAGGCGCCACCGTGTTGGACGACACCTATAACGCCAACCCCGACAGCATGAAAGCCGCGCTCGATGTGCTCGCCCAACTGCCTGCCCCGCGCGTGTTCGTGATGGGCGACATCGGCGAATTGGGCGAAGACGAATCGGCCGCCATGCACGCCGAAGTGGGCGCCTACGCCCGCAGCAAAGGCATCGAATCCGCTTATTTCGTCGGCGATTACAGCGCTTCGGCGGCGGAAGCCTTCGGCGGCAATGGGTTATGGTTTGCCGACAAAGACCCGCTGATTCAGGTGTTGGCGCACGATTTACCGCAAGGCGCCAATGTGCTGGTGAAAGGCTCGCGCTTTATGAAGATGGAAGAAGTGGCCGAAGCGTTGCTGGAAAAGGCCGTCTGAAAAGGAATATTGCATCCGGAAGGTTTGCCGTTCTGCTTTAAAATAACGGATTCGGAAAAACCGACACATTAAGAAAGAGGCCGTCTGAAACGGTTTCAGACGGCCTCAAGCCCAATAATAAACAACAACACCAAAATCAAACAAAAAGGAAGTAAACCCCATGCTTTTATGGTTAGCCCACTTCAGCGACTGGTTTTCCGCGCTGAACGTTTTCCAATACACCACCTTCCGCGCCGTGATGGCCGCCCTGACCGCGCTGGCATTTTCGCTGCTGTTGGGGCCGTGGACGATACGCAAGCTCACCGAGCTGAAAGTCGGCCAGGCCGTGCGCCACGACGGGCCGCAAACCCACCTGATCAAAACCGGCACGCCCACCATGGGCGGCTCGCTGATTCTTACCGCCATCACCGTTTCCACCCTGCTGTGGGGCAATCTGGCCAACCCCTATATTTGGATTCTGCTGCTGGTGCTGCTCGCCACCGGCGCGCTGGGCTTCTACGACGACTGGCGCAAAGTGGTTTATAAAGACCCCAACGGCGTGTCGGCGCGCTTCAAAATGGTGTGGCAGTCGGGCGTGGCGCTGGCGGCGGGCTTGTTGCTGTTTTATGTGGCGCAGAACTCGGCCAACAATATCCTGATCGTGCCGTTTTTCAAACAAGTGGCCCTGCCGCTGGGCGTGTTCGGCTTTGTGGTGCTGGCCTACCTCACCATCGTCGGCACCTCCAACGCGGTCAACCTCACCGACGGCTTGGACGGCCTGGCCGCCTTCCCCGTGGTGCTGGTGGCGGGCGGTTTGGCGATTTTCGCCTACGCCAGCGGCCACGCGCAGTTCGCCCAATACCTGCAACTGCCCCATGTGGCCGGTGCCAACGAAGTGGTGATTTTCTGTACCGCCATGTGCGGCGCCTGCTTGGGCTTTTTGTGGTTCAACGCCTACCCCGCGCAAGTGTTTATGGGCGACGTGGGCGCGCTGGCCTTGGGCGCGGCCTTGGGCACGGTGGCGGTGATTGTGCGCCAAGAGCTGGTGCTGGTGATTATGGGCGGCCTGTTTGTGGTGGAGGCCATTTCCGTGATGTTGCAGGTGGGCTGGTATAAGAAAACCAAAAAACGCATCTTCCTGATGGCGCCCATCCACCACCACTACGAACAAAAAGGCTGGAAAGAAACCCAAGTGGTAGTGCGCTTTTGGATCATTACCATTGTGCTGGTGCTGGTGGGCTTAAGCTCGCTGAAAATCCGCTGATGCCTGTCTGAAAAGCAAAGGCCGTCTGAAAAGCACATACCTATTGCCGTCATACTCGGGCTTGACCCGAGTATCTCCACGCACTACCGATTAAAGTTTGCCGCAAAGTTTCAGACGGCGTCAGGAACCACATAAAACAGAAAACATGACGCAACAAACGATGTACGCCCTATTGGGCGGCGAAGCGGGCGTGGAGGCGCTAACCGGCCGCTTCTACGATTTGATGGAGCTGGAACCGCAATACGCCGAACTGCGCGCGCAACACGGCGAAACGCTCGATTACGCCCGCGAACGCCTGTTCCAATTCTTAAGCGGCTGGCTCGGCGGCCCGCCGCTGTATGAGCAGGCACACGGCCACCCGCGCCTGCGCCAGCGGCATTTCCCCTTCGCCGTTACCCTGCAGACGCGCAACCAATGGATAGCCTGTTTCGCCCAAGCGCTGCACGAATCGGCGGTTGCGCCTGATTTGGCCGAACCGTTGCTGCTGCGCCTGTTTGCGCTGGCCGACTGGATGCGTAACCAACACGAACCGGAATACGCCCAGCCGCTGCCACCAATGGCGGCCGAACCGGAAGCGCGCTTGCCGGAATTGGCGGCGGTGTTGGAAGAATATGGGGTGGAAGGGTTTTTTTGAGACCGTTTGAAAAATATAAATTGCCGTCATACTCGGGCTTGACCCGAGTATCTCTCGAAAATAACCGGAAAAGTTTTTCAGACAGGCATAGTGAAAATGTAACAAGATACTCGGGTCAAGCCCGAGTATGACGAAATATTTGAAAATGACAAAATATTGATGAGCAACAACATGAACTGGCAAAACCAAAAAATCCTCGTCGCCGGCCTCGGCGGTACCGGCGTTTCCATGATTGCCTATCTGCGCCGCGCCGGCGCGCAGGTGGCGGCTTACGATGCCGATTTGAAACCCGAGCGCGAAGCGCAGCTTACGCAGCTTTTCAAAGGTTTGAACTGCCACACAGGCCGTCTGAAAGACGCGTTGGCGCAGGGTTTCGACGTGCTGGCGCTCAGCCCCGGCATCAGCGAGCGCGCGCCGGAAATCGTCGAATTCAAACAAAACGGCGGCAGGGTGTTGGGCGATATCGAAATCCTCGCCCATATCGTGAAAGCGCGCGGCGACAAAGTGATCGCCATCACCGGCAGCAACGGCAAAACCACCGTAACCAGCTTGGTGGGCTATCTGTGCGTGAAATGCGGGTTGGACACCGTGGTGGCCGGCAACATCGGCACGCCCGTGCTCGAAGCCGAATTGCAGCGCGAAGGCAAAAAAGCCGACGTGTGGGTGCTCGAACTTTCCAGCTTCCAGCTCGAAAACACCGAAAGCCTTACTCCCGATGCCGCCGTGGTGCTGAATATTTCCGAAGATCACCTCGACCGCTACGACGACCTGCTCGACTACGCCCACGCCAAAGACAAAATCTTCCGCGGCAGCGGCGTGCAGGTGCTCAACGCCGACGATGCGCTGTGCCGCGCCATGAAGCGCAACGGCCGCCAAGTGAAATGGTTTTCGCTGGAAAACGAAACCGATTATTGGGCGGATGTTCAGGCAGGCCGTCTGAAAGCGGGCGGCAGCGGTTTGCTCGACACCGCCGCCGTGCCGTTGCAAGGTTTGCACAACGCCGCCAACGTGTTGGCCGCACTTGCCTTGTGCGAAAGCATCGGCCTGCCGCGAACCGAGCTGCTGCAACACATTCAAACCTTCAAAGGGCTGCCGCACCGCGTGGAAAAAGTGGGCGAGAAAAACGGCATCACCTTTATCGACGACAGCAAAGGCACCAATGTCGGCGCCACCGTAGCGGCCATTTCCGGCCTGCAAAGCCCGATTGTGCTGATTGCCGGCGGGCAGGGCAAAGGGCAGGATTTCACCCCGCTGCGCGCCGCGCTGCAAAACAAAGCCCGCGCGGTGCTGCTAATCGGCGCCGACGCGCCGCAAATCCGCCGCGATTTGGACGGCTGCGGCGTGGAGATGATTGATTGCGAAACCTTGCCAGAAGCCGTTCAGACGGCCTACCGGCTCGCGCAAAGCGGCGATATCGTGCTGCTTTCCCCCGCCTGCGCCAGCTTCGATATGTTTAAAGGCTACGCGCATCGGGCGCAAGTGTTTGTCGAGGCGTTTAAGGCTTTGTAGCGGCCGAAAGGGACGAACCGTTTAGGCCGTCTGAAAAGCGTTTGCGGTTCACCAGCCGAAACGGGTGTTAATGACGTTCGTATGTTTGTTAAACCGCCCGAACCCTAAAGCAACTCAAACCATTTTTTAAAGCATATGATTACAGAATCCAAAATCCTAGACCGCAAAATCCTGCGCAGCGGCCACAAAACCGACCAGTCGCTGCTGTGGATGGTGGTGCTGATGGTGTCGTTCAGCCTGCTGATGATTTATTCCGCCTCCATCGCCTACGCCGCCCACGACGGCGGCGACCAATGGTTTTACCTTTCCCGCCAGGCCATGTTTCTGACCACAGGCGCTTTGGCGGGGCTGGTGGCGTTTAAAATCCCGATGGCCAAGTGGAAGAAATACACGCCGTGGATTCTGTTTGCGAGCTTGGGGCTGCTGGTGGCGGTTTTGTTGGTGGGGCGCGAGATTAACGGCGCGAAACGCTGGATACATCTGGGGCCGGTTAACCTGCAACCCACCGAAGTGTTCAAACTGGCGATTATTTTATATTTGTCGAGCTTTTTCACCCGCCGCGCCGAAATCCTGAAGCAGTTTAAAAAAGTGGGCTTTTCCGCCGTGCCGGTGGGCATAGGCTTGGGCCTGATTATGCTGGAGCCGGACTTCGGCTCGTTTGTGGTGGTAACCGCCGTGGCGATGGGGCTGCTGTTTCTGGCGGGGCTGCCGTGGCGCTGGTTTCTGATGATGGTGGGCATCGGCCTGGCCAGCATGGTGGCGCTGATTGCCGTCGCACCCTACCGTATGGCGCGGGTGTCGGCATTCTTAAACCCGTGGGAAGACCCGCTGGGCAAGGGCTACCAGCTTACCCACTCGCTGATGGCGATTGCGCGCGGCGAATGGTTCGGCGTGGGGTTGGGCGCGAGTTTGGAAAAACGTTTCTACCTGCCCGAGGCGCATACCGACTTTATTTTGGCGGTAATCGGCGAAGAATTCGGCTTCGTGGGCATTTCGGTGCTGATTTTCTGCTATGCGTGGCTGGTGTGGCGGGCGTTTTCCATCGGCAAGCAGGCGCGCGATCTGGAGCTGTTTTTCGGCGCGTTTGTCGCCAAAGGCATCGGCATCTGGCTGGGCATTCAGAGTTTTTTCAATATCGGCGTGAACATCGGCCTGCTGCCCACCAAGGGCCTGACCCTGCCGCTGATGTCCTACGGCGGTTCGGCGGTGATTATCATGCTGGTGTGCATAGCGCTGCTGCTGCGCGTGGATTATGAAAACCGTCTGAAAATGCGCGGTTACAAAGTGGAAGGATAAAACCGGCCGCCTGCGCTGCGGAAGGCCGTCTGAAAAAACGTATCAACCGAAAAAATATAATAGAAAAGGATAATTCGAGTTATGGGCAGTAAAACCTTTATGCTGATGGCCGGCGGCACCGGCGGCCATATTTTCCCCGCGCTGGCGGTAGCCGAAGCCCTGCGCGGGCGCGGGCACCATGTGATTTGGCTGGGCAGCGAAGATTCGATGGAAGAGCGCATCGTGCCGAAACACAATATCCGCCTCGAAACGCTGGCGATTAAAGGCGTTCGCGGCAACGGCTGGAAGCGCAAACTGGAATTGCCGTTCACCTTGTTCAAAACCGTGCAGGCGGCGATGCGGATTATCAAAAAACACCGCGTCGATTGCGTTATCGGCTTCGGCGGTTTCGTTACCTTTCCCGGCGGCGTGGCCGCCAAACTGTCGGGCGTGCCGATTGTGATTCACGAGCAAAACGCCGTGGCAGGCTTGGCCAATAAACAGCTTGCCCGCTGGGCGCGCCGCGTTTTGTATGCCTTTCCGCGCACTTTCGGCAACCCCGACGGCTTGGTCGGCAACCCCGTGCGCGCCGACATTACCAACCTGCCGCCGCCGGCCGAGCGTTTTGCCGGACGCGAAGGCCGTCTGAAAGTGTTGGTGATGGGCGGCAGTTTGGGTGCCGACGTGCTCAACCAAACCGTGCCGCGCGCGCTGGCGCTGCTCACCGAAAGCGAGCGTCCGCAGATTTACCACCAGTCGGGCCGCGGCAAACTCGGCACGCTCAAAACCGATTACGAAGTGCTTAACGTGCAGGCCAAATGCGTGGAATTTATCGACGATATGGTCGCCGCCTACGAACACGCCGACGTGGTTATCTGCCGCGCGGGCGCGCTCACGATTGCCGAGCTGACCGCCGCCGGTGTGGGCGCCCTGCTGGTGCCTTACCCCCATGCGGTGGACGACCACCAAACCGCCAACGCCCGCTTTATGGTGCAGGCAGATGCCGGATTGCTGCTGCCGCAGTCGCAACTTACCGCCGAGAAGCTGTCGGAAGTGTTGTGGGCGCTCAACCGCGAACGCTGCCTCGAGTGGGCCGAAAACGCCCGCACGCTGGCCATGCCGCACAGCGCCGACGATGTGGCGGTTACCGCAATTGCCGCTACGATGTAAACAGATTCGGAAGAAGATTTTTTCAGACGGCCTGAGACCTTTGCAAAACCCCCATCTGCGGCGCATTTCTGCGTTGTGCGCTGCTCGCTCGCTTGCCTAACTCCATGTTATGTCTGCGCTCGCTGCGCTGCTACGCCTTGAACTGCATCCACATCTGGGGGTTTTGCAAAGGTCTCGGCCTCTTGCTGCGGCAAGCGGGTTGGTTTGGAAGCGGCACAAAACCTGCCTGGCAACAACCGTCTGAACACCCTTTTACATTAAAACCATAGCGCATCTATCCGCAGCCCTTTAAAATAACGCCTTTTAGGTTTGCCGGCGGTTTGGGCGCAGCATTTTGGCCGTCTGAAACGGAACGGGCTTCAGGAAAACACAACAACATGAAAAACAGAGTCAACAATATTCATTTTGTCGGTATCGGCGGTTCGGGCATGTGCGGGATTGCCGAAGTGCTGCACAACCTGGGGTTTAAAGTATCCGGTTCCGATCAGGCGCAAAGCGCGGTAACGCGCCACTTGAGCGGCTTGGGCATTCAGGTTTACCCCGGCCACACCGCCGCGCACGTTACCGATGCCGATGTGGTGGTAACCTCCACCGCCGTCAAACCCGACAACCCCGAAGTGCTGGCGGCTCAGGAGCGTAAAATCCCCGTGATTCCGCGCGCGCTGATGCTGGCCGAGCTGATGCGTTTCCGCGACGGCATCGCCATTGCCGGAACCCACGGCAAAACCACCACCACCAGCCTCACCGCTTCCATTCTGGCGGCGGCGGGCATGGATCCGACTTTCGTTATCGGCGGCAAACTCACCGCCGCCGGCACCAACGCCCGCTTGGGCAAAGGCGAGTATCTGGTGGCCGAGGCCGACGAATCCGACGCTTCATTTCTGCACCTCACGCCCATTATGTCGGTGGTAACCAATATCGACACCGACCATATGGACACCTACGATCACAGCGTCGAAAAACTGCATCAGGCGTTCGTGTCGTTTATCCACCGTATGCCGTTTTACGGCAAAGCGTTTTTATGCACCGACAGCGAACACGTACGCGCCATTGTGCCGCGCATCAGCAAGCCTTACGCCACTTACGGCTTGGACGAAAGCGCCGATATTTACGCCACCGAGCTTCAGGCCGAAGGCGACAAAATGCGTTTTACCGTTCATGTGAAGCAAGAAGGCATCAAGCCCTTTGAAGTGGTGCTGAATATGCCCGGCCGCCACAACGTGCTCAATGCGCTGGCCGCCATCGGCGTAGCGCTCGAAGTGGGCGCATCGGTGGAAGCCATCCAACAGGGCCTGCTGGGTTTTGCCGGCGTCGGCCGCCGTTTCCAGAAATACGGCGACATCACCCTGCCCGGCGGCGGCAAGGCCACGTTGATCGACGATTACGGCCACCACCCCGTAGAGATGGCCGCCACGCTGGCCGCCGCACGGGGCGCGTATCCCGACAAACGTTTGGTATTGGCCTTCCAGCCGCACCGCTACACCCGCACCCGCGATTTGTTTGAAGACTTCGTGAGCGTGTTGAGCACCGTCGATTCGCTGGTGTTGACCGAAGTATATGCCGCCGGCGAAGAGCCGATTGTGGCTGCCGATGCCCGCGCGCTGGCGCGTGCCGTGCGCGTGTTGGGCAAGCTCGAACCGATTTACTGCGAAGATGTGAACGCCCTGCCCGACACCCTGCTGAACGTGTTGCAAGACGGCGACGTGGTGCTGACCATGGGCGCGGGCAGCATTAACAAAACCCCGCAGGCGCTAGCCGGAAACGCAAGCTGAAACGGCAGGGTAGGGCGGTTATGCCGCGCTTTGAAAAATAATAAAACACAGGGGTTGTTGATTGTTTTTGCAGATCAATAAACAGGCCGTCTGAAAAAGAAAGAAACCGTAAATATGCAAGATTTTGGCAAAGTTGCCGTATTGATGGGCGGATTTTCCAGCGAGCGCGAAGTGTCGCTCGACAGCGGAGCCGCCATTGTCGCCGCCCTGCAAAGCAAGGGCATAGACGCACACCCGTTCGACCCGAAAGAAACCCCTTTGCACGAGCTGAAAGCCCGGGGCTTTCAGACGGCCTTTAACATTCTGCACGGCACCTACGGCGAAGACGGTACCGTGCAGGGCGCACTCGAACTTTTGGGCATCCCTTACACCGGCAGCGGCGTGATGGCCTCGGCCGTGGGCATGGACAAATACCGCTGCAAACTGATTTGGCAGGCGCTGGGGCTGCCTGTGCCCGAGTTTGCCGTATTGCGCGAAGACAGTGATTTCGATGCCGTCGAGCGCGAATTGGGTTTGCCGATGTTTGTAAAGCCCGCCGCGGAAGGCAGCAGCGTGGGCGTGGTAAAAGTGAAGGAAGCAGGCCGTCTGAAAGAAGTGTATAACAGCCTCAAACACCTGCACGGCGAAATCATCGCCGAACGCTTTATCGGCGGCGGCGAATATTCCTGCCCCGTGATTAACGGCGAAGGCTATCCCGCCATCCGCATCATTCCCGCCACCGAATTTTACGATTACGAAGCCAAATACACCCGCGACGACACCGTTTACCAGTGCCCTGCCGATTTAAGCGAAGCCGACGAAGCCCTGATGCGCTCGCTGTCGGTGCGCGCCGCGCAGGCAGTCGGCGCCGAAGGCGTGTCGCGCGTGGATTTCTTAAAAGACACCGACGGCAAGCTGTATCTGCTTGAAATCAATACCTTGCCCGGCATGACCAGCCACAGCTTGGTGCCGAAGTCCGCCGCCCAAACCGGCTTGAGCTTCGCCGATTTATGTGTTGAAATTCTGAAAACCGCTCATGTGGGATAATGCAGGCGCCTTGAAGCGCGTAACCCGTTGGCTGATGATCCTGGTAGTGCTGATACTGCTGGGAGCATTGGCCGTTTGGGTTTACAATTCGCCGTATTTTCCGGTGAAACAAGTCAAAATCGAAGGCGAAATTCAGCGCACCGGCGGCAAACAGCTGCAAGCCGTGGCGCAAAAATACATACGCGGCAACATCTTCCGCGCCGATTTGAACGGCGCTCAGGAAGCGTTCGCCAAACTGCCGTGGGTTGATAAAGTAACCGTGCGCCGCCGCCTGCCCGATACCGTCGAAATCGACCTCGTCGAGCGCATCCCCGTGGCGCGCTGGAAAGAGTCCGGCCTGATCGACAGCAACGGCAACCTTTTCAACGCCGCCACCGACGAAAAATTCCCTGTTTTTTCAGGCGAACCCGGCACCGGCAAAATTATGGTGAAGCATTTCAACGAATTTAACGCCGTCTTAAAGCCCTTGGGTTTGGCCGTTGCCGAACTCGAATATTCCCCGCGCTCGGCTTGGACGGTAGGGCTGGATAACGGCATTTCCGTGCGCTTGGGGCGCGAAAACGAAACCAAACGCTTGCAACGCTTTGCCGAAATGTGGCCGGGCATTTTGCAGGCGCAGCAAGGCAATCTGGCCTATGTGGATATGCGCTACCGCGACGGATTCGCCGTACGCTACCACGACAAACAGCAAGAACCGCAGGCAGACACGCCGTCTGAAAACAGCGCATCCGGCGTCGAAGCACAAAACCGACAGTAATCAGCAAACGAATGGGACATCATGGTAAAAGGCAAATACATCAGTGCATTGGATATCGGCACTTCTAAAGTTATCGCGTTAATCGGCGAAGTGCACGAAGACAACGAAATCCATATTATCGGTTTGGGGCAGGCACCTTCGCGCGGCCTCAAAGCCGGTATGGTAACCAATATCGATGCCACCGCCCAAGCCATCAAACAGGCCATGGAAGAAGCGGAACGCATGGCCGACTGCAAAGTCGACAGCGTAACCACCGGCATCGCCGGCAACCACATCCGCAGCCTCAATTCGCAGGGTGTGGTGAAAATCAAAGACGGCGAAGTTTCCCAAGCCGACATCGACCGCGCCATCGAAACCGCCAAAGCCGTCAATATCCCGCCCGACCACAACATCCTGCACACCGTGGTTCAGGAATACATCATCGACAACCAGCCCGGCGTTAAAGAACCCATCGGCATGAGCGGCGTGCGCCTGGATACCCGCGTGCACATCATCACCGGCGCGATTACCGCCCTGCAAAACATTCAAAAATGCGTCAACCGCTGCGGCCTGCATATGGAGCAGATTATGCTGCAACCGCTGGCGAGCGGGCAGGCCGTCTTAACCGAAGACGAAAAAGATTTGGGCGTTTGCGTAATCGACATCGGCGGCGGCACCACCGACATCGCCGTTTACACCAACGGCGCCATCCGCCATACCGCCGTGATTCCGGTTGCCGGCGATTTGATTACCAAAGATTTGGCGCAAGCCCTGCGCACGCCGCACAATGCCGCCGAATACATCAAAATCAACCACGGCGTCGCCATCGCCACCATGGACGGCCTCGACGAAATGATCGAAGTGCCCAGCGTGGGCGACCGCCAGCCGCGCCAGATTTCCCGCCGCGTTTTGGCCAGCGTTATCGGCCCGCGTGTCGAAGAAATTTTAGAGCTTACCCTCAACGAACTGCGCCGCAGCGGCTTCCCCGAAGAAGTACTCACTTCGGGCGTGGTGCTTACCGGCGGCGCATCGCTGCTTACCGGCATCGTCGATTTGGCCGAAGACGTGTTCAACCTGCCCGCCCGCATCGGCGTGCCGCACGAAATGGGCGGCGTTTCCGAGCGCATCCGCAACCCCCGCTACGCCACCGCCATCGGCCTTTTGCAGGCCGCGCGCGGCGAAGTTTCGGGTGCGCCGGTAACCGGTGCGGTTGCCATCAGGGAGCCGAAAGAAAACTGGCTGGTCCGGCTGAAAGAATGGCTGAAAAATAATTTTTAAAATTCTCGTAAAAATGTAAGAAGAATTTTGCCAGCGGGGCAAGGCTTCTTATATAATAGCGCCAACTTTCGCAGTTATTTAGCCGTCATTTATTTACCCGTCCTGACGCAGGGCGCAGAGGAGCATTTTATGGAATTGGTTTACGACGTAGTAGAAGCCGCCGCAAGCCCTGCGGTTATCAAAGTTATCGGTATCGGCGGCGGCGGTTGCAATGCCATTAACAATATGATTTTAAACACCGTTCAAGGTGTGGAATTTATCAGCGCCAACACCGATGCGCAATCTTTGGGCAGAAGCAACGCCGCCAAACGCATCCAGTTGGGCACCAATCTGACCCGCGGTTTGGGCGCGGGCGCCAATCCCGAAATCGGCCGCGCAGCGGCACAAGAAGACCGTGAAGCCATTGCCGACGCCATCCGCGGCGCCAATATGCTGTTCATCACCACCGGCATGGGCGGCGGCACCGGCACCGGCGCTGCCCCCGTTGTTGCGGAAATCGCAAAAGAACAAGGCATCTTGACCGTTGCCGTGGTTACCCGCCCGTTCGGTCACGAAGGCAAGCGCGTACACATCGCCCAAGAAGGCATGGATCATCTGAAAAGCCAGGTGGATTCCCTGATTGTTATCCCGAACGACAAACTGATGACCGCACTGGGTGAAGACATCACCGTGCGCGAAGCATTCCGCGCTGCCGACAATGTGTTGCGTGATGCCGTTGCCGGTATTTCCGAAGTGGTTACCCGTCCCGGTTTCATCAACTTGGACTTTGCCGACGTGAAAAACGTGATGAGCATTATGGGCATGGCCATGATGGGTTCAGGCTTCGCGCAAGGTATCGACCGTGCCCGCTTGGCAACCGAGCAGGCCATTTCCAGCCCGCTGCTGGACGATGTAACCTTAGACGGCGCGCGCGGCGTTTTGGTGAACATCACCACCGCCCCCGGCTGCCTGAAAATGTCGGAATACCGCGAAATTATGAAAGTGGTTGACGAATACGCCCATCCCGATGCAGAGCGTAAATACGGCACTGCCGAAGACGAAGGCATGGAAGAGGATGCCATCCGCGTAACCATTATCGCCACCGGCCTGAAAGAAAACACCGCCGCCGCTTCAAACAACCTGCGCATGGTGAAAACCCAACAGGCAACCGGCACCGACGATGGCTTTGGTAATATCGACGGTTTGATCCGTTCCGGTCGCAGCACTCGCAGCATGAATTTGACCGCTTCCGATTTCGCCAACCAATCCGTGTTGGACGATTTTGAAATCCCCGCCATTCTGCGCCGCCAAGCCGACTAACCGTTATCGGTTTGATACTTGAAAAGGCCGTCTGAAAACCGAAGCAGGTTTTCAGACGGCCTTTTGATTTTTATTAAAGTAATTACTCTTTGGGGCTGAACTTAATACACTAACGATAAGTCAAAGTAATATTAACCACCAATACCGTTATATCTGAGGGAGCAAAATATGCGTTTGCAAATATTGGCTGTATTCACGTTAACCGCATTGGCCGGCTTGGCCGCCTGCCAAAAAGAAGAAACGCCTGCTGCGCCTGCGCAACAGGCGCAGCAGCAGGCTCCGGCTCAAACCGAACCGGCTGCACAAGCACCGCAGCAGGCAGCTGCACCCACTTCGGGTGAGAGCTTGATCCGCGAGCCGGTTGCCGCGCAAAGCCAACCTGTGCAGGCGATTCAAACCAAAACATTTGGTGAATTCACCATTCATTTGACCAAAGCCAAGGTTATCGGCCAGATTTTGAGCGTGGAATTTATCGCTGTGCCTCCAAAAGATGCAAACGGAGAATATAAAAGTGCCGCAGGCGAATACTTTCCGTTAAAAGACTTTGATTACATAGACGAAACCACCAGCAAAAAAGTTACCTTGCTGCAAGACGAAAACGGAAAATACATGGCCAATCCATTGGATGATGATGGCAAAAGAGTGCGGATATTAAACTACAAGAAATATCCGCAAGCACTTACATTAAAATTTCCTGCCCCGCCTACAACCTCGCCCACTATTACCATCGATTTTCCCGAAGTCGGTTCGTTTGAATCCGTTCCCGTGAGCCGTTAAGTTTTCGGATACGGGCTTTCAGACGGCCTATGAATTTAGATCAGGCCGTCTGAAAACCGTTTTGCCGAAAAACTTAAAAAAACAAACAGCCATATCCGCGCACACCTGGGGCTGATCCGAATATGCCGGCGCTGCGGCTAATATTAGGGAGTGTAGCCAGAAAGCGTTGCGGCGGTATTTTTGGTTAAAATCCGCATCTGCTGCGTTAGGTAGCATAGCGGACTTGCGAAGCTAAAATGCTCGCAAGATGTTCAATCTTGCTGTGCTTTTTGCCTTGCATCTGCGGATGTTCCCTCAAAAATCCGCTTCACAAGCCTTCTGACTACACTCCCTAAGTGAGTCCGACTTTAATTTTAAAGAGCAATCCGATGAACGCCACAACTGCATTTTCCCTTTTGGCCGCCGTTGCCTTATGCGCCTGCAACCCGCAATCTTCAGGCAGCCAAGCACCTGCTGCGCCTGCGCAATCCGCACCGGCCCAACAAGCCCAACCCGCTTCCGCTGCTTTGCAAACAGCCGAGCCGCAACCTGCTCCCGCACAAACAACTTCTGCCCCCGTTTCATCAGTTTCTGCACAAGGCAGCAACTTATCGGCAACCGGCAGCAGCCTGAGTGCGCAGCAAACGGGGTTCAATATCGAAATCAATCTGGCTTCCGATGTGTTGTTCGATTTCGATAAGGCCGATTTGAAACCCGAGGCTGATGCCGAGCTGCAAAAGGCCGCCGAAGTGATACGCGAAAAGGGCAAAGGGCTGATTCTGATCACCGGCCACACTGATAGCAAGGGCAGCGAAGCCTACAATAAAAAGCTCTCGCTGGCGCGCGCAGAGGCCGTGAAGCAATGGTTTGAAAAACACGGCCTGCATTATGATTACCAAACCGACGGCAAAGGCGCGGCCGATCCGATTGCGCCGAACACCAACGAAGACGGCAGCGACAACCCAGAAGGCCGCGCCAAAAACCGCCGCGTGGAAATCGTGATCAACAAAACCAAGCAGTTGGGCGAATAAGCGGCTTACATAGGGTGAGACTTTTGCAAAAACACCTTCAGGCCGTCTGAAAAATATATTTCAGACGGCCTGAAACCTTTGCTAAATTCAAATTACTATCTAAAACACCTGATTTCCGTCATTAGCTTCGCAAGTCCGCTGCGCTCCCCCCGCGTAGGCGGGAATCCAGACGCCTGGTATTCAAGTATTTGTTTAATCAATACTTCAATATTTCTATCTGGATTCCCGCCTACGCGGGGGGAGCGCAGCGGACTTGCGAAGCTAATGACGGGATTTAAGCATTTCAGACGGCTTGAAGGTATTTTTGCAAAGGCTGCAACTATTGTCCGCAAAGGTTCTGCCCCTTCCGTTCTGCAATTTTCAGGCGAAACATTGGCTAAATCAAAGCGTGAATGTCGGTTATGCCGCTGTTTCGGGTATAAACTTCCAATGCTCTTGCAAACCCACCCATAATCCTGCTTTTCCCGCCGCCCGTTGCTGCTGCAGCGGGGCGGGCGGGGGAACATCGGTTAGAATAAGTCCGTTTTTTCTGTCGGAAAGCGCCTTATGCCGTCTTCTTTAACCATCAACGGGTTAACCCGTGTCATCGCCCATATCGGCTTCCCCACCCAAACCTTTAAATCGCCGATGATTTACAACCCTTATTTCGCCGATGCGGGCATCAATGCGGTGGTGGTGCCGTTTTCGTGCGAGGCGCACAATTATCCGGCGTTTTTGAAAGCCGTGTTCGGTAATACCAACACCGCAGGGGCGCTGATTACCATGCCGCATAAAGTGGCCACCGTGGGGTTAATCGACCGTGTTGCGCCGGCGGCGGAAATCGCCGGTTCGTGCAACGCCGTGCGCTTGGGGGTGGACGGCAGGCTCGAAGGCGATATGTTCGACGGCGAGGGCTTTGTGCGCGGCATACGCCGCAAAGGCTTTGCACCGCAGGGAAAATCGGCGCTGATTTTGGGCTGCGGCGGCGTGGGTTCGGCGATTGCGGCTTCGCTGGCGGCAGCGGGGGCGGCAAGGCTGGCGCTGTTTGACACGCGCGCGGAGTCGGCTGTGGCGCTGGCAGGCCGTCTGAACAAGCATTATCCGGCGCTGGCGGTGGAAACGGGCGGCAACGATGTGCGCGGCTTTGACTTGGTGGTGAATGCCACGCCGCTGGGGATGTATGACGGCGACCCGCTGCCCGCCGACGTGTCGCGCCTATCGCCCGAAACGTTTGTGGGCGAAGTGGTGCTGCGCGAAGCCACGCCGTTTGTGCGTGCGGCGCAGCAGCGGGGCTGTACGGTGCAGTTGGGCACGGATATGCTGTTCGAGCAGATTCCGGCCTATCTGGAATATTTCGGCCTGCCTTCAACCACGCCCGAAAACCTGCGCCGTTTGGCACAATTGGATTGAACCCCCGTATCCCAACCAACCGTGCGGCGGCAGGCCGGGACCTTTGCAAAACCGCCATCTTCGGCGCATTTCTGCGTTATGCGCTGCCCGCTCGCTTGCCTGACTTTATGTTATGTCTGCGCTCGCTGCGCTGCTACGCCTTGAACTGCATCTACATCTGACGGTTTTGCAAAGGTTTCAGGCCGTCTGAAAACAACCCGACCAGAGTAACTGCTTATGACAACTACCAACGAAATCAATGTGCGCGAACTAATCGACCACCGCCCCGTGGGCGCTTATCAGAAGCTGGTGATTTTTTTATGTTTTCTGATTGTGGTAATGGACGGCTTCGATGTGGCCATTATGGGCTTTGTGGCGCCCTCGCTGAAAGAAGACTGGCAGTTGAGCAATAACGCGCTGGCGCCCGTGTTGAGTGCCGCGCTGGCGGGCTTGGCGGTAGGGGCGATGATTACCGGCCCGCTGGCCGACAAATTCGGCAGGCGCAAGGTGTTGATTGCCAACGTGTTTACCTTCGGCTTGTTCACGCTGCTGGTGGCCTCGGCAAACTCGCTCAACCATATGATTGTTTACCGTTTTATCGCCGGTTGCGCGATGGGCGGCATTATGCCGAGCGTGGCCACGCTGGCCACCGAGTTTTCGCCCGCACGCAGCCGTGCGTTTTTGGTAACGGTGGTGTTTGCCGGTTTTACCGTGGGCGCGGCGGGCGGCGGTTTTCTGGCTGCCGGGCTGATTCCGCATTACGGCTGGCACAGCGTGTTTTGGGTGGGCGGGATTGCGCCGATTGTGCTGAGCATTCTGTTGGTGTGGATGCTGCCCGAATCCATCGGTTTTCTGGCGCATAAAAAGCACAAGCCCGAGCGCATACGCAAACTGGTGGAACGCTGCGCCCCCGGCTCCACCACCGAACACAGCACCTTCGTGCTGCCGCTGCCCGCCGAAGCCGCCGCCGGCGAAGCGCCGATTAAAACCGTGCTCAATCAGCATTACCGCTTCGGCAGCATCATGTTGTGGTCGGGCTATTTCATGCACCTGTTTTTAGTGTATCTCTTGGGCAGCTGGATGCCCACCATGATTAAAGAATCGGGCATGACCGCCTCGCAGGCCAGCATTATTTCGGCCATGTTCCAGCTCGGCGGCCCGCTCGGCTCGGTGATGCTGGGCTGGCTGATGGACAGGTTCGAGCCGCACCGCGTGCTGGGTTTGTCGTATCTCACCGGCGCGGTGGTGCTGGTGGCCATCAGCAACGCCGGCCAGCAATATATGCTGTTGTGCGTGTTGGCATTTGTGGTCGGCGCGGCCTTTAACGGCGGCGGCACGGGCATGAACGCCTTGTCGAGCATGTTTTTCCCGCTCTCCGCCCGCGCCACCGGTAACGGCTGGATGCACGGCTTGGGGCGCATCGGCGCGATTCTTTCCGCATTCGTGGGCGCGTGGATGCTGAATTTCGGTTGGGGCTTCGCCACCGTGGCCGTCGCCCTGACCGCGCCCGCCGCCGCCGTGGCCGTGCTGCTGGGCTTGAAACGCGCGTATTACCGCCGCAAAGAAGCGGCATAAACAAGCCCGCAAAGGTCTCAGGCCGTCTGAAAATATTGTTCAGACGGCCTTTGCCTTTACAGCCGCATTCAAAAACGTTTAACCTTGCATCTTTCCGCCAGATTCAGAAAGCACGCCATGCCTTTGAAACCGACCGCAACTCTGCTCGCGCTAACCCTGCTGCCGCTTGCCGCCCATGCCGCCGTGAATATCCAGCGCTGGCAAACGCCCGAAGGAACCCAAGTGCTGCTGGTGGAGCGGCATCAGAATCCGATTGTTGATGTGCAGATCAGCTTTAAAGGCGCAGGCAGCGCCTTCAACCCCGAAGGCAAAGGCGAAGTTTCCGAATTTACCGCCGCACTGCTGACGGGTGGCACGCGGCGGCTCGACGAAGAAGCCTTCAAAGAGCAGGCCGACGGTTTGGCCGCCAGCATCAGCAGCGACGGCGGCGAAGAAGGTGCAACCGTTACCCTGCGCAGCCTGAGCCATCCCGCCAAACTCAAACCCGCCGTTAACCTGCTCAATCAGGCGCTCACGCAGCCGCGTTTCGATACCGCCGTGTTCGAGCGCATACGCAAACAGAGCATCACCGCGCTGCAACAGCAGGAAACCGACCCCGGCTTTATCGCCGACCGCGCACTCGCCCGCCTGAACTACGGCAGCCACCCTTATGGCCGCCCCGCGCAAACCAGCGTGGAAAGCATACGCCGCGTAACGCTCGACGACATCCGCGCGTTTTACCGCAGCCGCTACGGTAAAAACAATGCCGTCGTAGCCGTGGTGGGCGACCTCAACCGCCGCCAAACCGAAGCCCTGGTGCGGCAGGCGTTAAACGGCCTGCCTGCGCGCAGCAGCCAAAGCAGCGCCGTGCCCGCCGTGCCCGAACACCGCGCGGCGCATCAGAATATCCCGTTTGCGGGTGAGCAGGCGCAAATCGTGATGGGTATGCCCTTGATCAAACGCCACGATCCCGATTATTACGCACTGGTGGCCGGCAACTACACCCTTGGCGGCGGCGGTTTCGACAGCCGTCTGATGAAAGAATTGCGCGACAAACACGGCTACACCTACGGAGCGTCCAGCAGCCTCGCCCCTTCCTCTGAGGCCGGGCCGCTGACCATAGGCTTTTCCACCCAAAAAGCCAACACCGCCGCCGCGCTGGCCGCCGCCCGCAAAGTGCTGGCCGACTTTGCGGCGGAAGGGCCGACCGAAGAAGAGCTGCAACAGGCCAAAGCCAACATCACCGGCAGCTTCCCGCTGCGTTTCGACACCAACGCCAAACTGCTCGGCTATCTGAGCCTGATCGGTTTCTACAACCTGCCCGACGATTATCTCGAAGCCTATCCGAAAGCCGTTTCCGCCCTCACCGCCGAACAGGTCAAATCGGCGTGGCAGCGGCGTGTGAAAGCGGAAAACATGAATATCGTGGTGGTGGGCGCGGAGCAGGGCGCGGCAACGGCGGCGGATTACCACCCGATAAAGCGGCGGTAGGCGGTGGCGGGAAAGTGTGGAAACAGGCGGGAAAACACTTGCATCGTCATACTTGGGCTTGACCCGGGTATCCCTATTTCTTTCAATCCAAAAAGATACTCGGGTCAAGCCCGAGTATGACAAAATCAAATATTTCAGACGGCCTGAGACCTTTGCAAAATTCATTTAGGCCGTCTGAAATATTCAACCATCGCCATTCCCGCGTAGGCGGGAATCCAGTCGTTTTCGTAAACTATTGAAATAAAATACTTAATGGTTTAAAGGCTGGATTCCCGCCTACGCGGGGGTAGCGCAGCGGACTTGCGAAGCTAATGATGAGGCACAAACCTTTTCAGGGTTGAATTGGTTTTTTTGCAAAGGTCTCGGCCTAAACAACTTGCAACGCTCCCGGCCTTAATGAGTTTGGCAAAGCGCTCAACTTGCAAAAATTTCAGGCCGTCTGAAAAGAAACAACCTTTTCAGACGGCCTGTTTGGTTGGCGGCCCGGCTACACGCCCTGTTTCAAACTGGCTTCGATAAAGCCGTCCAAATCGCCGTCCATCACGGCTTTGATGTTGCCCACTTCGTAAGAGGTGCGCAAATCTTTGATGCGCGACTGGTCGAACACATACGAGCGGATCTGGTGGCCCCAGCCCACGTCGGATTTGCCGTCTTCCAGCGCCTGCTTTTCTTCGTTGCGCTTGCGCATTTCCAGCTCGAACAGCTTGGCTTTGAGCATATTCATGGCTTCGTCGCGGTTGCGGTGCTGCGAGCGGTCGTTTTGGCACTGCACCACGATGCCGGTGGGGTTGTGGGTGATGCGCACGGCGGAGTCGGTTTTGTTGATGTGCTGGCCGCCCGCGCCGGATGCGCGGTAGGTGTCGATACGCAGGTCGGCGGGGTTGATTTCCACTTCGAAGCTGTCGTCCACTTCGGGGTAAACAAACACCGAGGCAAACGAGGTGTGGCGTTTGTTGTTGGAGTCGAACGGCGAATAGCGCACCAGGCGGTGAATGCCGGTTTCGGTGCGCAAGAGGCCGTATGCGTATTCGCCTTCGAGCTTGATGGTGGCGCGGTTGATGCCGGCGATGTCGCCTTCGTCTTCTTCGAGCACTTCTACCTTGAAGCCCTTGCGCTCGGCATAGCGCAGATACATGCGGTAGAGCATACCCGCCCAGTCTTCGGCTTCGGTGCCGCCGGCGCCGGCGGTGATGTCGATAAAGCAGTTGTTCACATCGGCCGGCTGGTTGAACATGCGTTTGAATTCCAAATCGGCCATCATCTGCTCGAGTTTGGCGATGTCTTCCTGCACGGCGGCGAAGCCGGCTTCGTCGTTTTCTTCCACCACCATTTCGAGCAGCTCGCGGTTATCGTCGATGCCGGCGGCGATGTTGTCGAGCGTGAGCACGATGCCTTCGAGCACTTTGCGCTCTTTGCCGATTTCTTGGGCTTTTTTGGGGTCGTTCCAAAGGTCGGGGTCTTCGGAGAGGCCGACCACTTCTTCGAGGCGGTCTTTTTTGCCGTCGTAATCGAGATAGCCGCGGATGTCGCTGCTGCGGCCGGCAAGGTCGCCCAGCATGGCGTTCAATTGGTTGACGGTTTCGGCTTCAATCATGGTTTTCTCTTGCTAAGGTCTTTATTTAAGGGGCGTATTGTACTGGATTTTACAGGGGCGGGCTATGGAGAAAGGCCGTCTGAAAAGGGTTTCAGACGGCCTGTGCGTTTTGTGCCCTGGTCAGCGCTTGGCTTTAAACCCCAGCAGATGCTGCTGCGTGGCCAGCCATGCGCCGGCGATGCCGAGGGCGGCCACGGCGGCGAGCACCAGCAGCACTTCCCAGAAATAGAAGAAACGCCATTCGATGTTCAGCCCGTAGGGTTTGAAAATCTGATCGACCAGCGGTTTCGACACGTTCACCAGCCAGGCGCACAGCCCCAGGCTCACGGCAACGGCGAGCACGCTCTGCCAGGCGGCCAGATAAAGGAAGGGGCGGCGGATAAACGAGGCGGGCGCGCCCAAAAGTTTGGTGATTTCGATTTCTTCTTTGCGGCTCAAGATTTGCAGGCGGATGGTGTTGTGCGCCACCAAAACGAAAGCCACGCCGAGGGTGAAGGCGAGAAACCAGAAAACTTTATGCGCGAAGTCGTTGATTTGGTAGAGCGTCTGCATCCATTCGGTGTCGAGTTTGGCTTCTTCCACCATCGGCAGTTCGGCCAAATCTTTTTGCAGCGCCTTCATTTCTTCGGGCGGCGTGGCGGGATCGGGGGTAACGATGAATACGTCGGGCAGCGGGTTTTCGTCGAGCATCGACACCAAATCTTGGCCGCCCATGCTGGTTTGCAGCTCTTGCAGGCCTTTTTGTTTGCTCACGAATTCGTTTTTCTGAATGCGTTTGTCTTGCGCGAGCAGGTTTTTCACGGCTTCGGTGTCGCCCGTGTCGGCGCCCAGCTCCATATAAACGGTAATCTGCGGCGATTCGTTGAGTTTGCCGACCACGGCCTGCGAGCTTTGCACGCCCAAATAAAGCGCGAGCGGCAGCGTCATCGCCACCGCCAGCATCAGCAGGATCAGCAGCGTGCCCACGGGCTGTTTCAGCAGTTGGCGGGCGGCGTTGGCGGCGGCGTCAAGGTGGAGCGATACGTATTGGCTCATGATGTGAACCTGCCTTCCTGCAAGCGCAGAATGCGGTGGCCGTAGTCGGCCATCAGGGTTTCGTCGTGCGCGGCCACGATAACGGTAGTGCCGGCTTCGTGGAAGGTTTTGAACAGTTCCATAATGTCTAGGGCGTAGGCGCGGTCGAGGTTGGCGGAAGGCTCGTCGGCAATCAGCAGGCTGGGCTGGTGCACCACGGCACGGGCGATGCACAGGCGCTGCTGTTCGCCGCCGGAAAGGGTGATGGGGTCGGAAAGCTCGCGGCCGCCCAAGCCCACTTTTTCGATGGCGATGCGGGCGCGTTTGTCGGCCTGTTTGGCGTCGTAGCCGATGATGCGCAGCGGCAGCAGCACGTTTTGCAGCACGTTGCGGTCGTAAAGGATTTTATGGTCTTGGAATACGATGCCGATGTGCTGGCGCATAAAGCCGATTTGGTTGTCGTTTAAATCGCCGATGTTTTGGTTGTTCATCCACACCTTGCCTTCGGTGGGTTTGGTGATGCCGGCGATGAGTTTGAGCACGGTGGATTTGCCCGCGCCCGAATGCCCGGCCACGAAAATCATTTCGCCTTTGCTGATTCTGAAGCTGACGTTTTTCAGCGCCTGAAAGCCGCCGGGATAGGTTTTGGAAACTTGTTCGAAACGAATCATAGGTTTATCCGGTGAAGTTGGTTTCAGACGGCATCAGGCCGTCTGAAAGGTTATGCGCGATTATACCGAATAATGTTGCGCGGTTCAGCCGGGAACGACGGGCGGAGATGATAGGAAACAAACTGTTTCAAGAAAACCGTTTTGGTTAAAAAACGCCCGCACGGCAGTGCGCGGTGCGGGCGGAAAGGTTTTCAGACGGCCTGAAAGTCAGTCGAGCAGCGCGTCCACAAATGCTCTGGCGTCAAACGGGCGCAAATCGTCGATGCTTTCGCCCACGCCGATATAGCGCACGGGAATCGGGCGGTTGCTGGCGAGCGCGGCGAGAATGCCGCCTTTGGCGGTGCCGTCGAGCTTGGTAACAATCAGGCCGGTAAGGCCCAGCGCGTCGTCGAAGGCGGTAACCTGGTTGACGGCGTTTTGGCCGATGTTGGCGTCCAGCACCACAATGATTTCGTGCGGTGCGTCGGGCATGGATTTTTGCAGCACGCGCTTCACTTTTTTGATTTCTTCCATCAGGTGCAGCTGCGTGGGCAGGCGGCCGGCGGTGTCGGCCAGCACGATGTCGATGCCGCGCGCTTTGGCGGCTTCAACGGCATCGAAACACACGGCGGCGGAATCGCCGGTGGTTTGCGAAATCACGGTAACGCCGTTGCGCGCGCCCCATTCCTGCAACTGCTCGCGGGCAGCGGCGCGGAAAGTGTCGCCCGCAGCCAGCAGCACCGATTTGCCCTGCGATTGGAAATATTTGGCAAGCTTGCCGATGGAAGTGGTTTTGCCCGCGCCGTTGATGCCGGCCAGCATAATCACGAAAGGTTGGCCGTTATCGGGCACCACCAGCGGTTGTTCCAGCGGTTTGATTAAATCGTAGATTGCGTCTTTGAGGGCGCCGCGCAACTCGTTGCCGTCTTTGAGGCCGCGCAGCGACACGCGCTTGCGCACGTCTTTCATCAGATAGTCGGTGGCTTCCATGCCCATGTCGCTGGTAATCAGCACGGTTTCGAGTTCTTCGTATAAGTCTTCGTCGATCTGCCCGCCGCCGAACACGCCCGCCAGAGATTTGGCCATTTGGTCGCGCGATTTGGTGAGGCCCTTCTTCAGGCGCGCCGCCCAGCCGAGTTTGGCGGGTTCGCTCTCTTCGGCGGCTGCGGCAGCCGCTGCGGCGGCAGGCACGGGCGCGGTAACGGTGGCGATGTTGTCGGGCTGTTTCAGGGTTTCGGCCATTTCGCCGCTGCTGAGTGTTGCGGCCGCTTCGGTAGGTGCGGTTTCGTTTTCAGACGGCCTGATGTGAACTTTGGCCACCGGCGCGTTCGGATTATATTGCTCGGGCAGGTTGGCTTCGGGGTTGACGATGTCGGCTACCAATTGATCAACAGGGTTGTTTTGCAGGTGTGTTTCAACCGCTTCGAGTTGCGCTTCGGTGAGCGGGGCGGGGGCTTCCTCTGCCAACGGGGAGCCGCTTTCCGCCTCGGATGCGGCCGCCTCTTCTTCGGGCGCCGCGGGCGTTTGCGCAGGTTCGGCGGGTTCGGCGTTATCCTGCTTTTTTTTGCGTTTAAAGAAACTGAACATGGGTTTCCCTTGTTTTGAAAATGGTTTCAGGGTTGGATTGTAACGTATTTTCAAATAATGGCTATGCCCCGAAAGTACAAGATGCGGCGGAAACAAACACTTATAGTGGCTTAAATTTAAAATAGTACAGCGTTGCCTCGCCTTAGCTCAAAGAGAACGATTTTGTAAGCCGCTGAAGCGGCAACAGAATCGGTTCCGTACTACCTGTACTGTCTGCGGCTTCGTCGCCTTGTCCTATTTTAAATTTAAGCCACTATACTTCGTCAGGCCGTCTGAAAACAAGCGTTCAGACGGCCTCAAACCTTGTTTAATCGGCAGGCAAAAGTTATCATGCCCCGCAATCCATTCCGAAAGAACAACCATGCTGCGCCGAACCGTTTTTCTGATGCTGCTTGCCGCCGCCCCCGCGTGGGCGCAAACGCTTTCGCAAACGCTGCCCAACGGCATGAAAGTGATTGTGAAAGAAGACCGCCGCGCGCCCGTGGCCGTGTCGCAGCTTTGGTATAAGGTGGGCAGCGTTGACGAGCAGGAAGGCAAAACCGGCCTGAGCCACGCGCTCGAACATATGATGTTCAAAGGCACGCCAACCGTGCCTTCGGGCGAATTCAGCCGCCGCGTGTCGGCTTTGGGCGGCCAGAACAACGCCTACACCAACCGCAGCGAAACCGTGTATTTTGAAAACGTGGCCGCCAAAAACCTGCCCGAAGTGCTGAAAATGGAAGCCGACCGCATGGCCAACCTCAATTTCAGCGACAAAGAGTTCGCCAACGAAATGAGCGTGATACGCGAAGAGCGCCGTCAGCGCACCGAAGACAACCCCTTCGGCAAGCTGTGGGAGCATATTTACCTCAACAGCTACCAAACCCCCGCCCTGCGCGCGCCCGTTATCGGCTATATGAACGATCTGCACGCGCTCAAAGCCGACGATTTGCGCCAATGGTACCGCCAATGGTATGCCCCCAATAACGCCGTGCTGGTGGTGGTGGGCGATGTGGACGCACGGCAAACCCTAAAAACCGCCGAACGGCTGTTCGGCGCGATTCCCGCCAAGCCCCTGCCGCCGCGCAACACCGTGAGCGAAGCCGCCGAAACCCGCCCCGCGAGCGCACAAACCGAATCGGCCGTAACCCGCCAGCCCGTGCTCGCGCTTTCCTACCGCGTGCCCAAACTTACCCGCATCGACGACAAAACGCCTTATGCGCTCGACGTGCTTGCCGATGTGCTCGGCGGCAATGCCTCCAGCCGCTTCGACAAAAACCTGGTGCGCGGCAGGCAGGCCGCGCTCGACATCGGTGTGAACTACGATATGTTCAGCCGCGAAATGCCCCTGTTCAGCATCATCGCCATGCCCGCCGGCGGCACGGGCGAACAAGAGCTGCTCGAAATGATACGCAGCGAAATCGCCGACATCGCCCGCAACGGCATCAGCCGCACCGAGTTGGAACGGGTACGCACGCAGGCGGCCGCTTCCGAAATCTACGCCAAAGATTCGATGAGCGCCCAAGCCTCGCTGATGGGCAGGCTCGAAGCCCGCGGCTTCAGCTACGGCGACGAAGCCGAACTGCGCCGCCGCCTGCAAACCGTTACCGCCGCCGACGTGCAGGGCGCCGCCCGCCTACTCACCCCCGAGCGTTCCAGCGTGGTGGTGGTGCAGCCTGCGCAGGCGCAGCCGGAATATGTGAAGAAGCCTTAGCCTGCCGCGCAGGGTTTGTGCCGGAAACCGTTGAAAAATTAAAAGGCCGTCTGAAATGTTTCAGACGGCCTTTTAATATTGGTTGTCCCTGTATCAAACTATTTATTGCTGCTTATTGCTGCCGACTTTGGTTAAATCACGTTGTAAAAGCTCTTCCAACGGCATTTCAAGTGCATCGGCAATCCTCCCCATAATATCGATGGATACAGCTCTACTGCCCCGTTCGATTTCACAAACATAGGTTTTGCTGATGCCTGCCGAAAATGCAAGCTCTTCTTGGGAAATTTCTTGCAGGCGGCGGATTTGGCGCATATTTTGAGCAAAAATCAAACGGTAGGGGTGTGGTGTGTTCGTTTTTTCCATAGTGGGCAGTATGGAAAAACACCGTTTACCAAACAATTAATTATAATGGTATATTTATCAACTATAATTGAATTATATTTAATTTTAATATATATTTATTTTTCCTTTTCAGGAATTTTTTCAACAATCGATATTAAGGAGATAATGATGTCGGCAGGCAGTACAAACAATCCGAATCCTAATTGGCCGAGCAAAACAGGTAATCCGTCAGGAGGCGGCAGAGGTAATAATCCGCCGTCTGGCAAGGGCGGCTCAAATAAAAAATAAATTTCCGATTAATCTGAAATTGCGATGAAAACCATGAAAATCATTCTTTCCGTTCTCTTTGCCGTTGTGCTGGCCGCATGTGCAGCCCCGCAACCGCAACCGCAACCACAGCCACAGCGGCAGTTGCAGGCATACCGCTACTGGGGTAAAGAGGGTGTCTCCCGACAGGCTGCCAAAGATCAGTTGGGCTTTTGCCGTCATGAAGTCCGCGCCAGCGAGTTGCCTCGGGAGGAGGCTGCCAAGCTGGTCGGCTACTGTATGCGCTCTAAAGGTTATGTTGTTATGACCGGTTACCGTTAATCGGGAGTGTAAACATGATTGAAGGCCGTCTGAAATGTTTCAGACGGCCTTTTTATCAAGCCAGCACCACATATTTTCCCTCGAATTCCGCCGCCAAAACCCCTTCGCTGAACAGGCGGCAGGATAGGGTGATTTTGCCTTTGCCGCGTTCGGCAAGCATTTTCGTGCATTGCGCCCATGCTGCCGGGTCGGCGGTTTCGCACACGGCGGTTAAGTCGCCTGCGGCGGGTTTGAGATAGCGTGTGCGGCCTTCCTGTATCACGATTTTGCCGTGGTATTCGGGGTAATTGAGATGCACGAGCGACCAGCCGCACAAGGTGGCGAGCATGGCAATGCTGCCGCCGAACACGGTTTGGTGGTGGTTGCGGTTAACGGCGATGGGTGCGAGCAGCGCCACCCGTGCGGGCGAGCTTTCGGTTACGGCCAGCGACAGGGCGGCGGAGGCGGGAATGTTGCGGTGCAGAAAGTTTTGCAGTTCGGCAGGGGTCATGGCGTTTCCTATTCGGTGGGGCGGATATTATAAAACCTGCGGCGGCAGTTGCCGCACTTTTTGCCGGTTGGTCACACGATTGAAACAAACGTTGGGTTTGATTGTGTTGTGAAAATTGAAGCAAATATTCTAGTCGTTAGTGGGGCTTTATGCTTGAATGGCATCCGTGTTGCCGCATTCGGGGCGTAATGTGCAGGTTTTGCCGTTAAGTGCTTCGATTTTCGGCGGCAGGGCTTTCGATGTTTTGGAGCAACCGATTATGAACAAATTATGCAGATCCATTCTGATTCCCGCAGCCGTGCTGGCATTCAGCGGGGCAGCCTATGCCGAAACGCAAACGTGTAACGGCACGCTGTCGGATATTTCGATAGACGGCGACGTGGTGGTGCCGGCCAGGCAAAGCTGCACCTTAAATGGCACGGGTGTTAAAGGCAATGTGAAGGTTGGGCAAGGCGGCAACCTACAAGCGTTCGGCGCCATCGTCGACGGTGATATCCAGGCCGATAAGGCCGGTGCGGTTACGGTTGAGCGCGCCCGTGTCGACGGCGATATTCAGGTGAAGGAATCGGATGCGATAAAAGTGGCGGATACATGGATTGACGGCGATCTGCAATTGTTCGACAACAACGCCGGTGCGTCTGTGAACGGCAACCGTATCGGCGGCAACCTGCAATGCAAAGGCAACAAAGGCCGCATCGGCGGCTCCGACAACCAGGTCAAAGGCAATAAAGAAGACCAATGCCGCCGCCTGTAATCCGGCCCGCCGTTTGTAAAACCGCCCGAGACCTTTGCAAAACCCCCATCTGCGGCGCATTTCTGCGTTGTGCGCTGCTTGCTCGCTTGCCTATCTACTTGATATGTCTGCGCTCGCTGCGCTGCTACGCCTTGAACTGCATCCGCATCTGAGGGTTTTGCAAAGGTCTCCGCCCGTGCGGATTTACGCCGGGCGCTTTCCGTGTTTTAATCACCAAACAGAAACAGGGGTGCCGCGCCGTTTTCGGGCGCAGCTGAGAGTTACCCTTACACCCGATCAGGATAATGCCTGCGTGGGAAGTTTCCGGCGTATTGTATTTTTCAGACGGCATCAGGCTGTATCAGGCCGTCTGAAACCGCAGCAACGGCGCTCCTGTTTCTTTCTATAAACGAGAAACAGGAGCATTTTTTATGACTGCCGGAAAGGAAGTTTGATGAATAAACCGAGCTTCTTCCAAACATTCGGCCCCGGCATCATCATGGCATCGTCGGCGGTGGGCGGTTCGCACATTATCGCCTCCACACAGGCGGGGGCGTATTACGGCTGGCAGCTGGCCGGGCTGATCGTGCTGGTGAATGTTTTGAAATATCCGTTTTTCCGCATTGCGTTCGATTATGCCGCCCTGCACGGCAAAACCCTGCTCGAAGGCTATGCCGAACGCGGGCGCGCTTATTTGTGGCTGTTTCTGGCATTCAACCTGTTTGCCACGGTGGTGAATATTGCAGGCGGCACGCTGTTGTCGGCGCTGCTGCTGGGCATGATGCTGCCGCAGGGCATCAGCCTGAATGTGCTGAACCTGATTGTGTTGGCGAGTTTCGTGGTGCTGCTGTTTTCGCACCAATACCGGCGGCTGGACCAAGTGTCGAAAATCATCATGCTGCTGTTGAGCGCGGTAACCGCCGCCGCTTTGCTGATGGCTTTCGGCAAACCGCCCCCGCCGGCGGCGGCGGGTTTTACCGATCCTTCGCCGTGGACGTTGGCCGCCGTGCCGTTTCTGGCCGCGCTGATGGGCTGGATGCCCGCGCCGATGGAATTGAGCGTGGCCGGTTCGATGTGGGTGAAAGAAAAAAACCGCCGCCACGCGGGCTACCGTGAAAGGCGCATGGTCGATTTCAACACCGGCTACGCCGTTACCATCATATTGGCGCTGATGTTTATGATGCTCGGCGCGCGCGTGCAATACGGGCAAAACGTGCCGCCTTTGAGCGGCGGGAAGTTTATCGGGCAGTTTGTGGATATGTACACCGCGGTCATCGGCGGGTTTATGTATGTTCCGATGGTGCTGGCGGCGTTTGCCTGTATTTACGGCACCACCATCGTGGCGGTGGACGGTTATTCGCGCTGCAACCGGCAAGCGGTGGATTTGCTGCGGGGCAGGCCGTCTGAAGTTTCGGAAAGCGACGGCGTTTTGCGTGTGTGGATTATTGCGGCGGCGGTTGCGGCGTTTGTGCTGATTCAGTTTTTCAGCGGCGCGGTCGGCAAGATGATACCGTTTGCGATGACGGCTTCTTTTCTTTCCGCCCCCGTGTTTGCGTGGCTGAACCTGGGGCTGGCGGGCAGCCTGCCCAAACAGTCCGGCCTGCTGCCGCTGGCCTGGCTGGGGTTGGTTTATCTGGTGGCGATGGCGGCGGTTTATCTGTTGTGGGCGTGAAGGCGGCCGGATCGCCGGTTTTTGATTCAACACGGTTCGTTGCCGCCCGATTTGTGCCACAATGGAAGCCGTTGATATCGGAACCATCGGAGACACACTATGATGAATATCGTCAACCAACTGCCTGTGCCCGTGCTGCCCATCGACCGCGACCGGGCCGATTATGCGGTGTCGAAAAACCGGCTCAGCGATTATTTTATCCGCAACCCCGCGCTGTTCAGGCTGGCTTTGCAGCCCGAGCGCACCGAGCAGGCCGTGCGCATGGCCGCCCATGCCTGCGGGTTGTGGTTTGATCTTTGGCAAAATCCCGAAAGCCGCAAACGCGTGATTGTGGTGGCGAATAAAGATGTGATGCCGTTCGGCACGATGTTCCGCCAGGCGCTGCAAAGCGAAGTGGTGCTGGCGGCCTTGAAACGGCGCAGCGGGTAGCAGCGTAGGCCGGGCATTTATCCGACATTCCGTTATATTTTTCGGTTTTGTCGGGCATAAATGCCCGACCTACTCATTGCCGAACGGTTTTCAGACGGCCGCAAGGCTTGGCAAAATATTCCGCTAACTTGTTTAAAAATAACGTCATACTCGGGCTTGACCCGAGTATCTTTTTATTTTTTAAAAATAGCCGGATACTCGGGTCAAGTTTGAGCATGACGAAAACGGTAGAAAAACAGGTCTTGCCAAGCCTTGCGGCCGTCTGAAAACATTTTGCGCGCCTATAGTGAATCCACTTACTCCGTTACGGCGTTGCTGCGCCTTGTCGTACTGCCTGTACTGCCTGCGGCTTGCTGCCTTGTACCGAAGTGATTGAATTCACTATATCCCTGCCCGTGTGCGCCTTTATCAATCAAATGCTTGCGCAGTTTGCGCAATTCTTTCGGCTCCAGCCACTTCTGCCGCGTGCGCACCAGCATCATCACCAAATTGGCCAGCTCGATGCGGATATTGATACTCAGCCAGATAAAACCCTGCCATTCAAACGGCAGCCGCTGCGAAAGGGCGCGCAGTTGCGGGTCGATGGCGGTGGAAATATGAATGCGGTGGGCATAGCGGCCTTTGAGCATATGCGACGTGAGGTGCAGCTCGTGTTGCAGGGCGGCGAAATGGCGGTTGAGCAGCGCTTCTTCCTCTTCGCTTATGTCGGGGCGCGGCAGTTTCAGCACGGCGTGCAGCAAAAGGTCGGTGCTGCTGACGATTTTGCGGTGGGTGTGCTGTATGGTTTCCATCATGGTGAGGCTGATGCGGCTCTCTTGCGCGGTGGGGGTGAGATGGCTGCGGCTGCGCACCAGGCGGTTGTTGATCTGTTTGATCTTTTTCTGGTTTTCGCGCCACCGCTGCCTGCCCATGTATTCGCCGTTGCCGATTTCGGCCAGCACGCGGCTGGCGGCGGTGAGGTTGTCGGCCAGCAGAAAACGCCACATCAGGGTGGATTTCAGCGGCATCAGTTTGGCGGCGGCCACGGCGATGGCGGCACCGAGCAGCACGTTGAGCGCGCGCATCATGCTGTCGTGCAGCCATTCGCCGCTGTGGAAACCGCCCGCCAGCATACACATGGTCAGCCCCGCCAGCATGGGGATATAGCCGTTTTTCCCCACTGCCAGCCAACCGGCCACGGCGCTGAATGCGCCGAGTATCAGGTAAAACGCGGCATTGTCGTGCAGGTGGTTTTGATTCAGCCACAAAATCAGCAGGCCGGCGGCCAAGCCGATCAGGGTGCCGAGCATACGTTCGACGGCTTTGGAATAAATCGCGCCCTGAAACTGCAACATACCCAGCACCACAAACACGGTGATGCTGATCCACTCGCCGTGCATCAGGCCGAAGCGGCGCGCAATCAGGGTGGCGCATAACACCGCCAAGCCCAGCCGCACGGCATGGATCAGGCGGCTGTAGCGGTAGCGTTTGTAGGGGTTGAACCAGCGTTCGGCGGCTTGTTGCAGCAGGGTTTTCATAATGGCACGGGGCGGGCGGGGCGGATAAAAAAGTGCATTAGAACACAAGGTTTGCGCCTGCGGCTTGCGTTAAGTCAGGCGGATGGGCGGCCGTCTGAAAAGTTTCGGGCGGCACATGTTATGAATATCGAACTGAACTTAATTGTTTCTCTGTGATTCTAACAGGCTTTTGGAGCGCTGCTATGGGCGAACGGGCCGATTTGAAAACATTTAAATTTGAAGAATCAAACTTCCGCGTGGCGCCGGTGAGTGACAGGTTTGCGGCATTTACAATAGATTGCATTTTATTGTGGATAGTGGTGCTTTGCACCATGAACGATGCTGTGATGGCCGGTGATGCCAAAGCCATTGAAGATGCCCTCCGTGCACCTTCTGTGTTCCAGTATTCGGTTTATGCCCTGATACAAATCTGCATTATCTGCATTTTCGGCCGTTCGGCAGGCAAATGCGCGCTTTATCTTGTTCCCATCAATATCCGCACAGGGCAGCGGGCCAGTGCGCTGGAATATCTCCTGCTCAGAACGCCGGCATGGCTTATTTTTGGCAATTTTTTGATTTTCGATGATTTTCTAGGTGGATGGCCCATTTGGATCAACTGTCTGATGATTGTGTTCGGCTCCAACAGCCGCGGCATTCACGATTTTATCGCCGGAACGGTTATCGTGGATCTGCCGCCTGACTCAAAAGAAGGCGGCTCGGAAAAACAGCAGGATGATACGCCGCCGCATCAGCCGGACACCGCCGGAAAGCAGGCGTAGCAGCGATTTTCAGACGGCCTTTTCAGGCTGCTTGAAAAGAGCCAGCGCCCGCAAACGCTGTTCGCTGTGGTTAACGATGGGGGGCGGGTAGCCGTGGGTGCGTATGCTTTCTTTCGCCAGCCACGGGGCGTGGATAACGTCTTTGCCCAAGTGCGCCAGTTCCGGCACATGGCGGCGGATAAAGCGGCCGTCGGGGTCGAACTTCTGCGATTGCAGCACGGGGTTGAAAATGCGGAAATACGGCTGCGCGTCACAGCCCGTGCCGGCCGCCCACTGCCAGCCGCCGTTGTTGGCGGCCAAATCGTAATCAATCAGCTGTTCGGCAAACCACGCTTCGCCAAGGCGCGGGTCGGTGAGTAGGTCTTTCACCAAAAAGCCCGCCGCCAGCATACGCAAACGGTTGTGCAGCCAGCCGCTGCCGGCCAGACAGCGCATGGCGGCGTCGATAATCGGGTAGCCGGTTTGCCCGCTTTTCCAGCGCTCGAACCATTCGGCTTTGCCGGGCCAAGCCAGGTTGCGGTATTCGGGGCGGAAACTTTCCTGCGCCGTGTTCGGGTGGTGGTAGAGCGCCTGCTGGAAGAATTCGCGCCAAATCAGCTCGTCCAGCCATGCTGATGCGCCTTCGCCGTCGTGTTGGCGCGCGAGATAAACCAGATGGCGGGGCGAGAGCATACCGTGGGCGATATAGGGCGAAAGGCGGGAAGTGCCGCTTTTGGCGGGAAAATCGCGCTCGAGGCGGTAGCGCCCGATGTGGTTGAGAAACCGCCCTAACTGCGCCTGAGCGGCTTCTTCGCCGCCGGCAAAAAGAGTGGTGCGGTCGTCGGGGCCGATGCCGAGGGCGGCGGGATCGGGCAGCGGCGGAGAGCGGCGGGCGGATTCGGGCAGGCGCGCTTGCAGTGCGGCAAGGTCGTGCCGGTTGTCGGCGGGCGCCCATGTGCCGAAACGTTGGGCATAGGTTTGCAGCCAGGCGGTTTTGTAGGGTGTGTAAACCAGATAGGGGCGGCCGGTGTGCGTCATCACGGCGGCTTTGGGCAGCACGGCGGAATCGTCAACCTGCACGAGGGCGCGGCCCGACCGGTCGAGTGCGCGGCTGACGGCGTTGGTTTCTTCCCTGCCTTGCGGCTCGTAGCTTTCGGCGCACACCACGGCTTCTGCGGCAAGCGTTGCGGCCAGTTGCGGAATTTCGTTTTCGGCGCGCCCGTGCAGCACATACAGCGGCACGTTTTTGGCCGACAAGGCCGCTTGAAACGCCGCCACGCTGTCGTAAATAAAACCTAAACGGCGCCCGTTGCGCGCGAGGGCGGCCTCTTCGGCGGGGGTGAACACAAACACGCCTGCTACGGGCAGGCCGCGGCGTATGGCGGTTTGCAGGGCGGTGTTGTCGAACAGGCGCAAATCGCGGCGGAACCACACCAGCGTAATCGGTTGAGCAGTCATAGGCCGTCTGAAAGGTTGGCGGTGCGGTTATTGTAATGGGTTTTTGTAAAGGATGGGTATCGGCGGCGGGAATGACGAGATACAAACGTTTTCAGGCTTGAATTGTTTTTTGCAACGGTTTATTTTTGTGATGTTTTTTATTTTGCAAAGATTCAGGCCGTCTGAAAACGTTCAGACGGCCTTTCAAGCATTCGGTTTGCGGGCTACTGCTTGCACACTATTTCAAACTGTTTTTCGTTTACCGAGCCGCCGATGATGCTCATGGGGCGGATGCCGGCGGCGGTGTAGGTTTGGTTCAGCAGCACCGTGCCTTTTTCGTCCAGCAGTTGCAGGGCGGTTAAGCGGTAGGTTTTGTTGGTGCAGTGCATTTCCCAAGTGCCGACGGCGGTTTTGTATTTGGGCGTGTTCACATAGCGTTCTTCGTCGGTTTTCTGCACCACTTTGCGGTCGCGGAAAGTAACCAGGTTGCCGTTTTTGCGGATGCTGGCCTTATCGATATAAGCTCGGATATTGCCGTTGGAGGTGGTGCCGATTTTGTCCCAACTGCCGCTTACCGAAGGGCCGGACGTGCCCGCACAGGCGGCCAGCAGCAAGGCAACCGCCGCCGTGGCGGAAAAGCGAAAAGCGTTCATAAATTCCTTTCAGACGGCCTTATCTGCCGCTCGGTTAAAACTGCATAATGGTAAGCCTTTTTATGTGAGGCGGCAAAAAAATAAACAAAACCGTGTAAAAAAAGCCGCTTGAATTTTCAAACGGCCTGTTGCGAAAAACGTTAAAATACGCACTTTCCGCCCGTTACGCCCTTTTGCGAAAGCCGCCCATGCCCCAAACCGCCGCCCGAATTTTGCACGATGTGTTCGGCTACCCCGAATTTCGCGGCAGCCAGGCCGAGATTGTGGATACGCTGGCCGCGGGCGGCAGCCTGCTGGTGTTGATGCCCACCGGCGGCGGCAAATCGCTGTGCTACCAGATTCCCGCGCTGATGCGCGAAGGCGTGGCGGTGGTGGTGTCGCCGCTGATTGCGCTGATGAACGACCAAGTGGCCAACCTGCACGCTGCAGGCGTGGCGGCGGCCAGCGTGCACAGCGGCACTTCGCCCGACGAAGCCCGGCAGATTGCCGACGATATACAGTCGGGCCGTCTGAAACTGCTTTATGTTGCCCCCGAACGCCTGGTTAGCGAGCGTTTTCTGCGCTTTCTCGACCAACACCCCGTCAGCCTGTTTGCCATCGACGAAGCCCACTGCGTGAGCCAGTGGGGGCACGACTTCCGCCCCGAATATCAACAGCTCGGCATTTTGGCCGAACGCTACCCCAATGTTCCCCGCATCGCGCTTACCGCCACCGCCGACGCCGCCACCCGCGCCGACATCAAACACTACCTGTACCTGAACGACGCCCCCGAATTTATCGCCAGCTTCGACCGCCCCAACATCTATTACCAAGTTATCGAAAAAAACAATGGCAAAAAACAACTGCTTGATTTTATTACCAAGCAGATGGCAGGGCAGAGCGGCATCGTTTACTGCCTGAGCCGCAAAAAAGTGGAAGACACGGCAGCCTTTCTGTGCGAACACGGCCTCGACGCCGTTCCCTACCACGCCGGCCTGAGCATGGAAACGCGCGAAGCCAACCAGCGGCGCTTCACCCGCGAAGACAATATTATCGTGGTGGCCACCGTTGCCTTCGGCATGGGCATCGACAAGCCCGACGTACGCTTCGTCGCCCATCTCGATATGCCGCAGAGCGTCGAACATTTCTATCAGGAATCCGGCCGCGCCGGCCGCGACGGCCTGCCCGCAGCCAGCTGGCTGTGCTACGGCCTCAACGACTGGGTGATTCTGCGCGAACGCATCCAAACCGGCGAGAGCAGCAGCGAACAGAAACAAATCGAGCTGCAAAAACTCGACGCCATGCTTGCCGTGTGCGAAACCGCCGCCTGCCGCCGCGTGCTGCTGCTGCAACATTTCGGCGAGCAGAGCCAACCCTGCGGCCATTGCGACAACTGCCTGCACCCGCCCGTGCGCTTTAACGGCACCGTGATTGTGCAGAAACTGTTAAGCTGCGTGTACCGCGTCGGCCAGCAGTTTGCCGCAGGCTACGTGATTAACGTGCTGCGCGGCAAAAACGACGACTGGATCGCCCGCAACCGCCACCACGAATTATCCACCTTCGGTATCGGCGCCGACTTCGGCGACAAAGAATGGCGCGGCATCGTGCGCCAGTGCATCAGTTTGGGCTACCTCACCGTCAACCCGCTGCACCATCAGGCGCTGGTGCTCACCGAAGAGGCCAAAGCCGTGCTCAAAGGCAGCGAAGAAGTGTGGCTGCGCCCGCTCAAACGCGAAAAAGCCGCCACGCAGAAACCCAAAGAAGAATGGCTGCGCACCGAGCGCGAAGAGCGCATCTGGCAGGCGCTGCGAAGCTGGCGGCTGGCGCGCGCGCAGGCCGAAGAAGTGCCAGCCTATGTGGTGTTCGGCGACAAAACCCTGCGCGACATCGTTGAAAAACTGCCCGTCACGCCCGACGATTTGCACGAAATCTACGGCATGGGCGAAGCCAAAATCAACAAATTCGGCAATGACATCATCGAGATTTGCCAAACGTTTATCCAAAACGATCAGGCCGTCTGAAAAGCTTGAATGCAATACCGTCATGCTCGGGCTTGGCCCGGGCATCTTTTTGTTTTTAAAGAAAATACCCGGGCTAGGGCCGGGTATGGCGGAAACGTTATTGAAATTCAGAGACCTTTGCAAACCCCCCCATCTGCGGCGCATTTCTGCATTGTGTGCCGCTCGCTCGTTTGCCTATCTGCTTGATATGTCTGTACTCGCTGCGCTGCTACGCCTTGAACTGCATCCACATCTGAGGGTTTTGCAAAGGCCTCGTTCAGTGATTTAACTATACGCCAGCAAAGCAAATTTGCTCATCCCCGCCTTGCCTTCGCGATACGGCGCAAGCCAGTCGGGAAACGGCGGCAGGCTGCCCGCTTCAATATAAACCATCGCCCCGATATTCAGACGGCCTTGCAGCAGCGCAAACAAATCCGGCCATTGCTGCCAGCCGAAAGGCGGGTCTAGAAACACCGTGTCGAACGTTTTGCCGCAATGTTTCAGATAAAGCAGGCCGTCTGAACATACGGTTTCAACTTGCTTCAAACCCAGCTCGCGGATATTGCCGCCAACGGTTTGCAGCGTGCGGCGGTTGTTTTCCACCAGCACCACTGAAGCCGCATTGCGCGAAGCCGCCTCCAGCCCCAGCGCGCCGCTGCCGGCAAACAGATCCAACACGGTTTGGCCGGTTAAATCCTGCCCAAGCCAGTTAAACAAACGCTCGCGCACACTGTCGGGTGTGGGGCGCAGGCCGTCGGCGTCGTTGAAATGCAATTTCCTGCCGCGGCAGCTGCCGCCGATGATGCGGATCTGGTTTTGGTGTTTGCTGTGTTTCATGGGGCTGTTCGGGTTTGGAAAGGATGGGGGATTATAAAACAAAGGCCGTCTGAAAATTTTTGATTTTCAGACGGCCTCAACGAATTTTGTAAAGGTCTCGGCTTTTGCTTTTTTAATTCACTATAAAAATTCTATTACATCCGTACATCTGCCAATTTATCCAATAAATCCGGCAAGGCCGTCCGAACGGTTGCCCAAACAACTGCCCAATCAATATCAAAATAGCCGTGTGCGATGCGGTTTCTCATGCCGCGCATACTGCGCCATGGAATATGGGCATTGGCTTCGGTAAATTCAGGATAATCATTTATCAGTTTGGTTGCCGCTTCTCCGATGATGAGCAAACTCATAACGGTGGCCTGCTGTGTGCGCTCATCCGCTAAAAAATCCGATAGCAGCAAATCCTGATTGAAATCAATGGCATTTTGAGCGGCTTTGCGGATATGGCTCAAATAATCCTGTTTGCGGTCAATATTCATAACACCTTTGCCTCATTTAGCACCTGTTGCCGGAATGATGCGGGCAAATCTTGCGGCGTGCAGACATCGACACGCACCCCCAAAAGTGTTTCCAATTCATCCTGAAAACCGCCCAAATCAAAAAGCGTGGTGTGCGGCAACGGGTCAATCAACAAATCCAAGTCGCTGCCGTCGCTATCTGTGCCGCGTGCGGTTGAGCCGAAAATACGCACATTGGCAACGGGAAAACGGGCGGCGGTCTCGCGGATGGTTTGACGGTGCAGTGTGATGATTTCGGAGGGTCTCATTTTCTCTACTTCTTTGATATTTATGATTTATTATATATTGAAGATACAAAGCCGTCTGAAAATTTTTGATTTTCAGACGGCTTTTCGATGCCGGGGTTATTCTTCAGCCGCGCTTCCTTTCGGCGCAGGCGGTTTAATCTGCTCTTTCCAGCCGCATTCTTTCTGCGGGCAGACTTTTTCCACACCCCAGCGTTTGGTGGTTTTGATGGTTAACACCGGCCATTGGCATTTGGGGCAGGTTTCCGCGACGGGCGGGTTCCAAGTGGCGTAGTTGCAGTCGGGGTAAGTGCTGCAACTGTAAAACAGTTTGCCGTAGCGCGATTTGCGCTCCACCAGATGCCCTTTTTTGCATTGCGGGCATTCAACGCCGGTGTCTTTGGGTTTTTCCAGCGGTTCGATGTGCTTGCATTTGGGGTAGTTGGCGCAGCCGATGAATTTGCTGCCGGTGCGGCTGTATTTGTAAACCAGCTGGCCGCCGCATTTGGGGCATTGGCGGCCTTCGAGTTCGGCCTGCTCGGCGGCTTCCTGCGCGGTGCGTTCGGCGGCCTCTTCGGCGGTTTCGTTAACGTTGCGGGTGTAGCCGCATTCGGGGTAGCCGGCGCAGGCAACGAAGCGGCCGTTGCGGCCGAACTTGATTTGCAGTTTGTGGTTGCCGCATTTGGGGCAGGTTTCGTCAAGCTCTTGGGTGGTGAACTTGGCGCGCTCGATGCCTTCTTTTTCTTCAACCTGTTTGTGGAAGCCTTTCCAGAATTTGTCCATCACGGGTATCCACTCGCGTTTGCCGTTGGCGATTTCGTCGAGTTGGTCTTCGAGCTTGGCGGTGAAGTGGTAGTCGACGTATTGGGCGAAGTGTTCGGTGAGGAATTTGTTGACGATTTCGCCGGTGTCGGTGGGGGTGAAGCGTTTTTGCTCAAGGGTAACGTATTCGCGGTCTTTGAGCGTGGAAATGATGCTGGCGTAAGTCGACGGGCGGCCGATGCCGTATTCTTCGAGTGCTTTCACCAGCGTGGCTTCGTTGAAGCGGGGCGGCGGGGTGGTGAAGTGTTGTTCGCCATAGATGTTGTCGACGGGCAGGGTTTCGCCTTCGGCCATTTCGGGTAGTTTTTTGTTTTCTTCGCCTTCGCCTTCGTCGTCGGTGCTTTCTTCATACACGCTTAAGAAGCCGGCAAAGGTTTGCACTTGGCCGGTTACGCGGAAGATGCCGTCGCCCACGGCGATATCGACGGTGGTTTGGTCGAATTTTGCGGGCGCCATCTGGCAGGCAACGGTGCGCTGCCAGATCATTTGATAGAGTTTGAACTGGTCGGCGGTCAGGAACGGCTTCACGCTTTCGGGCGTGCGGTACACGGAAGTCGGGCGGATGGCTTCGTGCGCTTCTTGGGCGTTTTTGGATTTGGTTTTGTATTGCTTGGCCGCGGAAGGCAGATAATCTTTGCCGATTTTGTTTTCGATGTAGTGGCGGATTTCGGTAAGCGCTTCGTCCGACAGGGTTACGCTGTCGGTACGCATATAGGTAATCAGGCCGATGGCGCCCTGGCCGACGTCGATGCCCTCGTAAAGTTGCTGTGCGGTGCGCATGGTGCGGTCGGTGGTCATGCCGAGTTTGCGCACGGCGTCTTGCTGCATGGTCGATGTGGTAAACGGCGCGGCGGGGTTGCGGCTGCGCTTTTTCTTTTCGATGGCGGCAACGTGCGCGCTTTTGCCCTCTAAGGCGGCAAGCACCTCTGCTTGTGCAGTTTCAGACGGCAGCGAGAATTGCTCGAGCTTTTCGCCTTTGTATTGAACCAGTTTGGCGGTGAATTTGCTGCGGCCTTTGTGGCTGTCGAGGTGCAGCGTCCAGTATTCCTGCGCTTCAAAGGCGCGGATTTCGTTTTCGCGCTCGCAAATCAGGCGCAGGGCGGGGCTTTGCACGCGGCCGGCACTCAAGCCGCGGCGGATTTTTTTCCACAACAGCGGCGAGAGGTTGAAGCCGACCAGATAATCGAGCGCACGGCGCGCCTGCTGGGCATCGACGAGGTTGGTTTCGATGCCGCGCGGGTGGGCGATGGCTTCGAGTACGGCGGTTTTGGTGATTTCGTGAAACACCACGCGTTGCGGGTTGATGTTTTTCAAGCCGCGTTTGGTTTTGAGGATTTCCTGCAAATGCCATGAAATGGCTTCGCCTTCCCTATCCGGGTCGGTGGCCAGATAGAGGTTTTCGGCTTCTTTGGCGGCGGCGACGATGGCATCGACGTGTTTGGCATTGCGGGCAACCAGCTCGTATTTCATGGCGAAGTGGTTGTTTGGGTCGACCGCGCCGTTTTTCGGCACCAAATCGCGCACATGGCCGTAGGAAGCGAGAATTTCAAACTCGCTGCCGAGGTATTTTTTCAGCGTTTTGGCTTTGGAGGGCGACTCTACAATCAAAAGGTTTTTTGCCATGGTCGGTTTCCTGAATGTTGTCAAACAAGCAAAATCAAAATAGTTTGTGTTTCAGACGGCCTGAAATGAGGCCGTCTGAAAAATATTTTATGGTTGTGCGGCGCGGCGGTTTCGGTGGTGTGCCGCCGGTGCCTATTATTATTTATATGATGCGGCTTTATGGCTTGTCAAAACTATTTTTCGGTTTCAGACGGCCTTTTGCCGGGTTTGGTTTGTTTGCGGTAGAGGTAAACCGCCGCCAGCCCCCATAAAAAGTGGACGGAAAGGGCGGGGGAAACGGTGCGGAAGTTATAAATGCCTTTGTGCAGCAGGCGTTGGCTGTCGGGCAGGAAAATCAATGTGATGTGTGCCATCCAATCGCCGACTTGCGTACTCATCACCACCGAGGTCAGCATGATGGAAAATGCAGTTGCATAGAGCAAATCAATAAACGGAATGCGTAACATAATCTCTGTTTTATATTTACCAAGTGTTGAAAAACATAAGCGGGAGAGTGTGCTTGGTTGCAGGCCGTGCTGCATATGGACGGCGCACGAATGCGGATGCCGTTCCGGTCGTGCCGGACGGCGTGCGTATTCGGGCGCGCCCGCAGGCTGCTTGCGCGTGCGGCAGCGGTTGGAGCCGGTGCCGGTAGTGAGATTGGATTTCCGTGCGGCGCAGGTTGAGTCTGTTACCGCTAAGTAAGTGTTTGAATTATTGCTATGGTATTTTTATTGTGTTTTTATTGAGACCTTTGCAAAACCCCAAAAAGTTTATTTACCGTCATTCCTGCGCAGGCGGGAATCCAGACGCTTGGTATCCAAGTATTTGTTTAATCAATACTTGAAATTTTTTTCATCTGGATTCCCGCCTGCGCGGGAATGACGAAATCAAACATTTCAGACGGCCTGAAGGCAGTTTTGCAAAGGTCTCTATCGTATTTTTATTGTGTTTAAGGTGTCCGAAAGCCATCTGAAAACGTGTTCAGACGGCCTTCCTGTTGGTTCCCTTGTTGCCGTGCGGCAGAAGATGCGGCACGGGTTTTCCCTTTGAAATTAATTTATTCGGGTTCGGCAACGCGCGTGATAAAGCGGGTTGCCGTGTTTTCGGCCTTTGTGAAGGCCCGGTTTGCGTGTTTTCAGTTTCAATGCATCACGGCTTTGCCGTGCAGCGCCATCATCAGCTCTGCGCCGATCAGGGCGGGCAGTTCCGATTTGTGCGCCCACAAAACCAGCAGCGTGAGCACTTTGGCCATATCGACGGTAATGTCTTCGGCCGGCAGGTGCGCCAAGGCGTGCACCACAAATTCGCGCTGTTCGCCGTTGATGGCTTCGGCGCGGTCTAAGAAGTAGAGCAGGTTGATTACATCATGCGGCAGCGCGTCCAACTCTTCGTGGTGGTAAACGCGCATGGCGCCGCTGCTGTAACGGGTTTCGGCAACTTCGGGGCTGTTGGCCAGCACCTCGAGCAACATCAGGGCTTGGTTGATTTCCAAATCGCTGAAACCGATGTCTTCCAGAATCTGCCCCAGGTCCGATGGGGCGGGGCAGGCGTCCAAGTCGTAAAAGTGTTTGATTAAAAAGGCGATAACATCAGCCATGATGGTTCCTTGTTTTTTGTTATTTAACCCGCTGGTAGCGGCCGCCCGGCAAGGCGGCAATTTGGTTTGCCAGCTCGAGTTCGAGCAATTGCGCATAAATTTCGGCAGCGGGCAGGTTGAGGGCCTGCGCCAGGCTGTCGGGGTGTGCCGGGCTGTAGCCTAAAGCCGTTAGGAGCGGGTGCTCGGCGGGCTGTTCGGCAGACACGGCCGCTACTGCGTTTTCCTCGTGTTGTGCGGTGTTCCGAACCGCCTGCTGGGCAGGGCGTTCGGGCGGTGTGTACTGCAATAACTGCGGGCATTCCTGAACGATATCGTCCAAGCATTCCACCAGCTTGGCGCCTTCTTTTATCAGCTTGTGGCAGCCTTTGCTGTGCGGGTTGTCGATGGAACCGGGAACGGCCATCACTTCGCGCCCCATTTCTGCGGCCAGTTTGGCGGTAATCAGCGACCCGGATTCGGGCGCGGCTTCCACCACCAAAACGGCTTGCGACAGGGCGGCAATCAGGCGGTTGCGGCGCGGAAAATTGCCGGCCAGCGGGCGGGTGCCCAGCGGAAACTCGCTGATAACCAAACCTTGTTCGGCAATCTGATAGGCCAGCGCTTTATTCGTTTGCGGATAAATGCGGTCTATCCCCGTTCCCCAAACGGCGACGGTGCCGCCGTTTGCCTGCAAGGCGCCCTGATGCGCTGCGGTGTCGATGCCGGAAGCCATGCCTGAAACCACAGTTATCCCCTTTTCGCTCAGGGCTTGGCCGAAATCGCGGGCAATCCGCACCGCCTGCGGTGTGGCGTGGCGGCTGCCGACGATGGCGACGGCAGGGCGGTGCAGCAACTCACTGCGGCCGCGTAAAAACAGCAGCGGCGGCGGGGTGATGCCTTCTGCCAGCATCTGCGGGAAGTCGCTGTCGCCCAGCAGCATCAGCCGGCAGTGTTCCTGTTTCTCCCATGCCAAGGCTGCTTCCGCAGCGGCCGTTGCCTGCGCGTTATCCCCTTCCCACGCGGCAACGGCTTGTTTGTGGTAAACCAGTTTCCGTACGGTTTCGGCAGGTGCTGCCAAAGCAGCCCGGGCGGAGCCGTAATGCCGTATCAGTGCCAAAAAACTTTCTGCGCCCACATAAGGGGTGAGCGCAAGCTGTATCCAGGCATATCGTTCTGAATCATTCATGGCTTAAACCCCGTTGTGTTTGCATTCGGCATTTAATAATGCCGGTGATATTTTTTATGTTTGCAATTCTATCTTTTTTGTAATGGTTTGTTAATCACTTTGAAGTTTTATTTACACACGGCTTTTGGCAAAACTTGTTCAAGCCGTCTGAAAAATTCTTAACCGCTGCTGTTTCTGCATGGGTGGGAATCTGTGATTTTGTTAAATAGTTTTTATATTTCAATATGTTGTTAAATTTTTGGTGGGCTTGTGCCGGTGCGGGCATGGCGGCGGATCAGATTTCAGGGTTGGTTTTTGAGTTTTGTAAAGGTTTGATCCTAGTGTTGCAGAAGTGTGAATGTGTAGTGAAAACGGCAACAAAAAAGCACGCTTGGCCGCGTGCTTTTTTCAGACGGCCTCTGCTGAGGCCGGTTGGCTGCTTTATCAGGGGTTGATATTGCTTTTGATGTTGTATTCGTTGTATTCGGTATCGTGCGATTCCTGCGGCACATTCGGGGCGTGCGGGGTGTCGTCGGCCATATTGTCCAAATCTTGGCCGGGTTCGGATGCGGTGTCGCCGATGCTGATGCTGGTCAGACTTTCCAGAATAATGGCCGAGGCCAAGTTTTTGCTGGTTCGGTAAACCATCGCCAAGCCGGCTTCTTCGGCGGGAATCGACACATATTTCACCACGCTGCGGCCGCCTTTTTTACCATTTTCCAAGTCCACTTTCACTTGTCGGCCGCGTTTATACAGGCTCAATACGGTGCCTTTGTCCAAACCGTCGGCCTCGCCTTTGTTGAGCGTGATGGTTTGGAACTGGCCTGCTTCGCCGATGCCGTTGAAAATCGATACGACTTTGGCATCGACATGGCGGCTGGGGGCGTGCGGCATCATTTGGAAGCTGTCGCCTTCGTCGGTCATTTTCAGCAGGAAATCACCTTTACGCACTTCGGAAACGGCTTCTTCCACCACCAAAGGCTGCGCGGTTTGGGTGGGCACTTTCACCAGCGGGTGCAGGCGGGTGTAGTATTCGTTGTCGGGCAGCGAGCCGGCGTCTTTTTCGCTGCGGGCATCCAGTGCGCTGTTGGTGTAGGGCAGGGTGCTCACGATGCCGCTGAACACCACTTCCTGGCCGAGGTATTTTTTGGTGTCGGGGTCGGTGATGTCTTTAACCGCGCGGTAAACCAGATAGCGGCCGGGTTCGGTGATGCCGTAGGCGTACACACGGTCGCCTTTGCTATAAAGCACACGGTTGTCGGGGCCATCGATCAGGCGCGGCGCATCTTGGGTCTGCATCTGCGGAATCACTTGCGGATGCTGCATAAACATGCGGTAGAAGTTTACGTTAACGGTTTGGATGCCGTAGCCGGAAGACATCTCGCGCACGCGCGGCGCCAGTTTGACTACGGGAATGTTGCCTTCGCGGTAGGAAGCGGCCTTGTCGAAGCCCAATACCGGGCGGCCGTTGACATAACGCAACACCAACACCTGGCCGGGATAAATCATATGCGGGTTGCGCACGGCATTGCGGTTGCTTCCCCACAGGCGGTTCCATTGCCACGGGCTGTAAAGGTATTTGCCCGAAATGCCCCATAAAGTGTCGCCCTGCTTCACCACATAACGCTGGGGTGCGTCGGGGCGCACTTTCAGAGCGGCGGCCGCGGCCTGGCCGGAAATTGCCAAACCTGCGGCGCAAAGCAAGGTTATAATATGTTTTTGCATGACTTGTTCCCCTTGAAATCGGAATAGATTATCTTTAATTAACTGTTAACGGTTGGGCTTTGGCTGCCCTATGGAATCATGGGTGATATTTTACCACCTAATATTGCCGTTATCATAGCATTAAGCACACATATTTTTACATTTGAGATTAAATTATGGCATTACTTAACATTCTCCAGTATCCCGACGAGCGTCTGCACAAGGTTGCCGCGCCGGTGGCCGAGGTGGACGGGCGCATCAAAACGCTGGTGGCCGATATGTTCGAAACCATGTATGAAGCGCGCGGCATCGGTTTGGCGGCCACGCAGGTCGACGTGCACGAGCGGGTGGTGGTGATGGATTTAACCGAAGATAAAAGCGAACCGCGTGTGTTTATCAACCCCGTTATCACGCATAAAGACGGTGAAACCACTTATGAGGAAGGCTGCCTTTCCGTACCCGGCATTTACGACACCGTAACCCGTGCCGAGCGCGTAACCGTTGAAGCACTCAACGAAAACGGCGAAAAATTCACCCTCGAAGCCGACGGCCTGCTGGCCATCTGCATACAGCACGAACTCGACCACCTGATGGGGAAAGTGTTTGTGGAGCACTTGTCGCAGCTGAAGCAGAACCGCATCAAAACCAAGCTGAAAAAGCGCCAGAAACACAATCTATAACCTTTCAGACGGCCTATCTATCAATATGAAAGTCATTTTTGCAGGCACCCCCGATTTTGCCGCTTCCGCCCTGAAAGCCATTGCTGCGGCGGGCTTTGAGATTCCGCTGGTGTTAACCCAACCCGACCGCCCCAAGGGGCGCGGTATGCAGTTGCAGGCAAGCCCGGTTAAGCAGGCTGCGCTTGATTTGGGGCTGACCGTTGCCCAGCCGCCGAGCCTGCGCAATGAAGAAGCACAGGAATTGTTGCGCAAACAACACGCCGATGTGATGGTGGTGGCCGCCTACGGCCTGATTTTGCCGCAGGCCGTGCTCGATATTCCGCAACACGGCTGTTTGAATATCCATGCTTCGCTGCTGCCGCGCTGGCGCGGTGCGGCGCCGATACAGCGTGCGATCGAAGTAGGCGATGCCGAAACCGGCGTGTGCATCATGCAGATGGACGCGGGTTTGGACACCGGCAATGTGGTCAGCGAGCACCGCTACGCCATCAAAACGGCAGACACCGCCCAAAACGTGCACGACGCTTTGGCCGAAATCGGTGCGCAGGCAATTGTGGCTGATTTACAACGTTTGCAGCAGGAAGGCCGTCTGAAAAGCATACCCCAGCCTGAAAACGGTGTAACGTATGCACAGAAATTGAGCAAAGAAGAAGCCAAAATCGTTTGGAGCGAAGCGGCCGCGGCGGTCGAGCGCAAAATCCGTGCTTTTAATCCCGTGCCCGGCGCTTGGACGGAATATCAAGGCAAACCCCTGAAAATCTGGCGGGCCGAAATAGTGGCGCAGAGCGGCGAAGCGGGCGAAGTGCTGCATTGCGGTTCAGACGGCCTGATTGTGGCCTGCGGCGAGCAGGCTTTGAAAATTACCGAATTGCAGCCCGCCGACAGCAAGCGTATGAATATCGCCGCTTTTGCCGCCGGCAACCGCATAGCGGCAGGAGAGAAGCTGTGAGCATGGCCTTGGCGCAGAAACTCGCCGCCCAAAGCATAGCGGCGGTGGCGGCAGGGCAGAACCTGCAAGACGCGCTGGCCGCCATCCGCGCCGGCCATCCCGATTTGAGCCAGCAGGAAAGCGGCGCTTTGCAAGACATCGCCTACGGCTGCCAGCGCCATAACGGCAGCCTGAAGTTTATGCTCGGCAAAATGCTCGCCAAACCGATTACCAATCCGCAGCTCGAAAGCCTGCTGCTGGCGGCGCTCTACCAGCTCCACTACACCCGCAACGCCCCTCATGCAGTGGTGAACGAAGCGGTGGAAGAAATCGCTAGAATCGGCAAAGGGCAATACCGTTCTTTCGCCAACGCCATCCTGCGCCGTTTTTTGCGCGAGCGCGACAAACTGGCGGCAGCCTGCAAACACAACGATGTGGCGAAATACAACCTGCCCGAGTGGTGGATACGGTATCTGCAAAACCACTATCCCAAGCATTGGCACAATATGGCTGCCGCCTGGCAGCTGCATCCGCCGATGGTTTTGCGCGTCAACCGCCGCCGCAGCAATGCCGAAGATTATGTGGCTGCGCTGGCGCAGGCGGGCATGGCGGGAAAAGTGTTGGGCGATTATGCCGTGATGCTTGAAGAAGCCGTGCCGGTTGCCCGCCTGCCCGGTTTTTCAGACGGCCTCGTGTCGGTGCAGGATCTCGGCGCCCAGCAGGCGGCCTATATTTTGAACCCGCAGCACGGCGAACGCATTTTGGATGCCTGCGCCGCGCCCGGCGGCAAAACCGGCCACATATTGGAACTGGCCGATTGCGAAGTTACCGCTTTGGATATAGATGCAGGCCGTCTGAAAAGAGTGGCGGATAATCTGAGCAGGCTGGGTTTTCAGACGGCCTCTTTAAAATGCGCCGACGCGCAGGATTTAAACGCATGGTATGACGGCCGACCGTTCGACGCCATATTGGCCGACGTTCCCTGCACTGCTTCAGGCGTGGTGCGGCGCAACCCCGACATCAAATGGCTGCGCCGCCCCGGCGATGCCGCCAAAACCGCGCGCCAGCAGGAAAAACTGCTCGACGCGCTGTGGCAGACCCTGACGAAAAACGGCAGGATGCTTTTGGCCACCTGTTCGGTTTTCGTTGAAGAAAACGAACAGCAGCTGCAAAAATTCCTCAACCGCCACGCCGATGCCGAATGTGTGCAGTCGCGTGTGCTTTTACCCAACAAACAGCAAGATGGCTTTTATTACGCGCTTATTCAAAAACAGTAAAAAACTACTGTTGCTGCCCGTTCTGCTGGCCGTGTCTTTTCAGACGGCCGCAGAAGGCATCAGCGCGACCCGTATGCAGGCCACACTCACATCGTCGGGGCAGATGCTGGTGAGCAGCCGCTTCAAAACCGATTTGCCCGACCAGCTCAAGCAGGCGCTCAACCAAGGCGTGCCGCTCACGTTTACCCTGAACTACCAGCTTTCCGCCCCCACAATAGCGGCCTACCGCTTCAAGCTCGGCCAGCTGGTGGGCAGCGACAGCTCGATCCAATACAAACTCTCTTACCATCCGCTGACCAACCGCTACCGCGTTGCCGTCGGCACGTTTTCCACCGAATACAACAGCTTGGAAACCGCCCTGCGCGGCGTAGGCGCGGTGGCCAACTGGCGGGTGCTGGGCAGCGGCGCCCTCAGCGGCGTGCAGGCGGGCGAAACCAAAGCCGAAATTCGTTTGGCGCTGAGCACGTCGCAGCTGCCCAAACCGTTCCAAATCAACGCACTCACGTCAAAAAGCTGGCAGCTCGACTCGGGCTGGCAGTCACTCAATATCTCGCAGGAATAAACCATGCGGTATTTTCTTTTTATTGCCGGCGTGCTTGCATTCATTTCGCTCTATATCCTCACGCTGGCCACCGATAACGACAGCATTTTAGGCGACTATTTCTGGTGGATTATCGCTGCCAGCAGCGTGTTGGTAGCCGTGTTGCTGGCGGTGTTGGTGCGCTATATCCGCCTGCTGATGCGCGATGTGAAAAGCGGCGTGTTCGGCTCGCAAATCGCCCGCCGCCTGGCCGGTATGTTTACGCTGGTGGCCGTGTTGCCGGGTTTGTTTCTGTTCGGCGTGTCGGCCCAGTTTATTTCCAACAGCATTAATTCATGGTTCGGCAACGATACCCACGATGCGCTCGAGCGCGGGTTGAACTTGAGCAAATCGGCATTGAACCTGGCTTTGGATAACAGCGTGCGCAATGCCACCCCACTGCAAATCGATTTGATCAGCGCCGCATCGTTGGGGCGGAACCTGAGCCGCGCATTGGCAGGGGCGCCCGATACGCAGCAATTCAGCCAGCTTGCGGTTTACAACCTGCGCACGCAGGCGGTTGATGTGGTGCGCAACCCCAACAAACTGCCGGCGCCGGTTTTGGATAACGTAACCCGCGACTTGTTGGAAAAGTCCGGCTCGGCGCGCAGCATCGAAAATCTCGGCGGTGTACTGTATGCGCAAGGCTGGCTGGCGGTGAATGCAGGCAACGGCAGCAGCAGTGCGCTGTTTTTCCGTCAGCCCATTCCCGAAAATGTGGCGCAAGACGCCACGCTGATTGAAGCGGCGCGCGCCAAATATGCCGAGTTGACTTATGCCAAGCAAGGCCTGCAAACGTTTTTTCTGGTGACCTTGCTGATAGCCACCTTGCTGGCGATTATGCTGGCTTTGGTGATGGCGCTGTATTTTGCCCGCCGTTTCGTCGAGCCGGTATTGTCGCTGGCGGAAGGCGCACGCGCAGTGGCGCAGGGTGATTTTTCACAAAAACGCCCCATTTTCCGCAACGACGAATTCGGCAGGCTCACACACCTGTTCAACCACATGACCGAACAGCTGAGCATCGCCCAAGAGGCGAGCGAGCGCAACCGCTTGCAGCAGGAAGCCGCCCGCCATTACCTCGAGTGTGTGCTGGCCAGCCTGACCACGGGCGTGGTAACCACAGACGACACAGGCCGTCTGAAAGCCTATAACGAAAGTGCGGAACACATACTCGGCGTTTCATTGAAAGATTTGGCGGGCACCAGTTGGCACGACTGGGCGAAACAGTCGCCGCAGCACGCCGTGCTGGCGGAAACGTTCGCTTCCATAGTGGAAACCGCCCCGGTCGATAAAGCCGTACAGCTCGGTTATGCCGCGCCCGACGAAGCACGGATTCTGCTGGCGAAAGCCACCATTCTGCCCGACGACAACGATAACGGCATCGTGATGGTGTTTGACGACATCACCATGCTGGTGCGGGCACAGAAAGAAGCGGCCTGGGGCGAGGTGGCCAAACGCCTGGCGCACGAAATCCGCAACCCGCTCACCCCTATCCAACTTTCCGCCGAAAGATTGGCATGGAAATTGCATGATAAGCTCGGCGAGCAAGACGCCCAGATTCTCACACGGTCCACCGACACGATTATCAAGCAGGTGGCGGCTTTGAAAGAAATGGTGGAAGCCTTCCGCAATTACGCGCGCGCGCCCTCGCTCAAGCTCGAACGGCTTGATTTGAACCAAATTATTGAAGAAGTTTTGTTTTTATATGAAGGCAGTAAGTGTACATTCACGGCCGATTTAAGTAATATAGCCCTTTTCATTGCCGCCGACACCACCGCCATGCGGCAGGTGCTGCACAATATTTTCAAAAACGCGGCCGAAGCGGCCGAAGAAGAAAGCATGCCGGCCGTCCGCGTTTGCACGCAGCCGGCGGAAGACAACAAACACGTGGTGCTCACCGTAACCAACAACGGCAAAAGTTTCAGCAAAGAAATGCTGCATCACGCTTTTGAACCTTATGTAACCGACAAACCCACCGGCACCGGCCTGGGTTTGCCCGTAGTGAAAAAAATCATCGAAGAACACGGCGGCCGCATCAGTCTGAATAATCCGGCGGAAGGCGGCGCGTGTGTCAGAATAGTCTTGCCCAGATTGGTAGAAGCTTATGCGTAGTAGTGATATTTTGATTGTGGACGACGAAATCGGCATCCGCGACCTGCTCTCGGAAATCCTTCAAGACGAAGGCTATACCGTTACATTGGCCGAAAATGCCGAAGAAGCGCGCCAGCTCCGCCACCAAACCCGTCCGGCGATGGTATTGCTCGACATCTGGATGCCCGACTGCGACGGCATTACCCTTTTGAAAGAATGGGCGAAAAACGGCCAGCTCACCATGCCGGTGGTAATGATGAGCGGCCACGCCAGCATCGACACCGCCGTCGAGGCCACCAAAATCGGCGCGTTGGACTTTCTCGAAAAACCCATTGCGCTGCAAAAACTGTTGAGCACGGTTGACCGTGCCCTGAAATACGGCGAAATGCAGGCCGCAGCAGGTCTGTCGCTCGACAAACTCGGTAACAGCCCGTCGATTCAAGATCTTAACCGGGCTTTGGAACCGGCGATCAAGCAAAACAAACCCGTGCTGCTAACCGGCGAGAGCGGCTCGCCGTTCGGGTTGGTGGCCCGTTATTTTCAAAAAAACGGCAACCCGTGGGTGGAGCCGGGCAAAACCGAACATATCGTCGATATCCCGATGGAGCTGCTGCAAAAAGCGGCGGGCGGGATACTGTATTTGGGTGATATTTCCGAATACAGTAAAAGCCTGCAACAGGGCATTGCGTTTTTGCTGAGCAAGGCCGACCGCAGCAATGTGCGCATTATCTGCGCCGCCAGCCGGCAGGGTGAAACCGCCGACAATCCGGTTATCGATGCCAAGCTGCAAGAAGCCTTGTCAAACTGTGTGATTAAGATTCCGCCGTTGCGCAGCCAGCCCGACGATATGGTGTTTTTGGTGGAGCGGATTCTGAGCGAATTGGCTGAAACGCAGAAAATCACGCCGGTCAAATTCAGCCCTGCGGCGTTGAATATCCTGCGTCAATATGATTGGCCGGGCAACTTCGAGCAATTGCGCGGTGTGGTGAAAAACCTCGCGCTGGGTGCGGAAGGCGGCGAAGTGGACGAGCAGGCGGTAGGCGCCGTGCTCGGGCAGATGAACCGTGCCCCGGTTTCCGAGATGGTGGGCGGTTTCAACTTCAATATGCCGTTGCGCGAATTGCGCGAAGAATTGGAGCGCCGTTATTTCGAATACCATATCGTGCAGGAAAGCCACAACATGAGCCGGGTGGCTCAGAAAGTCGGTTTGGAGCGCACCCACCTTTATCGAAAACTGAAGCAGCTCGGTATCAATTTTTCGCGCCGCGGCGGTGATAAAAACACCGACGAATAAACACGAAATATGATTTAACCGCACAGGCTGTCTGAAAACTTTCAGACGGCCTGTGTGTTTTTTAAGCTTTATCCATACATAACGCCATAATGAAATTAAATGAATTCATCATAACACAGTTAAACCAATTACTTAGTAAAAGCTCCTTCATGCTCGGGCTTGATTCGAGCATGACGTGTGTGATTTTCTTAAGTTGGTTCACTATAGGGAGAAAACAACAAAAGTTCCGCTTGGCCGGCTGCTCTTGTGAAAAATATCACATAAAATGAAAAGAAATGTTATAGAATTGAGTGCCTACACTAATTCCTAACATGACGAATCGTAGTAATACAACTCGGAACCTTGTTAAAACGGTTGTTTGCCGCAGCCTTTGAACGGTATCTGCAACCGGCGGTTTCGAGAATATTTTTATATCGATTTTTTTTTGATTGGTTTGAAGCTATGAAACACACACAACGCTATCTTCCCGTGATTATCGGTGCGGTATTTGCCATGCAGGCACACGCTTCCGGCTATCATTTCGGCACCCAGTCCGTTTCGGCACAAAGCACTGCCAATGCCGCCGCCGCCGAAGCCGCCGATGCGTCAACCCTGTTTTACAACCCCGCCGGCCTGACTAAGCTGGAAAGCTCTGAAATTTCAGCCTCATTAAACCTCGTTTCTCCCAGTGTGAAATACAGTGAAGGCCAAGCCGTTTATAACGGCGGCGCTACTGTAAACAACAGCAGCGGCAGCGGTAAAATCGCCAAAGATTTGGTGTTTGCCCCGCATATCTATGGCGCCTACAAAGTGAACGACGATGTGGCCGTCGGATTGGGTGTTTATGTGCCGTTCGGCTCTAAAACCGAATATGCCCACGATTCCGCCCTGCGCTACAATCTGAATAAAACCGAATTGACCACCGTGGCAGTAGAGCCTGCCGTGGCGTTCAAACTAAACGAAAAACACTCGGTTGCAGTAGGAGCCATCGCCCAATACAGCTCGGCCGGACTGCGGAAGTATGCCGACTGGGCGGCATCGGCACGACAAACCGCCCTCAATCCCGACCCCGCCGGCATCGGCAGCATGGACGGCTATGCCGAAGTTAAAGGCAAAGACTGGGGCTTCGGCTACCATTTGGCATGGATGTGGGATATTAATGACCGTACCCGCGTGGGCGTAAACTACCGTTCGCGTATCAAACATAATCTGGAAGGCACGGCGGATTGGACGGCGCAAGGTGCCGTGGCGCAACGTCTGTATGCCGCCCGTATCGGCCAAACATTGGAAAACGGCGGCACCGGCTATGTACCGCATGAAAAAGCCAGCCTGAAAATCACCACCCCCGAATCGTTGTCGGTACACGGCATGTATCGCGCGGGCGAACAGTGGAACTTGTTCGGTGATGTAACATGGACACGCCACTCACGCTTCAACCGTGCCGAATTGCAGTTTGAAAACGCCAAACGCACCGCCAGCGGCCAGCCGTCCAACCAAACCATTATCGAGCCCAACTGGCGCGACACTTACAAAGTATCGCTCGGAGCGGCATACCAAGTCAGCGAACCGCTGCAACTGCGCTTCGGCATGGCTTACGACCAATCGCCCGTGCGCAATGCCAACGAGCGCCTCGTGACCATGCCCGACAATAACCGGATCTGGTACTCGCTGGGCGCGAAATACGACATCGGCAAAAAGCACACATTAAACACCGCATACAGCTATGTGTATATTCAAAAAGGCGATGCCGTTGTACAAGGTAAATCTTCCAACGCGCAAGTAACCACTGTAGACAGCAACGTTTCGTCATCCGCCAGCTATAAAAGCCATGCCCATATAGTAGGTTTGCAATACAACTACCGTTTTTAATGCATAAAACACCAAAGGCCGTCTGAAAACATTCAGACGGCCTTTGGTGTTTTATGCCGAAGCGGAAGGCAATGGTTTTAAAGCAGTTTATGTTATAATCCGCCTTCGGTTTTGAACTCAATATTTTTAAAGGAAAAAAAATGTCGCTCTTTATTACGGATGAGTGCATTAACTGTGATGTCTGCGAGCCGGAATGCCCCAACGACGCCATTTCTCAAGGGGAAGAAATTTACGAAATCAACCCCAATCTCTGCACGCAATGCGTCGGCCACTACGACGAGCCGCAATGCCAGCAAGTGTGCCCGGTGGACTGCATTCTGATCGACGAAGAAAATCCCGAAAGCCCTGAAGAGTTGCAGGCAAAATACGAACGGATTGTTGCAGAAAAGTAAACCGTTCGGAGGCCGTCTGAACAAAAATAAATTTATTTAAAATTACCGCGTTAAGATTAATTAATAAAAAAACGCAAAAATCATCTTGACGGGGTTTTGAGAAGTCTCTAATATTGCGTTTCTCTTTTTGGAGGGATTCCCGAGCGGTCAAAGGGGGCAGACTGTAAATCTGTTGCGTAAGCTTCGAAGGTTCGAATCCTTCTCCCTCCACCAAAAATCCAATCAAACTTGGAGCAGAGAAATACAGTAAGCGGGTGTAGCTCAATGGTAGAGCAGAAGCCTTCCAAGCTTACGGTGAGGGTTCGATTCCCTTCACCCGCTCCAAAAAAATCAGCCCATGTAGCTCAGGGGTAGAGCACTCCCTTGGTAAGGGAGAGGTCGGCAGTTCAATTCTGCCCATGGGCACCAATCCATTCATTCACCCAAACTTAAAGCTTTAGGAATAGGAAAATTGCCATGGCTAAAGAGAAATTCGAGCGGAGCAAACCGCACGTAAACGTTGGCACCATCGGTCACGTTGACCATGGTAAAACCACTTTGACTGCCGCACTGACCACCATTCTGGCCGAAAAATTCGGCGGT
>NZ_JANIKQ010000015.1 GCF_024580525.1 Neisseria dentiae
GATGGGGTGGGCGGTGGGGCCGGCGTCTTCGGGGAACTGGTGCGCGCGCAGCATGGCAACGTTTTCGATGCGGCAGGTGGCGTGGCTGATGCGGTCGGCGGAAAACTCTTGATCGCGGAACACGGTGAGGCCTTCTTTGAGCGAAAGCTGGAACCAGTCGCGGCAGGTTACGCGGTTGCCCGTCCAGTTGTGGAAATATTCGTGGGCGATTACGCTTTCGACGGCGGCGAAGTCGGCGTCGGTGGCGGTGCGGCTGTCGGCCAGCACGTATTTGGTGTTGAAAATGTTGAGGCCTTTGTTTTCCATTGCGCCCATGTTGAAGTCGCCCACGGCCACAACCATATAGATATCGAGGTCGTATTCTAGGTTGAAGCGGGTTTCGTCCCATTTCATCGCGTGTTTGAGCGATTGAACGGCAAAATCGACCTTGCCCGCATCTTCGGCGCGGGTGTAAAACTCAATGGCCACTTCGCGCCCGCTCATGGTGGTGAAGCTGTCGCGAGTGAGGCTCAAATCGCCCGCCACCAAGGCAAACAGATAGCTGGGTTTGGCAAACGGGTCGGCCCATTTTACCCAATGGCGGCCGTCTGAAAGCGTGCCGCTGCCGACTTTGTTGCCGTTGGAAAGCAGCACGGGATAGCGTTCGGCATCGGCGGTGATGGTGGTGGCGAACACCGACATCACGTCGGGGCGGTCGGGGTAGAAGGTGATTTTGCGGAAGCCCTCCGGCTCGCATTGGGTAAACAGGTTGCCGCCGCTTTCATACAAACCCATCAGCGATTTGTTTTCAGACGGCCTGATTAAGGTTTCAACCGTTACCGTAAACGGCTCTGCGGGCACGTTTGCCAACACCAGTTTTTCGTCGGCCAGCGTGTAGTCTGCTACCGCTTGGCCGTTAACGGCAACCGACAATAATTGTGCGGAGCCGTTGAGCACCAGCGGTTCGCCCGCCTGCTGCGGCAACACCGATAAATGCGCTTTTACATGGGTGTGCGCATCTTGGATATCGAAATATAGGTCGGTGGCAGAAACAAGGTAGGCCGGGGCTTGGTAGTCTTTCAGATAATGTATGGTTTTGCTCATTGTGGGTTCTTTCGCGAAAGGGCGGCAAAAGCGGCATTATATAACGGCCGCGTGGTTTTTCAGACGGCCTCAACTGTTGCAAAGCCGGGTTCAGGGCGTGGTCGCCGATGCTGCATTCGCTTTGCGCATCATGGCTTTGAGCGGGGCGGCGGTGTTGCGGCGTATGGTTTCGTTTTTCATTTTGCCCGTGTTTTCGCCCCACACCGCCAGCGCGGCGCCGATGATTCTGCCCGTGTCGGCGGTGGCGTTGCTGCGGTTTTCGCCGTCCCACACGCCCAAGTGCCAGCGTTTTTCGATGTCTTGCGCCGAAAAACCGGCATCGTGGGCGAAATCGCGTTTGCCGTTGGGCACCAAATAAAGGTAATACGAATTGTAGTTCAACACCGAAAAACCTTTGGCGGTCAGCTCGGGCAGCGAGGCGCGCATGGCGCGGCGCGTTTGGGCGGCCTGTTTGTCGGCGGGGTTGCCGTCGTAACTCCAATAGGTGATTTCGATGTCGCGGTTCAGTTTGCCGACCGTGCTGTTGATCAGGCCGTCGTTCCACATGCGGGTTTTCAGCCCTTTGGCCGCCAGATGCGCGGCCAGCGTGTTGGCATAATCGATAAATTCATGATTGCTCTCGGCGCTGTAACCGAATTCGTCGCCGCCGATGTGGAAATGCTTGCTGCGGTTGAACGTTTCGGCCGTTTCGTCGATCAGCGCCTTCACAAAAGCCACGCTCTCGGGGCGGGTGATGTCGATTTCGTCGTCGGCCATTTTCGATTTCAGCGCGCGCACATAATCTTTGCCGTGTTTGTGGGTTAACAGCGTGAAGATGCCGTTCATATGGTTGGGGCTGCCCACTTCGGGCACGATCTCGATATTTTTAGCGGCGGCGTAGCGGATAATCGTGCGCATCTGCCGGCGGCTCAGAAACGGCTTGCCGGTTTTGGGGTTGGTATAAACACCGCTGCGGCTGCGTTTGGCGGTTTCAACCGTTTGGCCGAGCAGGGCGCTTTCGAGTGCGTAGTTTTCATGGTCGGAAAAATGCAGGTGCAGAAACTGCCCGCCCGAAGCGGCCAGCATGTCGATGAATTTTTTGATTTCGCGCTCGGAATAAAAGCGGCGGGCGGTGTCGAGCATCAGGCCGTTTTGCTTGGCTGCCTGCCGGGGTTGTGCCGCGGCGGGCGCAGATTGCGCTTTTTGCGGCTCGGGTTCCGCGCCGTGGCAGGCGGCGGTGGGGAAGATTAGGGCAAACAGCATCAGGCCGGCAGCCAGCCGGCGGGAGCGTGAAAAGGGCAGTTGCGGAAACATCAGTTATCGCTAAACGTTTGGTATGGGGTGAAACTTATAACGCGGATTGTTTTTAAATTATGCTAAATTTGTTAATAATTTAATTAGGTGTACGGCATAAACGGCGGTGCAGGCCGTCTGAAAGCCGGTTATGCCCTTATCCGCTGCTTGCCGTATATCGGGCTGATTTCGATAAAAACAATTTAAAAACATATTGTTATAACGATTTTCTTGGCTCGGTTGGCGCAAATCGGCTATAATCCCGCTTATTTTCGATTCTGTAACACACAGGCCGTCTGAAACCGTTCAGGCGGTTTTCAGCCGGAGCAAAACCATTATGATGACACTCTATTCGGGCATCACCTGCCCGTTCAGCCAACGCTGCCGTTTCGTATTGTTTGAAAAAGGCATGGATTTTGAAATCAAAGATGTCGATATCTTCAACAAGCCCGAAGATTTGGCGATCATGAACCCCTATAACCAAGTGCCCGTTTTGGTTGAGCGCGACCTGATTCTGCACGAATCCAACATCATTAACGAATACATCGACGAACGCTTTCCCCACCCGCAGCTGATGCCCGGCGATCCGGTGATGCGCGGCCGCGGCCGGTTGGTGCTGTTCCGCATGGAAAAAGAATTGTTCAGCCACGTGAAAGTGCTCGAATCGCCCGAGGCAGGCAGCAAAGAGCAGGCCAAAGCCCGCGAAGCCATTGCCCAAGGGCTTACCATGCTGGCGCCGTCTTTCGCCAAAACCAAATACATCATGGGCGAAGATTTTTCGATGATTGATGTCGCCCTGTCGCCGCTGCTGTGGCGTTTGGATCACTACGACATCAAGCTGGGCAAATCGGCCGCGCCGATTCTGAAATACGCCGAACGCATTTTCCAGCGCGATGCCTTCATCGAGGCGCTCACCCCCGCCGAAAAAGCCATGCGCCGTTAAACCCCGCAGGGGTTGGCCGTCTGAAGCCGCCTTTATCGAAAGGAATGCCGCCATGACCACTACCACCAGCACCAAACCCTACCTGCTGCGCGCGCTTTACGAATGGTGTTTGGACAACAACCAAACCCCGCACATCGTTGCCTGGGTAAACGAGCACACCCGCGTGCCCATGCAATATGTGCGCGACAACGAAATCGTGCTGAACATCGGCACCATCGCCAGCCATGCGCTGACGATAGACAACGAATGGATACACTTTTCCGCCCGCTTCGGCGGCGTGGCGCATGAAATCTGGATTCCCGTCGGGCACGTTATCAGCATTTTCGCCCGCGAAAGCGGCGAAGGCATGGGGTTTGAAGTAGAGCCTTATCAAACGGAAAGCGAGAAAAAAGGCGGCGACGCGCTGCATCTGGTGGAAAAAGAACAGCAGGAAACCGAACCTGCCGATCCGTCCGAAAACGGCGGCGGCAAACCCAAAAAAGGGTTGAAGCTGGTGAAATAGGGCGGTTTGCCAAACGTCTCGGCCATAAAAACCAAGGCCGTCTGAAAAGGTTTTCAGACGGCCTGTTTCATTGATTCGTAAAGGTTTTACGCCTTGTCGTGCAGTTCGGCCGCATGGAGCGTATTTTCCAGCAGCGTGGCAATCGTCATCGGGCCGACGCCGCCGGGCACGGGCGTAATCATCGATGCGCGCTCTTTGGCCACATCGAATTCCACATCGCCGCACAATTTGCCGTTGTCCAAACGGTTGATGCCCACATCGATAACCACCGCGCCGGGCTTGATCCATTCGCCTTTCACAAAGTTCGGAATGCCCACGCCGGCCACCACGATATCGGCGGCGGCCACTTCGTCGGCAAGGTTTTGGGTTTTGCTGTGGCAGATGGTTACGGTGGCGCGCGCCAGCAGAAGCTCCAGCATTTGCGGGCGGCCCACGATATTCGATGCGCCCACCACCACGGCTTTTTTACCTTCGGGGTTGATGCCGTAGGCTTCGAGCAGGGTCATCACGCCTTTGGGGGTGCAGGGGCGCATCAGCGGCATTTTTACCACCAGGCGGCCGACGTTGTAGGGATGGAAGCCGTCCACGTCTTTATGGGGCAGAATGCGCTCGAGCACGGCTTGGCTGTCGATTTGCTTGGGCAGCGGCAGCTGCACCAAAATACCGTCCACATCGGGGTTGGCGTTCAAACTGTCAACCAATTGCAATAAGTCTTCCTGCGAAGTTTCTGCCGGCAGCTCGTAAGAGAGCGATTTGAAGCCCACTTTTTCACACGCCAGTTTTTTGTTGCGCACATAAACCGCGCTGGCCGGGTCGTCTCCAACCAGCACCACGGCCAGGCAGGGCGTGCGCAAACCGGCGGCGCGGCGCGCGGCGGTTTCTTGGGCGACTTTTTCTAAACGTTGCTGGGAAATTTCTTTGCCGTTAATCAGTTGGGCAGTCATGGCGGAGATATCCTTTGCTGGCAGGGGAATAGGTGAAGAGCGCGGATTATCGCATTTTCGGCGCAGGTTTTCACTTGTTTTCTGAAGTTTTTGCCGGCCGGCGGCGCGGCCAAGTGTCCTAAATCATAAAGCAAATGAAACAGATAGCATAAGCGTAAAGCTTTTTGCCGGCGGCAGGGCTTGACGTTTGCCGCGCCCCTCGGTATAGTTCGGCTTTCTCGTCGGGGCGTAGCGCAGTCTGGTTAGCGCACCTGTTTTGGGAACAGGGGGTCGTGAGTTCGAATCCCACCGCCCCGACCAGGTCCCGAAACAAACAAGCCCGATTAAGGCGCGAACACCGCAACGCGCCCGTAGCTCAACCGGATAGAGCACCCGCCTTCTAAGCGGGCGGTTACAGGTTCGATTCCTGTCGGGCGTGCCAGAACAGACAAGTTTTCTTGCGGTGGCTGTAGCTCAGTTGGTAGAGCCCCGGATTGTGATTCCGGTTGTCGTGGGTTCGAGCCCCATCAGCCACCCCAAATTCCGAAACCCGTGTATAAACGCATGCACGGGTTTTCTCTTTTGTATTCTTGCTTTTCAGACGGCCTGTAAGGCTTCCGGCCGCTTGAAAATGCCGTTGCGTGCCCGCTTTCCCAAAACGCGCCGCTTCGGTATCATTTGGGCATCTTAAATCCTTTTCAGAAAGCCGCATGATGAGCAACTGGCCTTTGCCTGCTTTTGAACACAAAATCTGCCCGCCCGAAGAGTTGGCTGCGCGCATCGCCGGGCTGCCGCGCCCGCTGGTGTTTACCAACGGCTGTTTCGATATTCTGCACCGCGGCCATGTAACTTATCTGGCGCAGGCGCGGGAAACGGGGGCGGCGCTGGTGTTGGCGCTGAATACCGACGCTTCGGTGAGGCGGCAGGGGAAAGGCAGCGACCGTCCGATCAACATGCTCGAAAACCGCGCCGCCGTGGCCGCCGCATTGGCCTGTGTGGACGTGGTTACCTGGTTCGACGACGACACCCCCGCCGTGTTGATAGAGGCTGTCAAGCCCGATATTCTGGTCAAAGGCGGCGACTGGCCGGTGGAAAAAATCGTCGGCGCGCCGGAAACGCTTGCGCGCGGCGGTAAAGTGTATTCGATTCCGTTTCTGCACCAAACGTCCACCACTCAAACGCTGGCAAAAATTCGTGCCGCAGAGGGGGCAGGGCAGAAATGATGCCGCTCAAACCGCAGCATTGGAAACTGCTGGCCGCACTTTCAGACGGCCTGCCGCAACATGTTTCGGCGTTGGGTTTGGCCGCCGGCGTGAAGCCGCAGCAAATTAACGGGTTGTGGCAGCAGATGCCGCCCCACATCCGCGGCCTGCTGCGCCAGCACGACGGCCAATGGCGGCTGGTGCGTCCGCTGGCGGTGTTCAACGAAGAACAGTTGCGGCAAATCGGTGTGCAACACGGTTTTCAGACGGCCTTGTATTACGAATGCACATCAAGCAACGATATCGTGCTGGAAGCGGCCAAAACCTCACCGCAGCAAGCCGACGGCCTGCTGGTGTTGGCGCACAGCCAGAGCAGAGGACGCGGCCGGCAGGGCAAAGTGTGGCAAAACCGTTTGGGCGAATGCCTGATGTTCAGCTTCGGCAGCGTGTTTGAGCAACCGCAGCACGAATTGGGCGCACTCGCACCCGTTGTGGCTTTGGCCTGCCATGCCGCTTTAACCAAGCTCGGCGTGCCCGTGCAAATCAAATGGCCGAACGATTTGGTGGTGGGGCGGCACAAGCTCGGCGGCATCTTGATCGAAACCGTGCGCAGCGGCGGCAAAACCGTTGCCGTGATAGGCATAGGCATCAATTTCGTGCTGCCCAAAGAAGTGGAGGATGCGGTTTCGGTGCAGGCGGCGGTTTCCGCCGGCGCACAGCCCGTGAGTGCCGCCGCGTTGCTGTCGGCCTTGCTGCGGGAACTCGAAACCGTGCTCGGCCGTTACAGGCAGCACGGGTTCGCCCCGTTTCTGGCGGTATATCAGGCCGCCAACCGCGACCACAACCGCCCCGTGCGCCTGTTGCAAAACGGCGAAACCGTTTATGAAGGCGTAGCGGCAGGCATTACCGAGCAAGGTGCTTTGCGGCTGCAAACCGAAAGCGGCGAGCGTATCGTGGTGAACGGCGAAATCAGCCTGCGCCCCGGCGACAATCTCCCCCCCGTTCAGACGGCCACGGCAGAAAGATATTTGCTGCTCGACGGTGGTAACAGCCAGTTGAAATGGACATGGGTGGAAAACGGCAGTATCGTTCACACCGGCCGCGCACCCTACCGCGATTTGGCTCTGCTCGGCACAGAATGGCAGGAGCGCGGCGGGAATGATGTGCGCATTGTCGGCAGCGCCGTGTGCGGCGAAACTAAAAAAGCCCAAGCCGCCGCGCAATTGCCGCAACCGGTCGAGTGGCTGTCTTCCATGCCGCAGGCGTTGGGCATACGCAACCATTACCGCAATCACACCGAGCACGGTGCCGACCGCTGGTTTAACGCGCTGGGCAGCCGCCGTTTCACACAAAACGCCTGTGTCGTGGTCAGCTGCGGCACCGCCGTAACGGTGGACGCACTCACCGACGACAACCACTATCTCGGCGGCACCATCATGCCGGGCTTCCACCTGATGAAAGAAGCCATGGCTTTGAAAACCGCCAACCTCAACCGCCCGATAGGGCGCGTGTATCCCTTTCCCACCACCACCGCCAACGCGCTGGCCAGCGGCATGATGGATGCCGTCTGCGGGTCGGTATTGCTGATGCACGTGCGGTTGCGCGAAAAAGTGGGCGCAGACAAACCCGTCGACCTGATTATCACGGGCGGCGGCGCGCCCAAAGTGGTGCAGGCATTGCCAGCGTCATTTGTTTTGGACAATACAGTTAAAATTGTAGATAATCTCGTCATTTACGGCTTACTTAACTGGATACAACAACAATGAAATGGCTATTTGCCGTGCTGGTGGCGTTAAACATCATCGTTTTTGGAGGAATGGTTGCCAGCCGCGTCGTAGAAAAACAAAGAAATGCCTCCGTGCCTGCACAGAGTGTGGGTGTTCCGCAACAACAACCGCCGTCAGCTCCGGTAGAAATTTTACGCCCGGCCGCGGTTTCCACTCCGGAATGGGTTGCCGTGCCGACTCCGGTCGCCGCTGCTTCGGAAGCCGCCGCTTCGGCCGCTTCCGAACCCGAAAGCGAAGAAGCGCGGTTGGCACGGGAGAAGGCGGAGCAGGAAGCCAAAGAAAAAGAGGCTAAAGAGCTGGAAGAAAAAGCCCGGAAAGAGCGCGAAGAAAAGGCCAAGCGCGAGCAGCTGGAAAAAGAAAAAGCCAAACGCGAACAGGAACAGCAAAAAGCCGCCGAAGCCAAAAAAGAAAGCAGCCAATGCATCTCTTCCGCATCAGTAACGCTTAACGAAGACGATTACCACCGCATCAAAGGGCTGTTGCGCCAGTGGCCGCACGCCGCTTCGCGCACGGTTGAAAAACGCAATGCTTCGGGTGAGGACGGCCAAGTGCAGAAAACCTACCGCGTGTTGGTTTCGGCAGACGGCGATGCCGCTGCCATGCTCGATAGCCTGGCAGCCAAAGGATTCAGCGGCAGCATTTACGAAGGCAGCATCAGCGTGGGTGTTACCGGCAGCCGTTCCGCCGCCCAAGTGCTGATTTCGCGCTTGGCGACCGCAGGTTTCGGCGGCACCCGCATCCACGAACAGGAAGAGCGCAGCGCTTCTTCCGGTGGCGGCCTGAGTGTGGCTAAAATGCAGGTAACGTTTATGGATGTGGACGATAAATCGGCGCAGGAAATCCAAAAAGTGGTTTCACGCTACGGCAAACTGAACCGCAGGGCGTGCAGATAAGAAAACGGGCGTTTTGCCTAGCAGTAAAAATACCCGGGTGTTGCCCGGGTATTTTTTACGGAGCTTGTTGGGAAAAACGGACGGGAATCTTTGCAAAACCCGTTCAGGCCGTCTGAAATACCCAACCGCCGTTATGCTTTGATTAAGCCCGGGCATGACGCAGATGTTTTCAAGGCTGATATGGATTTTACAAAAATCGCAGGCCGTCTGAAAAGAAAGTTTTCAGACGGCCTGTTTCCAATCCGCTATTAAGCGGCGGTGCGTACCTACCAGTTGAACAATACCAAACTCAAGGCAATCACCGCCATGCCCGAAGTCAGGCCGTATACCGTTTCGTGGCCGTCTGAATAACGTTTGGCGGCCGGCAGCAGCTCGTCCAACGCCAAAAACACCATCACGCCGGCAATCAGGCCGAAGATGGCGCCGAACACGGCATCCGAAAGAAAAGGCTTCAACACAAAATAACCCAGCAAAGCCCCCAGCGGTTCGGCCAAGCCCGAAACCAGGCTGGCGGCAACCGTTAAGGCTTTGTTGCGGGTGGCGAAATAAACCGGTGCGGCTATCGAGATGCCTTCGGGAATATTGTGGACGGCAATCGCCAATGCCAGCGGTGTGCCCACAGCGGGGTTTTCCAGCGTGGCGAAAAAAGTGGCCAGCCCTTCGGGAAAGTTGTGGGCGGTGATGGCGAAGGCCGTCATCAAACCCACCCGGGCGATGTGGTGGCGTGATTTTTCGTGAAATTCGGGATCGTGTGCGTCTAAAGTGTCGTGCGGGTTGGGCACCAAACGGTCGATTAAGGCAACCGCTCCGAGTCCGGCCAAAAAAGCGAAAGTGGCGGCGGCAAAGCCCATGCTTTGCCCGTAGGCCGCGGTAAAAGCCTGTTGTGATTTGGAAAATATTTCGGTGAGCGACACATAAACCATCGCCCCGCCCGCAAACGCCAACCCGAACGAGAGCATACGCGGGTTGGGTGTTTTCGATAAAAACACCAACACGCTGCCCAGCACCGTTGCCAGCCCGGCGGCCAAGGTGATGCCGAACGCCACCGTTAGATTTTGCAGGGTAACCGCAATCATCGCATCGACTCTGACTATAAAAAAGCAAGCCTACCATTTTTCAACAAAAGAGAATAGTTCTCAAACGGAAATTTCTGCAAGAATGGGCTAAAATAGCAGGCCGCCACCCATTGATTCTGATTAAGGAAACGAAATGCCCTTGCCCGTTATTGCCGTTACATCCGGCGAACCCTCAGGTATCGGCCCCGATATCTGCCTCGACCTGCCCGCCGCCGAGCTGCCCTGCCGCTTAGTGGTGCTGGGCGACAAAACCCTGTTGCAGGCGCGTGCCGACCGGTTGGGCAAAGCCGTTGTTTTGCAAGATTTCAACCTGGCAGCCGGGCAGCAGGAAGGTGTGTTGGAAGTGTTACATATCCCTTTGAAAGCCCCGTGCGAGGCAGGCCGTCTGAACGTTGAAAACGCCGCTTATGTGCTCGAACTGCTCGACACCGCCTACAACGGCATTCAAAACGGTACATTCGCCGCTATGGTAACCGCGCCGCTGCACAAAGGTATTATCAACGATGCCGGCGTGCCTTTTTCAGGCCACACCGAATACTTGGCCGAAAAAAGTGGCACGGGGCAGGTGGCGATGATGTTGGCGGGGGGCGGTTTGCGTGTGGCGCTGGCCACCACCCATCTGCCGTTGAAAGACGTGGCCGCCGCCATCACCCAACCGCAGCTTGAGTCGGTGGCGCAAATCGTACACCGCGATCTGCAAAAAAAATTCGGCATCGCCGCGCCGCGCATTTTGGTGGCGGGGCTGAACCCCCACGCGGGTGAGGGCGGCCATCTCGGGTATGAAGAAATCGACATCATCACCCCCGCGCTGAACAATCTGCGCACACAAGGCATAGATGTGCGCGGCCCTTATCCTGCCGACACTCTGTTTCAGCCGTTTATGCTGAAAGACGCCGATGCCGTGTTAACCATGTATCACGATCAGGGCCTGCCCGTGTTGAAATACGCCAGCTTCGGCAAAGGCGTGAATATTACGCTTGGCCTGCCGTTCGTGCGTACATCGGTCGATCACGGCACCGCACTCGATTTGGCGGGCACAGGCAAAGCCGATTCCGGCAGCCTGATGGTGGCGGTGGACACCGCGTTGGAAATGGCGCACCATAACAGCCGTTGAACTCAGAAAGGGCAACCCCATGACAGCAAACGGAAAACCGGCTGCAAACACAGCCAACATCAAACCCCAGCCTTACGAGAGCTTTGAAGAAACCGAACGCAAACGCGAAGAAGAAGCGTTGGCCGTCAACCCGCCTTTGAGCGAACGGCAGAAAGCCATCGTGCGCGAACAGTCGGGCATCAACCCGATAGAGCAGACCGTGAACGATGCGTTGAAAGATGCCGGCGAAGTGCCGGAAACCGAACGCAGGCCGGAAAAATAAACGCAAGGTTTCCCAACCCGGCCAGGCCGTCTGAAACATTTTCAGACGGCCTCTTTGCACACACACGCCCCGAAACCGCTATAATGGCCGCAAACCACAGCATGAAACCGAACACGACATGAGCGAACTCGACCATATTTTGGCTTTCAACCGAGAATTTGTAGATTCGGGCGAATATGCCCAATTTTTCACCAATAAATTTCCCGAACGCGAGTTGGCGATTTTATCGTGCATGGACGCACGCATGGTCGAACTGCTGCCGCGTGCTCTGGGGCTGAAAAACGGCGACGCCAAACTGATTAAAAACGCCGGCGCCCTCGTTACTCACCCTTGGGGTTCGGTGATGCGCAGCCTGCTGGTGGCCGTGTTTGAGCTGAAAGTTAAAGAAATCATGGTAATCGCCCACTACGATTGCGGTATGCGCGGCCTCAGCCCCGGCACCTTTCTCAACCATGCCCACCAAAACGGCATCCCCGACGATCGCATCACCACCTTGCGAAATGCCGGCATCGACCTCGACGGCTGGCTCACCGGCTTCGACAACGTAGAAGAAAGCGTGCGCCACACCGTCGGCATCATCCGCCGCCACCCGCTGATGCCCGACAACGTTGCCGTTCACGGCCTCGTTATCCACCCCACCACCGGCAAACTCACCGTGATTGTGGACGGTAAGGCCGAATGCCCCGTAGCACCTTAAGCTCATGAAAAAAATCGGACTTTTCGGCGGCACTTTCGACCCGCCCCACAACGGCCACCTGCATATCGCCCGTGCTTTCGCCGACGAGTTGGGTTTGGACATGGTGGTTTTTCTGCCCGCAGGCGACCCCTACCACAAAGAAGAAAGTACCCGCACCCCTGCAAAACACCGGCTGGCGATGACCGAATTGGCCGTTGCCGCCGACAGCCGTTTCGCCGTCAGCGACTGCGACATCGTGCGCGAAGGTGCAACCTACACCTTTGATACCGTACAAATTTTCCGCCAGCAGTTCCCCTCCGCCCAATTGTGGTGGCTGCTCGGCAGCGACAGCCTGCTCAAACTGCATACTTGGAAAAAATGGCAGACTCTGGTCAAACAAACCCACATTGCCGTTGCCGGCCGCTCCGGCGGCAATATCGCCCAAGCGCCGCAAGAGTTGCAAGGCTGGCTGGGGCAGGCCCTGCAAAACGGCAGCCTGAAACCGTTGCAGGCGCCGCTTTGCGATATCAGCTCCACCGAAATCCGCCGCCGCCTGCATAACGGCGAAAGCGCAGCGGGGCTGATAGACGGGCGTGTAGAAGCCTATATCAGGCAGCACGGCCTTTACCGCTAACGATTTTTCAGACGGCCTTATTTACCTTACAGCCCTAGGCCGTCTGAAACACTTTTAAATAAACAGGAAACGAAAATGAACGAACAAGAATTGCAAGACTTGCAAAAAATGGTTGAAATCGCCGTGAACGCCCTTGAAGACATCAAAGGCAAAGACATCACCGTGCTCGAAACCCAAGAAAAAACCTCCCTGTTCGCCCGCATGATTATTGCCAGCGGCGACAGCAACCGCCAAGTAAAGGCGCTGGCCAACAACGTGGCCGTTGATTTAAAAGAAGCCGGCTTTGAAATTCTCGGCAGCGAAGGCCAAGACGGCGGCGAATGGGCGCTAGTTGACGCCGGCGATTTGGTGGTGCACGTTATGTTGCCCGCCGTGCGCGACTTTTACGACATCGACACTCTGTGGGGCGGCGAAAAACCCTCGTTCCACGCCGGCGCACAAAAACCCTGGCACGCGGCCGACAATTAAACGCCCCCGACATTGCCGGAAAAAATATTTGCCGCCGTTCTGTATGGAAATGACGGCAAATATTTTTTCCGGCAAACGCAAAACGGAGCGGAGTTGTGCAAAAGTTTGAAACCGTATCCGCAGCCAAGGGGCGGCCGTCTGAAAAACCGTCCGCACGGTTTCGGAATGCAAGTATGCGTAAGCATAAAACGGCCAAATACAGATTGCGGTAAAAAAAAGTATAACGGCTTGCCCGCGGTGCCTGCCGCTGGTTAAATTGCAGCAGGCATTTTTGCAACACTAGAGGTATCCGAAATGAAAAACACACCGAAAACCCTGCTGCTTACCGGCATTATGGCGCTGTTTTCCGCCAGCGCTTTCGCCGCACCGCTGCCCGGTGAAATTTTCCAGCCGCGCGGCGCAGAAGTGATTAAGGCCGACCGCGGAGAGAGCGGCGACTTCGAGGCCGAGTTTCATGTGAGCAGCAACGAAGCCAGCGTGGAAGGGCTGGCCAACCAAGTGCGCGCCCACGCCCAGCGGCACGGCTTCAAAGTGGTGGAGTCCGACATCAAACGCGACGATGCCGGCCTGAAATTCACACGCCGCAACCAAGAGCTGGAAGTTTCCATCGAGCGCAACGATTACGGCATCATCGAATACAAAGCCGATTTGGATGCGAAAAAACAAGCGCCCAAAAGCAAATAAACCGGCAGAGCGATAACGCTGCCAGGCCGTCTGAAAGCGTTTCAGACGGCCTGTGTGCATATTGCCCGCCAATACAATATTCATTACAGCGCGCTACATTTTTGCCGCGATGTGCGTTAAAATCCGAAACGTTACGAAGTAAACGAAGGACACCAAACCATGTGGGATAAGAAATGGGTTATCGGCAACTGGAAAATGAACGGCCGCCTGCAAAACAATAACGCACTGATGCACCGCTTCCGCATTATGCCCACGGCCGATAGGGTGGTTATCGGCTTGGCCGCCCCCACCGTTTACCTGCTGCAACTGCACAACGCCATGCAGATTGTGCTCAACAACCGCATCCTCACCTGCGCGCAAGACGTGAGCCGGTTCCCCAATAACGGCGCCTACACCGGCGAAGTGTCCGCCGACATGATGGCCGACATCGGCGTGGATATCGTTTTGATCGGCCACTCGGAGCGCAGCCTGTATTTCGGCGAAAAAAACGAAATCCAGCGTCAAAAAATGGTGAACGTGCTAAACGTGGGGCTGACTCCGCTGCTTTGCGTGGGCGAGAGTCTGGAAGAGCGCGAAGCAGGGCGCGAACAAGAAATAATCGCCCACCAACTCTCGATTTTAGAAGGCTTGAACACCAAAAACATCGCCGTTGCCTACGAACCCGTATGGGCCATCGGCACCGGAAAAGTCGCCACCACGGGCCAAATTGCCGACATGCACGCGTTTATTCACAAACAAATCTTGTCATTATGCGGCAACGATGTTAATATCCGCATTCTTTACGGCGGAAGCGTCAACGCCGGCAACGCAGCCGACATTTTCGCCGTGCCGTATGTAGACGGCGCACTGGTAGGCGGAGCATCCCTGTCTTACGACTCGTTTACTGCCATCATTGATGCCGCACAAGAATCATAGGAATTATGGAAGCCTTTAAAACCGTTATCTGGATTATCAACATCTTCGCCGCCTTGGCCGTTATCGTGCTGGTTTTGATGCAGCACGGCAAAGGCGCGGATGCGGGCGCCACTTTCGGTTCGGGCAGCGGCAGCGCCCAAGGCGTGTTCGGTTCGGGCGGCAACGCCAACTTTTTAAGCCGCAGCACCGCCATCGCCGCCACCGTATTCTTTGCTACCTGCATGGCTATGGTTTACATTAATACCCATTCAAGCAAACACGGCTTGGATTTCAGCACGGTGCAACAGAGCCAGCCGGCGCAAACGCAGCAAAGCGCTCCCGTGCAAACCGCACCGCAAACGCCCGCTTCCTCAGCCCAATAGCAGCGTTTGGATATTGACAGTTTTTTTAAAAAATACAGTTTTTGCCGACATGGTGGAATTGGTAGACACGCTATCTTGAGGGGGTAGTGACCCTAGGTCGTTCGAGTTCAAGTCTCGATGTCGGCACCATTAAAAGAAAACAGCCCAATTTTCGGGCTGTTTTTTTACGTCTAATACCGTCTAATGCCATAAACCAAGATTCAAGCACAGTAAGGCTTACAGCCCGATTAATGGCATTTTTAGACAGCCTTAATTATCCAATACAGTAAAATCCCGTCTAATTGAATAAACCAAAAAACAGGGGTATATTTAGGGGTATCTGTAAAATACCCCTAAAAAAATACCCCCAAATGCCGCTAAATGACCGCCAAATAAAGAATGCCAAGCCCGCCGCCAAGCCATACAAACTAGCAGATGGTAAGGGCATGTTTTTGCAGGTTACACCCGCAGGCGGGAAGTTATGGCGGCTGAAATACCGCATAAACGGAAAAGAGAAGCTGTTATCAATCGGCAAGTATCCCACCGTTTCTTTAAGCGAAGCCCGAGAAGCCGCCGAAAATGCCCGCCGCATGATAGCAGCAGGCCAAGACCCTAGCGCAGCCAAGCAACAGGCCAAACAGGAACGGCAGGCCGCCCTACTGAATACCTTTGAAGCAATAACGCGCCGATGGCATAGCGAGAATCTGCACCGCTGGAAGCCTGATAACGCCGTGCGCATTTTGAACCACCTTGAAAAAGACGTTTTCCCATATATCGGCGGCCAACAGATAGACGGTATAGCCGTAGCAGATGTGAAAGCCGTAATCGAGCGCATAGCCGCCCGCAATGCGCCAGCCACCGCTGAAAAAATCAGGCAATGGATAGCCGCTGTTTACGGCTATGCAGCCATGCTTGAAATAACAGACCGCAACCCCGCCGCCCCGTTGCGGGGATTTTTGGCAAAGGCAGAAACCCGCCATTTGCCCGCCCTGCCGCGTGAAGAGCTAACTGAGTTTTTCCGACGGCTGTTACTGGCCGATATTGACCCGCAGAACCGTATAGCCGTTTTGCTGATTATGTTGGTATTTGTGCGAAGCACCGAGTTACGCGGCAGCAGATGGGAAGAAATCGACTATGCCGCCAAAACGTGGACTATCCCCGCCGAGCGAATGAAGCTACCCCGCGCCCACGTTATCCCGCTGGCCGATTGGCCGCTTGAGCTTTTGGCCGAACTTCAAACCACCACAGGCGGCAGCCCTTATCTGTTCCCCAGCCGCACAAAAACAACAGGATTTATCAGCGAAGCCACCCTAAACCGCATTATCGAGCGGCTAGGCTATAAAGGCACGGCCACGCCGCACGGATTCCGCAGCCTTGCAAGCAGCATTTTGAACGAGCAGGGATTTAACCCCGATGCCATCGAACGGCAGCTTGCCCATGTGCCTAAAGACAAAATCAGAGCCGCTTACAACAGGGCGGAATACTGGCCGCACAGAGCGGAATTTATGCAATGGTATTCAGACTATTTACGCGAGCGTTACAACGCCGCCCGCGCCCTGATTGACGCAGGCGGCCACGTTTAGGCCGTCTGAAAATTAAACCGCAAACCATGCCCGCCATTAGGCGGGTTTTTTTATGCTTTTCGCTTTTTTTCAAAACTTTGCAAAGGTGTTTTTTTACGGTGTTTTTTTCTCAAACGATTGATTTTTTAAAAAATCCGATTTTCATTTTTGTAACGCTGTTTCACGCGGTGTAACAACTTCAAAAAGTGAAATAACGTTTCATTTTCAGGTATTTACGCGGTTTGGTTTTTTTGTGGATTATTAAACAGATTTTTTAAATCGGGTTAAAAGGTTTTGGTGCTCAAAGCCCGTAATCTTTGCCTGCCTTTCCCGTAAACAGCAATAAAAGGAAATAAACATGAATAAATCAGAAAACATTATCAGGGTTAAACGGGTAGCCGAACGGCTAGGAATTTCCGTTGCCGCCGTTTGGAATAAAACCAACCCGAAACACCGCAGCTACTGCCCCGACTTTCCCAAGCCTTTCAAGGTTTCGGCCAACATCACGGGTTGGCTGGAAAGTGAAATCACTGCCTATATCGAAATGCTGGCCGCAACACGCACGGGGGCGCAATCATGACCGCATACGCCTACACCACCCGCGCCGAAATTCAGACGGCCTTTAACACGCTAGCCAAGCTGGAAAGCCGCCTTGAAAGCAAAGCGGCCAAGCTGAAAACCAAGATTGCCGCCATGAAGGCCAAACACGAAGCAGAAACCGCCGCCGATATGGCGGAAATATCCGCTATCCGCGCTGCCGTTTCCGTTTACGCCGAGCAGAACCGCGCCGAACTTACAGGCAATGGCAAAACCAAAACAGCCAAGATTGGCAACGGCTGCATTAAATGGCGTAAACAGCCCGCAAGAGTGGAAATTACAGGTGATATGGCGGCCATTTTTACCGCCCTGAAACGCCGCAAACTGGCACGATTTATCCGCGTGAAAGAAGAACTGGACAAGGCGGCCATTCTGAAAGAAGCAGCGGCCATCAAAACCCCGATTCAAGGCCTGAACATTATCAGCGGCGGGGAAGTTTTAAGCATTGAAACAGGAGGGGAATCATGACAACCACAATCAGCGGTTACGAAGTTTTAACCCACATTGAAGAGCAGGTTTCCGATGTTTTAAAAAAACGCGGAGTAGCCCCCGCGATTGTTGCAGCGGCAGCAATGGCGGTTTCAGACGGTATTTCTGAAATGTTCGGCGGGCAATTGGTTTACTTTAAAAAGCAAAGTGCTTTGAATGCGGAAGAACGCAACCTTACCATTATTGCCGATTTTGAAACTGGAGAATATTCCCGCGGAGAGTTAGCCCAAAAATACGGCGTTTCGGTTCAACACGTTTACAAAATCATCAAAGCGCATAAAGGGGGCGGCCATGAATCTAACCCTTAAACGCTTTCAAATATCGCGCACGGGCAAGCACCGCGATTCAAACGGCAACGAACATATTTTTACCCCCGAAACCCTGCAAAACGTAGCAGGGGAATACAATGCACGCCACCGCAAGGCCGCCCCGCTGTATATCGGCCACCCCGCCGTAAAAAACGGTACGGAGCGCACCACCGCCGAGCCTTTGGGCATTGTGAGCGGTTTGGAGTTTGAAAACGGCAACCTTTATGCCAATGCCTATGTTTCCGACAAGCTGCTAAACCTTGTCAGAAGCCGCACCTATCATGCCGTTTCCGCAGGTTTTGACAAGATACGCGGTTTATTGAGCCTGAACCATATAGCCTTTTTGAACAATCCTGCAATCAAAGATATGCAGCCGCTGAACTTTTCAGACGGCCAAGCGGGTTTTTTAACCTTTGTGAGCGATATTAATTTCAGCGAAGCCGCCCCAGCGTTTGCCAACGAATCGCAGAAGCTGGATTTTTTAGCCCGCCAATACCAACGGCAGCACCCGCAGGCAGATTATGCACAGGCCGTAAGAGCTTGTCTTCATCTTACCGATTATTGATTAACTAACCACCCGAAAGGAAAAACCATGACTAAAGCCAAAGCCGTGCAGGCCGCCCAAACCGCCTTAGCCGCATTTAAAAGCCAAGCGGCAAAAATCCATCAAGAGCGGGAAGACACCGCCACCGAAATCGCCAAGCTGAAAGCCGAAATCGGCCGCTTGGAAAATCTGCCCGTGAGTAAAAAAGATTTCGGCCTATTGCTGAAAGAACACATTGCCGCACAGGCGGAAGATGCCGAGAAACGCCTAATCGACACCCTAACCAGCGTAAAACGTGGTTTCGGCCAAGATGCCCCGATTGAAAAGCAGAGCTTCGACAAAATGGGCTTGAAAGCTTTGGAAGTTTCTACAATCGGCAAGGAAGAATACGGCACTTTGCGCCATAACTGGATTTTTTCAGATTGGCGGGCAGCGCACGGCAGCTTTTTGAGCGGGAATTTTTTCGATAAAGAAGACAGAATCCTTTCAGTTTTGTGTTATCTCTTCCCCGATGCAGTACATGACCGCATTATGCAAACCGTAAACAGCCATTACGGCGACAAATGGGGCAATGAAGAACTGCCAAGCGTAAGCGAACGCCGCGAAACCATTACCAACCTGCAAACAGAAATTTAGGGGCTGGAAAGCCGCCTTGTCGAGCTTGACGCGGCCATAGCTGAGTTTAACAGCCTTACCGCCCCCGCCCAAAATGCGGCCTTATCCGATAGTGAGCGTGCCATTTTGGCTATGTATAGTTAAAAACGCTTGACAAACGGAAAAACAGCGGGCGATAATGGCCGCGTTACTGTAAATCCAGTAACCAGCCGTGAGAAGCTGAAATCGAAAGGCAAATAGCCGCCACAGCGCAACCGAGTTTCTAGAAAACCTGATTGCCGCGCGGTTTTTTATTTGCATTCCCCTTGTTTTACCTTTTTTCAACGGCAGGCAGGGGCAGAGCGGGCGTTATGCCCACTGGTACTTTCGGCCAGTTTCTCACACTTTGCCCTTTGTCTGCCGCCCCACGCGTGAGAACGTGAGCGGCGGCGGAAAGACCCGAAAGAAAGGTAACAACATCATGAAAAATCAAACTTCTGCTTCTAAAAATTCCCCTGCATCTGAAACTTTGGCGGCTTTCCGCAATTCCGAAACCCCGCAATGTTTTTCAAATTATGACGGCTATTTGCTGAATGAAGCCGCCCATCTTCAAATAGAACGCGTAATTGATATGCTTGCCGCCATTTCGACCTTTTCACGCGGCTAAGACAAGCGCGAAGAACAGCTATTCAACACTATTTCATTTTCCAGCGAACTGCTGGAGCAGGCGATTAAAAGCCGACCACAACCCGAATAATCCCAATCAAACCCGCTTACCTATGCCTAAAAACAGGCATAGGTAAGATTGCCGCACCCTTTACCTGCATAAAGTGCGCCGATAGGGCGGTCAGGAACGCGCCTGACCGATGCAAAAACGCTTGGTAAGGGGATAGCCGCCAAAAAGGTAAAACGCCATGAAAACCGCAATTTTAACGCCTGCCGAAAAACAGGTAATCGGCTACCACACCCGCCGCCAAACCGCGCGGCAGATTCTGATAACGGCCATGCTGGCCTTAGCCGCCGCGCTGATTGCCCTGCATACCGCTCTACTGGCCGCGCAACGGTATCAGCCCACCCCGCCGCCCGCCGTGATTGTTTCTGCCGATTCAGACGGCCAAGCGGCGCAGCACCGCGCCCGTCGCACCGAGCAGGCCGCTACCGCCGCAATCCCCGACGACTGGACGGAAAACCCGCTTGCAGGCGTGGTTTACGAACCCAGCGGCCAAGAGCCGTAAGGGGGCAGAGCCGTGAAGCCTTTCGACTTATCCGACCTTAAGGCCGCCGCCGCTGGCCGCTGGCCTGAAATCCATGCCGCGCTTGGCATTCCCCGCGAATACCTGAACACCCGCAAACATTGCCCGTGCCCCTATTGCGGCGGAAAAGACCGCTACCGCTACACCGACCACCAACAGGGCGGCGGCTATATCTGCAACCAATGCACCCCGCAGGGCGGCAGCGGCTTTGACCTGCTGATGTTGGTATTTGGCTATGACTTTGCCACCGCCGCCCGCGAAGTGGCCGCCCTGCTTGGATTTTCAGACGGCCAAGCGGGGCAGCACCAAGCCCGCGCCCCCTTGCCGCCACCCACACCCGCCGAGCCGCCGCAAGACAAACAGGCCGCCTTGCTGGCTGTATGGAATGAAGCAGACCCATTGAACAGCCAAGACCCCGCCGCCCTATACCTGCAAGGGCGCGGCATTCCCGCCGCCGCTTTTCACGCGGCTGAAAATATCCGCTATTGCCCCGCCCTACCGTTATGGGCAACCGACACCAGCGGAAAGCCGCTGTTAATCGGCCATTTCCCCGCCATGTTGGCCGCCATCACCACCGCTGACGGCCAAATACAAGGCTTGCATAAAACCTACCTGCACCCCGTTTCAGGCGGCGCATGGCAAAAACTGGCCGCCAAGCACCCGCAAACGGGCGAGCCATTGCCCGCCAAAAAGATGCAATCCCGCTACCCCGCCGCCCTGAAAGGAGCGGCAGTAAACCTATTCCCGCCCGACCGACAAGGCCGCCTGATTGTGGCCGAAGGTATCGAAACCGCCCTTGCCGCCCGCGCCCTTTTCGGCCTGCCCGCCGCCGCCGCTCTATCCGCTTACGGCATGGCCGCCTTTGAGTGGCCGTCTGAAACGCTGGAACTGTTTATTTGCGCCGACAACGACACCAGCAATACAGGCCGCCACGCCGCCGATACGCTGGCAAAACGGGCAATCACAGCGGGCATAAAGGCGCAGATATGGCAGCCCGAAACAGCGGGCTTTGACGCGCTGGACGAGCTGAACAGGCGAAAGAAAACGGGCAGCCGATAAAGGCCGCCCGTAATCCCCACAATTCCCAAGACGATAAGGAAAACACCATGATAAACGAACCCACCCCCGAAATTCAAGCGCAAAACCTGCAAGAGTTTGAAGCGGCAGAAATCAAGCCGCGTTACGAGTGTAACCGTAACGGCGTTTTTTATATCGGCGTAGAAACCGATAAAGACGGTAAAGCCCACGAAAAACCGCCGATACGCTTATCAGACCCGATAAACCTAATCGGCAACGGCATAGACGGCGCAGGCAACCATTACCGCATTATCGAATGGCGCGACAATATCAGCCGAAAACGGCTTACTACCGCCCTGCCGATGGCCGAAATCGGCACGAATTGGGGGCGGCTGCAAAGTTTGGGGCTGGCTATAATGGCAAACCGCCGAAAACGCGAACTTTTGGCCGATTATCTGCAAACAGACGGCAGCCACACCCCTTACAGCATCACGGCACAATCAGGCTGGATTAAACGCCCCCGCGCCTATGTTTTGCCGAACGGGCAGATTATCGTTTCCGAAGCCTACAAATCGCGGGTTCGCGCGATTTACAACGGCGACAAAAGCCAAGCGGCGGCCTATAACGAAGCGGGAACGCTGGCCGACTGGCAAAAAGAAGTGGCCGTCTATGCCGCAGGAAACAGCCGCCTAAGCCTTGCCATAGGCGCGGCACTTTCCGCCCCGCTGCTTTACCTTTTAGGCATGGAATCGGGCGGATTCCATCTTTTCGGCGATTCACGCGACGGCAAATCAACCGCCGCCCGCGCCGCCTTGTCGGTTTGGGGCAGCCCCGCCGAACTGATGGCAAGCTGGACGGGAACAAGCCACGGTTTCAACAATTTGGCAAATTCCCGCAATGATGGTTTTTTGGTTTTAGACGAAATCGGCCAAGCCAACCCGCGCCATGTATCGCAAACCGCCTATTCCGTGATTAACGGCATTTCAAAAATACAGGGCGCGAAAGACGGCGGTAACCGTGAAGCGACGCGATGGCGCATCATGCTTTTATCTACTGGCGAAAAACCCTTAGACGGATTCTTGCAGGCGGCTAAAGCCGACTGGAACGCAGGGCAGGCCGCCCGCCTGCCGTCTATCCCGTCTGATGCAGGAAAAGGGCTTGGTATTTTCGACACCCTGCACGGCCACCAAAAGGGAAGCCATTTAGCCGAAAGCATCAATCAGGCGGCAAGCCGCAATTACGGCCACGCAGGCAGGGCTTTTGTTGAATTGATGCTTATAAAGCCCGCCGCTTTATCCGAAGCACGGCAATTGATAGCCGATTTTATGGCAACCCTGCCCGATATGGACGGCCAAGCCCGCACAGTAGCCAGCCGATTTGCCGCAGTAGCCGCCGCCCTTGAGCTTGCAGCCCGACATGGGATAACAGGTATTGCCGCAGGCTTGGCATTTCCCGCTATCAAACAATGTTTTGATTCATGGTTTGAACGTAACGGGACAGGAAAATTTGAAGACCGTAAAATCATGGAAAACGCTATCAATTTTGCACAGCGTAATTTTGACAGTCAGCGTTTTGTTATTCTGCCCAATCCGCCGTCTTTTTCTGTTCCGCACGACTTGGCAGGTTACCGAAAGAAAGGCGAACAGCCAGAGAATGACTGTTTTTATATCCTGCCTGCCGTATTTTCAGATGAAATATGCAAAGATTTTGATAAAGCCAAAGTGTGTGATGTTCTTCATAATGCCCAATGGTTGCAATACAATAAAGCTGGAGGCCGATGGCAACACCAACTAAAAGGAAAAGGCAGGTTCTTTTTGATATGCGGAACATTACCACCGCATGAAATGGGGGAATGATGGAAGAAATGAACAACTCAGGCAGCGATGATGATTATTTTGATATAACCGATTTTTTAGAAAGCGGCATAACATTTATTTTTCAGTCTATCATCATTGGGGTTGCTGTTTATGAAGCAGCTACGGGCATGATGGCAAGTGGGTTCGGCGGGCTGTTCACAGGCCTTATGATGGGGCTGTTTAAAGGTGTGTTTTATGGGTTGGCATCATTGATATTCATCTTGCCAATTTGCATGATTATTTTCATCATTTACATGGTTATTTCATTCATAATTGAAATATGTTCTTAAAAAGCTGGCAATTTTGCCAGTTTTTTTAAAACAAAAAAACACTATAAGGAAAAAATGAAAAATTAGCGGTTACCGCGGTTACTTACATAAATTAACTATCAAAATCCTTTAATGGCAATATTTCCAGCGGTAACCGCTACAATATTTAACAACGGTTACCTAGCGGTTACCGCGGTTACATTTTTATAATCAACAACTTAAAATGTAAAGAATGCTAAGGTAACCGCAAGTAACCGTGTAAATTTATGTTTTCGGTTACCTTTTTGTTATTAAGTTTCAATTTGTTAAATAAAGGTAACCGCGGTAACCGCGGTTACCGCTGCATTTTGTGTATATATACAGTTTTTTATTTCGTCTGATTTGGGCTTTTACTTGGGGGGGCCTTGATTTTGTTGATATGATGCGGGTTTATAGGGAAGAAAGCCACCAAAAGCCCGATATATCTATCCCACCTAAAAGAAATAAACGGGATAAACGGGGATTAAGCGGGTTTTTGCGGGATAGGGTTTACAGGTTTTGGGTGCCAAAAAAACCACAAAATCAGCCTAAAAACGCTTTGATTTTTGCAAGATGGGGGTATATTTTGGGGTATTTATCAAACATTAAAATAAAATTTATAATTAAACCAATAAGTTAAATTGCTGATTCAAGTCTCGATGTCGCACCATCAAAAGAAAATAGCCCAAATTTTGGGCTGTTTTTTTATGTTTTTTTGGAGGGCTTGGGCGCTGGTTTGCTGTTGCAGAGGGCAACGCCCGCTTAGGCCGTCTGAAATGCCCATGCGGTTATTATTTATATAGTCCAATCATTTAACTTTAGTAACCATTCCGTCATATTCGGGCTTTGCCGATCATCTTGAGTTTCGGCAACGTGCCATACCCGGGTTAAGCCCGGGTATGGCGCGTGTGTTTTTTCTTAAGTTTGGAACTTTGCAAAAATACCCTAAGGCCGTCTGAAATACTTAAATCCCGTTATTAGCTTCGCAAGCCGCTTACGCGGGAATAACGAAAAAGAAACTTTGGGTGATGCTTTTTGACTTTTGAAAAGGTCTCAAAGTGTTTAGGGTTTGTGCGGCCGGTCGTTTCTTACACGCATGAAAGTGGCGAATCTGGGCGTGCCTTTTTGGGTGAATCCGCGGTGGCGGTAGGTGATGGTGCTGCCGATGGCAGGCGGGTTGGCGCGGTCGCTGTCTTTCAGGCCGCTGCCGATTTTAAATTCGCCGTGTTGGTTTTTGCAGCCGAGTGCACCGAGTTTTCCCGAATATTTACCCTTGCCTTCGTAGTGGCGGGTAACAGTGCATTCGGCATCGTGCAGGCTTTTCAGTTTCAGCAGATAATCGCTGCGGCCGCCCCGGTAGGGCATTTCGGGGTGGCGCAGCATGACGCCTTCGCCGCCTCCGGCTTCTATTTGTTTTAAGAACGCCTGTGCGTGGGCGTTGTTTCTGGCGGGCGTTTGCTTGATGATTTTAATCGGTGCCTGAGGGTGGCGGTGCAGCCATTTTTCGAGCACGGCCAGGCGTTGGTAGAGGTTGCCGGATGCCTGCGGCACGTCGAACACATAGAGTTTGATGTTTTGCCAGTTGCCTGATGCGGTGCGCACGGCGGCGGAAATCTGCTCGAATTGCCCGCACCTGCTGAACAGCTCGCCGTCGAGGGGATAGGGCGGGAAATGGTCGAGGTAGCCTGCGGGCGGGGTAAACGGGTAGCCTTGGCGGCTGACGAGCTGTTTGCCGTTCCAATAGGCGCGCACGCCGTCGAGTTTTTCGCTCATTGCCCAGCCGGAGATGTTTTGTGCACGGTATTCTTTAGCGAGCAGCAAATCGGGAGCGGCGGCCAGCGCGGCCGGCGTGAAAAATAGGGCGCAAGAGAGTATGATGCTTTTCATTTTGTTTTCCCTGTTTGTGTTTATTTGTAACTCAAAATATTATTACAGGCCGTCTGAAAAATAAAGGAAGTTTATGACTTTGCATTGTGAAATGATTGCGGTAACGCCGTTTAGGCAGAATTGCACGTTGCTGTGGGACGATGAAACCGGTGAGGCCGTACTCACAGATGTGGGCGGCGATGTGCCGTTTGTGCTGGCGGAAGTTGCCAAGCGCGGTTTGAAATTGACGGCCGTTTGGCTGACGCATGGCCATTTGGACCATGCGGGCGGGGTAGTTGAGTTGCTCTCGCAGTATGATGTGCCGGTGTTGGGGCCGCACGAAGAGGATAGTTTTCTGTTGGGGCAGTTGCCGCAGGTGACGGCGCAATACGGCTTCCCCGTGTCGCCTGCGTTTGAGCCGTCGCGCTGGTTGCAGGAAGGCGATACGCTGGCGGTGGGAAACCATACGTTCGAGGTGCTGCATATCCCCGGCCACACGCCGGGCCATGTTGTGTTTTATTGTAAAGATGCGGAATTATTAATCGCAGGCGATGTCTTGTTTTATGAAACGATCGGCAGAACCGATTTCCCGCGCGGAAATCATGCTGATTTAATCCGCAATATTGCAAGCAAGCTGCTGGTATTGCCCGAACACACGACGGTGGTTGCGGGGCACGGCAGAACCACCACCATCGGTCACGAAAAGCGGCACAATCCGTTTTTGCAGGGCTGAGGCCAAAGTTAAGAAGTGTAAAAATGCCCGAAAGGCTGCCTTGCTTGCGGATTGGCGGATACGGATTTGTTTTCCCACACCATCTCAATGTAAGGAGTGAGTAATGTCTTTTGATTTAGGTAGTTTGCTGCAAGGCCAGTTGGGCGGCGTGTTGAGCCGCTTTTTAACCCAAAACGGCGAAAGCGCCGAAAACAGCACCAAAGCCGCAGGCTTGGCGGTTCCGGCCGTTGTGGCGGGCTTGTTGAAACATGTCGGCGGTAATCCCGATAATGCTGCCGGCCTGTTCGAGCTGGTTAAAGGCAGCGCGGGCGGCCCGTTGAACAATGCCGTGGCGCAGGCCGAAGAAGGCGGCAGCGGTTTGGACGGCCTGATTGACTGGGGCAAAGCCAAACTGCCCGAACTGCTGGGCGGCAATGCAGCCGATGTGTCCGACCAAATCGCGCAGGAAAGCGGCGTGTCGAAGGCCACCGCCGGTTCGCTGCTGTCGCTGTCGCTGCCGTTGGTGTTGTCGGTGTTGCGCGGCAAAGTGCAGGGCGACAACCTCAGCCAAGGTCAGTTGTTGGGCTTGCTCGGCCAGCAGCAAAGCTGGCTTTCCGGTGCATTGAGCGGCGGTATGCTCTCAGCTTTGGGCATCAGCAGCCTGAGCGGTTTGTTCGGCAGCCTGTCGGGTTTGGCCGGCGGTATCGGCCATGCCGCATCTGCCGCTGCGGGCGGTGCGGCTGCGGCAACGGCAGCCGCTGCAAGCAAGGGTTCGGGTTTGGGCAAATGGATTGCCTTGGTGATTGCCGCGCTTTTGGCTCTGTTTGCCTATAAGAGCTGCGGCACCCAAAGCGGCCAAACCGGCCCCGCTTCAGCCAGCGATGCATCGGCGCCTGTTGCCGCTGAGGCGGCTTCCGAGCCTGAAGGTGCGGCCGTGTCTGCCGTGATGCCGTCCGAACCTTCTGCGGTATCGGATACAGCTGCTTCTACTCCCGCCCCTGCTGCGGCGTCTGAAGCTTCCGCCCCGGCAATCGACCCGAATAACGCCCATGTGAGCTATGATAACGGCGTGGCCAAATTCTACTTTGCCACTGCCAAAACCGATGTGGCCGAGGGTGCCGAAACCGTGGTGGCCGAAGTGATTGCCGCCGGTAAAGAAGGTAAAAAACTGGTGATCAGCGGTTTTGCCGACAGCACCGGTAATGCGGCGGCAAACGAAAAATTGTCGAAAGACCGCGCCAACGCCGTAAAAGCCTTCTTTGAAGCGCAAGGCGTGGATGCTGCCAATATCGAACTGCGCAAACCTGAAAACACCACCGGCGCGGTAGGCAACGATGCCGAAGGCCGCCGGGTGGAAGTGAAAGTGGAAGGTTGAGCGGTGCGCTGATCTAAACCGTTTTGCTTTGATAAAAGGCCGTCTGAAAATATTTTCAGACGGCCTTTACACATTAAACGGCAATAAGCACGGTTTTTTGCAAAACCGAAAAATACCACAAAGAAGTTTATTTACCGTTGTTTGATGTTGCCCAATCCGTTCAGGCGTGAAGGCGGTTGGGGCTTTCAGACGGCCTGAACGGTTTCTGCGAACGGATCAGCCTTTCAATTTCGCCAATTGCGCTTCTACCTTGGCCATTTTGTCTGTCAAATCGGCCAGCTCGGCTTGGTCTTTTTCCACCAGATGCGCGGGGGCTTTTTCGGTGTAGCCGGGTTTGGAAAGTTTGGCGTTCAGCTTGTCCAAAGCTTTTTGCAGTTTTTCCGCTTCCTTGTTCAGGCGGGCGGTTTCGGCGGCTTTGTCGATTTCCACTTTCAGCATCAGGCGGGTGTTGCGGGCGGCCTGGCACACGGCAACCGGCGCGTCTTCGCCTTCGGGCAGTTTGTCTACCAGCTTGGCTTCGGTGAGGCGGGTGAGCGCGGGCAGGTATTTCAGCATGTCGGCCAGCTCTTCGCCGCCTTCGACAAACAGCGGCGCTTTCACACCGGGGCCCAAGCCCATTTCGCCGCGCAGGTTGCGCACCGATTCCACCAAGCCTTGCAGTACGCTCATTTTTTCAAAAGCGGCGGGCGCGATTTTTTCCGGATCGGCCTCGGGGAAGGCGGCCAGCATGATGCTGTCGGCGGTTTTTCTGCCGCACATCGGCGCGACGGTTTGCCACAATTCTTCGGTGATAAACGGAATAATCGGGTGCAGCAGGCGCAAAATCACTTCCAACACGCGCAACAGGGTGGCGCGGGTGGTGCGCTGGGTGGCGGGGCAGCCGGTTTGGATTTGCACTTTCGCCAGCTCGATATACCAGTCGCAATATTCGTTCCACACGAATTCATACAGCGTTTGCGCGGCGAGGTCGAAGCGGTAGGTGTCGAACGCGGTGGCCACTTCGGCTTCCACCTGCTGCAAACGGCCGATAATCCATTGGTCGACAAAGGTATAGGCGCGCGGGGCGCTTTCGTCTAAGCCGCAATCCTGGTTTTCGGTGTTCATCAGCACGAAATTGGTGGCGTTCCACAATTTGTTGCAGAAATTGCGGTAGCCTTCGGCGCGTTTGAAGTCGAAATTGATGCTGCGGCCGAGACTGGCGTAGCTGGCCATGGTGAAACGCAGCGCGTCGGTGCCGAACACGGGAATGCCTTCGGGGAACAGCTTTTCGGTGGCTTTTTTCACCTGCGGCGCTTTTTCGGGGCGGCGCAGGCCGGTGGTGCGTTTCACCAGCAGGCTTTCCAAGTCGATGCCGTCGATTAAGTCCACCGGATCGATCACGTTACCCTCTGACTTCGACATTTTCTTGCCTTCGTGGTCGCGCACCATGCCGTGGATATACACGTCTTTAAACGGCACTTGGCCGGTAAAGTGGGTGGTCATCATGATCATGCGCGCCACCCAGAAGAAGATGATTTCGTAGCCGGTAACCAGCACGCTGCTGGGCAGGAAGGCTTTCAATTCGGGCGTTTCAGACGGCCAACCCAAGGTGGAGAAGGGCACGAGAGCTGAGGAGAACCAAGTGTCGAGCACATCTTCGTCGCGCACCAAGCCGGTTTTGCCGGCCCGTTTTTCCGCTTCTTCCTGCGAGCGGGCGACGTAGCAGTTGCCGTCCGCATCATACCAAGCCGGAATTTGGTGCCCCCACCACAATTGGCGCGAAATACACCAGTCTTGGATATTGTTCATCCATTGGTTGTAGGTGTTGACCCAATTTTCGGGGATAAACTTCACCGCACCGCTGTCCACCGCGTGTTTGGCTTTTTGCGCCAGGCTCATGCCTTTGAATTCGGATTCGGGTTCGCCGCCGTTGGGTTGGGCGGACATCGCCACGAACCATTGGCTGGTGAGCATCGGCTCAATTACGGAGCCGGTGCGGTCGCCCTTCGGGGTCATCAGCGTGTGCGGCTTCACTTCGGCCAGCAGGTTTTGCGCTTCCAAATCGGCCACGATTTGTTTGCGCGCGGCGAAGCGGTCGAGGCCGGCATAGGCTGCGGGCAGGGCGAAACTTTGCTGCGCTTCGCCTTTGTAGTTGAACACTTCGGCATCGGCCAATACTTTGGCTTCCAAATCAAGCACATTGATTAAACGGGTGTCGTGGCGTTTGCCGACTTCGTAGTCGTTGAAGTCGTGCGCGGGCGTGATTTTCACGCAGCCGGTGCCGAAATCTTTTTCCACGTATTCGTCGGCAATCACCGGAATGGTGCGGCCGGTGAGCGGCAGCACCAGCTCTTTGCCGATTAAGTGGGCATAGCGCTCGTCTTCAGGATGCACGGCCACGGCCACGTCGCCCAATAGTGTTTCGGGGCGGGTGGTGGCCACAATCACGCTTTCAGACGGCCTATCGGCAATCGGATAACGGATGTGCCACATCGAGCCTTGTTCTTCCACGCTTTCCACTTCCAAATCGGATACCGCCGTGCCCAGCACCGGATCCCAGTTTACCAGGCGTTTGCCTCGGTAAATCAGCCCCTGCTCGAACAGGCGCACGAACACTTCGGTCACAATCGACGCGCGCACGTCGTCCATGGTGAAGTATTCACGGCTCCAGTCGGCCGAACAGCCCATGCGGCGCATTTGTTCGGTAATGGTGCCGCCGGACTGTTCTTTCCATTGCCACACTTTTTCGAGGAATGCTTCGCGGCCGAGATCATGGCGCGAAATGCCTTGCTCGGCCAGTTGGCGCTCCACCACAATCTGGGTGGCGATGCCGGCGTGGTCGGTGCCGGGCACCCAGCAGGTATTGCGACCCTTCATGCGGTAGTAGCGGGTGAGGCCGTCCATAATGGTTTGGTTGAAGGCGTGGCCCATGTGCAGCGTGCCGGTGACGTTGGGTGGCGGCAGTTGGATGGAAAAGGATTCGGTACGGGAGAAGTCGGGCTGGAAATAGCCCTTCGCTTCCCAGTTGCGGTAATGTTTGGCTTCGATTTCGGCGGGGTTGTATTTGTTTGGCATGATGTTTCTTTGAATGCGGCGTTAAGTTTGTAAAATTGTGGAATTATAACGCAAAGGCCGTCTGAAACCTATAAAAGGCGTTTCAGACGGCCATGAAACTGCCCGTTAGGCCGGTTGGCACTAACGGGCGGTTTTGTTTTCTCGGCTCATTTGTTTTTCGCTTCGGCCTTGGCTTCTTTTTTCAAAGATGCGTATAAATCAGGCTGGCGGCTTTTCAGCAGCGAAGCAATCGCGAGATCGTCGCGGTTCACTTTAGCCAAGTCGATTTTCTCGATGTGTACCAAACGCAGCAACTCGCGGACAGGCTTGGGCATGTTGCGGCCTGATTCGTAGCGCGAACCGCCGGACTGGGTAACGCCGATGCGGCTCCAAAAGTCCATTTGGTTTAAACCGAGTTTTTTGCGGATATCGCGGATATTTTCGATTTTCTCGAACGACTTCATGAAATTCCCTTCATTTGTTGTAAAGCTCAATCTGGCAATTACTTATTCAGTAATAATATCCTGAGTGAGAATATTATATTCAGATAAGTATAAACGCTTAGACAGCGAAATCAGGATAAGTTTAATCGGATTTTCTATCAAGCGGTCAAAAAACGCGATAAACGCGATGTATTGTTTCGACTATTCTTTAAAAACAAAGGGTTACTTTTTAAAGTAAAGATTCTAACTAAAAATAATTTACATAAAAAAACGTAACGAAATCAAGGTTTACCTGTTTGAGGGCTGATTGTGAGGATTTCATACCCCGTTTCGGTAACCAAAACCTCGTGTTCCCATTGGGCGGAAAGCGAGCGGTCTTTGGTGACCACCGTCCAGCCGTCGGCCAAAATGCGCAGGTGGCGTTTGCCTTGGTTAATCATTGGCTCTACCGTAAAAATCATGCCCGGCTGCAATACCAAACCTTGCCCTTTGCGGCCGTAATGCAGGATTTGCGGTTCTTCGTGAAAGCCGCGGCCGATGCCGTGGCCGCAGAATTCCTGAACCACCGAATAACCTGCGTTTTCGGCAACCTGCTGGCAGGCGTGGCCGATGTCGCCCAAAGTGGCGCCGGGTTTGACGGCCTCGATGCCCGCCATCATGGATTGGTGGGTAACGTCGATCAGGCGTTGGGCGTGCGGGCTGATTTTGCCCACCGCAAACATACGGCTGGAATCTCCGTGGAAGCCGTCTTTTTTGATGGTAACGTCGATATTGAGAATATCGCCGTTTTTCAAAGGTTTATCGTCGGGGATGCCGTGGCAGATCACATGGTTGACCGAGGTGCAGCATGATTTGGGGTAGGGCGGGTTGCCGTAGTTGAGCGGCGCCGGGTAGCCGCCCTGCACTTCGGTGTGGTAGTCGTAAATCAGCTTGTCCAGCTCGTTGGTGGTAACGCCGGGTTTGACGAATTGGCCGATATAGTCGAGCGCTTCGGCCGCCAGCCGGCCCAGCTCACGCATTTTTTCGATTTCTTCGGCAGTTTTGATGATAACGGCCATGAGGCTTCCTTTGTTTTCCGATGTTCAGATTTGATATTCAGACGGCCTTTCGGTAACGCACGAAAGGCCGTCTGAAAGAGAGCGGCGCGTTTGCTGCCGCAAAGGTTGAATAGGGGTGTAAAGCTGCCGTTTCAAGTGGGCGGCAGGTTAAAACAGGTTGTCGGTTACTTTGCCGTTGGCGGATTTGGCGGGTGCGGTTTCTGCCGCAGGTGCCGGTTTTTCTGCTGCGGGTTTGGGTTCGGGTTGCTCTGCCGCAGGTTTGGGGGCGGCGGGTTTTTCGGCCGCTTCGGCTTGCGGAGCGGGTGTTTCGGCTGCTGCGGGTTGTTCTTTGGGCGGATCGGCAGGTGTTTCGGTTTCGGCCTGCTGTGCGGTGGCCGGTTTGGCGGCTTCTTCCGGTGCGTTTTTACGCTGCGGCTTGGCGCGGGCCTGACGCACGGGTTTTCTGGGTTGGGCAGCGGTTTGCTCGGGGGCGGATGCGGCGGCGGTTTGTGTTTCGGCGCTTGCTGCCGACGCGGCGGCTTCGGATGCTTGTTGCGCGGCGGCATCGGCTTCGGCTTGGGCAGTCGCTGCGGCTACCGCCGAGGCGGGTGCGCCGCGCGGCGAAAGCACTTCAACTGCCGATGCGGCGGCGGTTTGCGGTGCCGAGGCTTCCTGCTGTGCGGCTTCTTCTTTGGTGTCGAATGTCTGCATGATGCCGATTACCACGCCTGCCACGGCGATGAAGGCAATGGCGAAGAGGGCGCCGAGCAGGTGTTTGGGCTTGAGCATAAAACCCGGTTTGCGGTCGTTCATTGTGTTTTCCGTTTAGCTGATAGAGGCCGTCTGAAAACCGGTTTCAGACGGCCTTTTTGCCTGTGCGGCAAAATGAGTTTAAAGCGGTTGAGCTTATCATTTATTGTAGGTTTGATAAAGCGTTACCACTTTTTTCACGCCTGAGGTGGTGCTCACGCGTTCGGTAACGGCGGCTTGTTCGGCGGGGGTGAGGATGCCCATCACATAGGTTACGCCGTCGTAGGTAACGATTTTCACGCGGCTGGGAATCACGCCTTGGATGCCCAGCAGGGTGGTGCGTACTTTCGATGTGCTCCAAGTGTCGCTGCTCACGTTGCCGAAGGTGCGTTTTTGCGGCGATACGCTGATGTAGTTATACACTTCTTGAACGGATTGCTCCGAGCGCGCCACTTGTTCTACAAATGCGCGGTCGCTTTCGTTGGCAACATGGCCGAGCAGCAGGATATGGCGGTTATAGCCCACAACCGAGAGTTTCGGCTCGAAGCCTTCGGTTTGGTTGTTTTGGCGCAGGTAAGACAGGGCGGTGTTTTTGATGCGTACTTCCATCACGTTGTCGTCGGCTTGGGTGCCGGTGCTGCGGCGGTCGAGGGCGGATGCGCCGCCCACTGCGGCTCCGCCCAAAACGGCGCCTACGCAGCCGCTCAGCAGTGCGGCGGTTAAGGCGGTGGCAAGCAGGGTTCGGGTGTGTTGTTTGATGTTCATCTCGAATGCGTCCTTTCTGGATGGTTTTCAGACGGCCCGGTGTGCAGAGGCCGTCTGAAAGCTGAAAACGGTTACATGCCTTCCAACAGCATGGTGTCGATGCAGTCGCACAGGGCGTGAATCAGCAGGATGTGGATTTCCTGTATGCGGGCGGTGCGCTGGTGGGGCACGTTCAACAGAATATCGCTGTCTTTGAGCATGGCGGCGATTTTGCCGCCGTCGCGGCCGGTGAGGGCGATAACGTGCATGTCGCGCTCGTGGGCGGCTTTGATGGCTTCGATAACGTTGGCGGAATTGCCAGAGGTGGAAATGCCGATAAGCACGTCGCCCGCACGACCCAGCGCGCGCACCTGTTTGCTGAACACGTGGTCGAAACCGTAATCGTTGCCGATGGCGGTGAGGGCGGAGGTGTCGGTGGTGAGCGCCACGGCAGCCAGCTCCATGCGTTCTTTTTCAAAACGGCCGGTCATTTCGGCGGCGAAATGTTGGGCATCGGCCGCCGAACCGCCGTTGCCGCAGGCGAGGATTTTGCCGTCGTTCATCAAACATTGCAGCATCAGCCCGGCCGCTTCGGCGGCAGGCCCGTTGAGAATATCCGCCGCCTGCCTTTTGGCTTCGATGCTTTCGGCGAAATGGGCGGCTACGCGTTCTTGTAAAGTGGTCATCTGAAAATCAGCCTGTGATGTTCTGCACCCATTGCGGGGCATCGTTACCCTGAATCAAAACCGCGTCCAAACGGCACGCTGCATGGCTCAGGCGGTGTTGTTGCAGATAGTGCTCGGCACTTTTTTGCAGTTTTAACAGTTTGGCGGGCGTAATGCTGTAGGCCGCGCCGCCGAAGCCGCTATTTTTGCGGTATTTTACTTCAACAAACAAAATCGTGTTGCCGTTTTTGACAATCAAATCGATTTCCCCAAACGGGCAGTGCCAGTTTCGCGCCAGCAGTTTGCAGCCCTGCTTTTGCAGAAATGCGAGCGCGGCCGCTTCGCCTGCCGCGCCTTGAGTGTGAGTTAAGCGCATATTGTTTATCCCCGTTATAGGGTCTGTCGACATTTAACGCAACGGCGGTGTTTTTGGTCAAAAATCCACGTCTGCGGCGTTAAAAATGCTCGCAAGGTGTTCAACCTTGCTGCGCTTTTTGCCTTGCATACGCGGTTTTTGCCTCAAAAAACGCTTCGTTGGTTAAATGTCGACAGCCCCTAGTGAAACAACACAAAACGATACGGCGCTGCCTCGCCTTAGCTCAAAGAGAACGATTTTGTAAGCCGCTGAAGCGGCAACAGAATCGGTTCCGTACTACTTTGTACTGTCTGCGGCTTCGGCGCCTTGTCTCCTTATTGTGTTGTTTCACTATATAATCCGGCTTTTCAGACGGCCTTCCGAAAAGCGATTCGTTATGATGATGCAGAAACATTACCAAAAAGCCTGCGACAGCCTTGAGGCGCAAACATTATACGTGGTTGCCACGCCCATCGGCAATTTGGCCGATATTACCCTGCGCGCGCTGGCGGTGCTGGCCCGTGCCGACTTAGTGTGTGCCGAAGACACCCGTGTTACCGCACAACTTTTGGGTGCTTACGGCATACAGGCCAAGCTGTTAAGCGTGCGCGAACACAACGAACAGCAGATGGCGGGCAAAGTAATCGAAGCGCTTTCAGACGGCCTGATAGTGGCGCAGGTGTCGGATGCCGGCACGCCCGCCGTGTGCGACCCCGGCGCCAAACTGTCCGCCCGCGTGCGCGAAGCCGGGTTCAAGGTAGTGCCGGTGGTCGGCGCCAGCGCCGTGATGGGGGCGTTGAGCGCGGCAGGCGTTACCGAGCCGGGCTTTTATTTTCACGGGTTTCTGCCTGCCAAAGCGGGCGAGCGCCAAAAACTGCTGGCAGGTTGGGCGCAGGCCGAACACCCTGTGGTGGCGTTTGAAACCCCGCACCGCATCGCCGCTGCATTGGCCGACATGGCGGCGTTGTTCCCCGAGCGCAAACTGACGTTGGCGCGGGAAATCACCAAAACGTTTGAAACGTTTTTAAGCGGCAGCGTAACCGATATTCAGACGGCCTTGGCCAACGATGCCAACCAGAGCCGCGGCGAAATGGTATTGCTGCTCCACCCCGCGCCGAAAGAAAAAAACAGCACCCTGCCCGAAGCGGCGCAAAACGTGATGAAGGTGTTGGCAGCCGAACTGCCCACCAAACAGGCGGCGGAGCTGGCGGCGAAAATCACCGGCGAGAGCAAAAAAGCGCTCTACGATTTGGCGCTGACGTGGAAATAAAACCGGCAGGAATGGCGGCAAGGAAATTTTGTGTGATATAAAAGTTTCATGCTATTTGAGTTGCCTGCATATTTTCAGGCCGTCTGAAAACTATTTTTTCAGACGGCCTGAGTTAAGTTTAAATGCTGTTGCTTGCTTAATCTTAATAAAGAGCCGCAACAATCAAATGAATGAAGAAACGGCGGTTTCAAACAGATAACTGCCGGGGGTGTTTTATCAAGTTCCGGCTTGTTTACTGCGCCTGAAATCCGCCGCCGAGACGGGCGTGGACGCTGCTCCAGGCAGTCAGCAAGTCCGCACGGCTTTGCGCCAGCTGCATTTGCAGCTGTAAGGCTTCGTCTTGTTTTTGCAGAGGAACCAAACCGTTTTCCAGCCCGGCGCGCATCCGCCGGGAAGCGGCCGCCGCCGATTTTTCGGCGGTTTCCACCATGCGCTGCTGCAATGTGGTTTGGCTGAGCAGGCTTTGATAATCGCTGACGGCATCGGCCGCCGAACGCATGGCGTTCAGCACGGTTTGGTCATACACCGCCACCTGCTCGTTAAAGCGGGCGTGGCGTGCCCCCAATTTCGACTGCAACGCGCCCGAGGTGAAAATCGGCAGGCTGAGTGCGGGCATAATGCCCAACACGCCGGAGCTTTTGCCGTTGATAACATCAAAAGCGTCAACGTGCGCCAATCCGGCCAGTAGTTTCAATTCGATGTTGGGATAGAAAGCCGCTTTCGCTTCACGGACATCTTGCGCGCGTGATTCCAAGAGGGCGCGTTGGGCGGCGATGTCGGGCCGTTTGCCCAGCAGATCGGCACGGATACGGTTGACCGCCAACACCGGTGCGGTTGCCTGCGGAGCGGGCTGCCAATTTTGTAAATCAGCGGGAGAGCGCCCCGCCGTTACCGCCAAGCTGTTGCGCACACGCGAAATATTGCGTGCCAGCTGCAATTGCTGCACCTGCAATTGTTGCCGGGCCTGCTCGGCCTGATAAAGCGCGGAAGCGGGCAGGATATTTGCCTGTATGCGTTGCTTTAATAGTTTTTCGATGCCGTCGGCCACCTGCAAGCGTTTTTGCAGGGTTTGCCGCTGGGCTTCCAAAGCCTGCCAAGCAAAATATTGGGCGGCTACGGCATTGGCCACTTCCAAACGGGTTTGCACCGCCTCGTATGCCGCCGCCCGGCTGCGGCCTAAGGCGGATTGGATACGGGCTTTGTTTTTGCCCCAGAAGTCGAACGACCAGCTGCCTTGCAAAGCGGTTGCCGCCACCAGCAGGGTATGGTCGGTGTTTGCTGCGTTGGAAACGGGTTTGGGGCTGACATACGCCCCTATGCCTTGCGAAATCAGGCCCACTTGGACGCCGTCGGCGGCACGGTTCACGCCGAGTTCGGCCTGCGCCTGCTCGAAACGTGCTTGGGCAATCCGCATTTGCGGGGCGGTGCGGACGGCTTCTTCGATTAAACGGTTGAGTTTGGGGTCGCGCAACTGCGTCCACCATCCGTCGCGTATTTCGCGGGTGGATTCGCCTTGCGGCAATGAATAAGCCGTTGGGGTATCCAACGGCACTTGTTTGCCAAACGGCGCGCAGGCAGCGGTGAGCGACAAGCCGAGCAGCGCCGCGCTGCGTGCGATCAGGGTAAATTTCATTAAACTATCCGCCTTGCTTTCGCCGGGCGCAGCATCATGACAAAACGGCGGAATCAGCCGAGTTTGGTCAGCAGTTTGCCTAACAGATGTTGCAGCTGGGCGTAATCTTCATTGGTGAAGTCTTCCCACGCCTCGCCGCTCTTGCTGGAAATCTGCGGCCAGATTTTTTGGATAAAGGCTTCACCCTCAGCGGTTAATTTTAACACGATTTGGCGGCGGTCTTGTTGGTTGATGTGGCGCTCCACCCAGCCGCGCTCCACCATTTCGTCGGAAAGGCGGGTGGCGCTGGTGCGGGTTAAGTCCATCAAATCGCTCAGGCGCGAAGGCAGGATTTCGCTGTCGGGGCTCACATAAACCGCCATCATGGCAAACCACAGGTTTTCGTTGATGCCGAATTCTTTCAGGCTGTCGTTCAGGTGGCTGCTCAAGCGCTCCGTCACGACGCGCAGCAGGCGGCCGGATTGGGTTTGTTGTTCGGAAAATTCAGGCAGGCGCCCGGATAACAACCGTAGCGCATTAACCAGTTCGGCTTGTGAAAAACTCATTATATTTCTCTTCTCAAATGATGTTGGCAAATTGATAATTTTGACAAAGTGCAGTTATCTGCTTTTAAATTTCTGTAAAATTGCTGTTTTTCACTTAAAATCGGCAATTTTTTTAATTTGGCTGCGGATATTTTAATCCTAATGTTTATAGTTTCTCAAAAAAACAGATAATCGGTTTACCTTTCTTACAAGCGGCTTGCTGTTGTCATAAAATAGGCTGCATGACCTGTCGGGGGGTAAAAATCAACCGTTTATCTGCAGCACCAAGTGCTGCTTGGGATTTTTCGGCGGGCAGTCCGCTGTATCCGGATCGGTTTTGCTTTTTTTAGAGTAGGTCCCCTATGTATAGTTCGGCGGAAAAACATATCTTTACGCATTATGCATTTATAAAAAACGAACGACATTTTAAAATTTTTTAAATTCAATATATTGGAAAAATTTATAAAATGCATGCCGATAAATTTGGTTTTGAACTCCCTGTTTCATAAACCATTTTTAACAGTTTCGCTTTGTGCTTCCGCCTGCATGGCAATACAAATTGCTGCCTTTTGTATTAAAATGCAAAACTTTGCATTGTGGTTCGCAAACCTCCCACATTAAAAAACTAAGGAACTTTCACTATGACCCGAAGCAGCGACGAATTGCACGGCATCACTTTGCTGGGCAGTCAAAACATTTCGTACCGCACCGAATATGCGCCCGAAGTTTTGGAAGCATTCGACAACAAACATCCGGGCAATGATTATTTTGTCAAATTCATCTGTCCCGAATTTACCAGCCTGTGCCCGATGACCGGCCAACCCGATTTCGCCACCATTTATATCCGCTATATTCCCGCCGAAAAAATGGTGGAAAGCAAATCGCTCAAGCTTTATCTGTTCAGTTTTCGCAATCACGGTGATTTTCATGAAGACTGTGTCAATATCATCATGAAAGATTTGATTGCGCTGATGCAGCCGAAATATATTGAGGTTTATGGTGAATTTACGCCGCGCGGCGGGATAGCCATCCACCCGTTCGCCAATTACGGCCGCCCGGGCACCGAATTCGAGCAGCTCGCCAAAACGCGTCTGTTTGCCCACGATGCGCACGCATGAGTGCGTACGGCGGCATTTCTGTATCAATATCTGCAATATTTTTAAAAACTGATTGAACGCTGTCTGTTGCAGTTGTTTGGTGGAGGCCGTCTGAAAAAGCGGCGCACCGCCGACACGGCGCAGGCAGGCGGGAGCATGACTATGTATCGATTTACTTCTGCACAATTGCAAAAAGCCCTGATTTGGCTTGCCTTTTTTCATATTTTAATTATTGCGGCCAGCAATTATCTGGTGCAGTTTCCGTTTGAAGTGTTCGGATTCCACACCACTTGGGGGGCGTTTACGTTTCCGTTTATTTTTTTGGCCACCGATTTGACCGTGCGTATTTTCGGCCAGCGCCTTGCGCGTCGGATTATTTTTTGGGTGATGCTGCCGGCGTTGGCTTTGTCGTATGCGGTGTCGGTGCTGTTTCACGAGGGTGCTTGGACGGGTTGGGCTGCGTTGGCTTCGTTTAACGGTTTTGTCGGCCGTATTGCGTTGGCCAGCTTTGCCGCGTATGCGCTCGGGCAGTTGCTGGATATTTTCGTGTTCAATAAATTGCGCCGCTTGAAGTCTTGGTGGATTGCGCCCACAGCTTCGACGTTTTTGGGCAATGCGTTGGATACGTTGGTTTTCTTCGGTGTGGCTTTCTATGCCAGCAGCGATGCGTTTATGGCGGCAAACTGGCAGGAAATCGCTTTTATCGACTATCTGTTCAAGCTTGTTATCTGCACGCTGTTTTTCCTGCCTACTTACGGCATATTGTTGAACGTGCTGACGAAAAAGCTGACTACACTCAAGCAGCAGGAAGGACAGGCAGCTTTGGCGGTTCAAGAGCATTGATGGGAAGAGCGGTATTGAAAAAGGCTGAGACCTTTGCAAAGTCCCCCATCTGCGGCGCATTTCTGCGTTGTGCGCTGCTCGCTCGCTTGCCTAACTTCATGTTATGTCTGCGCTCGCTGCGCTGCTACGCCTTGAACTGCATCCGCATCTGGGGGTTTGCAAAGGTCTCAGGCCGTCTGAAAGTTTTCAGACGGCCTTTGGTATTTTGATTCGGTTGATATTGGAGTGGCCCCGCCGACAGGAATCGAACCTGTATTTTACGCTTAGGAGGCATACGTTCTATCCGTTGAACTACGGCGGGGTTTTCAAACAAAACAGCAGGTTAAGAAACCCGCGCCAGCGATTCTTGCGCCAGCGCGCGCATGGCCCGGGTAACTTCGTTATCGGGCAGGGTATCTAGGCAGGCCACCGCTTTTTCAACGGCTTTGGCGGCTTCGGCGGCGGCGTAGGCCAGTGCGTCGGAATTTTTCACATAACCGTAGATTTTTTCAAAATAACTGCGGTCGGCATTTTGCAGGGCGGCGCGTACGTCGGCGGCCACCGCTTCGCTGCCTTGCTGCATCAGGTAAATCAGCGGCAGTGTGGGTTTGCCCTCGGCCAAATCGTCGCCGACGTTCTTGCCGATTTCGTCGGGATGGCCGGAATAATCCAGTACGTCGTCGATAATTTGGAAAGCGGTTCCGACATACATGCCATAATCTTTCAATGCCTGCTCCTGATCGGGTGCGGCACCCGCCAAAATCGCGCCCACTTGTGCGGCGGCTTCGAACAGCTTGGCAGTTTTATATTGGATAACCTGCACATATTCGGCTTCGGTGATGTCGGTATTGCCGATGTTCATCAGCTGCATCACTTCGCCTTCGGCAATGATATTGGTGGCGTCGGCCATCACTTCCAGAATCTTCATACTGCCCGAACCTACCATCAGCTGGAAGGCGCGGGTGTAAAGAAAGTCGCCAACCAGCACGGCCGCGGCATTGCCGAACAGGTTGTTGGCGGTTTTGCGGCCGCGGCGCAGCTCGCTTTCGTCCACCACGTCGTCGTGCAGCAGTGTGGAGGTGTGGATGAATTCCACCATGGCGGCCAGCGAATACAGTTTTTCACCGTCGTAACCCAAAGCCTTGCCCGCCAGAATCGTGATAATCGGGCGCAGGCGTTTGCCGCCGGCGCTGATGATGTAGGTGCCGATTTGCGAAATCAGCGCCACTTCAGACTGTACGGCCTGGTTGATGACCACGTTGACCTTGGCGAGGTCGTCGTTGAGGTGGCGTTGGAAGTAGGGCAGGTTTTCGAGCATGGCGTTTGCGGGTTCGGTTGGTCAAAACAAAAGACGGGAGAAAGAAAATATGCAGCGCGCGATTATAGCAGCAATCATACCCGCACGCACCGCCGCAGCCGTATTTTTCAGACGGCCTGTGTTGGGTGGAGAAAATAAACTTTGACAAAACAGGCAAATAAACATAAAATGCACGGCTTCGCGCATGGTGCGCGGATATTTGAACCAAAACCCTTATGGAGTTGAGTATGTACGCGGTCGTAAAAACCGGCGGTAAACAATACAAAGTTACCGTTGGCCAAAAATTGAAAGTAGAACAGATACCAGCCGAACTCGACAGCCAAATCGAACTGAATGAAGTTTTGATGATTGCTGACGGCGAATCTGTAAAAGTGGGCGCACCCTTTATCGAAGGCGCTAAAGTAACTGCCAAAGTCGTGGCTCACGGTCGTGGCGAGAAAGTACGCATTTTCAAAATGCGCCGTCGCAAACACTACCAAAAACGTCAAGGTCACCGCCAGAATTTCACCCAAATCGAAATCGTGGCAATCGCTTAATTAATCATCAGGAGTAAGTAATATGGCAACCAAAAAAGCTGGTGGTAGCTCTAAAAACGGCCGCGATTCAGAAGCCAAACGCCTGGGTGTGAAAGCCTACGGCAACGAACTGATTCCCGCCGGTTCCATCATCATCCGCCAACGCGGCACCAAATTCCACGCCGGTGAAAACGTGGGCATGGGCAAAGACCATACCCTGTTTGCCAAAGTGGACGGTTATGTGGAATTCAAAACCAAAGGCGCGCTGAACCGCAAAACCGTAAGCGTCCGCCCCTACACCGGTGCCGACGAATAAGCGTTTAACGTTTCCGCATCCGTTAAAAACCGCACATTGATGTGCGGTTTTTTATTTGGTTTGGGTGGCCGTTGAGGCGGCTGGTTTTTCAGACGGCCTGTAATCAGAGGCCTTTGCAAAATTTTTTGAGGCCGAGACTTTTGCAAAAATACCCTTAAGGCCGTCTGAAATGCTTAAATTCCGCCATTAGCTTCGCAAGTCCGCTGCACTACCCCCGCGCAGCGGACTTGCGAAGCTAATGACGAGACAAAAATGTTTTCAGGTTCGAATCGGCTTTTTGCAAAGGCTTCAATCTGTCAATGTTAATAAAAAGGTACACGTCATACTCAGGGGTGGCCTGAGTATGACGAACTGCTGCCAAGTAAGTGGTTTAACTATAGTAAAACGGCCGCCGGCTCTTCCTGAACCACTGTGCTGCCGGCTAATGCCGATACATCGTAGCTTTGGTCGGTTGTGCCGGTAGGGATGGCTTCAACGGTGCCGATGCCCAAGTTGCCCAGATCTACCGGATTGCTGCTGTCTAATATTTCGGCTGCCAAGCCGCTGCTTCCTGCTTGCGGCGTATCGGTGGCGCTTGCGGCAGCCAGCGTGCCGGTGTTGATCACGATATTTTCTGAGGCGGTTTGGCTGAAGGTGGTGGCGCCGATATCTGCGGTGGGAGCGGTGCCGGCGGAAGGAATGTCGTCTAACACGCTTTCGTCGGGCGTGGTGCCGGCGGAAACCGCTTCGGTTAACAGGGCTGCTTTTTTGAGGGCGGCCACCGATGCGACGGTGGCGCCGTTGTTGCCGACGATGCCTGCGGCTTCGCTGTGGGTGTTGGAAATAACGCGCGGTAGGGTGATTTGCTCTGTTTTTAGCCAATCGCCGTTTTCAAAGGCAGTAGGTGAGTCGGTGTCGAATGAATTATCGACAATAGTTAAGCGGCCTTTATAACTTTGACTGGTGCCGGTAGCCCGGATAACCGGTTGGGAGGGCTGCCCGCCGCCTACGTTGAACGTGTTGCTGGTTATGGAAATAGTGGCGGCATTGTTTTCAACAGTAACTGCTTTGGTAGCCCCTTCGGCCTGATTAATTTTCAGAGTGTTGTTGTCAATGGTAACGCTGCCGTTAAGGCGGTTGGCATTTTGCTTTTCTTCGATATAGATCGGAGCAGCATTGGTTTTGGTAACCGACATATTGTTACCGATAATGCGAACGTTCCCCGCTCCGGGGCCGGTTTCGATGGCGGTCGTGTGAGAGTTGTCGGATTTTCCGAATACGCTGATTAAGTTGTCGGATGAAGTACCGGTGATTTTGTTGTTGAGAATATTTAAGGCGTAGCTTACGTCTTTCTCATTGTTGCGCGCTTCGATGGCGCGGGTGATGCCGGTGCCGTCGGTGAGGTTGCTGATGGTGTTGTTGCTGATATCGAACACGCCGGCCTTGGGGTTGATAAACTTTTGCCAGTCTTGGGCTTTGTTTTCCAGCTTGATGGCGCGGTAGCCGATGTAGTCGCTGCCGGCATCGGGCACGCCGGCGTTGTCGTCTCTGGTGAGGCGGAACGACGGGTCTTGCTTGATGGTGTTGTTTTGGATGGTAACTTTATCCATGCTGAACTGACGGTTCTCTACGGCGATGCCATACATGCGGTCGCCGTTTAATGTGTTGTTTTTAATAACGACATTGTTGCCGTCGTGCGAGTCTATGCCTTTACGGTAGTTGTGGTTGGTGGTGTTGCCGGTGATGGCGACACCGTTGTTGTAACTGCCTGCCATCAGTGAAATGCCGTAGCCTGTGCCGCCGTCTTTCGCATGGCCGTTCCATGCCAGCGTGTTGTTTTCGGCGGTAAAGCTTTTTTGAAACGCGACCATCACACCTGCCACGCGGTTGTGGTGCAGGTTGCTGTCGATGATTTTGTTGTTGTCGCCGGTGGGCAGTTGTGTTGCGGTGATTTTGCCGTTGATCAGGTTGTCTTTAGCGCCGCCGGATATGGCGCTGGTGGAGGTAAATAATACGCCGGCACGGTTGGCGCCGGATACTTCTACCTTGCTGATTAAGGTGTGATCGGCATCGTTTACGACAATGCCGCTGACTTTGCCGAAGTAGCTTTGCCCCGCACGGTAGAAGTCGGTGGCGCTGGTGTGTTTGTATTGTACGGAAAGGTCGGAAACGAATTTGCCGTTTTGACCGTTAATCCAAATGCCGGCTTTTTCCGGCTCGGTGGCATTGCTTTCGGGGTTGTGCACGCCGGTTTGTTTGTGGGTGAACAGAACTTTGGTTTTACCCATGCCGTCGCCGAAAATACCGGTTACGTTTTTCGTGGCAGCGTTGATTTCGATGGCGCCGGTGATGGTGATGGTGCCGGTTAAATACAGAGCTGCTTTTTCTTTATGGGCGGCCGCCAGCGCGGCTTTAATGGCATCATTATAGGTGTTGGTTGCGGTTTTGAAATCGCGGATATCAACATATTTCCCGTGCTTTGCGTGGGTACGCACAACATAGTTCGCCATAAATTATTGTTCTCCTGGTTAAACAAGTGATTGATGCATAAAGAATATTAAAGCAGGGAAGTATATGGGGTTTCGACATGGTAAAAAAGGGGAAGATTGGCGAGGTTGTTTGAATACCGTTTGCCGCAATATCTGTCTTTGTATTTTTTAACAAAAGCAACCTTGAAAAATAGAGGGATGTTTTTTTGTTTTCCTAAAAATTTTAAACATTAACCCGATTAAATATGATGATCGGCAATGTGTTTGATTCTTTTTTCATTTTTAGAGCTTTTATTGTTATTGTTTGTTAAATTTTGTTTTTATGGAGGCAGCTTGATTTTTTATTGGGGATTTCCGTTAAAATCGACCGCATTTGCTTGATAAGGCCGTCTGAAAACTTGGGTGATGATGACTTCAAAAAAACCAAAACGTATTCTGATTATCAAACTGCGCCACCACGGCGATGTGTTGTTGACCACGCCGGTGGCCGACCGCATCAAACATGCCTATCCCGATTGCACCGTCGATATGCTGGTGTATCAGGAAACCGCCGATATTCTGCGCGACAACCGCCAGATCAACCGTATTTTCACCATCGACCGCCAATGGAAAAAACAGGGCTTGTGCCGCCAATTGGCGCATGAACGGGCATTGCTGGCCGGTTTGAAAGCACAGCGCTACGATTGGGTGTTCAATCTTTCCGACCAATGGCGTGCGGCGGCGGTGGCCAAATTGTGCGGCAGGAACAGCGGCGGTTTGTGCTACGGTAAACGCGACAACGCGCTATGGCGCTTCTGCCACAGCGAGTTGAGCGAAGACTTGGGGCATGAACACCATATCGTCGAACACAATCTCGCCGTATTGCGTCCGCTGCAATTGGCCGACGGTTACCGCCCGCGCGTGTGCATGGAAATCGCGCCCGACACGCGCAGCAGTTTGCAGGCCAAGCTGCGGGAACAAGGTTGGCGGGGCGAGTCTTATGTGTTGATGCACCCAGGTTCGCGCTGGGTATTTAAGTGTTGGGAAAACGGTAAAACCGCCGAACTGCTGCAACGTTTGCTCGATAGCGGCCGCCATTTGGTGCTGACCGCTGCCCCCGATGCCGGCGAGCTGGCTATGCTGGCGGATATTGCAGGCCGTCTGAAAGCGCCGCAGGGCGTGCATATATGGATTTTGTCGGGCTGCCTGAGCCTGCGCGAGCTGGCGGCGGCAATCGACGGTGCCGAACTGTTTATCGGTGTCGATTCCGTGCCCATGCACATGGCGGCCGCGCTGGATAAGCCCCAAGTGGCGCTGTTCGGCCCGAGTTGGGTGAGCCGTTGGCGGCCTTATTCGGAGCGTGCCGAGGTGGTGTGGGCGGGGGATTTCGGCGATTTGCCCCATCCCGACAGTATCGACACCAACGATCAAACCCGCCTGTTGGGCGCGATTCCGGTTGATGCCGTGTGGCAGGCGGTGCAGAAGCGGTTGGGGGAATAGGGCGGCGGTTTACTTTGTTTCGTTATGGTTAAACCACTTGCTTAATAACCGTTTTATCATATTCGGAGCAAGCCCGAGAATAACGTAATCCGTAGCGAAAATAAGTTTTCGCTGCAAGGGAGCAGGGGCATGAAGGCCGTCTGAAAACAGAAAAACCTGTTTGAGTATGTTCAAACAGGTTTTTCGCATTAACGGGCGGTTTAATCTGCACGGAAAGTGTCGTGGCAGGATTTGCAGCTTTGGCCCACGTCGCCGAACGGTTTTTTCACATCGTCGAGCTTGCCGGAGGCGGCGGCGGTTTTCAGCGCGGCAGCGGCGGTGGTGAATTTTTCGATTTCTTTTTTGAATTCGTCGGGCTTGCTCCACACTTCGGGTTTGGCTTCCGATTCTTCGTTGGCGCTTTCGGGCGTGTAGTGTACCCATGGTTTGTCGGCATTGGCGGCGAGATTGTCGGCGGCGGCCTGGAAGGCGGCGGCATCATACGGGGTTTCGCCTTTCACCATTTTGCCCATGGTGCCGGCATCTTTCTTAAATGATTTCATCAGTTTTTCGCGCTCTTTCACGGCTTCTTTCGGGCTTAAAGCCGAAGCGGCTGCCTGGCCGGCCGGAGCGGAAGCGGCGGCGGATGCGGGCGCCGAGGCTGCGGGGGCGGAGCTGTTGCTTTGTCCGCCGCAGGCGGCCAGCAGGGAGAGGGCGGTTAAGGTGCCGAGGGTAAGCATGGTTTTTTTCATGGTTGTGTCCTTGAGTGGTTTATGGTTGTGTAACGGCCGGTTGAGCCGCTGTTTTTGTTTATAGCGGATTAACTTGTTTCCGCCGGGCTTGCTGTCCTGAAGCGGGGTAAGCAGGTTCACTATATGACAAAGCGGCCGTCTGAAAGTTTTGCCGGTTTTATTCAGACGGCCTATAAGCCGTTATCTTAACGCGATATTGCCTACAAAAAAGCATTCAATTGCGTATAATCGCGGCTACTTACAGATATTTACATCAAAACAACGAAAGGTTTGATTATGAACGAGCAAACGGTAAACAGCCAATCGCGCTGGCGCGAGCGGTTGCGGGCGATGGGGCCCGGCATCATGATGGCTTCGGCGGCGGTGGGCGGCTCGCACATCATCGCCTCCACCCAGGCCGGTGCTTTATACGGCTGGCAGCTGGCGCTGATTATCGTGCTGGCCAACCTGTTCAAATACCCGTTTTTCCGCTTCGGCCCGCAATATACGCTGGAAACGGGCAGAAGCCTGCTGGAAGGTTATGCCGACAAAAGCCGCGTGTATTTGTGGGTGTTTTTCGTGCTCAACCTGTTTGCCACGGTGATTAACACCGCGGCGGTGAGTATGTTGTGCGCGGCGATTTTGAGCTTTGTGCTGCCGGGCGAGTGGTCGATGAACGCGCTATCCGTTGCTGTATTGGCTTCCGCAGTATTGATGCTGCTGGTGGGGCCTTACCGCACGGTAGACAGTATGTCGAAAATCATCATGATCAGCCTCACCATCACCACGGTGGCGGCGGTGGCGGTGGCTGCCTCCAAGGGCGCGCAGATGCAGCCGGGCTTTATCGAACCCAGCCCGTGGAACCTCGGCGCGCTGGCGTTTATCGTGGCGCTGATGGGCTGGATGCCGGCGCCGATTGAGATTTCGGCCATCAATTCGATGTGGGTGGCGGCCAAGCGCAAGCTGGAAAAAGTGAGCTATGAAGACGGCCTGTTCGACTTCAACGTCGGCTACATCAGCACCGCCATTCTGGCGATTGTGTTTCTGGCGCTGGGTGCGCTGGTGCAATATGGTTCGGGCACCGAAGTGAAGATGGCGGGCGGCGCCTATATCGGCCAGTTAATCGATATGTATGCCAAAACCATCGGCGATTGGTCGCGCTGGCTGGTGGCGTTTATCGCGTTTGCCTGTATGTACGGCACCACCATTACGGTGATCGACGGCTATTCGCGCACCAATATGGAATCGCTGCGGCTGATTTTGCGCCGCCCCGAAAGCGAGCGCAGCAACCGCATTTTGGCGGTGTGGATTATTTTCGCCGCCATTACCGGTTTGTGCGTGATGCTGTTTTTCAAAGGTGCGGTGCTGGCGATGCTGAAGTTTGCGATGATTGCTTCGTTTGTGAGTACACCGGTTTTTGCCTATCTGAACTTGGCGCTGGTGCGCAAAGGCGAGCACAAGCTGCAACCGTGGCTGATGTGGCTGGCTTGGGTGGGCTTATTGTATTTGAGCGGTTTCGCGGTGCTGTTTTTGCTCAACCAAAGCGGGATTATTGCTTAGGCAACGGCAGGTAAACATCGAACCGCGTGCTTTTGCCCGTGTATTGGTAAGCGGGCGGTTCGTGGTTGAGAAACTCCCCCAAGCGCGGACGTTTGACGACGACGCGCTTTTTTGCGGCCGCACGGGCAGCAGCAAGCAAGCCGCCTTCGTTTTGCGCCGTGCCCACCAAACTGTGGAAATAAGCCATTTCTTTTTTTACGGCGGCTGTTTTGCGGCTTTCGGGATACATCGGGTCGAGATACACCACATCGGGGCGGCCTTCTGCGGCGGCCAATTGTGGCAGCAGCGCGCAGGTGTCGCCGAAATGCAGGGTGATGCGGTTGGCGATGGCGGCGGTTTCGGGGCATTCGAGCGCGCGTTGCAGGCCGTCTGAAAGCAGGGCGGCTACGGCGGGGTTTTGCTCGAAAGTGTGCACTTGTAGCCCCAGCGAGGCCAGCACGAATGCGTCGCGCCCCAAGCCGCCGGTGCCGTCCCAAACGGTGGCGGCGGCGGTGTGGTTGACGGCTTTGGCAATCAGTTCGCCCCCGCCTTTGGTGCGGCGGTATTGTGCCGTGCCGCCGGTGAAGTCTGCCCGAACGCGCCCTTTTTCGCCGGCGCGGCACAACGAAAGGCCGTCTGAATCGGCCAGCAGATATTCGCCCTGCTGCGGCAGGCTGCCGCACACGGCCAGGCCGAAGCGGCTAATCAGGCTGCGGGCGTTTTCGGTGGCATTTTCGGTGAGATAAACTGGAATCATGGTTGTTCAGACGGCCTGCGGTCTTGGTGTCGTGAATTAATCTTTGTGTCGTGAATTTAATTAGTGTGGGAAAAGGTCGGGTTGTTTACACTTTTTATGCCAAACGGCTTTTATTTTTTGCTGGAATGATGGTTTCGTGATTTTTGAGCATTCTCAAGAACGATGCGGCTTCGCCGTGCCTTTCGGCATTCTTGACAACCCTCAAAAATCCCAAAATGGGTCTGCATGCAAAAAACGGAAAGTGTAAACAACGCTGGAATTTCCTACATCCAGGCCGTCTGAAAAATCTTGGGGATTGGTTCGATTTTTACAGACGGCCTTGGCGATCCCGAGATGAATCCGCTCAAATGAATTCACTCCCGTTACTCGGCTTTCGCGCCCACTACGCCTTCCCATGCGTTTTTACCTTCATGTGATGCACGTCCGGTGAGCACGCTACCGTTTTGGCCGTAGAATCCGCCGCTGAATGTGCCGTTCAATTCCTGTTTGCCGCCGTTTTGACCGGCAAAAAACAGGTGTCCGTTTACACTACCGCGTTCATCCACCGCTACACGGCTGCTGCTTTTTGCCGAGCGATCCTCATGCAGCGTCCATAAACCGCCTCTGTGGTCGTGAATGTTTAGGGACATGGTTTTTTCTTTGCCGTAATAACGCGCAGAAACATCTGCTTCCAGAATTTCGGCAGGGCTTTCGTGGTAACGGTAGAGCATATTGCCCCGATAACTGATTTCTCCCGAACCTTCAGGGCGTTGGCGCTTACTTTCATCGGCATCCTGCAGGCCGAAATACGGTTGCTGCGAACCGTCATATTCGCCGAAGTCGTTTTTCAGCGGTTTATTCACCAAAGCATAGCCGTAATAACCGATTAATTCGCCCGCGCTGTCGCGTAGGGTTCTCGTTTCATGCTTAATGAATTTATTTTCGGGATTGAGCAGTGTTAATTCGATTTTTTTATTATTATCGTTAAATACCAATTTCATTAAATCTTCGCCTTCGATGCCGTTTTGTGTGCGCAGTTGCATACGTTTGAATACTTCGGCATCGGCTTCGGGCATACGCTCCTGATGTTTAGGCGGTTGCGGATTGGATTCCTCTTTCGGTTTTGATTCGGGTTGTGATTCTGATGGTTGCTGTGCTTTTTTGTTGTCGGCAGAAGGCGCTTCAGTTCCGGAGGGAACCGTGGGAAGGGTTTCTTGCGGAGAAGATTCCGTCGCAGGAGGGGTTTGCGGCTGCTCTATTTCGGGTTTGGGTTGCGGCATGGCGGACGGGCTTGCTCTGCCTCCGCTACCGCAGGCAGATAATATCAGCGTGCCCAACAAGGGAAGTATGTATTTTCCGGGGAGTATCGTTTTCATTGTTAACGTCCTTTTAACTAAGACAAACCTTTTAAATAAAGGAAAAAATAAAAAACAGCATCATTCTGAATGATTTATATTTAACATATTAACATAATGCGCCATTGGCATAAATATGTTGTATAAATCTCAGAATAATGCTGATTTTTTATTGCTACTGTTGTATTGCTAGCGTTTTTGCTTACATCACTTCCAGCGTTTCAATCCCCAACAGTTCCAAGCCCTGTTTCAGCGTTTCGCCGGTTAGCGCAGCCAGTTGCAGGCGGGTGTTGCGGGTTTGGCCGTCGGCTTTCAGAATCGGGCAGGCTTCGTAGAAACGGGAAAACAGCGTGGCCACTTGGTAAAGATAAGCGGCCAGATAATGCGGATAGGATGTATCGGCGGCGTTTTGCAGCACGTCTTCAAACTTCAGTAGCTCCACCGCCAGCTGTTTTTCCAGCGGCTCGCTCAAGGTTAAAGCGGCGGTTTTGTCCCATTCGCCCGCTTTGCGGAACACGCTTTGCACGCGGGTGTAGGCGTATTGCAGATAGGGCGCGGTATTGCCTTCGAAGCTGAGCATCACATCCCAGTCGAACACATAATCGCTGGTGCGGTTTTTGCTCAAATCGGCGTATTTCACCGCGCCGATACCAACGGGGCGGCCGATTTTCGCCGCTTCTTCCGCTGCCAATTCACTGTTTTTGCTTTGCACCAAAGCGGTGGCGCGCTCGACCGCTTCGTCCAGCAAATCCACTAATTTCACAGTATCGCCCGAACGGGTTTTGAACGGTTTGCCGTCTTTGCCCATCATGGTGCCGAAGCCGATAAACTCGGCCGACACGTTTTCGGGCAGCCAGCCGGCTTTGCGCGAAACGTTAAACAATTGTTCGAAATGCAGTTTTTGACGGGTATCGACCACATACAGCAGGCGGTCGGCTTTAAGTTTGCCTACGCGGTAACGCACACAGGCCAAATCGGTGGTGGAATAGAGAAAGCCGCCGCCTTGTTTCTGCACGATAAAGGCGGCGGGGTCGCCGTCTTGGTTTTTGAATTCGTCGAGAAACACCACTTTGGCGCCGTCGTCGTCCACCGCCAAACCTTTTGCGCTCAATTCGTTGATAACATTGTGCAAATCGTTGTTATAAATAGATTCACCCGCCACATCATCGGGGGTGAGCAGCAAGCCCAGCGTGTCATACACGTTTTGCGCGTGGTGCAGGGAAATTTCGACGAACTGCTTCCATAAGGCCAGCACGGTTTCGTCGCCGCTTTGCAGTTTCACCACATATTCGCGGGCGGTGTCGGCAAAGGCGGGGGCTTCGTCGAAGCGCACTTTGGCGTTACGGTAAAACTGTTCCAAATCGGAAAGTTGGAATTCGGCATTGTGTTGCTGCTGCTCGACCATATAGGCCACCAGCATGCCGAACTGTGTGCCCCAGTCGCCGACATGGTTTTGACGGATAACGGTGTGCCCCAAAAAGCCGAGGATGCGGGCGATGCTGTCGCCGATGATGCTGGAGCGCAAATGGCCGACGTGCATTTCTTTGGCAAGGTTGGGGGAGGAATAGTCAATCACCACGGTTTGTTTGTTGGCCGTTTCCGCCACGCCGCAGCGCGCATCGTTTAAGGCCGCGCGCAGGTGTTCGGCCAAAAAGCCCGCATTCAGGCGCAGGTTGATAAAGCCGGGGCCGGCAACTTCGGCGCTGTCGATAACGGCGCTGCCCGCGAGCGCATCGGCCACTTTTTGCGCCAGCTCTCGCGGGTTCTGCTTGGCCTGCTTGGCGGCGCCCATTACGCCGTTGATTTGGAAGTCGCCGAAATCGGCGTTTTTGGCGGGCTGCAAAATCACCGGCGCGCCGGCGATACCGGCGGCGGCAAAGGCTTGTTCGGCTTCTTGGGAAACGGTTTGGTGTAGGTTCATTTGGATAATGCTCGGGTCAATCAAATAGGTAAAGGCCGTCTGAAACGGCCTGCGGGTTCGGGCGTTATTTTAAAAGAAATCGGCGCGGGGTTGTAGCTTTTATTTAATGGCGGGCGGGAAAGCGGAAAGGCCGTCTGAAAACGGGCGGATGGTTTTCAGACGGCCTGGTTTGGGTTTTTATCAGATGGCGGCAAACAGGCGGGATTGGATAACTTACTTACGCCCGCTCTTTTGATTTTGGTCGCCGCCGTCGAACCACTTCAAGCCTTTGCCGCTTTCTTTGCTGCCGTTTTGGCCGGATGATTCACGGCTGATTTCGGCGGCGAACTGCTCTTCGCAGGGAATGCCGTTTTTATCACCGTCCATTTTCACATTGGGGCAATGGTTCAGGAAGAATTTGGCTTCGTCGTAAGATTTCATCTGCGAGCAGTATTCCCTGCCATCGCACTTGAATGCGGCGGGGACTTTGCTTTTTTCCGTGGCTTCCACCGCTTCTTTCCAAGCGCGGCGTTCGGCCATCATTTTTTCGGCCACTTCATCGACCACAACGGCATTGTTGGTTTGGCTTGCGCGGTAGGTTTGCCAGTAATCCAGGCCGTAATAGCCGGCGGCGCCGAGCAGGGGGATGCCGATCAGGGCGGCGGCCATGCCCGCAAGCCAGCGGTTCAGGTTTTTGGGGGCATCTTCGTTTGATTCGGCCTCAACGGCAGCGGGTTTGCGGCGGCGGTTGAGGTATTCGATGTTTTTGGCTTCTTCGGTGCCGCGCTGATTGCTGACGATTTCAAACGATACGGTTTCGCCGTCGCGCGGCGGCGGGTTTTCGGTTTCGAATTCGCCGATGTGGGCGAAGATTTCCGCTTTGGTTTGTTCTTCTTTGATGAAGCCGAAGCCGAGTTCGTAGTCCCAGCGCATGATGGTGCCGTGGTAACGCATATTTTCCCTTTTTGATATTGTTGTTATGCAATTGCGCTATTTTAAAAGAAAGCTGTTTAAAACACATCATTTTTTTTGACCGGCCTTAAATATGTAAAACGTTTTTTTCAGACGGCCTTGACAAACCCTTTGAAAAGATTATATATAAAATCACTACACAAAATTACAAAACACAACACAAGTGGTGATTATGCCTACAATTGAAATTATTCCCATCAGTGAATCCGCGCTGGCCTGCGTGCTGCCGCCGCCTGCCGCGTTGCCGAAACAGCAGCGGTTGTGGGCGTTTGCTAATGCGGTGCAGGCGCTGCCCGAAACGGAAGAAGCGGTAACGGGCATGAACAATTTAACCGTGTTCGTGCGGGCAGACACCGATTTGCAAGCATTTTCAGACGGCCTCTACGCATTGTGGTCGCAAACCGAAGCCGTTAAGCGCAAAGGCAGGCGCGTGCGTATTCCCGTGGTTTACGGCGGCGAGTTCGGCGAAGACTTGGCCGAAGTGGCGGCCTTTCACCAAACCAGCGCCGAGGAGATTGTGCGCCGCCACACCGAGCCTGTTTATACGGTGTTTATGATGGGTTTCCAGCCCGGATTCCCTTATTTGGGCGGGTTGCCGGAAAACCTGCACACGCCGCGCCGCGCGGTTCCGCGTATCAAGGTGCCGGCCGGTTCGGTGGGCATAGGCGGCAGCCAAACGGGCGTGTATCCGTTTGCTTCGCCGGGCGGCTGGCAGATTATCGGCCGCACCGAAGCGCCTTTGTTTCAGATAAGCGCCAACCCGCCCACCCTGCTGGCGGCGGGTGATACGGTGCAGTTTGTGGCAGAAAGGATTTGGCTATGATGTATGTGGCCGATATTCAGGCAATGGCCCATATACAGGATTTGGGGCGCTACGGTTTGCGCCGCTACGGCATCGGCCACGCGGGCGCGATGGACACGTTGTCGCTGCGGGCGGGCAACCTGCTTTTGGGCAATCCCGAAGGGGCGGCGGCGGTTGAAATCGCTTTGGGCGGCATGAGCGTATCGTTTGCCCACGACACGCCTTTCTGCATCACCGGAGCGGTTTACGAGGCCCAGCTCGACGGCGAACCCGTTTATTCCTACTGGCGCTACACCGCCCGCCGCGGGCAAACCCTGAAACTGATACGCGCCGTGCAGGGGATGTATGGTTATTTGTGTGTGTACGGCGGCTTCAACGTGCCGGCGGTGCTCGGCTCGCGCAGCACCGATTTGCGGGCGGGTTTCGGCGGTTTCGAAGGACGCTGCCTGCGCAAAGGCGACGAAATTCCGCTCAAGCACCGCGGTTTCGAAGCCAAGCATGTGGGTATCGCGCCGCCCACGCCGTCGCACCGCATCCATGCGCTGCCTTCTTCGGAATACGGTGCTTTCACGCGGCGCGCCCATTCCGTGTTGTGGCAGAACGCGTGGACGCTGCAAAGCGACAGCAACCGCATGGGCTACCGTTTCGACGGCGAAACACTCGAATTGGAAACCCCGCTCGAAATGTTGTCGCATGCCGTGCAGTTCGGCACGGTGCAGGTGCCGCCGGGCGGCAAGCCGATTATTTTGATGGCCGACACGCAAACCACCGGCGGCTACCCGAAAATCGCCTGCGTGGCCGCGGCCGATTTGGGGCGGCTGGCGCAAATCCGTTTCGGCGGCAAAATCTTTTTCAAGATGACCACGCCGCAAGGGGCTGCGCAACTGCAACGCCAAAACCAGGCTTATTTAAACCAAATCAGAAGGATAGCCGAAAATGCACGTTGATTTGAACGCCGATTTGGCCGAAGGCTGCGGCAACGACGGCGCGCTGATGCAGCGGGTGTCGTCGGCCAATATCGCCTGCGCCCTGCACGCGGGCAGTGCCGCAGAAATGCAGCGCGCCCTTGCTTGGGCGAAGCAATACGGCGTGCGCGTTGGGGCGCACCCCGGCTACCCCGACCGCGAAAATTTCGGCCGCACCGCCATGGTCTTGCCCGAAGCCGAACTGCGCGCCTGCCTGCAATACCAACTCGGCGCCCTGCAAGCCTTGTGCGATGCGGCGGGCGTTCAGACGGCCTATGTGAAACCGCACGGCGCGCTATACAACCAAGCCGCCGCCGATGCCGCGCTGGCGGAAATTGTGGCTGACACAGTGCGCCGCTTCAACCCCGGTTTGAAACTGATGGCACTGTCAAACAGCCTGCTGCTGGAAGCGGGCCGGGCAGTGGGTTTGGAGGTGATTTCGGAAGTGTTCGCCGACCGCCGCTACCTACCCGACGGCAAACTGGTGCCGCGCAGCCGCCCCGATGCACAAATAGAAAGCGATGAAGAAGCCATCGCCCAAGTGTTGCAGATGGTGCGCGAAGGCAGCGTAACCGCCGTGGACGGCAGCCGCACCGCCGTGCGCGCCGACAGCATCTGCCTGCACGGCGACGGCGCACACGCCCTTGAATTTGCCGATAAAATCCGCGCGGCTTTACACGCGGAAGGCATCGCGGTTAAGGCCGTCTGAAAAGCCGAAAACGCATGAAACTAATTGTTGTGAAACTAATTGTAATGATGATGGTCTTGAGAATTTGATATTTTTGCAGCATTTTGATTGATTCTGCTGTCGGCGCGCCCCGCCCGAGTTCTTAAAATAATTTTCGGGGCGAAACCACCCGGCGGCAACTTTGCACAAGGAGCGTCATATGTCTGTCAGCAACCGTCGCAACGCGCTTATCGGCGCCGCTTTCCTGATGGCCACATCGGCCATCGGCCCGGGTTTTCTCACCCAAACGGCTACGTTCACCCAAAACCTGCTCGCCAGCTTCGGCTTTGTGATTCTGATTTCCATCTTGCTCGATATCGGCGCGCAATTGAATATCTGGCGCATCATCGCCGTATCGGAGCAGCGCGCACAAGACATTGCCAACCGTGTGTTTCCCGGCGCGGGTTATTTTCTCGCCCTGCTGATTGTGATAGGCGGGTTGGCGTTTAATATCGGCAATGTCGGCGGTGCGGGCTTGGGCATCAATATCCTCACCGGCCTGTCGCCTGAAATGGGTGCGATTATCAGCGGCGGTGTGGCCGTGGGCATTTTTCTGTTCCGCGAAGCAGGCAGGGCGATGGACCGGTTTGCACAAGTGATGGGCTTTATCATGATTGCACTCACGCTTTATGTGGCTTGGCGTGCTTCGCCGCCGCTGGGCGAGGCCGCACTGCGTACGTTTGTGCCCGAAAAGCTCGATGCCGTTGCCATCGTTACGTTGGTGGGCGGCACGGTGGGCGGCTATATCACCTTTGCCGGTGCGCACCGCTTGCTCGATGCGGGCGTGAAGGGTAAGGAGTCGCTGCCCGAAGTGAACAAAAGCTCGGTTTCGGCCATTCTGATTGCCTCAGTGATGCGGGTGGTGCTGTTTCTGGCCGTGTTGGGCGTGGTGTCGCAAGGAGTGGCGCTCGACCCGCAAAATCCGGCCGCAACGCCTTTCCGGCATGTGGCCGGCCACGCCGGGCTGCTGATTTTCGGCGTGGTGATTTGGGCGGCCTCGATTACGTCGGTGATCGGCGCGGCCTATACCTCGGTGTCGTTTATCGCAGGCTTAAGCCCGGCCATCGAGAAAAACAAAAACAAATGGATTATCGGCTTTATTCTGATTTCCACGCTGGTGCTCGCCACAGTGGGCCGCCCCGCGCAGGTGCTGGTGTTGGTGGGCACGCTCAACGGCCTGATTCTGCCCATTTCGCTCGGCCTGATTCTGCTGGCCGCCTACCGTACCGACATCATCGGCGACTACAAACACCCGAAATGGATGACCGCGTGCGGTATCGTGGTGGTGGTGGCCATGGCCGTGTTGAGCGGCATGACGCTGGTGAAATATATCGGCGGTTTAACGGCCTGACGGGTCGGGATATTCTAAATAACACAGGCCGAGACCTTTGCAAAATTCATTTAGGCCGTCTGAAACATCAGATTATCGTCATTCCTGCGTAGGCGGGAATCCAGTCATTTTTTCGTAAGTTATTGAAATAAAATAATTGATGGTTTAAAGGCTGAATTCCCGCCTGCGCGGGAATGACAGAATTTAAGTATTTCAGACGGCATTCAGGGTATTTTTGCAAAGGTCTCAGGCCGTCTGAAAAATATGTTTTCAGACGGCCTTATTGTTTTCAGCAAACAAAACAAACTGCATTGGCAGCCACTTTTAAAAACGCCCGTTTTCCCCCACAATACGGTTTTCAGCGACTGACCCACTTACAAAGGCAACCATCATGTGCCAACTGCTCGGCATGAACTGCAACACCCCCACCGACATCGTTTTTTCGTTTGAAGGTTTCCGCCGCCGCGGCGGTTTGACCGACCACCATGCCGACGGCTTCGGCATCGGCTTTTTCGAAGGCCGGGGCGTGCGCCTGTTTCACGACGACAAACCCAGCGCCAATTCGCCGGTGGCCGATTTGGTGAAGGCTTACCAAATCAAATCGGAAAACGTGATTGCCCATATCCGCAAAGCCACGCAGGGGCAGACTTCGCTTGCCAACACCCACCCGTTTATGCGCGAAATGTGGGGCGGATACTGGCTGTTTGCCCACAACGGCCATCTGAAAAACTTTTTTCCCAAAGAAGGCGGTTTCTACCGCGCGGTGGGCAACACCGATTCGGAGCGTGCGTTTTGCTATATTCTGGAACAACTTCGCCGCCGCTTTTCCGAGCGCCCCGACGAAAACGCCCTGTTCGACGCCGTGGCGGAGCTGACCGCCGAAATCCGCGAATACGGCCTGTTTAACTTTATGATGTCGAACGGCGAATGCCTGTTTGCCCACGCCAGCACGCTCCTGCACTATATCGTGCGCAAGGCTCCGTTCGGCGAAGCGCATCTGATTGACGACGACGTGAAGGTCGATTTCGCCGCCGTTACCACCCCCAACGACAAAGTGGCGGTGATTGCCACCCTGCCGCTCACCGCCAACGAAACCTGGCTGCAACTGGCCGTTAACGAGCTGGTGATGTTCCGCGAAGGCGACATCGTGCGCCGCCATGCGCCCGAGCACCCCGTTTACATGAGCGCGGAAGAGGGTTTGGCCATTGCCAGAGCGGCAGGCGTCAGCGTTTGAATTTGTGCGGTTTTTGGGGAAATATTTACCGCAACGGGTTTCTAAAACACCGGCGTTAAGTTTGGGCATGACGGAAACCTTTGCAAGCCGATTAGGCCGTCTGAAAGTTTCAGACGGCCTGTGTTTTGTTTTACAATCCGCCCGTTCTGTTCCGATAATTTTACAGAGGAGACCCTTATGCCGTCCGCACCGTTCCGCCTTTCCGTTTTAGCCGCTGCCGCCGTGTTGATTGCCGCCTGCGGCGGGCAGGAAAAAAACACCGCCGCTTCGGCCCCAACCGCCGACACCGTTACCCGCAACAACGTAACCGAGCCGCAGTCGCTCGATCCGCATCAGATTACCGGCGTGCCCGAAATCAACGTGGTGCGCGACCTGCTGGAAGGCTTGGTGGAAACCGACGGAAAAGGCGCCGTGATTCCCGCCGCCGCCGAATCATGGGAGAGCGGCGACAACAAAGTGTGGACGTTCAAACTGCGCGAAGGTTTGAAGTGGAGCAACGGCGAACCGCTCACCGCCGAAGATTTCGTGTATAGCTGGCGCCGTTTGGTCGATCCGAAAACCGCCTCGCAATACGCCACCTATCTTCAGGCGGCCAAAATCGAGAATATCGACGAAATCTTAAAAGGCGAAAAATCGCCCGACACCCTCGGCGTGAAAGCCGTCGATCCGCAAACGCTGCAAATCACCCTCACCGCCGCCGTGCCGTACTTCCCGCAAATGCTTTATCACGCCGCCACCAAGCCCGTACACCGCGCCACCGTGGAAAAACACGGCGTGAAATGGACGCAGCCTGAAAATTTCGTCGGCAACGGCCCTTATGTGATGAAAAACTGGGTGGTCAACGAGCGCATCGAGCTGGAGAAAAACCCGCAATACCGCGATGCGGCCAATGTGAAAATCAATAAAGTGGTGTTTCTGCCCATAGGCTCGCAAACCGACGACGTTGCCCGTTACGAAGCCGGCGAAGTCGATATCACCGACGCGCTGCCGCCCGAAATGTATGCCAAGCTGCAAGAAAAATACCCGCAAGAATTGAAGCGCAGCCCTTATCTTTGCACTTATTATTTTGAAATCAACAACCAAAAAGCGCCGTTTGACGACGTGCGCGTGCGCAAAGCCCTGTCGCTGGCCTTAGACCGCGAAACCATCGCCGCCAAAGTGCTGGGGCGCGGCGAAGAGCCGGCCTACAACCTGACCCGGGCGGGCACCGCAGGTTTCGTGCCTTACGTGCCCGAATGGAGCAAGCTCGACCAAGCCGCCCGCGTGGCCGAAGCCAAAAAACTGCTGGCCGAAGCAGGGTATAGCGAAAGCAAGCCGCTCACCTTCAGTTTTTTATACAACACCTCGGAGCAGCATAAAAAAATCGCCGTGGCCGCCGCTTCAATGTGGCAGCAGGCTCTGGGCTTCGTGAAAGTGAACCTTGAAAACCAAGAGTGGAAAACCTATCTCGACAGCCGCCGCAACGGCAACTATCAAATCGCCCGCGCATCGTGGTGCGGCGACTACAACGAACCTTCCACATTTTTAAACACCCTGCAATCGGCCAACAGCAGCAACCGCGCTTTCTATAAAAACGCCGATTACGACGCGTTGTTGGCCAAAACCCTGCAAGCGGATATCGACGATAAAGAACGCACCCGCCTCTACACTCAGGCCGAAGCGCAAATCGATAAAGACAGCGCGGTAATTCCCGTTTACGGTTATGTGAATTCGCGGCTGGTGAAACCGCACATCGGCGGCTATTCCACCGAAGACGTGTTAAACGAATTGCCGAGCAAACGTTTGTTTATTCAGAAATAGTTTTATATTTTTGCAGTATTGCGAAGGCCGTCTGAAAATATTTCAGACGGCCTGTTTGTTCCCTACAAAAACATCAGATGCGCATCGGCATCACGATATATTTGAAATTCGGGTTGTTCGGAATGGTAAACAGCGTCGAACGGTTGGCATCGCCGAACGCCAGCTGCATATCGTCGGCATGAACGTTGCGCAGCACGTCCATCAGATAACCGATGTTGAAGCCTACTTCCAACTCTTCGCCCTGATAGGCGATTTCCAATTCTTCGCGCGCTTCTTCCTGCTCGTTGTTGCTGCACACCACACTCAACAGGCCGGGGCGCAGCAGCAGGCGGGCGCCGCGGAATTTTTCGTTGGCCAAAATGGCGGCGCGCTCCAGCGCACCGAGCAGCTGGGTGCGGCCCACCAGAAAGATTTTGTCGTTGTCCAGCGGAATCACACGGTTGAAATCGGGGAACTTGCCGTCCACCACTTTGCTCACGATAACGGTGTCGTTGCAGCGGAAGCGCACCTGATTGTTAAGCAGCTCCACGGTAATCGGCTCGGCAGGATGGTTCAGCAGCTTGAACAGCTCCAGCACGGTTTTGCGCGGCAGAATCACTTCGGCCTTGGGCAGATCGGCGTCGATGGTGGTGCAGGAATAGGCCAGGCGGTGGCCGTCGGTGGCAACGAGGCGCAGTTGGTCGCCTTCCACCTGCATCAAGAGGCCGTTGAGATAATAGCGGATATCTTGCACGGCCATGCTGTATTGCACTTGCGAGAGCATGTTTTTAAAGGCTTCCTGCGGCAGTGAGAAAGCGGCGCTCACGTCTTCGCCCACGCTCATCAGCGGGAAATCTTCGGCAGGCAGGGTTTGCAGGGCGAAACGGGATTTGCCGGCTTTGAGGGTGAGGCGGTTCTGCGCCCAATCCAGCGCTACCAGCGAGCCTTCGGGCAGCGCACGCAGGATGTCCTGTAATTTTTTGGCATTGGTGGTAACGCGGAAATCTTCGGCCTCGCTGTGGGGGCCGGAGGTGTTAATCTGGATTTCCAAATCGGTTGCCAGAATATTGGTTTGCCCGTGTACGTTTTCGAGCAATACGTTCGACAGAATCGGCAGTGTGTGGCGGCGTTCGACGATGCCGGTTACCGCTTGCAGCGGCTTGAGCAAGGCATCGCGTTCGGCTTGTAAAATCAACATGGTTATCCCTTCAGGCTCTTCAGTTTTGGATAATGATCAACAGTTTTTCGTAATCTTGGGCTAATTCCGGGTCTTCTTCGCGCAGCTTGGCCACCGCCTTCACGCCGTGCATCACGGTGGTGTGATCACGCCCGCCGAATGCGTCGCCGATATTGGGCAGGCTCAGGTTGGTAAGCTCTTTGGTCAGGCTCATTGCCACCTGGCGCGGCCGGGCGATGTTGCGGGTGCGCTTCTTACCGAGTATATCACTGATTTTTATACGGTAATATTTTGCCGTGGCATCGATAATCAAATCGGCGGTAATCACTTTATACGAGCTGGCCACAATGTCTTGCAGGGCGTTGCGCGCCAGATCGATATCAATCGGTTTTTTCAGAAAGCGGCTGCTGGCGCTCACACGGTTGAACGCGCCTTCGAGTTCGCGCACGTTCGACCTGATCAGGTTGGCGATAAAAAAAGCGGCGTCTTCGTTGAGGGCCACGCCTGCGGCTTCGGCTTTTTTCTGCAAAATCGCCACGCGCATTTCCAATTCCGGCGGTTCCAGCTCTAAGGTCAAACCCCATGAAAAACGCGATTTCAGGCGCGCGTCCATGTCTTCGATTTGGGTGGGCAGCACATCGCAGGTTAAAATCAGCTGCTTTTTCTTGTTATGGAAGTGATTGTAAAGATAGAAGAATTCTTCCATCGTGCGGTCTTTGCCCTTGATAAACTGAATATCGTCGATAATCAGCAGGTCGTATTGTTTGTATTGCTGTTTGAATACATCATAGCTGTTGGTGCGCACGGCGTTCATAAAGCTGCGCACATAATCGTCGGAGTGCATATAGCGCACTTTGGCATCCGGCTTGTTTTTCAACAACTCGTTGCCGATGGCCTGCACCAGGTGGGTTTTGCCCAAACCCGTGCTGCCGTAAAGAAAAAACGGGTTGTAGCCCTGCCCCGGGTTTTCGGCTATCGACTGGGCGGCGGCGGCGGCAATACGGTTGCCTTTGCCCTCCACCAGCGTGTCGAAAGTATAGTCGGGCGACAGATTGGTTTGGCTGTGGTGCGTTTCGCCCTGCGGGCGGGCGGTCTGCTGGCTGCGCGCCGTTTCGCTCTTGGATTTGGCCGCCGGTTTAGCTTCCGCTTCGGCGGCAGGTTTGGATTGTCCACCGTCGGGCGGCAGTTGCTTCATGCGTTCCGCCACAATGTCGCGCGCGCTTTTTTTCGGCGTGGCTTTGGCGGCTGCCGCCTCTTTTTCAGACGGCCCGGCCGCACTGCGGCCGTCTGAAACGTTTGGCGCCATGGCATAAGCCTGCCCCTTGCCGGTTTTAAACAGCAGCGCGGGCATATCGGGCGCCAGCTCGGCGCGTGCGGCTTCGATGGCGGCGGCAAAACTGCTTTTCAACATATTGACGGCAAACTGGTTTTTGCCATATACCACCCACACGCCGTTTTCTTCGCCTACGGTTAACGGCGCAACCCAGGTTTGAAACTGTTGCACCGGCAAGGTGTCGTGTAGGCGGCGCAAACATTGCGGCCAAAATTCTGCAAGCGTCATGTCAGGTGCCCGATTATAGCGGTTTTATACAAAACAAATAATGTAAACGCGTTTTGGCAGATGCCGCTTCCGCGCAGCCCTGCAAACAAAATACTTTTGAATCAACGAATTAAAAACAGCAGGCCGTTGTTTTTCAGACGGCCTGTTGCATCGTTGCAAAGATTCGGCGGATTATACCGAAAATTATCCACAACCGCCATCGGTCGCAACGGTAAAAATACGCGCGCACGGTGCGGTTTGCCGTGCCTTCCGAAAACCATACGCACGCCCGCAAAGGCCGTCTGAAAAGAAACCCGAAGTGAAAACGCAGACGCACGCACAACGGAAAGCGGGCCGCCGCCGGCCCAAACTGTTTTATTAATTGACAAAACCCTAAATTTAGGGTGTAATCCGCGGTTTAATTTTCTGCCATTTAGGAAACAGACATGAAACGCACTTACCAACCCTCAGTAACCAAACGCAAACGCACCCACGGTTTTCTGGTCCGCTCCAAAACCCGCGGCGGCCGTGCCGTTTTGGCCGCACGCCGTGCCAAAGGCCGCAAACGCCTGGCCGTGTAACTTGAAACAAGGCTTTGCCAAGCGTTACCGCTTGCTGAAAACGGATGACTTTTCATCCGTTTTTGCGTTTAAAAAACAGCACGGTTCGCCGCTTATGCAGGTTTTTTACCTGTCCGGCAACGGCTTGGGGCACGCCCGTTTGGGCTTGGTGGTGAGCAAAAAAACCGCCAAGCGCGCGCACGAGCGCAACTATATGAAACGGGTGGTACGCGAATGGTTCCGCTGCCATAAAGAAACGCTGCCGCCCAACGATTTCATCGTGCGCGTGCGCCGCCCTTTCAACCGCAAAACCGCCGCCGAAGCCCGCTCGCAGCTGGCGCAGCTGATACGCAAAGCATCCTGATGGCCGCCAAACTGCTGCTGTGGCTGATACGGTTTTACCAATATGCCGTAAGCCCGCTGATTCCGCCCCGCTGCCGCTACACCCCCACCTGCTCGCAATATGCCGTGGAGGCGGTGAAAAAATACGGCGCGCTCAAAGGCGGCTGGCTGGCCGCCAAGCGCATCGCCTGCTGCCATCCGTGGGGCGGCTGCGGCCACGATCCCGTGCCTTAGCCCGAAGCCTGCCGGCAACGGACACGATGCGTTTCAGACGGCCTGCCGCCAGCGGCATATTTTTCCACCGCAAGCAGGCATTTCTATATAATGCCGCCTGAAACCGCCGGCGCGCACAGCGCAACCGCCGACACCGCCGGACGGATATTTCCGACAAAAACCGCACGAAAACCGGCACACCGGCTCCGGCAACCAACTTTTCTGCGCACGAACCTTTAAGTATCACCAGGAAGATTCTATGGACTTCAAACGATTAATGATTTTTTTTGCTGTGGCTGCGGCGATTCTGTTTGGCTGGGAACAAATGTTCCCCTCGCCCAAACCCAGCCCTGCGCAACAACAGGCGGCGCAAACCGCGCAGCAAAGCGCCGCGCCGCAGGCAGGCCATGCCGCCGCACTTACCCCCACCATTCCGGTTACCGTTACCACCGACACGGTTAAAGCCACCATCGACGAAAAAACCGGCGACCTGCGCGGCCTGACCCTGCTGAAATACAACGCCAGCAGCGACGAAAGCAAAGATTTCGTGCTGTTTAACGACAGCAAAGCCTACACCTATATCGCCCAATCCGAATTATTGAATTCAGACGGCCAAAACGTGCTGAAAGGCCTCGCGTTTACCGCCCCGCAGAAACAATACACCCTCAGCGGCGATAAAACCGAAGTGCGCCTGAGCGCGCCGGAAACCGCCGGCTTGAAAATCGACAAAGTTTACACCTTCACCAAAGGCAGCTACGTCATCAACATGCGTTACGACGTAACCAACTCAAGCGGTGCACCGGTTAAACTCGACGCCGTTTACCGCCTGCTGCGCGACAACAGCAAACCCGAAGGCGAAGGCTATTTCAACCAAACCTACGCAGGCCCCGTGGTTTACACTCCTGCCGGCGAGTTTGAAAAAGTGCCGTTCGGCGATTTGGACGACGACTACAACTCCGGCAAAGACCAAGCCGAATACGTGCGTAAAACCGACAGCGGCTGGTTGGGCATGATCCAACACTACTTCATGGCCACTTGGATTCTGCAACCCAAAGACGGCAAAACCGTCTGCGCCGCCGGTGCCTGCCAGATCGATCTGAAACGCCGCAGCGACAACCTCTATTCCGCAGCCGTGCGCGTGCCTTTGGCCGCCGTGCCCGCAGGCGGCAAGCTCGACACAGGCATCGAACTGTATGCCGGCCCGCAAACCACCAGCGTGATCAGCAAAGTGGCCGACAACCTGCAATTGGCGAAAGACTACGGCAAAGTGCACATTTTCGCCTCGCCGCTCTTCTGGCTGCTGAACAAACTGCACGACTTCGTCGGCAACTGGGGCTGGGCGATTGTTTTGCTGACCATTATAGTTAAGGCCATTCTTTATCCGCTCACCAACGCCTCTTACCGCTCGATGGCGAAAATGCGCGCCGTCGCCCCGCGCCTGCAAGCGCTGAAAGAGAAATACGGCGACGACCGCATGGCCATGCAGCAGGCCATGATGCAGATGTATAAAGACGAAAAAATCAACCCGCTCGGCGGCTGCCTGCCGATGCTGCTGCAAATTCCCGTGTTCATCGGTTTGTATTGGGCGATTTTCTCCTCGGTGGAACTGCGCCAAGCGCCGTGGCTGGGCTGGATTACCGACTTAAGCCGCCCCGACCCGTGGTTTATCCTGCCCGTGATTATGGCGGCCACCATGTTTATCCAAACCTACCTGAACCCGCCGCCCACCGACCCGATGCAGGCCAAAATGATGAAAATCATGCCGGTGATTTTCTCGGTGATGTTCTTCTTCTTCCCCGCCGGTTTGGTGCTTTACTGGGTGGTCAACAACATCCTTACCATCGCGCAGCAGTGGTATATCAACAAGAGCATTGAAAAACAGCGCGCCGCCGGCGAAGTGGTATCGTAACCGGCAGGCGAAAAGGCCGTCTGAAAGCGTTTCAGACGGCCTTTTTCATTGCCGTTAAATCAGATATAGCGGCTTAAATTCAGAATAGGACAAGGCGCCGAGCCGCAGACAGTACAAGTAGTACGGCAAGGCGAGGCAACGCCGTACTATTCTGAATTTAAGCCGCTATAAAAAGCGCTGAAAACACCTGCCGAATCAGGTATAATTCATAAATTATTTTGCCGTTCAAACAATGGCTTTTGCATACTTGCGAAAACCTGTTTTCAGACGGCCTGCCTAACTTCAATCAGCAGGAAAAAATCACTTATGAGTAAGCAAGAAGAATACGGCGCCGAAAGCATACAGGTGCTCGAAGGCTTGGACGCAGTGCGCAAACGCCCGGGCATGTATATCGGCGACACGCAAGACGGCTCCGGCCTGCACCACATGGTGTTCGAAGTGCTCGACAACGCCATCGACGAAGCGCTGGCCGGCCATTGCGACCAAATCACCGTTGCCGTTAACGCCGACAACTCCATCACCATCGAAGACAACGGCCGCGGCATCCCCACCGGCATCCACCCCAAAGAAGGCCGCTCCGCCGCCGAAGTGATTATGACCGTGCTGCACGCGGGCGGTAAGTTCGACAACAACAGCTACAAAATCTCCGGCGGCCTGCACGGCGTGGGCGTATCGGTGGTGAACGCCCTTTCCGACTGGCTGCGCCTCACCATTTACCGCGACGGCAAAGAACACTTCGTCGAATTCAAACGCGGCGTGGCAACCGAACCGCTGAAAGTGGTGGGCGACGCCCCCGCCGAGCGCACCGGCACCAAAGTGCAGTTTTTAGCCAGCGAAGAAACCTTCGGGCTGGTGGAATACCATTTCGACATTCTCGCCAAACGCATCCGCGAACTCTCGTTTCTCAACAACGGCGTGGGCATCAAACTCACCGACATGCGCGACGGCAAAGAAGAAGACTTCGCCTTTTCGGGCGGTGTGGCCGGCTTCGTGCAATACATGAACCGCAAGAAAACCCCGCTGCACGAAAAAGTGTTTTACGCCAGCGGCGAAAAAGACGGCATGGGCGTGGAAGTGGCCATGCAGTGGAACGACAGCTACCAAGAATCGGTGCAGTGCTTCACCAACAACATCCCCCAGCGCGACGGCGGCACCCACCTCACCGCCCTGCGCCAAGTGATGACGCGCACCATCAACAACTACATCGAATCCAACGAAATCGCCAAAAAAGCCAAAGTCGACACCAGCGGCGACGACATGCGCGAAGGCTTAACCTGCGTGCTTTCCGTGAAACTGCCCGACCCCAAATTCTCGTCACAAACCAAAGACAAACTGGTTTCCAGCGAAATCGGCCCCGTGGTGAACGAAGTGATCAGCCAGGCGCTGACCGACTTTCTCGAAGAAAACCCCAACGAAGCCAAAACCATCTGCGGCAAAATCGTTGATGCCGCCCGCGCCCGCGAAGCCGCCCGCAAAGCCCGCGAAATCACCCGCCGCAAAGGCGTGATGGACGGCTTGGGCCTGCCCGGCAAACTGGCCGACTGCCAAGAGAAAGACCCCGCCTTATCCGAGCTTTACCTCGTCGAGGGCGACTCGGCGGGCGGCTCGGCCAAACAGGGCCGCGACCGCAAATTCCAAGCGATTCTGCCCCTGAAAGGCAAAATCCTCAACGTGGAAAAAGCCCGCTTCGAAAAAATGCTTGCCAGCCAGGAAGTCGCCACCCTGATTACCGCGCTGGGCGCAGGCATCGGCAAAGAAGAATTCAACCCCGAAAAACTGCGCTACCACCGCATCATCATCATGACCGATGCCGACGTGGACGGCGCCCACATCCGCACCCTGCTGCTCACCTTCTTCTACCGCCAAATGCCCGAACTGGTGGAGCGCGGCTACATCTACATCGCCCAGCCGCCCCTCTACAAAGCCAAACACGGCAAGCAGGAGCGCTATCTGAAAGACGAATTTGAAAAAGACCAATGGCTCTTGGGCCTGGCCTTAGACAAAGCCAAAATCGTTTCAGACGGCCGCACCATCGAAGGCGCCGAACTCGAAAAAGCCGCCAAACAGTTTATGCTGGCCAAAAACGCCATCGCCCAAGAAAGCCGCGTAATCGACGACTCGGTGCTGCACGCCATGCTCTACGCCGCCCCTGCCGACCTTTCCAGCGCAGAGAGTACCGACGCCGCCATCGCCGCGCTGATGCCGCTGCTCAACGAAAAAGAAGTGGCGTTGGAACGCATAGAAGGCAGCGAAGGCAGCCACTTCATCAAAATCACCCGCAAACTGCACGGCAACGTGGCGGTCAGCTATATCGAACCGAAGTTTTTAAACGGCAAGTCGTACCAAACCCTTACCCAAACCGCCGAACTGCTCAACGGCCTGGTGGGCGAAAACGCCAAACTCTATAAAGGCGACAACGAATACGACGTTGACAGCTTTGAAGACGCGCTCGACATTCTGCTGCAAAGCGCGCAAAAAGGCATGAGTATCCAGCGCTACAAAGGCTTGGGCGAGATGAACCCCGAGCAACTGTGGGAAACCACCATGGACCCCGCCGTGCGCCGCCTGCTGAAAGTGCGCATCGAAGACGCCATCGCCGCCGACGAAGTGTTCGTTACCCTGATGGGCGACGAAGTCGAGCCGCGCCGCGCGTTTATCGAAAACAACGCTCTGATTGCGCAGAACATCGACGCTTAAAAACTTGTGCCGATACAACAGGCCGTCTGAAAACACAGATACAACTGTAGGAAATGGTCGGGTTGTTTACACAACAGGTTGGGAATGAAGCCTGTAAAACCTCAAAAGGGGTGTCGCCTTTCAGGCTCTTGTGGGGCTTGACGGTGTTATAAAAGTTAACAAAACGACATAACTCTTTTTGCCGGTGTGCCGAATCCTTAAACGGATGCTTGTC
>NZ_JANIKQ010000016.1 GCF_024580525.1 Neisseria dentiae
CCCGTTGCCCCTGCCTCACCCTCCGCCATCACCCCCAAACCCGAAGAAGCATCCAAACCCGTGAAACCGACCACCGTGCCGGGTGAGCGCAAACCTGCCGCCAATCAGGCTGAAGTGAAAGGGGAACGCGCATGAGAGGGCTGATTTGGATTATCGTGTTGTTCGCCGTGGCCGTGGGCTTGGCGATTGCCGCCGGCTCTTATAACGGCAACGTGTATGTGGTGGTGGAACAAACCCTGCTGCGCATTAACCTGCACGCCTTCATTCTCGGCCTGATTGCGCTGGTGGTGGTGCTGTATCTGCTGGTGCGCCTGATTGCCGCCATTCTCAACGTGCCGGGCCGTATGCAGCGTTTCGGTACCGCGCGCAAAGGCCGTCAGGCCGCCCACGCGCTCAACAACGCCGGTTTGGCGTATTTCGAAGGCAAATTCCAAAAAGCCGAACAAGAAGCCGCCAAAGTGCTGGCCAACAAAGAAGCGGGCGACAACCGCACGCTGGCGCTGATGCTGGGCGCGCACGCCGCCGACCAGATGGACGACACCGCCCTGCGCGACCGTTATCTGAAAGACATCGAATCGCTGCCCGCCAAACAGCAGCTTTCGCGCCATCTGCTGCTGGCCGAATCCGCACTCGGCCGCCGCGACTACCCCGCCGCCGAAAACCACCTTGCCGCCGCCGCGCAAATCAACCCCAGCCTCACCCGCCTGGTGCGCCTGCAATTGCGCTATGCGTTTGATAAGGGCAATGCGCTCGATGTGCTCGACAAGGCCGACAAACTGGTTAAAGCCGGCGCAATAAGCGATTACGAAGCCGAACAATACCAAAGCTGGGCCTACCGCCGTCTGCTGGCGCTGGCCTCCGATGCGGGCGGCCTGAAAGCCTGCCTGAAACGCATTCCCGAAAGCCTCAAAGCAGGTGATTTGTGCGTGCCGGTTGCCGAAAAATACCAGCGTTTGGGCATGTATGCCCAAGCCGTGAAATGGGTGAACGAGTATTACCCGAAAACGCAGCAAACCGAGCTTTTGGAACCGCTGGTTGAAAGCGTGCGCTTTTTAGGCGACAAAGAACAGCGCCGCGCCATCGACACCGCCGACGGCTGGTTGCAAGCCCACCCCGACAACGCCCGCCTGCTGATGTATCTCGGCCAACTTGCCTACGACAAACAGCTGTGGGGCAAAGCGCAGGGCTACCTCGAGGCCAGCATTGCCCTCAAACCCGAAGTGCCCGCCCGCTTGGCGCTGGCCAAAGTGTTCGATGCCACCGAAGAGCCTGAAAAAGCCGAAACGCAGCGCAAACTGGCTTTGGAAAGCGTGGTGCACGACGAAAGCGAAACCGCGCTTCTGCCCGCACACAAATAAACCGGCACCGTTTGAAGCCCCAAACCTTTAAACAAGCAAACAGGCCGTCTGAAACCTTTTCAGACAGCCTTATCCCGAACAACCGAAAGATAAACATGACCACTTTGAAAAACGACACCTTCCTGCGCGCCCTGCTCAAACAACCCGTCGAATACACCCCCGTGTGGATGATGCGCCAGGCAGGCCGCTACCTGCCCGAATACAAAGCCACCCGCGCGCGCGCCGGCAGTTTTCTGGATTTGTGCAAAAACACCAAACTGGCCACCGAAGTAACCATACAGCCGCTGGAACGTTTCGATTTGGACGCCGCGATTCTGTTTTCCGACATCCTCACCGTGCCCGACGCCATGGGCTTGGGCCTGTATTTTGCCGAAGGCGAAGGCCCGAAATTCGAGCGGCCGCTGCAACACGAAGCCGACATCGCCAAACTTGCCGTGCCCGACATGGCCAAGCTGCAATATGTGTTTGACGCCGTCGCTTCCATCCGCCGCGCCTTAAACGGCCGCGTGCCCCTAATCGGCTTTTCCGGCAGCCCGTTCACGCTGGCCTGCTATATGGTTGAAGGCGGCGGCAGCAAAGAATTCCGCACCGTCAAAACCATGATGTATTCGCGCCCCGAGCTGTTGCACAAAATCTTAGACACCAACGCGCAGGCCGTTACCGCCTACCTGAACGCCCAAATCGACGCCGGCGCGCAAGCCGTGCAGATTTTCGACACCTGGGGCGGCGTATTGAGCGACGCAGCCTTTGAAGCGTTCAGCTTGCGCTATATGAAACAGATTTCAGACGGCCTCAAACGCGAAAGCGAAGGCCGCCGCGTGCCGCTGATCGTATTCACCAAAGGCGGCGGCCTGTGGCTGGAAAAAATGGCCGCCATCGGCGCCGACGCGCTGGGCCTCGATTGGACGTGCAACATCGGCGAAGCCCGAAGGCGCGTGGGCGGCCAAGTTGCCCTGCAAGGCAATTTCGACCCCTTCGCCCTCTTCGGCACGCCCGAGAGCATCCACGCCGAAGTTGCGCGCATTCTGGCCGCCTACGGCAGCGGCAGCGGCCATGTGTTCAACCTCGGCCACGGCATCAACCAACACGCCGACCCCGAACACGCCAAGATACTGGTGGACTCCGTGCACGAATTGTCGCGCCCGTATCACGGCTAAACCGTAAGAAAACTTAACCACCTGCAAAACAAAACACCTGCGTCATACTCTGGCTTGACCCGAGTATCTTTTTGTTTTCCAAAAACTTTCGGCAGAATGAGATACTCGGATCAAACCCAAGTATGACGGCATCGGACATTTCAGACGACCTCAACGGTTTGCAAAGGTTTCAGCCTAAGCAAATGCCGCAAAGTTCTCAGGCCGAAACCTTTGCAAAAATGCCTTAAGGCCGTCTGAAAGGCTTAAATCCCGTCATTCCCGCGCAGTGGACTTGCAAAGCTAATGACGAGACACAAACGCTTTCAGGTTTGAATTGTTTTTTTGAAAAGGCTCAGGCCGTCTGAAAATATTTTTCAGACGGCCTGAGCCTTTTCAACCGTTCTATAACGGACAAACAAAAACAACGATCTCCGTCATACTCGGGCTTGACCCGCGCATCTCACTTTCTTAAAAAATTCATAAAAGCTAAAAAGATACTCGGGTCAAGCCCGAGTATGACGTATATAATTTTTCTTAAGTTGGTTAGCTATCCAACTCCGTCAAAACCCGCCAACCCTTTCCAGCAAAGCGTTAGCATTCCGTTCGGTTTGTGCCGCCACCTCTTTCGGCGCAATACCCCGCAGCTGCGCGGTAACGGCCGCAATTTCACGCACGTTGGCCGGTGTGTTCACCGTGTTTTTCAGCATAAACGGGCTGTCCGTTTCCAACACGATATCTGCCAGCGGCAGTTCCGCCGCCGCCCGACGGGCTTTGCGCGCGGCCGGGTTGAGCAGCAGCGAGCCTATGCCGATTTTGAACCCGCAGCCCGTGAGTATCTGCGCCTCTTCCAAACTGCCGGAAAACGCATGGGCAATACCGCCCTGCGTGAAGCGGCAGCTTTTCACCGACTGCGCCACGGCCGCCGTGGCTTTCAGATTGTGAACAATCACCGGACGGCGCAGCCGCTGCGCCAAAACGAGCTGCCGCTCGAACACCTCAACCTGCCGCAGCCGCTGTTCCTGCGTTTGCGCCCTGCCGTAATCCAAACCGATTTCACCCGCCAACGCCTGCGGGTGTTGCGCCAACTGCTGTTCAAGGCAGGCAAAATCGGCTTCTTCGGCCGCACCGGCAAACCACGGATGGATACCGAACGCAATATGCACCGACGGCAGAGCCGATAAAGCCGCCACGTCGGCAAAATCCCCGCGCTGCGTGGCAGGCACGATAAAGCGGCACACACCGGCCGCGCGCGCGGCGGCCAAAACCTGCGGCAAGCTGCCGAGCAAGGCGGGATCGGCAAGGTGGCAATGGGTGTCGGTTAACTGCATGGCAAAAACTTTCAAATAACTGCGGCAATCATATCAGGCCGTCTGAAAGCGGCAAAATCTTTCAGACGGCCTGATGATTTGTTATTTTCATAACGGACAAAAAGATACTCGGGCCAAGCCCGAGTATGATGCGGATGCCGGTTAGAGCCGGCAAGGGTTGCACCGGTTTTAATCCGGCAAACCCAACCCGCCGGTTAATGGTGTTCGCGGGCATGGTTGATGGTGTATTTCGGAATTTCCACCACCAAATCTTCGCCCGCCACTTTGGCCTGGCAGCTCAGACGCGATTCGGCCTCCAAGCCCCATGCTTGGTCGAGCAGGTCTTCTTCGATTTCGCTCGGCTCTTCCAAGCTGTCGAAGCCTTTGCGCACGATTACGTGGCAGGTGGTGCAGGCGCAGGATTTTTCGCAGGCGTGGTCGATTTCGATGTCGTTGTCGAGCAGCAGGTCGCAGATGGTTTGCCCTTCGGGAGCGTTTTCTATGGTTTTGCCTTCGGGGCAGAGTTCGGCATGGGGGAGTACGGTTACTTTCGGCATGGTGTGTCGGTTCTTTCTGGTGATATTTTTGATTAAATAAGGTTTTCAGACGGCCTGTAAAGGCTTAATGATATAGTGAATCCACTTACTTTGGTACAAGGCAGCAAGCCGAAGACAGTACAGATAGTACGGAACCGATTCTGTTGCCGCTTCAGCGGCTTACAAAATCGTTCTCTTTGAGCTAAGGCGCGGCAACGCCGTAACGGAGTAAGTGGATTCACTATATTTCTTTCGGGGCCGTCTGAAACCGTCAAAGCTCTTCTACGTTTTTACCCGCCAGCGCGCGCTGGATATTGCGGTTCATGCGCTTGGCGGCGAAGTCGTCGGTGGCGTGTCCGAGGGCCGATACGGCAGCACGGATGGCTTCGGCGCTGCCGGTCTGCATTTGCTTTTCCAATTCGGCAACGGCCGTCTGAACGGTTTGCAGGCCGTTTTCGTCGAGCAGGTCGCCGTCGAGTTCGAGCGCCGCCTTTACGGCGGCGGTTAGGCCTTCGGCCTCCACCACGGCTTCGGCACGGGCGCGGGCAGCCATGTCGCCGGAAGCGTTGGCCATGCTCTCTTTCAACATGCGGGTGATGGTTTCGTCATCCAGCCCGTAGGAAGGTTTCACTTCGATTTGCGCCTGCACGCCGGTGGATTGTTCGCGGGCGGATACGGAAAGCAGGCCGTCGGCGTCCACTTGGAAGGTTACGCGGATACGCGCGGCGCCCGCCGCCATCGGCGGAATGCCGCGCAGGGTGAATTTGGCGAGGCTGCGGCAGTCGGCCACCAGCTCGCGCTCGCCCTGCACCACGTGGATGGTCATGGCGGTTTGGCCGTCTTTAAAGGTGGTGAATTCTTGTGCGCGGGCGGTGGGCAGGGTGCTGTTGCGGGGAATGATTTTTTCGGCCAGCCCACCGTAGGTTTCGAGGCCGAGCGACAAGGGGGTAACGTCGAGCAGCAGCCATTCGCCGTCGTTTTTGTTGCCCGCCAGCACGTTGGCCTGCATGGCGGCGCCCAGCGCCACCACTTCGTCGGGGTTGAGGTTGTTGAGCGGGGTTTGGCCGAAATAGGTGGCGACGGCCTGCTGCACATGGGGCATGCGGGTGGCGCCGCCCACCATAATCACGCCTTTGATGGCGGCTTTGGTTACGCCGGCGTCTTTCAGCGCCTGCTTCACCGGCTCGATGGTTTTGGCTACCAAATGTTGGGTAAGGTTTTGGAACTCTTGGCGGGTAATGGTGCTGTCGACCTTGCGGCCGTCTGAAAGCGCGGCCTGAATGGTGGTGCTGTTGTCGGCGGTCAGGGCTTCTTTGGCGGCGCGGGCGAGGCTTAACAGCAGTTGGCTGTCTTGCTCGTTGAGCTGCGAGAGCTTGTTTTGTTCGAGCAGGTGGCAGAACAGGCGGTGGTCGAAATCGTCGCCGCCCAGCGCACTGTTGCCGCCGGTGGCTTTCACTTCAAACAATCCCTTCGACAATTGCAGCACGGACACGTCGAACGTGCCGCCGCCGAGGTCGTACACCACAAACGTGCCTTCGGAGGCGTTGTCCAAACCGTAGGCGATGGCGGCGGCGGTCGGCTCGTTGAGCAGGCGCAAAACGTTCAAACCGGCCAGGCGCGCGGCATCTTTGGTGGCTTGGCGCTGGGCGTCGTCGAAATAGGCGGGCACGGTAATCACCGCGCCGGTAAGCTCGCCGCCGAGGGCATTTTCGGCGCGTGTTTTGAGGGTGCGCAGAATTTCGGCGGAAACGTCTATCGGCGTTTTCGCGCCCTGGCGGGTTTGCATTTCGATAATGCGTTCGTTGCTGCCGAAACGGTAAGGCAGATAATGGCTGTCTTGCTTAAGGTCGGCCAGCGTGCGGCCGATTAGGCGTTTGGCCGACGAAATGGTGTTGAGCGGGTCGATTTTTTGGGCTTTGAGCGCGTCGTAGCCGGTTTCGGTGCGCGCTTCTTCGCAATAGCGCACCACCGAAGGCAGGGTTACGCGGCCTTGCTCGTCGGCAATGCACGCGGCGCTGCCGCTTTTTACCGTGGCGACCAGGCTGTTGGTGGTGCCCAAATCGATGCCAACGGCCAAACGGTGCTGGTGCGGTGCGGCCGACATTCCGGGTTCGGCGATTTGCAGAAGTGCCATGTTTTGTGTGCCTTTTGAGTCATTTATTTTTAATCGGCGCGTATTTTAGCAGATTTGGCGCGGGTAGTTGAGTGATTTTGTCGGGAATACAAACTGTCGGAGCCTTTTCAGGCGGCTTGTAGTTTGAAAGATTTTTAAAATAGGATAATTACTTTACCAAATAAAATATTCTCATTTGTAATTTACTTTCTTTATATATTTCTTTATGCAAAAGTCAAAATAATCTCCAGCAGCTTCAAAATATTAAACCAAATCCATTTATAACCGGCAAAGGCGCTGCAACACACCACTACAACATATTGATATGAGTCAAGGTGCGGCAGTAGGAATACTACTACATTATCGGAAAATTACTTACTTCATTCAGGAGAATCAAAAATGGCGGAACACCAAACCCCGTCTTCCCGTCAAGGGCTGCCCGACCTTTCCAAAAGCATGATTTGGATGCTCAGCTTCGGTTTTTTGGGCGTTCAGACGGCCTTTACCCTGCAAAGCTCGCAAATGAGCCGTATCTTCCAAACACTCGGCGCCGACCCGCACGATTTGGGCTGGTTTTTTTTATTGCCTCCGCTGGCGGGCATGGTGGTGCAACCCATCGTGGGTTACTACTCTGACCGCACATGGAACCCTAAACTGGGCGGCCGCCGTCTGCCTTATTTGATTTACGGTACCTTGATTGCCGTTATCGTGATGATTTTGATGCCGAATTCGGGCAGTTTCGGCTTCGGTTACGCTTCTTTAACGGCTCTGCTGTTCGGTGCGCTGATGATTGCTTTGTTGGATGTATCGTCGAACATGGCGATGCAGCCGTTCAAAATGATGGTCGGCGACATGGTTAACGACAAACAGAAAAGCTATGCCTACGGCATTCAGAGCTTCTTGTCCAATACCGGTGCGATTGTCGCGGCCATTCTGCCTTTTTTGTTTGCCTTTTGGGGCTTGGCCAATACGGCGCCCAAAGGTGTGGTGCCGCAAACTGTGGTGGTGGCGTTTTATGTGGGCGCCGCGCTGCTGGTGGTAACCAGTGCGTTAACCGTGTTTAAGGTAAAGGAATACGACCCCGAAACCTATGCGCGCTACCACGGTATCGACCCTCAGGCCAATCATGAAAAAGTGAGCTGGATTCAGTTGTTGAAAGAGGCGCCAAAAGCATTTTGGACGGTATCGCTGGTGCAGTTTTTCTGCTGGTTTGCTTTCCAATATATGTGGACTTATTCCGCAGGCGCGATTGCGGAAAACGTATGGCACACCACCGATGCGTCTTCTTTGGGTTATCAGGAAGCGGGCAACTGGTACGGTGTTTTGGCGGCGGTGCAGTCTATCGCTGCGGTAGTGTGTTCCTACGTTTTGGCCAAAGTGCCCAACCAGTATCATAAACAGGTCTATTCGCTCTGCCTGGCATTGGGCGCCGCCGGCTTCTTCTCTGTGTTTGCGGTAACGAATCAATATGTGTTGGTTTTGTCTTACATTTTGGTCGGCATCGCTTGGGCAGGCATCCTTACCTATCCGCTAACCATTGTTACCAATGCTTTGTCGGGCAAACACATGGGCACCTATCTGGGGCTGTTCAACGGCTCAATCTGCCTGCCGCAGATTGTTGCCTCCCTGCTGAGCTTCGCTTTGTTCCCCATGCTGGGCGGCCATCAGGCGAATATGTTTCTGGTGGCGGGCGCGATGTTGCTGGCCGGGGCGCTGTCGGTGTTTTTGATTAAAGAAACGCACAGAACCTAGGAAGCCGCCATGACTGCCGCACCCATTTTTTTCGGCCGGACCGGCGGCCGCGACATTTACAAATATATGTTGCGCAACGCCCGGGGCACGCAGGCCGCCATTTTGACTCTGGGCGGGATTATTCAGGAGTTTTCGGTATTGCAAAACGGCATGCGCCGCCAACTGGTGGTGTCGCTGGATAATGCGGAAAGCTATGTACGCAATCCCTTTCAGATTAACAAGCAAATCGGACGCGTGGCCGGACGCATTCAAAACGCCTCTTTCGAAATCGGCGGACAGGTTTACCAAGTGGAAGCCAACGAAGGCAGACACGCCCTGCACGGCGGTGCCAACGGCCTGGGGTCGCAAATATTGGAAGCAAGCGCCGCAGGCACGCAGGAGCTGGTACTCTCCACAGTGCTGCGGGAAGAAACCGACGGTTATCCGAACAACCTGAAGCTTTCCATCCGCTACCGCCTGACCGACGACAACCGTTTGGAAGTACATTATCAGGCCGAGGCGCAAGGCGATACAGTTTTCGACCCCACCGTCCACATCTACTGGCAGCTTGCCGAAGGTTTGGGCAACGGCCGTCTGAAAATACCGGCAGGCCGGCATATTCCGGCCGACAGCGAAAAATTACCCGCTTATCCGCCCTATCCCGAAGATGCGGTATTTGATTTTTCAGACGGCCTCAAGCTTGATGAAGCTGTTGCGCAACTGCGGGCAAACACGCCCCGGCAAGGGTTCGACGATATTTATCAGGTCGAATCCAACCTAAACCGGCCAGCCGCCGTTTTAGACACGGTCGACGGCTGCCGCATCAAAATTTTCAGCGACCGCAACGGCCTGGTGCTGTTTACCGCCTGTCCGGCCGATCCGGCCAAACACGATAAAGGCATCTACAACGCTTTGGCCACCGAAGCACAAACGCTGCCCAACAGCCTGCACCGCCCCGAATTCGGAGAAATCCGTATGCGCGGCGGCGAAACCAAACAAACCACCATTGTTTATCAAATCGAAACCAATTGAATGAAGGAAACCGCTATGTATACCCGAATCATGGACGTGCACCCTTGGAAAATCCAGTCTTCGTGCTTGGAAAAAGAACACAAACGCCTGCAAGAAAGCCTGACCAGCCTCGGCAACGGCTATATGGGCGTGCGCGGCAATTTTGAAGAAAGTTATTCCGGCGACAGCCACTTGGGCACCTACATCGCCGGCGTGTGGTTTCCCGACAAAACCCGCGTCGGCTGGTGGAAAAACGGCTACCCGAAATATTTCGGCAAAGCCATCAACGCCGTCAACTTCTTCAAAGCCAGAATTTTTGTCGACGGGCAGGAGGTCGACTTGGCAGCAAACGATGTGCGGGATTTTTCCGTGTGCCTCGATATGCAGGCCGGCGTGTTGCGCCGCACATTTACCGTGCTCGGCGTAAAATTTACCGTTACCAAATTTTTGTCGGTGGCGCAAAAAGAGCTGGCATTAATCAAATGGGAAGCGGTTTCCGCCGACGGCAGCAGCCATCAAGTGAAAATCCAAGCCCTGATTGACGCCGACGTCCGCAATGAAGACGCCAACTATGAAGAGCAATTCTGGCAGGTACTCAACCAAGAGGCGGAAACCGGCGGCGCACATATCGCCGCACAAACTGTTGCCAACCCGTTCGGCGTGCCCCAGTTTATCGTGAACGCACAGCAATCGTTTGCAGGCGACTTTAACGAAACAGGCCGTCTGAAAACCGATTGGGAAGTGGGCAACACCTTTGAAACGGAAGTCGGCGCCAGCGTGAAAACCTTGGAAAAACGCGTGGTGGTTACCACCAGCCGCGATTACGCCGGCTTGGCCGAAACGGAAACCGCCGCAGACAAACTGACTGCGCAAATCCGAAACACTCCATTTGAAGATTTGCTCAAAGCGCACGAGCAAGGCTGGCTGCGCCGCTGGGAAATCGCCGATGTGGTTATCGAGGGCAGCGACGAGGCGCAGCAAGGCATCCATTTCAACCTGTTCCAATTATTCTCCACCTATTACGGCGAAGACGCGCGCCTGAACATCGGCCCCAAAGGCTTTACCGGCGAGAAATACGGCGGCGCCACCTATTGGGACACCGAAGCCTACGCCGTGCCGCTCTACTTATCGCTGGCCGAGCCGGAAGTTACCCGCAACCTGCTCAAATACCGCCACAACCAACTGCCGCAGGCACAGCACAACGCCCGCGAACAAGGCCTTGCCGGCGCACTGTATCCCATGGTTACCTTTACCGGCATCGAATGCCACAACGAATGGGAAATCACTTTTGAAGAAATCCACCGCAACGGCGCCATCCCCTACGCCATTTACAACTACACCAACTACACCGGCGACGAAAGCTACCTTGCCAAAGAAGGTTTGGAAGTGCTCGTGGAAGTGTCGCGTTTCTGGGCGGACCGCGTGCATTATTCGAAACGCAACGGTAAATACATGATACACGGCGTTACCGGCCCCAACGAATACGAAAACAACATCAACAACAACTGGTACACCAACACCTTGGCGGTTTGGGTGCTCGACTACACCCTCAAAGCGCTGGAAAAACACCCGCGCCCCGACTTGAACGTTACCGCCGCAGAAGCCGCCAAATGGCAGGACATTATCGCCAACATGTATTACCCCTACGATGAAGAGCTGGCCGTTTTCGTACAGCACGACGGCTTCCTCGATAAAGACATCCGCCCCGTAGCCGACCTGAAACCCGAAGATTTGCCGCTCAACCAGAAATGGTCGTGGGACAAAATCCTGCGTTCGCCGTTTATCAAACAAGCCGACGTTTTGCAGGGCATTTATTTCTTCGGCGACCGTTTCAGCCTCGACGAAAAACGGCGCAATTTCGAATTCTACGAACCGATGACCGTACACGAGAGTTCGCTTTCCCCGTCTGTCCACGCCATTCTGGCCGCCGAACTCGGTATGGAGGCCAAAGCGGTGGAAATGTACGAGCGCACGGCCCGCCTCGATCTCGACAACTATAACAACGATACCGACGACGGCCTGCACATCACCTCCATGACCGGTTCGTGGCTGGCCATCGTGCAAGGTTTCGCCCAAATGAAAACCTGGAACGGCAAACTCAGCTTCGCCCCCTTCCTGCCGGCCGCATGGAAAGGCTACGCCTTCCATATCAACTACCGCGGCCGCCTGTTGAAAGTCGAAGTCGGCGGCAGCGTTACCCTTACCCTGCTCAAAGGCGAACCCATCGAAATCGAAGTGTACGGCGGCAAAGTGCTGCTCGAACGCACCCACACCGCCCCCTGCCGGAAAGGATAAAGCGATGACCTTCAAAGCCGTTTTATTTGATTTGGACGGAGTCATCACCGACACCGCCGAATACCACTACCAAGCTTGGAAAAAACTGGCCGACAGCTTGGGCATTACCATCGACCGCCGTTTCAACGAGCAGCTCAAAGGCGTATCCCGCGAAGATTCGCTGAAAAAAATCCTCGCCCACGGCGGCCTGCAAAACGCCTTTACGCCCGAAAGGTTTGCCGAACTTCTGGCGCAAAAAAACGACTGGTATGTCGAAATGATACAGGCCATTACCCCGGCCGACGTGTATCCGGGCATTCTGGCGCTGTTGCAGAGCCTGAAAGCTGCCGGCAAAAAAATCGCTTTGGCCTCCGCCAGCAAAAACGGCCCCTTCCTACTCGAAAAAATGGCGCTGACCCCATACTTCGACGCCATCGCCGACCCTGCCAAAGTCGCCCTATCCAAACCTGCGCCCGATATTTTTCTGGCCGCGGCGAAAGGTACGGGCACATCCATCGGAGACTGTATCGGTATCGAAGACGCCGTAGCGGGCATTACCGCCATCAAATCGGCCGGCGCCCTGCCCGTCGGCGTAGGAAGCCCCGAGCACTTGGGCAGCGATATTGCCGTGGTAGCCGACACCCGCAGCCTGACCCTCAGTTACCTGCAACAGGTATGGGATAACGCCCGCCGCACATAAACCGGCACACAAGGCCGTCTGAAAAACATTTTTCAGACGGCCTTTAATTATTGGGCTGCCGCATACGGCCGCTTAAATTGTTCTCCCCCCTGTTTCCCGCTACAATCCCGCCTTATTCGAATAACCAATCAGGAACCGCCGTGCAGCCGCTTGAATATTGCCGCCAAAAAGCCGCCGAAAGCAAATCCAGCTTTTTGGCGGGTTTCCGTTTTCTGCCGCAGCCCAAGCAAAACGCGATGACGGTTTTATACGCCTACTGCCGCGAACTCGACGATGTGGTGGACGGCTGCTCCGAGCCGCACGTCGCCCAAACCACGCTCAACTGGTGGCGGGCCGATTTGGAAAAAGTTTTTTCAGACGGCCAAACGCCAGAACACCCCGTCTGCCAAGCCCTGAAAACCGTAGTGCGCGATTTTTCGCTGCCGCACGGCGAGCTGGAAGAAATCATCAACGGCATGCAGATGGATTTGGAGCAGGCGCGCTACGGGCGCTTTGAAGATTTGCAGCTTTACTGCTACCGCGTGGCGGGCGTGGTGGGGCGGCTGATTACGCGCATACTCGGCTTTTCACGCCCCGAAACGCTGGATTATGCCGACAAAATGGGCCTTGCCCTGCAATTAACCAACATCATCCGCGATGTGGGCGAAGACGCGCGCAACGGCCGAATCTACCTGCCCACCGAAGAATTGCAACGCTTCAACGTGCCCGCGCAAACCGTTCTGCAAGGCACGCCCACGCCCGAGTTTGCCGAGCTGATGGCGTTTCAAATCGAACGCGCCCGCCGAACCTACCGCGAAGCCGTGGCGCTGCTGCCGCGCGAAGAGCGCAAAAACCAAAAGGTCGGCCTGGTGATGGGCAGCATTTACTTTGCTTTACTGAACGAAATCGAGCGCGACGGTGCCGAACATGTATTGCAATACAAAATCGCCATTCCTTCGCCGCGCAAAAAACGCATTGCCCTGAAAACCTGGCTGTTCGGATTTAACCCATGAAGCCCACCGCACACCGCCCGAAAATCGCCGTTATCGGCGCAGGCTGGGCCGGCCTTTCCGCCGCCGTCCGGCTGGCCGGCCGTGCCGACGTGAGCCTGTTTGAAGCAGGCAAACAGGCGGGCGGGCGGGCGCGTATGCTTGCGGGCAACCAGGCCGGATTCAGCTTTCTCGACAACGGCCAGCACATCATGATCGGCGCTTATCACGGCGTGCTCGCGCTGATGCAGTTGATCGGCGTGCGCGAACAAGATGCCTTTTTGCGGCTGCCGCTGCAATGGCATCTGGCCGACGGTTTGCAGTTTCAGACGGCCTCCCTGCCCGCGCCGCTGCATATCGCCTTCGGCCTGCTCAAAGCCCGCAACCTGCGTTTCGGCGAAAAAATCAGGCTGCTCAACGATATGCACGCCTTACAGCAATACCACACCTCGCCGCTGCCCGACATCAGCACGGCCGAGTGGCTGCGCGAACGCAACGTTTCGCGCAAACTCAGCGGCAACTTCTGGCAGCCTTTGGTGTGGGGCGCACTCAACACACCGCTCGAACACGCCAGCCTGCGCACGCTGTGCAACGTGCTGCAAGACGGCGTATGGTCAAGCAAGGAAGGCAGCGATTATCTGCTGCCGAAGCAGGATTTGGGCAGCATCATCGCCGAACCCGCGCTGGCGTTTCTTGCCGCACATGACGCAACCGTGCATTTGGAAACACGTGCGGCGCGGCTGGCCAACCTGCCGGACGGCCGAGTGGAAGTGAACGGCCAAGCTTTCGATGCCGCCGTGCTCGCCGTCGCGCCCTATCATGCGGCCGCGCTGATGCCGCAGGAAACGCCCGATGCCGTGTTGTCGGCTTTCAACGCCGTCCGCTACCATGCCATCACCACCGTTTATCTGCGCTACGCCGAAACCGTGCACCTGCCCGCCCCACTCACCGGTTTAACCGAAGGCACGGCGCAATGGTTTATCCACCGCGGCGCGCTCGGCCTGCCTGCCAACGAAACCGCCGCCGTGATCAGCCTGTCCGACCTTATCGGCCGTCTGAAACCCGAAGAATGGGCGGCACGCGTGCACGCCGATTTGAAAACGCTCTGCCCCTACCTCGGCAAGCCGCTGGCCGCCCGCGTGATTACCGAACAGCGCGCCACCGCCGCCGCAACCGTTGCCCGCACCCTGCCCGATTTATCGTGGTTGCACCGCCGCCGCATCTACCCCGCAGGCGACTACCTGCACCCGCGCTACCCTTCCACCCTCGAAGCCGCCGTACAATCGGGCCTGAGCGCGGCGGATGTGTGCTACACCGATTGCTGCGGCGGCAAACACGTTTTTTAACGCCGTTTTTTCAGACGGCCTTAGGGCGTGCAGTCAGAAGGCTGCACTGAAACGTAACAGGCCGTCTGAAAACATACCGCAACATCCCAACAAAAAAGGATTCCGCATGAACCCCTTGCAAGACAAAATCATTCTGGTAACCGGCGCATCGCAAGGCATAGGCGAGCAAGTGGCCAAAGCCTACGCCGCCGCCGGCGCCACCGTAGTGCTGGTGGCGCGCCACCAGAAAAAGCTCGAAAAAGTATACGACGACATCGTTGCCGCCGGCGGCCCCGAACCGTTTGCCATCTGCTTCGACCTGCTCACCGCCGAAGAAGCCGAGTTCGACCGTTTCGCCGCCACCATTGCCGAGGCCACCGGCAACCGCCTCGACGGCATCGTGCATTGCGCCAGCTATTTCTATGCCCTCTCGCCGCTCGACTTCCAAACCGTGGCCGAATGGGTAAACCAATACCGCATCAACACCGTTGCCCCGATGGGGCTGACCCGCGCCTTTTTCCCGCTGTTGAAAGAATCGCCCGACGCTTCGGTGATTTTCGTGGGGGAAAGCCACGGCGAAGATCCGAAAGCCTATTGGGGCGGTTTCGGCGCTTCGAAAGCCGCGCTGAACTATTTGTGCAAAGTGGCCGCCGACGAATGGTCGCGCTTTCCCAACCTGCGCGCCAACGTGCTGGTGCCCGGCGCCGTCAACTCGCCCCAGCGCATGAAAACCCACCCCGGCGAAGCCCGCAGCGAACGCAAAAACTACGAAGACATCATGCCGCAGTTTGTGTGGTGGAGCAGCCAAGAGAGCAAAGGCCGCAGCGGCGAAATCGTGTATTTGTAGCCATACCGCAGGGCGTGTTGTCAGAAGGCTTGTGACAACACGCCCTAAGCTTTCCGACGGCAAAGGCCGTCTGAACGCCGCCCGCTTTTCAGACGGCCGCCGCGATTTCTTTTATAATCCCGCTTTTCACCAACCACTTCTCCGAACCATGATGCCGCGCGTACTCGTTCTTCAGCACTCCGCCCTTTCGCAATGCGATTTAAGCGTTTTAAACACCCTAGGGCTGCCGCCTGCCGCCGTAAACGGCAGCGTTTTGCGTATTCACGTTACCGAAACTTTCCGGCTGCCCGAAGCCGCCGCCGCAGAACTTAACCGCCAACGCATCGACCATGCCGTTCTGCCCGATTTGGCCTTTGCCGATTTGGGGCTGATTGTGAGCGATATGGATTCCACCCTGATTACCATCGAATGCGTGGACGAAATCGCCGCCGGAGTCGGCCTCAAAGCACAGGTGGCCGAAATCACCGAGCAGGCTATGCGCGGCGAATTGGATTTCGAGCAGTCGCTGCGCCGCCGCGTTGCCTTGCTGGAGGGTTTGAACGAACAGGTTTTGCAACAGGTTTATGAGCAAATACTGCAACTTTCGCCCGGCGCCGAATACCTGCTGGCCGAATGCAAAAAACACGGCGTGGCGTTTTTGCTGGTGTCGGGCGGCTTCACGTTTTTCACCGAACGCCTGCAACAGCGGCTGGGCTTTGAATACCAACACGCCAACGTATTGGAAATTTCAAACGGACTCTTAACCGGCAAACTCACCGGCAGAATCATCGATGCCCGAGCCAAAGCCGAACTGTTGGCCGAATACCGCGAAAAACTGGGACTGGCCACCCATCAGGTGGTTGCCATGGGAGACGGTGCCAACGATATCCCCATGCTGCTCGAAGCCGGTACGGGCATCGCCTACCACGCCAAACCGAAAGCGCAGCAGCACGCCGACGCCTGCATCAATTTCGGCGGCCTCGAAGCCGTGCGCGGCTGGTTCCGCTGACAGATGCGGACGGCGGGTTAAAGCCCGTACTTTCAACCTGAGCCATCATGCGCGGACTTGACTCAAGTATGACAACGATTGGGGATTTCAGACGGCCTGAAATCTTTACGAAAATACCCTAAGGCCGTCTGAAAACTTAATGTGGATATACGGTTTCCAGTAAAATCTACCCGTCATTACCGGGCTTGGCCCGGCAATACAGCGCCGGATGTTTCTGAAATATCCGCCTTTCGCCTGAACAACAAATACTGGATTATCGGGTCAAGCCCGATAATGACGGGATCAAACGTTTCAGACGGCCTAAACAACTTGCAAAACCCACAGGCCGAGACCTTCGCAAAATTCGTTTAGGCCGAGACCTTTGCAAAATTCGTTTAGGCCGTCTGAAATATCCGATTATCGTCATTCCCGCGTAGGCGGGAATCCAGTCGTTTTTTTTCGTAAGTTATTGAAATAAATACTTGATGGTTTTAAGGCTGGATTCCCGCCTACGCGGGAATGACGAGATTTTAAGCATTTCAGACGGCCTTAAGGGTATTTTTGCAAAGGTCTCAGGCCGTCTGAAAGAAAAACCGCACTTTCCCGATTCGGAAAAGTGCGGTTTTCTCTTATCTCGTTTTTTAAAACGCTGCCGGCCTATTAACCCTCCACCACGCTCGCTTGGGCGGCGCTGCTTTTCAGGCCGGCAATGGCGGCTTCGCGGCCGGCTTCGTCGGCATACATCATGCTGGTGCCGATAATCTGGCCGTTGGCGGCTTTCAGGTTGAAATAAAGTTTGCCCGAAGCGCTGGTTTTCAGCTCGTAGCGCGCATCGTTGCCTGCGTTGTTACGCACGGATTCGATGCCGTTTTGCGCCGAAGCCTTGCTGCCGTATTGCTCGCTGCGCAGAATGGTTTTGTCGTCGCCGTCCACAAAATTGAAGTGGAATTCGCCGGAATCGCTTTTTTTCAACTCAAAAGTTGCCATTTGCAGTCTCCTTCTCTATTTCTGTTCAAAGAGTTTTGGGGTTAGGCTAAATGCTCTTAGTCGCTTACTATAATTACCGCCCCGCCCGCTTGTCAATACGCATACCGCACCCCATGCAGCTTGGATTCTGGCCGCTTCTTTCAGACGGCCTTATCCTGTTTTCCGAAAGGCCGTCTGAAAACTTATTCGAGCGCTTCGTTCAATTTTTTTTCGATTAAATCGGCATCAAACGATTTGGCAATCAGCTCGAAACGGCTGTCGCGCCGCCATGAAACCTGGCTGGCACCCCATTTGCCGTCCACCCAGTTGAGCCACACCCAGGTGCCCATCACCTGAAACACGCCTTTGGCGCGCACCAAGCCTTCGGCAAACTTGGGTAAGTCGTTGAAGAAATTGGTGAGCCTCTCGCCGTCGAAATCTTTTCCGGCGGGAAAGGTAAAGCCTTGCGACTGAAAACCCATGGTGTTGTCGGGCAGCACTTTGATGCGGTAGCGCGGTTTTTCGATAACGGGAATGTCGAGCCAGGCAATGTCCATGCGGGCGTTTTCCACTTCTACCACTTTGGCTTTAGGCGGGAACAGCTTGGCGGCATTTTCGCGGAACTGCTCCAGTTCTTCGGGGGTGCACAAATCGGTTTTGCTCGCCACCAAAACGTCGCACACGCCGATTTGGTCTTTATAAAGCGCCTGTTGCGCATAATCGGGGTTGATGAACTGGCGCGGATCGACCACGGTAAACACGGTGGCGATTTCGAGCTGCTCCTGCAACGGTTTGACTTTCAAATCGTCAATCACGCTGGCGGCGTGCGCCAAGCCGCTGGCTTCTATCATCAGGCGGGCGGGTTTGGCGTCGCGCAGCATTTTCTGCACGGTCGTGCCCAATTGCGCGCCGGCGGTACAGCACAGGCAGCCGCCGGCAATTTCGGCTACGGGGATGCCGTTATCGCTCAATACGGCGCCGTCGATGCCGATTTCGCCAAACTCGTTCACGATAATCACCCATTTTTCGTTAGGGTCTTTTTGTTCCATCAGGCTTTTGAGGGCGGTGGTTTTGCCGGTGCCCAAAAAGCCCGAAATCAGGTGCACTTTGGTTTTGTTTACTGGCATTTTTTGCAGGTTCCTGTTAAAACAACGTGTTCTTCTTTCAATGCAAAGCCGCTGGCGGCCACGCCTGCCCGCAACGCCGCCCATTCTTGGCTGAGGGTTTGTTCGTCGACTGCGCCGCACTCGGTGCACACTAAAATAAAGGCGCTGTGGTGCGCGGCTTCGCCGTGCCCGTGGCAATGGTCGCTGCAATCATGCTGCGCGTGGCTGCACAGCACATAACCGTTTACCGCCGCCACTTTGTGCAAAACGCCCTGCTCCGCCCAAAAATCCAAGGCACGGTAGGCGGTGGGCGGGGCAACTACACTTTCGCTCTGCTGCTGCATTTGCGAAAGCACGTTATAGGCTTTAATCACACCGGTTTGCTGCAAAATAATATCCAGCACCTGTTCGCGCAATGCGGTTACCTGCACGCCGTCGTGCTTGGCTTGGGCAAGGATTTTCTGTTTCGTGGTCATAAGCGGCTTTCAGACGGCCTTAATCTTAAGGGGATAGGTTATATTATAACTGTGTTATCCGTTAGAAGTGAAAGGCCGTCTGAAAACTTGCGTTTCAGACGGCCTTTGGTTTCCATTTGGATATTAATGGGAATTCAAGGCAAGCCGACAGTACATAGCCAGCATTAGATTGAGATCAACCGTGCAAAGCGCGTTTGTCCACCGCCAAAGAAGCTTCGTGCAACACTTCCGACAACGTCGGATGGGCATGAACGATACGGGCGATATCTTCGCTGCTGGCTTTAAATTCAAGGCTGGTTACACCCTCGGCAACCAACTCGCTAACCATCGGGCCGATCATGTGCACACCGAGAATACGGTCGGTTTTTGCATCGGCCAACACTTTGACCGTGCCCTTTGCCTTACCCAAACCTAAAGCGCGGCCGTTAGCGGCAAAGCCCGAAGTGCCTTTTTTATAATCCACACCCTCCGCTTTCAACTGCTCTTCGGTTTTACCGACCCACGCGATTTCGGGGTCTGTATAAATAACGAACGGAATGGTGTTGAAATCCAAATGCGGCTTTTGGCCAGCGATGCGCTCGGCCACGGCCACACCCTCATCGCTGGCTTTGTGTGCCAGCATCGGGCCGCGTACCACATCGCCGATTGCCCAAACATTGGGCAGATTGGTGCGGCACTCATCGTCCACTTTAATGAAGCCGCGCTCGTCTTTTTCCAAACCTACCGCCTCGGCATTCAAGCCTTCGGTGTTCGGAATGCGGCCGATGGAAACAATCAGTTTGTCAAACGTTTCTTCTTTGGCCTGACCGCCAACTTCGTAAGCAACGGTTACGCCTTTTTTGCTGTTTTTGATTTCATTCAACTTCACGCCCAGCTCGATAACCAGTCCCTGCTCTTTGGTGAAAATTTTAAATGCTTCTTTGGCGATTTGCTGGTCAGCCGCAGCCAAAAACGTGGGCATGGCTTCGAGAATCGTTACTTCGGAACCTACGCGCTTCCAAACCGAACCCATTTCCAAACCGATTACGCCAGAACCGATTACACCCAGCTTTTTCGGCACAGCGGTCAGGTTCAACGCGCCTTCGTTATCCAGCACGTTAACGTTGTCGATATCAATCAAGGGTAACGGGCGCGGCACGGAACCGGTGGCGATAATCACGTTTTTAGCTTCCAGCACTGTTTTTTCGCCCTTGTTATCAACTTCAACCTGCCATAAGTCGCCGTTACGGCCCTTCAACGAACCCTTACCAAATAAACTTTCCACTTTGTTTTTTTGAAACAGAAACTTAATACCGCCGGTCAACTTGGTAACGATAGCATCTTTGCGCTCGATCATTTTAGCGACATTGAATTTCACATTGCCGACGGTGATGCCGTGTTCGGCAAAATCATGTTGTGCGGCATGGTAATGCTCTGAAGACTGCAACAAGGCTTTGGAAGGAATACAGCCCACATTCAAGCAGGTGCCGCCCAAAGCCGGCGCATCGCCTGCTTTGTTTACACCCGCATCGATACAGGCGGTTTTGAAACCAAGTTGCGCAGCACGGATTGCGGCGATATAACCGCCGGGGCCTGCGCCGATAACGACTACGTCGAACTGAGACATGTTTAATCCTTTTCTCTTTATCTGTATGGTGCCGTCTGAAACCATGGGCACTTTTCAGACGGCATAATTATCGAAAGAAGTTTCTGAAAACAAAATTGATAGTGCGAATTGGCCAAACAAACCGGATATTTCCGGAAATTGCCGTGTGGCTTTTTCAGATCTCTTTCTTCAAACTGCATGAATAAGGTTTGAAATCCTCGGCAAGCTGCTTGCTGCCTTTTGTATGCACGCGGATAACGGCTCTCGGGTGTATTTTACACAAAGTGTCACGCGCCAACGGCACGCCTGCTTTATTGCTGCCCAATTGCACACGCTTGCTGAGCAAGCGCCCTTTACCGTCATAGGCCGATACCAAGTATTCTTCCTGATGGGTTGCCGCACAGGCACTTAAAGCCAAAGCGGATAAAAGAAGCAGATATTTCATATTTCCCCCTATCTTAACATTCAGCTGTAACGCTTTTCAGACGGCCTTTCGCATCCGGCCGTCTGAAAACCGCAGATTTTGCGAATTACAGATCAAGCAACAGACGTGCAGGATCTTCCAACAAGTCTTTGATGGTTACCAAAGTCAGCACGGCTTCACGGCCGTCGATGATGCGGTGGTCGTAAGAAAGCGCCAAATACATCATCGGACGCACCACTACTTGGCCGTTTTCTACCACGGCACGCTCTTTGGTGGCATGCATGCCCAAAATGGCAGACTGCGGCGGGTTGATGATGGGTGTGGACATCATCGAACCGAATGTACCGCCGTTGGTGATGCTGAACGTGCCGCCGGTTAAATCTTCCAATGCGATTTTACCGTCTTTGGCTTTTACGGCGTAATCGACGATGGCTTTTTCAATATCGGCGATGCTCATTTGGTCTGCATCGCGCAGAATCGGCACAACCAAGCCGCGCGGGCTGCCGATAGCGATGCCGATATCGAAATACCCGTGGTAAACGATATCGTTGCCGTCTACAGAAGCATTGACAACCGGGTATTTTTTCAGCGCGGCCACGGCGGCTTTTACGAAAAACGACATAAAGCCCAACTTAACGCCGTGCTCTTTCTCAAATTTTTCTTTGTATTTATTGCGCAAATCCATTACCGGCTTCATGTTTACTTCATTAAAAGTGGTAAGAATCGCGTTTTCTTGCTGGGAAGCCAGCAAACGCTCGGCTACGCGGGCACGCAGACGGCTCATCGGCACACGCTGTTCAGGGCGCGCACCGGCAGGCACCGGAGCGGCAGGTGCTGCGGCTGCGGTTTTGGGAGCTGCGACGGCATTCTGCACGTCTTCTTTCAACACCCGGCCGTCACGGCCGGAGCCTTGTACGCTACCGATATCTACGCCTTTTTCGGCAGCCAGTTTGGCGGCCGCCGGCATCGCTACGCCGGCTTGCGTATTGGAAGCAGGAGCTTGTGCTGCGGGAGCGGCGGCTTGCTCTGTTGCCGGCGCAGAAGCACCGGCTTCGGCTTTGGCTTCGGTATCGATTTTGGCCAGCAGCTGCTCGGCCACAACGGTTTCGCCGTCTTGGGCAACAATTTCAACCAAAACACCCGCTTGCGGCGACGGCACTTCCAATACAACTTTATCGGTTTCGACATCAATCAGGATTTCGTCGCGTTCAACGTATTCACCCACTTTTTTATGCCAAGACATCAAAGTGCCTTCAGATACGCTTTCAGACAAAACGGGTACTTTTACTTCAACAATCATTTTATTCTCCGGTGGTGTGAGGCCGTCTGAATAATCAAATCGGTTTCAGACGGCCTTAAATGGTTTAGCTTAAAGTCATTGCATCTTCAACCAGCTGTTTCAACTGGGCAACGTGTTTGCTCATATAGCCGACTGCCGGCGACGCGCTGGCCGGGCGGCCTGCATAACCCAGCTTCTGCTGTTCGCCCAAGATTTTTTCGATACGGTGGCGTAATTGGTGGAAAGCGCCTTGGTTGCGCGGTTCTTCCTGCGACCACACCACATCTTTAGCGTTGGGGTATTTTGCCAGCTCTGCCTGAACTTCTTCATACGGGAACGGATACAGCTGTTCCACACGCACAATGGCAACATCGTTTTCCAGCCCGCGCTCCGCACGGCCAGCCGCCAAATCGTAATAAACCTGGCCGGCACACAGAATAACGCGTTTTACGCTACCGTTATCGGCGCGCTCGACCGTATCGCCGATAACCGGACGGAAAGTCGAACCTTCGGCGAAATTTTCCAGCGGGCTCATTGAATCTTTGAAACGCAACAAGCGTTTAGACAAGAAGATGACCAAAGGTTTACGGTATGAACGCAAGGCTTGGCGGCGCAAAATATGGAACATCTGCGATGCTTCAGACGGCATCACAATCTGCATATTCTGCTCGGAACACAATTGCAACCAGCGTTCCAAACGTGCCGAAGAGTGCTCGGGACCTTGGCCGTCATAACCGTGCGGCAGGATGGTAGTCAACCCGCACAAGCGGCCCCATTTGGTTTCGCCTGAAGAAATAAATTGGTCGATAACCACTTGCGCGCCGTTGGCAAAGTCGCCGAACTGCGCTTCCCAAATAGTGAGTTTATCGGGCGCCGAGCAGGCAAAGCCATATTCGTAGGCCATAACGGCTTCTTCGTTCAAGATGGAATCAATCACCAAGAAGTTTGCTTGGTTTTCCGCCATATGGCGAAGCGGAATATAAGCACCCGCATCGCTTTTCTCACGGTTTTGATCGTGCAAAACCGCATGGCGGTGTGAGAATGTGCCGCGTCCAGAATCCTCGCCGGAAATACGCACGCCCGTGCCATTGGTTACCAGCGCCGCGTATGCCAGCGTTTCCGACATACCCCAGTCTATCGGCTGTTCACCCGCCGCCATTGATTTACGCGCCTCCAATACGCGTTTTGCAGTATTGTGCAAAGCGAAGCCTTCAGGCACTTCGGTAAATTTGTCTGTCAAGCGTTGGATATCCGCCGCCGATAAGCCGCTTTCCACTTGCTCGCGCCAGTCTTGGCCTTGGTATTTTGACCAATCCACACGGTGTTTGCTTTCATAGTCGGTGAGGCGTGTTTGCTCGACGTGCTCGCCTTTGTCCAAAGCATCACGATAGGCTTGGATAAAGCTTTCTGCCTCTTCCGCTTTAATCACACCTTCAGCCAGCAGTTTATCGGCATATAGTGCGCGGGTACCGGGATGCTTGGCAACCTTTTTATACATCATCGGTTGAGTCAGCGTGGGATCATCGCCCTCGTTATGGCCGAGCTTGCGGTAACAAACCAAATCGATAACAACGTCTTTATTAAATTGCTTGCGGTAATCCAACGCCGCCTGCACCACGAAGCATACGGCTTCCGGGTCATCGCCGTTCACATGGAATACGGGGGCTTCCACCATTTTGGCAATATCTGTGCAATACACAGTAGAGCGCACATCGCGGGTATCGGATGTGGTAAAGCCGATTTGGTTGTTAATAACCAAGTGGATGGTACCGCCGGTGGTATAGCCGCGTGTTTTGGAGAGGTTGAACGTTGCTTGGTTTACACCCAAGCCGATAAAGGCGGAGTCGCCGTGAATCAATACCGGCAACACCTGGTTTTGGCCGCCTTCTCCGCGACGGCGCTGTTTTGCCCGCGTCGAGCCTTCCACCACCGGATTAACGATTTCAAGGTGAGAAGGGTTGAATGCCAACGTAACGTGTACTGCGCCGTTGGGCGTAGCAATATCCGAGCTGAAGCCCATGTGGTATTTTACGTCACCGCTGGGGAGTGTGGCAGCCGCACGGCCTTCGAATTCCGCAAACAAATCTCCGGGCTTTTTACCCAACGTGTTCACCAATACATTCAGACGGCCCCTGTGCGCCATACCGATAATCACTTCTTCGATACCGTCTTTTCCGGCGTTCTGAATCAGGTAGTTCAAACCTACAATCGAGCTTTCCCCACCCTCGACCGAGAAGCGTTTTTGGCCGACATATTTGGTATGGAGATAACGCTCCAAAGTTTCTGCCGCAGTTAATTGTTTGAGAATATAACGCTTTTCATCGGCATCAAATTTGGGGGTAGATAAAGAACCTTCAAAATAATTGCGAATCCAACGACGCTCTTCAGTATTGGCGATATACATATATTCAATACCGATATGACCGCAATAAGTCTGTTTCAACTTGCTGACAATATCAGACAGGGTCATTTTATCGCTGCCGGCAAAGTCCCCTTCACCCACGCTGAACTGTACCGCCATATCGGCAGCATCCAAACCGTGGAATTTGGGGTCTAAAGCATCAATGTTTCTGGGAGGCATACGCTGGAGCGGATCAAGCTGTGCCGCGCCTACGCCTTGGATACGGTAAGCAGACATCATGCGCAAAACGCCGACCTGCTTTTTCATCATACTTTCATCCAAACCGCCCGAAATGGCAGCGGTTGCTCTGTTTTTAGCCAGATTGGCGAATGATTCCTGGATCGGGCGGTGCGGAACATCGCGCTCTGCCGCTCCCGGTTGTGCGGCAAGGTCGCTAAAATATTGTTTCCATTTATCATCCACAGAATTCGGATCGTTTAGGAAATTTTCGTATAACTCTTCAATGTAAGGTGCGTTTGAACCAAATAAATATGAAAAATTGAGCTTGTCTTCCATCATGGGGATTGCCCTTTGCCTGTATAAAATAAAGAGTAGAATTTCTTATTTTCAAAACATAGCCAAAGGCCGTCTGAAAATACGTTTATTCTACTCTTTGCATTTTAAGTTTGCTAATGTTTTCTATGTTGATTTTCAAGTAATTTAATTACAAAGCATACCCCGAAAACCTAAACCGTTCATATTTAAATTTACAGGGCACGCCGTCATTAACGCTTATCAACAGGAACGAAGTCGCGGCGTGCTGCACCTGTATACAACTGGCGCGGACGACCGATTTTCTGATTCGGATCACTAATCATTTCATGCCAATGGGAAATCCAGCCGACGGTGCGCGCCAACGCAAAAATAACAGTAAACATAGAAACCGGAATGCCTAATGCAGACAATACGATACCTGAATAGAAGTCCACATTCGGATACAGTTTGCGCTCAACAAAATAAGGATCGTTCAGCGCGATTTGTTCCAATTCCATAGCCAGCTTGAATTGCGGATCGTCCTCCAAGCCAAGCTCTTTCAGCACTTCATAACACGTTTCGCGCATAATGCTCGCACGCGGATCCATATTGCGGTAAACACGGTGACCGAAGCCCATCAAGCGGTATTTACGCTCTTTCACACCTTCCATGAAGGCCGCAACATTGGATACATCGCCGATTTCATCAAGCATTTTCAGCACTGCTTCGTTTGCACCGCCGTGGGCAGGTCCCCACAAGCTGGCAATACCGGCAGCGATACATGCAAACGGATTGGCACCTGAAGAACCGGCCAAGCGCACGGTAGAGGTGGAGGCATTTTGTTCGTGATCAGCGTGCAAAATAAAGATACGGTCAAGCGCACGAACCAATACCGGATTCGGCGTGTAGCTCTCACACGGAGTAGCAAACATCATGTGCATAAAGTTTGCCGTGTAAGAAAGATCGTTGCGCGGATAATTAAACGGCAGGCCGTTTGAATAACGGTAACACATTGCCGCAATTGTCGGAATTTTTGAAATCAAGCGGTAAATGGCAATCTTGCGGTGCTCGGGATCTGAAATTTCCAAGCTGTCTTGATAGAAAGCCGACAACGCTCCCACTACACCCACCATCATGGCCATGGGGTGGGCATCGCGGCGGAAACCGCGGAAGAACCACGTTAATTGTTCGTGCACCATAGTGTGGTGCATAACGGTATCTTCAAACTTAGCTTTTTGCTCTGCTGTCGGCAGCTCGCCGTAAATCAGCAAATAACAGGTTTCTAAATAATCGCTGCTTTCAGCCAACTGTTCAATCGGATAACCGCGGTAATAAAGCTGGCCTTTATCACCATCAATAAACGTGATTTTCGATTCGCAGCTGGCGGTAGATACAAAACCGGGGTCAAACGTAAACATGCCAGTACCTTTGGTAAAGGTACGGATATCGACCACATCCGGGCCTAAAGTACCTTCCAACACCGGCAATTCCAGCGTATCTTTACCTTCGGCCTGCAATTTTACTGTTTTAGACATCTCTTGCTCCTTATATTTTTCTATTGGGATCAGACTCGGCGCATTGAATTTACGCAACCCGGTCCTGCGGTTTTCAGACGGCCCGATAACACTCAGGCTCCCCTGATTTTTTCCAGAAGAGGAAGAAAACGGGCATCGGTTGTTTCTTCTTTTTGGTTAACCAGAGCCAAAAACTCTTGGTCGGGTAATTCCAAAATATCCACAAATACCGCCAGTTCCTCATCGCTGAGATTCTGGAATTCTTTATCCATGAACCGCCCGAGCACAATATCGAGCTCAAGCAGCCCACGACGGGTTTGATAACGGATTCTGCGTTTGGCAGCTTCGTCGAAAACAGGCATATTAAACTGCTCGCTTCAACATGATTTCTTTAATCTTACCGATAGCCCTGGTCGGATTCAAGTGTTTCGGGCATACGTCAACGCAGTTCATAATCGTGTGGCAACGGAACAACCGGTAGGGATCGTTCAAATTATCCAAACGTTCATTGGTAATCGTGTCACGGCTGTCCGCAATAAAGCGGTAAGCATTCAGCAAGCCTGACGGTCCCACGAATTTGTCTGGGTTCCACCAGAAAGACGGGCACGCCGTTGAACAACAGGCACACAAAATACACTCATACAAACCATCCAGCTCTTTACGCTCTTCCTGAGTTTGCAGGCGTTCGCGATCAGGAGCCGGGGTATCATTGACCACATACGGCTTAATAGAATGGTATTGCTTGAAAAACTGCGTCATATCAACGATTAAATCACGGATTACCGGCAAGCCGGGCAACGGGCGGAGTTTAATCGGCTGTTTCAAACTGCGGATATCCGTTAAACAAGCCAAACCGTTCTTACCATTGATATTCATGCCGTCTGAACCGCAAATACCTTCGCGGCAAGAGCGGCGGAACGACAAGCTGTCGTCCATTGCTTTCAGCTTCACAAGAGCATCCAGCAGTTTTACGTCGGTAGGTTCGATTTCAAGCTCGTAATCTTTCATATACGGCTTGGCATCTACATCAGGATTGTAGCGATACACCTGAAAACGTACTTTTTCCATGTGCTGTGTTCCTTATGTTCTTTTTAGTAAACGCGCTTGGCCGGTTCGATATAGTCAACGGTTAATGGTTTGGTGTGAACCGGTTTGTAGGCCAAGCTGTTGTCTGCCGTGTAAAACAGAGAGTGTTTCATCCAGTTCTCGTCATCACGCTCGGGGTGGTCGTCCGAAGCGTGGGCGCCGCGCGACTCCTTGCGGGCTTCGGCAGCAACCAAAGTGGCTTTGGCTACTTCGATAAGGTTATCCAGCTCCAAAGCTTCGATACGCGCCGTATTCCAAACTTGGCTCTTGTCTTTGATTTCGGTGTTTTTTACGCGTTCGGCAATTTTCAAAACTTTTTCAACGCCTTCTTTCAAGATGGCATCGGTTCGGAATACGCCAGCGTGCAGTTGAACGGTACGTTGCAGCTCGTTGCGCAAGGCATCCACATTTTCGCCGCCGGTTTGATTGTTCAGACGATCCAAACGTTGTTTGGTCAGTTGCCCCGCATCGGCGGGCAATTCTTTCCAACCGTTTTGTTGATTGATGTATTCAATCATACTGTCGCCGGCGGATTTACCAAATACCACTAAATCCAGTAACGAGTTGGTGCCCAAGCGGTTGGCACCGTGAACCGATGCACAGGCACACTCCCCGGCTGCGTACAGGCCGTTTACTATTGTTTCGGGGTTACCGTCTTTAGGTACGACTACTTCACCCAAATAGTTAGTGGGAATACCGCCCATCATATAGTGCGTAGTCGGCACAACGGGAATCGGGTCTTTAATAGGATCGATGCCGGCAAACTGAATGGAAATCTCACGGATACCCGGCAGTTTTTCCATGATTTTCTCTGCACCGATATGGTCGATTTTCAAGAGTACGTGGTCTTTATTTTTACCGCAGCCGCGGCCTTCATAAATTTCCATCGCCATCGCACGCGAAACCACATCGCGCGAAGCCAAGTCTTTTACAGTCGGTGCATAACGTTCCATAAAGCGCTCGCCGTCTGCGTTTAGCAGAATGCCGCCCTCACCGCGCACGCCCTCGGTAATCAGCACACCCGCCCCGGCTACGCCGGTGGGGTGAAATTGCCAAAATTCCATATCTTCCAACGGAATGCCTGCGCGCGCACAAATACCCAAACCGTCGCCGGTATTCATAAAGGCATTTGTTGAAGAAGCATAGATTCGGCCGGCTCCGCCGGTAGCAAACAACACGGCTTTTGCATGGAAAATATAAACGTCGCCGCTTTCCATTTCCATCGCGGTTACGCCAACCACATCACCGTTATCGTCGCGAATCAAATCCAACGCGGTCCACTCCACAAAGAATTGGGTATTGGCACGCACGTTTTGCTGGTAGAGCGTATGCAGCATGGCATGGCCGGTACGGTCTGCCACAGCGCAGGCACGCTCTACCGCGCGTTTACCGTGTTCGGCGGTATGGCCGCCGAAAGGACGCTGATAGATTTTGCCGCTTTCCACACGGTCAAACGGCATACCCATATGTTCCAATTCGATAACGGCTTCGGGGGCGCGGCGGCACATAAATTCGATGGCATCCTGATCGCCCAGCCAATCGGAACCTTTTACGGTATCATACATATGCCAGTCCCAGCGGTCTTCCTGCACATTACCCAAAGAAGCCGAGATACCGCCTTGCGCAGCAACCGTATGCGAACGTGTGGGGAACACTTTAGACAAAACAGCGGTATTCAAGCCCGATTTGGACAGTTGCAATGCAGCACGCAAACCGGCGCCACCGCCACCGACAATAACAGCATCAAATTTACGGATAGGAAAACTCATACGATACCCCAAATTACTTTAACCGAATAAACCAAGCAACCAACCAACCAAACGATGGTGGCCACTTGCAAAAACAAGCGTAAGCCGAAAGGCTTGATGTAGTCCATCCACAAATCCCGGATACCTACCCACGCATGCAGAAACAACGCAATAAAAGTAACTTGGGTAAACACTTTCACCCATACTTGTGCAAAAAATGCCTGCCACGATTCATAATCACCGGGCAATGCCAACAAAAAGATAATGAATGCAACGGTATAAATCAGCATAATAACAGCCGTAGCACGCTGCATTGCCCAATCGCGCAAGCCGTAATGGGCACCGGCCAGTTTACGGTCTACCATAACCATGCTCCTATTACCACAGTTAACACCAAAGCGGATGCAAATGCCAATTTCGCAGTAGCGCGGGCAGTTTGCAATTCCAAACCTTTATGTGCGTCCAGCAGCAGGAAACGGATACCGGCCAGAGAGTGATGCAAATACGCCCACAACAAACCGATCAAAATCAGTTTAACCAAAGGGTTGGACACCACGGAGCGGTAGGTTTCAAATGCGGCCTCACGGCTCAAAGTGCCGGCCAAGAAACACAACAGCAAAGGCAGGCTCACAAACAAAATGACCCCGCTGATGCGGTGCAGAATGGAAACAATCCCGGGTATCGGCAACCTGATATTGGGGATTTCTAGGAATACAGGGCGCTGTTTCGTCTGCATTTCAATATCCTCTTTCACAGAATTTCTCAAAAACTCAAAACCTGAAGCAGCCCCCAGCTTTTTGCTGAAATCGGCTACATGAAACTACGTCACGGCGTAATTTACATGGTTTGCCACTTGTTGGCTAGCCCCGAAAGACAGTTTTTTAATAAAATTTAACAACCTGTTTAACAAACATCTGTTTTAGGCAGAGAAAATTTCATTTATTTCTTATTTTTACCCCATATTCAAACGCTTCTCTAACTTCCTGCAATACCTGACAATCGGGCATAAACAAGTAATTGCTTCACCTGATAACAAAATAATTTCATCCGATTACAAAATTTTATTGCCCCGTTAGATAATTTTGGTATGATACAGCCTGAATCGGATAATAGAATACAATGCCGGCGAGTCGAATCTGTCTGTTTTCATGTCAATCATGGAAGATGCTTTCTGGCTTATCCGCCAACCAGCGTTTTGGTTTTCCAACTATTTTCAGACGGCCTTCAACCAACTCAAAAGGCCGTCTGAAAAACACTTACCAAACGTTGTTTTCACGATCACAAATCACTCAGGAGAGTTTTGGTATGAAATCACCCGTTCGTGTTGCCGTAACCGGCGCTGCCGGCCAAATCGGTTATGCTTTACTGTTCCGTATCGCCAGCGGCGAAATGCTGGGCAAAGACCAGCCTGTTATTCTGCAATTGCTGGATTTGCCGCAAGCTCAAAACGCCGTGAAAGGCGTGATGATGGAACTGCAAGATTGCGCATTCCCGCTCTTGGCCGATATGTTCACTACCGATGATCCTGAGGTTGCGTTTAAAGATGCCCAAGTTGCCATTCTGGTTGGTTCGCGCCCCCGCAGCAAAGGCATGGAGCGTGCCGATTTGCTGCTGGCGAACGCCGAAATCTTTACCAAGCAAGGCGCTGCTTTGAATAAAGTGGCCGACCGCAACGTTAAAGTATTGGTTGTGGGCAATCCTGCCAACACCAATGCCTATATCGCCATGAAATCGGCTCCCGACCTGCCTGCTAAAAACTTCACCGCCATGCTGCGTCTCGACCACAACCGGGCCTTGAGCCAAATCGCAGAGAAAACCGGTAAACCGGTTTCAGCCATTGAAAAACTGTGCGTATGGGGCAACCACTCGCCCACCATGTATGCCGATTACCGTTTCGCCACCATCAACGGCGACAGCGTTAAGGATATGATTAACGACCAAGCCTGGAATGCCGATGTGTTCCTGCCTACCGTTGGCAAACGTGGCGCGGCCATTATCGAAGCACGCGGCCTTTCTTCCGCCGCTTCGGCTGCCAATGCTGCTATCGACCACATTCGCGACTGGGTATTGGGCACCAACGGCAAGTGGGTAACCATGGGTATTCCGTCTGACGGCTCTTACGGTATTCCCGAAGGCACCATGTTCGGCTTCCCCGTAACTTGCGAAAACGGCGAATACAAATTGGTTGAAGGTTTGGAAATCGACGATTTCAGCCGTGAACGCATCAACATCACCCTGAAAGAATTGGAAGAAGAAAAAGCCGGCGTTGCCCATTTGCTGTCTTAATCCTTACCGGTTTATTTTCCGCTTTACCCAACAAAAAGGCCGTCTGAAATATTTTTCAGACGGCCTTTTTTTATAAACCAAATTTTCATAAATATAATGAAACCGTACCGTATGTTGAACAACCATATTTCAATATTTTACATGTACTTCACACGCTCCATCCCTTGTAATCGGCGCAACTTCCACCATTTAGTGTTATGTTCAGGCTGCAAAACCGCCTTGGTAAAACCCTTATTGTGTATAGAGGATGTTAAATATGAACCGCCCCTCCCCTGAAGAGTTTATTCCCAAATTCCGCCGAAAAAAATTAGACGAACCGGGTTTTCTGAGAAAACTCGCACGCTTTGCAGGCAGATTGGGTGCCCCGGCAGTCAGACAGCTTTATGCTCTTTATTTTCTGTTTAAAGACCCTGCCACACCCAAGCGGACGAAAATGATTATTCTCGGCGCATTGGTTTATTTTTTCAGCCCGATAGACAGTATTCCCGATTTACTCGGCCCTTTGGGGTTTAGCGACGATATTGCGGTGATTACCTTGGTGTATGCGCAAATGAAAAGCCATCTCACCGATGAAATCCGTGAAAAAGCGCGCTTGGCAACCGAAAAACTGTTGTCGCGCTGATATGTGATTTTGAAAAGCTTAAAGGCCGTCTGAAAAATTTTTCAGACGGCCTTTAAAGTGTTGTTATCAAAATTACTCCAACGGGCGCATGTCCATCACTTCCATCAGGAAGTTGGTAAATGCGGGATTGGAAGGTTTATTGCTCATATTCGGCCAGCGTTGTTGCCAGCCTCTCAACGCATTCTGTACATACAGCTTGGATTGCTGGCTGCTGATGGCGCCGCGCTGGCTATCCACGGCCGAACGCAGGTAAACCTCATACATGCTGTCGTCCACGGAGTTTCTGCCGACCTGCTGGATGCGGAAGCGGTTGAGATACTGCGCAGCCTGAACTTTGGTAATCTGGCCTTGGCTGACCTGATAACTCAAACGCGTTGCCTCGTCACGGATTTTCGACACATCCGTCCAATGGCTTTCCGCCAAACGGTACGGAGCTTTTTCCGTTTGTTTTTTAGCAGGCTCTTTTTTAACATTGGTGGGTTTAACCGGCACTTCTTTTAAAGAAGGAAGGTAAATGGTTTCACAACCTGCCAATGCAGCCAATACGAATAGGAGGGGGATATGCTTTTTCATACGGCACATTATAATCAGATTTAACGGATAATCCAATAATAAATGACAAACGGTCATTATTTTACTTTATCCGACAGCATAAAGAAAAACGTAAAAAAGGCCGTCTGAACGGCCTTTAATATGGGGTTGCTGTGTTTTTATGCCAAGTCGGCAAACAGCGGGGTAGACAGATAACGCTCACCGTAAGAAGGAATCAGCACCACAATCAATTTGTCTTTATTTTCAGGCTTTTTAGCCAGCTCCAACGCGGCAGCTACGGCTGCGCCCGAAGAAATACCCACCAAAATACCTTCTTTCTCGGCCATGGCTCGGGCTGTTGCAAATGCAGCTTCGTTAGACGCTTTAATAATGCTGTCGTAGATACCGGTATTCAGAATGCTGGGTACAAAACCCGCGCCGATACCCTGAATCGGGTGCGGACCTTTTTCACCGCCACTCAACACGGGCGAAGCCTCCGGCTCCACCGCAACGATTTCCACTTCGGGTTTGCGCGCTTTCAACACTTCGCCCACGCCGGTAATCGTGCCGCCCGTGCCTACACCGGCCACGAAAATATCCACTTTGCCGTCGGTATCGCGCCAAATTTCTTCGGCGGTGGTTTCGCGGTGGATCTGCGGGTTGGCTTCATTATCGAATTGGCGCGGCATAAAGTAAGTATTGGGGTTTTCGTCGACCAAAGCCTGAGCTTTGGCAATCGCACCGCCCATGCCTTCTGCGGCGGGGGTCAGGATCAGTTCGGCACCGAACGCGCGCAACAGCATACGGCGCTCTTTACTCATGCTCTCGGGCATGGTGATGGCCAGTTTGTAGCCGCGGGCGGCACACACCATGGCCAAACCGATGCCGGTATTGCCGCTGGTGGCTTCGACGATAACCGTGTCTTTATTGATTTTGCCGGCTTTTTCGGCCGCGTCGATCATTGAGGTGGCAATACGGTCTTTTACGCTGCTGCCGGGGTTGAAAAATTCCAGTTTGGCAACAACGCGGCCGGGCAAGCCTTCGGTGAGGCGGTTCAGCTCAACCAACGGGGTATTGCCGATTAAGTCGGTAATGCTGTGTGCAATGTTCATCATTCTACTCCTGATAGATTGGGGGATATTGACAACCGGCATATTAAATTCAGGCCGTCTGAAAAACCAATACCATATCTTTCTTAATTTATAACTTTTGGTTGTAAGCCGAGCCGTGCAGCACTTAACCGTAACGGATATCCGACAATGCGGCAACTACGCAGGCCGTCTGAAACAATAACGCCAGCAAAAAACCCAGTTGCAGCTGGCGGCTGCTGAAACGGTTTGCCGTTTCGCCCGCTATAACTTTGCGGTGCAGGTAGAAAACCACCATAATCACCGCCTGCATACCGAACCAATAAGCCGGTTTGAGTGCGTAAAGCTGCAACAGCGCGGGCAGTACATAAGGCGTAATGCCTCCCGGAAAGCGGCTGTACACCATCAGAACCAATGCGGCGAATACGATGCTCATCAGCATACCGCTCACCGCAAACAAACTGATAAAGCCGTTGGTATTTTCGGCTTGCCACATCTTTTTTTCTGGTGCTCTTTTCCAATGGTTCACAAAGAAAAACAGGCTCGCCAGCGTGATATAGAAATGGGGGATATAAAGCGGAGCCAAATGGGTGATGCCCCACACACCCGGCAGAAGGCGTGCGCCAGCAACACCGAACCCTATCCACAACAGCACGCTGCCCCACAACCATTGGAATTCTCCCGCTTTAAAAACAGCGGTGAAAAACACGGCGATATAAACGGCCGAAATCCACACATCCCAACCGGCCATTTAACGATAACCCATAATCCGCGACAGCGCCGCACCCACTGCCGCCGCCATATATTCGACAGATTCCGTAGCCAAGCCTTCGGCAAAGCGGTTAACATCGGCATCTGCCGCCAACAGCACCGCACCTGTTCCGCCGCCTATCGGAATAGGCAACTGCAAAAAACTTTCCGCAACCGTATTGCAATCATCAGGCAGCAATGCCCGCATTTCTTTGCTTATTTTATTGCCTAACAACGGTTTTTTAAGCCCGACGATTTCCGCGCTTACTTTGGTGTTACCAGACACGGCGGCCTCATCGGGAATACGCGCTTTGTTTTTCGGTTTGACGGCAATTTTCAACACAAACTGTTGCAGGCCGAAATCTTCCTGCAACGAACGGTATAAGGCATGAATCAATTGGCCGGCCGTATTTGCCCCCAGCAATTGCACATCCAATGCCAACTGGCGCAGCATAATCGTGCGGTTTGCCTCTGAATCGGCCAGCATGGTTCTCAGCTGGGAAGCCATTTTTTCGATTTTCAGTTGCGAAGCCGCCACTTGCGCTTGGGCAAAAGAGCGGACTTTTTCATCACGCAGGCGTACACCCAGTTCGTCGGCATGTTCCGCCAAAAAATCCGGATGCTCCCTTAAAAACGCCAAAATATTTTCTTTATTCATCAGTATTGCAACTCGCCTTCAAACACGGTTTCCACAGGGCCGGTCATCACCACATCGGTGCCGTTTTGCCAAGAAATATATAAATCGCCGCCCGGCAGACTCACACGTACCTGCTTGCCCGCTTCCAGCAGGCCGAGCCTCATGCCCGCCACCACCGCCGCACAGGCACCGGTGCCGCAGGCTTGTGTTTCCCCTGCGCCGCGTTCATATACGCGCAAGCGGATGTGGCCGCTGTCAACCACTTCCATGAAGCCCACATTCACCCGTTCGGGAAATTGTTCGTGCGACTCAATCGCTTCGCCCCATTGCTCGACCGGTGCGGTTTCCACGCTGTCCACCACAATCACGGCATGAGGGTTGCCCATACTGACACAGCTGACGGGAACCGACTCCAGCCCCACTAAAATAATATGCGTTAACGCATCGACAGCCTCTCCCGCCGCCGGTATAAAAGGAATTTCAGACGGCATAAAATGGGGCTTGCCCATGTTCACACTGACCAACCCGTTTTCCGCCAAACGGGGCAGAATAATGCCGCGCGCAGTTTCGACCACAATTTCCTGCTTATCGGTCAATCCCTTATCCACTACGAAGCGTACAAAGCAGCGCGCGCCGTTGCCGCACTGCTCGACTTCGCTACCGTCGGCATTAAAGATACGGTAACGGAAATCCACCGCATCGGAATGCGCTTTTTCCACCAACAACAGCTGGTCGAAACCCACGCCCGTGTGGCGGTCGGCCCATTTGGTCAGCGGTGCGTTTTCCGGCTCAAACGGCTGGCTGATGCCGTCGATAACCATAAAATCATTGCCCAAACCGTGCATTTTGGTAAATTTCAGCGTTTTCATCATTATCCCTCCCTGCCCTGTTTCAGGCCGTCTGAAAGCGTAGGCGACGATTCTACACCAAACCATCTGCTTTTGCTGTTACCTGCAACCACAAAAACAGATGCGTAAACGAAATACGGCTCATATCAACGTTTTTTCGGTTTTCGGCCGTTGTTTTCAACCGAAAATAAAAATTGACAGTTGCATACAAGAGACAATCGGAATTTTATTCAGATAAACGGTAGTACCAAGTTTACAGGCACAAAAAAATGGTATACCGCAACAACCATTTTTATATCATACTGTTTTTAAATAATTTTAATAAGATTCATCGTTATCGGCCTTATCGCCACACCATCAATCAGGCCTAAATAAAACTATCACCATTATTCCAAACAAACCGATTATCTAAAAAATTTTCCATTTATCTTGCATTTTCTTATTGCATTATTTTTTTCAAGCATGCAAAATACATAACAAGAAAAGCAGAAAATATTGCAATATTATATTTCTCAATGCTTTTCCCACCCAAAAGGCCAGCTAACCACCATTTTATGCTGAAAGATGGCCAAACACATTACGAAACGTATTACAACAAGGACAAAATTATGAAAATCCAACGTGCTCTTTCTACCGTGGCTGCTTTCGCCCTGCTGGCCGGCGCCCAAACCGCTTTCGCCCAAGGCGTTACTTTCCATCACAAGGCTTCCGATGCCGCCGCGCCGATCAGCGGCAATTTAGCCATGCGCATCACCATCAATGCCGAAGGCAATGTGAGCGACGCCCGCGTGGTGCGCAGCAGCGGTTCTGCCAGTATTGACGCCGCAGCGGTTGACTGGATGGAAGCGCAATATTTGCGCCCCGCAACCATGAACGGTGATTCGATCGACCTGAGCGTGATTAAAGAAATCAATTTCAGCAAAAGCGCGCCGGTGCAACACGCAGGTTTAACCAAATAAAGTATGGGTTCCGTATCCCCTTAAAAGGCGCGCCTTCAAAACAGGCGTGCCTTTTCCGTTGTTACTGCAATCCAATAGCAGAAACCTTTTAGAAATCTTTCAAAACCGGCCTTCGGCCGTTAGCCGGCAGCACCATCGGCCTGCCTGCTGCCTAAAACCACAGGCACAAAGCGTAGCAAGGTTTCGCGCAAAACAATCAGTTTGCCGTGGAAAAAGTGTGAAGACTCGGGCAAAACCAACACGGGAATATCCTGCGGCGCCGCCCATTTGAAAGCCTTTTCCAAACCCACGATTTCATCGGTTTCACCATGAACCAACAAGGTTTTGGACGCATCGGGAGCCGTGGGTTCGCAGTTTTCATAATGGTTAACGGCAGGGGCAACCAATAACAGCAAATCCGGTTCGCGCTGTTGTGCCGCAAACAATGAAACATAACCGCCGAACGAAAAACCGCTGATGGCCAACAGCGCGGCTTCAGGGTGTTTTGCACGGGCATAGTCGATAACGGCGATGCAGTCGTCGGCCTCGCCCCTGCCGTAATCGTGGCTGCCTTCGCTGTTGCCTACGCCGCGTAGGTTGGGCAGATAGCAGTGAAACCCGAGTATGCTCAAAGCTTTTGCTACAGTCTGTATCACTTTGTTGGTGTTGGTACCGCCTTGCAGCGGGTTGGGATGGTTGATTACGGCTACGCCGCGCTCCCGCCCTTGCGCGGGCAGATAGATGGTTTCGAGTATGCCCACAGGGCCGGGGATATGCAGTTGGTTAATGGGTTTCAGCATGATAATCTATATTGTGTATTGGCCGTCTGAAAAATCCGGACGTAATCAGCGGTTTTCCGGTTGATCGACCAGCAGGCGGTTAACGGCTTTGCCGCCTGCCAAATCTTGTTCGAGGATTTCCTGTAAGTCTTCTTCGTCCACATAGGTGTACCAGCGGGCTTCCGGATAAATCACCATCACCGGGCCGGACTCGCAGCGCCCCAAGCAGCTTGTGCTGCTGATACGCAGTTTGCCGGGGCCGATCAGATCCATTTTTTTGGCATTGCCTTTGAGGAAATCGACGGCGGCATCGGCTTCGCCGTTATCGTTGCAACTTTGTTTGCACGGGTCGCGACGGGCATTGGTGCAGATAAACAGGTGACGTTGGAAATAGCTCATGGCACTTCTTTCTACTTAAAGCCGCCCGTTATGTTTCAGACGGCCTCGATGGTTGTTCAGACGGCCTTACAGATAAAAATGCTTGCCGTTGTTTTGATTGTTGGCTTTCAATTCGGACAACATCCGTTTGAAATCCAAACCGTATTGCGTGCTGAGTTTGTCGGCGCGCTTTTTCAATTTGTCGAGGTTTTGCTCTTTCGGGCTGCTTTGGAATGCCATCACGGCAACATTGCCGTGGCTTTCTGCGGGCAGCTCCAACACGCGGCCTTCAAACACGCCCAGCAGGCGTTCGACGAAGCGGCGGTAGCGGCGGTCGCCGCTCCACCAGTTGGTTACGAAAATGCCGTTTGCCGACAATGCTTGGCGGCAGTTTTCAAAAAACGGCTCTTCCACCAGCGCATCAACGATTTGCAGGCCGTCGAAGCCGTCCACCAGCACCACATCGGTGCCGCCGCGCAGGGTTTTGATGTATTCGGCACCATCGGCTTCGATGATTTCAAAATGCTCGTCTTCAAACGGCAAGTCAAACAGGCTGCGCGCCACGTTGATAACCTGCGGGTTGATATCGACGGCAGTTTGGCGCGTGTCGGGCAGATAGGCGTCTATCCAGCGTGCAAACGAGCCGCCGCCCAGGCCGATTTGGGTGATATGTGCAGGCGCCTGTTCGACAAACAGCAGCCAGCCCATCATCGCGCGGCTGTATGAAAGCACCAGCTCGGCGGGATGGTCGAGGTTCATCGAGCTTTGCACGGTGGCGCTGCCCAAATGCAGCGAGCGGATGTTGCCGGATTCGGAAATACCCACCTCCGGCAGTTCGGATTGCTGCGCGCGCAGGCGGCGGTAGGGATGATGTGCCATAAAGCGGTGGAATGTAGGAAAAGGCCGTTATTTTAATACAGTTCGGGCGCGTTGGAACGGTGTTTCAGACGGCCACAACGGTAAATGTGGGCAATTAATCCTTAAGGTTATGATTATTCGGGAAGAGGCGGGATTTATATCAGGTTATTGTTTCAGGCCGTCTGAAAAGATTCAGACGGCCTGAAACATATGCCAACCGGCGGATAACAATGCCTTAAAACTAAAGTGCGCCTTCGTGGCATTTGCGGATTTTTCCTCAAAAATCCGCCTCACAAGCCTTTTGACGACACGCCCTAAAACGCCTCGCCCACTTTCACGCCGCCTTCAATGTCTTTCGGCGTGGCCAGTTGCGCGGTGGCCAGTTGCGCGGCTTTAAATTCGGGTGTCTGCATCACGGCGGCGGCTTCTTCGGTGCTCAAAGTGTTCGCCATATATTGCCAGCGTGCGGCCAAATCGGGATTGGCGGGGATAACGAAGCCTTCGCGCAATTCGTCAACCAAATCCGGCCGGTTGCACACCAGCACGATGTCGCAGCCCGCATCAAACGACAAACGGGCGCGGTCTTTGATACCGCCTGCACCCACCGCGCCTTCCATGGTGAGGTCGTCTGAAAAAATCACACCGTTAAAGCCGATTTCCCGGCGTAGAATTTCTTTCAGCCATTTGGCGGAAAAACCTGCGGGCAAGCCATCAACCTGCGGATACACCACGTGCGCGGGCATCACGGCGGCCATGCCGGCGGCACTCATTTTTTTAAACGGCAATATATCGGCGGCTTCCAATTCTGCCAGCGTGCGGTCGTCTTGCGGCAGCACATGGTGGCTGTCGCCTTCTACGAAGCCGTGGCCGGGAAAATGTTTGCCGCACGATTTCATGCCGCCGCGGTTCAAGCCTTTTTGCAGCGCCAGCGCCAGCTCGGCCACCACTCCAGCATCACAGTGGAAGCTGCGGTTGCCGATAACGGCACACTGCCCCCAGTTCAAATCGAGTACGGGTGTAAACGATAAGTCGATGCCGCACGCGCTCAATTCGGCGGCCAACACCCAACCTACCTGCTCCGCGCGCGCTTTGGCCGCTTCGGGGCCTTCGCTGTCCCAAACCGCACCGAGTGCGTCCATCGCGGGCAGGCGGGTAAAGCCGTTGATAAAACGCTGCACGCGCCCGCCTTCGTGGTCGACGGCAATCACCAGCTCGGGCGAACGCAGGGCTTTGATTTCGCCGACCAAGGCTTTGAGCTGCTCGATATTTTCAAAATTGCGGCGGAACAGAATCACGCCGCCCACTGCCGGGTCGAGCAAGCGTTGCTTTTCTTCTTTGCTAAGGCGGAAAGCGTGTACATCGGCCATTACCGGGCCACGCGGAATAACGGGTTGGGTCATACTAATCTCATAAAAGATAAGGTAAATCGGTTCGGGCTGCCGCAGTTTTCAGACGGCCTCAAAGTTTTGGCAAAGCCGCCGCGGGCAGATGTGGTTTAAGGCTACAGAAATATACCTGACGGCCGGAAACGTTTCAGACGGCCTGCTGCATTGAGGCCGTCTGAAAACAAATGTGCCGGCTTATTGCAGGTTTAACGCCAAAAACAGCGTACTGCCGTTGCGCTGCACCAGCAGGGGCACGGTTTTGCCGGTGCTCTCCAACGCGCTGCGGAATGTGGATTCATCTTCCACATTGATTTGGCTCACCGCCAGAATTTCGTCACCGCGCTTCAGGCCGGCGCGCTGGGCGGCACCTTCGGCTTTTACCACCACCAACCGTTTGCCGTTGTTGGCCGAGCGCGTTTGCAGGGTTAAGCCCGTGTTTTCAATGGTAAAGGTTTGGCCTTCGGGCGTGTATGACGGGTCGGACGCCTGCTCCTCGCTCATTTCGGTATCCTGGCCGTTGGCACCGAGCTGCACTTTCACCGTGCTTTCTTTGCCTTTGCGCCACACGCCGAGGGTAACTTCTTTGCCCGGCGCCATCGCACCCACCATCACGGGCAAATCGCTCGATTGGCGCACTTCTTCGCCGTTCACACTGCGCACGATGTCGCCCACCTGCAAGCCCGCACGTTGCGCCGGACTGCCGGGCAGCACACGGGCAATCAGGGCGCCGGAAGCTTTGTCGAGGCCGAACGATTTGGCCAGATCATAGGAAACTTCCTGAATAATCACGCCCAATTGGCCGCGCTGCACTTTGCCGGTGGTTTTCAGCTGCTCGGCTACGTTCATGGCCACATCAATCGGAATGGCGAACGAAATGCCCATAAAACCGCCGCTGCGGCTGTAAATCTGCGAGTTGATGCCCACCACCTGCCCGCGCAGGTTAAACAGCGGGCCGCCCGAATTGCCGGGGTTGATGGCCACATCGGTTTGGATAAACGGCGTGTAGTTTTCGTTGGGCAGGCTGCGGCCTTTGGCCGACACAATGCCTGCGGTAACGCTGTTATCGAAGCCGAACGGTGCACCGATGGCGGCCACCCATTCGCCCGGTTTCAAATCTTTGGCGTTGCCCACTTTAATCACCGGCAGGTCGGCGGCGTCGATTTTCAGCAAGGCAACGTCGGACTGCTGGTCGGAACCGATTAATTTGGCCGGATATTCGCGTTTGTCGTTCAACACCACTTTGATGTTGGCCATGCCGGCCACCACATGCGTGTTGGTGAGGATATAGCCGTCGGGGCTGATGATGAAACCCGAACCGAAATTCAACTCGCCCTCGTCGTCCTGCTCCGGCATTTCGGGCATATTGGGCACGAGGCGTTTGAAAAACTCGTAAAACGGATCGTTGTCGGGAAACTGGTTCAAATCCATACCGTTATCGCTGTTTTGCCTGCTCGCCGGCGCTTTGGTGGCTTGGATATTGACAACTGTTTGTCCTTCCTGCTCCACCAGCTTGGTAAAGTCGGGCAACAGCATCTGCACCTTGCCGTCATCGGTTTTGGTTTCTACTTTCTGCACCAAATCGTCTTGCGGCTTTCCGTCTTTACCGAAAAAGCTGTCGATTTTGTCGCAGCCGCTCAAAGCCAAGGCCGAAGCCGTCAGCAAGGCGATGTATTTTGGCGTTGTGTTCACGGCGTTTCCTCTTAAAACTGTTCCGTTGGGTTTGGATAGGCGGATTGTAAACGAAAACGGCCGCTTCTGCACGGCGGTTGCGATGCTGCCCCCTTTATTTTACCTGCCCGAAACGGCCTTATCGGAAGGCCGTCTGAAAACAACGGCAGCTGCGTTTGTTGTGCAGAACCCGTTTTTTCAGACGGCCTGTTACATTATATTAATTGCGGCCTACGGCCACGTGGCAGCGGTTCAGCCTAAAGTGGGCATGGAGAACACCGCGCCGTCGCGCACTTCGGAAGCCGGCCAGCGTTGGGTAACGGTTTTGCGGCGGGTGTAGAAACGGGTACCGTCGGGGCCGTAGGTGCCCAAATCGCCAAACATCGACTGCTTCCAGCCGCCGAAGCTGTGGTAAACCACCGGCACGGGCAGCGGGATATCTCAGAAAATAAAAGCTGTTTGACATAGAAAGTGTAAATAACCCAACCTGTTCCAACGACAAAGCCTTCCGACACAGGAAGGCTTTGTTTTACTCTAAAACCCAAACTCAACGGGAAATTACTCCGGTTTTTTACCCGCTTTTTGTGCTTGTTCGTTTTTTGCCATCACTTCGCGATACCAGCGCGGGTGGTGTTTTTTCGCCCACATTTGGGTAACCACGCCCTCCACCATCGCGCGTATCGTGCCTTTAACCCAGAAGGCGGCATAAACGTGTACGATGATGCCGGCAATTAGAATCAAGGCCGCCCATGCGTGAAACAGCAAAGCCAAACGGATAACAGGAATCGGGAACAATTCGGCGAAATACGGGCGCCACGCGATGATACCGGTGCACAGTAAAACAATCATGCAGCCGGTCATCAGCCAAAACATGCCTTTTTGACCGCCGTTGTATTTACCCGTATCACCCACTTCATGCCCTTTGAGCACGGTGCCTACAGATTTCATCCACTTTACGTCTTCTTTATCGATAAAGTTGTATTTCCAATAGCGGAAAAACTGCACGAAGAAGCCGATAAACATTACCACGCCTACGAACGGATGGATAATCCGTGCCAATTGAGGGGTACCGAATACGCCGGTCAGCCAGAAAAAGGCGGGATAGAAAAACGCCAAACCGGAAATTGCCAGCAGCACGAAGCAAATGGCCACAATCCAGTGGTTGATACGTTCGCTGCGGTTATAGCGCTGAATCAGTTTTTCTTTCATTATGCATCCTCCTCGCCATGCAGGGTTTTACCGTCTTTGCCGATTACCTCGGGGCCTTCCTCCTCGGCTTTGCTGGGGCCTACGGTAATGTAGTGGAAGAATCCGGTTAAGGTGGCGGCGGCAATGCCGATGGTGGCCAACGGCTTGAGCAGGCCTTTCCACAGTTTTACGGTGGTGCTGATGGCCGGATTATTCGGCAGGCCGTGGTAAAGCTCGGGTTTGTCGGCATGGTGCAGCACATACATCACATGTGTGCCGCCTACGCCTTCGGGATCGTACAGGCCGGCGTTTTTATAACCGCGGTTGTTCAAATCTTTGATGCGCTCCTGCGCCACCTGTTTCATGTCTTCCTTGGCACCGAACTGAATCGCACCTGTAGGGCAGGTTTTCACGCAGGCAGGCTCTTGGCCGACGGCCACACGGTCGGAACACAATGTGCACTTATAGGCGCGGTTGTCCTGTTTGTTGATGCGCGGAATGTTAAACGGACAACCCGAAATGCAGTAGCCGCAGCCAATGCAGTTTTCTTCGTGGAAATCCACAATACCGTTGTGATACTGGATAATCGCGCCGGGCGAAGGACAGGCTTTCAGGCAGCCGGGATCTGCGCAGTGCATACAGCCGTCTTTGCGGATCAGCCATTCCAGCTTGCCGTTTTCTTCCACTTCCGAAAACCGCATCACCGTCCAGCTTTTGGCGGTCAAATCAATCGGGTTATCGTACACGCCGTGGTTGATGCCGATGTCGTCGCGGATATCGTTCCATTCCGAACAGGCCACTTGGCAGGCTTTACAGCCGATGCAGGTGGTAACGTCAATCAGCTTGGCCACCTCCGTCGGACGGCGCACGCCCGGCGGCGGCGTGATTTCGGCCGTGGCGGAACGGCGTTTAATGTCTAATGATTGCAGAGCCATGTTTTCCGTTCCTTATGCTTTTTCTATGTTAACCAAAAAGGTTTTGTATTCGGGCGTTTGGGTATTGCAGTCGCCAACGAAAGGCGTGAGCGAATTCACCAAAAACTGCTGCTCGCCCGATACGTTCACCCAACCGCCGTGCAGCGGAATGCCTACCTGATACACGGTTTTGCCGTTGATGGTAAGCGGTTTCATGCGTTTGGTAACTACGGCTTTGGCTTTAATCCATGCGCGTTTAGAGCTGACTTTCACCCAATCGCCCTTCTGAATACCTTTCTCTTTCGCCAGCTCTTCGCTGATTTCGATAAACTGCTGGGGTTGGGCAATCATCAGCAGCTTCACCGATTTGGTCCAGAATTGGAAATGCTCGGTCAGGCGGTAGGTGGTGCCGACATAAGGGAATTCTTCATGCGTGCCGATGCGTTCTTTCACGCTGTCAAACAGGCGTATGGCGGGTGCCTGCACCACTTTCGGGTGCAGCGGGTTGGTGCCGATGGGCGATTCGAGCGGCTCGTAGTGTTCGGGGAACGGGCCGTCCACCAATTTGCGGGCGCAGAATAAACGGCCCACGCCTTCTTCGTTCATAATAAACGGGTTCATGCCGGAGTCCGGCGCGGCATCGGCTTTGAAATCAGCCACGTCGGCACCCGTCCATTTGCTACCGTCCCAATGAATCAGCACACGGTTCGGATCCCACGGTTTACCGCCGGGGTCGCATGAGGCGCGGTTATAGAGAATGCGGCGGTTGGCAGGCCAAGCCCATGCCCATTTGGGCGTATTGCCCAAACCGGAATCGGTGTTGTCGCGGCGGTCCATCTGGTTGCCCTGCTGCGTCCACGAGCCTGAGAAAATCCAGGTGGCGCACTCGGTGGTGCCGTCGTCGCGCAATTGGGCGAAACCGTCGAGCAGCTCGCCTTTTTTACGGATAACGTTGCCGTCTTTGTCTTTGATGTCTGCCAGCGCATAACCGTTTGATTCTTTTGCCATTTCTTCGGGCGTAGGCGCGTGCGGTTTGGCGTATTTCCAAGAAAGTTTGGTAATCGGCTCGGGCGCGGTGCCACCCTCTTTTTCATACATTTCTTTAAGCAACAGGTGCAGTTCGCCCAAAATATCCAAGTCGGGCAACGCTTCACCGGGCGGCTCGGCACCCGGGTGGTGCCATTGCAGCCAGCGCGAAGAGTTCACAATCGAACCCGATTCTTCGGCAAAACACGGCGTAGGCAGGCGGAACACTTCGGTTTGGATTTTGGCGGGATCGACATCGTGCGCTTCGCCGTGGCTTTGCCAGAAAGTGGCGGTTTCGGTATCGAGCGGATCCATCACCACCATGTATTTCAGCTTGGAAAACGCCTCGGTTACGCGGTGCGTGTCGGGGAACGAACCCTGCGCGTTGAAGCCCTGCACCAACAGGCCGTTTACCTTGCCCTGATACATCAGCTCTATCAGCTGCATAATGTCATACATCTTGTCCCACTTGGGCAGCCAATCGTAGCCCCAATTGTTTTCTTTGGTGGCGTTGTCGCCATACATCCACTTCAAAAAACTCACGAAAAATGCGGGCGTATTCTGCCAGTAGTTCATCTGGCCGGGTTGCAATGCTTTGGGGGTTTGCTTTTCCAAATAATCGGCAAAGGTCGGGTGGTTAGTTTCGTTGGGCAAAACCAGATAGCCCGGCAGCATGGTGGAGAGCAGGCCCAAATCCGACAAACCTTGGATATTGGAGTGGCCGCGCAGAGCATTCACGCCGCCGCCCGCCATACCGATATTGCCCAGCAATAATTGGACCATCGCCATGGTGCGGATAATCTGGCTGCCGGTGGTGTGCTGCGTCCAGCCCAGCGCGTAGAGAATGGTGCCCGCTTTGTTTGGTGCGGCCGTTTCGCCCCATGCTTCGGCCACTTTGAGGAAATCTTCTTTTGAAGTTCCGCAGATGGTGGTCATCATATCGAGCGTGTAGCGCGAATAATGCTTTTTCAGCAGCTGCCACACGCTGCGGGGGTGTTCCAACGTAGGGTCGGTTTTGGCATAACCGTCGGCATCCAGTTCGTAATACCAGGTTTCGTTGTCGTATTTTTTCTTAGACTCTTCATAGCCCGAAAACATACCTTCGTCGAAATCGAAGCCTTCGGCCACGATAAAGCTAGCATTTGTATAGGCTTTAACGTATTCCCACTGGATTTTATTGTTTTCAATCAGCCAATTGATTAATGCACCCAAAAAGGCGATGTCGCTACCCGAGCGGATGGGAGCGTAGAAATCTGCCACGGCTGCGGTACGGTTAAAGCGCGGGTCGACCACAAACAGCTTGGTACCTTTTTTCTTTTTCGCCTCGATTACCCACTTAAAGCCGACGGGGTGGGCTTCGGCGGCATTACCGCCCATCACCATAATGAAATCGGCATGTTGGATATCGACGAAAGTGTTGGTCATCGCCCCGCGGCCGAAAGTGGAAGCCAGCGCGGACACGGTGGGGCCGTGGCAGACGCGGGCCTGCGCGTCGGTGGCGACGATGCCCAGCGAGCGCATCCATTTTTGCGTGAGAATGCCGGTTTCGTTGGAAGAAGCGGAAGCCGTCAGCATACCCAATGTGGGCAGACGGTGTACGGGAACGCCGTTTTCGTTTTGCACAATCAGGTTGGCATCACGGTCGGCCTTGATGTGGCGGGCGATGCGGGTGAGCGCGTCGTGCCAGGAAATGCGTTTCCATTCGTTGGTGCCCGGCTCGCGCACCTCGGGGTAAAGCACGCGGTTGGGGCTGTTGACGAAATCCACCAGCGATGCGCCTTTGGGGCAGAGCGAACCGCGGCTGACCGGATGGTCGGGGTCGCCTTCGATGTGGAAAATTTTCTTTTTGGCGTTTTTGGCGCCGTCGCCCAAGCTGTAAAGCAATGTGCCGCAGCCCACCGAGCAATAGGTACAGTTGTTGCGGGTTTCAGTGGCGCGGGTCAGCTTATATTGGCGCACTTCCGCCCACGCATTGGCAGGCATCATGCCCATTACCGCCAAGCCCGACGCACCTGCGCCGGCAGCGGTTACTTTGAAAAACTGCCGTCTGGTTACTTTCATGTTGTGTTCCTTTTGGCCGGCCGCCTTTTTTTCAGACGGCCTTTTTATTCTGCTACTGCTTTCGTTATCTACTACTTTGGTTGTAGTGTTTTGTTGTGTGGTTTGATGTAGCGGATTGTAAGCCATTTGAATCGCAGCCGTCTATTTTATTTTGAACGTCTGCAACGGCAGAGGCCGTCTGAAACGGATTGTTTAGACGGCCTCAAAAAACATTAATAGTTTAATTAAAAAGAATCCCGTTCGGCCAGCCACAACGCAGCCAAAGTAACCAGCGATGCACAGCCTATCAGAATGATGATTTGCAGAAAGAAAACAGACATAAGAATCTCCGTATCATGCGGGCCGCCGCGCTTGGTGCAAACAGCGGTTTGTCGTTGTTGTAAAAATCAGGTGCTATCATACCAACAAATTCATAACATTTCTTTACCTTTACTTAACTTTCCACTCTGAAAATTACAATGGTTATCATCAATAAATAGGAAAATAAATCAATACAATTAAAAGGGTAAACCAAATTTAACCCATATTCACATTTCCCTTTCTGCAAGAACCGCCAACCGTTATTAACCTGCCCTATCCCGCCCGCAACCGCAGTTTGCCCAAAACCGCAGCCAATCTATACAATACGGCCTTTTCAGACGGCCTGTTATTCCTTTATGCTGCCATTACGCGCCTACCGCCCCTCCCTGCCCTTATTACTGCTGCTCTTCTTCGGCATCCTGATTCCGTTGGTGATTGCCGGATTCATTGCCGAAGACGTTTGGGATAAAGACCGCTTCTATTTCGAACAGCCCTTTATGTTGTGGCTGCACCACAACATCGGCAGCGCATTTACGCCCGTGGCGGTTGTGTTGCACCATATCGGCAAAACCACCGTTGCCGCGCTGCTGGTTATTTTGTTTGCGGTTTGGCTGTTTTTCCGCAAACAGCGCGGCTATGCCGTGTTCGCCCTGCTCGCGGCCGCCCTGCCCACCGCCCTGATGTTCGCCGCCAAACAGTTTTTCAACCGCCCCCGCCCCGAATTTTGGCCGCGCATCATCGAAGAAACCAACGCTTCCTTTCCCAGCGGCCACAGCACCTTTGCCGCCGCTTTCGCCACCATGGTGGTGTTGATTTACTGGCAGTCGCCGCGCCGCGTGCCGATTATCGCCGCTGCCGTAACTTTTGCCCTGCTGATGGGTTTGTCGCGCATGGTTTTGGGCGTACACTACCCCACCGACGTGTTGGTCGGCTGGATAACCGGCACCAGCACCGTTATCGGCCTCTATCTCGTTTTATTCCGCAAGCTCCCCGGAAAACCATCATGAACCTGCCCCCGCTGCACACGCCCCGCTGGCTGCGTAACGGCAATATCGAAACCCTTTATGCCAAAACCCTGCAACAGCCGCCGCCCGCCTACCGCCGCGAACTCTTGCCCGACAGCACCGGCCAAACCCTAACCGCCTACGACTTTATCGACAGCCCCAACCCCGATGCCCCGCTGGTGGTGCTGTTTCACGGTTTGGAAGGCAGCAGCCGCAGCCATTACGCCGTGGCGCTGATGCAGGCGGTTCAGGCCAAAGGCTGGCACGGCGTGGTGGCGCATTTCCGCAGTTGCGGCGGCGTACCCAACACAGCCCCCGTGTTTTACCACTCGGGCGACAGCCCCGAAATCGGCTTTATGCTCGCCACTCTGGCCAAACGCTATTCCAAAATCTACGCCGCAGGCGTATCGCTCGGCGGCAACGCACTAGCCAAATATCTGGGCGAGCAAGGCCGCTTAGCCATACCTCAGGCCGCCGCCGTGGTTTCCGCCCCCGTCGATTTAACCGCCGCCGGCTCCCGCTTCGATCGCGGCCTGACCCGCCTGCTCTACACCCGCTATTTTCTCGACTCGCTGCTGCCCAAAGCCCGCGCCACCAGCTTTCACACCGACCTGCTGAACCGCTGCAAAACGCTGGGCGATTTCGACGACGCCTTTACCGCCCCGCTGCACGGCTTCGCCGACCGGCACGACTATTACCGCCGCGCCTCCAGCAAGCCGCTGCTGCCGCACATCGCCGTGCCCACCCTGCTGCTGAACGCTGTCAACGACCCCTTTCTGCCGCCGTCCGCCCTGCCAAACGCCGCCCAAGTTTCCCCGCAGGTTACCCTGCTGCAACCCGCCTGCGGCGGGCATTGCGCCTTTGTGAGCGGTAGCGGCAGAGGCAGCCTCGATTGGATGCCGCAAACGGTTTTAAGCTATTTCGAGCAAAACGCCTAGCCGTTATGCCGAACAAACACAAAGGCCGCAACCTTTGCAAAAATGCCTTAAAAGGCCGTCTGAAACGTTTTAATCCGTTATTCCCGCGCAGGCGGGAATCCAGACGTTTACATTCAAGTGTTTGTTTAATCAATACTTTAACTTTACCATCTGGATTCCCGCCTGCGCGGGAATAACGAAGAAAAGGCATTTCAGGCAATCCCAACAAATTTTGCAAAATTCTCAGGCCGTCTGAAAACTTTCAGACGGCCTTCAAGGTTTCCGTGCAATGTTATAATCCCGCCTCTTTTTTCAGACGGCCCATCTTCCATGAAACTCAACCCCCAGCAACTTCAGGCAGTAAAGTATCTCGGCGGACCGCTGCTTGTGCTGGCGGGTGCGGGCAGCGGTAAAACCGGCGTGATTACCCAAAAAATCAAGCATCTGATTACCGACGTAGGCTATGCGCCGCATCATGTGGCGGCCATCACGTTCACCAACAAAGCCGCCCGCGAAATGCAGGAGCGCGTGGGCAAGATGCTGCCGAAAAAGCACACGCGCGGGTTAACCATCTGCACTTTCCACTCGCTCGGTATGCGCATTCTGCGCGAAGAAGCGCCGCACATCGGCTATAAAAAGAATTTTTCGATACTCGACGGCACCGACAGCACCAAAATCCTCAACGAATTATTGGGCGGCACCGGCAAAGAAGCCTTATACAAAACCCAACACCAGATTTCGTTGTGGAAAAACGATTTGAAAACACCCGAAGACATTGTTCAGACGGCCTCAAACGAATGGGACAGGCAAATGGCCGCCGTTTACGCCGGCTATCAGGCCACGCTGGAGCATTATCAGGCGGTGGATTTCGACGACCTAATCCGCCTGCCTGCCCTGCTGTTGCAGCAAAACAGCGAAGTGCGCCACAAATGGCAGCTTCGCCTGCGCTATCTGCTGGTGGACGAATGCCAAGACACCAACGCCTGCCAATACACCTTAATGAAACTCTTAACCGGCGCCGAAGGCATGTTTACCGCCGTGGGCGACGACGACCAATCCATCTATGCCTGGCGCGGCGCCAATATGGAAAACCTGCGCCAAATGCAGGCCGACTATCCGCAGATGAAAGTGATCAAGCTCGAGCAGAATTACCGCTCGACCGCGCGGATTCTCAAAGTGGCCAACAAAGTGATTGAAAACAACCCCAAACTGTTTAAAAAAACCTTGTGGTCGCAGTTCGGCATGGGCGAACACATCAAAATCGTGGCCTGCCAGCACGAACAGCACGAAGCCGAATGGGTGGTGGGGCAGATTGTGAAACAAAAGCTGGTGGGCGGCGACAAAACCCGCTATGCCGATTTCGCCGTACTCTACCGCGGCAACCATCAGGCGCGCGTGTTTGAAGAAGCCCTGCGCAGCGCGCGCGTGCCTTATCAGCTATCCGGCGGGCAGAGTTTTTTCGATAAAGCCGAAATCAAAGACGTGCTCGCCTATATCCGCCTTTTAGCCAACCCCAGCGACGATCCCGCCTTCCTGCGTGCCGCCACCACGCCCAAACGCGGCATCGGCGAGGCCACGCTGGGCAAGCTCAACGCCCATGCCCAACAGCACGGGTGCAGCCTTTATGAAGCGGCCTTAAACGAAGAGGCACAGTCCGCACTTGCCGCCGCCAACCGCGAACATCTGCACCAGTTTATGACGCTGATGGAAAACTACCGCGCCCGCGCCGAACACGACGATGCCGGCGAATTGATCAACAACCTGCTTGCCGACATCGGCTACGAAGCGCACCTGTTGAACAGCGAAGAAGGCAAGGCCGGCGAAATCAAATGGCGCAACGTGTGCGACCTAACCGGCTGGCTGGCGAAAAAAGGCGAACAAGACGGCAAAAACATCATCGAAATCGCCCAAACCATCGCGCTGATGACGCTGTTGGAAGGCAAAAACGAAGAAGAAGCCGACGCGGTGAAACTCTCCACCCTGCACGCCTCCAAAGGGCTGGAATATCCGTATGTGTTTTTGGTGGGCTGCGAAGAAGGCATGCTGCCGCACGCCGACAGCATCGAAGAGAGCAACGTCGAAGAAGAGCGGCGGCTGATGTATGTGGGCATCACCCGCGCCAAACGCCAGCTCACGCTCACCCACTGCATCAAGCGCAAACGCCAGGGCACCTGGCAGTTTCCCGAACCCAGCCGCTTTATCGACGAAATGCCGCAGGAAGACTTGAAAATCTTGGGCCGCAAAGGCGGCGACCCCATCGTGAGCAAAGAAGAAGGCAGAAGCAATCTGGCCGGATTGCAGGCCATGCTGGCGGCTAAGGCCAAAAAAGAATAACTGGTCGAGACCTTTGCAAAAATCCTGCCCACTCCTGAAAATATTTTTATCTCGTCATACTCGGGCTTGACCCGAGTATCTATATATTCTTTATGAAACAAAAAGATGCTCGGGTTGAGCACGAACATGACGCAGAGGATTTAAGATATTTAAAGGTATTTTGCAAAGCAGGACAGGCCGTCTGAAACATTTCAGACGGCCTGCCCTGTTTTGACACGTGTCAAAACAAGCGGCGGCCGCACCACAAAACACCGATTAATCATGCCCGCAGCCTTGTTTTCGGGCGTAAAAATAGGTAATAATGTTACACATTTTCCAAACCGCAACGATTCTGCCGTTGCACCTCTAAATCCCAATCAAGAAAGCACGAAAAAATGGCGTTAATCGTACAAAAATACGGCGGCACCTCGGTAGGTTCCGCCGAACGCATCAAAAACGTAGCCAAACGTGTTGCCAAAACCCGCGCCGAAGGGCACGACGTTGTTGTGGTAGTGTCCGCCATGAGCGGCGAAACCAACCGTTTGGTGGCATTGGCTCACGAAATGCAAGACCTGCCCGACCCGCGCGAACTCGACGTGGTGCTGGCAACCGGCGAACAAGTTACCATCGGCCTTTTGGCGATGGCCTTAAAAGACATCGGCGTGCCGGCCAAAAGCTACACCGGCTGGCAGGTGGCGGTGAAAACCGACGCGTCGCACACCAAAGCCCGTATCGAAGATATCGACGATGCCGCCATGCGCGCCGATTTGAAAGAAGGCCGTGTGGTTATCGTGGCCGGTTTCCAAGGCATTAACGGCAAAGGCGACATCACCACCCTCGGCCGCGGCGGCTCCGACACCTCGGCCGTTGCATTGGCCGCCGCCCTCAAAGCCGACGAGTGCCAGATTTACACCGACGTCGACGGCGTGTACACCACCGACCCGCGCGTGGTGCCCGAAGCCCGCCGCCTCGACACCATCACGTTCGAAGAAATGCTCGAGCTGGCGAGCTTAGGCTCGAAAGTTTTACAAATCCGTTCGGTGGAATTCGCCGGCAAATACAAAGTGCGCCTGCGCGTATTGAGCAGCCTTCAGGAAGGCGGCAACGGTACATTAATTACCTTTGAAGAGGACAACAACATGGAAAGAGCTGCCGTATCCGGTATCGCATTCGATAAAAACCAAGCCCGCATCAACGTGCGCGGCGTGCCCGACAAACCCGGCGTGGCCTATCAGATTTTAGGCGCAGTGGCCGCCGCCAACGTAGAAGTGGATATGATTATCCAAAATGTAGGTGCCGAAGGCACCACCGACTTCTCGTTCACCGTACCGCGCGGCGACTACAAACCTGTTTTGGAATCTCTCAACGGCTTGAAAGACAGCCTCGGCGCCACCGAAATCGACGGCGACGACACCGTGTGCAAAGTTTCCATCGTGGGTTTGGGTATGCGCTCGCATGTGGGCGTGGCCTCGAAAATGTTCCGCACGCTGGCCGAAGAAGGCATCAATATCCAGATGATTTCCACTTCCGAAATCAAAGTTTCCGTGTTGATCGACGAAAAATACATGGAGCTGGCCACCCGCGTGCTGCACAAAGCATTCGAACTGGCTTGATTTACAGCTTGATTTTAATGTCAAAAGGCCGTCTGAAATATTTTCAGACGGCCTGAGACCTTTGCAAAAATACCTTGAAGCCGTCTGAAATGCTTAGATTCCGTCATTCCCGCGTAGGCGGGAATCCAGCCTTAAAACTATCAAGTATTTTATTTCAATAACTTATAAAAAAACGACTGGATTCCCGCCTACGCGGGAATGACGATGGTTGAATATTTCAGACGGCCTAAACGAATTTTGCAAAGGCCTCGGCCTTTCTGTTCGTACATAAACTCTTTGAAAGATTCATACCACATATTAAAACATCTGCGTCATGCCCGGGTTTGACCCTGGCATCTGTTCTTTCTTTCGCAATAAAAAGATGCGCGGGTCAAGCCCGAATATAACGTGAATGGGGTGTATTTCAGACAGCCTTTCCGCCCTATCCGGTTACAGCACCAACGGTGCCACCACAAAACCCAAAGCCACGGCAAACACAATCGCCAATACGCCGGGAATCAGAAACGAGTGGTTGAACACGAAACGGCCGATGCGCGTGCTGCCGGTGTCGTCCATCTGCACCGCACCGAGCAGGGTCGGATAAGTAGGCAGCACAAACAGGGCCGATACGGCGGCGAAACTGGCCACCAGAATATACACTTGCGAATTGTTTTCCGGCGTGATGCCCAGCGCCAGAATCACGGCGGGCATAATGGCTTTGGCCGTTGCCGCCTGTGAATACAGCAGCATGCTGGCGAAAAACAGCGCCACCGCCAACAACCACGGATAATTGCCCACCAGCGCCGAAGCGGTTTCTTTAACGGCATCGATATGGCCGCTCACAAACGTGTCGCCCAGCCATGCCACGCCCAGCACGCACACGCAGGCGGCCATGCCCGATTTAAACGTGCTCATATCCAGCAGTTTGCCGGTATCGAGCTTGCAGCACATCACAATCAGGCTGGCAATAATCATCATAAAGCTGATAATCGCACCGTCGCGCGGCAGCACCGGCTCTTTAATCAAACCCACGGCAGGCGAAATCGCGCAGGCATACAGCACCACCGCCACCACGCCGCCGAAGAAAATCCACACCGATGTGCGCGCACCCTCAGGCAGCTCCCCGCGCTCGCCCACGTTGTGCGGCTTCACCAAACCTTCGGCCAAACGCCGTTGGTAAGCCTTGCTTTTCGACAAATCCAGATTGCCGAACAAATTAATCAGCAGCGCCACCAGCATACAAGCCGCATAAGTGGTAACCAGCCACACCAGCAGCAATTTGGGGTAGCTCACCCCCAAAGGCTCGAGCACGCCGCTCATAAACACTACCGCCGCACTCACGGGCGAAGCGGTGATGGCAATCTGCGAGGCCACCACGGCGATGCTCAACGGCGCGCTGGGGCGGATGTTTTCGCTTTTGGCCACTTCCACAATCACCGGCATCATCGAAAACGCCGTGTGCCCCGTGCCGGCGAGAATGGTGAGAAAATAAGTAACCGTAGGCGCCAAGAAGTTGATGTTTTTCGGGTTTCTACGCAGCAGTCGTTCGGCGGCGCGCACCAAGTAATCCAAACCGCCCGCCAGTTGCAGCGCGGCGATGGCGGAAATCACCGCCATAATAATCAGAATCACGTCGTAAGGAACCTTGCCCGGCTCCATGCCCAATGCCAACGCCAGCACCGCCACACCCAAACCGCCGGTGTAGCCGATGGCCAGGCCGCCCAAGCGCACACCGAGAAAAATCGCGCCCAGCAAAACGGCCAGTTGCAGTAATAAAGAAATGTCCATTATCCACCTGAATATCTAATCAATATTAAACTGAGACCTTTGCACCCCCCCATCTGCGGCGCATTTCTGCGTTGTGTGCTGCCCTCTCGCTTGCCTAACTCCATATTATGTCTGCGCTCGCTGCGCTGCTACGCCTTGAACTGCATCCGCATTTGGGGATTTTGCAAAGGTCTCAATTCTTATTTGTAACATAGTTTCAAATTGCCGGAAACTGCTTTAAAAAGCGGGGTCGTTATGCAGGCCGTCTGAACGAAATTCAAATAAAATATGCAAAACAATGTATTAAACACCCCATGGAAATCATTTCAATTCGTCGGGTGTAGTGTTTTGTAAGTTGACTTAAGTCAAAATCCGTTCGGGCACGGGGTATACAATGCTTAAAACGTAATTTTTCAACACCCACCCTGAACGAAAGGATAAACCATGATCAAAGGTATCCAAATCACCCGCAGCACCGATGCGGACCTGCTCAACTCTTTCTGGCTGTTGGACGACGAAACCCAAGAAGTGCGCTGCCTGTGCGTTAAAGGCGGCAAATACCGCGAAGACGACGTTACCGCCCTCTCCGCCTTGGGCGACGTTTCCTACAAAGAAGTGCCGGTGGACATCACCGCCCGCCCGAAAGTGGAAGGCGGCCAACACTTGAACGTGAACGTGTTAACCCGCGAAACCCTGGAAGACGCCGTTGCCAACCCCGACAAATATCCGCAGCTGACCATCCGTGTTTCCGGCTATGCTGTGCGTTTCAACTCGCTCACGCCCGAACAGCAACGCGATGTGATTACCCGCACCTTCACCAACAGCCTGTAATTTCCACACAGCAAAACAGGCCGTCTGAAACGCTTTCAGACGGCCTGTTATTTTTGCAAACCTATTTGCAAATCTATCTGCCGTTATCGGTGTATTTTTCCCGAACAACCTCCTTAACCGGCTCCGCCTCGGCGATTTTTTCACGCGCCTCCTGCTTTTCTTCGGCGTCGGCCGCTTCTTTTTCCTGCACGGCTTCGGCGGCCGGTACAAATTGAAACTTGCCGTACACCGGAAAATGGTCCGAGCCGATGTGGGGCAGAACTTTGATTTCGCTCATCATAAAATCGCTGCTGTGGAAAATATGGTCGAGCGGCCATCTGAACAGCGGGTAACCGGCATGAAACGTGCTAAACAGCCCGCGCCCTTTGCGCGGGTCTAACAAGCCGCTGATTTTTTGAAACAGGCGTGAAGTGCGCGACCAAGCTACATCGTTCAAATCGCCGAACACCAGCACCGAATGGTTGTTTTGCGCGATTTCCTTGCCCACCAGCAACAGCTCGGCATCGCGGTCGGTAGAAGTGTCTGCCTCGGTGGGGCTGGGCGGCATCGGGTGCAGGCAATAGATGCGTATCCATTCGCCCGAGCGCAACTGCATTTCGGCGGCAATCGAGGGAATATCTTCGGCAACCCAATGGCGGACTTCCGCATTCCGTAAAGGCAGGCGGCTGTATAGGTGCATACCGTAAAGATTGTCGAGCGGAATCTTCACCGTGTAGCCGTAGCCCTGCTCCCGTTCCAACACGGCAAGCTGCCGCTCCCACCAATCATCGCTCTCCAGCGTCAGCACCACATCGGGGCGGTAGCGGCTGATTTGCCCGAGCAGCAGGCCGGAACGGCGGTTGCCGGTTAAAACATTGGCGGTAATCAGCGACACGGTGCGGCCGTTGTCTTCGCCGCGATAACGCAAAACCTCGGGTTTCGACAACCGCGTATAAGCGGATATTTCTTTCAACTGGTAGGCGAAACAGCCCAAATTCAATATTTCGAATGCCACAAACAGCCAATGCTCGTGCTGTTGCAAAACATAGTTGAGCACCACGCACAACAGGCTCACGGCGGCAATCTGCGGGCGCGGAAAATCGAAAATGCGGAACGACCAATGGTTGTGGTTCACCAGCGGCAGCAGCGTGGCCAAAACCGGCACGCACAGCAGGGCGAACAGCAGCCAGTCGGTAAATGAAAACTCGGGCATAAACCTAACCAAAACGGGATGAAACGTACAAACAACGCCAGCGTTTCCTACACGGCAGGCCGTCTGAAACTTTCAGACGGCCTGCCGGATTCCGCCTTTATCTTTATTTGCCAAACGGCAGCCACATTCTGGCCAACACATACATCACCGCGCCGCCCCCGCCCAGCAGCACAAACAAAATGCCTTTCTTGCGCGCGTTCGGGCAAAACCAGTAAACGGCGAGGCTGAAGCTGAAAAACAGGGCGGCCACCACCCACACCAGCTGTTTGTCTTTGAAGCGGTTGAGCGTGTAGCTTTCGGTGATCATCACATACATCTGCCACAAAGCCGCCATACACATGCTGATTACGCCTGCGGGCAGAAAAATGATACCGAGCAGTTCTTTATTCATGATGCGGCCGTCTGAAAAATAAAGGCAGGATTATAAACCCTGCCGCAAACAAACCGGAAGCGGCCTGTTTTCAGACGGCCTGATCCTTTGCAAGCCATGCCGTCATTTTAAAACCCCTTCGCCATACCCGTGCTTGGCCCGAGCATGGCGGAACGGTTATCAAGTAAGTCGTCCGACTATACAGCTTCGGCAATAAACAACCGGCAATCCCTTATTTCACGCTGTCGGGATGCTGTTTCACCGCTGCGGTGATGAAATGGCCGAACGGCAGCAGCGGCAGCAGCAGGCATTGGAAGGCGTGGTAAATATCGGGTTTGCCCGACCAAACGCTTTCGTCTGGCCGGTTTTCGGTGTCGAGCTGGTGATACCAGCGCCCCTCGCTTTCCAGCAGATATTGCGCGGCATAAGCGGTGAAGGTTTCGTACCAATAAGAAAATTCGCTGCCGAGTTCGGCTTCCACATAACCTTGCGCCGCGCCCAAACCGCCAATCGGGGCGTGGCCTGCGTTGATGCCCTCCAGCGCCACGCACGCGCCTATGCCTTCGCACAACACCCAGTGCATACGGTCGCGCACAATCGGGTTGCCTTCGAAATCGGTGGTATAAACGAAGCCCGCCGCGCCGTCGCCGTGCCAATTATTGAGTGCCTGGCGGAACAGGCCGAAGGCGGTGGCGGAATAATCGGACGGGGCTTTCACGCCGTATTTGCGGTTCATCACCAAAGCATGGCAGCCCAAGCGCGCCCATTCGAGTGCATGGCCGACCGTGGCGCCGTAGGGGCGGAACTGGTGCGCTTTGTCGTTTTCGTTGTAATCCCAAACCACGTTCCAGTTTTCGTCGAAATGCTCGGGAATGCGGTAGGCGTTTTGTTCGGAAAGGCCGAACACGAATTGCAGAATCGAATTGGCGCGCCCGAGCCAGCGTGCCGCGCGTTCGTCGTCGGCGGCGACGCCCAGCGCCAGTTGCGCGTCGAATGCGGCCAGGCTGGCTTCGACGGTGTGCATATTGGCGTTTACGCCGCGATAGGATTCGCTTTCGGAAAAATCGCGCGAAAACGATTCGCGCATTTTGCCGGCAGCTTCGTCCCAAAAATAACGGTCGTGAACCGCGCTGATGGCGTCAAACAGCTCGTCTGCCCGCCTGATGCCCGCTAACAGACCGCTGGATGCGGCCAACAGCACGAAAGCGTGGGCATAGGCGGTTTTCTGTGTGCCGGCTTCGGTGGGCACGGCCTGCCCGCCTGCACCCGGCTGGTGCTCGAGCGCTTCGAAAAAGCCGCCGTGTTCGCGGTCTTGAAAATGCTCGAGCAGCGCGTTGATGCCGTGCTCGGCCAACTCGCGGCAACCTTCTATGCCCATCAGCGCGCCGATGCTGTAAATATGCGTCATGCGGCAGCTGATCCAGGTTTGCACGGGTTGCGACAAATCGACTTCGCCGTGTTTGTCGAGATAGCCGAAACCGAACGGCACTTTCGATTTGCGGGCAAACTCCAGCAGCGCCCTGCTCTGCCTGATCAGCCATTGTTTGTGTTGCGGGTTGTGAAGCGGGGTAATCATGCGGTTTCTCCTGTTTGAGATAACGGTTGCGGGTTTTCGATTTTTCCTCTGATTATAAATAGGCCGTCTGAAAAGAGATAAGTTCATCTTTTTTCAGACGGCCTTGATACGGTGCACAATCCGCTTCACACCGGGTCGGTATGCACCAACACTTCTGCGTTTTCAAACAGGGCGCGGATATTGGCCGCCACCGCTTTGGCCGTTTCGTGCGCCTCTTCGAGGCTGGCGGCGGCGCTCACTTCGATATGCAGCTGCACAAACACCTGCGCGCCCGACTGGCGGGTTTTCAGATCGTGCACACCCCGCACCTGCGGCACATTCAGCGCAGCCTCCCGGACGGCATCGGTTTGTTCGCGCGGCAAGGCTTTGTCCATCAGGGTGTTGACCGCTTCTTTGCCGATATCGAAGGCGCTTTTCAGAATCCAGGCCGCCAAACCCAGTGCCAGCCAAGCATCGGCCGAATGCCAGCCGTAAGATGCCATCAGCAACGCCGCCAACACCACCGAATTGGACAGCAAATCGGTAACATAGTGCAGCCGGTCGGCGGCGATGGCCTGCGACGCCGTGCGTTTGAGCACATAGCGCTGAAACGCCACCAGCGCCAGCGTCATCACCACCGATACCACCATCACCGCAACGCCCCAGCCGGTATGCTGCAAAGGCTCGGGCTTCATCAGGCGGCCGAAGGCGTTTAAAAACAGAAACACCGCCGAGCCGCCGATAAATGCCGACTGCGCCAATGCCGACAAGCCTTCGGCCTTACCGTGGCCGAACGGGTGGTTTTCGTCGGCAGGCTGCAAAGCCAGGCGCACCGCCAAAAGATTGAGCGCGCTGGCGGCAAGGTCGGTGAGCGAATCGGTAAAACTCGCCAAAATGCTCACCGACCCGCTGAACAGCCAGGCGGCGGCTTTCAGCCCGACCAGCAGTAAAGCCGTGGCAGTGGAAGCATATGTGGCGAGCTTCAATAAGCGTTCGCGCGAAAGTTCCATACAGCGTCCCTTTGTTTCAAAACCGTGATGAAAGATTGTACACGCTTTGCGCTTAAGGTTTTCTGAATATGCAAAAGGCCGTCTGAAAACCGGCCGGCCGCGCCGATAGCCAACCAACGGCGTTTCGGCGATAATAACGCGCTTTTTTCCACCTTCTCAAAAAAAACCTTATGCACCCCTTTCTCACCGGACTGATGATCACCGGCGGCCTGATTGTCGCCATCGGCACACAAAACGCCTTTGTTTTGAAACAAGGTTTGCTCAAACAACACGTGGGCTTGGTGGTGCTTTTGTGCTGGCTGTGCGACGTGGTGCTGATTGCACTGGGCGTGTTCGGCACCGCCGCCCTGCTCTCGGGCAGCCCCACCGCTTCGGCGCTGCTGGCGCTGGCGGGCGGCCTGTTTCTGCTGGCCTACGGCGCGATGAACGCCAAGCGCGCCTGGCAGGGCGGCGGGCATCTGGCGGTCAACACCGACAAACCGGCCGCCGTTTCCGCCCTGAAAACCGCCACCACCACACTCGCCCTCACCCTGCTCAACCCCCATGTGTATATCGACACGGTGGTATTGATCGGCGGAGCGGCTTCGCCTTTCGGCCAAGCCGGCAAAATACTGTTTCTGCTCGGCTCGGTAACCGCTTCGGCGCTGTGGTTTGTTTCGATCGGTTTCGGCGCGCGCCTGCTGCTGCCGCTGTTCCGACGCGAACGCGTGTGGCAGATTCTCGACGGCCTGATTGCCGCCATGATGTTTTATCTGGCCTGGGGCTTGTTGCAACAGGCTCTGCCGCTGTTGTTTTGACGCGGCAAATCCAAAAAAACCGAGGCCGTCTGAAATAAATGTTTCAGACGGCCTCAGCAACTGTGTTACCGACTCGTCAGTCAGCAACACAGTTGCTAAAATATAAAAAGCATATAAAATCAATACAATGAATTTATTCAAAGATATGCCGAACCCTCATACTTTACCAACCATAACAATCCTGCCGGGCAGAACCCGATATACTTGTTGCCGTTCAACCGTCTGCCGCATTAACCGGTTTATTAAAGGATAAAACCATGAAACACATTCTGTTTGCCGCCACCCTCGCCGCCGCCCTGAGCGCCTGCACCGTAGGCACGCCCGGTATGTCGGTGGGCGTGGGTGTGGGCACCAGCATAGGCCGCCATGTCGGCTTGGGCACTTCCATCAATATCCCCGTCGGGCTGGACCGCACCCGCACCGGCGGCAACACCAAAGACGGCGTAAACGTGGTGGAAGAACAAATCGTTACCTATTTCGACGCCCAAGGCAACGCCCGTAACCAATCGGTTAAAGGCGGCTTTCACCGCCAGCTGATCAGCAAACGCAGCAACGAATACATCGTGCAGGATTTCTACAGCGACAACAACCAAAAACGCACCGACCCCTACACCCTGCCCCGTAACCGCCTGATGGATTTCCGCGCCCATCCCGAAGACGGCACGCTGACCACTTATGCCTACAACGGCAACGTGATGCAGCAGCAGGTTTTCAAAAACGGCAAGCTGGTGAACGCGAAATATTAATCCGGCGGCTTTTGCCCAATGGCAAGCATCAATGGAACAGGCCGTCTGAAAGATAATGCTTTCAGACGGCCTTAAGATATTTTTGCAACGGTCTCAAAGAGATACTCGGGTCCAGCCCGAGTATGACGGCGGTGGCGGAATAACAAACAAACCGGCCAAGACTTCGGCCGGTTTGCCTATTAAACTCAAGCGTTCAGATTCACCGAATGCTCGCGCGTTTCGTGGAACACGATATCCGGCCAGCGTTCCTGCGTTAAATTCAGGTTCACGCGGTTGGGCGCCAGATAGGCTAGATTACCGCCCGCGTCCACCGACAAATTCACCGCGTTGGCTTTTTCAAATTCGGCTAGCTTCTTCTTATCGGCGCACGACACCCAGCGCGCCGACCAAATCGAAGCGTTGTCGAACACTGCTTCCACGCCGTATTCGGCGGCCAAGCGCGAAGTAACCACCTCAAACTGCAACACGCCGACCGCGCCCAAAATCAAATCGCCGCCGTTATGCGGTTTGAACACCTGCACCGCGCCCTCTTCGCCCAATTGCTGCAAGCCTTTTTGCAGCTGTTTGATTTTCAGCGGGTTTTTAATGCGCACGCTGCGGAACAGCTCGGGCGCGAAAAACGGAATGCCGGTAAACGCCAGTTGTTCGCCTTCGGAAAAACTGTCGCCGATCTGGATATTGCCGTGGTTGGGAATGCCGATAATATCGCCCGCAAAGGCTTCTTCCACCAGCTCGCGGTCGTGCGACATAAACGTAACCACGCTGGAAGCGGCGATTTCGCGGTTGATGCGCAAGTGTTTCATTTTCATGCCGCGCTCGAACTTGCCGGAACACACGCGCAGAAAGGCTATGCGGTCGCGGTGTTTCGGATCCATATTCGCTTGGATTTTAAACACGAAGCCGGAGAATTTTTCTTCAGACGGCTGCACCATGCGCACGGTCGCATCGCGCTCTTTCGGTGCCGGCGCCCAGTCAATCAGGGAATTCAAAATCTCTTGGATACCGAAATTGTTAATCGCCGAACCGAAGAACACCGGCGTGAGTCCGCCCGCCAGAAATTCTTCCAAGTCAAACTCGTTCGAGGCAGCCTGCACCAATTCGATTTCATCGCGCAACTGCTGGATTTCCAACGGAAAGCGTTCGGTCAAAACCGGATTGTCGATGCCTTTGATGATGTCGAACTCGTGCGGCAGCCGCTCGCCGCCGGCCTCGAAGAGGTAAATTTCATCGTTCAGAATGTGATACACACCCTTGAAGTTTTTGCCCATACCGATCGGCCAGGTAACCGGCGCGCAGCGGATTTTCAAAATATTCTCCACTTCGTCGAGCAATTCCAGCGAATCGCGCACTTCGCGGTCGTATTTGTTCATAAAGGTAACAATGGGCGTGTTGTGCAGGCGGCAAACGTTAAGGAGTTTAATCGTTTGCGCTTCCACGCCTTTGGCCGCGTCAATCACCATCAAGGCGCTGTCCACCGCCGTTAACACGCGGTAGGTGTCTTCCGAAAAGTCTTGGTGGCCGGGCGTGTCGAGCAGGTTGACGGTGTGGTCGCGGTAGTCGAACTGCATCACCGAAGAAGCCACCGAAATGCCGCGCTGCTTCTCGATTTCCATCCAGTCGGAAGTGGCGAACTTACCGCTTTTCTTGCCCTTTACCGTACCCGCGCTCTGAATCGCACCCGAAAACAGCAGCAGCTTTTCGGTGAGCGTGGTTTTACCCGCATCGGGGTGGGAAATGATGGCAAAGGTGCGGCGGCGGCGCACTTCTTGTGGAATATTCGACATGGTTACTCTTATCAATACACTATATGGAAAACGGTTTCGGTTTAGGTGGGTTTGAACGGGTAAAACCGCGCAACTGCCAACAGGCCGTCTGAAAGCTTTTTTTCAGACGGCCTGTCATACAAACCGATTAATAAAACAAGGCGCCGAATTATATAAAAAAACGCTTGTTTTTTCAATATTTAAACCGGGGTAATCCGTATTTGAATATTTGCATCGGGCCGTCTGAAAACTTTCAGACGGCCCGATGCAAATATTCGGCAAAACCCAATATCAAAACTTCAACACTTCGCCGCCGCTCGGCACAAACACCGCTTTCAAACCGTGCTGCTTCACATAATCGCGCATCATTTTGGTGGTTACGGTTGCGTGATTGACTGCGTCCATATGCACGGTAACAATCGCCGCATCCGGCGCGGCTTGGCGCATTTTGCCCACGTCTTCCGTGCCCATGATGATGCCGCCGGCAAACGCCTGCGTTTTGGCCAAACCCGTATTCATCACCACCACTTGCGGGCGGTATTTGGCCAAGGCTTCGTCAACGCGGCTGTTCCAAACCGTATCGCCCACGACATACAGCGTTTTCTGATTCGCCGCTTGCAGCACCACGCCCATTGCATCGCCCAGCAATTCGGCCATTTGCGGATGGGCATACATCTCATCCGTGCCGTGCTGGCCGCCGGTTTTGCTCAGCCGCACCCCGCCGAACGGGGTGTTCTGCCCCACCACCCGCACATCTTTAAAGCCTTGTTCGCGAATTATTTTTGCATCGCCCGCGTTTTGCACAAACACCGGCAAATCTTTCGGCAGCAGTTGTTGCGCCGCTTTGTCCCAATGGTCGTCATGGGTGTGGGTAACGATAACCGCATCAACGCCTTGCATCACCTCATTTGCAGACACCGGCATATCGATCAGGGGATTGCGCAACCGGCTGTTGACCGTGCCTTCAAACCCCGCATAAGTGCCTTTGGCGGCCAGATAAGGGTCAATCAGAAAGGTTTTGCCACCGTAACGGATTTTTGCCGTTGCATTGCGGATATGCTGGTAAGCCACGCCGTTTTCGGCGGCAGCGGCGGAAATTTGGCCGGAAGAAACCGGGGCGGCACACGCATTCAGCGCCAATGCGCCGGTTAAAAGAAAAGGCAAATATTTGATGGAAAGAGCCATAATGTGTTCCCAAACAGAAAATGAAAACGCAATTTTATAACTTCAGCCGACCAAGCAACAGCGTATAATTCACGTTTTTCGCCCCGAAAACAGAGAAAATGAAAAAATCCGACGACAAAATCAGCCAAGCCATTTTGCGCGAACTGCGCCGCAACGCCCGCATCAGCTGGCAAGAGCTGGGGCGTGCCGTACACTTAAGCGGCCAGGCCGCCGCCGAGCGCGTGCGCCAAATGCAGGATGCGGGCGTGATCAACGGCTGTGGGAAAAGGTCGGGTTGTTTACACTTTTTATGCCAAACGACTTTTGTTTTTTGCTGGAATGATGGTTTCGTGATTTTTGAGCATTCTCAAGAACGATGCGGCTTCGCCGTGCCTTTCGGCATTCTTGACAACCCTCAAAAATCCCAAAATGGGTCTGCATGCAAAAAACGGAAAGTGTAAACAACGCTAGAATTTCCTACACCAAAAAAAAACACTCAGCTGCGCCCCGTGCTCAGCCCTGCCTTGCCGTTTTCCCACAGGGTTTTCAACAACACTTTCCACGGCGACAGATTCGGGTTTGGCTGTTTGCCTTGTCCGATTAACGCCATTTGCGCCATATACCAATCCATCTCCAGCACCGCGCCGACTTTGTTATCCACTGCCGCCACACCGGTTTTGATACGGTTTGTGGTGATGGTCTGATAAGTGCCTTGTCGGATTTTATCCGGCAAATCAGGCATTAAGGCAAACGGGCGGGCTATGCCGATAAAGTCCAGATGCCCGCTTTGCAGCGCTTCGCTCATGGCGGCTTCAGAACGGAAACCGCCCGTAATAATCAGCGACACTTGGCTGACGGCACGCGCTTTTTCGGCATAATCCAAGAAAAAGGCTTCCCGTTTTTTGGTGCTTTCCTTCGCCGTCAGCATTTCGGGGCTTTCGTAATTGCCGCCTGAAATTTCAATAAAGTCAATGCCTAATTCCGACATTTTCTGCACCACTCGAATGCTGTCGTTTTCATCGAAGCCGCCTTTTTGAAAATCGGCGGAATTCAATTTCAAACCTACCAAAAATTCAGAACCCACCGCCGCCCGAATGCCTTGGTAAATTTCCACCAAAAAGCGCATACGGTTTTCCAAACTGCCGCCCCATTTGTCGTTGCGGCGGTTATGGTGCGGCGATAAAAACTGGCTGATTAGATAACCGTGCGCCCCGTGGATTTGCACACCCGAAAACCCCGCCTGTTCGGCAAGCCGTGCGGTTTCTATAAACCGGCCGACCAATTCTTCAATCTCACCGGCAGCCAATTCGCGCGGCGGGTTGATAAAGCCGTCCATGCCCTGCAAGGCAACCGCGCTCGGTGCAACAGGCGTGGGCGACAGCACTTTGGGCGATTGTTTGCCCGCATGATTAATCTGCATAATCAATAAGGTATCATTTTGCCTCCCTGCTTTTGCCCACGCTTTGAGCGTGCCCATACTGCGCTCATCGGTCAGCACCACATCGTTAATCGAGCCTTTGCCGTTGTCGGCCACCATCACATTGCCGGTTACCAACACGCCCGCGCCGCCTTTGGCCCATGTGTCGTACAGGCGGACAAGCTGTTCGGTTGGCCGGTTGTGTTTGGCAAGCTGCTCTTCCATGGCGGATTTGAAGAAACGGTTTTTGGCGGTTTGGCCGTTTTTAAAAGCAAATGATTGAAATAACATAATTATTTTCCTAGTTTAAATGGGTTTGGATAAAATCTAAAACGGCTTGGTGCAGCGCGGCGAGTGCTTCGGCCTCTACGGGATAATGCCCGCCGTTTGGCAGCAATACGGTTTGCACGGGAACGCGTTTAATGCGGTTTAAAAAGGGTTCGCTTAATGCGAGCGGTGTCCATGTGTCTGCTTCGGGTTGGGTCAATAAAACCGGGCAAACATCAAATTGCTCGGGTTCGCACACCAAATCGTGAAACATATAGCTGTTCAAAAAGGCAATGCTGGCCGAATTGCCTGCAGAGGTGAGGTCTTGATAAAACACTTTCATGGCCGCTTTGGAATTGCACAGTGCCGACATTTTGGACGCCAAACGCATGGGGATTTTCAGCTTGCCCAAGCCAAGTTTGACCGCCAACGGCATCAGCGGCGTGCCCACGCGGTCAACCACCCAGTCATGCACCGTGGCCGTGCGTACCATGGGATTGCGCTGGTCAAGGAAAGTCATGCCGATGATGCCTTTGACTTTTTTGTTTTTCGCTGCCACATCATAGGTTTCCATGCCGCCTGCACTCAAACCGTACAAAAACACCGGGCGGTTGTCTTTTTGTTTTTCCCAATCAATGTAATCGCTGCCGAGCTGAATCCAATCATCGTAAACAACGGTTTTATTGGGATTAACTTCGGTTAAGCCGTAAGTCGGCATATCAATCGCAATGGTTTCGTAACCGTGTTTTGCCAGCACATGCCCCAGCACCATTTGCATTTGCCGCCCATTTGTGCCGACGCCGTGAAACAAAATCACTTTGGCAGGGGCTTGCGGATTGCGGTAACAATCCAAATGGATGCGGTGCCCTTGCCAATCCCACCATTCTTCCTGCGGCAAAAAATCATCGGGCAAACGGTACGCTGCGGGCATGATGCCGCGCAACTGCTTCCAAGCGGATTGTTGAGTATAAGTATTCATAGAGATATTTCCTTTAAGTTTATAAGTTTAAAAATTTAAACGAAAAATGTAAAAATTTAAGGTTGAATGCAACCGTCTGCCACAAACGATGCCATCAAGCGTTGAAAGCGTTCGCCGGCTTGTTGCAGAGTGGCGGCGTAATAGCGCTCTTTGCCGTGCTGCTCCACCGCCACCAAACCCGCGTCCAACATAATTTTCAGATGATGCGACACCGCAGGGCGCGACAAATGCAGGCGTTCGGTCAAATCATTAACATTCAGGCTGCCGTGCTCAAACAGAATATGCAAAATCATCAAGCGGTTTTCATCGCTGAGCACGGTGAACGTGGGGATACATTCCCGCAAAATATCAACAGTTTTTTGGCTCATATCGGTTTATGCGTTTAAGAATTTAAACACATTATAAGTTGAGGTGGATGGGAAAGTCAAGCCTGATATAAACGGCAAAGATGGTTGGGAATATACTTCAGGCCGTCTGAAAATTTTTCAGACGGCCTTTATCTGTTCCGTTCTTTCCGCCGGTATTTTTGAAGGGGCTGTCCTAGATAACTAGGGAAATTCAAATTCAGTTAGAATAATCCCTATGAGAAAAAGCCGTTTAAGCCACTACAAACAAAACAAGCTTATTGAACTATTTGTAGCAGGCGTTACAGCACGGGTAGCTGCCGAATTGGTTGGTGTAAACAAAAATACTGCCGCCTATTATTTTCACCGTCTGCGATTACTCATCTATCAAAACAGCCCGCACTTGGAAATGTTTGATGGC
>NZ_JANIKQ010000017.1 GCF_024580525.1 Neisseria dentiae
GACAAGCATCCGTTTAAGGATTCGGCACACCGGCAAAAAGAGTTATGTCGTTTTGTTAACTTTTATAACACCGTCAAGCCCCACAAGAGCCTGAAAGGCGACACCCCTTTTGAGGTTTTACAGGCTTATTTTTCTCAACCTGTTGTGTAAACAACCCGACCATTTCCTACACCTTACATTCTCGCATATCAAACGCAACACTCAAATTCCGGCGGCAAGAGAGCCGGTAAAAACAAATCAGACGGCCTTGGAATCACGGCAGTTTAGCGTGCCGATGCCATCGCATCTTTAATCCCATTCACCACTTCAATCGCAAAATGCAAGGTATGGCCGTCGGCAATCGCTTTCGGGGCGTTTTTCGGGCACCGGAAAGTGGATTTTTGGCGGAAGCCGTTTTCGGGTGGAGCGAGCTCGTGGATTGCGCCCAAACAAACCCGTGTATCATCGCTTCTAAAAAAACGCTTTACCCGTCAAGGTGTAAAGTTTTCAGACGGCCTAATCCCTAACCCGATAGCGCCGTCCCGAGAGGTGTATAATCTTCCCGTTTCAAATTTTTCAGACAGGAATTGTTGATGCCCTCACGCCGCGAATTTTTATTAACCGCCGCCGGCGCCGCCCTTGCCGTGGGCGCACCGGTTTTCGCCCGCGCCGCCGCCAATACCGCCAATGCGCCGACCCAAGCCACCGCCGTTACCCAAGTGTTCGGCGACGGCGTGAAGCTGATGGCCGTTGCGCTGGCCTACCCCGAAGCGGTCGACACCGCCGCACTGAATGCCAAAGATTTCAGTGTGGCCGGGCGCACCGTCAGCAAAGTATTCGCCGCCCGGTCCGTCGGCTTGACGCCGTCTGAAAGCGGCAGGTTTGTGATTGTGCAGCTTGCGGAAAACGATGCCGATACTTCCTTGCAGGAAGATGTGTACGAAGGCAGCCCCGAAGAGGCCAAGCCGCAGATGCAGGGCGGCAAGCCCAACTGGGTGGCGGGGCAGAAAATGAAAAAGACCATCCGTTTCAAAGACGCTGCGGCCAGCATTACTGCCAACGGTAAAACCCTGAACACCGCCGCCGTGGCCAATCTGGTTGTCGACAGCTTCCGCCAAGCCGAATTTCAGGATGCGGCAACCGGCAAAACGTTGAAATACAACCTGTTTGTTCCCGAAAACACCACGCAGCGGCTGCCCTTGGTGCTGTTTATGCACGATGCGGGCGTCACCAGCGAACAAACCCGCGCCACGCTGTTTCAAGGTTTGGGCGCGGTGATTTGGGCAGACCCTGCCGAGCAGGCCAAGCGCCCCTGTTATGTGCTGGCACCGCAATACGACGAAATCATCGCCGATGATGACTGGCGCACGTCCCAATATCTCGATACCACCATCAACCTCATCCGCCAACTGATGCGCGAACACAAAATCGACCCCAAACGCCTCTATGCCACCGGCCAGTCGGGCGGCTGCATGACCGCCACCGCCATGAACATCAAATACCCGGATTTCTTCGCCGCCAGCTATCTGGTGGCCGGCAAATGGGGCGCGGATTTGGTGGCGCCGATGGCGAAAAACACAGTGTGGTGGATGGCATCGGAAGACGATTTAGGCGCTTTCCCCAGTTTCAACGCCATTACCGAACGGCTGCAACAGCAAGGCGCAAAAATCAGCCGCGCTGTGTGGGACGGCAAATGGAACGCCGACCAATACCGCTTCGCCTACGACGATTTAACCGCCGAACGTGCCCAAATGTATTACACCGTCTTCGTGAAAGACAGCGTGTTCCGCCCAACCGACAGCCGCCAAGGTGCCAGCGGGCACCGCAATACCTGGCGCATCGCTTACAGCATCGAACCGATACGCGAATGGCTGTTTGCCCAGAAAAAAAGATGATGGATAAGGATCATGCCGATGAAAAAATGGATATCCGTATGCGCCTTGGCACTGGCCGCCTGCGCCAACCAAACCCCCACCGGCAGCCGTGAAGCGCCCAGCGCGCAGCACGAACAGGCGAAAGCCGTGTTCGACCAAGCGCTGGCCGCCTATAACGCGCAAGATTACGCCGCCGCCTTGCCCCTGTTCCGCCAAGCCGCCGCGCAAGGCTTTTTCAAAGCCGACCGCTATATCGGCCTGGCCTATCTGAACGGCTACGGTGTTGCCCAAGACCCCGCGCAAGCCTTTGCCGCCTTTAGCCGCGCTTCCGGCAAAGACATCACCGGCCAATACTGGCTGGGCTATTGCTATGAAAACGGCATCGGCACGGCCAAAGACATGCAGCAGGCGGTGTATTGGTATCAAAAATCCGCCCAACGCGGCGACCATGTTTCGCAGCCCGCAATCGATGCCTTGCAACGGCTGGGCATTGCCGTGGTGAAACAGTAACCTTCTCTCGCAATCAGGAACCCATCATGACCGACCCGACCTTCAAACAACTGCTGGCGCAGGCCGAACGCATCCGCCAAGGCTACCACCGCCTCGAAGATCAACACCACGGCTCGCGCTGGACGGTGGAAGAAGATGCGCTCGCCTTTCTCACCGATGCCGCACTAGTCGGCCGCCTGACCATGGCGCAACAGCAGCGCTGGCCGGCCAGCAACAGCGAAGGACAACTGGAACACAAGCTCGCCGAATGCGTGTGGTGGCTGATGGTGCTGGCCAAACGCACGGATATAGACCTTGCCGCCGAATTGGACAAATTCATGGGCGAAACGGAAGGCAAAGTCTGCCGTTAAAACATCACCGGATGCGGCAGATATGATTCCTTGCCCTTATGGTGTTTTCTGATAAACCGGCGGAATAAAGGCCATCTGAAAATGTAGAATCCGGCTATACGGCAATCAAACCTAATACCGATATTTTGTGAGAAAAGCACAATACGATATGTAATCATGCAAGGAGAAGCAACATGAAATGCTCGTTCAAAAAAATCAGTGCGGCGTTGAAGATAATGCTGGTATTGTCTTCGGCTTTTGCCCATGCGGAGCAGCTGCGTTATTTCGGGCAACAGGCAAATGCCTACCAAAGCAGCCGGCCCTACGGTTTCAACCCGCAGGCGGGGCATTTTATCCAAACCGGCGACACACGGATTTATTACGAAATATACGGCAAGGGTTCGCCGGTGGTTGTATTGCACGGCGGAATGGTCGGATCCACTTTGGAAATGGGGCAATTCATTGACCAACTGGCGAAAAACCATCAAGTAATTGCCGTTTCCACCCGCGGGCATGGCCAATCCGAAAGCGGCACCAAACCGCCCACTTACCTACAAAAAGCCGACGACTTGAATCGGGTGCTGGCAAAAATAAACGCACAACCAGTAGATATTATCGGCTTTAGTGACGGCGCATATACCGGCTATTTTTTCGCCCGACAATATCCCGCCAAAGTGAAAAAACTCGTTGCCATCGGCGCCGGCGAATGGAAAAAAGGAGCACGTAACTTCAACCTTACGCTGGAGGATTTAAAGAAACTCGATGCAGCATATTGGCAACAGCAAATCCGTTTGCGCCGCAGTAGCGAGGCAGCAATCAATCGGGATTTGGCCGCCATGAATGCCTATTATAATAGCGTTAATCTAGATACCCGCTTTTTCTCTAAGATTGCCGTGCCAACCTTACTGGTTGTTGGGGAACTCGATCAAAATGCACCGTTGGATAGCGTTATTTCCGCTTATAAAGCCATGCCAAACGCACAGCTTGCCGTTATCCCCAACGCTGCCCATCCCGTTTTCACAGAGAACTTCCCTGCCGTGTGGGCGGTAGTCCAACCGTTTTTAAACGGTAAATCAACAGTAAAAAGCACGAGGCAGCCTTCTAAAAACCATTAAACACCTAAAACAAATAGCTGATTATTTAAGCAGTTGAAACCAAAGTTTCGATTTCAATTATTAAGATATTGATTAATAGGATTTTTAACGAAAAGGCCGTCTGAAATAATTTTCAGACGGCCTTTATAACACTCCGGTTTTTAATCAGGCTTTATCCGCCCGCCGAACCGATAAACAACACACACGCCACAACGGCAGCGGCAACAGCCAAAGCCGCCGCCAGTTTTCCGCCGCCTGCAAACGACAGCGCAGGCAGTTTGCCCTCGATTGATTTGTAACCGGTGATCATGGGCTTAATCAAATCGTGTTTTTTCAGAAATTTATAAATGAAAATCGTGGCAACGTGTATGCAGATTAACGCCAGCAGCACATTGAAAAAGGTAACGTGCACGGTGCGTAACGTGCCGCCCAGATCGTCACCTACCAAACCGTTCAGATAACCGCTGTTGGTGAAGGTGTTTTCATCGTTGGCAAACAAGCCTGTCGTTACCTGAAACAGCACCGCCGCCAGCAGGGCCAGCACCATCAGCGCGCCCAGCGGGTTGTGGCCGGGCTGTTCGTTTTCGCTGATTTCGCCTTTGAGATAGCGCACAATCTGCCCCGGCCCGCGCACGAAGTTGGCGAAGCGCGACGTGTCGCTGCCCCACAAACCCCAGCAGATGCGGAACACAATCAGCCCCAATATCAGCAGCCCCACGCGCAAATGCCATATCAAAAGGTTGCCGCCCGTTTCGGCGCTGTACCACATAAAGGCAATGGCCAACACCAGCGTCCAATGGAAAAGCCGCGTGGGCCAATCCCAAACTTTCAGTTTTTGCTTCATAATCCGCTTTCGTTCTTATATGATGGTTTTATGGTGGTTTGTGCCGTTTTCAGACGGCCTTCCCATAAGCATTCGGCCGTCTGAAAACTTTTTGCGGTTTAATTTTAATAGATTTACGCACAGGAATCATGATGTTTTCAAGCCCTTACCAAAGTAAACGTTTTGCCGCCCAGTTGGAAGCCGCTGCCCGCTTCCCGCAGCTTTTCGTGCCGCGCACGGCCGAGAGCCATAAAGGCACGCACGGCACGCTGGCAGTTATTGGCGGCGCGGCGGGCATGAGCGGCGCCGTGATTCTGGCCGCCGTGGCCGCCATTTATAACGGCTGCGGCAAAGTGTGGGCAGGTTTCAACCAAAGCGCCCTGCCGCTTCCCGTTATTCCCGAGCGCCCCGAAATCATGCTTTCGACCGCGCCCGAGCTGCAAAAACGCGGCGACATCAGCGCTTGGGTGCTCGGCTGCGGTTTGGATTTGTGTGCAAACGCCCTCGCTGTGCTGCACACCCAGCTACAGCTTGCCGACGGCAACCCGCTGTTGCTCGATGCCGATGCCCTCACCCTGCTGGCCCGCCACCCCGAAGCAGCCGCGCAGGCAGGCAAACGCGGCAATCTGATTCTCACTCCCCACCCCGCCGAAGCCGCCCGCCTGCTCGGCACTTCCACCGCCGATGTGCAGGCAAACCGCGAACAGGCCGCCGTCCGCATCAGCCGCCTGTTTAACGCCTACACCGTGCTCAAAGGCCGCCACACATTAGTGTGCGCTCCCGACGGCAGCCTGCTCCACACCAACCGCAGCGGCAACCCCGGCCTGGCGGCGGCAGGCAGCGGCGATGTGCTGAGCGGCATCATCGGCAGCCTGCTGGCGCAAGGCACTACGCCCGAGCAAGCCGTTTGCGGCGGCGTGTGGCTGCACGGTGCCGCAGCCGATGTGTTGAAAGATTCCGAAACCGGCGAAACCGGCATGCTTTCCGGCGAACTCGCCCCCGCCGCCCGCTGGCTGCGCAACCGCATCACCGAAGCCCTGCATCCGCAAGGCTAAACCGCAAAACACCGAGGCCGTCTGCACGGCAAACGTTTTTCAGACGGCCTTCGCAACCTTTCATATTGATTTCATGCAAAAGCAACGGTTTTTTACTGTGCCGGCAGTTTGCGCTGCCGCAAAATTTTAATAAAATCGCCGTTTTGATATTTTCAAGCAACCGAAAACAACAGCATGGGCTTCAAACTAACCCCGATCGACACGGTCGACGACATCAGCCGCGAAGAATTCCGCGAAAAATACCTCAAACCGCGCCGCCCGCTTGTAATCAGAAACATGAGCAAAAGCTGGCCGGCCTATGAAAAATGGTCGCTCGACTACATGAAAGAAGCCGTGGGCGACATCATCGTGCCGCTCTACGACAGCAGCAAAGCCGACCCCGCCGCGCCGATTAACGCCGCCAGCGCCGAGATGAAGTTCAGCGACTACATCGACTTAATCAAACGCGAGCCTACCGACCTGCGCATTTTCCTGTTCGACCCCATCAAACACGCCCCCTCCCTGCTCAACGATTATGTGTTCCCCAAAGACCTGATGGGCGGTTTTCTCGACAAATACCCCACCATGTTTTTCGGCGGCATAGGTTCCGAAACCTTTCTGCACTACGATATCGACATGGCGCATATCTTCCACACCCATTTCGGCCGCAAACACATCATTTTGTTCGACTACAAATGGAAAGAGCGGCTCTACCAAATCCCGTTCGCCACCTACGCGCTCGAAGACTACAGCGTAGAAGCCCCCGATACTGCCCGCTTCCCCGCACTCGAAGGCGTGGAAGGCATAGAATGCCATCTAGAATACGGCGACACCCTGTTTATGCCCACCGGCTGGTGGCACTGGATGAAATACCTCGACGGCTCGTTTTCCCTTTCGCTGCGCGCATGGGACGAAAGCTGGGCGGTCAAAGCCCACAGCGTGTGGAACCTCACCGTACAGCGCAAATTCGACAACTTCATGAAAGCGCGCTACCGCCAACGCTATATGGGCTGGAAAGAGCAACTCGCCGTCAAACGCGCCGACAAAGCCCTGGCAAAAGGGCTGCCGCGCCGCTGACAACATCGCGGCAGGCGCAACGCAATAGCAGGCCGTCTGAAAACCCCGCCGGCAACTTTTCAGACGGCCTGCCGCTTATTAATCACTTATTGCACAGAAAAACATTTCCACACAAACCCAAACGCGCCGGCAGGCACTAAATCAAGTTACCACAGGCTAAGGAACCTTCATGCCCAATATCACCCCCATCCTGCGCACCGCCGCACTCGCCGCCGCCGCTTTCGCCCTCGCCTCGTGCGGCAGCACCTCTTCGCCGCGCAGCAAACCCAAAACCCACGCCGCCAAAAGCGTGCAGCCCGTGCGCATCAAACACATCAGCCAAGAAGACGGCGGCCGCGAGCTGATTCTGCAAAGCATGGATTTGGTCGGCACCCCCTACCGCTGGGGCGGCGCCACCGACAGCGGCTTCGATTGCAGCGGCATGATCCAATACCTCTACAAAAACGCCCTCAACGTCAACATCCCACGCACCTCGCGCCAAATGGCCGAAGCCAGCAAAAAAATCAGCCCGGGCAAGCTCAAAAGCGGCGACTTGGTGTTTTTCAACACCTCCGGCCGCGGTATCTCCCATGTGGGGCTGTATATCGGCAACGGCGAATTTATCCACGCCCCTCGCTCAGGCAGCACCGTGCGCACCGAACGGCTCGACAAACCTTATTACGCCCAGCGCTTTGTGAAAGCCGGCACGTTTTTCGATTAGGCGCGGCAAATAAAACAGGCCGTCTGAAACGTTTCAGACGGCCTGTTTTATTTTCAGGATTACGGTAAAAACCCTGTTATTTCTTGGCCGACAATTGATCTACCACTCCGCCGTCGGCAAAGTATTTCTTCATGATTTCCTCCCACGAACCGAACACATCGTTGGGTTTGAAGGTTTCAATGGCGGGGAAATCGGCCTTATGTTTTTCGAGCACCGCCGCATTGCGCGGGCGCAGGTAGAGTTTGGCGGCCAATTCCTGCGCCGGTTCGCTCCATAAATAGTTCAGGTATTCGCCTGCCGCCGCTTCGGTGCCTTTTTTCTCAGCCACGCCGTCCACCACGGCCACGGGGCTTTCCGACAGAATGGTGTAGCTCGGATACACGATTTCAAACTGGTTGGGCGCCAGCACGCGGCTCACGTGGTTGGCTTCGTTTTCAAAGGTAATCAGCACGTCGCCGATGTTGCGCTGGGTGAACGTGGTGGTGGCGGCACGGCCGCCGTTTTCAAACACGGGGGCGTTTTTCAGCAGCTTGGCGGTAAATTCTTTGGCTTTGGCTTCGTCGCCGTTATTGGCTTTGAGCGCATAACCGAATGCGCCGAGAAAGGCATAGCGGCCGTTGCCGGTGGTTTTCGGGTTGGCAATCACGATTTGCAGGTTGTCTTTGGCCAAATCCGCCCAATCGCGCACTTGTTTGGGGTTGCCTTTGCGCACGAGGAACACGGTGGTGCTGGTGAACGGCACGGCGTTATCGGGCAGGCGGCTGCGCCAGTCGGCCTTCACCAGCCCTTTTTTCTCTAAAAGCTCGATATCGGAAGTTTGGTTCATGGTAACCACATCGGCCTGCAAGCCGTTGGCTACGGCCAGCGCCTGTTTGCTCGAGCCGCCGTGCGACTGCTGCACGCTGATTTCGGCGCCCGGATGTTTGGCTTGATATTCTTTGATAAACAGCGGGTTGTATTCTTTATAAAAATCGCGCGCCACATCGTAAGACACGTTTAAAAGCTTGATGCCGTTGCCGGCTGCGCTTTGGTTTTCAGCGGCGGAAGCGGATGCGGCGGGCTTTTCTTCGGCTTTCGGCGAACAGGCCGACAGGGCCAGGGCGGTTCCGAACAGTGCGGCAAAAGAAAACAGGCGGGTTGCGGTCATGATGGTTCCTTAGCGGGAATATTAACGGCGCTACTTTATACAGGCCGTCTGAAAAAAGGAAAGAATGCTTGGTTTTATGCTTGTCGTATTTGGTTATATAGCCGATGCCTTAAATACCTTAAGGCCGTCTGAAAGCCCGAACCGCAATTTATGCGGTGCTGGTGCTTTCAGACGGCCTTTACGGTTGTTATAGTGAATCCACTTACTCCATTACGGCGTTGCTGCGCCTTAGCTCAAAGAGAACGATTTTGTAAGCCGCTAAAGCGGCAACAGAATCGGTTCCGTACTATTTGTACTGTCTGCGGCTTGCTGCCTTGTACTGAAGTAATTGAATTCACTATATCGAACCTTTTACAGCGTGATTTCTTTGCTCTCACCGTTCACGGTTTCGGTGATGGTGAAGGTTTTGTCGCCGGTGTTGGCAACCAGTTTCGCCGATACGCCTGCGGCGGCATTGTTCCACACGATTTCCAGCTCTTTTTCGCCCAGCGCTTTCACGGAGAACTCACCGTCGAAGGCTTTGGAAGTGTTGCGGAATTTCAGCAGGTTGAAAAGCTGCTGCACCACGGGGCGTTTCACGGTTTCGTCGATTTCGGCCAAAGAATAGTAGTGGCGGTTGATGTTGCGGCCTTCTTTGGTTTTTTCCAAAAGTTCGATGTCGTTTTCGCCGGCAAGCAGGCCCACATAATAGATTTGCGGGATGCCGGGGGCGAAGCATTGCAGCACGCGCGCCAGAATATAGGCTTGGTCGTTGTTGCCCAAAGCCGAATAGTAGGTGCAGTTGATTTGGTAGATGTCCAAATTATTGTATTCGGCGCTGGAATATTTTTTCTTCACGTTGGCGCCTTGGGCGTAAAGGGCTTCGCGGGTGGCTTCGCACTCTTCGTCGGTCATCAGGTCTTTCACATCCACCACGCCGATGCCGTCGTGGGTGTCGAGAGTGGTGAACTGTTTGCGCGGGCAGATTTCCATCCAATGCACGAGGCGGTCGACATTGCCGCTGAACAGGGTGTGCAGCACCAGCATGGGCAGGGCGAAATCGTAAACGTAATAATCATGCTCGGCGATTTTGAGCTGGATGGTGTAGTGCTCGTGGATTTCCGGCAGCACGGTAACGTTGTGCGCGTCGAGCACATCGGTGCATTCTTTCAGGGTTTCCCAGATTTCCGGCTCCACGAAGAAGCAGTTGGTGCCGATTTTTTTGTTGGCATAGGCGAACGCGTCGAGGCGGATAATCGCCGCGCCCTGTTTGCTCAGAAATTCGAGGTTGTCTTTGATGAATTTTTTGGTAACGGGGTGGGTAACGTCCAAATCGACCTGCTGCTCGTCGAAAGTACACCACACTTTTTCGCTGGTGCCGTCAGCAAATTCGGCCATACGGTAAGGCGCGCGCGGTTTGCGCTTGTAGATTAAATCCACCTGCTCTTCGGTAGGCTCGCCGTTGGGCCAGAATTCTTTATAACGGATAAACAGGTTACGCCATTCGGAATCGTCTTTTTTCTGTTGGAAGTCTTGGAAATAAGGCGATTGGGCGGAAATATGATTCACCATGAAATCGAACATCAGGTAGTAATCTTTCGCCAGTGCGTTCACGTCTTCCCAGCCGCCGAATGCGGGGTCGACTTTGGTGTAGTCCATCGGTGCGAAACCGCGGTCGCCGGAAGACGGGAAAAACGGCAGGATGTGCACGCCGCCGATCACGCCCTTCATGTGTTTTTCCAATACGTTTTTCAAATCTTTCAGATTGTTACCCAGGCTGTCGGCATAGGTAATCAACATGGCTTCGTTTTTCACTTGCATGATTTTCTTCCTGTAGTTAAATGTCGTTGGGTTGCGCTTTTATCGCATCATGCCCGGCGGGTATGACACCGATGTCAGTTTTGTGGCACATCATATCAAACTCTCGGCAGAAATCAATTAGTTTAGTTTAATGAAAACGTTAGCCGGCAAGACTAATTGATGTAAAACAAACTTCGGCCATATCCGCACGGGGCGGCGCGGGCTTGATATGTAATTTCATTCCCCGATATGGCGGCAGGCCGTCTGAAATATTCTTTCAGACGGCCTGAGACCTTTGCAAAACCTCCAGATGTGGATGCAGTTCAAGGCGTAGCAGCGCAGCGAGTGCAGACATAACATAGAGTTAGGCAAGCGAGCGAGCAGCACACAACGAAGAAATGCACCGCAGATGGGGGTTTTGCAAAGGTCTCGGCCTGCCGTTTGCCGCACTGTTTCAATCCCCCGCCAATATATAAGCGATCCGGTAATCCAAAGGCAGCAGGCCGTCCGGGCGGCGCAGGGTTTCATAGGCCGCGCAAAACCGCTGCCAACGCCGTTTGCCGGTCAAACCCTTGTTTTCACGGTTGCCGATGTGATTGGCGCCGATGTTTTTCAAACTGCGGAGTAAGTCTTGCAGATCGGCGAAGGTTTGGGTGTGGGTGCGGGTTTCGGTTTGGGTGTGCGCAAAGCAGCCGAAAGCGCGGCGGATTTCGGCCTCGCCGAGAAACGGGTTGGTGTGTGCGTCGCTGTCGGCCGCCCGCCAGGCACCGCTCAACTGGTGCAGGCTGCCCTCGACGACGGTGGCGGTGGCCACCATGCCGCCGTTGCGGGTTACGCGCCGCATTTCGGCGGCGGCGGCGGAAAGGTCGCACCATTGCACGGCCAGGCTGCTGAAGCAGGCATCGACGCTGTTGTCGGCCAGCGGCAGCCGTTCGGCGTCGGCCAGCAGGCAGCAAGCGGCGCGGCGGTGGCGGGCGGTGTGGCGCAGCATGCCTTCGGCCAAATCGAGGGCGATAACGGTTGCGCCGCGTGCCTGCATCTCTTTGCCGAACCAGCCGCTGCCCGCGCCGATATCGAGTATGGTTTTGCCGTGAAGGCCGTCTGAAAAGCGTGCTTCGAGCATGGCGAGCAGACGGCCGCCCACTTCGCGCTGCAAGGCGGCCGCTGCGTCATAGGTGGCGGCGGCCTGGCTGAATGCGCGGGCGATTTGCTGTTTGTGCGGGGTTTCAGACGGCATCTTGCAAACCTTTGACCAATGCTTCGATATGCTGCGTTTCGTGGGCTGCGCTGAGAGTGATGCGCAACCGCGCCTGCCCTGCCGGCACGGTGGGCGGGCGGATGGCGGGCACATAGAGGCCGCGGCGGCGCAATGCTTCGGCGGCGGCCAGGGCACTTTCGTTGCTGCCGCACAAGAAGGGTTGGATGGCGGTTTCGGACGGCAGCAGGCGTTCTGCCAAACCGCCCTGTGCCAAGGCCGTCTGAAAAAAACGGATATGCTGTTGCAGCTTGACGCGCAAACCGTCGGCAGCTTTGATGCGCTCGATTGCGGCGGATAAGGCGGCGGCCTGCGCGGGCGGAAAGGCGGTACTGTAAATCAGGTGGCGGGCGAATTGAACGAGATATTCGGCCACGGTGCGGCTGCACAACACCGCCGCGCCCATCAGCCCGGCGGCTTTGCCGAAAGTTACCACCAGAATATCGGGCTGTTCGCCCGCCTCCGCCGCGCTGCCCCGCCCCTGCGGGCCGCACACGCCGAAACCGTGGGCGTCGTCGATCAGCAGCCAAGCGTCGTATTGGCGGCACAGGGTGTTCAGACGGCCTATGTCGGCCTTGTCGCCGTCCATGCTGAACACGCCTTCGCTCGCCACCAATACACGCCTGCCTTGCACGGCGGCCAACTGCTGCTCCAGCACTTCGTAGCGTTGGTGGGCGAAACGGCGGTAAACGGCGGGGGAAAGGGCGGCGGCCTCCTGCATCGAGGCGTGGCAGAGTTTGTCGGCCAGCAGCACGTCGTCTTTGCCCAGCAGGCCGAGCAGCACGGCCTGATTGGCGGCATAACCGCTGGGAAACAGCAAGGCGCGTTCGTAACCGAGCCAGCCGGCAAGCTGTGTTTCCAAATATTCGTGGGCATCGGTGTGGCCGCTCACCAACGGCGAGCCGCCGCTGCCGCAGCCGTAATCCGCCAGCGCCTGCTGCCAGGCAGCAATCACGGCGGCATCGCGGCTGAGGCCGAGATAATCGTTGCCCGCAAAGTTCAGATAACGCACGCCGCCGCTTTCCAGATAAGGCGGAGCGGTATCGGCACGGCGCACTGTGCGGCGGCGGTAGGCCTGCGCTTGGGCGCGCGCTTCCAATGCGGCTTGCAGGTGGTCGTTCCAATTCATTGCGGGCAAACGTTGCGGGCGGTTTTAAAGCGGCAGAGTGTGTAATGTTTCAGACGGCCTGTCAATTGCAAATCCGCCCGAAACGGGGCTTTTTTTGTTACACTACACGCCGCGTTTTCAGACGGCCGGTCCGATGGGGTAAAGGCCGAGACCTTTGCAAAACCCCCAGATGTGGATGCAGTTCAAGGCGTAGCAGCGCAGCGAGCGCAGACATATCAGATAGATAGGCAAGCGAGCGAGCAGCGCACAACGCAGAAATGCGCCGCAGATGGGGGTTTTGCAAAGGTCTCAGGCCGTCTGAAAACTTTAACGACGCTTAAAATTTCCGGCTGCGCCCTGCCCTATACACAACCGAACCTATGCTTCTCGATTTAAACCGCTATTCTTTTCCCGTTTTCAACAAAGAAATCAAAAAACTCTCCCTGCTGGCCCTGCCCATGCTGCTGGCGCAGGTGGCGCAGGTGGGCATCGGTTTCGTCGATACGGTGATGGCCGGCGGCGCGGGCAAAGACGATTTGGCGGCGGTGGCGCTGGGCAGCAGCGCGTTTGCTACCGTGTATATCACCTTTTTGGGGGTGATGACGGCGCTCAACCCGATGATCGCCCATCTGTTCGGCGCGGGCAAAACCACCGAAGTGGGCGAAACGGGGCGGCAGGGCATCTGGTTCGGCATCATGCTGGGGATTATCGGTATGCTGCTGCTGTGGGCGGCGGTGCCGCTGTTCCAGCATTTTCTGACCCTGAGCGACAAGGTGGAGCGGATGATGGGGCATTATCTGCTGTTTGTGGGCCTGGCCATGCCTGCCGCGATGGTGCACCGCGCCCTGCACGCTTATGCCTCCAGCCTCAACCGCCCGCGCGCGATTATGGTGGTGAGCTTTTTGGCGTTTCTGCTGAATATTCCGCTTAACTATATGTTTGTGTACGGCAAATTCGGCATGCCGGCACTGGGCGGCGCGGGCTGCGGTTTGGCCACGGCGCTGGTGTTTTGGTTCAATGCGGCGGTGTTGTGGCTTTATGTGGCCAAACAGTCTTATTTCCGCAGCTTTGGTTTAACCGCCCGTTTCAGCCGCCCCCATGCCGGCGCTTTCGGCAGAATCTGGAAGCTGGGCGCGCCCATCGGTTTGTCGTTTTTTCTCGAGGCAAGCCTGTTTTCGTTTATCGTGTTTCTAATCGCCCCGTTGGGCGAAGACTATATCGCCGCGCAACAGGTGGTGATCAGCCTCACCGGTGTGATTTATATGATTCCGCAAAGCGTGGGGGCGGCGGGCACGGTGCGGGTGGGCTATTCGCTCGGCCGCGGCGAATATGTGCGGGCACGTTATATTTCGGGCGTGTCGCTGGTGCTGGGCCTGGTGCTGGCCGCACTGACCGCCGTGCTGCTGGTGCTGCTGCGCTATTCGCTGGCGGGCATGTACACCGACGATGCCGCCGTGTTGGGCATCGCCGCTGCCGTGCTGCTGTTTGCGGCGGTGTTCCAGCTTGCCGACAGCACCCAATGCGTGGCTTCTTATGCGCTGCGCGGCTATAAAATGACCAAAGTGCCCATGCTGATACACGCGTTGGCGTTTTGGGGATTCGGCCTGCTGCCCGGCTATGCGCTTGCCTACGGCTTGGATATGGGCATTTACGGTTTTTGGACGGCGCTGGTGCTGTCGCTTTCGGTGGCGGCGGTGCTGCTGGTTTGGTATTTGGAATGGTGCAGCCGCAAAGAAGCGGCGCGTAAAAGGATGTTGTGATGCAAGTGATGCACGATGTGGATTTAACCCCGCTCAACACGTTCGGCCTCAAAGCCCGCGCGCGTGATTTTGCGGTGCTGGAACATGAAAACGACCTGCACGAAATCGTGAAACTGCCCGCATTCGAGCGCGAAAGCGTGCTGTGGCTGGGCGGCGGCAGCAATATTCTGCTGATGCGTGATTATCAAGGTTTGGTAGTTCATGTAAAAAACAAAGGAATCCGCGAACTTTCCCGTTCAGACGGCCTCGTTTATATAGAAGCGCAGGCGGGCGAAGTGTGGCACGACTTCGTGCTGCACACGCTCGAAGCGGGCTTGAGCGGGCTGGAAAACCTGAGCCTGATTCCCGGCAGCGTGGGCGCGTCGCCCGTGCAGAACATCGGCGCCTACGGCGTGGAAGTGAAAGACGTGATACACAGCGTGCGCTGCTTCGATTTGGATACCCGCACCTTTGTTACGCTCGATAACGCCGACTGCCGTTTTTCTTACCGCGAAAGCCTGTTCAAACAAGCGGGCAAAGGGCGGTATGTGATTACCGCCGTGGTGTTCGCCCTAAGCGAAACCTTCCGCCCCAATGTGCGCTACGGCGACTTGGCCGCGGTGGTGGAGCAAGCCTGCGCGGGGCGCAAAATCACGGCGAAAGACGTGTCCGACGCCGTGTGCTTTATCCGCTCGAGCAAACTGCCCGACCCCGCAACACTGGGCAACGTGGGCAGCTTTTTCAAAAACCCCGTGGTAGATGCGCAAACGGCGCAGAAACTGCTGGCGCAGCATCCCGCCATGCCGCACTACCCGCAGGCCGACGGTTCGGTCAAGCTGGCCGCAGGCTGGCTGATCGACCGCTGCAACCTCAAAGGGTTCCAAATCGGCGGCGCGGCCGTTCACAACAAACAGGCGCTGGTTTTGGTAAACAAACAACAGGCAGAGGCACAAGATGTTTACGCATTGGCGCAACACATCTGCCGCACCGTGCAGCAAGCCTTCGGCGTGGCTTTGCAGGCAGAACCCAACTGGCTGCCGGCAGATTTTCATGCGTGAAACCACACACAGGCCGTCTGAAAAACAAGAAGTTTTAGAGCATAAATACTTTTTATTGATATAATCACCGCCGATAGAATTAATAAAAACGCCGTAATGCCGTAATAAGGAGTTTTCTCATGGCGAAAGACAGCAAACAAAACACATATCAGCGTATTATCGAGTCCGCGCTCGTTCTCTTCAACGAAGAAGGCGAGCGCAACATCAGCACCAACCACATCGCCGCCCACCTGAGCATCAGCCCCGGCAACCTCTACTACCACTTCCGCAACAAAGACGAAATCATCGTGCAGCTTTTCAAACGCTACAGCGACGATTTGCTCGGCTACCTGCAAAACGCCGAGCTGCCCGCAGGCGTTTGCGAAGCCGTGGGGTATATGTCGGGCATTTACGACGTGATGTGGCGCTACCGCTTCCTCTTCAGCGACGTTAACACCCTGCTCGCCCGCAGCGCCGAGCTTTTGGGCGAACACAACAACTTCACCCAAGCCAAAGTGTCGCCGCTGCTGGTCAACCTGCTCACCCGCCTCAACGGCCTCAACATCATCAAGGCCGACGAAACCGCCATGAACGATCTGGCGGTGAATATGTGGATAGTAACCAAATACTGGTTCGACTTCGACGGCTCCATCCGCGGCCGCGCCAAACTGAGCGAAGATTCTAAAGTGCGCGGCATCGGCCGCACCCTCAGCCTGCTGCGCCCCTACCTGCTGGAACAATATGTGGTCGAGTTCGACCAAACCATCAAAAACCTCACCCCCGAATCGGAATGCGTGCAGCAAAACGCGCTGGCGCATTAAATAACAAGGCCGTCTGAACCTTTTCAGACGGCCTCAAACTTTCCACCGGCGGCTTAGCCAGCCAAAATATTCAAAATCGCACGCAAATCATTGGCATTTATCTGTCCCGGCGCCGACGCCTTTTTCGCCGCGCCGAACGTCATCGCCGAACCGAACGTTTCCCCCGCCAAACGGCTGATCACACCGATTTTGCCCATCGCCATCGTAACCAGCGGCTGCTTCGCATATCGGTCGAACATCGTTTGCGTGGCATCGAGCAGCACCAGCACATCGGCGGGCGACTGCGGCATCACGGCGATTTTGCAAATATCCGCCCCCCAATCCTGCATGGTTTGCAGGCGCGCGATAATGTCTTCTTTCGGTGGCGTTTCATAAAAATCATGGTTGCACAACAGCGCCGCCACACCATGCGCCTTAGCCAGCGCCACCGTTTCCTTCACCTCTGCATCGCCCGCAAACAGCTCGATATCGACAATATCCGCCAAGCCCGAGCGTATGGCCGCCTGCACCAGCCCAAAATAAACCTCTTGAGAAACCGGGCATTCGCCCCCCTCTTCCGCCCGCCTGAACGTAAACAGCAGCGGCGTATCGGGCAGCGCTGCGCGCACCTGCCGCAAACAATCCATCACATACCCCGCATCAGCCGCCCGTTCGAGAAAATCCGCGCGGAATTCCACCACGTCGAAACTCAAGCCCTGCAAATCCTGCAATGCCGCTTGCAGGCCGTCTGAATCCTTTGCCACCAACGGCACGGCGATTTTCGGGCTGCCCTCGCCCAAAACGGTATTTTTGATTTTTACGGTGTTCATGTTATTCCTTAAAATGATAAAAACGGTTTTCAGACGGCCTGATGCCTGCTTTCATAATGCTAACGATGTTTCGTGCAAAGTGTAAAGCCTCTGCACGCCGCAACGCAGCCTGAACCGCCTGCAATACATGGTAAAATACCGCCGTTTCCCAACCACAGGCCGTCTGAAAACCTTTCAGACGGCCTAGGGTCTGTCGACAATTAACGCAACGGCGGTATTTTTGGTCAAAAATCCCCGTCTGCGGCGTTAAAAATGCTCGCAAGGTGTTCAACCTTGCTGCGCTTTTTGCCTTGCATACGCGGTTTTTGCCTCAAAAAACCGCTTCGCCGGTCAATTGTCAACAGACCCTAAACTGCTGCCGATAACGTTATGAACCACCCCATCCCCGCCCCTTCGCAAAAATCCCGCTGGCCGGATTTAACCCGCGGCAGCCTGCCGTGGGCGTTAACACAAAGCCTGCCTGAAAAACTGCTGAAAGTGATTCTCACACAAGATGTCGAGCAGGCGCTGCGCTTGCAGATTGCTTGGCAGTTTTTTCGCCCGCAGGATCAGGCCGTGTTTCTGCCCGATTGGGAAACGCTGCCCTATGAGCGCTTTTCGCCGCATCAGGATTTGGTGTCGGAACGTTTGGCCGCGTTGTGGCAGGTGAAAAGCGGTTTGGCCGACGTGTTGATCGTTCCTGTGGCCACCGCCATGCAGAAACTCGCGCCGGTGTCGTTTCTGCTCGGCCGCACGTTTTGGCTGAAAACGGGGCAGACGCTCGATGCCGAAGCCTTGCGCGGCAATCTGGTCGACGCGGGTTACAGCCATGTTTCCAACGTGGTGGCCTCGGGTGAATTCGCCATGCGCGGCGGCATTTTGGATATTTTCCCGATGGGTTCGGAGCTGCCCTACCGCTTGGATTTGTTCGGCGACGAAATCGACAGCATCAAAACCTTCGATCCCGATACGCAGCGCACCATCGCGCCGGTTTCCGAAATCCGCCTGTTGCCGGCGCACGAGTTCCCCACCGACGACGACGCGCAAAAAATCTTCCGCGCCCGTTTCCGCGAGGAAATCAACGCCGACCATCACGCCGCCGCCGTGTATAAGGCGGTGAGCAGCGGCCATTTCGGTGCAGGGGTGGAATATTATCTGCCGCTGTTTTTTGAAAACGAGTTGGCCAGCGTGTTCGACTACATCGGCGACGAGGCGCTGTTTGTCTGCATCGGCGACGTGCACGCCGAAGCCTCGCGCTTTTGGGCGGACGTAAAATCGCGCTTTGCGATGGCACAGGGCGACGAAACCTATCCGCCTTTGCCCCCGCAGCATTTGTATCTCAGCGAAGACCAATTTGCAGGCCGTCTGAAAGCCTACGGCCAAATCCTGCCCGATTTGAACGGCAAGCGCCACGCACTGCCCGATGTGGCGGTGAACCGCCAGTCCGAAACCCCGCTCGCCGCGCTGCAAAACTTTCAGACGGCCTTTAACGGCCGCATTCTGCTCACCGCCGAAAGCGCGGGGCGGCGCGAAACCATGCTCGGTTTTTTCGCCCAACACGGCCTGAAACCAAAAAGCGTGGATGGCTGGCAGGCGTTTTTAAGCAGTGATGCGCCGCTGGCGATTACGGTGACGCCGCTGGCTTATGGCTTTCAGACAATAGTAGGTCGGGCATTCATGCCCGACACCGATGCCGCATCACAAACCCCGTCGGGCATGAATGCCCGACCTACTCTACCGATTGCCGTCATCACCGAATCCGACCTCTACCAATACGTCTCCAAAAGCCGCAATGTGCGGCGCAAAAAGCACGCGCAGGTTTCAGACGGCCTCTTGCGCGATTTGGCCGAAATCAATATCGGCGACCCGGTGGTGCACGAAGAACACGGCATCGGCCGCTATATGGGCTTGGTGGGCATGGATTTGGGCGAAGGCGTCAGCGAAATGATGCTGCTTGAATACGCGGGCGAAGCACAGCTTTATGTACCGGTGTCGCAGCTGCACCTGATCAGCCGCTATTCCGGCCAGGCACATGAGAACGTGCAACTGCACAAACTCGGCAGCGGCGCGTGGAGCAAAGCCAAGCGCAAAGCCGCCGAAAAAGCGCGCGACACCGCTGCCGAACTGCTCAACCTCTATGCCCAACGCGCGGCGCAGGAAGGCTTTAAATTCGCCTTCAACGAACAGGATTACCAAGCCTTTGCCGACGGCTTCGGCTACGAAGAAACCGAAGATCAGGCCGCTGCCATCGGCGCGGTGCTGAAAGACCTCACCCAAGGCAAGCCGATGGACAGATTGGTGTGCGGCGACGTCGGCTTCGGAAAAACCGAAGTCGCGCTGCGCGCCGCGTTTGTGGCGGTAATGGGCGGCAAACAGGTGGCCGTGCTTGCCCCCACCACCCTGCTGGTGGAGCAGCACGCGCAGAATTTTGCCGACCGCTTCGCCGATTTTCCCGTGAAAGTGGCCAGCCTGTCGCGCTTTAACAGCGGCAAAACCACCACCGCCACCCTCAAAGGCATGGCCGAAGGCACGGTGGATATTGTGATCGGCACCCACAAACTGGTGCAGGACGACATCAAATTCAAAAACTTAGGGCTGGTGATTATCGACGAAGAACACCGCTTCGGCGTGCGCCAGAAAGAACAGCTCAAACGCCTGCGCGCCAACGTCGATATTCTCACCCTCACCGCCACGCCGATTCCGCGCACGCTCAGCATGGCGCTGGAAGGGCTGCGCGATTTCTCACTGATTACCACCGCTCCCAGCCGCCGTTTGGCAGTAAAAACCTTTGTCAAACCCTTCAGCGAAGGCAGCGTGCGCGAAGCCGTACTGCGCGAACTCAAGCGCGGCGGGCAAGTGTTTTTCCTGCACAATGAAGTGGAAACCATCGAAAATATGCGCGAACGGCTGGAAACGCTGCTGCCCGAAGCGCGCATCGGCGTCGCCCACGGCCAGTTGCGCGAGCGCGAGCTGGAGCAGGTGATGCGCGACTTTCTGCAACAGCGTTTTAACGTGTTGCTGTGTTCCACCATCATCGAAACCGGCATCGACATCCCCAACGCCAACACCATCATCATCAACCGCGCCGACAAATTCGGCCTCGCACAACTGCACCAATTGCGCGGGCGCGTCGGCCGCAGCCACCACCAAGCCTACGCCTACCTGCTCACCCCCGAATACATCACCAAAGACGCCGAAAAACGGCTCGACGCGATTGCGGCGGCAGACGAACTCGGCGCCGGCTTCACGCTGGCGATGCAAGATTTGGAAATCCGCGGCGCCGGCGAAATTCTCGGCGAAGGCCAGAGCGGCGAAATGATGCAGGTCGGCTTCACGCTCTACACCGAAATGCTCAAACAGGCCGTGCGCGACCTCAAAAAAGGCCGCCAGCCCGATTTGGACGCGCCTTTGGGTGTGACCACCGAAATCAAACTGCACAGCCCTGCACTCCTGCCCGAAAGCTACTGCCCCGACATTCACGAACGGCTGGTACTCTACAAGCGACTCGCTACCTGCGAAACCGAAGCGCAAATCAACGCCGTGCACGAAGAGCTGGTCGACCGCTTCGGCCTGCCCGAACAACCGGTGAAAACCCTGATCGAAAGCCACCGCATCCGCCTAAGCGCCAAAGCGATGGGCATAGACGCGATTGATGCCACCGGCGAAGCCGTTACCCTCACCTTCGGCAAAAACCACAACCGCGACCCCGCCGACATCATCATGCTGATGCAGAGCAACAAAAACTGGCGCATGGCCGGCCCCGACAAACTGCGCGTGGGCGCAGTGTCGGACGATGTGGAAACGCGGATTCACACCGTGAAAACGGTGTTGAAAAAATTGGCGGGGAAATAAAACGGCAGGCCGTCTGAAAAGTTTTCAGACGGCCCCACCTTACCCGCTCAGGCCGTCTGAAAATCCGTTCGCACCAATGCCGTTGAGATATAAAAATGCTGTTATTATAATGCCGCCGTCCGTATATTTAAGGTGAAACGTCGATATGAGCGGCATTTGGGGCAATCCGGCATTTCTCGCAGCTATCCTTTCCGTTTTCGCATTCCTGGTTTTCCGAACCGTTTCCGGCAGCCGTAAAAAAGCGCGCGGCAACGCGGTTTACAGCCTGTCGTTCCACAGCGACAACCATCCGCTGGCACCCCAGCTTTTCGCCGACACGAGCGGCTGCGCCGGAGTGTTTTCACGGCAGGGCAATCTGCACGATGCGGCATTTGAAGCGCAATATCCGGTGGGCGGAATGTTGTCGTTCAACGGCGAAAGCCATCTGATTTCGCGCAGGCAGAAATACTTGTCGGCCGAAGCCGGCCGGCAGCCGCAATTCGGCTATGCGCTTTATTTCCAGGCGTTTGAAAAAAGCGAGTTTCCGCTGCTGATCACGTTTGCCGGGCAGCGGCATTACCGCCATATTTTCTTAGACGAAGAAGGCTGCACCCTAACCGCCGCCAACGGCAAAGCCGCCCGCCTGCCCTATGCGCAGTTGTGTTTCAAGGCGCGGGAAAAACGCCTTACACTGAAAACCGACCGCGAAGAGCATATCGTCAAGCGCAGCGAATTGCGCCCTGCCGACCGGCAGATTTTGGAAGCGGTGCTGCAAAAGTATGCGGCTTCGATCAATTTGGATCCCGATGATTTCTCATAAACCGCATAGCGGCAAAGTGGGCGGAACTTGCCCCCGCATTGGTTTGCTCCGGCGGTAATAACGTAATCCGCAATCAAACATCACGCCAAAATCTGCCCGGGCCGTCTGAAAACAACTTTCAGACGGCCTGAAACCTTTGCAACATTCAAAAAGCATCACAGATCACGGCAAATAGACATTTCAGACGGCCACAACAAATTTTGCAAAGGTCTCGGCCTGATTGCTTCTGCAAAATGTAATTATGATACACGCCAGCCATATTTCATTTCAATCCGAATAAACCATCGGCGGCAGCGCGGACTATAGGGTAAAACCAACGATACGCCCCTATTCTTAAATATATTAACAAATATTTTTTATTTCAACGGCTTAAATTCTGAAAACCAATCAAAAACAAGCCCTGCGGCAAAGCAAGGTGTTTTATGATGTAAGTCAAGAATATTTGTAACAATATTACTTATACTGCTCTCAATGAAAATTTATTACTTTACCCTTACTTCTTTTCAGGAGAGACACAATGAACGCACCTGCCGATAACACTGTCAGCCCCGCCGTAGCCGAGGTCAACCGTTTGGTTGAGAAAGGGTTGGTTGCGCTGGATCAATTCCGCACGCTCAATCAAGAACAAATCGACTATATCGTGGCCAAAGCCTCGATTGCCGCGCTCGACAAACACGGCGTGCTGGCCATGCACGCGGTGGAAGAAACCGGCCGCGGCGTGTTTGAAGACAAAGCCACTAAAAACCTGTTTGCCTGCGAAAACGTGGTGCGCCGCCTGCGCGATTTGAAAACCGTGGGCGTGATTAGCGAAGACGACGTAACCGGCATCACCGAAATCGCCGACCCGGTGGGCGTTATCTGCGGCATCATCCCCACCACCAACCCCACTTCTACCACGATTTTCAAAGCCCTGATTGCGCTGAAAACCCGCAATCCGATTATTTTCTCTTTCCACCCTTCCGCCCAGCAATGTTCCGCCCACGCCGCGCAAATCGTGCGCGATGCCGCCATCGCCGCAGGCGCGCCGGAAAACTGCGTGCAATGGATTGAAAAACCCTCGATGGAAGGCACGTCTTCACTGATGAAACACCCCGGCGTGGCCACCATTTTGGCCACCGGCGGCAACGCGATGGTGGAGGCGGCTTATTCATGCGGCAAACCCGCGCTCGGCGTGGGAGCGGGCAACGTTCCTGCCTATGTGGAAAAATCCGCCAACATCAAGCAGGCCGCCCATGATATCGTGATGTCGAAAGCGTTCGACAACGGCATGATCTGCGCCAGCGAGCAGGCCGTTATCGCCGACAAAGAAATTTATAACGATCTGACCGACGAATTCAAATCCTACGGCGTGTATTTCGCCAACAAGAAAGAAAAGGCGCTGCTCGAAGAGTTCATCTTCGGCGTGAAAGCCAACAGCGCCAACTGCGGCGGCGCCAAACTCAATGCGGCCGTGGTGGGCAAATCGGCCGCCTGGATTGCCGAACAGGCCGGTTTCAAAGTGCCCGAAAAAACCAACATCATTATGGTGGAATGCCGCGAAGTCGGCCCCAAAGAGCCGCTGACCCGCGAAAAACTCTCGCCCGTGCTGGCCATGCTCAAAGCCGAAACCACCGAAGAAGGTTTGAAATTCTCCGAAGAAATGGTGGAATTCGACGGCCTCGGCCACTCCGCCGCCATCCACACCGCCGACAAAGAGCTGGTGAAAACCTTCGGCGAGCGCGTGAAAGCCCTGCGCGTGATTTGGAACTCCCCCTCTTCGTTCGGCGGCATCGGCGATGTGTATAACGCGTTTCTGCCCTCTCTGACCTTAGGCTGCGGCTCTTACGGTAAAAACTCCGTGGGCGGCAACGTTAACGCCGTGAATCTGTTAAATATCAAAAAAGTAGGCCGTCGGAGAAACAACATGCAATGGTTTAAAGTGCCCGCCAAAATCTATTTCGAACGCGATTCCATCCAATATCTGCAAGATATGAAAGATTGCGAAAAAGTGATGATCGTTACCGACCGCTCCATGGTGGATTTGGGTTTTGTCGATAAAATCACCCACCAGCTCAATCTGCGCAAAAACAAAGTTACCGTGCAGCTGTTTACCGACGTGGAAGCCGACCCCAGCGTGCAAACCGTGTATAAAGGCACCGACCTGATGCGCAGCTTCCAGCCCGACACCATTATCGCGCTGGGCGGCGGCTCGCCGATGGATGCGGCCAAAGCCATGTGGCTCTTCTACGAACAGCCGCAGGTTGACTTCGAAGATTTGGTTCAGAAGTTTATGGATATCCGCAAACGCGCGTTCCGCTTCCCCGAATTGGGCCGCAAAGCCAAATTTATCGGCATCCCCACCACTTCGGGCACCGGCTCCGAAGTAACGCCGTTCACCGTGATCAGCGACGGCGACAAAAAATACCCGATTGCCGACTACTCGCTCACGCCCACCATCGCCATCGTCGACCCCTCGTTCACCATGACCGTGCCCGCCAGCGTTACCGCCGACACCGGCATGGACGTGCTCACCCACGCGGTGGAAGCCTATGTTTCGGTGCTCGCCAACGACTTCACCGACGGTTTGGCGCTACAAGCCATCAAGCTCGTGTTTGAATTTTTGGAACGCTCCTACAAATACGGCGCCGACGATCCCGAAGCCCGCGAACGTATGCACAACGCCTCCACCATCGCCGGCATGGCTTTTGCCAACTCGTTTTTGGGCATCAACCACTCGCTGTCGCACAAAGTGGGCGGCAAATTCCACACCACCCACGGCCGCACCAACGCGATTTTCCTGCCGCACGTTATCCGCTACAACGGCACACGCCCGCAGAAAACCGCTACATGGCCGAAATACAACTACTACAAAGCCGACGTGAAATACCAGGAAATCGCCCGCACCCTCGGCCTGCCGTGCAGCACGCCGGCGGAAGGCGTGGAATCGTTTGCCAAAGCCTGCGACGAGTTGGCGCGCAAAGTAGGTATTAAAATGTCGTTCAAAGAGCAAGGCATCGACGAAAAAGCCTTTATCGCCGCCCGCAAAGAGCTGGCGCTGATGGCCTACGAAGACCAATGCTCACCCGCCAACCCGCGCCTGCCCATGGTGGCCGATATGGAAGAAATCCTCACCAAGGCTTATTACGGCGAATAATGCGTTAACGCATTAAACAACAGGCCGTCTGAAAAAATCTTTTCAGACGGCCTGTGTTTTTTGCATGGCGATGCATTTATATTCAATCAACTTGAGACCTTTGCAAAATCCCTTTCGACACCTTAAAAACCCTGTGTCATGCTCGGGCCTGACCCGAGCATCTTTTTGTTTCAAAAGAAATAACAGATACCCGGGTCAAGCCCGGGTATGACAACGGTTGGGTATTTCAGACGGCCTGTTGCCGCGCTTAACGGAAGAAATCGCCCATGCCTGCGGGCAGGCCCTGAGTGAATGCGCCCATGGTTTTGTTGGTGGTTTCTTCGGCCTTGTTGCCCGCATCGTTGATGGCGGCCAAAATCAGGTCTTCCAGCATTTCTTTATCGTCGGCGGCTTCCTGAATCAAATCTTGGCTGATGTCGATTTTGCGCACAACGTGGTTGCAGGTCATCACCACTTTCACCAAACCGTTGCCGGCTTCGCCGCTTACTTCGGTTTCGGCCAGTTTGGCCTGCGCTTTTTTCATGTTTTCCTGCATTTGCTGGGCCTGTTTCATCAGACCGCCCAATCCGGCTTTTCCGAACATGGTGTGTACTCCTGTTTTAAAGTTTGGGATTAAAAAGTAAGTTTATAGTTAAACTACTTAATTCAGTAACAGTTCCGTCATACCCGGGCTTGACCCGGGTATCTTGCTTTTCATCAAGTTTTAAGATACTCGGGTCAAGCCCGAGTATGACGTCCGTTATTTTTCTTAAGTTGATTAACTATAGTTGTTTGCCAACTCAATTAAGGCCGTCTGAACGGTTTGGCAAGGCTTTCAGACGGCCTGCGTTATTCCTGCGCCTGTTTTAGTTCCAGCGTTTCCGGCAGCCATTGCGCCTCGAAAAGCTGCAAAATCTGCTGTGCGGCGGGGTCGGCTTCAAGCAGCTGCTGCGCCTGTTGGCGGCCTTCGATTTGCAGGCGGTTACGGCGCATCACGGGGGTTTCCCAGCCTGCGTCGTCGCGCCAGGCTTCGGTTTGCAGCTTCAGGGTTAAACCGTAGGCTTCGGCCAGCGTGTTTTGGATTTTGTCCAGCCGCTCTTTGTTGGTGGTGGCGCGGGCCTCTTGAGTGAGGGCGAACACCAGCAGGCCGTTTTCGGCGTCGTAGCGGGTAAAGGCGGCGTTTTGGGCGATCATTTGCGCGGCGCCGAGTTTGGCGGCCAGGCGTTTGGCAATCTGCGGCCAGTTTTCGGGGGCCAAATCGGGCAGCGCGGCAAAGGCGGCTCCTGCTTCCGCCTCTCCGTCCGCACCGCCGTCCTCTGCCGCTTCTTCCGTCTGCCCGGCTTCCGCACCGAACATATCTTCTACTGGCAAATCGGCGGGCGGCAGGGGGTAAGCGTCGTCTTCGGGGAAATACGGCGGCTCGTCGGGATAATCCGCGCCGTTATCGTAAAAGCCGTGTCCGAAGCCGGTTTCTTCAACAGAGGCCGTCTGAAAAGTGTTGTCGCCTGCACCAACTGCTTCTTCTGCAAAAACGGGTTCGGCGGCGGCGTTTTCCGCCGGCGGCAATGTTTCGTCTGGTGCGGAAACGGCAGGCTGAGGCCCGGCTGCCGTTGTGTCGGGTGTGATGGCTGGCGTTTCAGCGGGTGCTGCCGTTGCGGCCGTCTGAATGTTGTCGGCAACTGCAGCGGGCGGTTCGGATAATCCGGCGGATTCCGCCGTATTTTCCCACGGCGGCGTGTCTTCTGCCGGATAACCGCCGCTGCTTTCAGACGGCCTGTTTGCGTGGGGTGAGGCCGTCTGAACGGTGTCTTGAACAACATCGGCGGCCGTGTTTGAAACCAGGGTTTCAGGCGGCCTGTCCGGCAGAATCAGGGGCTTTTTTGCGGCAGGTTCCGTGTGTGCGGGATTATGCAGCTGCGTGCCTTCGATTACGCCGTCGGCATCGTGTGCTTTGGCGGCAATCGGGGCGAAGGCGAGCATACGCAAAAGCGTCATCACGAAGCCTGCGTATTCATCGGGCGCGAGGCTCAAATCGTGTTTGCCGTGGATGGCGCATTGGTAATAAAGCTGAATCTGCTCGCCGCTCAAGTATTGCGACAGGCGCAGCAGAGTTTCGTGCTCGGGGTCGCCGGCAACGGCGGCGGGCACGGTTTTGGCCAACGCCAAACGTTGCAGCAGCATGGCCAGCTCGCTCAAGGCGTTGTCGAAACCGATGGCGCGCGCGGCCATTTCCTGCGCTTTCAGCAGCAGCGCTTCGCCGTCTTGGTTGACGATGCCTTGCAGCAGCTCGTAAAGATAGTGTTTGTCCACCGCGCCTATCATCTGGCGTACGTCGTGCTCGGTTACGCTGCCCGAACCCATGGCAATCGCTTGGTCGAGCAGGCTTAACGCGTCGCGCATCGAACCCATCGCCGCACGCCCCAACAGTTGCAGGGCGGGCGCTTCGTAGGCAATCTGCTCCACCGTGAGCACATGCGCCAAATGGTCGGCCACCTGCTGGGTGGTCATATTGCGCAGCACGAATTGCAGGCAGCGGCTCAGTACGGTAATCGGCACTTTGTGCGGGTCGGTGGTGGCAAGAATAAACTTCACGTGTTCGGGCGGCTCTTCCAGCGTTTTGAGCATGGCATTGAACGCGCTTTTCGAGAGCATGTGCACTTCGTCGATGATATAGACTTTGTATTTGCCGGCGGTGGGCGCGTATTGGGCGTTTTCGAGCACTTCACGGATGTTGTCGATGCCGGTGTTGGAAGCGGCATCGATTTCCAAAAGATCGACATAACGCCCCGCGTCAATCTGCGTGCAGCTTTGGCACACGCCGCAAGGCTCGCCGTGCGACGGCGTTTCGCAGTTCAGGCTTTTGGCGAGAATGCGCGCGATGGTGGTTTTGCCCACCCCGCGCGTGCCGGTGAGCAGGTAGGCGTGGTGCAGACGGCCTTCGTCAAGCGCGTTGCGCAAGGCTTTGACAACGTGCTCCTGCCCGACCAGATCGGCGAAAGTTTTGGGCCGCCACTTGCGGGCGAGAACTTGATAGGCCATAAATGATTGCTTTACAAACGGTAATTGCCGCTCACGCCGTTGGCGATGTCGCGCACGGCGGTTACATACATGCGGCTGTGGTTATACTGCCAAACGGTGTAGAAATTATTCAAACCGATATAGTATTCATACACGCCCGGGGCGGTTTCGAGGCGGTAGAGCACGGCTTTTTCGTTGTCGTCCACCACTTCCTGCGGGGTAACGCCCAAGCGTTTCAAATCGCCCACGGTGCGGGTAAGCGCGGTTTTTTCGTCGATGATGTTTTGCAGCTCTTGGGTGATGGTGAGCGTAACCGGCACCACCATTTTGCCGTTGGTCTGCCAGCCGTGGGCTTTCATATAGTTGGCCACCGATGCGGCCACGTCGCCGATGTTGTTCCAGATGTCGCGGCGGCCGTCGCCGTCGTAATCGACCGCATATTTGCGGAAGCTCGAAGGCATAAACTGCGGCATACCCATCGCGCCGGCATAGCTGCCTTTAAAACCGAACACGTCGCGCCTTTCTTCTTTGGCCATCAGCAGAAATTCATGCAGCTCTTTCTGAAAAAATTCGGCGCGGCGCGGATAATCGAACGCCAGCGTGCTCAGCGAATCGGCCAGGCGGAAGCTGCCCATATTGGTGCCGTAATTGGTTTCGATGCCGATAATGGCCACGATGATTTCGGCGGGCACGCCGTAGTTTTTGGCCACGGCATCAAGAGTTGCCTGATGCTGGGCGTAAAAACGCTTGCCGCCGGCAATTCTGGCCGCGCCCGAATTGCCGGTGCGGAATTCATACCACGGGCGTGAGGTGCCGGGACGGTTCATGATGTTGATGATGTTGCCCTTGTAAATCACGCCGTCGAAAAAGCTTTGCAGCTCGCCCGCCGAAAATTTGCCGCTTGCGGTTTCGTGTGCGATAAATTTCTGCACGTTGGCATTGGCGTTAAACCCGCCCACAGCCACCGAATCGGCGGAATGGTCGAATACGGGGCGTTTGCCGACGGGGGAAACCGGCGTTTCTTTGGCGGAACCGGAGCGGCCGGTTTGGGTGTCGCTGCTGCATGATGCCAAAACCAATGCAGAAAGCGCGATCAGGGCGGTTTTTTTCATGAGTAATTCATTTTCTGTGTGTGAAAAATCAGGCGTGCAGTGTATCAAATTTACCGTGCCGGTTAAAGATGGGGCGGTTTTACCGGCCGCTTTTTTCAGACGGCCTCGGGCATATACCGAGGCCGTCTGAAAAACATTCAAGGCATGGTTTTGCAAAACACCCAAGCGCCCTGCTCTATGCCCAGCTCAAACAGGTTCAGCCGCCCCACGGCCACCCGCACCAAACGCAGGCATGGATAACCCGCTTTGGCCGTCATCCGCCGCACTTGGCGGTTTTTGCCTTCGCTAATGGTAATTTCAAGCCAGAAATCGGGCACGGTTTTGCGTTCGCGCACGGGCGGGTTACGCGACCACAAACGGGCGGTTTCTTCGGACCGCAAAACCCTAACCTTTGCCGGACGGGTAACAAAACCGCCCAAATCCACGCCTTTTCGCAGCATATCGAGCCGCGTTTCGTCGGGGCTGCCTTCCACCTGCGCCCAATAGGTTTTTTCTTTACCGTGCTTAGGCTCGGCAATCTGCGCCTGCAAGCGGCCGTTATCGGTTAACAGCAATAGGCCTTCGCTGTCGGTGTCGAGCCGTCCGGCGGGGTAGAATCCCGGCGCATCAATATAATCTTTCAGGCTCTTATGTGTTTCGTGCGGCGAAAACTGGCAGATTACGCCGTAGGGTTTGTTAAAGGCTATCAGGTTTTTCATAGTTGTTGGCACCGTATCCGTTTGCCGGCATATTCTACCCCCTGCCGTGCCGCACCCGAAACCAATTGTTAACAGCCACTAGCACAAGAAGCAAAAATCAAGCATAATTCCCAAGCATTATGTGTGCGGAACCCATTTATATTTCCGTAGGCTTCCGAGCCGTTGCGCCCGTTATGCTCCGCCAAACCGCAAGCGCAATGCCTCAAACAAAACCGTCAAGAAAAAAACCCGTAAAAAACAGGAGACACCATGAGTCATATCAAAGTACCCGCCGAAGGCCAAAAAATCGTTCCCGGCCAAGCCATTCCCAACAATCCGATTATCCCCTTCATCGAAGGCGACGGCATCGGCGTAGACATCACCCCCGTTATGATTAATGTAATTGATGCGGCCGTAGCCAAGGCTTATGGTGGCGAGAAAAAAATCCACTGGATGGAAGTTTTTGCCGGCGAAAAAGCCACCCGTGTTTACGGCGACAACGTATGGCTGCCCGAAGAAACGCTGGAGGCCCTGAAAGAATATTCCGTATCCATCAAAGGCCCGATGACCACCCCCGTGGGCGGCGGCATCCGCTCGCTCAACGTGGCGCTGCGCCAAGAGTTGGACTTATACCAATGCGTGCGCCCCGTGCGCTATTTCAACGGCGTACCCTCTCCGCTGAAAGACCCGAGCAAAACCGATATGGTGATTTTCCGTGAAAACACCGAAGATATTTATGCCGGTATCGAATGGGAAGCCGAAAGCGAAGCCGCTAAAAAAGTGATCGCTTTCCTGCAAAACGAAATGGGCGTGAAAAAAATCCGCTTCCCCGCCACTTCAGGCATCGGCATCAAGCCCGTGTCTAAAGAAGGCACCACCCGCCTGGTGCGCGCCGCCATCCAATACGCCATCGACAACGACCGCGACAGCGTAACTTTGGTACACAAAGGCAACATCATGAAGTTTACCGAAGGCGGCTTCCGCGACTGGGGCTACGAGCTGGCGCAAAAAGAATTCGGCGCCGAACTGATCGACGGCGGCCCGTGGTGCAAATTCAAAAACCCGAAAACCGGCAAAGAAATCATCGTTAAAGACGCCATTGCCGATGCCTTCCTGCAACAAATCGTATTGCGCCCCGCAGAATACGACGTTATCGCCACCCTCAACCTCAACGGCGACTACATCTCCGACGCGCTGGCTGCCCAAGTAGGCGGTATCGGTATCGCCCCGGGCGCCAATATTTCCGACCAATACGCCGTATTCGAAGCCACCCACGGCACTGCACCGAAATACGCAGGCCAAGATAAAGTGAACCCCGGTTCTCTGATTCTGTCTGCCGAAATGATGCTGCGCCATCTGGGCTGGAAAGAAGCCGCCGATTTGGTTATCGAATCCATGGAAAAAGCCATCGGCGACAAACAGGTTACCTACGACTTCGCCCGCCTGATGGACGGTGCCAACGAAGTATCCTGCTCCGCTTTCGGCAAAGCCATGATCGAACGTATGTAATCAGGCCGTCTGAAAAAGCCGTGCAGCATTTTCTGCACGGCTTTTTCTTTCACAATCACGCCACATAAAGGAAACGCCAATGGCCGATTGGAATCCCGAACTCTACCGCCGCTTCGAAGCCGAACGCACCCGCCCGGCCGCCGAACTGCTGGCACGCATTGCCAACCGCCCCGTAAGCCGCGCCGCAGATTTGGGTTGCGGATCAGGCAACAGCACCGCCTTGCTGCTGCAAACATGGCCGCAGGCCGATATCTGCGGCATCGATAACTCCCCCGCCATGATAGCCGCGGCACAGCAACGCCTGCCCCAATGCAGCTTTGTCGAAACCGATCTCATCCGGTGGCAAGCCGATGCCCCGCCCGACCTTATCTTCGCCAACGCTTCGCTGCAATGGACGGGCAACCACGAACACCTGCTGCCCAAGCTCTTAGCGCAACTTGCCCCGAACGGTGTGCTTGCCGTACAAATGCCCGACAACCTAGAAGAACCCGCACACCGCCTGATGCGCGAAACCGCCGCCCAACCCCGTTGGCGGCAAGCCATGGCCGCCCTGCGAAACCGCGATGCCCTGCCCGACGTTTCCGCCTATTACGATATCCTCACCCGTTCCGGCTGCCGTGCCGATATCTGGCGCACCACCTATTACCATGTTATGCCGAGCGTGAAACACATCACCGAATGGTTTCAATCCACCGCCCTGCGGCCGTTTCTAAACCTGCTCGAGCCGCACGACCAACAATATTTTTTAGCAGACTACACCGACGCCCTGCACCAAGCCTATCCCGTTCAGGCTGACGGCTGCGTGCTGCTGCCGTTTCCGCGTTTGTTTATCGTGGCCGAAAAAATATAACGTTTTCATTAAAAAACCATGACCGTTTCCGTTTTTCCCTTGTCTCGCTACCCCCAACATATCGAGCCGCTGGCAAACGCCCTGTTTGCCGAATGGCACGACTTCGCCCCGTGGTCGTCGCTTGAAAAAATCCGTGCCTACTATCAAAAATGCCTGCGCGGCAACGATTTGCCGCAAGCATTCGTAGCAGTCGACCCAAGCGGCACCCTGCTCGGCAGCGCGGCTCTGAAGCGCCATGACATCGCTTCGCTGCCGCAATACGAATACTGGCTGGGCGATGTGTTTGTGCTGCCCGAATATCGCGGCAAAGGCGCGGGAAACGCCTTGATCACATACTGCCTGCACCATGCGCGGCAAACCGGCATTCGCGAACTGTATCTCTACACACCGGATATGCAGCCTTTATATGTCCGCCACGGCTGGCACGAAATTGAAAAACGGCCGCACAACGGCGAAACCGTGAGCGTGATGAAACAGGTTCTACCCGGTCATACCAAGCCCAAATAGAACCGGCTGCAACGCGGCCAAAACCCAATTAAAATGAATTTAAATGAAATTCAAAAACTTAATTTTCAGACGGCCTAAAAACCACCAACCTGCTTGACACCCCAAACAGACTTGTTTATAGTTCACGCTTCTTTACGGAGTAGTGGCTGAGAGGCTGAAGGCACACCCCTGCTAAGGGTGCATCTGGGCTAAAACCTGGATCGAGGGTTCGAATCCCTCCTACTCCGCCAAAATCAGTAAAATATACAGCAAAAAGCCGGTGAAATTTTCACCGGCTTTTTGCTGTCGGTTCAAAGCATCTAGAAATACAAACTTACATCGCGGAGCCGTTGTTTCCGCCACGGCTCAAAGCCTGCTTATAGGCCGTCTGAAGCGGTGTGATTTTTTCCAAACGCGCTTTGTCGATGGCTTCGGCGGTTTTCTGCGGATTATCCGCGCAGGCGGCGGCGATGGCGGCGGTGTCCGTTTCATTGGCGGCGGCAAGCAGGGCCAGCCAATGCGCCCGCTGCGGGTAGGCTTCGTTTTCGCGGTGCAGGCGGCCCTGCGTGTCGGCCACGCATACGTTTAAGGCCGTCTGAAAGCGTTCGGGGCGGCGGAATGCATCGGCTTTTTTCAAGGTATCCAGCGCGGTTTTCGGTCTCAGCTCGCCGACGCTGTGAAACATGATGTGCCAGCGACACACCAGTTCGGCCAGCTCGGCGCAGGCTTTCGGCACTTTCCAGCGGGCGTTGACGGTGCGCACGGGCACCACGCCGGCAATGTCGTGGCCGTGGTGCTTGGGCAGGATGTCGGCCGGTGTAAGCGCCTTACCCAAATCGTGCAGCAGCGCGGCGTAGCGCTCCGGCAGCGTCAGCCCCATATCAGCGGCGCGTTGCAGCACCATCAGTGTGTGGATGCCGCTGTCGATTTCGGGGTGATAGTCGGCACGCTGCGGCACGCCGAACAACGCATCCACTTCGGGCAACAACACTTTCAAAGCGCCGCATTCGCGCAGGATTTCCATCATGCGGCGCGGCTGCGGCTCCATCAGTCCTTTCGCCAGCTCCTGCCACACCCGTTCGGCCACCAGTGCGTCGGCTTCGCCGTTTTCCACCATTTGTTTCATCAGCGTCATGGTTTCGGGCGCAACCTCGAAGCCGTAGCGGGCGGCAAAGCGGGCGGTGCGCAAAATCCGCACGGGGTCTTCGGCAAAAGCGGGCGAAACGTGGCGCAGGATTTTATCGTGCAAATCCTGCCGTCCGCCGAAAGGGTCGATAATCAGGCCGTCTGAATCTTGCGCCATGGCGTTGATGGTTAAATCGCGGCGCTGCAAGTCCTGCTCCAGCGTAATGTTTTTGTCGGCATAAAAGGCAAAGCCCGCGTAGCCTTTGGCGGTTTTGCGCTCGGTGCGTGCCAGTGCGTATTCTTCGTGGGTTTCGGGGTGCAGAAACACGGGAAAATCTTTGCCCACAGGCTGGAAACCGCGCTTGGTCATGGTTTCGGCGTCTGCACCCACTACCACCCAATCGCGGTCGGTAACGGGCAGGTTGAGCAAAGTATCGCGGACTGCGCCGCCGACAAGGTAAATCTGCATGGTGTTTGTGAGGCCGTCTGAAAAATAAAACCGATTGTATAACAAACCGCCCTGCTTTTCAGACGGCCTGTGTGCAAACCCTGTATAATGCCGCCTCTAATCTTTAGCAAAAGCAGAGCCATGGCCAATCAGCGATTTATCTACGGTTTTCACGCCGTCAACGCCCGTTTGTGGCAAAACCCCAAAAGCATCACCGAACTTTATATACAGGAAGGCCGGCAAGACGCGCGCACGCGGGAAGTGTTGGAAAAAGCCGCCGCCGAAAACGTGCGCGTGCACTTCGCCGCCGCCGAGCGCCTCAACACCATCGCCAAAGGCGCGCGCCATCAAGGAGTGGCCGGCTTTATCGACGCATCCAAAAACCACGTTCATCTGGAAGACGTTTTGGAAAACCTGCGTGAACCCGCCCTGCTGCTGGTGCTCGACGGCATCACCGATCCGCACAACCTCGGCGCCTGCCTGCGCACCGCGGATGCCATGGGCGTGCACGCCGTGATTGCGCCGAAAGACAAAAGCGCCGGGCTGAACGCCACTGTGAGCAAAGTGGCCTGCGGTGCCGCCGAAACCGTGCCCTACATCACCGTTACCAATCTCGCCCGCACCCTGCGCGAGCTGAAGGAATACGGCATCTGGGTGGTCGGCACCGATATGGGCGGCGAAGCCGATCTGTATCACGCCAGGCTGCCCGAAAGCATCGCCTGGGTGATGGGCAACGAAGGCGAAGGCATGCGCCGCCTCACCCGCGAGCATTGCGATATGCTGGTTTCCGTGCCCATGTTCGGCACGGTGGAAAGCATGAATGTGTCGGTAACCGCCGGCATGGTGTTGAGCGAAACCCGCCGCCGCCGTGTGTTGGCCGCTGCCGCCGGATAAGATAATAAGCCTGTGTCGTTTGCCAATCGAATCAAAAGCCGTCTGAAAGCCGTTTTGTTTTCAGACGGCCTTTTATTTGCCCTCGGGCCGTCTGAAAAAAACTTTATCGTAAATAAACTTAATGAAAAGTACACACTTCATACCCGGGTTTGAACCGAGCATGACGGAACGGTTATAAAACAAATGGTTTTGCTATATTTACGCCCGGGCAATAGCCAAGTAAACTTTTAACGAATCACCCGCCCTCCCGCTGCAAAAGCATTGATTTTTATTGCAGGCAGACTTATGTTCAACACGAATCCCAACCACAGAAAGGCAACCCCATGACATATTGGTTTATCGCTGCGGCATTGGTGCTGATTCTCGAACTGTTCGTCAGCACGATTTACCTGTTGGTGGTCAGCGCCGCCCTATTCGGCGCGGGCTTGGCTGCCCTTCTGTTTAACAACCTAACCGTCAGCATCATCACCGCCGCCGTGCTGGCCTCCGTGGGTATCGCTTGGGCAAACCGCTGGATCAAACGCCACCGCCGACTCGACAACGGCGACGCATCGCTTAATGATTTGGACATCGGCCAAACCGTACACATCAACCGCCACCTGCACGGCAATATGTATGAAGTGCACTACCGCGGTTCTGTTTGGCAAGCCGAAGCCGCCAATGCCCAAACCGCTTCCCAACCGCAAACCGCCGTCATCACCGGCAAAAACGGCAATATCCTACTGATTAACTTGCATTAACCCGACTTAAACCAAAGGAAAAACCATGGATTTCAACATCTTCATCAGCTTTCCCATCCTGATTTTTATCGCCGTTGTCGTGTTCGGCTTCAAAGCCTTTACCGTGGTGCCGCAACAAGAAGCCTATGTGGTCGAACGGTTGGGCCGTTTCCACAAAATCTTAAATCCCGGCCTGAATATTCTGATACCGTTTGTCGACCGCGTGGCCTACCGCCACACGTTAAAAGAAATCCCCCTCGACGTGCCCAGCCAGGTGTGCATCACCCGCGACAATACCCAGCTCACCGTTGACGGCATCATCTACTTCCAAGTAACCGACCCCAAGCTCGCTTCATACGGCTCCAGCAATTATATTTCCGCCATCACCCAACTGGCGCAAACCACCCTGCGCTCGGTTATCGGCCGTATGGAACTGGACCGCACTTTTGAAGAACGCGACGAAATCAACAGTATCGTCGTGTCCGCACTCGACGAAGCCGCCGTATCTTGGGGCGTGAAAGTATTGCGTTACGAAATCAAAGACCTCGTGCCGCCGCAGGAAATTCTGCGCGCGATGCAGGCGCAAATCACTGCCGAACGCGAAAAACGCGCCCGCATCGCCGAATCGGAAGGCCGTAAAATCGAACAAATCAACCTCGCCAGCGGCCAGCGCGAAGCGGAAATCCAACAATCCGAAGGCGAAATGCAGGCTGCCATCAACGAATCAAACGGCCAGAAAATCGCCCAAATCAACCGTGCCCAAGGCGAGGCCGAAGCCCTGCGGCTGGTGGCAGAAGCCAATGCCGACGCCATCCGCGCGGTGGCCGCAGCCCTGCAAAACCCCGGCGGCAGCGAAGCTGTGAACTTGAAAGTGGCCGAACAATATGTAGAAGCCTTCGGCAAGCTGGCTAAAGAAAACAACACCTTGATTATGCCCGCCAACATTGCCGATATCGGCGGTTTGGTTGCCGCCGGTTTGAAAATCGTTGAAGGCAACAAAACAGCAACCAAATAAAACTGAGACCTTTGCAAAATTCATTTAGGCCGTCTGAAACATCAGATTATCGTCATTCCCGCGTAGGCGGTAATCCAGTCATTTTTTCGTAAATTATTGAAATAAAATACTTGATGGTTTAAAGGCTGGATTCCCGCCTACGCGGGAATGACGGAATTTAAGCATTTCAGACGGCCTTAAGGTATTTTTGTAAAGGTCTCGGCCTTTGATTCCAATATTAAAGTGCATAAAAAAGCGGCCTTAACGGCCGCTTTTCAATCGCGTGGATTTTATACTTTATCCGCAGGATAGCGCGTTTCCTCACCGGATTCTGCCGCAACTGCCTGACCGTTTGCGCTACTTTCAGAAGATTGGGCTTCTGCGGTATCTGCATATTCAACCTGCGGCTGTGCCGTAGTATCGCCGTCTTTTTTACGGATATTGTGGCTGTAATCTTTCGGCGGGCTGGGTTGTTTGCCCTCCATGATTTCCAACACTTGGTCGCGGTCGATGGTTTCCCATTCCATCAGTGCTTTGCACATGGTTTCCATCTTATCGCGGTTTTCATCCAAGATTTTATAGGCCACGGCATATTGCTCGTCGAGAATGCGGCGGATCTCCGCATCCACTTCCTGCTGGGTTTTCTCGGAAATATGCTGCGAACGGGTTACGCTGCGGCCGAGGAACACTTCGCCTTCGTTTTCGGCATAAACCATCTGCCCCATTTTGTCGCTCATGCCGAAACGGGTAACCATTTCGCGGGCGATTTGGGTGGCGCGCTCGAAATCGTTGGAGGCACCGGTGGAAATACGGCCCACAAACAAATCTTCGGCAATACGACCGCCGTACAGAATCGAAATCTGGCTCAGCATTTGGTCTTTATACATGCTGATACGGTCGCGCTCGGGAAGCTGCCAAGTCAAACCCAGCGCACGGCCGCGCGGCATGATGGTTACTTTGTGGACGGGATCCGTGTATTCCAAGCTTTCCGCCACAATCGCATGGCCGGCTTCGTGATAAGCGGTGGCGCGTTTTTCGTCTTCGTGCATCACCATCGAGCGGCGCTCGGGGCCCATATAGATTTTGTCTTTGGCGTCTTCAAAGTCGCTTTGATCCACTTTCACTTTGTTGCGGCGGCCTGCAAACAGGGCGGCTTCGTTCACCAAGTTAGCCAAATCCGCACCCGAAAAACCGGGCGTACCGCGTGCCAGCGAAACCAAATCCACCGATTCGTCGAGCGGCACTTTTTTGGCGTGCACTTTCAGAATCTGCTCGCGGCCGCGGATATCGGGCAGCGGCACCACTACTTGGCGGTCGAAACGGCCGGGGCGCTGCAAAGCAGGATCGAGCACGTCGGGGCGGTTGGTGGCGGCAATTACGATAACGGTTTGGTTGCTTTCGAAACCGTCCATTTCAACCAGCAATTGGTTGAGGGTTTGTTCGCGCTCGTCGTTACCGCCGCCCAAACCTGCACCGCGCTGGCGGCCTACGGCGTCGATTTCGTCGATAAAGATAATGCAGGGGGCGTTTTTCTTAGCCTGCTCGAACATATCGCGCACGCGGCTGGCACCCACACCGACGAACATTTCAACAAAGTCGGAACCGGAAATGCTGAAAAACGGCACTTGCGCTTCGCCTGCAATGGCTTTGGCCAGCAGGGTTTTACCCGTTCCGGGGCTGCCCGCCAACAGGATGCCGCGCGGCACTCGCCCGCCCAAGCTCTGATAGCGGTTGGGTGCTTTCAGATAATCAACGATTTCCTGCACTTCTTCTTTGGCTTCGTCGCAACCCGCCACATCGGCGAAGGTTACTTTGTTGGTGTCTTTATCCAGCAGTTTGGCACGGCTTTTGCCAAACGAAAACGCACCGCCTTTACCGCCGCCGCCCGATTGCATACGCATGAAATAAAACCACGCACCGATCAGCAGCATCACCGGCAGCAGGCTGAACAGCAGGCTGGTGAGCATGCTCGGTTTTTCTTCGGGCGTAACTTTCACGCGCACTTTTTTATCCAACAGTGTCGGAACCAGTTTTTCGTCTAACGGCGCATTGGTGAAAAATTCGGTTTTGTCGGTGCGCGTGCCTTTAATCAGGTAGCCGCTGACCACCGAACCTTCAATGTTCACATTGGCAATTTCACCTTTGTTCACTTGTTCGATAAACTGCGAATATTCGATTTGCTGTTTGTTTTCTTTGCTGTCGCTGATTGCGTTGAACGCCATCAGCATGGCAACAATCAACACCAGCCAAACCAACACATTTTTTAACATATTCCCCACTGAAACAGGCTCCATATAAGGGTCAAAAATAAGAACGGATTGTAAATCAGGCTATACGCATTGTCAGCGTTTATTTTTGCCCAATAAATAAATCTCACTGGAACGATTGCGGGAGGCATTCGGCTTTCTGGTCTGCACCGAAGCGAACACTTCGCGCATAGCGGCGGCGTATTCTTGATACCCCGCCCCCTGAAACACCTTAACCAGAAAATTACCGCCTGTTTTCAAATGGTTGGCGGCAAAATCCAAAGCCAGCTCACACAAATAAAAGCTGCGTGCCTGATCCGTTACGGCATTGCCCGACATATTGGGTGCCATATCGCAAATTACAAGGTCTAACGGGCGACCATCCAGCAGCCGCTCGAATTCGGCCAATACGGCCTCTTCGCGGAAATCGCCCTGAATGAACGATACGCCTTCCAGCGCATCCATCGGCAGAATATCCAAGGCAAACACCTGCCCGCTGCTGCCGGCCAGTTGCGCCGCCACCTGCGACCAGCTGCCGGGCGCGCTGCCCAAATCGGCCAACACGGTGCCGGGGCGGATAAGTTTGTCTTTTTCGTTGATTTCCAAAAGCTTGTAGGCCGCGCGCGCGCGGTAGCCGTCTTTTTGCGCCAGATGCACATAATGGTCGTTAACGTGTTCATTGAGCCATGCTTTGGAAGATTTTGAACGCACCGACATACCGTAACCACACAACAATAATAAAGCCGCTATTGTACGTTATTTTCTCCCTTAAAGGCGCCGCTTCGCGTAGAATAACGCATTTAACCGATTTTGATATTTAAGCAGAGAATATGGCCGACAAACTCACCACCCGGGAAATTTTAGAACTCAAAGCCCGCGCCCATCATTTAAACCCCGTTGTGATGGTAGGCCAACACGGCCTGACCGAATCCGTTATCAAAGAAACCGATGCGGCGCTGACGGCGCACGAGCTGATCAAGGTGCGCGTGTTGGGCGACGACCGCGCCGAACGCATCGCCATTTGCGAAGCCTTGTGCGAAGCGGTGGACGCACAATTGGTGCAGCATATCGGCAAACTGTTGGTTTTGTGGCGTGAAAACACCGAAAACTAAAACAGGGCAACCAACAATCAAATAGGCCGTCTGAAAAAGTTATTTAAAGTAGCAACTTTTTCAGACGGCCTGCTTTATAACCGGTTACCGCCACTCCATTCTAACCAAACGGAACACCAAGCCCAGCCCCAGCACGCTGCACACCATATAAATAATGGTTGAAACGCCGTGCCATCTGCCGAACGAGCCGCCCAAGAGCGTTAACAGCCAGTTGGCCGTTCCCGTTTTATGAGCCTCGATCACGGGGGTAACCAGAAACTGGTTAACTGCCAGCAAAGCCAGCAGCAGCAACACCCATTTGCCTGTGTGCGGGCGCGCATAAGCCCGTTTTTCTTCCGATCTGCCCGTAAAATAAACCAGCAGCCAAACAGCCAGGCCGATATAGGCCGTTACGGTAAACAACACACCCGCCAACGCGCCTGCCTCTATCCGTTCCAAATTTTGAAACAACAGAGGCGCAACCAGATAACCCACGCCCAACTGCAAACCCAGCCACGCTCCGGCCAATACGCCGGCCAATTTTTTCATTATCTGCCCCTCGCGTTAAAATTCACGCACGATACCATTTTCTGCACGCCGCCATCAAGCGCGGGAAAAGCCCCGGGCCGTCTGAACGCCCCGTTCAATCAAAGACAAGCACCGCAAAAAATGCTATGCTTCGCGCTTTCCGTTTATTGTGTGATGCAATGAAAAAGCTACTGATTTCCCTGTCGCTCGCCCTTGCCGCCGTTTTGGCCCTTGTGTTCGGCGCACTGCCTTATTATCTCGGCATCAAGGCCGAAGAAAGCCTGGCCGCCCAGCAGAAACTGCTGTCGCAATCCGGCTTTCTCACCGTTGAGTCGCACCAATACCAACGCGGCTGGTTCGGCGCCACCGAAACCACCGTTGTGCGACTGAAACCCACCCTGCTCCACAACACCGGAAAATACCTGCCCGACAACCTCAAAACCGTTTTGAAAGAACCGATTACGGTTATCAACCATGTTAAACACGGCCCGTTTGCCGGCGGTTTTACGCCCGTGCGCGCCCATGTGGAAACCGAATTCAAATACCACCCCGAAGTGGCCAAAGTGCTGGCCCGCTTTTTCGGCACACAAGCACCCGTGAGCCTTACCAACACCGTTAACCTCGGCGGCAGCGGCGAGCTGGCCTTAAGCGTGCCCGCATTCGATTACGAAGAGCTTTCGGGTATCAAGCTCAACTGGAAAGGCTTGAGCGGCACCACTGTTTACCAACCCGAATTCACTGCCTACACCCACGATTACACCGCTCCTTCGCTGCAAGCCAAGCTGGCCGACAAAGGTGATGTTGCGCTGGAAAACCTGCATATCCGCACCGAAACCACCGACGGCGGCAACCAACTGGCACTGGGCAGCAGCAGCTTTAAACTCGATAAATTTTCGATGCAGTGGAAAGAAGGTTTCGACTACAACATCAAAATCAACGAGCTGGTGAATTTGGTTACCGATTTGCAGATCGGCGCGTTTATCAACCCCACCGGCACCGTCGCCCCTTCCAAAATCGCCGTTGAAAAACTCAGCTTCGACACCCGAACCGGTGAAAACGGCGAATGGGTAAACAGCGAAGGCCGCTTCCGCTTCGAAACCCTTGCCTACGGCGACGAGCACTACGGCCCGCTCGACATCAACGTGGCTGCCGAGCATCTGCACGCCAAGAGCCTTTTGGCCATTAAAAACAAAATGGCCGAACTCTCGTCGAAAGAAATGACCGAAGAGCAGATTCAAAGCGAGCTGTTGAAAACCGCCCGCAACGAAGCCGCCGGCCTGTTCACCCAGAATCCCGTGCTGAACGTTAAAACCTTCACCTTCAAAATGCCGCAAGGTTTGGTTGATGTGAAAGGCCGCCTCAGTTTCAACGGCCTCACCCGGGCCGAGATGAACGACTTTAGCGCCATGCTCAAAAAAACCCATGCCCGTTTCGACATGCAGGTGCCGCAGAAACTGCTCGAGCAGCTGGCCGTCAACCAGGCCGACAATATCTTCAGCGTTAACCCTGAAGACCTTGCCGAGGGCCGCGCCAGCCTCGACGACATCAACGAAACCCTGCGCCTGATGGTGGAAAGCACCGTCAACTCGATGGCGCGCGAGCAATACCTCACCGTTGACAACGGCAACATCAAAACGCTGGTCGAGCTGGACAACAGCCGTCTGAAACTCAACGGCAAAATATTCGAAACCGCGCCCGAGCCGGAATTCACCGAGGCGGATATGCTGCCCGAGGGCGAAGCCGCAGCTTCCGCGCCTTAAGGCCGCCGGTTGAAACCCGAACGCCGTTAATGCAACAGGCCGTCTGAAAACGTTTCAGACGGCCTGTTTCAATTTGAAACCGCGATGCAGTTAAGGATAGGCGATATAGGCATAAGCCGAATGGTTGTGTATCGACTCGAAATTTTCGCTTTCAACCACAAAACCGCAGATGCGGCCGTCGGCGATTAGGCGGGTGGCAACGTCGCGCACCATGTCTTCGACGAATTTCGGGTTTTCATATGCCTGCTCGGTAACGAATTTTTCGTCCGGCCGCTTGAGCAGGCCGTAGAGCTGGCACGATGCCTGCGATTCCACGCAGTCGATAACTTCTTCTATGCCCACTTCGCTGCCGCAGGTGATGGTTACGGTAACGTGCGAGCGTTGGTTGTGGGCACCGTATTGCGAAATTTCTTTCGAGCAGGGGCACAGGCTGGTTACCGGCACCAGCACTTTGAGCGTGTGGCTGTATTCGCCGTTTTTGATTTCGCCCGTTAGCGTTACGTCGTAGTCGAGCAGCGACTGTATGCCCGACACCGGCGCGCTTTTTTTGCGGAAAAACGGAAACGACACGCTGATTTTGCCCGAATGCGAATCCAGCAACGACACCATTTCTTCGGTAAGCGTTTTCAGGCGCTCGAAACCCAGCGCTTCGGTTTGGCGCTCCATCAGGGCGACGAAGCGCGACATATGCGTGCCTTTTTGGTCGGCGGGCAGAAAAACCGTCATGGTCAGGCGGGCAACGGTGGCCTGCGTGCCTTCGGCGGTGTTGAGCGTAATGGGGAAACGTAAGTCTTTGATACCGACCTGGTTAATCGGCAGGTTGCGTAAATCGCGGGTGGATTGCACGTCTACAATGGCGTTCATGCGTCGGATTTCCTTAGAATCTGAAGAGGGCTTGAAGCCCCTATGTGTGTGCAGGCGGCGCAAAATGCAAGGCCGTCTGAAATAAAGTTTCAGACGGCCTTGCAGCAGATCCGAACAGGCCGCCCGAATTTTCAAATGCGAGATTATATCACTTAGCGCCCCGCCGGGCATTGATTGTTTCTATTTTTCGGATAGTGCTAAAATCCTCTATCCCTCCAACCGAAAGGCCACGCCATGAAATTCGCCACCGAAGCCATCCACAGCAGCTACGACCCCGACGACCACAACCGCGCCATCATGCCGCCGATTTATCAGAACAGCATGTTCCGCATGAAAGAAATCGGCGAGCAGATTCCGTTCCGCTATGCCCGCGCAAGCAATCCCACCCGCAAAGTGCTGGAAGACACTGTTGCCGCGCTGGAACACGGCGCGGCGGGCTTTGCCTTCGGCAGCGGCATGGCCGGCATCGACTGCGTGTACCGCGCCTTTCTGCGCCCCGGCGACACCATTATCGCGGTGAGCGACATCTACGGCGGCAGCTACGATTTGCTCACAGAAGTGTATGCCCTGTGGGGCGTGAACGTGGTGTTCGCCGATTTAACCGACCCCGCCAATCTCGATAAAGCGCTGGCCGAACACGCAAACGTGAAAATGGTGTGGCTGGAAACCCCGTCCAACCCATTGCTGCGGCTGGTGGATATCGAAACGCTTGCTGCCAAAGCCAAAGCCGCCGGCGCGCTGGTGGGCATCGACAACACCTTCGCCACGCCCTATCTGCAAAACCCGCTCGATATGGGCTGCGACATCGTGTTCCATTCCGCCACCAAATACCTGTGCGGCCATTCCGACGTGCTGATGGGCGTGGTGGCGGTGAAAGCCGAAGAGTTGGCGCGCCCGATGCGCACCATGATGATGAACACCGGCGGCGTGGCCGGGCCGATGGACTGCGCGCTGGTGCTGCGCGGCATCAAAACGCTGGCCCTGCGTATGCAGCGCCATTGCGAAAACGCGCTGGAAATCGCCCGCCGTTTGGAAGCGCATCCTGCGGTTGAAAAAGTGTTCTACCCCGGCCTGCCTTCGCACGAACATCACAATCTGGCGAAACGGCAAATGAGGGATTTCGGCGGCGTGGTGAGCATTTGGCTGAAAAACGACAGCAAAGAAGCCGCCAACAGCGTGATTAAAAACCTGCAAATGGTTCAGATGGCCTCCAGCTTGGGCGGTGTGGAAAGCCTGATTAACCACTGCTATTCGCAATCGCACAGCGGCGTGCCGCACGAAATCAAAACCGCCGCCGGCATCAAAATCGGCCTGCTGCGCTTTTCCATCGGCGTGGAAGATGTGGAAGACATTTGGGCGGATATTTCCGCCGCGCTGGATACGGCACAGGCCGGCCAATAGTTAAACCGCTTAACTTCATAACCATCCCGTCATGCTCGGACTCCGCCTGAGTATGACGGGTGTACTTTTTTAAGAGTTGAAACCTTTGCAAGCCATTTAGGCCGTCTGAAAAATGCTTACCACCGTCATTAGCTGCGCAAATCCGCTATTTATGCAAGCCGCACTCTTTCGTGTCTTTATTCTCCCACCACCAGCGCCCGGCGCGGATACTTTCGCCCTCTTTCACCGGGCGCGTGCAGGGTTCGCAGCCTATGCTGGGATAACCTTGGCGGTATAAAGCGTTGAGCGGCACTTGGTGTGCTTGGGCATAAGCCCACACATCACCGTCGTCCCAATCGAAAATCGGGTTGAATTTGGCGATGCCGCGCGCGCCGTCGTGCTCTTCGAAATTCAAGCCGCTGCGGGTTTCCGACTGGCTTTGGCGCTGCCCGGTCAGCCAGGCGGGCGCACCGGCCAAGGCGCGGTTGAGCGGTTCGATTTTGCGGATATGGCAACAACGGCGGCGCAATTCCACGCTTTCATACATGGCGGCGCTGCCGTATTCCTGCTCGAACGCATCTGCCGCTTGCGCATCGGGGCGGAACACTTCGATACGGATGCGGTAACGGCTGTCGGTTTCGTCGATCAGGGCGGCGGTTTCGGGATTGAGTTTGCCGGTATTAAGCGTAATGATGCGCAACGGCAGCTTCAGGCGGGCGATTTGGTCGGTGATAATCATATCTTCCACCGCCAGGCTGGAAGCGAAAACGGCTTGGGGAAAGCGTTCGGTGATTTCCTGCAAACGCGCGGCCAAAACCTGTTCTTTAGCGGGCTGTTGCGCGGCTTCGGCTTCTGAAACGGCGGGAATCTGCCAAAGTTTAGGGGCGTATAGCGACATAGTAGGGTTCCGTATTCTGAGACCTTTGCAAAACCCCCATCTGCGGCGCATTTCTGCGTTGTGCGCTGCTCGCTCGCTTGCCTAACTCCATGTTATGTCTGCGCTCGCTGTGCTGCTACGCCTTGAACTGCATCCACATCTGGAGGTTTTGCAAAGGTCTCATTCTGTTTTTCTGCCGCATTGTGCGCCCGCCCCTGCCGCATTGGGAAAGAATGGTTTTTTATTTGGTTATAACCAAAGGCCGTCTGAAAACATCAATCAAAATGTTTTCAGACGGCCTTGATTTCGTTTTGCCCTACTGTGCCAACCATGCGGACAGGAAAACTGCCCGAGACCTTTGCAAAACCCCATCTGCGGCGCATTTCTGTGTTGTGCGCTGCTCGCTCGCTTGCCTATCTACTTGATATGTCTGCGCTCGCTGCGCTGCTACGCCTTGAACTGCATCCGCATCTGGGGGTTTTGTAAAGGTCTCTGACCGACCGGTTTGGGCCAGGGTCTGTTGACACAACGCAACGGCGGTATTTTTGGTCAACAATCCCGCCCACGGCGTTAGGTAGCGTAGCGGACTTGCGAAGCTAAAATACCCGCAAGGTGTTTAACCTTGCTGCGCTTTATTGCCTCAAAAAACCGCTGCCGGTCAATTGTCAGCAGACTTTAGAACGGTTGTTTCTATATCATTTATAAAATGTAAATTATAAAATGCTTTAAAATCAATCAATTAAATATTAACTTGTCAAATTTGAAGTGTGAATATGTAAAAATAAAGAATAAAAAGACTAGATTTCAGATTTTATTTTTACACAATGTACTTACTATAAAATACCAAACAGATAATATTTGTCCATAAATTCATTGAGTTGATTATGCCATTTTTACACTTATTGACTAATCACGATTAAATCCACCTCATCAGTCAGTAACTTTTCAAAATTTGACACAATATCAATGTTGGGGAACCATGCTAATGCCCGAGTGGTTGAACGCTCAAAAAATTTTATCACGTTAAACCGATGATCATTTTTAAAAAAGGGAACGTGGAAAATACGGGTAGAATACCCACTCCCCACAATGGCAACATTAATTTTCTTCATATTTGGCTATCCTTAATTAATAAAATTGTGGCGAGTATAAGATCGTTTCTATCTAGCCATTTGCGAATAAATTAGCAATAGGTTTCCAATGTAACCCCAAATGTACACCCACTAAAATTTGCAACCAATGGGTGCTGGTCATATGAATTTTTCGCATTAAATCTGTGGTAGAGTGGAATAGCATTTCCACCAATAGATGTTTAGAAAGCATAATGCCACTGATACAAGCGGTTAAAAATAACAAAAAAGTTGCAAAATTGACCGCACTTTGCAAAATGCGATAGCTGTTATAACTGCCTGAAAAGGTCTTTTTGAGCCACCATGTATTCAGTGAAAGATGTGAGATAATCAAAGCAAAAAAGACCAAGCCGAGCCATTCGTGCGTGATTTCTTCATAAAGATGATAGCCAAAAAGAGAAAGCAATATTGCCGTTAGAACCAAATCTTGAGCGAGTTGGAGGAGATATTTTTTCTTCATAAAATTGAAATTTAAATGGTAGGGACATACGCTGTGTGCCCCTACATTTTTATTTTGTATAACCATTTTCGGTTAAGAATTTAGCTAATCTTTTTTCCACTTGTTGTTCAGCCCTTACCGTTTTATGCAAATACGCCTCAAAACCGTTTAGCCCTTTTAGTCTCACTTGAATACGCTCGTGATTGTAATAATGAATATATTTGTGAATAGTTTGTTCGAGTTGCTCAAATGTTTCAAATCGTTTACCAAAATAACATTCCGTCTTCAATCGCCCGAAAAAGCTTTCCATCGCACTGTTATCCAAGCAATTTCCTTTTCTTGACATACTTTGCACGATGCCATTTTGTTTCAATATCGCCTGATAACCTGCCATCTGATATTGCCATCCTTGGTCGGAATGTAAAATCGGGCTTGCTCCTTGCGGGAGCTTTGCGACAGATTGTTTCATCATTCGCATTATTTGCTCAAAGTTTGGGCTTCGGGCAAGGTCATAGGCGATAATTTCGCCATTAAATAAGTCCTTAATCGGCGAAAGATAAAGTTTGCCTTCCGCACATTTAAACTCGGTAATATCCGTGACGAGCTTTTCATTTGGAGCGTTTGTGTGAAAATCCTGTCGCAATAAATTCTCGGCAATTTTACCCACTTCGCCTTTGTAAGAACGATATTTTCTCTGCTTACATTTTCCTTTTAAATCAAGCTGTTGCATTATCGCTTGCACACGCTTATGGTTAATTGCACCGAACATTTTTCGCAATGCTAACGTAATACGACGATAGCCATAATTGCCGTCATTTTTGCGATAAATCTCAACAATTTCCTGCCTAATTGCCACATTTTTATCAATTTTAAGCTGTAAATGATAAAAGAATGAACAGCGTTTTAAACCTGTCAAATGGAGTAATATTTCCAAGGAAAAATTTACCCTCAACATTTTCATGATGGCTACTTTTTCCGCATTTTTGCTTGGTTGAGTTCCCGCAACTTTTTTAGGTAAGCATTCTCCGCTTCCAGTTCCAAAATCCGATAACGCAAGCGTTCTTCTTCGGTTTTGGGTGGGGGAGGCATTTTCGGGTATTTCGGTTTCATTGCTGGTCGTCCTTTCGGCTTTGGAAATAAGCCGTTTATACCTTGTTTTTCAAAGGCTTGCAACCACTGGCTAATCACCCCTGAATTAGCAATACCAAAATGCAGACAAGCACTTTCTGCAGAAAATTGCCCCTTTTTGACCGCTTGTATGACGGTTAATTTAAATTCTGGGGAATATTTTTGCTTCTTACCCAGTACGGCTAAACTATTGATTCCATTATAGTTATATTGCGAAATCCAACGACGTAGCGTGGAGGCTTTAAGCTGAAATTGCTGGCGAGTGAGTGAGCAATTTTTCCCGTTTTGGAGAAAAAATGCGATCACTTCTTGTTTGAAAGATTGGTTGTATTTCGTCATAAAAAATCTGCACCTTAATCAGTTGGTTTTTAGTCCAACTTTTGGGGTGCAGATCAGACGCTCACTTTGTCGCCGATTTGAAATTCGCCAGCGTCATCGCCCACCGCCACGACCACGCCTGCCCCTGCATAACCCAAAGTCGCAGGGAACACAGGGTCAATCACATACGCCCCTTCCCGATACATCATCTCGGCACGGTTTAGTCCCAAAGCGTGCATTTGGATTTGCACTTCGCCCGATTTTGGGCGGGGATTTGTACATCAACGATTTGCAGGACATCAGGCGAACCTGTTTTTGTAAATTGGATTTGTTTGCTCATTGTTTTGACCTATATTAAAAATGGGCGTATTTTAGCGTTTTAAAATAACAATAAGAATGGCGAAAAATGGGAAGTTGGTTTTTAAAAATGGAAAGATTGGGCGTTTTAGTCCGTCTGAAAAAAATGCCGTCTTAAAAAAGCATCAAAGATGTAGGGTGCAACTTGTTGCACCATTTTCCTGATGAAATATTGGGTTGGTGCAATGACGCACACTGCGAAACTGTTTGAAAAACACAATGCCGTCTGAAAAAGTATTAAAGACCTTTTCAGACGGCATAAAAAACACCGCTTTATCAAAAGCGGTGTTTTTGAGGTCGTTTTGTCATTGGAAGAAGCCTGCGAGGCTGTGGTCTACAACTTGCTTTTGCGCAGCCGCAGTGCGTTGCCGACCACGGATGCCGAGCTTAGGCTCATCGCCAGTGCGGCAATCATCGGCGAGAGCAGCCAGCCGGTAAAGGGGTACAGCACGCCGGCGGCAACAGGAACCCCTAGGCCGTTGTATAAGAAGGCAAATAACAGGTTTTCCTTCATATTGCGCACGGTGGCCTCAGACAATTTGCGTGCGGTGGCAATACCCCGCAAATCGCCTTTGACCAGCGTGATTTGCGCACTGCTCATTGCCACATCGGTGCCGGTACCCATTGCGATGCCGACATCGGCTTTGGCCAGTGCGGGGGCATCGTTGATGCCATCGCCTGCCATTGCGACCACCCGCCCTTCGTTCTGAAGCCGCTCGATCAGTGCCAGTTTGTCGGCGGGCTTGACTTCGCCGTGCACTTCGTCGATGCCCAGTTTTGCGCCCACGGCGTTTGCCGTGGTCAATCCGTCGCCGGTTGCCATAATGATGCGCAGGCCGGCTGCTTTGAGCGAGGCCAATGCTTCGGGGGTGCTGTCTTTTACAGGATCGGAGACGGCAAGCAGTCCCGCAAGATGTCCGTCCGCAGCCAGATATATCACGCTGGCACCTTCACTGCGCAGGGATTCGGCCTGCTCGATCAGTGGTTCGACGCTAAGCCCGTTCTGCTGCATAAACGCCGTGTTGCCCAGTGCCAGCGCACGCCCTTCAACCACGCCGCTCACGCCGATGCCGCTGCCTGAATCAAACTGTTCGGGTTTGCTCAGCTTCAGCTGTTGTGCCCGTGCGGCCTGCACAATGGCGTCGGCCAGCGGGTGTTCGCTGCCCTGATCCAAGCTGGCGGCCAAACGCAGCACTTCTTCGGCGGAAAAGCCTGCTGCCGCAACGGCACGGTCAAAGGCGGGTCGGCCTTCGGTGAGTGTGCCGGTTTTATCAATCACCAAAGTGTCTACTCGCCGCAAGTTTTCGATAGCGGCGGCATCACGGAACAATATGCCCCTGCCTGCCCCACGTCCTGTGGCGACCATCACCGACATCGGCGTGGCCAGTCCCAGTGCACAGGGGCAGGCGATAATCAAGACCGCAACGGCGTTGATCAACCCGAACACCCAAGACGGTTGCGGGCCGAACACGCCCCAGACAAAGAAAGTGGCAACGGCGACGGCGACAACAGCCAGTACGAAATAGCCTGCCACCCCGTCGGCCATACGCTGCATCGGTGCTTTGGAGCGCTGCGCCTGGGCCACCATCTGGACAATCTGCGAAAGCACGGTTTCCGAACCGATGCGCTCGGAGCGGATGACGAGCGCACCGCCGGTGTTGAGCGTGGCGCCGATGACTTTGTCGCCGGTGGCTTTGCGCACCGGCAGCGGCTCGCCGGTCAGCATCGATTCATCTACCGAGCTTGCGCCCTCAACCACCACGCCATCGACAGGCACTTTTTCGCCGGGGCGCACACGCAGAAGGTCGCCGATGTGGATGTGGCTGAGCGGCACATCTTCTTCAGCACCGCCCGGGCCGATACGCCGTGCGGTTTTGGGCGCCAGTCCGAGCAGGGTCTTGATTGCCGCCGAAGTCTGCGACCGGGCTTTGAGTTCGAGCATCTGGCCGAGCAAGGTCAGCGAGATGATGACGGCCGCCGCCTCAAAATACACGCCGACCCGCCCCATCGATACAAACGATGCCGGAAAGATGCCGGGTGCAGCGGTGGCAACAACGCTGTAAACGAAGGCTGCACCCGTTCCCAGTGCAATCAGCGTCCACATATTGGGACTACGGTTTGCCAGCGACTGCCAACCCCGTGAGAAAAACGGCAGCCCCGCCCACAGCACGATCGGCAGCGACAGCACCAGCTCTACCCAGCTTTGTGCGGCCATATCCATCAGGTTCAGACGCTCGCCGAACATCGCCAGCACCAGCACTGCCGCCGTCAGGGGCAGCGTGTACCAAAAGCGTCGGGAAAAATCACGCAGCTCCGGATTGTCGTCGTCCAATTCAGGCATCAGCGGCTCCAATGCCATACCGCAAAGAGGGCAGTTGCCGGGGCGGTCTTGCCGGATTTCCGGATGCATCGGGCAGGTGTAGCCCGAAGCAGCCGCTGCATCGGACGGTGTCTGCACAGGGCGGTGCTGTCCGTGTCCGTGTCGGCACTCGTGGTGTTTGGGCGGTTTGTGTGTTTCTTGCTTCATCACAATTTCTCCTGTTGGGTTCATAGGGTCATCACCGGTCGTTTACCGAAAAAGTAGGTACGGATTGGGCCGGTCAGAATGACGGTTTTTTCAGGCTGCCTGCAAATACCGATGCCGTCTGAAAAAGCAGAAGGTTCAGAACATCGCTTGCCGATGTGTCCGACAAGTCGGCATCATCATTTCCTTGGGGCTTGTTTTAAAGGCTGCCTGAAAACCCCAAATGCCGTCTGAAAAAGCCTTAAACCTGTTTTCAGACGACCTCAAAAGCACCGCTTTATCAAAAGCGGTGTTTTGCCTTATTGCCCCTGCTGTTTTAGCCAGTCTTGCATCAGCTTGATTTCAGGTTCTTGGGCTTTGATGATGTCTTGAGCGAGCTTTTTCATTTTTTCGTCTTTGCCGAACTGTAATTGCACTTTTGCCATCTCGACCGCCCCTTGATGATGCGGAATCATTGCTTTGGCAAAGGCAACATCAGGGTTTGGCTCATTGATTGCCGCCATCATCGCCTCGTGGTGCGCCTTGCCTGCGGCATAGGCTTTGGCGTGTGGGGCGTTGGCGTTTTGGGTGGTCGTGTCTTTGCCATTCAGCCAGCCATTCATCAAGTCAATTTCGGCTTGTTGTCCGTCAATAATCGCTTGGGCAAGTTTTCTCATTGTTTCGTCTTTGCCATATTCAAGCTGTACTTTTGCCATTTCCACCGCCCCAATATGGTGGGGAATCATACCAGAGACAAACGCCACATCAGGGTCTGCCAAACTGCCTGCCACACTCATTTTATCGCCCATCGCCCCCATCATCGCAAGGTAGGCTTGGGTATGCGGAGCGGTGTTTTGATTGTCCATTGCCATTGCCGAATGGTTCATATTGGCGTGGCTGTTTTGGTTGTTTGTGGTGTCGTGAGTGCTTTGGGTGTAATTGTTATCGCCTACATTAGAATGCGTTGGTACATCGTTTTTGGCATTACCACAAGCGGTCAAAGTCGCCACAACAAGGGCAAGGGCAGATAATTGTACGGCACGGTTTTTAAACATTTTCATTACAGTTTTCCTTATCAAAATGGGATTTGGCAAACATTGGGCAAACCTAAGCCCGCCCAATGTTTTTAGTTAATCAATTACTTGCAATCACAATCGCCACAAGTGCAGTTTTGACAAATGCACGGCTCGCCATTTTGGCAGTTGCATTTTGGATTGCAATTTTGCCCTGTGCAAGATTGGCAACCGCAGTGGGCGTTTGGGTTTTTGATGATGTCGTTCATAACAATTCTCCAAATTAAAGGTTGATTATCAAAACAAAAACCGTTTTTAAGCCACTAAAAACATTGCTTTTTTGTTTTGATGAGCGTATCATAAATCCTAACCTTGCGTTAGGGTCAAGGATTATTTTTGCGGATTGACAATTTTTTACAAACGCCAAAACAAGGAGCAACAATGAACATCGGTCAAGCGTCCAAAGCCACAGGGCTGTCCATCAAGCAAATCCGTGATTATGAAAAAGCCGGTTTGTTATCAAACACTTCACGCAGTGCATCAGGCTATCGTATTTATGGCAATGATACGCTTGACCGCCTAAAATTCATCGCCAAAGCAAGGGGCGTGGGCTTTTCGCTTGCCCAAATTGGCGAGCTTTTGGCACTGCAAGACAATCCACACCGCAAAAGCTGTGAAGTTAAAAGCCTGACGGGCGTGCACATTGAATTTTTGACCCAGAAAATCGAAGAACTGACACAGATGAAAGCCACCTTGCAGGCGTGGAGCGACGCCTGCACCGGCGACAACGCCCCCGACTGCCCGATTTTAAAAGGCTTGGCGGAGGGCGGTGAGGATAAGGGCTGACAAAGTTTTTTGGCGGTTTTTTCAGGCAGGGTTAATTTAAGAAGGCCGTCTTAAAAAACACAATTTGCCGTTTTACCGCTGTTTTTTACCGCAAGAAGCACTTATCGGTGGTAAAAAACAGCGGTTTTTGACGCTTTGATGAGAAAAAATTCAGCCTGAAAACCGATGAGCGTTTTCAGGCTGGTTTTTTTGCCGAGCGTTCAAGGATAACTTTGGTACACGCTGTGCGTGCCGTTTTTGCCCAGCAGCAGCACATCGTAGGGGTCTTTTCGGCCGCCGTACGCTTCACCGTCCATTCCCGGCGAGCCAATGGGCATTGCGGGCACGGCGATGCCGACGGCGTCGGGGCGTTCGGCAAGCAGGCGTTTGACTTCTGATGCGGGCGTGTGCCCTTCGACGGCGTAGCCGTCAATCACGGCGGTGTGGCAGGAGCCGTATTTAGGCGATATGCCCATTTGTGTGCGGATTTGGCTGTTGCCGGTGTCGTGGATTTTCACGCTAAAACCGTTGTCCTGCATATGCTTGACCCATTCGCCGCAGCAGCCGCAACTTGGGCTTTTGTACACTTCCAGTACGGGTTTGGCCTCTGCGGGGGCGGGGTTGGCGAGCATCCAGCCTGCGCCTGCCACGCTTGCCAAGACGGCTGATAGGGCCAAGGTTTTGCCAAAAAAGGATTTGTTCATTGTTTTGCCTCGTCGTGGGTTAAGTGGTTTGGGGATTTTTCAGGCAGGCTTAATCAAGCAAGGCCGTCTGAAAAAGCGGTTCGGGGTTTATTTCACTTGCAACATTGCCATCATTCCCAGATTTTCGTGTTCCAAGATATGGCAGTGGAACATTTTGAGACCCTTGTTTCCTTGGATAAAGCGGATGACGGCGGTTTCGCCCGGGCGCAGGTTGACCGTGTCTTTGCGGGCGCGGTAAGGCGCGGGGGCGGTGTTGCCGTTCAGGCTGGTTTGCAGCACTTCAAACTGCGTGCCGTGCAGGTGGAAGGGGTGATCCATATGGCTTTGGTTGGCCAGCGTCCATTCTTCGACATCGCCTTCGTTGCCGACAAAGTCCACGCGCTTCATATCGAAGGTTTTACCGTTGACCAAAAACACGCCTACCATATCTTGGGGAATGGTGTTTTGCATCGCGCCCGCCATTTCACCCGCCATTGCGCCGTGATCCATTCCCTGCATACCGCCTTGGCTTTGCGTGTTTTGCATCGGCTTCATTTGTTCGCTGAACACCACTTCACGCTTGACCACAGGCGCAGGCAGCGCAGGCAGTGTGCGCAAGGCGGCAGGCAGGGCGGCATCGGCGGGGGTGAATTGCACTTCGCCCAGGTTCAGGTCGGCGGCTTTTTCCTGCACCATCATTTTGCGGCGGTCGTAGTACAGGCTGGTGAGTTCGGCCGTGGTCTGCGCCTGACCGACGGCGAACACTTCCACCCGCTCGGCGGGGGCTAAAAACAGCTCGTCGGCGGGGGCAAGCGGTTTTTCCAAGAGGCCGCCGTCGGTGCCGACCACAATCCACTGCACACCTTTGATTTTCAGGCGCAGGTAGCGGGCGCTGGTGGCGTTCCAGATACGCAGGCGCTCGTTGCCGGAGAGCTTGATTTTCGGGCGGTATTGCCCGTTAATCAGCACGAATTCGCCTTCACGCCCGTTCATCCAGTCGAGCATTGTGTTGGGCGGAATGCTGCCGTCTTCATTCAGGCGCAAGTTGGAAATCAGCCAGTGCTGTTCGCTGTGGGCGAGCACATCGTTTTTGGCTTTGACGATGAGCGTACCGGCCAGCCCTTTGTAGACCTGCTCGGAAACATAATTGTGCGGGTGCGGGTGATACCAGTAAGTGCCGGCGCTGCCCTCGGGCAGGGTGAAGCGGTAGGTTTTGCTCTGCCCCGGCTCTATCGGGTCTTGTGGGTTACCGTCGGCGTCGTTGGGCACATCCAGCCCGTGCCAGTGCACGGTGGTGGGCTGCGGCAGGCGGTTGGTTACGGTGATTTCCACCGTATCGCCCTCGTACACTTCAATCTGCGGCCCGGGCAGCTGCCCGTTATACGCCCAAAACTCGGTTTCTTTGCCGCCCGCCATTGTGATTTTCACCGGCGCGGCCGTAATGGCTGCCTGAAACACGCCCGCCTGCGATGAAGCGTTGGCAAGCCTAGGCAAATCTTTAAGCGGCTGGCCCGAAGGCATCATTTCAGACGGCATCAGTTTTCCCGTTCCCTGCATATTGCCCATACCGCCCATCGTGCCGGACGCCATTTGGTGCCCTTGGCCGCCCATATCCATAGGCTGCCCGTTCATTCCGAAGCGCGACAAGGCATACCAAGACGCGCCCGCCGCACCGATGCCGATGCCGTAGAGTAAAAATTTTCTGCGATCCATTATTTGTCTCCTGTGTCAAGATTGGGGCGGTGTGTTATCTTCACCGCTTCGGTTTTGGCATTGTGCGTGCCGTGGCTGCCGTGTCCGCCGTGCATAAACAGGTGCATCAGGGGGCAGAGCATCAACAGGGCGAAGGGCAAAAGTGCGGGCTTGGCAAAGGCGATGACGGCGAAGGCGGCAGCCGCCAATACCAACAGGGCTTTTTTGTTTTTTGCCAGTTTGCTTAGGGTGTTCATCGTCGGTCTCCTTAAAGGTTTGGGTGAAACGGTTTTTTGAAAACTTGGGCTCAGTGTAAGCCCTTACCCTGCGTTAGGGTCAAGGGCTTTTTTGTGGGCGCCGGGTAAAGTTTTCTTGCCGTTTCTTTACGCTCATAGCCTGCTGTTGTTCAGCCGCAGAGCGTTGGCAATCACCGAGGCGGAGCTCACGCTCATCACCAAGGCGGCAATCATCGGCGAGAGCAGCCAGCCGGTAAAGGGGTACAGCACGCCGGCGGCAACGGGAACCCCTAGGCCGTTGTATAAGAAGGCAAATAACAGGTTTTCCTTCATATTGCGCACGGTGGCCTCAGACAATTTGCGTGCGGTGGCAATACCCCGCAAATCGCCTTTGACCAGACGAAATTTCCGCCCCTGCGTGCTTGATTGGCACGAGTAATTTTTTTGAATTGGCGGTGGCGGTGGCAATTTCTTTGTTCGGTTTGCACTCGGGGGCGGCATTGGCAACGGTGGTCGGTGTGCTGGTGGAAGTGCCTGTGATGCTCTCGCTAATGTGGTGGCTTAATCGGCAGGTAAAATAACGATGTGCCGTCTGAAACTTATTTTTCAGACGGCATATTTACCTTAAAACAATCAAACCTTTACCAAAATCTTCCCAATCTGTGCATTGCTTTCCATATAACGGTGAGCTTCCGCCATTTCATCAAAAGCAAAAACTTTGTCAATTTCTGGTTTTAATTGACAGCTTGCTAAGCCGTCAAACACGAATTTTTTCGCTTGAGCGAGTTTTTCTGGTACGGTAGTGATTTCAAACAATTCATAGCCTCGCACGGTTAAGTGTTTGCCTAAAATTGGGAACACAGGCACGGCGATATCATCGTGGCTTAATGCACCGTAGATGATGTATTTGCCGTCTTGTGTCATTGCGTTGATAATTTTTGCTGCTTCTTTGTCACCCAAAGGGTCGAACACCAAATTCACGCCTTTGCCGTTTGTAATTTCTAGTAATTTAGCCGTAACGTCATCTTCTTTGGTGGCAATCACAAAATCCGCCCCTTTCTGTAAAAGCACATCGCCTTTGGCGTGCGTGCGAGACAGAGCAATCACGTTTGCCCCTTGCATTTTGGCGATTTGAATGGCGGCAATGCCTACCGAGCTGGTCGCTCCGCCCAATACAACAAAATCGCCTTTTTGCACCTTGCCAAATTCAATCAAACCGCCGTATGCGGTTACAAACATCATCCAACTTGCCGCAGCTTGTTCCATTGTGAGGTTTTCAGGGTGTTTTACCACAGCGTGAACGGGCATATTTACGATTTCGCCATAAGTGCCGTATTCGGAACGTGTCCGCCCGATTTTAATGACCACCATTGCAATGGTAGCGGGAATGATCCCGGCCGTGTTTGCCAGCGGTGCAGGCGCGGCATTTAGAGCACCTATGGCAATCGCTGTCATTTGTGGTTTAATCGCCTCAACCTTGTTGAGCCTAGTATTTGTGCCTGTAGTTTATTCCTTAATGGATGACCTCAGAGAATGGCTAGCCCCGAAATTAGCCAAATTAACATCAGTAACACCGGAGGATAGAATCCCAAGAAGAGAAGGATAATCTTTTTGAAAAAATACTGTTTGAAATTTAAATTTCAAACGGTATCTCTTTATCGATGCTGGCGATTAACTGCAATAAGTGGCTTATTTAGCTTATCTTCTGTCATTCCATGCATATATGCATTATACTGCCATACAATGAATTTTTGCTTGTATTGCTCATTGATTTCTTCCAATCGTTGTACTTGAGCCTTTAAATTATTTACTTGTTTTTGCAAATAATCTATCGTTACATTTGGTTGAGGATTAGCTTTAGAGTTTTCTTTTATTCTTTGTTTCCGTGTACTAAAAGCCTTTTGTATATCACTATAATTAGCTAGTGATTGTCTTTCAATGCTTTTAATATTCAATAGTTGTGAAACTTCAGAACAAAGTAAATCCCATGTTAATTTACCCTCCCAAGTATTAATCAACATGATTATATCTTCTAAATTTTCCTCTGTGATAAGAATTTTAGGCATACTATAACTCCATTAGTCTATATAAATCATCGTCTAATCTAGCTGTTTCAGGCTTTTGAAGATCTATATCCATTCCCTTTTCCTGTAAAGCTAATTTAACTGGAGAAGGGTCGTACTCATCAGGCATTCTTAATAATGATCCATTTGGGATTTCACTATTTTCTAAGAACTTAATTTTAGTTTTTATATGTGTTAATCTCCATCCTAGGTTACTTATCCAACGATCTGCACCAAAAACACCTATTTTATGGTGTTCTTTGGCTTTATTAAATTGCTCGGTTAATTGAGTTTCACGTTGCTTTAATATTTCTAAAGAAGACTCTAATCCTTTAATACAAATAAGCTCTTTACATGTTTCACAATCACCATGACGAGAACATGGAGACATCGCATAATCATGTTCACAAATACCTATTTCTGTTATCGTTGCAACTCCAATTCTGTCTTTACCTAAGTCTTCATAGGTAATAGGAAGATTTAAATGAATTTTGTCTAATATTGAAATATCCTCAGGAATGAGTAAATCTCGAACTGCCTCACTTTTTTCTTCTTCTGTCCTGTGATCATAAGCTTTATTATCTGCCACTCTAGCTCTGCCTGCCCAGTTAGCTAAAGTTAATTCATCCATTCCACCTCGCTCAGCTTTTGTACTCAACCAATGCCTTGCATTATGCGATGGTAATCTAATAAATTCTCCTTTAGATGTACCTATACAATGTTTTTCCCATAATGATGTTTTAGGGCGAGTTTCTGAATAGCAAAATCTATCATTAATTTGGTTCACTGTTGGTAACACAAAAGAGAAACTTTTAGAGGAAAAGTCATCATGAAATTCATTTTCTCTGAATAATAACAAAGCTTCAGAAGCCTTAACGTTTTTATGTTTATCTACATAGGGCCAATTATTAAATTTTGATGTGTATTTTTTATACAAAAATTTTCCTAGTATCTCATAAGTTATAATTCCATCGTTTTCACTTATTAAATTTTTAAACCATTTGGTGTTACAGATATTTTGGGAATCAATATCTAACACTTCAGCTATTTCACTTTTAGTCAAAGGCTTTTTGTATAAAGAATGGGATGTTACAAGATCTTTATCAAATAACATCAATATATTAGGATTTTCTTCTGCAAATTTAGCTGCTTTTCTTGCCAAGGAGCTTATATTTGTTAAACGCCTAACCGCTTCAACAACAATATCTTGCATACAGCTAGGAACCCACTTTAATCCCTCTTTACCATTTTTTGCTGGTATCCATCGAATACCTAATTGCTTATTTCCCAAGCTATCGTCCTCCCATTCTAAGCAATTGACAGATAAAGACATCAACTCAGAACAACGAGATGGAGCGACCATAAGTAGAGCCATAACAGCTGTATAATATTCAGTTTCTTTGTCTAAATTAGGGGCATCATGAAAGAGTTTAGCAACCAGCATCATTTCTTCATCAGTTGGCATTTTACTTGAACGGTATTCTTTTCCTTTATCATCCAGTAGTATAGTCAAATCTCTAGGGCGTTTATAAGGATTTTCCCATAAAGGTAGTTGAGGTGTAATTTGATTTTCTCTACAAAAATCAAATAATTTTTGAATTTGATAGCCTAATTTATTGACTGATTCCGTACCTTTTTTATACTTTTTTGATACGATATTTTCTACTTCATGAATAGCTAAATAATCAAGCTGAAGTATGTCAGCCTTTCCTTTAATATTATAGAGAGCCATTTCAACTATACGTAAAGATTCAATATGTCTGGCTAAATTACGAATGGGATTTAGAGAATAAGTATAACGAATATAGGCTTTGGCAAATTCAATGAATGGTGCAGCTAATGGCTCATATTTATAAGCTGTAGATTTAATTCTTTCTGTGGAAAAACGAACCTGAACTGGATAAATGCTGAATGTTGTTTTCCATTGATTGTTTTCCCAGCAATCATTTCCAAAGATAGTAAGCTGATTTTTACTGAAATTAATAAATTGCTCTAAATTAGATTTAGGATTATTATCTTGTGGAGTAAAAATTAGATTATTCATAATTAGTGGCTCCCAATAGTTCTTTTCATATCATTGCAAGCTTGAACAACATACTCAACAGCTAAAATAATACGATCTTTGGATGATGCATAATCTATGCTTTTGGTTTGTTTTAAACGTTCTTCCTTTTCCTCATACAATTTATTTAAGATTTGTTGATGAGGACCATCAACGAGCGGTCTAAACTTAGGACATAAATAACAAGTTTCATAGCCAGTTATACAAAAATCATTTGTACCACAAGCACCTATTGTATCTATTCCGTTATTGGTTATTAAAGATGTTGGATCATGCCCCCTTTCGCTTTCATTTAAGTTAGAAATAATTCTACCTGTAAATGCTTGAGCGAGTTTTCCCATTTCAGCACCCATAACACGATCAATGTATTGCACTGTATCAGCTGTATTTTCAGTATAAACTTTAACGTTTTGTGTATCTGTATGATCTAGGAGCTCTGCTATAATCGTTGCCCCAACCCCTTTTCTTCCTAGATTTGTTCCTCTAGTATGGCGAAAACGTCTTGCTGTTACATGAATAATCTCGCCTGTTCGTTCTGAAATTGCTTTTTGGTGAATACAGAATTTTCGTAATGCGTATAGCTCCAACGAAGAAGCAGAATAATGAAAAATATCTTTGTTTAATAATGAAAGATCAAAATTCCTATTTTTGATATTCTTCTTTAAACAATTCCAATCAATAAACATTGGTAATTTCATTTTATAACTAGAAATAAAGGTTTCATCAACCAAACTAAGCAATTTCTTATATTGATATTCTATAAAGTTTAGGAGAATTAAATATAAGTCCTCTGTGATAGCAAGTTTTTTAAATGTTTCTCTGAATAATCCTCCTCTTTTTTTGGCACTAGGGATATTTAGAAAATAATTCCATGTTCCTTGAGAGATTTCCTTTCTTAGGTCTTCAAATTTTAAATGGCGTATTTGAATGGGTCTTCTAGCTGTAGATTGAAGTAAGTGAATATATGCATATGTTTCAAATGAAATAAGATCTTCTCTCCAAAGTCTAGCAAGTTCAGCCATTAAAGCCAAAATTTCATTTTCGGTAAATGCTCCTGTATAAGGGCATCTCATTAATACCGATTTACCTTTATCATTTCCACTCAACGTAAAGCTTTCTAGCAATGACACAACAGATTTATCAACTCCATAATAGCCATACTCATGCCATGACAGTAAAAAACCCTTTAATGCTCCTAAATGCCACTCACGCTCTTTACCTAAAGTAGCTTTCCAATTTATTATCACAGATGTATCAATAATATTTGAGTCAGTACTTATTACAAATTCTTGGAATCGGCGATGCATATTAAAAGTATGGTAGCTAGAATATTTTTCAGCATAAATAGCAAGTGTTTTTTTAAATCCTGCTAGTGTTTTATGATCTATATCTAATACAGCTTGAGAGAAATTAATTGTAATATCTTTACTTATATGCCAAGAGTTTTCATTTTCATCAAATACATACCCATCTCTTGACTGTCTAAGACGTTTATTCTGATTCATAATTATCAACCTTTTTTTGAAACTCAATCTGAAGATCTAATAATATCTTGTTAGCTTTTTCTCTTATATAACGTTGATTATAAATATTTCCTGATTTCTCGGATGTATGTCCCATAAGATGTTGTCTCATCTTTGCTTCTTTTTCAGGAGAAATAAAATCTTTATGAGAAGAATCATGATTTACATTTTGATTATTTTTATCCACCTTTCGTGAAAAATCTAAGTTCCATTCATGACGAAAAATATGTGGATGAATAATTGAAAATTTAGAATCTATCTTTTTCATCGTTGGTACAATAACATTATCAAAAGAACTGGTACTAATTGGGTTTCCTTGCGTTTTTCCTTTTCGATGGGTTACAAATAAATATGGATGTTTATTAGCGTTAGGAATCTTAGAGCGATAGTTCATAATATAGTCATTGATAAGTTGAGCTATATTTTGTGAAATAGGAAGTCGCCTTTCTTTCGTTTTACTTACAGCTTGCTTCTTCCTTGTGTCAAATTTATCATCATGCGTTCGTCTAATTGTAATTGAGGATTTAGCTGTTCCTATATCAATAAATGGGATTTGAATTGATAATAGCTCTCCTCTTCTAATCCCTAATTCCTTTAATAAGATAAACATCAAATGGTTTCTTTTTCTAATTCCAATATCTTGAAATGGATTATTAGGATTAGAAAAGTTCGCAATAGACATAAACTCATCTAACAATCCATCAGGTAGCTCACTTTCTGGTTTGATAGATAATGTTTTATGATTTTTAGGTCTTGACTCTTTAATTAACGTAATTAGTTTCGTCAATTTTTCAATATATTCATTAGATACATTAATTACTTTAGATAGAAATAATATGTATTCTGAAAGCGTTGTTAGTCTATTATATTGATGACTAAGAGATACGGCAGAATAAATATCAATAAATTGAGTCCTACCTTTCATTAACACACTTTTTTTTGTATTGATTACATTCTTTTGCTTTTTTACATTTATTCTCATATGCTGAATAAGAGATTCTAATTGGTTTTCTGTTAAGAGTACTTTGTTATGAATTAGATCACTAATAACAAGATTATTCTGTTTTTCCCAATTCATTATCCACTGTATAGTTCCCAGCTTATTTCTAATTGTGTTTACTGCGGATTGATTACGTAGTTCCACAGTTACCCATAAGGTTGAATAAAAATCAGGAATACCAGTTTTAACATTAACCAATATAGGAAAACGTTCTCCATTTGAAAAAAGGACTGTTTCTAATCTATACATATTCATTTAATTTACAAAAATATCATATATAAATACTATCAAATTAAAGATGTTGTGTCAAAATTAATGTAAAAAAAGAGAACCCTTTTAAAATAAAGGGTTCTCTATATTTATATGGGTTTTATTTTACAGTTTTAAATTATATGTAACTCAGAACGGAATATCGTCGTCGATATCGTCCACCGGCGCGGCGGGGGCTTGGCGGCGCGGGGCGGCGGCT
>NZ_JANIKQ010000018.1 GCF_024580525.1 Neisseria dentiae
AGCGTGCCGTAGACAAACCCTTCCTGCTGCCGATTGAAGACGTATTCTCAATTTCCGGCCGCGGCACCGTGGTAACCGGCCGTGTAGAGCGCGGTATCATCAACGTAGGCGACGAGATCGAAATCGTTGGTCTGAAAGCCACCCAAAAAACCACCTGTACCGGTGTGGAAATGTTCCGCAAACTGCTGGACCAAGGCCAGGCCGGCGACAATGTAGGCGTACTGCTGCGCGGTACCAAACGTGAAGAAGTAGAGCGCGGCCAAGTATTGGCCAAGCCCGGTTCCATCACCCCGCACACCAAGTTCAAAGCCGAAGTGTACGTATTGAGCAAAGAAGAGGGCGGTCGTCACACCCCGTTCTTCGCGAACTACCGTCCGCAATTCTACTTCCGCACCACCGACGTTACCGGCGCGGTAACTTTGGAAGAAGGCGTGGAAATGGTCATGCCGGGTGAGAACGTAACCATCACCGTAGAACTGATTGCTCCGATTGCGATGGAAGACGGTTTGCGTTTTGCGATTCGCGAAGGCGGCCGCACCGTAGGTGCCGGCGTGGTATCTTCTATCATCGCTTAATTATTAGAGGCCAGTAGCTCAATTGGTAGAGTATCGGTCTCCAAAACCGAGGGTTGGGGGTTCGAGACCCTCCTGGCCTGCCAATAAAAAAATTAACCGGCCTTTGTGCTGGTTAATTTTTTACCGTTTGAAACAGGTCATTATTTTATAGCTGATACTTTCAGGCAAATAAATTTCATTGTTTATTTGTTCGGATTGCTGTTTGATGTAACGGAAGGTTGTGTTGCTGCCTTTCACTGAATATTGGAAAAGAGATGGCTGAAAATATACCGCAGGATAAGGAAGAAAAGCCCGGCCGGCTTGTGCGGACGGAAAGTAAGTTATCTGAGCGTAATCATGGTTCTGGTTCCAAGGGGCCTGATATTTTCAAGCTGGCAATCGCGGTCGCATTGGTTGCGGCGGGATTGTGGGCTTTTTATAGCGTGCAAAATTTGTCGGTATATGTGCGGGCGTTGTTCCCCGTGGCCGGTGTGATTGCAGGCTTGTTGATTGTATTTTATTGGTGTGACTTCGGCCGCCGTTTGATTGCTTATATACGCGATTCGGTTGCCGAGTTTAAAAAAGTTGTCTGGCCTCCCCGTAAAGATGCTGTTCGGACGACATTTTTTGTTGTGGTTTTTGTGGCTGTGTTGTCGTTGTTTATCTATGCGGTGGACAGTTTGATTTCATGGTTATTTTTTGATTTGTTGCTGAAGAGGGGATAAAAATGTCTAAACGTTGGTATGTTGTACAGGCTTATTCCGGCTTTGAAAAAAACGTGCAAAAAACTTTGAAAGAGCGTATTGCGCGTGAAAATATGGGTGACTACTTCGGGCAGATTCTTGTGCCGGTGGAAGAGGTGGTTGATATTAAAAACGGTCGCAAAACCATTAGTGAGCGTAAGTTTTTCCCCGGATATGTGTTAATTGAAATGGAAATGACCGATGATTCCTGGCATTTGGTAAAAAGTACGCCAAGGGTTTCCGGTTTTATCGGTGGAACCGCTAACCGCCCGATGCCGATTTCTCAAAAAGAAGTTGATGCTATTTTGCAACAAGTTCAAACCGGTGTAGAAAAGCCGAAACCTAAGGTTGAATTTGAAGTCGGGCAGCAGGTTCGAGTAAATGAAGGCCCGTTTGCCGACTTTAACGGTATTGTTGAAGAAGTAAATTACGAGCGTAACAAACTGCGTGTCTCGGTGCAGATTTTCGGTCGGGAAACACCTGTTGAGCTTGAATTTAACCAAGTGGAAAAAATCCAGTAGCAATCGGTTAAATTGTCGGTAAACAGATTGATATTATATTTTTTACAAAGTATAATGTTCGGTCTGTTTTTTGGGGAGCGAAGCTTTTTCGCGCTATACCCGTTTATTAGGAGCTATTTAAAGTGGCAAAGAAAATTATTGGTTACATCAAACTGCAGATTCCTGCAGGTAAAGCTAACCCCTCTCCTCCGGTTGGTCCGGCGTTGGGTCAGCGTGGCTTGAACATCATGGAGTTTTGTAAGGCATTTAATGCCGCGACTCAATCTATGGAGCCGGGTTTGCCGATTCCTGTGGTGATCACGGCATTTGCAGACAAATCATTCACATTTGTGATGAAAACTCCGCCTGCTACTATTTTGCTGAAAAAAGCAGCAGGTTTGCAAAAAGGCAGTTCAAATCCGTTAACCAACAAAGTGGGTAAAGTAACCCGCGCACAGTTGGAAGAAATTGCAAAAACCAAAGAACCCGATCTGACAGCTGCCGACTTAGATGCTGCTGTTCGCACGATTGCCGGTTCCGCCCGCTCTATGGGCTTGGATGTGGAGGGTGTGTAATGGCTAAGATTTCCAAACGTTTGAAAGCATTGCGTGCCTCCGTAGAAGCCAACAAGCTGTATGCGATTGATGAGGCGATTGCTTTGGTGAAGCAGGCTGCCACTGCGAAATTCGACGAGTCTGTTGACGTTTCTTTCAATTTGGGTGTGGATCCCCGTAAATCAGACCAAGTTATCCGTGGCTCGGTTGTATTGCCCAAAGGTACCGGTAAGGTAACTCGCGTTGCTGTATTTGCCCAAGGTGCGAATGCCGAAGCGGCTAAAGCGGCCGGTGCGGATGTAGTAGGCTTCGAAGATTTGGCCGAAGAGGTGAAAAAAGGCAATCTGAATTTCGACGTGGTGATTGCTTCTCCCGATGCTATGCGTATTGTCGGCCAGCTGGGTACGATTTTGGGTCCCCGTGGTTTGATGCCGAACCCGAAAGTGGGCACCGTAACGCCGAATGTGGCTGAGGCAGTAAAAAATGCCAAAGCAGGCCAAGTGCAATACCGTACTGATAAAGCAGGTATCGTGCACGCAACCATTGGCCGTGCTTCTTTTGCCGAGGCTGACTTGCGTGAAAACTTCGATGCTTTGTTGGATGCCATTGTGAAAGCCAAACCTGCCGCCGCCAAAGGCCAATATTTGCGTAAAGTGGCTGTGTCCAGCACCATGGGTTTAGGCGTGCGCGTTGATACTTCAAGCGTAAACAGCTAAAAATTTTCAGACGGCCTATGCGGCTGTTAGGGTGTAGGCCGTCTGAATTTGGGCTACTTAATTTTTAAGTAGATGTCCAAGACCGTAGGGATCGCAAGATTTAATCGTAACTGCCCTACGCAGACGGTAGTCCTGAATCGAATAATCAAGTATTTCTTGTGAAATGTCTTTTTAGGTTGCCGCGCTGGTGAAATACGATTGTATTTCTTTGTTTAACAGTGGGAGGTAGACCTTGAGTCTCAATATTGAAACCAAGAAGGTGGCCGTTGAAGAGATTGGTGCAGCGATTGCCAATGCACAAACTCTGGTGGTTGCCGAATATCGCGGTATCAGTGTTGCCAGCATGACAGAGCTTCGTGCCAATGCCCGTAAAGAAGGCGTGTATCTGCGCGTTCTGAAAAATACATTGGCCCGTCGCGCAGTAGAAGGTACTTCATTTGCCGGTTTGGCAGACCAAATGGTTGGTCCGCTGGTTTATGCCGCTTCTGAAGATGCCGTAGCTGCTGCAAAAGTGCTGCATCAATTCGCGAAAAAAGACGACAAAATCATTATCAAAGCCGGTTCTTACAATGGCGACGTGTTGAACGCCGCCCAAGTAGCCGAGTTGGCATCTATTCCGAGCCGCGAAGAGCTGTTGTCCAAACTGCTGTTCGTTATGCAGGCGCCTGTTTCAGGCTTTGCCCGCGCCTTGGCTGCCCTGGCTGAGAAAAAAGCTGCTGAAGAAGCCGCTTGAGCATTTTGTTTCGATTGAAATTTTTAATACAATATTTGGAGTTTAAATAGCATGGCTATTACTAAAGAAGACATTTTGGAAGCAGTTGGTTCTTTGACCGTGATGGAACTGAACGACTTGGTTAAAGCTTTTGAAGAAAAATTCGGCGTTTCTGCTGCTGCCGTTGCTGTTGCCGGTCCTGCCGGTGCCGCTGCCGGTGCTGCCGCTGAAGAGAAAACCGAATTTGACGTAATCTTGGCTTCTGCCGGCGACCAAAAAGTTGGCGTGATCAAAGTGGTTCGTGCAATCACCGGCTTGGGCTTGAAAGAAGCCAAAGACATGGTTGACGGCGCTCCCAAAACCGTTAAAGAAGGTGTTTCTAAAGCTGAAGCTGAAGACATCCAAAAACAACTGGAAGAAGCCGGCGCGAAAGTCGAAATCAAATAATCCCGTTGTGGCGAATAAAGGCTGGCAGATTCTGCCAGCCTTGTTTTGCTTTTTATTGGCGAAAGTTAAAATATTTACATTTATTAACATTAAATTCCTGCTTTTATTGAAAATAAATGTAAATATTTTAAGGTGCGGTGATTTTTGCAAAAAAAACAGCTTGAATACGCAACCGCCCCTATTTCCGAGTGCTGCCGGGCTTGCGGCAGCTTCAATATCTTGATTTTAAAAAGCCCTCCCTATCCTGGAGTTTTCTATGAGTTATTCTTTTACCGAGAAAAAACGTATCCGTAAGAGTTTTGCCAAGCGGGCCAATGTGTTGGACGTGCCGTTTTTGCTGGCAACTCAGCTGGATTCTTATTCCAAATTTTTGCAGTTGGACAAACCGTTCGACCAGCGCAACGATGACGGCCTTCAGGCGGCCTTCAACTCTATTTTCCCGATTGTGAGCCACAACGGTTATGCGCGTTTGGAGTTCGTGCACTACACCTTGGGCGAGCCGTTATTTGATATTCCCGAATGTCAGTTGCGCGGCATCACTTATGCCGCTCCGTTGCGCGCACGCATCCGTTTGGTGATTTTGGATAAGGAATCTTCCAAGCCCACGGTAAAAGAAGTGCGCGAAAACGAAGTGTATATGGGTGAAATCCCGTTGATGACGCCCAGCGGTTCGTTTGTGATCAACGGCACCGAACGTGTGATTGTGTCGCAGCTTCACCGTTCGCCGGGCGTGTTTTTCGAGCACGACCGCGGTAAAACACATTCTTCCGGCAAGTTGTTGTTTTCTGCGCGTATTATTCCCTACCGCGGCTCTTGGCTGGATTTTGAGTTCGATCCGAAAGACTTGCTGTATTTCCGTATCGACCGCCGCCGCAAGATGCCGGTAACCATTCTGCTGAAAGCCTTGGGCTATAACAACGAGCAGATTCTGGATACTTTCTACGACAAAGAAACTTTCTATCTTTCTAAAAACGGCGTGCAAACCGATTTGATCGCAGGCCGTCTGAAAGGCGAAACCGCCAAACTCGATATCGTTGATAAAGAAGGCAATGTATTGGTTGCCAAAGGCAAACGCATTACCGCCAAAAACATTCGCGATATCAGCAATGCCGGCCTGACCCGCTTGGACGTTGATCCCGAAAGCCTGTTGGGTAAAGTGTTGGCGACCGATTTAATCGTGCCCGACACAGGCGAAGTGTTGGCCGTGGCCAATGACGAAATCACCGAAGAGCTGTTGGCAAAATTCGATATCCACGGCATCGAGAAAATCGAAACCCTGTATATCAACGAATTGGATCAGGGCGGCTACATTTCCAACACCTTGCGTACCGACGAAACCGCCGACCAGCAAGCTGCGCGCGTGGCGATTTACCGCATGATGCGCCCGGGCGAGCCGCCCACCGAAGAGGCGGTGGAGCTGTTGTTCAACCGTTTGTTCTTCAATGAAGACAGCTACGATTTGTCGCGCGTAGGCCGTATGAAATTCAACACCCGCACCTACGAGCAGAAGCTGAGCGAAGCACAGGCCGAGTCATGGTATGGCCGTTTGCTGAACCAAACCTTTGCCGGCGCGGCTGAAAAAGGCGGCTATGTATTGAGCGTGGAAGACATCGTGGCTTCCATCGCCACCTTGGTCGAGCTGCGCAACGGCCACGGCGAAGTGGACGACATCGACCACTTGGGCAACCGCCGCGTACGTTCGGTAGGCGAACTGACCGAAAACCAGTTCCGCAGCGGCTTGGCGCGTGTGGAGCGTGCCGTGAAAGAGCGTTTGAACCAAGCGGAATCGGAAAACCTGATGCCGCACGATTTGATTAACGCCAAACCCGTTTCCGCTGCAATCAAAGAATTTTTCGGTTCCAGCCAGTTGAGCCAGTTTATGGACCAAACCAACCCGTTGTCGGAAATCACCCACAAACGCCGCGTATCGGCGCTCGGCCCGGGCGGTTTGACCCGCGAACGCGCAGGCTTCGAGGTGCGCGACGTACACCCGACCCACTACGGCCGCGTGTGTCCGATTGAAACGCCCGAAGGTCCGAACATCGGTTTGATCAACTCGCTGTCGGTATTTGCCCGTACCAACGAATACGGTTTCTTGGAAACCCCCTACCGCCGCGTGGTGGACGGCAAGGTTACCGACGAAATCGACTACTTGTCGGCCATTGAAGAAGGCCGTTATGTGATTGCACAGGCCAACGCCGAATTGGATTCAGACGGCCGTTTGACCGGCGACTTGATTACCTGCCGCGAAAAAGGCGAAACCATTATGGCCACCGCCGACCGCGTACAATATATGGACGTGGCAACCGGCCAGGTAGTGTCTGTGGCCGCTTCGCTGATTCCGTTTTTGGAACATGACGACGCCAACCGTGCCTTGATGGGTGCGAACATGCAACGTCAGGCCGTGCCGTGCCTGCGCCCCGAAAAACCGATGGTAGGTACCGGTATCGAGCGTTCGGTAGCCGTTGACTCGGCCACCGCCATCGTGGCCCGTCGCGGCGGTGTGGTGGAGTATGTGGATGCCAACCGTATCGTCGTGCGCGTGCATGATGACGAAGCCACCGCCGGCGAAGTGGGTGTGGACATCTACAATCTGGTGAAATTCACCCGCTCCAACCAATCGACCAACATCAACCAGCGCCCCGTGGTTAAAGCGGGCGACGTGCTGCAACGTGGCGACGTAGTGGCCGACGGCGCATCCACCGATCTGGGCGAACTGGCTTTGGGTCAGAACATGACCATCGCCTTTATGCCGTGGAACGGTTACAACTATGAAGACTCGATTCTGATTTCGGAAAAAGTGGCCGCCGACGACCGCTACACCTCCATCCACATCGAAGAGCTGAACGTGGTGGCGCGCGACACCAAATTGGGCGCGGAAGACATTACCCGCGATATTCCCAACCTGTCGGAGCGTATGCAAAACCGTTTGGACGAATCGGGCATCGTGTATATCGGTGCCGAAGTGGAGGCAGGCGACGTGCTGGTGGGTAAAGTGACCCCCAAAGGCGAAACCCAGCTTACCCCCGAAGAAAAACTGCTGCGCGCCATCTTCGGCGAAAAAGCATCCGACGTGAAAGACACCTCGCTGCGTATGCCCACCGGTATGAGCGGCACCGTAATCGACGTGCAGGTGTTTACCCGCGAAGGCATCCAGCGCGACAAACGCGCCCAGTCGATTATCGATGCCGAGCTGAAACGCTACCGCCAAGACTTGAGCGACCAGCTGCGTATTTTCGACAACGACGCTTTCAGCCGTATCGAGCGCATGATTGTCGGCCAAAAAGCCAACGGCGGCCCGTTGAAACTGGCCAAAGGCAGCGAAATCACCGCCGAATATCTGGCCTCCCTGCCGAGCAAGCACGATTGGTTCGACATCCGCATGAGCGACGAATCGCTGGCCAAACAGCTCGAACTGATTAAAGTCAGCTTGCAGCAAAAACGCGAAGAAGCCGACGAACTGTATGAAATCAAGAAGAAAAAGCTGACCCAGGGCGACGAGTTGCAACCCGGCGTGCAAAAAATGGTGAAAGTGTTTATTGCCATCAAACGCCGCCTGCAAGCCGGCGACAAAATGGCCGGCCGCCACGGTAACAAAGGCGTGGTATCGCGCATTCTGCCGGTGGAAGATATGCCATACATGGCCGACGGCCGCCCCGTGGACATCGTGTTGAACCCGTTGGGCGTACCGAGCCGTATGAATATCGGCCAGATTCTCGAAGTGCACTTGGGTTGGGCGGCGAAAGGCATCGGCGAGCGCATCGACCGTATGCTGGCCGAGCAGCGCCAAGTAGGCGAAATCCGTGCCTTCCTGAACCAGCTGTATAACGGCAGCGGCAAGCAGGAAAACCTCGACGAGTTGAGCGACGACGAAATTCTGTCATTGGCCGCCAACTTGAAACGCGGCGCCACCTTCGCCTCGCCGGTATTCGACGGTGCCAAAGAAAACGAAATTTACAGCATGTTGGATTTGGCCTACCCGAACGAAGACCCGGAAGTGCAGAAGCTCGGCTTTAACGACAGCAAAACCCAAATCACCCTCTACGACGGCCGTTCCGGTGAAGCGTTCGACCGCAAAGTTACCGTCGGCGTGATGCACTACCTGAAACTGCACCACTTGGTTGACGAGAAAATGCACGCCCGCTCGACCGGCCCGTACAGCCTCGTTACCCAGCAGCCGTTGGGCGGTAAGGCGCAGTTCGGCGGCCAGCGTTTCGGTGAGATGGAGGTGTGGGCGCTCGAAGCCTACGGCGCCGCCTACACGCTGCAAGAGATGCTGACCGTGAAGTCCGACGACGTAACCGGCCGTACCAAAATGTATGAAAACATTGTTAAAGGCGAGCACAAAATCGATGCCGGTATGCCCGAATCCTTCAACGTATTGGTTAAAGAGATCCGTTCGCTGGGCTTGGATATTGATTTGGAACGTTATTGAGCAACAGGTTTTCAGACGGCCTGAAAAGCACAGAGGCCGTCTGAAAACAGCACGCAGGCCAAACCGGGCCGAACCGGCAATTAACTATGCCGCATCGGCAAAACGGCGTGAAAAAGCCGTATGGGCGGTACAGGCCGTCTGAAAAGCCCGAGCGTGCAACCCGAATCAAAATATCCGTATTGCTGCAAAAAATACTTCCTTCTAAGGAGCCAAAATGAATTTAATGAACCTGTTCAATCCGCTGCAATCCGCCGGCATGGAAGAGGAATTCGACGCCATCAAAATCGGCATCGCCTCACCCGAAACCATCCGCTCGTGGTCTTACGGCGAAGTGAAAAAACCCGAAACCATCAACTACCGCACCTTCAAACCCGAGCGCGACGGTTTGTTCTGCGCCAAAATCTTCGGCCCGGTAAAAGATTACGAATGCTTGTGCGGCAAATACAAACGCCTGAAATTCAAAGGCGTAACCTGCGAAAAATGCGGCGTGGAAGTTACCCTTTCCAAAGTTCGCCGCGAACGCATGGGCCACATCGAACTGGCTGCCCCCGTTGCCCACATCTGGTTTTTGAAATCGCTGCCCTCGCGTTTGGGCATGGTGTTGGACATGACCCTGCGCGACATCGAGCGCGTGCTGTATTTTGAAGCCTATGTGGTTACCGACCCCGGCATGACCCCGCTGCAACGCGGCCAGCTGCTGACCGAAGACGACTATTACACCAAGCTCGAAGAATACGGCGACGATTTCGACGCCAAAATGGGTGCCGAAGGTATCCGCGAACTGTTGCGCACGCTGAATATCGCTTCGGAAGTGGAAATTCTGCGCCAAGAGCTGGAATCCACCGGTTCAGACACCAAAATCAAAAAAATCGCCAAACGCCTGAAAGTGTTGGAAGCCTTCCAGCGCAGCGGCATGAAGCTCGAATGGATGATTATGGATGTGTTGCCGGTGCTGCCGCCGGATTTGCGCCCGCTGGTGCCGCTCGACGGCGGCCGTTTCGCCACGTCTGATTTGAACGACTTATACCGCCGCGTCATCAACCGTAACAACCGCCTGAAACGCCTGTTGGAACTGCACGCGCCCGACATCATCGTGCGCAACGAAAAACGCATGCTGCAAGAAGCCGTCGACTCTCTGCTGGACAACGGCCGCCGCGGCAAAGCCATGACCGGCGCCAACAAGCGCCCGCTCAAATCGCTGGCCGACATGATCAAAGGTAAAGGCGGCCGCTTCCGTCAAAACCTGTTGGGTAAGCGTGTGGACTATTCCGGCCGTTCCGTGATTACCGTCGGCCCCTACCTGCGCCTGCACCAATGCGGCCTGCCCAAGAAAATGGCGCTGGAGCTGTTCAAACCGTTTATTTTCCACAAACTCGAAAAACAGGGTTTGGCTTCGACCGTGAAAGCCGCCAAAAAACTGGTGGAGCAAGAAGTGCCCGAGGTTTGGGACATCTTGGAAGAAGTGATCCGCGAGCACCCGATTATGCTCAACCGTGCGCCGACCCTGCACCGTTTGGGTATTCAGGCGTTCGAGCCGATTCTGATCGAAGGCAAAGCCATCCAGCTGCACCCCTTGGTGTGCGCCGCGTTCAACGCCGACTTCGACGGCGACCAAATGGCCGTTCACGTTCCGTTGAGCCTGGAAGCGCAAATGGAAGCGCGCACGCTGATGCTGGCTTCCAACAACGTATTGTCGCCCGCCAACGGCGAGCCGATTATCGTACCTTCGCAAGACATCGTATTGGGCCTGTATTACATGACCCGCGACCGCATCAACGGCAAAGGCGAAGGCAGCCTGTTTGCCGACGTGAAAGAAGTGCACCGCGCCTACCACACCAAACAGGTGGAGCTGGGCACCAAAATCACCGTGCGCCTGCGCGAATGGGAACGTAACGAACAAGGCGAGCTGGAGCCGGTGGTGAAACGCTACGAAACCACCGTGGGCCGTGCGTTGCTGAGTGAAATCCTGCCCAAGGGCTTGCCGTTTGAATATATTAACAAGGCTTTGAAGAAAAAAGAGATTTCCAAGCTGATTAACGCCTCGTTCCGCCTGTGCGGCCTGCGCGACACCGTGATTTTCGCCGACCACCTGATGTATACCGGTTTTGCCTATGCGGCCAAAGGCGGCATCTCCATCTGCGTGGACGATATGGAAATCCCGAAAGAAAAAGCCGCCCTGCTGGCCGAAGCGCAAGGCGAAGTGAAGGAAATCGAAGACCAATACCGCCAAGGTTTGGTAACCAACGGCGAGCGCTACAATAAAGTGGTCGATATCTGGGGCCGTGCCGGCGATAAAATCGCCAAAGCCATGATGGACAACCTTTCCAAACAGAAAGTCATCGACCGCGAAGGCAACGAAGTGGATCAAGAGTCGTTCAACTCCATCTACATGATGGCCGACTCGGGCGCCCGCGGTTCGGCAGCCCAGATCAAACAGCTTTCCGGTATGCGCGGCCTGATGGCGAAGCCCGACGGCTCGATTATCGAAACGCCGATTACTTCCAACTTCCGCGAAGGCCTGACCGTATTGCAATACTTTATCGCCACCCACGGTGCGCGTAAGGGTTTGGCCGATACCGCCTTGAAAACCGCCAACTCGGGTTACCTGACCCGCCGTCTGGTGGACGTTACCCAAGACTTGGTGGTGGTGGAAGACGACTGCGGCACTTCAGACGGCTTCGTGATGAAAGCCGTGGTACAGGGCGGCGATGTCATCGAACCGCTGCGCGACCGTATTCTTGGCCGCGTAACCGCTGCCGACGTGGTGGATTCTTCCGGTGAAACACTGGTGGAAGCCGGCACGCTCTTAAACGAGCAGTTGGTGGATTTAATCGACCAATCCGGTATCGACGAAGTGAAGGTGCGTACCCCGATTACCTGTAAAACCCGCTACGGCCTGTGCGCCCACTGCTACGGACGCGACTTGGCGCGCGGCAAACTGGTGAACACCGGCGAAGCCGTCGGCGTGATTGCCGCCCAGTCTATCGGCGAACCGGGTACCCAGCTGACCATGCGTACCTTCCACATCGGTGGTGCCGCATCGCGTGCCGCCGCCGCCAGCCAGGTGGAAGCCAAATCCAACGGCACCGCCCGCTTCAGCAGCCAGATGCGTTATGTGGCCAACAACAAAGGCGAGCTGGTGGTGATCGGCCGCTCTTGCGAAGTGGTGATTCACGACGAAATCGGCCGCGAGCGCGAGCGCCACAAAGTGCCTTACGGCGCCATCCTGCTGGTGCAGGACGGTGCGGCGGTGAAAGCCGGCCAAACGCTGGCCACCTGGGATCCGCACACCCGTCCGATGATTACCGAGCATGCCGGTTTGGTGAAATTCGAAAACGTGGAAGAGGGCGTAACCGTTGCCAAACAAACCGACGATGTAACCGGTTTGTCCACGCTGGTGGTGATTGACGGCAAACGCCGTTCGGCCTCTACTTCCAAACTGCTGCGCCCGACCGTGAAACTGCTCGACGAAAACGGCGAGGAAGTATGCATTCCCGGCACCAACACCGCCGTTTCGATGGCCTTCCCCGTGGGTGCGGTGATTACCGTGCGCGAAGGTCAGGAAGTGGGCAAGGGCGACGTGCTGGCGCGTATTCCGCAGGCTTCTTCCAAAACCCGCGATATTACCGGCGGTCTGCCGCGCGTGGCCGAGCTGTTTGAAGCCCGCGTACCCAAAGATGCCGGCATGCTGGCCGAAGTAACCGGCACCGTATCGTTCGGTAAGGAAACCAAAGGCAAACAGCGCCTGATTATCACCGATGTTGACGGCGTGGCTTACGAAACCCTGATTTCCAAAGAGAAACAGATTCTGGTGCACGACGGCCAAGTGGTGAACCGCGGCGAAACCATCGTCGATGGAGCGGTCGATCCCCACGACATCCTGCGCCTGCAAGGAATCGAAGCGCTGGCACGCTATATTGTGCAAGAGGTGCAGGAGGTTTACCGCCTGCAAGGTGTGAAGATTTCCGACAAACACATCGAGGTAATCATCCGCCAGATGCTGCGCCGCGTGAACATCGCCGATGCGGGCGAAACCGGCTTCATCACCGGCGAACAGGTAGAGCGCAGCGACGTTACCCTGGCCAACGAAAAAGCCGTTGCCGACGGTAAAGAGCCGGCACGCTACGAAAACGTGCTGCTGGGTATCACCAAAGCCTCGCTTTCGACCGACAGCTTCATTTCGGCCGCTTCGTTCCAAGAAACCACCCGCGTGCTTACCGAAGCCGCGATTATGGGCAAACAGGACGAACTGCGCGGTTTGAAAGAAAACGTGATTGTCGGCCGTCTGATTCCTGCGGGCACCGGCCTGACCTACCACCGCACCCGCCGTCAGGCATGGCAGGCGCACCACGAAGCCGAAGTGGCCGAACAGGTGAAAGAGGCCGAATAAGCCGTATCGAAACGCAGACACCGGTTGCGAAAGCAGCCGGTGTTTTTTTTATGGCGGAAAGGCCGTCTGAAATGCTTAAATCCCGTCATACCCGGGCTTAACCCGAATCTCTCAAGTTGCCGAAACCCAAGATATTCAGGCCAAGCCCGAATAAGCGGTTTAACCGCAACCACGCGGCAGCCGAACGGCGTTTTTGCCGCAGCAGCTCTAAAAATCTTTTCTATCCAGTCGCTTAAATCTTCGGGTAAATCCGTTATAATGCGCGCCTGTTTTACTTTTTTTAACCAGAACCATCATGAATACTTCGCAAAACGGCCTCTTGGAGCGCCTGTTCAAACTCAGCGAGCACGGCACCACCGTGCGCACCGAGCTGCTGGCCGGCCTGACCACTTTTCTGGCGATGTGCTACATTGTTATCGTCAACCCGCTGATTCTTTCGGAAACCGGCATGGATATGGGCGCGGTTTTCGTGGCCACCTGTATTTCCGCCGCCATCGGCTGCCTGATTATGGGGCTGCTGGCGAATTATCCGATTGCGCTGGCGCCCGGCATGGGCTTGAACGCTTATTTCACCTTCGCCGTGGTCAAAGGCATGGGCGTACCGTGGCAGGTTGCCCTCGGCGCCGTGTTTATGTCAGGCATCATCTTTATTTTGTTCAGTTTTTTCAAAGTGCGCGAAGCGATTGTGAACGCGCTGCCGATGAGCCTGAAAATGTCGATTGCCGCCGGTATCGGCCTGTTTCTTGCCCTGATTGCCTTAAAAGGTGCGGGCATCGTGGTGGACAGCCCGGCCACGTTGGTGAAAATGGGCAATTTCTATGTGGAGGAAAACGGCGCCAAGCTGCCCAACTGGCCGGTTTTGCTCACCTTTTTGGGTTTCGTGATGGTGATTGTGCTGGATTACTTTCGCGTGCGCGGCGCGATTATCCTCACCATCTTGGCGTTAACCGGCATTGCCGCCGCATTGGGTTTAACCGAGTTTAAAGGCGTGGTCGGCCAGATTCCGAGCATCGCGCCCACCTTTATGCAGATGGATTTCAACGGCTTGTTCAACATCAGCATGATCAGCGTGATTTTCGTGTTTTTCCTGGTGGATTTGTTTGACAGCACCGGCACGCTGGTAGGCGTTTCCCATCGTGCGGGGCTGCTGGTCAACGGCAAACTGCCGCGCCTGAAAAAAGCCCTGTTTGCCGACTCCACCGCCATTGTGGCGGGCGCGGCGCTGGGCACGTCGTCCACCACGCCCTATATCGAAAGCGCGGCGGGCGTGTCGGCGGGCGGGCGCACGGGCTTGACCGCCGTTACCGTGGGCGTGCTGATGCTGGCCTGCTTGTGGTTTTCGCCGTTGGTGCAGAGCGTGCCCGCGTTTGCCACCGCGCCCGCGCTGCTGTATGTGGGCGTGCACATGATGCGCAGCGCCACCGATATCGACTGGAACGACATCACCGAAGCCGCACCTGCGTTTCTCACCATTGTGTTCATGCCGTTTTCTTATTCGATTGCCGACGGCATCGCCATGGGCTTCATCAGCTACGCCGTTATCAAACTCTTGTGCGGCCGTGCCAAAGACGTGCCGCCGATGGTGTGGGTGGTGGCGCTGGCGTGGGCGGCCAAATTCTGGTTTTTGGGCGCATAAGCCCGTCGGCGACACGCTCTGGAAAAAAGGCGGAGGTTTCCGCCTTTTTTGCTTTTCAGACGGCCTCAAGGTATTTTTGCAAAGGTCTCGGCCTGTTCAGAACGGTGTTTACCGCCCTTTAACAATCAGCCGGTAAATCCAAACCACGATAAATACCTGTAACGGTGTGCGCACCAGCAGATAAACCGGTCCCCACGCATTGCCGCTCATCGGAATGCGCATCATGGCTGCATAAATATTGGCAGGAAAAAACGCAATCAAAACCGTAATGGCGGCAAAAGCGGCCAACCTGAGCGTGCGGGCGAAAAAGAAGCCGGCGGCAATCGCGAATTCCAACACGCCTGTTGCATAAACCAGCAAAGTACGCTGCGGCACCCATTCGGGCAGCATCCAAGTGAACTGTTCGGTTTGGATAAAATGCCCCGTGCCGGTGAAAACAAACAGAATACCCGCTCCCCAAGCCGCTGCGGCGCGGCTGTCAAACGGGCCGAAGCCTGCCGCAGCCGACAGGCGCAGCAGCAGATAGGGCGCGGTGAGCAGCGCCAGCATAATCAAAATATTCGTCATCGGTTTCTCCTTCCGTTGGCTTTGCCGGTATTTCTCCGTGTGAAGATTGGAAAGAGGGCGGGCAGATAAGTTTCGCGTGCCGCGGGTTTCAGGCCGTCTGAAACCAAAAGCGCGTATAATACCGCCCTTTGTTAATCAGGTTTGCCTACCCAAATGCACATTTCCGATTTCGACTTCGAGCTGCCCGAAGCCTTGATTGCCCAACAGCCCAGCGCCGAGCGCGGCGGCAGCCGCCTCTTGGTTGCGCTGCCCGGTATGCCGCCGGCCGACACGCTGTTTGCGGCGCTGCCCGAATATTTGAATGAGGGCGACGTTTTGGTGTTTAACAACACCAAAGTGATGAAGGCGCGGCTGTTCGGCGCCAAAGAGAGCGGCGGCAGAATCGAAGCCTTAATCGAGCGCGTGCTCGACGGCAGCAGCGCACTGGCGCACGTGCGCGCATCCAAATCGCCCAAAGCGGGCACGGTGCTGGTGTTCGACGGCGGCATCCGCGCGGTGATGGAAGCGCGCGAGGGCGAGCTGTTCCGCCTGCGCTTCGAGGGCGGTCGCAGCGTGTACGACATTCTCGAACAAACCGGCCGCCTGCCACTGCCGCCCTATATCGAACGCGCCGCCGACGATGGCGACGACGAACGCTACCAAACCGTGTATGCCAAACATCAGGGCGCGGTGGCCGCCCCCACCGCCGGCCTGCATTTTACCGACGCGCTCCTGCAAACCCTGCGCAACAAAGGCGTGCACACGGCCGAAGTTACCCTGCACGTCGGTGCGGGCACGTTCCAGCCCGTGCGGGTGGAAAATATCGCCGAACACAAAATGCACAGCGAATGGTTTGATGTGCCGCCCGAAACCGTGGCCGCCGTTGAAGCCGCGAAGCAGCGGGGCGGGCGCGTGTGGGCGGTGGGCACCACGTCGATGCGCGCGCTCGAATCGGCCGCCCGCGAAACAGGCCGTCTGAAAGCGGGCACGGGCGACACCGATATTTTCATCACCCCGGGCTACCGCTTCAATGTGGCCGACCTCCTGATTACCAACTTCCATCTGCCCAAATCCACCCTGCTGATGCTGGTGAGCGCGTTTTCGGGCACGGAGCACATCCGCAGCATCTACCGCCACGCCGTCGAGCAGCAATACCGCTTTTTCAGCTACGGCGACGCCATGCTGCTGGGGCGGCAGGAAGATGCACTTTCTTGAAACAAAAACACCCGCGCACGGCGCGGGTGTTTTTTATTTGTTTTCAGGCCGTCTGAAAAAGTTTCAGACGGCCAGTTCGGCTTTTGACTATATAATCCGCTTTTCCCCCGAACCGCACCCGCAACCATGATGCCGCAACGTTTTTTCCACACCCTGATTATCGGCGCAGGCGCCGCCGGCATGATGTGTGCGGCGCGCACCGGCCAAAAGGGGCGCAGCGTCGCCCTGATCGACCATGCCGTGAAAATCGGCGAAAAAATCCGCATTTCCGGCGGCGGCCGCTGCAATTTCACCAACCGCAACCTCAACGGCCGCGACGGCTCGCAATATTATGTGTCGCAACAGCCGCGCTTCGTTCGCCACGCCCTGTCGCGCTACACCGCGCAGGATTTTATGAACCTGCTCGACCGCCACGGCATCGCCTACCACGAAAAACACAAAGGCCAGATGTTTTGCGACCGCAGCGCGCAAGACATCATCGCCATGCTGCAAAACGAGTGCGCCCAGGGCGGCGTGAGCTGGCACACCGGCTGCGCCGTTGCGGCGGTGTGCGCGTTGCAGGCGGAGTCGGCGGAAGGCGCACGGTTTGAAGTTCGCACCGATCAGGGCGTTTTCCGCTGCCGCAATCTGGTGGTGGCCACCGGCGGCCTGGCCGTGCCTGCGGTGGGTGCCACACCGTTCGGCTACGAGCTGGCCAAGCAGTTCGGCCACAGCATTGTTCCGCCCGAAGCCGCGCTGGTGCCGCTGCGTTTCGAGCACTGGGCGCAGCAGGGCTTCGACAGTTTGGCCGGCATCGCGCTGCCCGTGCGCATTGCAACGGGCGAAGGCAGGCAGGCCGCCGTTTTTCATGAAGACCTGCTGTTCCGCCACAAAGGTTTGAGCGGCCCCGCCATTTTGCAGGTTTCCAGCTATTGGCAGCCCGGGCAGGCGCTGCACATCGATTTGGTGCCGGATACGCGGCTGGCGCAGGCTTTGTGCGACGGCAAGCACGGCCGGAAAATCCAGCTCAACACCGCACTGAAACAGCTCTGCCCCGCACTGCCCGAACGCCTGCTCGATTTCTGGCTCGCCCGCGCCGAATTTGCGCCGTTTGCCGCGCAGAAATGGGCCGATACGCCCAATGCCGTGTTGCAGAAGCTGGGCGACAGCCTGAATAACTGGACGCTGCTGCCCAGCGGTTCGGACGGCCATAAAAAAGCCGAAGCCACCCGCGGCGGGGTGAGCGTGAAGGAAATCGACCCGAAAACGATGCAGAGCAAGTTACAAAGCGGCCTTTATTTTATCGGTGAGGTAACGGACATCACCGGCTGGCTCGGCGGCTACAACTTCCATTGGGCGTGGGCTTCGGCGGTATGCGCGGCCGAAGCGGCCGATTAACGGCCAACCGGTTTAAGGAAAACTACATCCGTCATACTCGGGCTTGACCCGAGTATCTTAAATTACCGAAAAAAATAACAGATACTCGGGTCAAGCCCGAGTATGACGCAGATTTTTAATATGCTGAAATGAATTTCTTAAAGACGTGAGGCCGTCTGAACAACTGTTCAGACGGCCTCACGCATCAGATATCAATATTTTTTCAGATGTTTTTTCAGACGGCCTTAGCCGCTAAAAATTCGTCCACCTTCAGCTGGTAGCCTTTGAGCAGGCGGGCGGATTCGGCAAACAGCGCCGATTCGCTGCTGTCCAGCGGCTTGTTGATCACACGCACCGCGCCGCGGCGGTTGATCACGGCAGGCACGCCGATATAAACGCCGTGTTCGCCGAATTCGCCTTCGAGCAGCGTCGAAACGGTAAGCACCACGCTTTGGTTGTGCAAAATGGCGTTGGATATGCTGCTCAAACCCATGCCGATGCCGAGGCTGGTGGAGCCTTTGGCTTCGATGATTTCATAGGCGGCGTTGCGCACGTTGTTGTAGATTTTTTCCATATGGGCCTTGCCGTCGGCCTCTTGCTCGAGAATCTGTTTCAGGGGCATGCCGGCGATGTTGGCGGTGCTCCAAGCGGCAATCACGCTGTCGCCGTGTTCGCCGATCATCATGGCGTCTATGCTCACGGGTGCCACTTGGAATTCGTTGCCCAAACACACGCGCAGGCGGGCGGTGTCGAGAATGGTGCCGGAGCCGATTACGCGCTCTTTGGGCAGGCCGGAAAATTTCCAGGTGGCGTAGGAGAGCACGTCCACGGGGTTGGTGGCCACCAGAAAAATGCCGTTGAAGCCCGAAGCCATCACGGCGGTAACGATGCTGTGGAACACCTTGAGGTTGTTGTCGATGAGGTCGAGGCGGGTTTCGCCGGGGCGTTGCGGCAGGCCGGCGCAGATGCAGACGATGTCGGCGTCGGAGCAGTCGGCATAATCGCCCACCGAAATGCGCGTGGGGGTGAGCGCATAGGGCACGCCGTGGCGCAGGTCGCGCGCTTCGCCTTCGGCGCGCTTGCGGTTGAGGTCGATCAATATCATATCGTCGCAATGGCCTTGGTTGAGCATCGAATAGGCGTAGCTGATGCCCACCGCGCCGGTGCCGATAATCACCACTTTGTTACCTACTTTTTTGGTCATTTTTCTATCCTTTTTTGATGTGAAGCGGTTGTTATTATAAAGGAAAGCGCTTGCAGGGGGAGAAGGCCGTCTGAAACCGCCGTTTGCCGCGCCGAGTTCTGCTAAAATACCGCCCGTTATCTATTGCCGGAATATGGCCAAAGGCGCATACATGAATATTTCAGAAATCCGAGCCGCACTGGATGCGGTTGAAATCCCCCGCAGCACCCGCACGCTGGGCGGCGAAAAGGCCGTGCAGCAGGTAGAAGCGCGTTCAGACGGCCTGCATATCCGTTTGCAGTTCGGCTTTCCCGTTGCCCACATCGGGCAGGAGCTGGCCGAACGCGTTCAGACGGCCTTAACGCCGCTCACCGGCAGCACGCCCGTTCATTTGGGCATCGACGTGGTTATCGGCACCCACAAAGTGCAGCCCGGTGTGGCCACGATTAAGGGCGTGAAAAACATCATCGCCATCGCCTCGGGCAAGGGTGGCGTGGGCAAATCCACCACCACCGCCAACCTTGCCGCCGCCATGTCGCGCATGGGCGCGCGCGTGGGCGTGCTCGATGCCGACCTCTACGGCCCCAGCCAGCCGACCATGCTCGGCGTGGCCGACGGCAAGCCTTCGCAGGAAAACCAAAAGCTGGTGCCCGTGCAGGCCGAAGGCGGCATACAGGTGATGTCCATCGGCTTTTTGGTCGACACCGACCAAGCCGTGGTGTGGCGCGGCCCCATGCTCAGCCAGGCGTTGCAGCAGCTGCTGTTCCAAAGCGAGTGGGACGACGTGGACTACCTCTTCATCGACCTGCCGCCCGGCACCGGCGACATCCAGCTCACCCTGTCGCAGAAAATCCCCGTAACCGGCTCGGTGGTGGTAACCACCCCGCAAGACATCGCCTTAATCGACGCGCGCAAAGCGGTGGATATGTTCCAAAAAGTGAATATTCCGATTTTCGGCGTGTTGGAGAATATGTCGGTGCACATCTGCTCCAACTGCGGCCATGCCGAAGCCGTGTTCGGCAGCGACGGCGGCAAAAACCTGGCCGCCAAACTCGGCGTGCCGCTGCTCGGCCAACTGCCCCTGAGCCTGCCCGTGCGCGAAGCGATGGACAACGGCACCGCGTTTGCCATGCAGCAGGCGCAGCCCGCCATCGCCGGCATCTACACCGAAGCCGCCTGGCAGATTGCATTGGCGGTGGCCGACAAAGGCAAAGATTTCAGCGGCCGCTTCCCGAGAATTGTGGTGGAATAAAGGTTTGGAGCACACTCAGGCCGTCTGAAAAACTGTTTTCAGACGGCCTGATGTTTTGCGTAAAACCGAATCGGCTTCCGAACTTTTTACGTTACGGCAAAGCGCTTCACACCGCCTCAAACAGCGCATCGTGTCCGAACACCACCGAAGTCATGCTCAGTGATTTGCCGACGATGTCGTCGTTGAAAATCTGCAACGGTTCGTCTGCACCGGCGGCACCGGCGGCATACAGCAGCGGCCACCAATGCTCGGGCGTAGGCGCGGCCAGATGCAGCGCCGGCGGGTAGGCTGCCTCATCGGTGAGCGCCTGCGTGTCGCCGTTTTCCAGCCAGCCGTTCACCAAGCTGCGCGCGCTTTCCGCCCACTCGTAGGCGTTGCCGGCTTCGTCGGGCGCGCGCCAGTCCATCAGACGCAGGTTGTGGACGATGTCGCCGCTACCCACAATCAGCACGCCTTGTTCGCGCAGCGGTGCCAAACGGCGGGCAAGCGCGAAATGGGCAGGTGCGTCGAGATGCACATTCAAGCTCAGCTGCACCACGGGAATATCGGCTTCGGGAAACACATGGCACAACACGCTCCAAGTACCGTGGTCCAAGCCCCAACCGAAATCGGCGGCCACAGCGTGTCCGCCCAGCAGCGAGCGGATTTCGGCGGCCAGCCCGGGGCTGCCCGGCGCCGGATAGCGCACATCGAACAATTCCTGCGGAAAACCGCCGAAATCGTGGATGGTGCGCGGATTCGGCATGGCGGTTACGGCGGTGCCGTCGGTACACCAATGGGCGGAAACGGCCAGCACGGCGCGGATTTCGCCGCCGTAGCGCTGCCGCAACGCTTGGCCGAGCCGGTGCCAGTTGCGGCTGTAAGGCGTGTCGCGTACGGCGTTCATCGGGCTGCCGTGGCCGAGAAATAAAACGGGCAGTTTCATGGCAAAACCTTTCTGTATCATGGAATGGCAGCAGTATAATCTTTTGTGATTGTTTGATAAATATGATTTTTATTGATTTATCTTTTCTTTTTGGGAAATTTAATCCGGCATGATTTGAGGCCGTCTGAAAACTTTTCAGACGGCCTCAAACCTTCATAGAATCAAAAATAAACGCTAACCGAACGTTTCCACCCGCACGTCTTCGCCCGCTGCGGCGCTTAATGCCTGATTGAGCACGGCGAAAAACTCGCTGCCGTCGCGGGTGGCGAGCCAGCGGCCGTTGTTTTCGGCAAAATGATAGCCGCCGCTTTTGGCGGCAATCCACAGTTCCTGATTGGGCGTGTGGCGGTTAACGATAATCTGCGTGCCGTCGCCCGCCTCGATGGTGAGCACGTTGCCGCTCAACTGGCAATCGAAATCCCAGCCGCCTTCGTCGATTTGGTCTTCGATGTGGGCAAATAAAGCATCGGAATGCTGCAAAAATTCACTTTCGGTCATGATGGCTTTGTGCGTTAAAGCGTTTTTGTTTAAGATACCGAATCTTGCCACATTAACGTGCCGAACGAAAGATGATGATGAAACCCACCTTGTTATTGGCCGCCGCCGCCCTGCTGTTGGGCGGTTGCGGCTATAAAGGCGATTTATACCTGCCCAAAGAGGGCGACGACGCCCGCTTCGGCGTGATCCAAACCGGCCTCGAGCTGCCCCAAAAAGAACCTGCCGCACCCGTGAAACAACAACCATGACCCTACATTGCGAACAAATCCCCTACGGCCGCTTGGCTGAACAATTCGGCACGCCCTTGTATGTGTACAGCCAGGCGGCGCTCACCAACGCTTTTGCTGCCTACACCGATGCTTTTTCCGCGCTTAAGCCGTTGGTGTGTTATGCCGTGAAAGCCAACGGTAACCTGAGCATACTCAAACACTTCGCCGCGCTCGGCAGCGGTTTCGACATCGTTTCCGGCGGCGAATTGGCGCGCGTGCTGGCGGCTGGCGGCGATGCGGGCAAAACGATTTTCTCGGGCGTGGGCAAAAGCGAAGCCGAAATCGAATTCGCCCTCAACGCGGGCGTGTTGTGCTTTAACGTGGAAAGCCTGCCCGAACTCGACCGCATTCAGGCCGTGGCCGAACGCCTCGGCAAAACCGCGCCGGTTTCGCTGCGCATCAACCCCGATGTCGATGCCAAAACCCATCCTTATATTTCCACCGGCCTGAAAGCCAACAAATTCGGCATCGCCTACGCCGACGCGTTGGCCGCCTACCGTTACGCTGCGGGTTTGGGCCGTCTGAAAATCGTCGGCATCGACTGCCACATCGGCTCGCAGCTTACCGATTTAAGCCCGCTCACCGAAGCCTGCGAACGCATTCTGCTGCTGGTTGACCGGCTGGCCGAAGAAGGCATCGAGCTGGAACATATCGACTTGGGCGGCGGCATCGGCATCGTGTATCACAACGAAGACGCACCCGACCTTAACGCCTATGCCCAATCCGTCGCCCGCATGATGGCGGGGCGCGGGCAGAAGCTGGTGTTGGAACCCGGCCGCAGCCTAGTGGGTGATGCGGGCACGTTGTTAACGCGGGTGGAGTTTGTGAAGCAGGGCGAAGAGAAAAACTTCGTGATTGTCGATGCCGCCATGAACGATTTGATGCGCCCCGCACTTTACAACGCCTATCACCGCATCGAAGCCGTCGAGCCGAGCAATATCAAACCGTTTACCGCCGACGTGGTCGGCCCCGTGTGCGAAACCGGCGACTTTCTCGGCCAGCAGCGCGAGTTGGCCTGCGAGGCGGGCGATTTGCTGGTTGTGGCCGGTGCGGGTGCCTACGGCAGCAGCATGGCCAGCAACTACAACACCCGCAACAGGGCGGCAGAAGTGTTGGTAAACGGCGGCGAAGCCCGCCTAATCCGCCGGCGCGAAACGTGGGAACAGCAAATGGCCAACGAAACGGCGTGTTTGTAGCGGTTGGCAAAGGTACAGGCTGAAGCCTTTGCAAAATTCCTTTCAATATCTTGGAAAAACCTGCGACATGCTCGGGCTTTGCCCGAGCATCTTTTTGTTTCAAAAGAAATAACAAATACTCGGGTCAAGCCTGAGTATGACGGGATAAAAACATTTTCAGGAGTGAACCGGCTTTTTGCAAAAGTTTCAGGCCGTCTGAAATGAAGTTGTTCAGACGGCCTGAAACGTTTCCGGCGGGGCAGGGTGCGGATACCGTTTGTAGGATTATTACGCCTTTTGTTGGCGGCTTGGCTATTTTGTTGTATTTTTTATGGTTTTGACATGGTTGTGAAGTAGAATAATTTCAGTAATTTACATACATTCGTGTATTTTTTGCACGGAAAGGCCGTCTGAAAAATTGCCCGTGGCAGCCTAAGTTATTAAAATGCCAACATTTCAATTTCCCCCACGCGCATGAGCCTTCCTCCCTTTATCGAAATGAAAAACGTGGCGTTTGCCTACGGCGAGCGCCCGATTCTCCAAAACATCAATTTCACCATCGAACAAGGCAATTTTGCGGCCATTATGGGCGGCTCGGGCAGCGGCAAAACCACGCTGATGCGCCTGATAACCGGCCAAATCCGCCCGCAGCAGGGGCAGGTGTTGGTGGAAGGGCGCGATTTGGTGCGCCTGGGTGCGGGCGAACTTTACGAACACCGCCGCCGCATGGGCGTTCTGTTCCAGCACGGTGCGCTGTTTACCGATTTGTCGGTGTTCGACAACGTGGCGTTCCCCATGCGCGAGCTGACCAAACTGCCCGAAGCGGTTATCCGCGATTTGGTGGTGTTGAAACTGAACGCCGTCGGCCTGCGCGGTGTGGAAAACCTGATGCCGTCTGAATTGTCGGGCGGTATGGCGCGGCGGGTGGCGTTGGCGCGTACCATCGCGCTCGACCCGGAAATCATGCTTTACGACGAGCCGTTTACCGGCCTCGACCCCATTTCGCTGGGTGTGATTGCCCACTTAATCAGCCGCATCAACAAGGCGCTGCGCTCGACCAGCGTGATGGTTACCCACGATATCGAGCAGTCGCTCTCGATTGTGAACCAGGTGATTTTTCTGGCGCACGGCGAGATTGTGTTTTCGGGCACGCCCGAAGAGATGCGCAGGCAGAATTCGCCGTGGGTGCAGCAGTTCGTCGGCGGCCTGCCCAACGGCCCCGTGCCGTTCCGCTACCCCGCGCACACCAGTTTGCAGCAGGATTTGCTGGGCCGCTAGCCCGAGACCTTTGCAAAACCGTCAGATGTGGATGCAGTTCAAGGCGTAGCAGCGCAGCGAGCGCAGACATAACATGGAGTTAGGCAAGCGAGCGAGCAGCACACAACGCAGAAATGCGCCGCAGATGGCGGTTTTGCAAAGGTCTCAGCCTGGTTTTCAGACGGCCTTTGCAGCGGTTCCCCAGCAGGCCGTCTGAAAAAACGATTTTAAATATTTGGATAATGCAGGCAGAGGGTTTAGGCCGTCTGAAAAACACCCACATTAAAAGAAACCATGAATTTTATTCAAACCACAGGGGCGAAAACCCTGGACTTTATCCGCGCGCTCGGCAGCGTGTGTCTGTTTTTTTTGCAGATACTCGCCAAATCGGGCACGGCTTTGTCGCGCTTTCGGTTGAGCGTGCGCCAGATGTATTTTGCCGGCGTGCTCTCGGTGCTGATTGTGGCGGTGTCGGGCCTGTTTGTGGGCATGGTGCTGGGTTTGCAGGGCTATACGCAGCTTTCCAAATTCAAATCGGCCGATATTCTCGGCTATATGGTGGCCGCCAGCCTGCTGCGCGAGCTTGGCCCCGTGCTGGCGGCGATTCTGTTTGCCAGCAGCGCGGGCGGCGCGATGACCAGCGAAATCGGCCTGATGAAAACCACCGAGCAGCTCGAAGCGATGAACGTGATGGCGGTGAACCCCGTCGCCCGCGTGGTGGTGCCGCGTTTTTGGGCGGGCGTGGCGTCGATGCCGCTGCTGGCCTCGATTTTCAACGTGGCGGGCATTTACGGTGCCTATTTGATCGGCGTGCAATATCTGGGTTTGGACAGCGGCATTTTCTGGTCGCAGATGCAGAGCAATATTTCCATCCAATATGACGTGGTGAACGGCTTGATTAAATCGGCGGTGTTCGGTGTGGCGGTTACGCTGATTGCCGTGCACCAGGGTTTCCACTGCGTGCCCACGTCGGAAGGGATTCTGCGCGCCAGCACCCGCACGGTGGTGTCGTCGGCGCTTACCGTGCTGGCCATCGACTTTATTTTAACTGCATTGATGTTTACCGAGTAAAAGCCATGAAAAAGAGTGTTTTGGAATTTTGGGTCGGCTTGTTTGTCTTACTGGGCGTGGCCGCCGTAGGCTTTCTGGCCTTCCGCGTAGCGGGCGGTGCGGCGGTGGGCGGCGGCTCCGGCCAAACCTATACGGTGTATGCCGACTTTACCGACATCGGCGGCCTGAAAGTGAATGCTCCCGTGAAAGCGGCCGGCGTGCTGGTGGGGCGCGTGGGCGGCATACGGCTCGATCCGAAAAGCTATCAGGCCAAAGTGAGCCTCGATTTGAACAGCCAATACCGGTTCAGCACCGACGTATCGGCGCAGATTCTCACTTCCGGCCTGTTGGGCGAACAGTATATCGGCCTGCAACAGGGCGGTGATGAAGAAAATCTGGCCGCCGGCGACACCATCACCGTAACCGGTTCGGCTATGGTGCTGGAAAACTTAATCGGCAAGTTTATGACCAGTTTTGCCGAGAAAAACTCGGGCGGTTCGGAAACCGCAGCAGGCACTGAGCCTGCCGCCGAGTAATTTGTTTATTTAGATTAATTGATACGGAACTCCGATAGGAAAACCAACCATGAAAAAATCAGCCTTATTCAGCGCTTTGAGCATCGGCCTGTTGAGCATCAACCTTGCTTTCGCCACACCGGCCGAAGCGGTTAACCAAGTGCGCACCAATGCCACCCAAGTGTTGAACATCTTGAAAGAAGCCAACGGCAGCAACGATGCCGCCGTGCGCCGCAAAGCCGAAAGCTATGCCCTGCCCAACTTCGATTTCCAGCGCATGACCGCGCTGGCGGTGGGCAACCCGTGGCGGACCGCTACGCCCGCACAGAAACAGGCGCTGTCGAAAGAGTTTCAAACCCTGCTGATCCGCACTTATTCCGGCACCATGCTGAAATACAAAAACGCCAGCGTGGTGGTGAAAGACAATCCCGTGGTTAACCGCGGCGGCAAAGAAGTGGTGGTGCGTGCCGAAGTTACCCAGCCCGGCGGCAAACCCGTGGTGATGGACTTCACCACTTATCAAAGCGGCAGCAAATACCGTGCCTACAACGTGGCCATCGAAGGCGCGAGCCTGGTAACGGTGTACCGCAACCAATTCGGCGAAACCATTAAAAACAAAGGTATCGACGGTTTGATTGCCGAACTGAAATCGAAAAACGGCGGCAAATAAACCATGGAATCCGAAGTGCGCGACGGCGTGCTGTATGTGGGCGGCAACGTAACCGTAAAAACCGTTACGCAGGCCGTTTACAACCGTTTTGAGCAGCAATGCCGTCTGAAAGAAACCGCCGCCGTCGACTTTTCGGGTGTCAACCGTGCCGACTCGGCCTGTGTGTCGCTGCTGCTGACCGCCCTGCGCGCCAAGCCCGCCGCGCCGGTGTTGCGTGGCATTCCCGCTTCGGTCGAAGCCTTGGCCGAACTGTATGAAATCAACGAATGGGTGAACCCGTGAAAAAATCCGCCATTCCCCTGATTATGCTCGGCCTTGCCGCCGCCCAGCCCGCCTGGGCCGAACGCAATCCGGCAGACCCCTACGAGCGTTACAACCGGGTGATGTTCAAAGTAAACGACACCGCCGACAAATACGTTATCTCCCCCGTGGCCCGAGGCTACCGCGCCGTTACGCCCAAACCCGTGCGGATGGGCGTAACCAACTTTTTCGATAACCTGCGCGACGTGGTCAGCATGGGCAGCAACCTGCTGCGGCTGGACATCAAACGCGCCAGCGAAGACTTTGTGCGCGTGGGCATCAACTCCACCTTCGGTTTGGGCGGCTTGATCAATATCGCCGATGCGGGCGGCGTTCCCAACAACAAAAACACCTTGGGCGACACGTTCGCCTCTTGGGGCTGGAAAAACAGCAATTATTTCGTTTACCCGCTGATGGGGCCGTCCACCGTGCGCGACAGCGTCGGCGGCACCATCACTTACCTCTATCCGGTTAAAAACGTGATTTTCAAAACCGATTCGGTGCGCATCGGCGCCACCGCGCTCAGCGCGGTCAACACCCGCGAACAGTATCTGGATCTAACCGACAGTTTGGGCGATGCGGCCATCGACAAATATGCCTATACCCGCGATATCTTTATGAAAATGCGCGCCCGCCAAACCGGTGCCAGCCTGCCGCAGGGAGCCGATGAAGAAATCGATATCGACGATTTGGTTACCGACGAAAACGGTGCGCCGCCCGCACAGGAATATGCGCCTGTAACGGAACCTGCGGTTCCCGAAACCCAGCTGCCCGAAAGCAGCCTGGATGTGCCCGAGGCTCAAAACGAAGTGTTAACCTTATGGGAACCCGATAGTGTGCAATAAGGGTTGAGGCCGTCTGAAAAATAAAAAAGAGCAGAAACGCAACGCTGCTCTTTTTTTATTTTTCAGACGGCCTGAGCGAATTTTCAAGCCGCCGTATTTGCATAACTTTCGTTATATTCGGGCTGGAGCCTGATATCTTTTCTTGCCTTAAACGCAAGACTTCAAACAATCGCGCACCAAATCCGGGCCGCGGAAAACCATACCGCTGTAAAGCTGCACGGCGGCGGCGCCCAAACGCATTTTTTCCGCCGCATCTTCTCCGCTGAGAATCCCGCCCACGCCGATAACCGGCAGTTTGCCGTCGAGATGCCGCACCAGTTGCGAGAGCACCAGATTGCTTTTTTCACGCACGGGCCGGCCGCTCAAGCCGCCTTGTTCGTCGGCCAGCGCATGGTCGCCGAGGGCGGTTTTATCGATGGTGGTGTTGGTGGCGATGATGCCGTCGATTTCGGTTTGTTCGGCGATATGGGCAATATCGGCGATTTGCGCTTCGCTTAAATCGGGGGCGATTTTCACCGCCAGCGGCACATAACGGTTATGCACGGCAGCCAGGCGCGACTGTTTGTTTTTTAACGTGTAAAGCAGCCGGCTCAACTCGTCGCCGCCCTGCAAATCGCGCAGGTTTTTGGTGTTGGGCGAAGAAATATTCACCGTGATATAACCTGCATAAGCATAGGCTTTTTCCAAACAAATCAAATAATCGTCGGCCGCTTTTTCAATAGGCGTGTCGGCGTTTTTGCCGATATTGATGCCGAGAATGCCGTTATAGCGGCTGTTTTGAATGTTTTTCACCATCGCGTCGATGCCGTGGTTGTTGAACCCCATGCGGTTGATAACGGCTTCGTGTTCCGGCAGGCGGAACAGGCGCGGCTGCGGATTGCCGCTTTGCGGGCGCGGCGTTACCGTGCCTACTTCGATAAAACCGAAGCCCAGCGTGGCCAGCGCGTCGATATATTCCCCGTTTTTATCCATGCCCGCAGCCAGCCCCACGGGGTTGGGCAAGTCCAAGCCCATCAGGCGGGTAGGGCGGGTTTGGTTGTTTACCTTGGGCAGCAGGCCGAGCCGGTAGGCGGTGCCCAGAGCGGCCAAGGTGAAATGGTGTGCTTTTTCAGGATCGGTTTTGAATAAAAAGGGGCGTAAAAAAGAATACATAATGAATAAGCCGTTTAATAGTGATAAAAAGTATGCAAACGTTAACCAATGGTTATTTTACCTGAACGGTTTTATTTCGGGCAGCATCGGGCAGGAGTTTGAGATAGCGCAAACACAACGGAAATAGCGGTGCAGGCCAAAGCAAAGGGTGCAATCGCCGCCGTTTTGCCGGCGGGCTTTGTATTAAAATTACAAAAGCCGGCGCCTGTGCAACGCCACAGGCCGTCTGAAAAGAAAATTTAAGGAAAAACATGGAAATCACACTTTATTTGGTGCGCCACGGCAAAACCGTATTCAATGCGGTGGGCCGTCTGCAAGGTTGGAGCGATTCGCCGCTGATGCCGGAAGGCCGGGAGGCGGCGCTGGCGCTGGGAAGCAGTTTGCGGAGCGAGGCGGTGTTTGACGCTGCATTTGCCAGCAGCAGCCCGCGCGCCCTGGAAACCGCACGGCTGGTTTTACGGGCGGCGGGGCAGGAGGGGCTGCAAATCACTGCATTGGAAGCATTGCGCGAATATTGTTTCGGCGGTTTTGAAGGCGAGAAAACGCAAACCGTGTATGAAATGGCGGCAGCCCACCAAGGCGAGGCCGATGTGGAAACCTGGCTGCACCGCTACCGCCACGGCACACATAATATTTTGGCGGAAAGCGTCAGCGCCCTCGATCCTTTAAAACTGGCGGAAACCGAACGGCAGTTTGTCGGCCGTTTGCAAAAAGGGATGGCGCAATTGGTGGAAAGCGTGCCGGAAGGCGGCAACGTGCTGCTGGTTTCGCACGGAATGGCGATTACCGCGTTGCTGAAAAACATAGATTCAGCAGCGGTTCTATATAGAAGTGTAAAAAATGCAACAGTTTTGAAACTTCATTTCAACGGAGCCAAGTGGCGGATTTTAAGTGAAAATATTCAATATTCATAAATAAACAAATTGAATATTTCATAGATTAAGTTCAACCAAAGTCCATTTAATTAATGACACTTAAATAAAAAAATAAAAAAAATGTATTTTTTAGAGATTTTTGTTAAGTAAATGTAAATTTTATTATAAATATACATCAAAATAGTAAATTAGTACCTGTATGGCTATTTTCATTGGTTATTATTTTTATAATAAATATATCTAGCAATGGGTAAAAATGTAATAAAAACCAAGGTTTTCATTGTTAAATTTTACTTTGGTCAAATGTCGTTAAGTTATATTATTGAACCGAGAAACGGATAAGGCCGCCAAACAGTTTGATTGGTTTTCGGCTGGGTTTCAGTTAATTTTAACCGTATCGGGATGCTAGTTCTGCAAAGAAGCAGGATGCGGCTTTTGCGGCCGAGTCAGATATCAGGCTGGGACGATACTCTTCTTCATATCGGGAGATAACCATGAACCGTAAAAATGTTCAAACCAACGTAAAACCCCGTCTGCTGGCTGCCTCTGTTGCAGCCGGTTTGATGGCTGTAGCTGCTGGTGCGCAAGCCAATGTGGCTTATGTGGCAGGCACAACCACCGGCGTTAACTATATTAGCGTAAACGGTCCTATCGGCGGCACCGGCTCTAGCAACCGCAACAAAGACAGCCTGGGTGCTCAAGGCCGCTTCGCCGTTGCCATCGGTAACGGTGCCCAAGCCAATAATCAAAGCACGATTGCCATCGGTACGGGTGCGGTTGCTTCCGACTCGACTCCCAGCCAAGCCGGCTCAAGCGTGGCTATCGGTACTGAAGCACAAGCCACCAAAACTACTGCCTCAGCTTATGGTTATCAAGCCAAGGCTACTGAGGTGAATACTACTGCCATCGGCCGCCGCGCAGAAGCTACCGGGGGTTCTGCTACCGCAGTAGGAACAGATGCAAAAGCCAGCGCCAGCCGCAGTACTGCTTTCGGCAGCGCCACTCAAGCCAGCGGCAATTTAAGCTCTGCCTTCGGCAGCTTTGCCAAAGCCACCAATACCAGCGCCGTAGCAGTAGGCAATTCGTCTGAAGCCAGCGGCGTTTCGTCTGCTGCTGTGGGCGCAACTGCTAAAGCCAGCGGCCTTGGCTCGGTTGCTTTTGGTAATGCAGCCAATGCTTCCAACACGCAAAGTATTGCCATCGGCCGTAACGCTGCCGCTTCCGGTGAAAACAGCGTAGCCCAAGGTGCTGCGTCGAAAGCAACCGGCAGCAACGCTGCTGCATTCGGTTATGCTGCACAAGCTACTGCTGCTGATGCAGTTGCTTTGGGTAAAAATGCCCGTGCCGTTACCGCCAACTCTGTGGCGTTGGGTGCAAATTCCGTAACCTCTGCTGCCGTTGGCACCAACAGCGCAACCGTGGGCAACCTGACTTACGGCGGTTTTGCAGGCACTTCGCCGGTGGGCACCGTTAGCGTGGGTTCTTCAGGTGCCGAGCGCACGGTGAGCAATGTTGCCGCCGGCCGCATTAACGCCACCAGCACCGATGCTATCAACGGCAGCCAACTGTACAGCGTAGCGCAACAGGTGAACACCAACACCACCAACATCACCAACTTGGGTGACCAAATCAACAATATCAACAGCAACGTAAACAATGTTTACCAACACGTTGGCGATTTGGATAAAGACCTGCGTGCCGGTATCGCCGGTGCTACCGCCATCGGCTTTTTGCAACGCCCGAACGAGCCGGGCAAGAGCTTGGTGTCTGCCGCTGTGGGCGGTTACCGCAACCAACAGGCTTTGGCCGTGGGTTACGCGCATAACTCCGACAACAACAAATGGTCGACCAAATTCGGCGTGGGCGTGAACACCCGCAAAGATGTGAACTGGGGTGCAAGCTTGGGTTACCAGTGGTAATAACGGCAAAGGCCGTCTGAAAACGGCGGCCTTTCTCAAAGATTAGATTACATGATTGAAAGGAAATCATAATGAAACTGTCTGCATTGATTTTACCCGTAGCCGCCGCCCTTGCTCTGGCCGCCTGCGGCAACTTGAGCAAAGTAAGCAAAGAAGGTACCACCGACAGCCCCGTATGGCCGAACCCCGAAAAAACCACCTTCCGCCACAGCGGCAGCCAGCAAGGTTCTTGGCCCAACTGGGACAACGTGCGCCAAATCGAAGCGGGTATGAACAAAGACCAGATCTACAACCTGATCGGCCGCCCGCACTTCAACGAAGGCCAATATTTCGTGCGCGAGTGGGACTACCTGTTCAACTACCGTGAAAACGGCGAACACAAAACCTGCCAATACAAAATTTTGTTCGACAAGAAAATGAACGCGCAAAGCTTCTTCTGGCTGCCCGAAGGCTGCGGCCCGAAAGAGAAAGAACCCGTTCGCGAAGTGATTGTCCGCGAAGTGCAAACTTCTCCGCAGCGCATCCGCCAATAAGCAAACGCACATTGGCATAACAAGCAGAAACTGTGATGAAAAAACTTGCAGTCATTGCCATGCTGCTCGGCCTGAGCTTCGCTGCTCAGGCCGGCAGCATTCAGCATTTGAAGAAACGCAAAGCGGTGGTTTATACCGACCGCGCCGAGCTGTGTCTGGAAAACAACCGCTGTTATCCCGTTTTAATCGGCAAAACCACGCCCAAGGGCACGTTTGACCTGAATATCGTGAAAACCACCCAGCGCGGTTACGGCGGCGATGTGATGAAGTTTAAAGACGACGGTGACTTTATGTTTGCCATCCACCGCGTGTGGACGTTGAAACCAGAAGAGCGGCGCATGGAGCGCATTGCGTCTTCCCGCGTAAAAGACCGTGTGATGACCAACGGCTGCATCAATGTAACCGATGATTTATACGACAAGCTGAAAGCCTATTTTGTGTTGGAAGTGGTTTGATTCATTTGCCAAGCATTTTGTGAAAGCAAAGGCCGTCTGAAAATATATTCAGACGGCCTTTGCTTTTGCCAAAAATCCATATCGGCATCTTACAAACAACGATGCGCCAGCGCGGGCAGGCGCGTGCGCACGCTTTGCAGGCGGGCGGCATCGAGTTCGGCCATCACTACGCCTTCGCCTTCGGGCAAAACGTCGAGAATATCGCCCCACGGGTCGATAATCATGCTGTGGCCGAAGGTGCGCCGCCCGCTTTCGTGCGTGCCGCCCTGTGCCGAGGCAACCACATAGCATTGGTTTTCAACGGCGCGGGTGCGCAGCAGCAGCTCCCAATGCGCTTTGCCGGTGGTGTAGGTGAAGGCGGCGGGCAGCATCATCACGTCGAACGGCAGCTGGGCGCGGAAAAATTCGGGAAAGCGCAAATCGTAACACACGCCCGCGGCCACATTGATGCCGTCGGCGCTGAAATGCGGCACGCTTGCGCCTGCCAGAATGGTGTCGGCCTCGGCATAGCGTTCGCCCAAGCCCGAATAGCCGAACAGGTGCATTTTGTTATAAGCGCCGATACATTCGCCGCTGCGGCCGTAAACCTGCATGGTGTTGAGCACTTTGCTTTTATCGGGGCTTTGTAGCGGAACCGTGCCGCCGAAGAGCACCACGCCGTTTTGCTTGGCGGTTTCGCTTAAGGCCGTCTGAAAAGCCCCGCTGCCCAAAGGCTCGGCAACGGCCAGTTTGTCGGTGTCGTTGGTGCCCATCAGCGGCCAGTATTCGGGCAGCAAAACCCAAGCGGCTCCGGCGGCGGCGGCTTTTTCCACCAGGCGCTGCATGGTGCGGATGTTTTCTTCGGGGCGGGTGCCGGAAACCATTTGAACGGCGGCGGCGCGTAGGGTGTGCATGGGGTTCTCCTGTTTCAGACGGCCTTGGTGCGGCCTGAATCTTTGCTTTCATTATGATTTATTTACCGCATATCTGTTACACTTTTTGCATTCGGTAACCCAATAACGGTGCAATCATGAACAGAACAACGGTTTGGCTGCTGGCGGCGCTGCTGCCTGCGGTGGCGGCGGCGGAAGTGCGGCTTTACGGCAATATACGCAGCGGTGTGGAAGTGTCGCAAACCAAAATCGGCGGCGAGCGGCACAGCCGCACTTCGGTAAGCGATTTCGGCAGCTATATCGGCTTGAGCGGTTCGCACCCGATAGGCGGGGGCGGAACCAATGCGGTGTGGCGGTTTGAGGAAGATGTTCCGGTGGGGCGCAGCAGCAGCGGCTCGATGCACGATTATTTCCGCGAAAAGAAAGCAAACGGGACGGTGCGCCTGCCGGATTGAGCGGCGCGGCAAACCGTTGCGGTATGATTTTAAATCAGGCCGTCTGAAAACTTTTCAGACGGCCTGAAACCTTTGCAAAATTCTTTTCGATGCCTTAAACACTTGCGTCATGCTCGGGCTTGACCCGAGCATCTTGTCGTTTTAAAGGGATAACAGATACTCGGGTCAAGCCCGAGTATGACGAAATATAAATAAATTCAGCATTAAAATGGATTTTTGCAAAAGCCTCGGCCTGTTTGCGTTTATGAACCGCGTTTCGGCTCGCCGCGCACCGGTGCGCCGCCGGCAACGTAATAAGGCGCGTCGGACTTGGGCAGCGGGGTGCGGCCGCGGATTTTGTCGGCGATTTTCTCGGCCAGCATAATGGTGGTGGCGTTGAGGTTGCCGGTGATGATGTCGGGCATAATCGAGGCATCGATCACGCGCAGGCCGGTTATGCCGTGCACGCGGCCTTCGCCGTCGGTTACCGCGTCGTTGCCTTCGCCCATCGCGCAGGTGCAGGAAGGGTGGTAGGCGGTTTCGGCGTGGTTGCGCACATATTCGTCTAACTCGGCATCGCTTTGCAGGTTTTCAGACGGCGTGATCGCTGCGCCCCGGTAACGGTCGAGCGCGGGCTGGTTCATGATTTCGCGGGTGATGCGGATGGCGGCGCGGAATTCTTCCCAATCCTGCTCGTGGCTCATGTAGTTGAAGAGTATGCTCGGGTGTTCGGCGGGATTGGCCGATTTGAGTTTCACGCGGCCGCGGCTGGGCGAGCGCATCGAGCCGACGTGTGCCTGAAAGCTGTGGGCTTTGCTGGCGTTGCGGCCGTCGTAGCGCACGGCGATGGGCAGAAAGTGGTATTGGATATTCGGCCAGGCGAATTTTTCGTGGCTGCGGATAAAGCCGCCGCCTTCAAAGTGGTTGGTGGCGCCCAAGCCGGTGCCGCAAAACAGCCATTCGGCGCCGATGGCGGGTTTGTTCCACCAATTGGTTGCGGGGGCGATGGAAACCGGCTCTTTGCATTCGTATTGCATGTATAGCTCGAGATGGTCTTGCAGGTTGTTGCCCACGCCGGGCAAATCGAGCACTTCGGCCACGCCCGCTTCTTTGAGCCATGCGCCGGGGCCGATGCCGCTGCGTTGCAGAAGCTGCGGCGAGGCGATGGCGCCGGCGCACACAATCACTTCGCGCTGCGCTTCAACCGTTTTCAGACGGCCTTGGTGTTCGAAGCGCACGCCGCGTGCGCGTTTGCCGTCGAACAGCACCACATCGGTTAATGCGCCGGTGAGAATGGTGAGCCGCTCGCGGTGGCGCGCCATATCGAGATAACCGCGGGCGGTGGAGGCGCGGCGGCCGTTGGGGGTAACGAAGCGGTCCATCGGGCCGAAGCCTTCCTGTTGGTAGCCGTTCAAATCGTCGGTGCGCGGGTAGCCCGCATCCGTGCCGGCCTGAATCATGGCTTCAAACAAAGGATTCGCGCCCGGTTTGGCGGTGGTAACGTGTATCGGCCCGCTGCCGCCGTGATAGGCGTTTTCGCCCGCATCGCGGTGTTCGGCTTTTTTGAAGTAGGGCAGGCAGTTCAGATATGCCCAATCCGCCAGGCCGGGTTTTTGCGCCCAATGGTCGAAATCGAGCGCGTTGCCGCGGATATAGCACATGCCGTTAATCAGCGACGAGCCACCCAAACCTTTGCCGCGCCCGCAATCCATAATGCGGTTGTTCATAAACGGCTCGGGGTCGGTTTTGTAGCCCCAGTTGTAGGTGGTGCCTTGCAGCGGCATCGCCAGCGCGGCGGGCATTTGGGTGCGGAAGTCGAGACGGTAGTCGGGCAGGCCGGCTTCCAAGAGCAGCACGGACACGTTTTCGTCTTCGGTCAGGCGTGCGGCCAGCACGTTGCCCGCGCTGCCGGCGCCGATGATGATGTAGTCGTAGGCGGGTTTTAATGATTTGGTCATAGATTATCCTTTGCTGTTTTCAGACGGCCTTTCGGTGCGTGATGCAAGCTGCCAATCAAAACGTTTGAATTTCTGTTTCTGCCGGAGCCGGTGCACTTAATCTGCTGCAACAGCCGAACACGGCGTGATTTTGGCGGATAAAGGCGTGCGCTTGTCCGAGCAACGCGCAGCGTTGTGAGTTCGCACGCCCCGACAAAATCACGTTGTGTGAGGGTAGTTCGCGCAGCGAACCTGTTGCCGCAGTCGCCTTTTTTTGCCTACTTTTTTTGGCGAAGCAAAAAAAGTAGGTCGCCACCCGCGGCGATAGAGCGGGCCGGTTAATATTCCACCTCACCCGAGCATCTCATTGTTCCGAAAGAAATACTAGATACTCGGGTCAAGCCCGAGTATGACGGTGTTTGGGTATTTTCAGACGGCCTTTCGGTGTTTCAGGCTGCTTTTCAGACGGCCTTAAAACACCGATTGGTAATCCCCCAATTCAACCAGCACCGATTTGGTTTGCGTGTAGTGCATCAGAGTTTGCACACCGTTTTCGCGGCCGATGCCGGATTGTTTGTAACCGCCCACCGGCATTTGTGCGGGCGATTCGCCCCAGGCGTTGATCCAGCAGATGCCGGCCTGCAATTTGCCGATGATGCGGTGGGCGCGTTTGAGATCGGACGACACCACGCCGGCGGCCAGCCCGTAGCCGGTGTGATTTGCGCGCACCACCACTTCTTCTTCGGTGGTGTAGGCCAGAATGCTCATCACCGGCCCGAAAATTTCTTCGCGGCAGATGGCCATCTCGTCGGTGCAGTCGGTAAATACGGTGGGCGCGACATAGGCGCCGTTTGCCAAGCCGTTTTCTTTCAGACGGCCGCCGCCCGCAATCAGGCGCGCTCCTTCTCGTTTGCCGCTTTCAATGTAGGCGAGCACTTTTTCCATATGGGGAAAGCTGGCGAGCGGGCCGAAATTCACGTTTTCGTCCAGCGGGTCGCCCGCGCGGATGCGCGCCACCCGTTCGAGTACGGCGGCTTCGAAATCGGCTTTCAGCTTGGCGGGCACAAACACGCGCGTGCCGTTGGTGCACACTTGGCCGGAGCTGTAAAAATTCGCCATCAGCGCGATGTCTGCCGCCAAACCTAAGTCGGCATCTTCGCAGATAATCAGCGGCGATTTGCCGCCCAGCTCCATGGTTACGTCTTTCAAAGAAGACGATGCGGCCTGCGCCATCACTTTTTTGCCGGTGACCACGCCGCCGGTGAACGACACTTTGGCGATTTCGGGGTGGCTGCTCAAAGCCTCACCCACGCGCCAATCGCCTTGAACCACGTTGAACACGCCGTCGGGCAGGCCGGCTTCGGTGAAGATTTCCGCCAGTTTCAGTGCGCCCATCGGCGTGATTTCGCTGGGTTTGAACACCATCGCATTGCCTGCGGCCAGCGCGGGCGCGGCTTTCCACATGGCGATTTGAATCGGGTAGTTCCATGCGCCGATGCCCGCCACCACGCCCAACGGCTCTTGGCGCGTGTAGGCAAACGCGGTTTCGCGCAGCGGAATCTGGCGGCCTTCGATGGCTTGCGCCAAACCGGCGTAATATTCGATGACGTCGGCACCGGTAACGATGTCCACATACAGGGTTTCGCTCAAGGGTTTGCCGGTGTCGAGCGTTTCGATGCGCGCCAGTTCGTCATTGCGTTCACGCAGTATCGCCACGGCGTTTAAAAGAATACGGCTGCGTTCCGCCGCCGTCATCGCCGCCCAAATTTTCTGCCCCGTCGCGGCGGAGGCCACCGCCGCTTCGATTTCTTCGGCCGTGCTCTGTTGCACGAGGGCAAGGGTTTCGCCGTTGGCGGGGTTGATATCGGCAAAGGTTTCGGCGGCGGGGTTTTCGGCGGCGTAGGCGCCGTTGATGTAGGCGGTGAGTGTGGGCATGGGCATCCTGATCCTTGATAACAACATGAAAAAGGGTTTGATTTTTTAAGCTAACATATTTTCAGACGGCCTGCACGGCAAAAAGGTTCAGGCTGAGACCTTTGCAAAACCCCCAGATGCGGATGCAGTTCAAGGCGTAGCAGCGCAGCGAGCGCAGACATAACATGGAGTTAGGCAAGCAAGCGAGCAGCGCACAACGCAGAAATGCGCCGCAGATGGGGGTTTTGCAAAGGCCTCAAGGCCGTCTGAACGGGGCAGACTTTAATATCGGTCAAACCGGCGGCCGCTATGCGCAACGGCGGCGGCAAAATATGTTATAAAGCAGGTTTTCAAAACCCGTATTGGAGCAAGCACATGGAATTAGTATTTATCCGCCACGGCCAAAGCGAATGGAACGCCAAAAACCTGTTTACCGGCTGGCGCGACGTGAAACTGAGCGAGCAGGGTCTGGCCGAAGCCGCCGCAGCGGGCAAAAAGCTGAAAGAGAAGGGTTATCTGTTTGACATCGCCTTCACTTCGGTGTTAACCCGCGCCATCAAAACCTGCAACATCGTGCTGGAAGAGAGCGACCAGCTGTGGGTGCCGCAAGTGAAAAGCTGGCGTTTGAACGAGCGCCACTACGGCCAGTTGCAGGGTTTGGATAAAAAACAAACCGCCGAAAAATACGGCGACGAGCAGGTGCACATCTGGCGCCGCAGCTACGACACCCTGCCACCGCTGCTCGACCCGAGCGACGAATTTTCGGCCCACAACGACCGCCGCTACGCCAACCTGCCGGCCGATGTGGTGCCCGACGGCGAAAACCTGAAAGTTACCCTCGAGCGCGTGCTGCCTTTCTGGGAAGACCAAATCGCCCCCGCCATTTTGAGCGGCAAACGCGTGCTGGTGGCTGCCCACGGCAACTCGCTGCGCGCACTGGCCAAGCATATCGAAGGCATTTCCGACGACGACATCATGGGCCTGGAAATCCCCACCGGCCAGCCCTTGGTGTATAAGCTCGACGATAACTTGAAAGTGGTTGAAAAGTTCTATCTGTAAGCTTGAACGCCAATAAAGAAAAAGGCCGTCTGAAAATATTATTTTTCAGACGGCCTTTTTCTTTACACAATTTAAACCACGCCTAATTTTGGCATAAATATCGCCCTCTACAATGCGCTGCATCGGAAAGCCGGCAACTGCGGATTCCATCTTTTTATCCCGATATTTTTTAGGAGTGCGATTATGAAAACACGCTTCAACACTTTGGCCGCCGCCGGCTTGGCTTCTTTGCTGGCCGTCAGCGGTTATGCTTTGGCCGATAATGGCCGGCAAAAAATCGCCGCCGTGGCGCAAACCCAGGTAACGCCCGCGCAGGCCATTGCCGCCGCACAGAAACAGGCCGGCGGCCAAGCCACCGAAATCCAGCTGAAAGGCAAATACGGCACGCCCGTTTACCATGTGGAAGTGCGCAACGGCCAGCAGGAGCACACCGTTTATGTTGACGCCGTCAGCGGCAAGGTTGTCGGCAGCAAAGCCGAAACCGAATGGAAGCCCGCCCGCAAAGCCGCCGTGTCGCTGGAGCGCGCCATCCAAGCCGCCCAAAGCACCGTTCAAGGCCGCGTGATGGAGGCCGAACGCGACAGCAACCGCGGCCAACTGGTGTATAAGGTTGATATCCTCGGCACCGACAATGTGCCGCACAAAGTGATTGTGGACGCCAACAGCGGCAAAGTGCTGAATTCTTTTGTGGATTACGACGATTAAGCGGCAAAGGGATACAATAGTCGAGGCCGTCTGAAACCTGCGCGGTCTGATTTTTCAGACGGCCAAACAACGGATATGCAACCCAATCATCAAGCCGCAGCGATGATTGGGTTTGCCGCCGTTAAAGGGAAGAGCCATGAGAATTTTATTGATAGAAGACGACAACATGATCGGCCGTGCGGTGGAGGGCAGCCTGAAAGACAGCCGCTACACCGTCGATTGGGTGCGCGACGGCAAAGCCGCCGTCGATACGCTGGCCGCCCAGCCCTACGATGCCGTGCTGCTCGATTTGGGCCTGCCGTATAAAGACGGCCTGCAAGTGCTGCACGACATCCGCTCGCGCGGCCTGACCCTGCCCGTGCTGATACTTACCGCCCGCGACGACATCACCAGCCGCCTGCAAGGCTTGGACAACGGCGCCGACGACTACATCATCAAACCTTTCGAAATGTCGGAAGTGCTCGCCCGCATCCGCGCCGTGATGCGCCGCACCGGCGGCAGCGCCGTCAACACGCTCGACAACGGCGTGCTCACGCTCGACCCTGCCACCTATTACGCCAAACGCCACGACAGCGGCGAAAACGTGCCCCTATCAAACCGCGAATTCGCCATACTGCACGCGCTGATGCTGCACCCGGGCACCATACTTTCGCGCAGCGATTTGGAAGACAAAGTGTATGCCTGGGGCGAAGAACCCGAAAGCAACGCCATCGACTACCTGATTCACGCCCTGCGCAAAAAACTCGGCCACGACAGCATCAAAAACGTGCGCGGCGTCGGCTGGCTGGTGTCGAAAAAAAGCGAAGATTAACCGGCGCGGTTCCCGTTTGCTTTCAGACGTTCTGCAACTTTTGCCAAAAGGCGTGCGAACCGTTATAAACCGTTTTTTATTTCCCGCTACGGCTCGAGCGCTTGGCAGGCCGTCTGAAAACACTCATTCCGAAAGGTTTTACCGTTTTATGTCCCGCCATCCCTCGATACAGGCCCGCCTTTCCGTATTCCTCACCCTGATTATCCTGCTTACCGCCGTGGTTTCGGGGATTTCCACCTTCTACACCATGTTTGAAGAAGCGCAGGAGCTGCAAGACGACCTGCTCAGACAGGCGGCAATGCTCACGCAGAAAAACGAGCTGGCGGGCGATACCGGCTACACCGAAATCGATAACGACACCCGCATCTACATCCAGCCCCTGAGCGACAACAGCCGCTTCAACCTGCCAGCAGGCGAGCAAGAAGGCTTTTCCGACATCACCGACAAACAAAAAGGCAAACCCTACCGCGCCTATATCCACCACTATCCCGACGGCAGCCGCTTCGCCTTTATTCAGGAAACCGAATTCCGCGACGACGTAGCGTTCGACAGCGCCTGGCACGCCGTGCTGCCCCTGCTGGTGCTCGCCCCCGTGGCCGTGCTGTTGAGTATGCTGATTATCCACATCACCCTGCGGCCGGTGGCCGAATTGTCGAAACAGGCCGAAATGCGTAACGAAAACGACCTCTCGCCGCTTACCGCCGCCAATATCCCGCAGGAAATCTACGGCTTCACCGAAGCCATCAACCACCTGCTGCGGCGCGTGGGGGAGGGCGTTTACCGCCAGCAGCGCTTTATCGCCGATGCCGCCCACGAACTGCGCTCGCCGATGACCGCGCTCTCGCTTCAGGCCGAACGCCTGAACACCCGCGGCCTGCCCGCAGACACCGCGCAGCTGGTTAACGAACTGCGCGAAGGCATACGCCGCAACCGCCGCCTGCTCGAACAGCTGCTGTCGATGGCAAGGGCGCAGTCCGACGAAAAACGGGTGCAGCAAACCATACAGGTCAGCCGCACCTGCCGGCGGCTGATACAGGATTTATACCCGCTGGCCGAAGCCAAAAACATCGATTTGGGCGCAGGCTGCAACGACGAAACCGAGCTTTTCGGCGACGAAACCGAAATCTATACCCTGCTTAAAACCCTAACCGAAAACGCCATTTCCTACACGCCCGAAAACGGCAGAATCGACGTGAGCGCCAAAGCGCACAACGGCGGCTGCCTGATAGAAGTGGAAGACAACGGCCCCGGCATCCCGCCCGAAGAGCGCGAACGCGTGTTCGACCCGTTTTACCGTATTTTGGGCAGCAACACCGAAGGCAGCGGCCTGGGGCTGTCGATTGCCAAAACCATCACCGAACGCTACGGCGGCCGCATCACGCTGGCCGATGCCGAACAGTTCGACCACGGCCTGAAAGTGAGCGTGTGGCTGCCGCGCGGGAATATTCAGAAAGAATCAGGAAAGTAAGGTAGAAACCTTTGCAAAAACCCTGCCCTATCCTGAAAAATATTTTTACCCCGTCATACCTGTGCCCAACCCGGGTATCTGTGATTTCTCTTGAAACAAAGAGATGCTTGGGTCAAGCCCGAGCATAACGCAGAGGGTTTAAGATGTTGGAAGGTATTTTTGCAAAGGCATCAGGCCGTCTGAAAAGTTTTTTTCAGACGGCCTGATAATGCAGAAAAACCTATTTTTACAGAAGATTGAATATAATCGCAGTTTTCCATTCAACACGGCGGCCACGATGGCAAAACGCATACGCACCCATTACGACAACCTCAAAGTCGCGCAAGATGCGCCGATTGAAGTGATCCGTGCCGCCTACCGCTCGCTGTGCAAAAAATACCACCCCGACCAAAACCGCGACAACCCCGATGCCGAACGCATCATGAGCCTGGTCAACCGCTCTTATGCCGTGCTTTCCGACCCCGAGCAGCGCCGTGCCCACGACGAATGGATAGCCGCCCAAGGCGCGGCTGAAAAACCGGTTTCTTCACCCATGCCGAAAAACCGCGAACCCGAACCCGGCCTATTTGCCCAAGCCCTGTATGCGCGGCGTTTGTGGTTGGGATTGCTGTTTTTCGCCGCCTTAATCGGCGCGCTGTTTTGGCTGGCCGGCCAACAGCGGGAGGCTGCCGCCGATATGCCCGTTGCCCGGGCCGACACCGCACCGGCGAGCTATCCCGAATTCGCACAATATATGGCAGGCTATCCCGTGCTGGCCGAAACCGGCAACGGCATGGTGAAAATCGACAATCAGGCCAACCGCTCAGCCGTGTTGGCGCAGATTTACCCAGAAAGCGGCAATACTGCCCTGCGTACCATCTATATCCCCCCGCGCGCCGACTTTACCGCATTCAAATTGCCCTCGGGCAGCTACCGCATCAGCTACCGCCAGCTTGCCGACGGCAGCCGGGAAAACACCGTTTTCACGCTTTCAGACGGCCAAACCCAAGCAACGGTGGTGCAGCTGGAAAGCGCCCGCGCCGGCGTACCTTAAGGCCGTCTGAAATGTTAGATTCAGCCATTATCGGGCTTGAACCGATAATCCGGCATGTGCCATTCAGGCGAAAAGCGAATGTTTTCAGACGGCCTCAAGGTATTTTTGCAAAGATCTCAAATAATCAGATAGGAGACACACCATGTCGAAATGGGACGAACGCTACCAGCCCGAAGAATATGTGTTCGGCACCGAGCCAAACGAATTTATCGCCCGTATCCGCCCCTATCTGCCTGCGCAGGGCAGGGCATTGGATTTGGCCACCGGCGAAGGGCGCAACGGCATTTTTCTGGCGCAGCTCGGTTTGGAAGCCGAAGGTGTGGATATGTCGGCCAGAGGGCTGGAAAAAGCGCAAAAACTGGCGCAGCAAAAAGGCGTGCGGTTTGCCACCCGCTTGGCCAACATCTCCGAAATGGATTTACCGACCGACCATTATGCCGTGATTACCTCGGTATTCTGCCACTTTGCCGAACCCGAGCGCAGCCGCACCCTGCAACGCATGATAACCGCACTGCAAAGCGGCGGCCTATTTGCCGGTGTGTTCTACCACCCCGACCAAATCGGCCGCGGCACCGGCGGCCCGTCCGACCCCGCCATGCTCGGCACGCTGGAAGAAATGCAGCAGGCGCTGCACGGTTTGGAATGGCTGGTGGCCGAACACAGCTTGCGCGATATGAGCGAAGGCAGCCGCCATCAAGGCGTCAGCTCGGTGATTTACCTGCTGGGGCGCAAGCCGTGACAAGGGTAAGGTCTTGCAAAAATCAAACTGCCCCCTAAACAAGCCTGGATACCGTTGTTCCCGCCTGCGCGGAAATAACGGTATTTAAACATTTCAGACGGCCGTAAGGTATTTTGCAAAGGCCCCGGGGTTTCAAAAAATGCCGTTTGTATAGTGGATTGAATTACTTCGATACAAGGCGGCAAGCCGCAGACAGTGCAAGTAGTGCGGAACCGATTCCGTTGCCGCCTTAGCGGCTTACAAAACCGTTCTCTTTGAGCTAAGGCGCAGCAACGCCGTAGCGAAAGCTAAGTTAATCCACTATATCTGTATGCAGAAGATGATTCAGTAAGCTGTTCGGTTTGCAGGCAAAAAAAGCGGGCAACCCTTGCGGATTGCCCGAATACCTCAAATCAGAGATTTACGCTTCACAAACAATACAGGCTTGCGCCTGCACTTTATCCGCACAGCTCAACTCTATGCAGATAAAGAGGTCAGTTTCAGACGGCCTTTCGTTGAGGCCGTCTGAAACGGTCTCTTACGAGAATTGGTTCATGGTGTTGTCTTTACCGCCCGCTTTCAGTGCGGCTTCGCCGGCAAAGTATTCTTTGTGGTTGTCGCCAATGTCGGAACCGGCCATGTTTTGGTGTTTCACGGTGGCGATACCTTGGCGGATTTCTTCACGCTGAACGCCCTTCACATAAGCCAGCATGCCTTGGTCGGCAAAGTAGCCTTTGGCCAGATTGTCGGTTGACAAGGCGGCGGTATGGTAAGTGGGCAGGGTAATCAGGTGGTGGAAGATACCGGCTTGGGCAGACGCATCTTTTTGGAACGTGCGGATGCGTTCGTCGGCTTCTTTGGCCAAATCGGTATCGTCGTAATCCACGCTCATCAGTTTGGCGCGGTCGTAGGCAGATACGTCTTTGCCGGCCTGCTGCCATGCGTCGAACACTTGCTGGCGGAAATTCAGCGTCCAGTTGAACGAGGGGCTGTTGTTATACACCAGTTTGGCGTTCGGAATGGTTTCGCGGATTTTGTCCACCATTTCTTTAATCTGGCCGATGTGCGGTTTTTCGGTTTCGATCCACAGCAAGTCGGCGCCGTTTTGCAGCGAGGTTACGCAGTCAAGCACCACACGGTCGATGCCAGTGCCTTTGCGGAACTGGAACAGGTTGCTCGGCAGGCGCACGGGCTTGATGGTTTTGCCGTTGGTGTTCACAATCACGTCGCCCGGTTTGATTTGGCTCAGGTCGGTGATTTCTTCGCCGTCTAAGAAGCTGTTGTATTGATCGCCCAAATCGCCCGGCTGCAATGAGTAGGCAATCTGTTTGGTTAAGCCGGCGCCCAAAGAGTCGGTGCGGGCGACAATCACGCCGTCGTCCACGCCCAATTCCAAGAATGCGTAGCGGACGGCGTTGATTTTCGCCAAGAAATCAACGTGCGGAACGGTTACTTTGCCGTCTTGGTGGCCGCATTGTTTTTCATCGGAAACTTGGTTTTCGATTTGGATACAGCAGGCGCCTGCTTCAATCATTTTCTTGGCCAAGAGATAGGTGGCCTCGGCGTTGCCGAAACCGGCGTCGATATCGGCGATAATCGGCACAACGTGGGTTTCGAAGTTGTCGATTTGGTTTTGGATTTCCTGTTCTTTGGCTTTGTCGCCGGCGGCGCGGGCGGCATCCAGCGCGGTGAACAGCAGGTCAAGCTCGCGGGCGTCGGCCTGTTTCAGGAAGGTGTACAGCTCTTCAATCAAAGCCGGAACGCTGGTTTTTTCGTGCATGGATTGGTCGGGCAGCGGGCCGAATTCGGAACGCATGCCGGCCACCATCCAGCCGGAGAGATACAGGTAGCGTTTGTTGGTGGTTTTTTGGTGTTTTTTAATCGAAATCAGTTTTTGCTGGCCGACAAAACCGTGCCAGCAGCCGAGCGATTGGGTGTAGTTTGCGGGGTCGGCGTCGTATTCGGCCATGTCGCGGCGCATAATGGCGGCGGTGTATTTGGCGATATCCAAGCCTGTTTTGAAGCGGTTTTGCAGCCGCATACGGGCAACGTATTCGGGGGTAATCGCGCTCCAGCCCGAACCCATCTGCTGCTTCAGCTCTGCTGCTTGTTTGATTTCGTTTTGGTAATTTGCCATCTCTGTTAACTCCTTTGTTCTCGCTTGATTTTTGGAATACCGTTTACACGTTATTGATTTCGTGTAGTGGGGCGTAGTCGGAATTTACCCGCTTTTTGCCGTCTTGCCAAGCCCTTGTTGCAAAGTTTTTGATTTTTATGCAGGTTTTGAATGATTGGCAGTTGGTGTTTTTGGAATTTTATGGCTGTTGTTTGGCAGTTTTCTATATTTTTTGGGGAAATCTGCTGTTTTTGAGATATTTATTATCAGGATTTGAGGTGTCGCATTATTGTTTTCCAACAACGGCAATAGTGTAGTGGTTTGAATTTCAGGGGTTTATTTTGGACGGTGTTGCTGCCGTACAATATCGGCTATGCCGAAAGATTAATAAGTAGCGGCGTGTAATCCGGTGTTCGGCAATAAAAAATGCCGCCTTTCTTTAATACGTTAAGAAAGGCGGCTTGTATTGTTTAAAGGCCGTCTGAAACGTTAGCCGTAAAAGCCCGGCTCGCCTTCGGGGCGGGTTTTGAAACGTTTGTGCAGCCAGAAATATTGTTCGGGGTGTTCGCGTGCGCGCGCTTCGATAAAGTCGTTCATGCGCTGCGTGTCGGCCTCCGCACTCTCGGTGGGAAAGTTTTCCCAGGCGGGATAAAAACGCAGCGTTACGGTGTTGTCGGCTTCACGGGTGGGGATAGCGGGGATAACTCTGGCACCGGTTAAGCCTGCGATGCGGCTCAATCCGGCAATGGTGGCGGTGGGAATGCCGAAAAAGTTGACGAAAATCGAGTCGTTGCGGCCGAAATCTTGGTCGGGCAGGTAGAGAAAGGGGGTGCCGCTTTTGCGGATTTGTTTGATAATCGCCCGCAAACCTTCGGTGCGGCCGATTAAAAACACGTTGTTGTAGCGGTGGCGGCCTTTGAGAATCTGCTCGTCCATCGCCCGGTTTTTCTGGTGGGAATACATGCTGGTAAGCGGCACGTCTTGGTTGAGGGTGTAAACGGCCATTTCAAACGCGGTGAAGTGGGGGTAGAGCAGAATCACTTTTTCGCCCGCTGCCAGCGCGTCGTCGAGATGGTGTTTGTCTTGATAGCGAACGAAGCGGCGCAGGCGTTCGGCGGGGGCATACCAATAAAGGCCGTATTCGAACATCAGTTTGGCCATGTGTTGGAAATGGCGTTTCAGCACGGCGGTGCGTTCGGTTTCGCTCCACTCGGGAAAGCATTTCCGTAAATTGGTTTCGCCCACTTTGCGGCGCGGTTTGACGGCGTAATAAGCCAAAAAGCCGACAAAGTCGGCCAGTTTGTGAATCAGGCAAAACGGCAGCAGTTGAATTAAATATAAGATAAAGAAAGCGAATTTCATTTGTCGGCTGTCGGGTTGGGCGGGTGGCCGTATTATAGACGCGAACGCTGCTTTTTTATACAAACCTTTTCGGGTTGGGCAGGGTTATTGAGCAGCATGGCGGGTCGGTGTGCAAATACGGGCTTCCGGTTTTCAGACGGCCTGAGCAGATTTTGTCAAGGTTCCGGCTTGTTATCATCTGCTCAGCAAATGGTTTAACTCTAAAACGGTGTTTGGGCAATTCTGCCGATAGGCTACAATAAGCTCCGCATTTTTTGTTAAGCGTTTTGAGATGAAAACTTTTTCCGCCCTGCTGCTGTTTTGCGCCGCCGCCCACGCCCACGCCGCCCACGGTTTGGCTTTGGGCCAGCCCGTGCTGCACCCTGCCGGCTTCAAATCGTTCGGTTATGTCAACCCCGATGCGCCCAAAGGCGGCACGTTTACGCTGCCTGCGCCCGGCAGCTTCGATACGCTCAACCCGTTTACGCTCAAAGGCGACCATGAGGCGGGCACCGTTATGCTCACGCTCGACACGCTGGCCGAAAAAGGCAAAGACGAGCCGTTTGCCATGTACGGCCTGCTGGCGGAAGACATTTCTCCGGCTTCAGACGGCCTTTCCGTAACCTTCAAACTCAACCCCAAAGCACGCTTTCACAACGGCGACCCCGTGTTGGCCAAAGACGTGGCCGCCTCGTTCAACACCCTCACCCGCGACAAAGCCGCCGCGCCCATGTACCGTTTTTATTGGGCAGACGTGGCGCGCGTAGAAACCCCTGATGAGCGCACGGCGGTGTTCCGCTTCAAAAAGCGCAACGCTGAACTGCACATGACTTTGGGCGAGCTGCCCGTGTTTTCGCATAAAAGCTATCCCAAAGGCCTCGCCGCCGCAGCCAACACCCCGCCTATCGGCTCCGGCCCCTACCGCCTGCACAAAACCGACGCAGGCCGCCTGAGCGAATTCGTGCGCGACAAAAACTATTGGGCGCAAAACCTGCCCGTGCGCAAAGGCATGTATAACTTCGACACCGTGCGCTTCAAATATTACAAAGACGACAGCGTGCGCATCGAAGGCATCAAAGGCGGGCAATACGATTTCGTGCAGGAAAACATCGCCCGCAACTGGGCGCGCGCCTATCCCGATGCCGTGTTGGCGAAACGCAAACTGCACAAACACGAATGGCGGCACAACAACACCGCCGGCATGCAGGGTTTCGTGATGAACCTGCGCCGCAAGCCTTTCGACGATATCCGCGTGCGGCAGGCGCTGGTGGAAAGTTTCGATTTTGAAAACACCAACACACGCCTGTTTTACAGCACCTACCGACGCAGCAACAGCTTCTTCACCAACGGAGAAACCGCCGCACGCGGCAAACCTGCCGGTGCAGAATTGGCCTTGCTCAACGGCGTGAAACAGCATCTGCCCGCCGCCGTGTTCACCCAAAACGTGCCCGAACCGCCCAAAACCGACCCCGTGCTCGGCGTGCGCCCCAACCTGCTCAAAGCCCGCGCCCTGCTCGAACAGGCAGGCTACCGCTACCGCAACGGCATCTTGGTCAACCCGCAGGGCAGGCCGCTGGTGATTGAGTTTCTCAGCCCCAACAAAACCTATGAGCGCGTAACTGCAAAATGGCGCAACGATTTGGCCAAAATCGGTGTGCTGATGAACGTGCGCGTGGCCGACCCCGCCGTTTACCAAAAGCGGCTCAACAGCTTCGATTTCGATATGACCATCACGGTGTATGCCAACAGCGAAAGCCCTGGCAACGAACAGTTCGACTACTTCAGCTGCGCTGCCGCTAAAACCGACGGCAGCCGCAACTGGGCGGGTGTGTGCCATCCCGCCGTAGAGGCCCTGCTCAAACATTTCGAGAGTTTCACCAACCGTGCCGAATTGGTGGCCGCTTCCCGTGCGCTCGACCGCGTCTTGCGCCACCAATACATCATCGTGCCCAACTGGTATGCCGACCGCCACCGCGTGGTGTACCGCGACACATTGGGCATACCCGCCAACCGCCCCAAGTACTATTCTCCCGTAGAGTGGGCGCTGAGCACGGGTTGGGTGAAACGGTAGTGCGGGCAATGGAAAACAAAGGCTTCAGGCCGTCTGAAAACCGGCGGTCGGTTTGCCTTGACGTTCAGACGGCCCACTAACTTGATACAAAACAAAAAGCCTTTTCGGCCAAGCAACTTAAAATACCCATAGCGGTCTATCTCATATAAACTGAAAACACAAACCGCCCCAAAAAAGCAGACCAACCGTTACCACAAACCGAGGAGGTGCATCATGTATCAACGTATTCTGGTTCCCGTAGACGACAGCACAGCAGCCCTGCATGCCCTGAGAGAAGCCTGCCAGCTGGCCAAACAGCTTGATGCCGCCATTTTGGCCGTACACGTGGTGGACGTTGCCCAGTTCGATTGGGGCGCGCCGACCTTTAACGATGCCGCCGCCTTGCGCAAAGCCGTGGAAGCCACCGGCGTTAAAGTGCTTGAAAAAAGCCAAGCCGAGCTGGAGGCCGCAGGTGTGCGCTACGACAGCCTGATTATGGAAAGCGCGGGCGACAAAATAGCCGATTTGTTAATCGAACAGGCCGAAGCGGAAAACTGCGACTTAATCGTGATGGGCACACACGGCTTCTCCGGCCTGATGCACCTGCTGATGGGTTCCGTTGCAGAAGGCGTAGTGCGCAAATCCGATGTGCCGGTGCTGCTGGTGCGCCGTAAAGACGATTAAACGTCCGAACCAACCGCCGAAGGTTTCGGTTTGAAAACACAAATAGGGCTTTGCAAAACCCCTTGATAAAACAGCCGGTGTTGTTTAATGCAACACCGGCTGTTTGGTATCTTGATTCTCTAACGGATTGAGCCTTTGCAAAATTTGCAGAGGCCGAGACCTGTACAAAAACCAGAAAAAGTTTATTGGCCGTCATTCCCGCGCGGGCGGTAATGACGGGATTTGAGCACTTCAGGCCGTCTGAAAACACCTGCCTGCTGTTTTCCGGCCTGTGCAAGAAAGAACAACATGCTTAAGATGCTGTTGTTCCCTAGCTGCGCAGCTTCCAGCCCGACTTCAAAATGCCCAATACCAACACGGCCAGCCCTATGGTAAACCCGCCGACCACGCCGAACGACAGCCACGGCGATGTGTCGCTTACCCCGAAAAAGCCGTAGCGGAAGCCGTCGATCATATAAAAAACCGGATTCAGGTGGCTCACGCCGCGCCAAAATTCGGGCAGGCTGTTGATCGAATAAAACACGCCCGATAAAAAAGTGAGCGGCATAATCAGGAAATTTTGAAACACTGCCAATTGATCGAATTTTTCGGCCACAATGCCCGCCAACAGCCCCAACATACCCATAATCATGCAGCCCAGCAGCGCAAAAACGAGTATCCATGCCGTATTGTGCGGCATCGGCAGGCCGAACGGGGCGGTAACGGCCACCACGCCCGCGCCGACCAGCAGGCCGCGTACTACCGATGCGCCGACATAGGCCGAGAAAAAGGCCGGGGTGGAAATGGGCGGCAGCAGGATAAACACTAAATTGCCGGTGATGCGCGATTGAATCAGGCTGCTGGATGCGTTGGCAAATGCATTCTGCGTCATACTCATCATTGCCAAGCCGGGAATCAGAAAGGCGTGATACGGCACATTGGGCAGTGCTTCCACATATCTGCCGACAGCGTGCGAGAAAATCAGTTGGTAGAGCAGCGCGGTCAGCATTGGGGCGGCTACGGTTTGTATGCCTACCCGCCAAAAGCGCAGAATTTCTTTTTTAAACAGAGTGAAAAATCCGGTCATTTTGGTATGCGGTATGGTAGTGGTTGGGGGCCGTCTGAAAGCACCGGTTAATGTTTCAGACGGCCTGAAATTTATATTTATCCAGTTAGGAATGATACGGCGTCGGGCTGTCGGGGTTGTCGTGCGAAAATCGGGGTAGGGGATTTTACTGTTTCGTATCTCAGTCAGTTTTCCGCTATATCAAGCTGTAAATGTTAAGTTGCTTTCGGAAGCAAAACGGCTGCTCTGGAGCAGGCAGCCGTTTGCAGTTTGCGGGAGCAGCCGGTTTCAGGCGGCCTGGGTTTCTACGAAGCTCACGCCGTTTAGCTGCGATGCCAGCACGGCATTGCGCAGTGCCGACAAGGCTTTGGGGCGCACGAAGTTGCGGCGGTAGGCCAATACCACGCGGCGGTGCGGGGCGCTGCCCTCAAACGGAATGATGCTGAACAGCATATGATCGTTTTCGGTGAGGGCGGTAGCGGGCAGTACGCTGATGGAAAGGCCGCTGGCAACCATGTGGCGGATGGTGTTGATGGAGCTGCCTTGCAAGGTGTTGGTCAGCCCCTGTATTTTTTGGCGGGAGGCCAGTTCGGAGCAGCTTGCCAAAACCTGATCGCGCATACAGTTGCCTTCGGTAAGCAGCAGCACCTGTTCTTCGGCCAGCATGGCGGGGGTAACGGTGTCCAGCTCTTCGAAATGATGCCCTTTGGGTACGATTACGAAAAACGGTTCGTCGTATAACGGCTCGGTAACGATGCCCGGTTCGTGATAAGGCTCGGCCACGATAATGGCGTCCAAATCGCCGCGCTTGAGGGATTCGGTGAGAATCTGGGTATAGTTTTCTTCAAGCATCAGCGGCATATTCGGAGCACTCTGGCGCAACGACATAATCAGTTTGGGCAGCAGATAGGGGGCAACGGTGAAAATCAGGCCGAGTTTGAACGCACCGTCCAATTCGTTCTGTTCTTCATTGGCCAGATGCTTGATCAAATCGGCCTCTTCCAGCACCCGGCGGGCTTGGGCGATGATGCGCTCGCCCGCTTCGGTGGTGATGATGTCGTTGCTGCTCCGGTCAAACAGCGATACGGCCAGCTCTTCTTCCAATTTTTTAATGGCAATCGAAAGGGTGGGCTGGCTGACGAAGCAGCGGCGGGCGGCGCGTCCGAAATGGCGCTCCTGCGCCACTGCAACGATGTAGCGCAATTCGGTTAAGGTCATGCTTCTTCGGCCTTCTTCTGCTCCGGCAAGGTAATGTTCAGTTCAAGCACGTCCAAGCCGTTCTGTTTTTCTTGGGAAATGCGAATGTCTTCCAAAGATACATGCACATATTTAGACAACACTTCCAGCAGTTCTTTTTGCAGGGTGGGCAGGTAGTCGGGAGCCTGCTCTTTGGCACGCTCTTGGGCGATGATGATCTGCAGGCGGTCGCGCGCAACGGCGGCGGTTTTGTTTTTTCTGCCGAACAGTAAATCAATCAATGACATGATCAACCTCCGAACAGGCGTTTGAAGAAGCCTTTTTTCTCGGCTTCCAGATAACGCATTTCGCGGTTTTCGCCCAACAGGCGGGATACCACGTCTTTATAGGCTTCGGCGGCGGCCACGTCGTTTTGGTGGATAACGGGGGCGCCTGAGTTGGAGGCCTGCAACACGTTTTGCGATTCGGGAATCACGCCGATTAGCGGGATACGCAGAATGTCGCAGATATCCTGCACCGACAGCATTTCGCCTTTTTCAACACGCTCGGGCGAGTAGCGGGTGATCAGCAGGTGCTCTTTCACGGTTTCGCCTTTTTCGGCTTTGAGCGATTTGCTTTGCAGAATGCCCAAGATACGGTCGGAGTCGCGTACGCTGGACACTTCGGGGTTGGTGGTGATGATGGCTTCGTCGGCGTAATACAGAGCCATCAGCGCGCCCTGCTCGATACCTGCGGGTGAGTCGCAGATAACGTATTCGAAGTTCATTTCGTCGGTCAGCTCTTTGAGCACGCGGCCTACGCCGTCTCGGTCGAGGGCGTCTTTGTCGCGGGTTTGCGAAGCAGGCAGGATAAAGAGGTTGTCGCAGTGTTTGTCTTTAATCAGAGCCTGGGTTAACGAGGCTTCGCCTTGGATTACGTTGATCAGGTCGTACACCACGCGGCGTTCGCAACCCATAATCAGGTCGAGGTTGCGCAAGCCTACGTCGAAATCGATAACGGCGGTTTTGTGGCCGCGGATGGCCAAGCCTGAAGCGATGCTGGCACTGGAGGTGGTTTTGCCTACGCCGCCTTTACCTGAAGTTACTACAATAATTTTTGCCACGATGTTTCCTTTTAAAAATCGTTTAAAACCAAAACGGTCAGTCTCCGTCGATGGCGCTGATAACCAGACGGTTTTCTTGAAGCGATACCTGCACGGCCTTTTTGTTGAGGTGTGCCGGCAGGCTTTGTTCGAAGTTGCGGTAAATACCCGCTACCGACACCAGCTCCGCCTGCATGGAGTGGATGAATATCCGCGCGTTGCGGTTGCCGGTTGCGCCGGCCAGCGCGCGGCCGCGCATGGCGCCGTAAACGTGGATATTGCCGTCGGCAATGATTTCCGCCCCTTCGTTCACGATGCCGGTTACGATAAGGTCGGCGTTTTCGGCATACACCTGCTGGCCGGTGCGGATGGGGGTGTTTATCAGCACGGTCGGTTTGCTGATTACGGTGGCCACCGGATCGGGGGCCGGCGCTTGTTTGGCCGGGGCTTCCGGTTTCGGGTCGTTGCGGCTGAACGTCAAATGGTAGGCCTCGGCGTGCGCCGCCCATGCTTCGTTTTCATGGCGCAGGCCGATGATTTGCAGGCCGTAACGGGCAAACAGCGACACGATGGCGGCGATGCTCAATTCGCCGGGGTTGGCGAATTCTTGCAGGTCCAATAAAAACAGCATGCTGCCCAGCTCTTTGTGCTGGCTCACGCGCTGTTGTAAAAATTCTTCCAATTCCCCTAAATCAGCAGTATGCAACTGCACCGAAAGCACGTCTAAGCGTGCCGATTTCACATCAAAAGCTGGTTTCATTTTTGGTAAGACAGTCATAAAAAAATTTAATGGGGCTAAGTTTACCGTGTTAATCTTAGCTATTCAATCCGTTAAGGCCGTCTGAAATGAAAAAAAGCTTCCACATAATCGGTTTGGGGCGCGTGGGGCAGACTTTTGCAACCGTAATACCACAAAGCGGCCGCTGGCGTTTGGCTTGCGCGGTGTCGCGAAGCGGCGGCGGTGTGCGGGAAGACAATGTTGTCTGCCCGATAGTTCCCCGTATCGGCTTGCTGCCGCGTGCCGACGCGGTGCTGGTGTGCACGCCCGACAATGCCATTGAAGAGGCGGCGGCGGAATTGGCGCGGCTGCCGTGGCTTTCTGCACAAACTTTGGTGGTGCATTTCAGCGGTGCGAAAACAATAGGCGCATTAAATGCCGTTGTCAAATGCGGTGCGACAATCGGCAGTTTGCACCCTGTTTTCGCATTTGCCGATGTGGCGCAGTCGGTGCGGTCGCTGCGCGGGAATTTGTGTGCGTTGGAGGCGGGCGGTGCGGCGGCGATGGCGGTTTTGCACGATTTGGCCGATGCGGCGGGCCTGCGGGCGTTTGAAATACCGTCGGCACAAAAGGCGCGTTACCATGCGGCGCTGTCGGCGGCTTCCAATTTTTCGGTAACGCTGGCGGCATTCGCCCAAGATTTGCTGCGGCCTTTAAATCTGCCCGAACCGCTGGCGCGTGATTTGGTTTGTAATCTGTTGCGGCAGAGTGTGGAAAACCTCTCGCACCTGCCGCCGGTGCAGGCGCTGACCGGCCCGGTGGTGCGCGGCGATGATTCTACCGTGGCGGCGCACTTGGCTGCGCTGTCGGGCGACGAGCGGCAGTTATACCGTATGTTTGCGCTATCCACGTTGGCATTGGCGGCGCCGAGGCTGGGGGCGGAGGCGCAGGAGGCGCTGCGTTCGGTTTTGACTGATGGCGGGCCGTTATAACTGTTCAAATATCAAAGGTTGCAGCCGCCAATGCGGTGTTTTTCTTTTTCAGACGGCCTGAAACCTGCGAAAATAAAAAAGCAGATGTTTCAACACATCTGCTTTTTTGTTCGGACGCAAGGCCGGTTAGGAGGCTTTGCCGTTTTCGGCGTAAGGGACAAAATGGGTGCTAAAAATCCTTGAAAGCCTTATCCTGAAAGGATTTCAAGGATTCAAAGGTTTTGAACACAAAAAATGCCCTTTTTGCACCTCTCGAAGCATTAAACGTAACGGCACCAGAAACGGTAAGCAGCGCTATCAATGTAAAGCCTGTCTGAAGCGCTTTGATGGTGGCAGATGACTTAATCCCGACGAATTATGGCGGCTCTACACCGACGGCAAACAAACCTCGCAACAACTTGCCGAACACTTCCGTTGCAGCCGCAAAACCATCAGCCGCCATCTCAAAAAAGCTACCGCAAAAAACCGGTTTGCCGCCCCCGATGCCGTCAACCTCATCATGGATACCACCTATTTCGGCAGAAGTTTCGGCATCATGGTTCTGTATGACAGCATCAGCAATCAGGCATTGTCGGTAGACGAAGTCAAATATGAAACCAATGCGCTATATCTTGAAGCAGTCTGCAAACTCGAGCAAAAAGGCATAACAATACAAAGTATTACCTGCGACGGCAGGCAAGGTTTGATGCAGATGTTTCCCAACATACCGATACAACTGTGCCAGTTTCATCAACTGAAAACCATCAACCGCTATCTGACCCGCAGACCGAAAACAGCAGCCGCCCGAGATTTGAAAGCCATTGTGCGCACTTTGAAAAACAGCACCCGCAGGCAATTTGAAAGTGCGTTAACGTGCTGGTTGAATCGGCATAAACACTTCCTGAACGAGCGTACCGTCAACCTTGAAACAGGTAAATCGCATTACACGCATAAGCGGTTGAGAAGCGCGTTTCACAGCCTGAAGCGGAATTTGAATTACTTGTTTACTTTCGAGCAGTTTGCCGAATTGAATATCCCTCAAACAAGCAATTTGCTTGAGGGTCGCTTTAGCGATATGAAGCGGAAATTGCGCTGCCATCAAGGCATGAAAAAAGATAATAAGATTAGGTTTATTAAAGATTATTTCTCTATTCGGCAGCCTGAATAGCACCCAAAATGTCCCTTAGAGAGATGCTACTCCAAAATAGCACCCATTTTGTCCCTTACGCCCCGTTTTCTTTGCGGCGGTTATACATCAGCGAAATCAGTATCGACACGCCCAGTGCGCCGAACACCACCGAAAGCGATACGCCCACGGGGATATGCACCCAGTGCATAATCAGCATTTTGATGCCGATAAAGCTCAACACGAAAGCCAGGCCGAATTTCAAAAACACGAAGCGGTCGGCAATGTCGGCCAGCAGGAAATACATGGCGCGCAGGCCGAGAATGGCGAAAATGTTAGATGTGAGCACGATAAACGGATCAGTGGTTACGGCAAAAATCGCCGGAATGCTGTCCACCGCAAAAATCACATCGCTCATTTCAATCATCATTAAAACCAGCAGCATGGGGGTGGCGATGCGTTTGCCGTTTTCAACGGTGAAGAATTTTTCGCCGTGGAAATTTTCGCTCACCCGAATGTGGCCTTTCACCCAGTTGAGCAGTTTGTTGTTCGACAAATCCTCCTCTTCTTCGCCTTCGCCGCCCGAGCGGATCATCTTCACGCCCGTGTATAGCAAAAATGCGCCGAACACATACAAAACCCACTCGAAGCGGCTCACCAGCGCCGCGCCGATAAAAATCATGATCATACGCAGCACGATGGCGCCGAACACGCCGTAAAGCAACACGCGGTGCTGATATTGCGGCTGCACTTTGAAATAAGAAAAAATCATTAGAAACACGAAGATATTATCTACCGCCAATGATTTTTCCAAAATATAGCCGGTGAAAAACTCCAGCGTTTTCTGTTTGGCGACGGCATGACCGTAGAGCGGATTGCCTGCCAGCTCGAAATACAGCCAGCCGGCAAAGGCGCACGACACCGCCACCCACACGGCAGACCATGCCAGCGCTTCTTTTATACTGACTTTGTGTACGCCGGATTTTTTGAGCGAAAGCATATCGACGGCAATCATCACTAAAATGGCGGCAAAAAATACCCCGTAAAACAAGGGCGTGCCGACTGAAGGGTGTTCGACCATATTGTTGTTTTCCTAAAAAACGTGAGGGTTGCGAAAAAAGCCGCATTCTAACATATCCGCCCGATATTGCTGTTTTTTCATCATAAATCGTGCCGATTGCCGTTCAGGCCGTCTGAAAACGGGGGAGGCCGCAACAGGTTGCGATGGATAACATTTTTTCGCTATATAATCGGCTTTTTATTTTTCAGACGGCCTCGTCATCCCCCGTCTGTTTGCAACCCACGGAAACCACCATGCAGCCCGCACTCAGCATCCGCAACGCCGTTAAAACCTATAAAAACGGCTTCACCGCCCTGAACGATGTCAGCTTCGATGTGGAGCAGGGCGAATTTTTCGGCCTGCTCGGCCCCAACGGCGCAGGCAAAACCACCCTGATTTCCGCTATGGCCGGCCTCAGCCGCCTCACGTCGGGCAGCATCGCCGTGATGGGGCACGATGTGGTGCGCGACACCTACGCCGCACGCATGAGCTTGGGCGTGGTGCCGCAAGAGCTGGTGTTCGACCCCTTTTTCACCGTGCGCGAAGCCCTGCGTTTTCAATCGGGCTATTTCGGCATCCGCAACAACGGCCGGTGGATAGACGAAATCATTTCCAAGCTCGGCCTGGCCGATAAGGCCGACACCAACACCCGCAACCTTTCCGGCGGCATGAAGCGGCGGCTGATGGTGGCGCAGGCGCTGGTGCACCGCCCGAGCGTGATTGTGCTCGACGAGCCGACGGCCGGGGTGGATGTGGAGCTGCGCCAAAGTTTGTGGGCGTTTATCGCCGAGCTTAACCGCGAAGGCCACACCGTGATTTTAACCACGCACTATCTCGAAGAAGCGCAAAGCCTGTGCCACCGCATCGCCATGCTCAAACAGGGCAGGCTGGCAGCGTTGGACCAAACCGAAAACCTGTTGCACAGCGAGCAGGGCGTGCGCGCGGAGCTGCTGCTTGGCGGCGCCCTGCCCGAAAACCTGCGGCAATGGGTTGCGGAGGAAGAAAACGGCAGGATATTGCTCAAACTCGATGGCTACGACCAGCTGGCTTTCGTTTTGCAAACGCTGAAATATGCCGGAGTGGAAGTAAAACACTTGGCGCTGCCGGAAACGGATTTGGAAGATGTGTTTGTGAAAATCATGCGCTAGGGTGGGAAAAGATGGCGGTTTGTGCAGGGGTCGGAGCCTTGGCAACATACAATCAGGCCGAAACTTCTGCAAAATTCATTGAGGCCGTCTGAAATGTTTGATTCCGTCATTATCGGGCTTGACCCGATAATCCAAAGTTTGCCGTTCAGGCGAGAGGCGGCTATTTCAGAAACATCCGGCAATGACGGAAAAGAAACTTTTGGTGATGTTTTTTGAATTTTGCAAAGACCACAGGCCGTCTGAAAAATCTTTTCAGACGGCCTGTGGTCTTTAGTAAGTTATGTCGGTATGACAATGATTGGGTATTTCAGACGGCCTCGATAAATTCCGTTAGGCCGCCGCCGTTTCCAAACTGCCGGCCCGGGTTTCGTGCAGCATACGGTAGCACGGCTCGAGCTGGCGGGTAATCAGGCTCAGCTGTTGCCAAAGTATGCTGCTTTGGCGGTCGTCGCCGATTAAGCCGTGCAGTTGCGCCAACTCCTGCCGCACCTGCTCCAAGGCCGTCTGAAACACTTCGGGCGGTTGTGCGGCGAGATTTTCCAGCATATCGGCTGCTTGGTAGGCCGTGCGGTAGAAATTTTCGCTGAACTCGGGCGCACATCCCTGCGCCATCTGGCTGCGGTAGGCTCCGAGGGCGGAAATATAGCCGATCAGGGCATGGCTGGTTTTGAGCAGGGTAAAGCCGTCTTGCAGCTTGGCGCCGTATTTTTTCGGCTCGCCGCTCATGTCGGAAAGCGTGCTGCTCAACGATGCGGCGGCTTCGTGTGCCTGACGGCGGGCAACGCGGTAGGCCATGTCGTCGGAACCGCCGTTTTGCAGTTGGCCGAGAATATGGCGCAGGTAAACGCCGTTGCGGCTCACGGCCTGCGCGGCGGTGCGCTCGAGTGTGAGGTAACGCCAGTCGGGCCACAGATACGACACCGCCACCCAAGCGATGGCCGAACCGATTAAGGTGTCGGCCACGCGCTGCCAGGTGAGCGAAAACACGTCTTCACCCGCCAGCGACAGCGCGGTGAGCGCCTGTACGGTGATGAAAAAGGTGGAAAAACTGTATTTGAAGGTGCGGAAAAAGAAAAACAGCGTGGTGGCCGCCAGCACGATCCACAGTTTGGTTTCGACCGAAGGCGTGAAATACGGTACCAGCGAGCCGACCAGTACGCCCAGCACCGTGCCGGCGATGCGCTGGTTGATGCGGCTTTTGGTGGCCGAATAGTTGGGTTGGCACACGAAGAGGGCGGTGAGCAGAATCCAATAGCCGAAATGGATATGGAACACCTCAACAATGGTACAGGCGGTAAACACCACGATGGCCAGCCGCACGGCATGGCGGAATACCGCCGATTCAAAATTGAGCTGGCTGCGCACGGTGCGCCAAACGTTGCGCAGGCCGCCGCTTTCCATGCCGGCGATGCGGTGTTTTTCAGACGGCGTTTCTTCCGCTTCTTTATCGCCGCTTTCGATGTGGCAGAGTTGGTAATCGACGCTGAACAGGTTTTCCAACAGCCTTTGCAGGGTATGCACTTCGCTGCCGCGGTGGGTTTCGGCATACAGTTTCAGCGATTGGCGGCAGCCTTCGATGGCGCGCTGCAAACGTTTGCTGTATTGGTAGGGTTGGCCGCTGCGCAGGCTTTCGGCCACATCGCGGCAGGCCTGCCCCTGCAATTCGAGCAGGCGGTGGATACGGAAGATTAAATCGGTGTTTTTTAACTTTTCGGCCAGTTCGCGGTAATCCATATGGGCGGAGCTGATGCGCTCGTGGATATCCTGCGCGGTGAAGTAATAGCGCAGCATCCGGCTGGTGCGCGGGTGGCGGTGTTGGCCGCGCATACGGTAAAACAGTGCGCTGCGGCAGCGGTTGAAGGCTTCGATGATGGCGGTGTTTTTCATCGCCAGGTCAATCTGGCGGTTTTCCAACTGTTCGGCCTCGTCGGGGTCGAAAAACTCGGCTTTGGCATCCAGATAACCGCCCAGCGCCGAGTAGGCCGCCGCCATGTTTTCCTGCACGGGGCGGTGCGGGAAAACAATATGCAGGATCAGCGTCATGGTGCTGTATAGCAGCGTGCCGCACAAAATCATAAACGGGTTGACCACCCACGGCATATCGGGTGTGTACGACAATGTTGTGTAAGTGGCCACCGCCAGCGTGCCGAACGCAAACGTGCGGTAACGCAGGCCCACCGCCCCCAGCAGCGTAAACACAAACGTGAGCAGCGTCATCGTTAGAATAAACTGCAAGCCCGCGCCGTATGTGATCTGCGCCGAGAGCGAGGCTATCGAAAACAGCACCACCGTTATCACGATATTTTTCAGACGGCCTGTCAAACGGTTGTCCAAATCCACCAAACCGCCGGCAATAATGCCCAGCACAAACGGCGTGGTGAGTTTGGGCACGTTGAAATACCAAATAAACGTGGTGGCAATAAACACGCTGAAAAAAATCGGCAGCGTGGCAATGATTTTAGGGTTGACGGCAGGCGTGCGCATAACGGAATCCGCGTTGGCGGGTTGAAGTGCGGGAAAACGCAATTGTACAGGATTTATACGGCGGTTTGATTAACTGGGCATACCGGCTCCAACCGCAAAGGTTTGGGCCGGCGGGGTTTCAGACGGCCTCAAACGGGGCAAAAAGGCAGGCAACCGCGCCCGCCCTTTTGTTGTTGCCAATAAACAGCAGTTGCCGTTTATTTGGCCGCTTCTTTCGCTTTGGCGGCTGCTTCTTTGGCCGCGGTTACCGCATCTTCGGCAGCGGTTTTGGCTGCGCTTACCGCACTGGCAGCCGCATCCTTACCGGCAGCGGCCGCTTCTTTGCCTGCCTCCGCCGCAGTAGAGGCGGCATTTTCCACTTTAGCGCCGGCTTCTTTAGCCGCATCCACAGCACCGCTTACGGCAGAAGCCGCTTCGGCTTTGGCGGCGGCCGCATCGGTTTTCACGTCAGAAGCCACGGCCTGGGCCGCTTCTTTGGTTTCTTGTTTGGTTTCTTGCGAACAGGCGGCCAGGGCGGCAACGGCTGCAACGGCAATCAAAAATTTTTTCATTTCGAGTTTATCCTTGTGTTTGAAATATCGGAATCTACCGGCATCGTGCGCCGGAATGGGCAAAATAATAACATATCCGCCGCCGGTTAAAATCACATTCCGGATATTGGCCGAATAAAATCAAAAAAACCACCAAAAAGTGCTTGACAGCCCGAAACGGCATTTTTATAATGCGCACTCTTTCGGGTCGTTAGCTCAGCTGGTAGAGCAGCGGACTTTTAATCCGTTGGTCGAAGGTTCGAATCCTTCACGACCCACCAAGCTTTCCAAGCCTAAACAACCGTTTAGGCTTTTTTC
>NZ_JANIKQ010000019.1 GCF_024580525.1 Neisseria dentiae
GAAAGCGAACTATACACAACCTCCAACAAAACAGTCAACACAAAAACCAAAAAATCCCACACCAAAAACAACAACCGACTGTTTCACAACAATATTTAATTCAACACAAACATTAAGCCGCCTGAAATAGTTTCAGACGGCCTGGTATGCTTGGTGCTGTGTATTAATCGGCGAACTGTTTTTTCAGTTGTTCGCGGCGCTCTTGGGCTTCTACCGACAGGGTGGCGGTGGGACGGGCCAGCAGGCGTTTGAGGCCGATGGGTTCGCCGGTGTCTTGGCAGAATCCGTAGTCGCCTTCGTCGATACTGCGGATGGAGGCTTGGATTTTGCTCAGCAGTTTGCGCTCGCGGTCGCGGGTGCGCAACTCGAGGGCGTATTCTTCTTCTTGCGTGGCGCGGTCAGCGGGATCGGGAGCGGATTCGTGCTCTTGCAGGTGGCCGGTGGTGGCGTTGGCGTTTTCGATGAGTTCGTCTTGCAGCTTAACCAGCAAGTCGCGGAAAAATGCCAGCTGGTTGGCATTCATGTAGTCGTCTTCGGGGCCGTTCCAGTTGAGGATGTCTTGTTCGGTCAGTTTTGTCATGATGGTTCTTTCTTTCCCGGTTGCTTGAATGACTTTAACGGTTAAAGTCGCCCATTGCGGCTTGTTATTGATTTTTCGGAAAATCGGCCTGTTCGGCTTAGGCAGGCATCATAACATGGTTTTTTGGTTATGCTGCGCTTTTGCCTGCCGTCGTGTTATTTCTTGGTGTTCAGACGGCCTGTTTCGGGAGCTAACTTTTTGATAAATCAATTCAACAGCCATAAATTCAGCTTGGCGGTCAACTGTGGCAGGATTGCACTCAGCCAAAACCACAGCATCAGGGCCAATACGCTACCTGAAAAGTCGTAACGCCTGAATCTTAAAAAGACAAACGGTCGCGATAATGGTTCAAACACTTTATGCAAAGATGCTTGTAAAGAAGAGTATGGATTTTTAAAACTCAACACCATTCTTAACACCAGCCCCAACAGCAGCACATAGGCGGTGGCTTTCAGAATGCCCAACACGGCGAAGAACAGGTTGGCGGCGATGATTTTGGCGCCGAATCCGCCGGGCAGCACAATCAGTGCGGCCAATGTGTAGGCAACATAATAAAGCAGCACGGCGGCCAATACGCAGGCGGTGTCCCAACGGCCCAGCGGCGGGGCGGCTTTGCGCAGGGGTTTGACCAGCCAGTCGGTGGTTTGGGTGCAGAACTGTGCCAGCGGGTGGCTGTAATCGAGCTTCGCCCATTGCAGCAGGCAGCGCGACAAACACACTATTGCGAGGCCGTCGGCCAGCAGAATCAGCATTTGGGCAATCATTTTCAGACGGCCTCGAACTGTTGCGCCATTTCCTGCGAACGCGCCACACAGGCTTTAACGCCGGCTTCGATGGCTTCGGGCAGCCGGTGGGCGTTGAAGGCTTCGACGGCGGCAAAGGTGGTGCCGCCCTTCGAGGTAACGTTTTGCTGCAAGGTGCGGAAATCTTCGCCGCTTAATTCGGCAAGTGCCGCTGCGCCTTTGAAGGTGGCCAAGCTAAGGCTGCGGGCGGTTTTTTCGTCGAAACCCTGCTGCACGGCGGCGGCCTGCAAGGCGTTCATCAGATAGAACACATAAGCGGGGCCGCTGCCGGTAATGCCGGTGATGGCGTGCATCTGCGCTTCGTTTTCCAGCCACACCGTTTCACCCACCGCCGCCATCACGTTTTGGGCGAGGCGTTTGTCGGCTTCGTCGGCGCCGTCGGCGGCAAACAGGCCGGAAACGCCCAAACCGACCTTACTGGGCGTATTCGGCATCACCCGCACGATGCGGCGGGTGCCGCCCAGATAGCGGCTTAAGGTATCGATGCTCAAACCGGCCGCCACCGACAACACCAGCGTGCCGTTGGTCTGCACGCCTGCGCAGGCGGCCTGCATATCCTGCGGTTTGACCGCCAGCACCAGCACGTCGTCTGCATTGAGAAGCGGCAGTTTTTCCGACACCGGCACACCCAATTCGCGCGCCAAACGTTCGCGTTTTTCGGCACCGCGGTTGGCGATGTGGACGTGATAACCGCCCTGCTTCACCAAACCGCCCGCTATGGCTTCGGCCATATTGCCGCCGCCTAAAAAATAGATAGTCATGGTTTTGCTTTCTGCGAATTGATAGATAGCCCGGCAGGCCGTCTGAACATGTTTCAGACGGCCCCGGCATCCGTTAACCGTAGCTCCGCCTGCCGAAAACCGCGCTGCCCACGCGCACATGGGTGGCGCCGCATTCGACGGCAATATCCATATCGGCCGACATCCCCATTGAGAGCACATCGGCCGCCACGCCCGCTGCGTTTAAGTCGGCCAGCAGCTGCTGCATCTTGCCGAACTGCCGCCGCAATTGCTCTTCGCTGCTGCCCTCTTTGGCCACGCACATCAGGCCGCGCACGGTTAGGTTGGGCAGCTTCGCCGCTTCGCAGGCCAGCGCTACGGCTTCTTCGGGCGCCACGCCGTGCTTGTTCGGCTCGGCGGCGATGTTCACTTCGATACACACCTGTAAAGGCGGCATTTCAGACGGCCTTTGCGCGCTCAACCGTTGGGCGGTCTTCAGACGGCCTATGGTATGCACCCAATGGGCGCGTTCGGCCACATATTTGGTTTTGTTCGACTGCACGTCGCCGATGATGTGCCACACGATGCCGGGCAAATCGGCCAGCCGTTCGGTTTTTTCATACCATTCCTGAATATAGTTTTCGCCGAAATCGCGGCAGCCCGCGGCATAGACTTCGCGGATGTCGGCGGCGGGAAAGGTTTTGCCCACCGCCACCAGCTTCACGCTGCCCACGCTGCGGTGCGCGGCGGCTTCGGCGCGGCCGATTCGGGCCAGCACGTTGCGGTAATTTTGTTGCAGGCTTGTCATGATTCTTTCCGTTTTTGGCACGTTAGCAAAAATAATTAAAAATTTACTTGGTTTAACACGGTTTATCTATTTAAAATAATGCGCCGACATGGATTTCCGGCCGCTGCCAAACCGAACGGCGGCGGCCGTCTGAAAAATTTTAACTTAAAAAGCAAGGCTACACATTATGCAGATTACCGACCTACTCGCCTTCGGCGTGAAAAACAAAGCGTCCGACCTTCACTTAAGCTCCGAGCTGCCGCCGATGATCCGCGTGCACGGCGACGTGCGCCGCATCAACCTGCCCGAAATGACCAACGAAGAAGTGGGCAATATGATCACTTCGGTGATGAACGACTACCAGCGCAAAGTGTACCAGCAAAACCTCGAAGTGGATTTTTCGTTCGAGCTGCCCAATGTGGCGCGTTTCCGTGTCAACGCATTCATGACCAACCGCGGCCCGGCGGCGGTGTTCCGTACCATTCCCAGCACCGTGCTCACGCTGGAAGACCTCAAAGCCCCGCGCATTTTCCAGAAAATCGCCGACAACCCGCGCGGCCTCGTGCTGGTAACCGGCCCCACCGGTTCGGGCAAATCGACCACGCTGGCGGCGATGATCAACTACATCAACGAAACCCAGCCCGCCCACATCCTCACCATCGAAGACCCGATCGAGTTTGTGCACCAAAGCAAAAAAGCGCTGATCAACCAGCGCGAACTGCACCAGCACACCCACAGCTTCGCCAACGCGCTCAAATCGGCGCTGCGCGAAGACCCCGACGTGATTCTGGTGGGCGAGATGCGTGACCCCGAAACCATCGGCCTCGCGCTCACCGCCGCCGAAACCGGCCACTTGGTGTTCGGCACCCTGCACACCACCGGCGCGGCCAAAACGGTTGACCGTATCGTCGATGTGTTCCCCGCCGGCGAAAAAGAAATGGTGCGCTCAATGCTGTCGGAATCGCTGCGCGCCGTGATTTCGCAAACCCTGCTGAAAACCCGCGACGGCAACGGCCGCGTGGCTGCGCACGAAATTCTGGTGTCCACCGCCGCCGTGCGCAACCTGATCCGCGAAAACAAAATCGCCCAAATCAATTCGGCGCTGCAAACCGGCCAGGCGCACGGCATGCAAACGCTCGACCAAGCCCTGCAAAACCTTGTGCGCCAGGGTGTTATCAGCCCCGAAGTAGCGCGCAGCAAAGCACAAAGCGCCGATATGATTGTTTAATTCTTTCAGACGGCCGCAACCTTTACAAAACAAACAGGCCGTCTGAAACAACCGATACCGAAAAACCGTCAGGGAAAACACCATGAGCGAATCCAACCAACTGCACAACCTGCTTTCCGAAATGGTGCAGGCTTACTCACAGAAAAACCAACCGCCGCACATCCCCACCCCCGCCGAAATCGGCACCCACCTGCACCCGCTGCTCGACCGCATGTGCGCCGAAGCCGAACAGCGCGGCGCTTCCGACATCTTTATCAGCGCCGGCTTCCCGCCCGCCATGAAAGTGAACGGCACGCTCACGCCCATGCCGCATAAGGCGCTCACCGGCGCCGACACCGCCGCCATCACCCAATCGACCATGAACGACGAGCAGCTCGAAGCCTTCAACCGCGAGCTGGAGCTGAACTATTCGGTGCAGTCGCGCAGCAACACCCGCTACCGCGTCAACGCCTATCACGAGCAAGGCCGCCCCGGCATGGTGTTGCGCCGCATCAACCAGCACATTCCCAGCGTGGAAGAGCTGGCGCTGCCGCCCAAGCTCAAAGAGCTGGCCCTCACCCCCCGCGGCCTGCTGATTCTCGCCGGCCCCACCGGTTCGGGCAAATCCACCTCGATGGCCGCCATGATCGATCACCGCAACCAAAAAATGCCCGGTCACATCGTAACCATCGAAGACCCCATCGAATACCTCTACCAGCCGCGCCGCTGCATCATCACCCAGCGCGAAGTGGGCATCGACACCGCCGACTGGAAACTGGCCGTGCAAAGCGCCATGCGCCAAGCGCCCGACGTTATCTGTATCGGCGAGGTACGCAGCGAAGCCAGCATGGAATACGCCCTCCAGCTCGCCCAAACCGGCCACTTGTGCGTGTTTACCCTGCACGCCAACAACGCCGCGCAGGCCATCGAGCGCATCATCAACTTCTACCCCGAAGAGCGCCAGCCGCAAGTTTTGATGGATTTGGCGCTGAACCTCACCGCCATCATCGGCCAGCGTTTGGTGATTAAAAAAGGCCGCGGCCAGCGCACCGCCGTTATCGACCTGCTGCTCAACAACCCCGCCATGCAGGATTTGATTTTCAAAGGCGACCTGATGGACATTAAAGACCTGATGGTACGCTCGAGCGGCGAAGGCATGCAAACCTTCGATCAACACCTGTTCGACCTTTATATCAAAGGCCAAATCGAATACGACGAAGCCCTGCGCCAAGCCGACTCCGCCAACGACCTGCGCCTGCGCATCCAGCTGCACGAAGAAGGCAACGACCCGAGCCGCCTGTATGACCGCATCAGCGATTTGAATTTGATGTAATTTGAATTTGATGTAACAACGGGGCGGCAACTTTGCCAAACCCGGATAGCGCTTAAGAATTTTGTTCCCCAACCGTCATGCCCGGGCTTGCCCCGGGCATGACGCAGGTAAATCGGCATTTGGAAAGAATGCGGCAACACGGGTAGGTTGGGTCGAAGACCCAACAAAAACTTCAAGAAAATAAGCATGTTGGGTTTTCAACCCAACCTACGCATACTTAGGCCGTCTGAAAACACCTGAAAATCCCTGCACTTCTGCAATCTGTTCTCTCTCTCGTGGGAGAGAGTTAGAGAGAGGGCTTGTTTGGGCTTAGCCCATTATTTCCGTTTCATAGGCAGCTTCCGTGTTTCTGCGGCAGATTTTCTATATATTGAAATCAATAAACAGTAACAGCGGCCGGGCATTTCAGACGGCCTGAAGCCCTTCCGAAAACACCGCTTATTTGCCGATACAGAACCTCGAAAAAATCACCCCCAGCAAATCGTCGGCGGTAAATTCGCCGGTGATTTCGCTGCACGCCGCCTGCGCCAGCCGCAGGTGTTCGGCCAAAAGCTCGATTTGATGGTTGCCGCACAGCGCGGCGTTTGCCAATTCGGCTTCGGCTTCGTGCAGCGCGGCCAGATGGCGGCGGCGGGCGAGAAACAGCCCTTCGCTTTCGCCCTGCCAGCCGATTTCGTTGAGCAGCGCCTGTTTGAGCAGGTTCAGGCCGTCGCCGGTTTTGGCCGAAAGTTTGATTAAAGTATCGGCGCCGCCGGCAAACTTGAGGCCGTCTGAAACCATTTCGGCGGTTTCGCCGGCCAAATCGATTTTGTTGCGGATTTCGATTTTTTTCAGCGTCGGCGGCAGGCTGTCGAGAATCGCTTGGGTTTTGGCGTTGATGCCTTCGGCCGGGTCAATCAGAATCAGCGCCACATCGGCTTCGCGCACGGCCCTCTGGCTGCGCTCGATGCCGATTTGTTCCACCACATCGTCGGTATCGCGCAAACCGGCGGTGTCGATGATGTGCACGGGCACGCCGTCGAGCGTAATCTGTTCGCGCACGGTGTCGCGGGTGGTGCCGGCGATGTCGGTAACAATCGCCACTTCGTCGCCCGCCAGCGCATTGAGCAGGCTGGATTTGCCCACATTGGGCGCGCCCACCAGCACCACATTCATGCCTTCGCGCAGAATCGCGCCCTGCTCGGCGCTCTGCAACACGGTTTTCAAGCGGCTTTGCAGTTCGGCTAGCCTGCCGCGCGCATCGGCAGCTTCGAGAAAATCGATGTCTTCTTCGGGAAAATCCAGCGTGGCCTCCACCAGCATTCTGAGCGTAATCAAATCGTCAACCAGCGCGTGAATGTGCTGCGAAAACGCGCCTTTGAGCGAGCGCACGGCCATTCGCGCGGCCGATTGGCTGGAAGCATCAATCAAATCGGCCACGCTCTCGGCCTGTGCCAGATCGAGTTTGTTGTTGAGAAACGCGCGTTTGGTAAACTCGCCAGGTTCGGCCAGGCGCGCACCCAACTGCAAACAGCGCGACAGCAGCATCTGCATCACCACCGGCCCGCCGTGGCCTTGCAGCTCGAGCACGTCTTCGCCGGTGAAGCTCGCGGGTTCGGCGAAATACAGCATCAGGCCGCTATCAAGCGCTTGGCCGTCTGAATCCAGAAAATCGGTATATAAAGCCACCCTCGGCTTGGGCGTTTTGCCGCCGCTGAGGCGTTGCGCCAACGGCAGCAGGTTTTTGCCGGACAATCGGATCACGCCCACGCCGCCGCGTCCGGGCGCGGTGGCGATGGCGGCAATGGTGGGGGGGGGGGCAGACATAAATTATCCCGTTAAACGAATGGGGCGATTATATAGTAAAAGGCCGTCTGAAACTTTTCAGACGGCCTTGTTATATAATCAGGGCAAACTTTCACACTTTAAGATTTTACAAACAAAAGGAACCCGACCATGACCCTACCCGCCTGCCCGCAATGCGCTTCCGAGCTGACCTATCACGACGGCATGCAATTCGTCTGCCCCGAGTGCGCCCACGAATGGCAGGAAAACGAATCCGCCGCCGAAGAAACTTTAACGGTGAAAGACGCCAACGGCACGCCGCTGGCCGACGGCGACACCGTGGTGCTGATTAAAGATTTGAAAGTGAAAGGCAGCTCGATGGTGATCAAACAGGGCACCAAAGTGAAAGGCATCCGCCTTCAGGAAGGCGATCACGACATCGCCTGCAAAATCGACGGCAGCGCCATGAACCTGAAGTCGGAATTCGTGAAAAAAGCCTGAAACCTCTGCAAAGTTTTGCCCCGCCGCCGTGCTATAATCCGCCCCGCATGCAGGCCGGGCAGACAGCCGCCGCGCAGCGCGTAAGGCCTGCGGGGAGGAAAGTCCGGGCTACACAGGGCAGGATGCCGGCTAACGGCCGGGCGTGGCAACACGACGGAAAGTGGAACAGAGAGCAGAACCGCCGATGGCTGTTTTTCAGTACAGGCAAGGGTGAAAAGGTGCGGTAAGAGCGCACCGTGCACTTGGCAACAAGGCGCAGCAGGCCAAACCCCATCCGTAGCAAGACCAAACAGAACGCACAGACGCGGCCCGCCGAGCGTTCGGGTAGGTTGCTGGAGCACATCAGCAATGATGCGCCTAGAGGAATGGCTGTCCGACGACAGAACCCGGCTTACCGCCCGACCTGTATGCACGATATTTTAAAGAGGCCGTCTGAAATGTTTCAGACGGCCTCAAGCTTTTCTTTCTTTTGTTACAATAGCCCTCCCTTTTCCACCCGCACAAAGGCCGTCTGAAATGACCAAACCCGCCGTTTCCCCGATGATGCAGCAATATCTCGACATCAAAGCCGGCCATGCCGACAAACTGGTGTTTTACCGCATGGGCGACTTTTACGAGCTGTTTTTCGACGACGCGGTGGAAGCGGCGAAACTGCTCGACATCACGCTGACCACCCGCGGCCAGCTCAACGGCGAGCCGATTAAAATGGCGGGCGTGCCGTTTCACGCCGCCGAGCAATATCTGGCGCGGCTGGTGAAAATGGGCAAAAGCGTGGCGGTTTGCGAGCAGGTGGGCGAAGTGGGCGCAAGCAAAGGGCCGGTGGAGCGCAAAGTGGTGCGCATCGTTACCCCCGGCACGCTCACCGATTCGGCCTTTCTCGAAGACAAAGAAACCAACCGCATCGTGGCCGTATGCGCCGGCAAAAAACACATCGGGCTGGCGTGGGCCTCGCTGCAAAGCGGCGAATTCAAAGCCAAGCTCACCACCGCCGATAAACTGCCCGACGAGCTGGCGCGTTTGCAGGCCGCCGAAATCCTGCTGCCCGACGGCAAAAACGCGCCCGTCGTTCAGGCGGCCAACATCACGCGGCTCAACCACTGGCAGTTTGCCGCCGATGCCGCCGCCAAATTGCTGACCGATCATTTCGGCAGCCAGGATTTGCGCGGCTTCGGCCTCGATATTGAGGAACACGCCGAAGCCGTCGGCGCGGCCGGCGCGCTGCTCAACTACATCCGCCTCACCCAAAACCGCCTGCCGCAGCATCTCGACGGCCTCTCGCTCGAAACCGAAAGCCAATACATCGGCATGGACGCGGCCACCCGCCGCAACCTCGAAATCACCCAAACACTCACCGGCAAAAAAGCGCCGACGCTGTTTTCGGTGCTCGACGAATGCGCCACCCACATGGGCAGCCGCCTGCTCGCGCTGTGGCTGCACCACCCGCTGCGCAACCGCAGTCACATTCAGGCACGCCAGCAGGCGGTGATGGAGCTGCAAAACCACTATGCCGGTTTGCAGGCCTGTCTGAAAAACGTGGCCGACATCGAACGCATCGCCGCCCGCATCGCCGTGGGCAACGCCCGCCCGCGTGATTTGGCCGCCCTGCGCGACAGCCTGTTGGTGCTGGCCGAAACGCCGGTGCCCGCCGGCGGCAGCGCCTTGCTGCAAACCCTGCAAAACGTGTTCCCCGAAACCCTGCCGACGGCCGAAAAGCTGCAAGCGGCCATCCTGCCCGAGCCTGCCGTGTGGCTGAAAGACGGCGGCGTCATCAACCACGGCTTCCATCCCGAATTGGACGAGTTGCGCCACATTCAAAACCACGGCGACGAATTCCTGCTCGCCCTCGAAGCGCGCGAACGCGAACGCACCGGCCTATCCACCTTAAAAGTGGAATTCAACCGCGTGCACGGCTTTTACATCGAGTTATCCAAAGTGCAGGCCGAGCAGGCGCCCGCCGACTACCAGCGCCGCCAAACCCTGAAAAACGCCGAGCGTTTCATCACCCCCGAATTAAAAACCTTTGAAGACAAAGTGCTCAGCGCGCAAGAACGGGCGCTCGCGCTCGAAAAGCAACTTTACGACGCCCTGCTCAAAGAGCTTCAGACGGCCTTGCCGCAATTGCAGAAAGCCGCCAAAGCCGCCGCCTCGCTCGACGTACTCTCCACCTTCGCCCGCCATGCCGAAGAGCGCGGCTATGTGTGCCCCGAGTTTGCCGACTACCCACTGATTGAAATCAGCAACGGCCGCCATCCCGTGGTCGAGCGGCAGGTGCGCCACTTCACCGCCAACAGCACCGGCCTCGACCACAAACACCGCCTGATGCTGCTCACCGGCCCCAATATGGGCGGCAAATCCACCTATATGCGCCAAGTGGCCTTAATCGTGCTGCTGGCGCACACCGGCGCCTTCGTGCCCGCCGATGCCGCCAAAATCGGCCCCATCGACCAGATTTTCACCCGCATCGGCGCCAGCGACGATCTGGCCGGCAACCGCTCCACCTTTATGGTGGAAATGAGCGAAACCGCCTACATCCTGCACCACGCCACCGAACAGTCGCTGGTGCTGATGGACGAAGTCGGCCGCGGCACCTCCACCTTCGACGGCCTCGCGCTGGCGCAGGCCATTGCCGAACACCTTTTGCAGAAAAACAAATCGTTCAGCCTGTTTGCCACCCACTATTTCGAGCTGACCCGCCTGCCCGAAGCGCACGCCACCGCCGTCAATATGCACCTCTCGGCGCTGGAACAGGGGCAGGACATCGTGTTTTTGCACCACATCGAACCCGGCCCAGCCAGCAAAAGCTACGGCATCGCCGTGGCCAAACTCGCCGGCCTGCCCGTGCGCGCGCTGAAATCCGCCAACAAACATTTAAACGAACTCGAAGCGCAGGCCGCCGCCAACCGGCCGCAGATGGATATTTTCAATATGATGCCGTCTGAAAACGACGGCAGCGGTTTCGACGGCGGGGAAAGTTTTTCAGACGGCCCCAAGCTTGAAAACAGCCCGCCCGCCGAACCCAACCCCGCGCTGGCCATGCTGGCCGACATCCGACCCGACGAACTCTCGCCGCGCGAAGCTCTGGATATGCTCTACCGTTTGAAAGGGCTGGCGGAACATAGCTAAACTACTTATTAAATAACCGTTCCGTCATATTCTGGCCAGGCCCGAATATGACGTGTGTACTTTTTGTTAAGTTGATTGGCTATAGAGTAATGGAATCTAGCAATTTGAAACCTTTGCCGGGCAAAGGCCGTCTGAAACCGACAGGCAAAAAAAACGCCCTTGTAAACAAGGGCCGAAGTGTTTTTCCGAAAGGATAAACAGTTATGAAAAGTTGCTGACAGTCATTATACTCACGCACTTTACAGAATGCCAGATTTAGTTAGCACCCTGCCCGATGTTGTCTTTTTTGCGCCACAGGTTTGTTTTTATTGAAAAATATTCAAAATGAATACACACACCGTTTACACCGCCTTTCTGTTTTTTCTCGGGTTTTCCACCGCTTTGCAGCTTTATCTGTCGGTGCGCCAGAGCCGCGCCGTGCTCAAGCACCGCCATGCCGTGCCGCAGGATTTCATTGCAACCGTGCCGCTCGAAGACCACCGGAAAGCGGCCGACTACACGCTGGCCAAACAGCGGCTGGCGCGTTACCGCATTGTGTTTGAAACCCTGCTGCTGCTGGTGTTCACGTTCGGCGGCGGCCTCAACCTGCTTGCGGCTTTGAGCATAAAGTTTTCAGACGGCCCCATCACGCAGGGCGTGATTTTGATTGCGCTGTTTGCCGTTGTGAATACCGTGCTTTCGCTGCCGCTCGACTGGTACGGCACGTTCAGGCTCGAAGCGCGTTTCGGCTTCAACCGCAGCACGCCGGCGGTGTTTTTCGGCGACCGCATCAAAGGGCTGCTGCTGGGCGCGGTTATCGGCGTGCCGCTGCTGTATGCCGCGATTTACCTGATGGGCGTAACCGGCGCGCTGTGGTGGCTGTGGGTGTGGCTGCTGTGGCTGGGCTTTTCGCTCGCGCTGCTGTGGGCGTTTCCGAAATGGATTGCGCCCTTGTTCAACAAATTCGAGCCGCTGCCCGAAGGCCGTCTGAAAACGCAGATTGAAAACCTGCTCGAACGCACGGGCTTCAAAAGCAACGGTATTTTCGTGATGGACGGCAGCAAACGCTCCGGCCACGGCAACGCCTATTTCACGGGCTTGGGCGACAACAAGCGCATCGTGTTTTACGACACGCTGCTTGAAGATATGCAGCCCGACGAAGTGGAGGCGGTGCTGGCGCACGAGCTGGGGCATTTCAAACACAAACACATCGTCAAACAGATGCTGGTAACGTTTGCGCTGGCTTTGGCGGTGCTGTTCGTTCTCGGCCTGCTGATGCCGCAGGCGGCGTTTTACACGGGGCTGGGCGTGGCTTATCCCAGCCACGCCATGGCTTTGCTGCTGTTTTTGCTGGTGCTGCCGGTGTTTGCCTTTCCGTTTTCGCCGCTGGGCAGCCTGATGTCGCGCAAAAACGAATTCGAGGCCGACCGTTTCGCCGCCGCCACCGCTTCGGCGGGCGATCTGATTGCAGCCCTCACCAAACTCTACCGAAGTAACGCTTCGAGTTTGGTGAGCGACAAATGGTATTCGCGCTTTTACGATTCCCACCCCGGCGCGCGCGAACGGGTGGCGGCGCTGAAAAAGGCCGTCTGAACGGCCAAGCCCGATACCGTATTCCCACTATATTTTTTCAGACGGCCTCAACCGGCACCGTCGGTTACAATACCCCGTCCGCAACCGAAAGAACGCTTATGAACCTTTACCGCAAACTGCCCGCACCGATGCTGCCCGAAGAAACCCGCCGCGAAATCCAGGCGCGCGAGTCGTATCATGTGTTGAAAATCATTTCAGAATTCGTCGAATCGGGCGAAGAGCTGCGCGCCATCCAGCCCGCCGTGAGCATTTACGGCAGCGCGCGCACGCCGGTGGACCACCCCGATTATCTGTTTACCGAACGCTTGTCGCGAAAATTATCCGACGCCGGTTTTTCGGTGATTTCCGGCGGCGGCCCCGGCATCATGGAAGCGGCCAACAAAGGCGCGTTTGCCGGCAAAAGCCCCGCCGTGGGGCTGAACATCGTGCTGCCGCACGAGCAGCACGCCAACCCGTATCAGAATTTATCCATCAAATTCCAACATTTCTTTCCGCGCAAAGTGATGTTTGTGAAACACGCCGTGGCTTATGTGGTGATGCCCGGCGGCTTCGGCACGCTCGACGAACTGTTTGAAAGCCTCACCCTCGTGCAAACGGGCAAAACGCCCAGCCGCCCGATTATCCTGGTGGGCAAAACCTTCTGGCAGGGCATGATGGATTGGATTCGCGACCAACTGCTCGGCAACGGCATGATTTCCGAAAAAGATTTGGATTTGGTGCAATTAATCGACGGTGAAGACGAAATCATCGAGCACATTTTCGCCCACTACGAAAACCGCCCCGACGGCCTGCTCGAGCCGCAAGACAACACTTGGGAGCTGGGCTTGTAGGCAGTACCGGATATTTCCTAGAAGCCAATCAAGGCCGTCTGAACGTTTCAGACGGCCTTTTTTATTTATATATCATTTAAATCAATACCTTATATTGATAATTTCCAATATTGTGTGTTACGGAATTTACATTTTTTGCAATAAAATGGCTTTTTAATATTCCCTTCCGCCAAGGGCTTGATTATGTAAAAAAAAAATAATACCATGCATTAAAAAATGAAGAGAATGATTATCAAAAGGAATTTATTTTGAATATTGATTTTCAACTGCTGCAAGATACGTTTTTGAACGAATACCGCTACCGGAAGCCCTATCTTTTCAAACAAGCCGTCAGCCTGCCTGATAAAGAGACGGTTTGGCGCGGGATCAACGAAATGTATCAACGTGCCAATCCGGCAGACGATTTATTCAAGTTCCGCAAAGGTGCACTGATTCCCAAAGAGCATTATGTGGAATCTTTCAATGATGTAGGCCGTATCCGTTACCGCTTCAAAAAAGCGGCGGTATACGAATACCTGAAAGACGGCGCAACTTTAATCTACAACCGTATCAACAACGAACCGTTTTCCGACAACATTGCGCGGCAAATCGCCCGTTTTACCCAAGCGCATACTATCGTTAGCGGCTATCTTGCCTTTGGAGAGGGTGCATCCTACAAAAACCATTGGGACACCCGCGATGTATTCGCCGTACAGCTGATAGGCAAAAAGCATTGGAGCCTTTCCGCCCCCAATTTCGATATGCCGCTTTATATGCAGCAGAGCAAAGATTTGCCGCATATTCCCGAGCCGGAAACTGTTGATATGGAAGTGGTGTTGGAAGCCGGTGATATTCTTTATATTCCGCGCGGCTGGTGGCATAACCCCATACCCATGGGCTGCGAAACCTTCCACCTTGCCGTCGGCACTTTTCCGCCCAATGGCCATGACTATATGCAGTGGCTAATGAAAAAAGTCCCCGATATTGCCGGATTCCGCCACAACCTACAAAACTGGACGCATGATGAAGGCCGTCTGAAAGCCGCTGCCGAAGAATTTGCCGCACAAATCACCGATAACACCAATTACGAAACCTTTATGCAGGAATTTCTCGGCGAACAACGAACCGATAGCGGCTTCAGCTTTGAAATCTTAGGTAACCCGTATTCAGAAGGCCTGCCCGAAGATGCTTTGTTGAGTTTGAATGCGGTAGATGATTCGACTTTGGAAAAAGGTTATCTGATTGCGAACGGGATTAAGCTGAATATAGATGATGTCAGCGCATCCGTGCTGAACACACTCAAACAAGAAAGCACGGTAAGCATAAAGCAGCTAACCGACGCACAAAACAATCAAAACAGACTGAAAACCGGTGAAATGATTCGCCATTTGGCTCAATTGGATCTTTTAGAAATTCAAGAGAGGGTGAAATGATTCAAATTTTAAGTAAATATATTTTTAATTAAGATGTTTTTAGCATCTCAGCAGCATTCTTTATCATGGCTTTTTTACAAAACCGAATCAAACCTGATTTTTGACAGAATATTTTATTTAGAAAATCAGTTGATTATGCATACTTTCCTGTATGTGCTATTTTTCATTGTGGCTTTTTGATTAGCCTGTTTTTTAGACAGAGAAAGGAAATGAAAATGCGTGAATTGAGCATCCAAAATTTAAATTTAGTATATGGAGGCACAGAACAAGTCATTTTGCCTGAAGTTGTCGTAACGCCTAAAAGTGAATTCGTCCAAAACGGTGAAAGTTTGGGAAAATTTATTGGTTCATCTGCTGGCGAATTTGCTGGTTTCTTTACAGGGGGAGCATTGGGTGCTTTGCTATCAGCAGGAAATCCGTTAGGTATTATCGGAGGAGCCTCAGGAGGTGCACTTGCCGGCTCTAATCTTGGCGGAGAGTTAGGACAATTTGTTGGAAGAAGATCTGCAGAAATTTTAGAGAGTAGGGATGGAAATAATTATGACGGAACAGATTATTAATTTTTTATTATTGATTTTTACTTAAAGGATTAATATGAAAATTACGATGAAAAATATCTCGCAAAATTGGAAGGTTTTAATTTTTCTAATTATTTCAATTAAATTTCTTACCTTTTTATTATTCAAAACTCTGGAAATTGAAAAAATATTTGGGATGGAATTCTATCTGGCAAGCACTTTTATTAGTGTTCCTGTTTTTTTCTTGTATCTGCATTTTAAAAATGAAAGGGGCTGACGTAGATTAGCCCTTAATGAAAAAGGCAGTAAAGAAATCAGTTTTGCGGCTCGGTGAATCCGATGTAATTGAAATCATGAGAAAACCATGAAAGATTTATCCAAAAATACCGTTTTTCTTATCAATATTTCTTCAATTTCATTTATTTTATTGAATCTTTATATTATTTATAGCGAATTTAGATTTGACTTATCGGATAGCCATATTGCCCGATTATTTTCCATTCTGGTGTCGCCGGCTTTTGCAGCCTCTACGCTGGTATTAATCTATAAAATGATTAGTTTCAAGCCAAATGCTGCCGATTATGCCCAAATCCAATATTTAAAAATTTTGCTGTTTTATTTAACTGTTATTTTTTATTGTGTTTTTATCTTTTTTTTAAAAAAAGACAATCTTTATTTTAATTTAAGCATTTATACCCTTGTTTCGATAATGGCAATATTTTGTTTAAGCCATTTGTTTTTATTAGTCAAATTTCACTTGCGAGGTAATAAAAATGTATGAAATTTCTATTCGGGAACTTGAGTTAGTAAATGGTGCAGGCCCTATCGCAGATTTTGCTACCGGGGTAGGAGGCGCTATTGGGGGAGGTGTCGGTTATGTAGCAGGGAAAGCAGGAGGTGCTACAGTCGGAGGGGCATTAGGATCACCACTTGGAATTGGTGGAACATTGGTTGGTGCCGGAATAGGGCAAAAATATGGGGGTCAGGTAGGTTCAACCATTGGAGCCGGAGTAGGTTCTGCCATTGGCGGTGCAATAGGTCGTGGCATAGAAAATATTATCGGAGAGGATCAGTCAGGCAATGATTATGGAGATGGGTGCAATTATTAATTTCAAATATTTATTGATTTTAAGCAGTAAGATAGTTTAATAAATAGGATGAGACCTTTGCAAAACCACCTTAGGCCGTCTGAAATACTTAAATCTCGTCATTCCCGTGTAGACGGGAATGACGGTCAATAAAATTTTTCTAGGTTTTACAAAGGTCTTAAGATTTATATGAAAATAAGCCTAAAAAATATGCTCAAAAATTGGAAGTTGCTATTAATATTAATAGTAATTTTTCAAACAATATTTAGTATTATATTTTATGCTTTTGATATATCTGATATACAAGTTACAGAGAAATTTCTTTTGCGATCTAGAAGCTTATCCATGGGGATAGGAGGAGGAGTAGCGGGTATCGTATTTTTTATTATGTTACATCGAAAGAAATAATAAGGGACTTCAGCAAGCTTCAATGGCAATAAAGAATTCATCGTTCGAGATGCAACTTATGCAACTAGTCTTGGTGCTATGGCTGGTGCGTTGACGGGCCCGGTAGGAGTCAAGACTGCGGTTAATACGATTGGGCTATCCACCGCAGGGGGAGTTGCTCAAGGTGGTTTAGAGCGTATAGATAAACAGCAGGATGGAAACAATTACGACGGTACTGATTATTGAATCCCAGCAACTGTGTTACCGGCGTAAATTCATTTCAGTTTCTGATGTGGTGCTGCAACTATACGATTAAAACAAAGAAATTGATGAGCAAACCGGTTAACGATAGAAAATAAAAATGGATATACAAAAAATGGAGATTCTTTTAGGAGCCGTTTTTTTAGGAAGTTTTTTGATACAGGTTTTTATCGGAAAACTATTGGGATGGGAGCATAAATTTGATCAAGAAAAATACGGCTTCGGCATCAGATGGGTATTTTTTTTCATCTCGGGATTGATAACCGGGCTGGTCAAATTATTTGCCGGATAACCGCGTTTGAGATAAATAAAATCAAAAGGATTTCTTTATGTTATCACACTATATTACGGTTTGTATCAGCCTGTTTTTTGTGTTTTTCTTTTTGATACGGATATTTCAATTAGGCGCGTTATTTAAAAATAAATATGGCTTCAGCATTCATATTTTGTCGGCGGCAGTTTCCGTTTCCATTACCCTTGCTCTGTATTGGTATTATTAATCCCGAATTAATATTTAAATTTAACAGAATATCTGATTTTTCCATAAAAACTTTACGCATAAACTCAGTATTTATGAAATAGCTGCCATCAACGGATGAAATAGCACCCACAGCAGCAGAAGGTTCTTTAGGCCGTCTGAAAGTTTTTTTATTTTTTCAACACTCAAACCATGTCCCAAACCCCTTTCTTCCGCCCCGAAGTATTGGCTGCCCGTGAAAACCGTTGGACGGGCAGGATTATTCTCACGCGGCCGTTTTCGTTTGCTTTTTTGACAGGCTGTGCCTGTTTGATTGCGGCAGTGGTGATACTGTTTTTGATTTTCGGCAGCTATACCGAAAAAACAACGGTGGAAGGCCAGCTTTTACCGGATTCGGGGGTGGTGCGCGTGTATGCTCCGGATTCCGGTGTGATTACGGAAAAATTCGTGAACGACGGCGACAAGGTGATGGCCGGCGACAAATTGTTTGCGCTCTCAACATCGCGCTTCGGTGCACAGGGCAATATCCAACAGCGGCTGGCTTCGGAAGCGGCCTTGAAAAAAACGTTGGCGGAACAAGAATTAGCGCGGCTGAAGCTGATTCACCAAAATGAAAAACGCTCGCTGGAAAGCACGATTACCCGCCTGAAGAGCCAACACCGCCATACCGTGCAACGTATTGCCAGCCAAAAAAGCCGGGTGAGGCTGGCGGAAGAAATGTTGGGAAAATACCGTTATCTGAATGCGAATGATGCGGTGTCGAAGCAGGAAGTAATGAATATGGAAGCTGAAATGTTGGAGCAAAAATCACAACTGGATGCCTACCGCAGTGAAGAGGCGGGCTTACTGCAAGAAATTCAGGCGCAGAATCTGACGCTTGAGAGCCTGCCTCAACGCCATCAAACGGAACAAAGCCAGCTTGAACGCTCGATTGCAGACATTTCGCAAGAGATACTGGATTTTGAGATGCGCTCGGAACAGATTATCCGCGCAGGCAAATCAGGTTATGCGGCTACACCAAATGTGGAAGTCGGCCAACAGGTGGATTCGACCCGGCTGTTGATGAGCATTGTACCGGAACAGACCGAGCTTTATGCCAGCCTTTATGTGCCGAGCAAGGCCGCAGGGTTTGTGAAGCCCAAGGAAAAAGTGGTGCTGCGTTATCAGGCATACCCGTATCAGAAATTCGGCCATGCGGAGGGGGAAATTGTTTCGGTGGCAAAAACAGCTTTGGGCAAGCAGGAGCTTTCGGGCTTGGGGTTGATTTTCGCAAATCCCGCCTTGGTTAACGAACCGGCCTATTTGGTGAAAGTGAAGTTGAAAAAGCAGTCGGTAACCGCTTATGGAGAGGAAAAGCCGTTACAAATCGGCATGATTTTAGAAGCAGATATTCTTCACGGCAGCAAAAAGCTGTATGAGTGGGTGCTGGATCCGCTTTATAGTGTTTCAGGAAAATTAAATTGATATTTCATTGAAACAGATTGGAAACCAGGAGTAAAAATGAAATTTTTATCAAAAGTGAAAAATTTCGATACAGCAAAAAAACTCATTCCTATATTTGTTTTTACTGTGTCTGCGCTTCTTGTACGGTTTTTAATCAAGCCTTTCATTTCCGAGGATTATTATCAGATGGTAAGCATGGCGGTTATTGTGCTGGCAACGCTTCTCTTATCTCCACTTGCTTTAAAGGTTTGTTATGGAAAATCAAACAGAAAAGAAATTTCCCCACTGGTATTGCCTGTATTGATGAGCTTATTAACTCCCTTATTATCTAATATTTATCTATCGGAATATTTTACCGGTAAAGAATCTTATAAGATTTTTGTTTATTTAATAACATTCTTTGTTTTTATTTTTTCATTTTTTTTATGTAACTTTTTCAAAAACCAAAGGAGCAGGAAATGACCGAGCTATCTATTGGCGGTGCTCTTGGTAGCGAACTTGGTGCAGCCGGTATCCTTGGCGGATCTGCTATAGGACACTATATTGAAACCAGAGACTATAACCAAATGGGCGAGGATTACAAAAATCAAATCGATGCGGAAATCAGAAACGGAAATATTCCGGCAGATTAGATAAAGGAGGAATGATGAAGAAACTGCCAACCTTCAGGATGTTGGGTTGTTTATCGGGTATGCTGATTTATTTTTTATTCATCAAGGATGCCGATATTAATTTCAATAAGTTCCTTGCTTTTTTAATCCTTTCCAGCTTAGGAACTTACATTGGAGAAAAGTTATATAAAGTTTGTGCGGATAAAAATGCCTCTTGATTTTTAACCGACACAAGTTTGGATAACAAAAAAGCAACCTGATAAAGGCCGTCTGAAGCCTTTCAGACGGCCTTCTGTTCATTTTAACCCTGCAAGACAATAAAAAAGGAGTACGAAGATGAAGAAATTAACAATATTCAGGCTCTTGGGGTATTTTTCAGGGGCACTGATTTATTTTTTATTCATCAAGGATGCCGATATTAATTTCAATAAGTTCGTTGCTTTTTTAATCCTTGTCTGCTTAGGAGCTTACATTGGAGGAAAGTTATATAAGGTTTGTGCGGATAAAAACACCTCTTGATTTTTAACCGACACAAGTTTGGATAACAAAAAAGCAATCTGATAAAGGCCGTCTGAAAGCCTTTCAGACGGCCTTTCTGTAATCTCTGTCTGACTAATCGAGCCTGAACAATGGATTATTTAAACCACCTCTCCTTCGGTTTCACCCGAAAACTTCCCGTCGTATTGCAAACCGAAATCGCCGAATGCGGCTTGGCCTGTTTGGTTTCTATATTGCGTTATCACGGTTTTTATACCAATTTACGCACGCTGCGGCAGAAATATGCGCTTTCACTTAAAGGAGCGAATATGGCGGATATTGTGCGCTTCGGTGACGATATGAATTTAACTTCGCGTGCGCTGCGTTTGGAATTGGACGAACTGGGCAATCTGCGCCTGCCCTGTATCCTGCATTGGGATCTGAATCATTTTGTGGTGTTGAAATCGGTAGCGGCCGAGCATATCGTGGTGATGGATCCGGCAACTGGCTTGCGCAAAGTGAAGATGACAGAGGTATCGCGCAAATTTACCGGCGTGGCCTTGGAGATATGGCCGAATACGCAGTTTGAGGAAAAGAGCAACGAACAACAGATTAAAATTCTATCCATGCTGAAGGGGATTACGGGACTGCGCCGCTCGCTGGTGCAACTGTTACTCTTGGCGGTAGCAATGGAAGTGTTTGCGCTGGTTTCGCCGTTTTTTATGCAGTGGGTTATCGACCATGTGGTTGTAACTGCCGACCGTAATCTGCTGGTAACGCTGGCTTTGGGCTTCGGCTTGTTAATACTGGTGCAGCAGGCGGTGTCTTTGCTTCAGTCTTGGGTAGGAATGTATTTTGCCACAACCTTGAGTATGCAGTGGAAATCGAATATTTTCAAACGCCTGCTGGATTTGCCGACCGATTATTTCACCAAGCGGCATCTGGGTGATGTGGTGTCCCGTTTCGGTGCGGCAGACAGTATTCAAAATACGCTCACATCAACTTTTTTCGTGTTGGTTCTCAACAGTTTGATGGCAGTGTTTACGCTTACACTAATGTTGGTGTACAGCCCAAAACTGACTGCGGTCGTGTTGGTTACGCTGTTGATTTATATTTTAATTCGTTGGGCTGCTTATTATCCTCTGCGCCGCGCCACGGAAGAAAATATTGTACACGCCGCCAAACAGAGCACTTATTTTATGGAAACCATACGCGGCGTACAAACAGTAAAGCAATTCGGCAAAAGCACGCAACGACACGGTACATGGATGGGCTTGTTTGCCGACACGGTCAATACGGGGCTGACAGTACAAAAGTTGGGCATTTGGTTTGGCTTCGCCAATACACTGTTGTTTGGTGCCGCCAATATCTTGATTGTGTATTTGGGGGCGCTAGATATTTTGGACGGTTTGTTTACCGTAGGCGTATTTATGGCTTTTTTGGCCTATAAAAACCAGTTTGAAAGCCGTATCGGTTCGTTGATTAACCAGTTTGTGCAAGTAAAAATGCTGTCGCTGCACGGTGAACGTTTGGCCGATATCGTGTTAACCGAAACGGAAAGCGAACACACACCCGACACCGGTATTCCCAATCTTGAGGGCGACATCGAAGTCCGCTTGGAAAACGTGTCGTTTCGCTATGCCGAAAATGAACCTTATGTGCTGCAAAACGTGAATTTAACCGTCAAGCCGGGAGAGTCGCTGGCTTTGGTTGGCCGGTCAGGTTGCGGCAAGTCAACGCTTTTGGATATTTTATGCGGCAACCTCAAACCTGAATCGGGTAAAGTTTTGATCAACGGCCACGACATCTACCGCCTGCCGCCACGCTTTATCCGAAGCTTGAGTGCGGTGGTGCGGCAAAACGATGTTTTGTTTGCCGGATCGATTGCAGACAACATCAGCTTTTTTGATGAAATGTCCAACCGTGAAGAAATCGAACGGTGTGCCCGTATGGCGATGATACACGATGAAATTTCCGCCATGCCCATGGGTTATGAAACCTTAATCGGTGATATGGGCAGCGCACTTTCGGGCGGCCAAAAACAACGCATCGTGTTGGCTCGCGCCTTGTATCAAAATCCGAAAATCCTGTTTCTCGACGAAGCCACCAGCCATTTGGATATCGCCAATGAAAAAGCAGTCAATGCCTATCTGAAGAATTTACCGCTTACCAAAATCATGGCGGCACACCGGAAAGAAACCGTTGAATCGGCCGATAGGGTTTTTGATTTGGCTGCGGCCGCTTGAAATATTTGCTGAAATAAAACTCGGCTTAATGGACATTGGGGTTGGTTGCGGTGTCGGTGATTTCGACAGGTTTCGCATAAACGGAAGCCACTCCCAAAGCAAGGGCAGCAGTAAGGACGAACAGGGTGGAACGAGGTTTGGCAAACATGGTCGGCCTTTCTGGAAAACAGGATGGGAAAAATGAAAATACGGGGCGGCGGATGCCGGCCAAAGAAAGAATTGTTTCAATTTATCACATTTTAATTACGTAATTACAACTATTATTATTTAAAGTTCGATATGGGTCTCAAATAAATCTCCGCTAAACCCCCGCCGAGGCCGTCTGAAATTTTGTTCAAAGCCCCAAGCCCAAGTTTGGTAAAATCTTTTATAATCGCCCGTTTACCGCAACACAACCCGCAGGCCGCCCGAAAGCCTGCGTTTACCGAAAGAACCACTGTGGACAAACTCAAAATTTCCGCCAACGGCCCGTTAAACGGCGAAATCACCGTTTCCGGCGCCAAAAACGCCGCGCTGCCGCTGATGTGCGCCGGCCTGTTAACCGCCGGCACCCTGCGCCTGAAAAACGTGCCCATGCTGCGCGACGTGAAAACCACCCAGAAACTGCTGCAAGGCATGGGCGCACGCGTGCTCACCGACAATGTGCACGAATTCGAAATCAACGGCGGCACCGTCAACAACACCGTCGCCCCTTACGAACTGGTGAAAACCATGCGCGCCTCGATTCTGGTGCTCGGCCCCACGCTCGCCCGCTTCGGCGAAGCGCAGGTGAGCCTGCCCGGCGGCTGCGCCATCGGCTCGCGCCCCGTCGACCAACACCTGAAAGGGCTGGAGGCGATGGGCGCCGAAATCACCATCGAACACGGCTACGTGAAAGCCAAAGGCCGTCTGAAAGGCGCGCGCGTGGTAATGGACGTGGTAACCGTGGGCGGCACCGAAAACCTGCTGATGGCCGCCACTTTGGCTGAAGGCACCACCGTTTTGGAAAACTGCGCCATCGAGCCGGAAGTGGTGGATTTGGCCGAATGCCTGGTCAAAATGGGTGCGAAAATCAGCGGCATCGGCACTTCGGTGATGACGGTGGAAGGCGTGAAAGAGCTGCACGGCTGCGAGCACAGCGTGGTGCCCGACCGCATCGAAGCGGGCACGTTTTTGTGCGCGGTGGCGATGACCGGCGGCAAAGTGGTGTTGAGAAACGCCGCGCCGAAAACCATGGAAGCGGTGCTCGACAAACTCGTGGAAGCCGGCGCCATTATCGAAGCGGGCGACGACTGGATTTCCATCGATATGCGCCAACGCCCCAAAGCGGTGGACATCCGCACCGTCGTCCACCCCGGTTTCCCCACCGATATGCAGGCGCAGTTTATGGCCGTCAACGCCGTGGCCGAAGGCACGGGCAAAGTGGTGGAAACCATTTTTGAAAACCGCTTTATGCACGTTCCCGAACTCAACCGCATGGGCGCCAACATCACGGCGGAAGGCAACACCGCCGTTGTGAAAGGCGTGGAAAAACTTTCCGGTGCCACCGTGATGGCCACCGACCTGCGCGCCTCGGCCAGCCTGGTGATGGCCGGTTTGGTGGCCGACGGCGAAACCATCGTCGAACGCATCTACCACCTCGACCGCGGCTACGAGCACATCGAAACCAAGCTCGGCCAAGTGGGCGCGAAAATCGAGCGGATTTCCTGACCAGCCCGTTAATGGCAAAGGCCGTCTGAAAAGTTTTCAGACGGCCTTTGCTTATTACCCGAAGAAGCGGAGCGTTTACGGCACAATCACGGTGAACACATACGCCGCCAAACTCGTGAGCAGCACCACGCCGTAGAGCATATTGGTGCGGCCGTGGTTGAGCGAGAGCATCACGGTAAAAACCGAAAGCGCCAAAAGCACCATAGATTTCAAGTCCAAACCCAAAACCATATTGATGTCGAACAGCAGGCACACAATCACCACGGCGGGAATGGTCAGGCCGATGCTGGCGAGCGCCGAACCCAAAGCCAAGTTGATGCTGGTTTGCAGGCGGTTGCGGCGGGCGGCCTTGAGCGCGGCCAAACCTTCGGGCAAGAGCACCACGGCGGCGATAATCACGCCCACCAAGGCTTTGGGCGCGCCCAAGTCGGCCACAATGGCTTCAACGGCAGGCGAGAGCGCTTTGGCCAACAGCACCACGATGCCCAGGCAGACAATCAAAAACGCCAAACTGGTGAGTGCCACTTTGGCCGAAGGCGGCTCGGCATGGTGGCTTTGGTCGTCGTCGTCGGCAAGAAAATAATCGCGGTGGCGTATGGTTTGCACCATGATAAACGAGCTGTAAAGCACTAGTGAGGCAACGGCCACAAATACGAGCTGCGCAGCGTTGTAGGTGGGGCCTTCGGTGCTGGTGGTGAAATTGGGCAACACCAGCGTGAGCGTGAGAATGGCCACCAGCGTAACCAGCGCGGTGGTGGCCGATTTCTGGCCGAAAAACTGTTCTCGGTGCTTCAGGCCGCCGATTAGCAGGCAGCCGCCCAAAATACCGTTTAAAATCAGCATAATCGCAGCAAAAACCGTGTCGCGCGCGAGATAGGCGGCATTGTCGCCGCCGGCCACCATCAGCGACACAATCAGCGCCACTTCGATAACGGTAATCGCCAGCGCCAGAATAATCGTGCCGAAAGGTTCGCCGACTTTGTGCGCCACCACTTCGGCGTGGTGCACCGCCGAGAGCACGCTGCCGATCAGCAAAACGCCGCCGCCGATTTGCAGCCAGCCGCTGTCTTTAATGCCGATGAAATAAAGTGCCCAGGCCAAAACGGGGAGCGCGAGCGACCACCAGGGAAGTTGTGTGTGCGGGTGTGAAGCCATAAATAACGGATATCCTGTAAGGGCGTGTAGCCAGAATGAAAATATGTGGAAAAGCCGCGTATTATAACGGGCAACGGTCTATTTTTCATAAACTTATCAAACAAGCGCCAGGCCGCCGTTTGCATTTTCCAACGATTTTTCAAACGCCGTGCGGTGCGGCCGTCTGAAACGGCTGACTGCCGCCATACCCGGGTATGGCGATAATCGGATGTTTCAGACGGCCTAAAAGAATTTTGCAAAGGTTTCAATCTGCCAATCACGGCTGCGCTTATGTTATAAACGTATCTCGTCCGACAACCGCCGCTTTGTTATGCTCAGGCTTACCGATTTTTCCGCTTCCCATTTTGCCGCCGCCGTTGCCGCATTTTTGGTGTCTTACGGCAGCAGCGCGGTGATTATTTACCAAGCCGCGCTGGCTTTCGGCGCGTCGCCCGCGCAAGTTGTGTCGTGGTTTACCGCGCTGGCGCTGGTGTGCGGCGTGCTTACCTTGGGCCTGAGCCTGCGCTACAAAACACCCGTGATGATTGCCTGGTGCACGCCCGGCGCGGCGGTGCTGGCGGGCCTGGAAGGCATCATGCTGAACGATGCGGTGGCGGGCTTTATGGCGGCGGCGGCGGCGATGTGGCTGGTGTCGGCGTTCGGCTGGTTCGACCGACTGGTGCGTATGATTCCCGCCCCGCTGGCGGCCGCGATGCTGGCGGGCATATTGATTAACTTCGGCAGCCGCGTGTTCGGCGCCATGGGCAGCCAAACGGCTCTGGTGCTGATTATGCTGGCGGTGTTTTTCTTAACCAAAATCCGCCTGCCGCGTTACAGCATTTTGCTGATGCTGGCAGCGGGCTTCGGCTATGCGGCATGGGCGGGGCTGATCGACTGGTCGCGGCTGGTTTGGCGCAACCCCGTGTTGGAATGGGTTAGCCCCGGGCTGCATTTGGGGCATATCGTCAGCGTGGCCGTGCCGCTGTTTATCGCTTCACTGGCCACGCAAAACGTGCCGGGCATGGCTATTTTGCGCAGCTACGGCTACCAAACCCCCGCCCGCCCGCTGGTGGAAAGCAGCGCCGCCGCTTCGTTTCTGGCCGCCCCATTCGGCGCATTTATGGTGAATTTAGCCGCCATCAGCGCCTCCATCTGCATGGGCAGCGATGTGGATAAAAAACCCGAGCGGCGCTATCTGGCCACCGTGCTGCTGGGCGTGATTTACTTGCTGGTGGCCGCTGCCGGCGGCGTAACCGTGGCCATGTTCACCGCCCTGCCCGCCGAACTGATGGCGGCGCTGGCCGGCATCGCCGTATTCGGCACCCTGCAAGCCAACCTCGCCGCCGCCTGGCAGCACGAAAGCTCGCGCGAAGCGGCATTGGTAACGCTGCTGGCTTCCGCATCGGGCATGACGCTCTTGGGTATAGGCAGCGCATTCTGGGGGCTGGTGCTGGGTTTGGCGGTTTATCATCTGAATCTGAAAACAGCCAAATAACATAACAAGGCTATATCAGGCCGTCTGAAAGTATCTTTTCAGACGGCCTGATATAGCCAAACCGTTTCACTTAGTAACACTCGGGCCAAGCCCGAGTATGACGTATGTGCTTTTTCTTAGGTTGATTGACTATGTTTCTGCTTAACCTTTGGTTTGGCTGCGTTCGTGCCCGTCGTCCCGATCAATCTGCGCCGACATCACCGAACCGTTTTGGGCATCGATTTTCACATCGTACTCTTGGCCGTTGGCAATCGTTTCCACTTTGTAATAGGATTGGCCGTTTTCGTTTTCCCATTCGGCCTCTTTAGCCACTCCGCCGGTTTTGGCCACCGCAGCGCTGACGGCTTGGCGCAGCGAAACACCGGCCTGCTGTAACTGTGCGGAATCACCGTCGCCATCATTTTCTGCTTTGCTGCCCAACACCTGGCCGCTGGCAGCATCGATTTTCACTTCATGCTTTTGGTTGCCAGCGATAACGTCCACCTCAAAATAGCTGCTGCCGTTTTTGTGTTTGAAATCCACGCTTTCTGCGGCACCGCCTACTTTCTGAACGGCAATATCAACCGCCTGTACGGCATTAAAGCGGCTTTGCTGTAAGGCGCTGTCTTTGGCTGAAAGCGTGCCGCCAGCGGCCAGCGCGGCAACGGTTGTGGTAGCCAATACAACGGCAGCGGTTAAAGCGGTGAATTTTCTAGATTTCAACATGGTTGGTTTCCTTTTCGATATTCATAATAAAAGAGGGAATACAGGCAGACTAAAAGGGGAACCTCAGCGGCCTTTTCGGTTTAAAATCCGAAAACCTGCCGAAACGCCCGTTTTTTCTGTCTTGAAGCGAAAGATACGTCGGTAGATTTAGAAACCAATTAGGTAATAATAAACTTTTGTAATGAACGGCCCCGTTTTATGAATCAAAACATAACCATCAGTTTCAATGCTGTTGCCGCCGCGTTGGCGGGTGTATTGCTTTTATGGCTGCCGGTATTGCTGCTGAAGCTGACGGCCGCGCTGTTTGCATTCTTGATGGTGTACAGCGGCATACGGATTCTGGAAAAGCGTTTGGATAACCGATATGGCCGGCGGCGCAGCCATGTTTGGATCAGCGTATGCGCCGTTTTAGCGACATCCGCCCTGTTATTGTATGCACTGGGTGCTTGGCTGGAAGACAGAAGCAATGCGCAAACAGCCGACAGCCTTTTGTTGCAGGCCGCCGTTATTCTCGACCAACTGCACGCCAAACTGCCGGCTGCGTTGGCACAGCATATCCCCGCTTCGGTGGAAAACCTGAAAACCGCCGCATCGCAAGCACTCAAAGACCATTCCGTGCAATTCCAAACCGCCGGCATACACACCTTGCGCGAAATCGGCCATATTGCGGCGGGCATGATTATCGGCGTTATCGCCGCCGTGCAGATTCCCGCACAAACACCGCCCGCAGCCAAACCGCTGGCCGCTCGCCTGCGGCAGGAATTCGACGGCCTGACCGCCAGCTTCGGCAATGTATTTTTCGCCCAAATCCGCATTTCCGCCATCAATACCGCGCTAACCGCCTTGTATCTGCTGGCCGTGCTGCCTCTGATCGGCAAGCCGCTGCCGATGGCGGGCGCGCTGATTGTGCTGACTTTCGCCGCCGGGCTGCTTCCCGTTGTCGGCAACCTGATTTCCAATGCCTTTATCGTTATCCTCAGCCTCAGCCACGGTTTGGGGCTGACCCTGTTTTCGCTGGCATGGTTGGTGGGCATACACAAACTGGAATATTTTTTGAACGCACACATCATCGGCCACAAAATCAAAGCCGCCGCTTGGGAGCTGCTGATTGCCATGCTGCTGATGGAAGCCGCTTTCGGCTTGGCCGGGTTGATTGCCGCGCCGGTGGTTTACGCACAGATTAAAAAATCATTGGTTGAAAAAAACTGGATTTAAAATTTCGAAACCGAAATACCGGAACCGGTTACACACCCGCACCGCTTGATTTTAAAGTTGGGAAATAAATATGCCGGCCGGCGGGCAGACGCACAACCAAACAAAATAAAAAAACCTTTGCCAAAGGCCGTCTGAAAACTGAATTTCAGACGGCCTGAATGAATTTTGCAAAGGTTTCGGCCTGAACAGATTTTACAAAGGCCCCGCCAAACCTCCTTCAAGCCCTAACGCAGCAGCTCGTCAGTAATCCGCTGTAAAAACGCCAGCCGCGCTTCGCGGATTTCGCCCGCTTCGGCGGCGCTTTTCACGGCGCAGCCCGGCTCGGCGCGGTGGGTGCAGTTGTGGAAGCGGCATTGCCCCGCCAGATGGTGCAGGTCGGGGAAATAGCGCAGCAATTGCGCCGCGTCCAGATGGTGCAGGCCGAACTCTTGCAGGCCGGGCGAATCAATCAGCTTGGTTTCTTCATTCAAATCATACAATTGGGCATGTGTTGTGGTGTGTTTGCCCGAATCGAGCGCGGTGGAAATTTCGCCCACACGCGCGGCATCGCTGCCCAACAGCGCATTGGTGAGGGTGGATTTTCCCATGCCGCTCTGCCCCAGAAAAATATTGGTGTGCCCCTGCATCAGCGGCCTGAGGTTGTTAGCGTTATCAAGTGCGCAGGTTTCGATAACGGGATAACCCAATGATTCGTAAAAACTTAATTTTTCACGCCAAGCCGCCGTTTCGGGCAGGTCGGCCTTATTCGCCACCACCACAGCGCCGATGCCCGCCGCTTCCGCCGCCAGCAGCGCCCGTTGCAGCAGCTCGTTGGGGGCGGGCACGGCGGCGGTTACGATAAACAGCTTGTCCACATTGGCGGCAATCAGCTTGGTTTTCCAAGCGTCCTGCCGGTAGAGCAGGCTTTGGCGCGGCAGATAATCTTCGATTACCGCCTGCTCGCTGTTGACGGGGCTGATGCGCACCCAATCGCCGCAGGCAAAATCCACCCGTTTTTTACGGGTGGTGGCATCGAAAACGGCGCCGGCCGGCGTGCGCACGATAAAACGGCGGCCGTAGCTGGCGGTGATTTGGGCGGTGTCGGGCATAAAATCGGGCAGGCAGAAAAAAAAATTATTTTACAGGATTATCCAAGCCGTCTGAAAAACCTTTTCAGACGGCCTTTACACAGATAAATGCTAAAATAGCGGTTTCCCGCCCAACCCGCCTTATCCAAACGGCCTTTATGCTCACCGATTTAGAAAAAAACGCCATCCGCGACCACTACCGCGCCATTTCGCAAAACCTGCCGCAGTTCCGCCCGAGAGCCGCGCAGCGGGAAATGATTGCGGCCATCGCCAACGCCTTTTCGCGCAGCCAAACCCGCGCCGAAGGCGAAGAAGCGCCCAAGCGCGAGGGCGAAAGCATTGTGGTGGTGGAAGGCCCTACCGGCGTGGGCAAAAGCCTGGCCTATCTGCTGGCCGGCGGCATCATGGCGCAAACGCGCGGCAAACGGCTGATTGTGTCGAGCGCAACGGTGGCCTTGCAGGAACAGCTGGTTAACCGCGATTTGCCGTTTTTGGTGGCCAAAAGCGGTTTGGAGCTGACTTTCGCACTCGCCAAAGGGCGTGGCCGCTATCTGTGCCCCTACAAACTCTACCAGCTTACCCAAAGCAACGCCCAGCAAAACCTGCTCGGCTTCGAAGCCCCCGCCGTGCTGTGGGACAGCAAACCCAAGCCCGAAGAATTGAAGCTCTTGCGCGATATGGCCGACGAATTCGCCGCCCGCCGCTTCAACGGCGACCGCGACACCTGGCCGGAAAAAATCGACGATGCGGTGTGGATGAAGGTAAATAACGACAACTACGGCTGCCTCAAAGCCGCCTGCCCCAACCGGGCCGAATGCCCGTTTTACCTCGCGCGCGATACGCTTGAAAATGTGGACGTAGTAGTGGCCAACCACGATTTGCTGATGGTCGATATCGGCATGGGCGGCGGCGTGATTCTGCCCGCGCCCGAAAACAGCTTTTACTGCATCGACGAAGCGCACCACCTGCCCAAAAAAGCCCTCAGCCAGTTCGCCGCCGAGCACTCGTGGAACCAAGCCGTGTGGGCGCTGGAAAAACTCCCCGCCGTTACCGACAAAATCGCCGCGCTCACCGACAAAGCCGAGCTGGCGAACTTGGCCGACGAAGCCGCCGCCGCCCTGCTCGAAAGCCTGCACGAATGGCAGTTCCACCTTTCCGAAGAGCCAGAATTAAGGCCGTCTGAAAACAACGAATCGGTGTGGCTGTGGCAGGACGGCAAAATCCCCGAAGCGTTGGAACTCACCGTATCCAACACCGCCGTTGCCGCCCGCAGCCTCTACAAACATGCCAACAGCCTCAACGACGCTTTGGCCGCTGCCCGCCGCGACAAAGACCAAAACAGCGCCCAAATCGACCGCTTGAGCAGCGAATTCGGCGTGTTCCGCGCCCGCATCGAGCAAATCACCGCCGCTTGGGATTTGCTCGCCACCGTGCCCGCCGAAGGCGAAGAGCCCCTGGCCAAATGGATTACCCGCCGCCTCGACGACAAAAACGACTACATCTTCCACGCCAGCCCCATCAGCAGCGCCTCCCATCTGGCCAACAACCTGTGGCGGCGCGCCGCCGGCGCCGTGCTCACTTCCGCCACATTGCAATCCTTGGGCAGCTTCAGCCTGATTCTGCGCCAAACCGGCCTGCAATGGCTGCCCGAAACCACCACGCTCGCCCTGCAAAGCCCGTTTGATTTCGACGCACAGGGCGAGCTGTATATCCCGCCCGTGCACGCCAGCCCCAAAGACCCCGCCGCCCACACCGCCGCCATCGTCGAATGGCTGCCCAAACTGGTTTCCACCGAAGAAGCCATCGGCACACTGGTGCTGTTTTCTTCACGCAAACAAATGCAGGAAGTGGCCCTGCGCCTGCCCGAAGCCTATCTGCCGCTGCTGTTGGTGCAGGGCGAGCTGCCCAAGGCGACGCTGCTGCAAAAACACCACCAGGCCATCAGCGAAGGGCGCGCCAGCATTATTTTCGGGTTGGACAGTTTCGCCGAGGGGCTGGACCTGCCCGGCTTAGCCTGCGTGCAGGTGATTATCGCCAAACTGCCGTTTGCGATGCCCGACAATCCCGTCGAAAAAACCCAAAACCGCTGGATCGAGCAGCGCGGCGGCAACCCCTTTATCGAAATCACCGTGCCCGAAGCCAGCATCAAACTGATTCAGGCAGTCGGCCGCCTCATCCGCACCGAAAGCGACTACGGCCGCGTAACCATACTCGACAACCGCGTCAAAACCCAAAACTACGGCCGCCAAATGCTCGCCTGCCTGCCGCCGTTTAAAAGAATCGGATAACGGCGGTTTGGCCGTCTGAAATACTCAAACTTCCCGAAAAACGGTTGGTTAAAACCCGCCCCCTCCCACGGGAGAGGGAATAATCTGCCTGCAAGACCGAGTATGGCTCGGATGACTCAAGATTAGATTAAACGGCAAACACCAGCCCGACAAAACCAAACAAAAGGCCGTCTGAAACATTTCAGACGGCCTGCTTTATTTTGGTTTGATTATTGTGAAGCGTAAAACACCAAGTTAATTAAGTAGTAAAATTACTTAATCAGTTTGGCGAAATATTCCAAAGTGCGCACCAGCTGGCAGGTGTACGACATTTCGTTGTCGTACCAAGCCACGGTTTTCACCAGTTGTTTGTCGCCCACGGTCATCACGCGGGTTTGGGTTGCGTCGAACAATGAGCCGGCTTCCAAACCGATAACGTCGGAAGACACGATTTGGTCTTCGGTGTAGCCGTAAGACTCGCTCTGCGCGGCTTTCATAGCGGCGTTGATTTCTTCAACGGTAACGGTTTTCTCGAGCACGGTAACCAGCTCGGTCAGCGAACCGGTGGCCACGGGCACGCGCTGGGCGGAGCCGTCGAGTTTGCCGTTAAGCTCGGGAATCACCAAACCGATGGCTTTGGCGGCGCCGGTGCTGTTGGGCACGATGTTGAGCGCGGCAGCGCGGGCGCGGCGGAAATCGCCTTTGCGGTGCGGCGCGTCCAGCGTGTTTTGGTCGCCGGTGTAGGCGTGGATGGTGGTCATCAGGCCTTCGACCACGCCGAATTGTTTTTGCAGCACGGCGGCCATCGGCGCCAGGCAGTTGGTGGTGCACGAAGCGGCGGAAATCACGGTTTCGCTGCCGTCGAGAATGTTTTCGTTCACGCCGTAAACCACGGTTTTCACATCATTGCCGCCGGGTGCGGAAATCACCACTTTTTTGGCGCCGGCGCGGATATGGGCTTCGGCTTTGTCTTTTTTGGTGAAGAAGCCGGTGCATTCCAGCACCACGTCCACACCCAATTCGCCCCACGGCAGCTCTTCGGGGTTGGGGTTGGCGAACACTTTGATTTCTTTGCCGGCCACCACGATGGCGTTGTCTTTCAGCTCGGCGGTGCCCTCGAAACGGCCTTGGGTGCTGTCGTATTTAAACAGGTGCAGCAGCATATCGGCGGGCGTTAAGTCGTTTACCGCCACTACTTCGATGCCTTCGGCTTTGATGATTTGGCGCAAAGCCAGACGGCCGATGCGGCCGAAGCCGTTAATCGCAACTTTAATGCTCATTTCGATTTGCTCCTTAAAACAATAGGTTTCGGGTTGATTGCTTGATTGGGCACTTTTTACCATGAAATAAAATTACTACCTAGCACTACTTTCATAAAACTACACAAAATCTGATTTAAATTAAGTAAGCGGCGGATAAAGGCCGTCTGAAAAATTTTAATAATCTGATTTAAAATATAAAAAGATTATTTTGAAGAAAACCGCCCCATCTTGTGGATAACTCGGTTTATGTTTTTAAAACATTGATATAGGGTTAATTGAAGTTGTGGGGCAAAACGGTATAAATCCGAAATCAATAAGGATAAAACTGAAATAATCTTTCAAACTGTGGATAAACGGCTAAACGCCCACATTTTTTCAGACGGGCCATGCAAGATAACGATAAGTAAATACTATTAAAAATATTATGTCGGCAGTTCTGTTTTATCGTATTATCCGAAACGTATTTTGTGAAAGGCAAACCTATGCTGCAAAGAACCCTGGCAAAGCCCGTCAGCGTAACCGGCGTCGGCCTGCATTCCGGCGAACGCGTGGCGCTCACGCTCCACCCCGCGCCCGAAAACAGCGGTATTTCGTTCCGCCGCACCGATTTGAGCGGCGGGCAGGGCGAAGTGATTGCGCTCAACCCCTACCTGATTAACGACACCCGTTTATCGTCCACCGTGGTAACCGATTTGGGCGTGCGCGTGGGCACCATCGAGCACATTATGTCGGCATTGGCCGCTTACGGCGTCGATAACGCATTAATCGAGCTGAACGCGCCCGAAATCCCGATTATGGACGGCTCCAGCCTGCCTTTCATCTATCTGCTGCAAGATGCGGGCATCGTCGATCAAAAAGCGCAAAAACGCTTCTTAAAGATTTTAAAACCGGTGGAAGTGAAAGAAACCGGCAAATGGGTACGCTTCACGCCCTACAACGGTTTTAAAGTAACGCTCACCATCGAATTCGACCACCCCGTGTTCAACCGCAGCAGCCCCACGTTTGAAATCGACTTCGCCGGCAAATCCTATATCGACGAAATCGCCCGCGCGCGCACTTTCGGCTTTATGCAGGAAGTGGAGCTGATGCGCTCGCACAACCTCGGCCTGGGCGGCAACCTTTCCAACGCCATCGTAATCGACGATACCGACGTGCTCAACCCCGAAGGGCTGCGCTATCCCGACGAATTCGTGCGCCATAAAATCCTCGATGCCATCGGCGACTTATACATCGTCGGCCACCCGATTATCGGTGCGTTTGAAGGCTACAAATCCGGCCACGCCATCAACAACGCCCTGCTGCGCGCGGTTTTGGCCGACGAAACCGCCTACGAATGGGTGGAATTCGCCGACGACGAAGACCTGCCCGCCGCCTTCCACCGCCTGCCCACCGCGGCTTGATTGGCCGGCGGATAATGAAAGGCGGAACTTTTGGTAAGTTATACCAGCAGTTTAAACATCTGCGTTACATAAAAAACAGGCCGTCTGAAAAATATTTTTCAGACGGCATTATTTATTTAAAATATCAAATACTTATAAAACTACAACACCTTATCCCAATCCCCTTCGCCGCCCTCTTCGTCTTCGGCGCAGAAAAACGAATACAGCAGCGCGATGGTTTCGTTTACCCGCGGGTCGGCGATGTAATACAAACGCTCGCGGTGTTTCACTTCGCAATTAATCAGCCCCGCTTCGCGCAGCAGCGCAAGCTGGTTCGACATCGCCGCCTGAGGCAGGCCGGTCATTTCGGCCAGCTCGGTAACGTTGCGGCGCGTGTCTTGCAGGCTGCACAACACGGCCAGGCGGTTGGTGTTGGCCAGCAGCTTCAAAAAAGCCGTGGCCTGTTCGTATTTGTCGGACATTTCTTCTTGCATGGCGGCGTTCCGTTCGGCAAATCATTCAAGCACGATTGTAACGGCAATTGAGGCCGTCTGAAAGTTTTGCAAATCGGTTTCAGACGGCCTCAATTGTAGGAAAAGCTAGCGTTGTTTACAGTATTTGAAAGACAATACTGCATGAACATCCATAAAAATACCCGGCTAACCCCGCATAACTGCCGGGCCGTTTGGCGCGCTTATACACAAGACAAAATCAGTGTAACTTCGTTGGCACAACAATACCGTGTCAGCAGAGTAACGATTTACCGCATACTCAAAGCAGCCCGATTGCGGCTGCCCACCCCGCAAAAAAGCACCAACAACCGCTTTAAACAAGCCAAATACGGCATGAAACGCCTGGCTAAAGTTGAGCGGGAAATCGAAGAGAAACTCAAAAAACAGGCAAAGCGTTACAACAAATCCTATCCCGGCGAAATGGTTCATTTCGATACCAAACGGCTGCCTTTGCTACAAAACCAAAAAGCAACCGACCCTCGGGATTATCTGTTTGTTGCCATTGATGATTTTTCCCGTGAGCCGTATGCTGCAATATTGCCGGACCGTACAGCAGCCGGCGCAGCCAAATTTCTTTTGCGCGATGTGATAGATTGTTGTCCCTATACCATCGAATGCGCCTATTCCGACAACGGTGTCGAATATCGCGGCAATGCGGGGCACCCGTTTGGCATTGCCTGTGTGCAAAACAACATAAGCCAAAAATTCACCCGTGTTGCCCGGCCGCAAACCAATGGTAAAGCCGAGCGGGTTATCCGTACCTTAATGGAAATGTGGCATGACAAGCATCCGTTTAAGGATTCGGCACACCGGCAAAAAGAGTTATGTCGTTTTGTTAACTTTTATAATACCGTCAAGCCCCACAAGATCCTGAAAGGCGACACCCCTTTTGAGGTTTTACAGGCTTATTTTTCTCAACCTGTTGTGTAAACAACCCGACCTTTTCCTACACCTTAATTCTTGCGCGCCGTAACAAATTCGGCCAAAGCCTGCAAATATCCGGCTTTTTCGCCGAACGGCGCCAATAAGGCCACCGCTTCGGCAACCAAATCTTCCGCATAACGGCGGGCAGGCTCCAAGCCCATCAGTTTCACATAAGTGGGTTTGTCGTTGTCGGCGTCTTTGCCGGCGGTTTTGCCCAGCGTGGCGGTGTCGGCTTCGCAATCGAGCACGTCGTCTATCACTTGGAAAGCCAAGCCGAGTTTGCGGGCGTAACCGTCTAAGCGCTGCAAATCGTCATCGCCCAAATCGGGGCAGGCCAGCGCGCCGAGTGCCACGGCGGCGCGGATTAAGGCGCCGGTTTTCAGGCCGTGCATCTGCTCCAATTCGGTTTGGTTCATGGGTTTGCCCACGTTGGCCAAATCGATGGCCTGGCCGCCCGCCATGCCGAGGCTGCCGGAAGCCTGCGCGAGTGCGGCAACCATCTTGAGCTGGCGTGCGGCGGGCAGGCCGGTGGGGCGGCTCAACACGTCGAACGCCAGCGTTTGCAGCGCGTCGCCGGTTAACAGCGCGGTGGCTTCGTCGTATCGAACATGGCAGGTGGGTTTGCCGCGGCGCAGACTGTCGTTGTCCATCGCGGGCATATCGTCGTGCACCAGCGAATACACATGAATCATTTCCACCGCCGCCATCGCGTGCTCCACCGCGGTTTGGTCGGCTTGGCCCAATTCCGACGCGGCCAGCACCAGCAGCGGGCGCAGGCGTTTGCCGCCGCCGAGGGTAACGTAACGCATGGCTTGGTGCAGGGTTTGCGGCACCATATGTTCGGGCGGCATCAGCCTTTCGAGCACAAGCTCGGTCTGCGCCTGCGCTTTTTGCTGCCACGCTTTCAAATCATTCGCTTTGCTCAAGATTCAGCTCCTTCAGTTCGCCTGCATCCAGCACTTGCAGTTTTTGTTCCACTTCGGCCAGTTTGGCTTGGCAGTATTTCACCAGTTCGTTGCCTTCCTGATAGGCGGCCAGTGCGTCTTCCAGCGGCATTTCGCTGCTCTGCATGGCCTGCGTGAGCGTTTCGAGGCGTTTTAAGGCTTCTTCAAAAGATTTTGGGGCGGCGGATTTTTTCATATTGTTAAAGGGTTTGTGCAAAGGCGTTATTGTATAAGGGGGTGGACGGAAAAGCTATATTCGGGTTTTGCTACGGCTGATAAATGTGATGCAAATACCGTGATATTAAACACAATGAAAGGCCGTCTGAATATTTTCAGACGGCCTTTAAAAACCTCAACTTAACTATTTAAATTTGAAATAACGAGGCATCAGCCGGATTTAACTTAAAGAAGATGATTTTGCAAACTGATACCGAAACAGTAAAACCGACAGAATATATTGCTAATTTTATGCCAAATTTAAATGGTTACCAAGCACTTTAACGGCTCTCTTGGCGGCCCAGGCTGCGGTAGCTGTTGCCTTCTTTGCTCGGTTCGTTGCTTTCATAAACGAATTTCACACGGTCGTCTTCTTTGGCTGCGAGTTTCACGCCTTGGTATTGCACTTCTTTCAAACCGATAATTTCACCGGAATCGTTGCTGTGATCCAAACCGGTATAGGGTGTGCCTTCGGCACCGGCAACGGAAGCGGCGGCGGCAATAACGGCAGCAAAAGCAAGCATGGTTTTTTTCATGATAAGTTCCTTTCAATCTATTCTTTAAGCAGTTAACGGATAACATCGGGAAGCATTGCTCTCTCGATGAAACGTATTCTAGGCGGCTAACATTAACTAATAAATATTATTTTTATTGAAATACCATTTCCTAATAAGAAACAATGAAAAGGAAAAATTATGAAAGTTTCGGGTTGAACAAAACAAAAGGCCGTCTGAATGTTTTCAGACGGCCTTTGCAGAAACAGGCTTTTACACCGGTTTAGATATCATAAGTGGTGGAAGCGGTATCACCGCCTTTGCCCGTCCAATTGGTGTGGAAAAACTCGCCGCGCGGTTTGTCGGTGCGCTCGTAGGTGTGGGCGCCGAAATAGTCGCGTTGTGCCTGCAACAGGTTGGCGGGCAGGCGCGCACTGGTATAGCCGTCGAGGAAGGTCAGTGCCGATGCCATGCACGGCATGGGGATGCCGCATTCTATGGCTTTGGCCACCACTTTGCGCCACGCGGGCAGGCATTGTTCGAGAATGCGTTTGAAATAGGGGTCGGCGCCGAGGAACACCAAATCGGGGTTGGTTTCGTAAGCATCGCGGATATTGCCCAAAAACGCGCTGCGGATAATGCAGCCTTCGCGCCATAACAGGGCGGTTTGGCCGTAGTTGAGCGCCCAATCGTTCACTTCGCTGGCTTCGCGTATCAGCATAAAGCCTTGTGCGTAAGAGATGATTTTCGAGGCCAGCAGGGCTTCGCGCAGGGCTTCCACCCATTCGGCTTTGTCGCCTTCCACCGCTTTAACGGTTTTGCCGAACAGCTCTGCGGCTTCGGTGCGCTGCTCTTTAAACGCCGACACACAGCGGGCGAACACGGCTTCGGAAATCAGGGTGAGCGGAATGCCCAAATCGAGGGCGTTGATGCCCGTCCATTTGCCCGTGCCTTTCTGGCCGGCGGTATCGAGGATTTTTTCTACCAGCGGCTCGCCGTTTTCGTCTTTAAAGCCCAGAATGTCGGCGGTGATCTGAATCAGGTAGGAATCCAGCTCGGTGCGGTTCCAGATGCTGAAAATTTCGTGCATCTGCTGATAGCTCAAGCCCAAGCCGTCTTTCATAAACTGATAGGCTTCGCAGATAAGCTGCATATCGCCGTATTCGATGCCGTTGTGCACCATTTTAACGAAATGGCCGGCGCCGTCGCGGCCCACCCAGTCGCAGCAGGGTTCGCCTTGCGGGGTTTTGGCGGCAATCGCCTGCAATATGGGTTTAACGTGCGGCCAGGCTTCTTCGTTGCCGCCGGGCATAATCGACGGGCCGTTGCGCGCGCCTTCTTCGCCGCCCGACACGCCCGCACCCACGAAACGTATGCCTTTTTCGGCCAGCGCTTTGGTGCGGCGGGTGGAATCCGGGTAGTTGGCGTTGCCGCCGTCGATAATGATGTCGCCTTCTTCCAAAAGCGGCACGAGCTGCTCTATAAAATCGTCCACCACACTGCCTGCGCGCACCATCAGCATGATTTTTCGGGGTTTTTCGAGTTTATTCACCAAATCTTGCAGCGAATCTGCGCCGATAACATTGGTGCCTTTGGCTGCGCCGTTGAGAAAATCGTTTACTTTGGAAACGGTGCGGTTGAATGCGACAACTTTAAAACCTTTGTCGTTCATGTTGAGAATCAGGTTTTGGCCCATTACGGCCAAACCGATTACGCCGATATCGCCTTTCATCGGGAATCCTTTTGTTTGTGAATTGCAGCCGCTTACTTTAACCGATTAAGCGCGGTTAAACAATGTTTGCAGCGGGGTTTACACGTTTGTGAAACAGTGCGGAAGAAAGCATAACGATTTAATTATTAAATAATAAAAAGACTTTGATTTTGAAGCCCGGGTACTGCTGTGGATAACCTGTTTTTACCGTTTTATTTCAAAATATTAAATTTGATAAAACCTTTTGGAAAACCCGCCCCGGGTGTTGCGGAAAATTGTGGATAGTTTGCCCTGAAAAACATTATTTGTGGAAAACGGGCGGATTGTGCACAGTTTTCAGACGGCCTTTTGCCGATAGATTAAATCCGGCTTCAACCGGCAGGCCGTCTGAAAAATCGGGTATAGTGCGGTTGTTCTAAAAAAGTTTTTCAGCCTGAAGGAGAAGATTATGCCGTTAAAGCCCGTTTTGCTCGGCCTCTTGGCCGCGTTTTCCCTAACCGCCCACGCCTATCAGCCCGCACCCGCCGCAGAAAGCCATGCGCCCGAACAGGGCACGGGCAAAACGGCGCAGCAGCTGGTTGAAGCCAAAGAGTTTATGGCGGCATCGGCCAACCCGCTGGCCACCGAAGCGGGTTATGAAGTGCTCAAGCGCGGCGGCAGCGCCATCGATGCCATGATTGCCATGCAAACCACGCTGAGTTTGACCGAGCCGCAGTCTTCGGGTTTGGGCGGCGGCGCATTTTTGGTGTATTGGGACAACCAAGCCAAAAAGCTCACCACCTTCGATGCGCGCGAAACCGCACCGCAGGCCGCCACGCCGCAGCTTTTTTTAGATGAAAACGGCAAACCGCTCGAATTTATGCAGGCGGTGGTGGGCGGCCGTTCGGTGGGCGTGCCCGGCGTGCCCAAACTGTTGGAAGACGTGCACAAACGCTACGGCAAACTGCCGTGGAAAACTCTGTTTGCCAAACCGGTGGCCTTGGCCGAACGGGGTTTTGCCGTGTCGCCGCGCATGGCTAAATCCATCGAACAAAACCAGCAATATCTGCAACGCTATCCCGAAACCGCCGCTTATTTTCTGCCCGGCGGCAAACCGCCGGCAGCGGGCGACGTGTTGAAAAACCCGAAATTCGCCGCATCGGTGAAACTTTTGGCGGCCAAAGGCAGCGCGCCGTTCTACCGCGGCAAGCCTGCCGAAAACATCATCAAAGCCGTGAACGGTGCGAAAGACAACCCCGGCAAAATCACGGCGGCCGATTTGAGAAACTACCGCATTATCGAGCGCGAGCCGGTTTGCGCGCCTTACCGCGAATTTGAAATCTGCGGCATGGACGCGCCCAGCTCGGGCGGCATCGCGCTGGCGCAGATTTTCGGCGTGATGCGGCATTTCGACATGAAAGCCATGGGCGCAGGCAATATCCAAAGCTGGCGCGTGTTGGGTGATGCATCGCGCCTGGCGTTTGCCGACCGCGATTATTATGTGGCCGATCCTGCCTTTGCCGACGTGCCGGTGCGTGCCATGCTGCATCCCGAATACCTGAAATTGCGTGCCGGTTTGATTGCAAACAGCTACGGCGCGCTGCCGCAGGTAAGTCCCGGCGGTTTCGCCCGTACGCAGGGCAAAGGGCAGGGCATGGAGCTGCCTTCCACCAGCCATATCGCGGTGGTGGATAAAGGTGGCAACGTGGTTTCGATGACCACTTCCATCGAAAACGCTTTCGGTTCCACCCTGATGGCCAACGGCTACCTGCTCAACAACGAGTTAACCGATTTTGCGTTCAACCCCGTTGATGAAGAAGGCAAAACCGTGGCCAACAGCGTGGCCGGCGGCAAACGCCCGCGCTCTTCGATGGCGCCCACCATCGTGATGAAAAACGGCGAACCCTATATGGCCGTAGGTTCGCCCGGCGGCAGCCGCATTATCGGTTATGTGGCCAAAACCCTAACCGCCCACATCGACTGGGGCATGGATATCCAAGCCGCCATCGACCTGCCCAATATGCTCAACCGCGGCAGCGCATATGAATTGGAAGAAAACAGCGCCGCCGCAGCGAAAGCCCCCGATTTGGAAAAACTGGGCTACAAAGTGCAGGTGCGCGATTTGAACTCGGGCGTGCAAGGCATCGTAATCGGTAAAAACGGCCTGCAAGGCGGTGCCGACCCGCGCAGGGAAGGCCGGGTGATGGGCGATTGATTGTGTAAATTAATTGGTTGTTTTTAAAAAGTAACAGGCCGTCTGAAATATTTTCAGACGGCCTGTTTGCATTGTTGTTGACAGCTAAAATTTAAATAATATAAAATTTAAAATATATAAAAAAGTTTTTATATAAAATAATCAGGAGAAGAACCATGAAACAAAACGTAGGCGGCATCGATAAAGCCCCCCGCATCGCCGCAGGCGCATTATTAAAGGATATAAGCTGATATGGAAAAAGCCGTAAACTGCTTTGCCTGATTCGAACAGGATCATAAGGTGGCACAGCCAGCTTAACCTTTCCAGTAGGAAACCCGCAGTTACGGCTCTTCATAAAATACTAATCCCCGGGCAAATATAAGTCAATGATTGAAATAAAAATAGACAATCTGTTTGTAGTACAAAACCAAATCGAGCGGCTTGGGCAAGGTTTGGACGACAACCGCTATTTGTTGATGCGCAAATTGTCCGAAACAATGAGAGCCGCCGTTAATACCAATTTCCGACAAGGCGGCCGCCCGAAGTGGCTGGGGCTGAAATACCGCAACGGTAAGCTGCTGGTGGATGGCGGGCGTTTGCGTGACAGCGTTGTTGCCTATTCAGACAACGATACCGCCCTTGTCGGCACCAATATGGTTTATGCGGCCATCCACAACTTCGATTGTTTTGGCGGCTGCCGGTGTCATCGGCTGGTGGGGCTGGCTGGGCATTGTGCCGTTGGTTACCGGCCTGCTGTCGAACTGCCCCCTGTATCGGATTTTCGGCATCAACACCTGCCGCTTGGACAAGAAATAAATATCTGAGACCTTTGCAAAAAATACCTTAAGGCCGTCTGAAATGCTTAACACCGTCATTCCCGCGTAGGCGGGAATCCAGATAGAAAAATTTTAAGTATTGATTAAATGAATACTTGGATACCAAGCGTCTGGATTCCCGCCTACGCGGGAATGACGATAATCGGATGTTTCAGACGGCCTGAAGGCAGTTTTGGATGTAGGAAATTCCAGCGTTGTTTACACTTTCTGTTTTTTGCATGCAGACCCATTTTGGGATTTTTGAGGGTTGTCAAGAATGCCGAAAGGCACGGCGAAGCCGCATCGTTCTTGAGAATGCTCAAAAATCACGAAACCATCATTCCAGCAAAAAATAAAAGTCGTTTAGCATAAAAAGTGTAAATAACCCGACCTTTTCCCACAATTTTATTTGGTCGAGTTTCAATAAGGGAAAACGGTCGATGTGCTTGGCAATCATGGCTTGGGCGGTTTGTTGGAAGAAGGTGCTCATGAGAAATCCCCTAAATGTCTTGGAGGAGAATTTAGGGAATTTTGCAAAGGTCTCAGACCGTCTGAATACAATTAAGGCGGAACACCTGCCAAACACCGCTCCCCGCAGCCGGTTTAAAAAACAACACCGACCCAGTCAAAAAACCGAGCTGTAAGTTTTACCGCTGCCGCCCGTCTAAACAGATGTCGTGCACAACAGTTCGTGCCGGGTTCGCACCGATCCGTTTTTATGAAACCGGCCCGCTACCCCAACCGATAAGGAGAATCCCATGAAAAAACTGCTCGCCGCTTTACTTTGCGCCGCTTCTTTCGGCGCCTGCGCCCAAACCGACATCATCGTGCCCGTGTCGCGGCTCGACATCGAAAAAGGCAACACCCCGATCGGTGAAATCCGCATCAGCCAAAGCAAATACGGCGCGGTATTCACCCCCAAACTGCAAGGCTTGAAAGCCGGAATTTACGGTTTTCACGTTCACGAAAAACCCAGCTGCGCCCCAGCCGAAAGCAACGGCAAACTAACGGCCGGCATGGCTGCCGGCGGACACTGGGATCCGAAAAAAACCGGCGCCCACAAAGGCCCGTGGGATGACAGCGGACATTTAGGTGATTTGCCTGCATTGGCCGTGGCCGAAAACGGCCATATCCAACCCGTGGTTGCCCCGCGCATCAAAAACATCAACAGCCTGCGCGGGCACTCGCTGATGATTCACGCCGGCGGCGATAATTACAGCGACCACCCCGCCGCCTTGGGTGGCGGCGGCGCACGCATGGCCTGCGGGGTGATCAAATAAACCGCACAAGGCAAAACCATTTGTTTGGTAGCCTTTTCGTCATACTTGGGCTTGATCCGAGTATGACATGTGTACTTTTTATTCAATTGGTTCGTATAGGCTCGTGCATAATTTTTAAAAATATTTCAGGCCGTCTGAAAAATATTCAGACGGCCTGAAATATTGGATAAAGCCCTTACTGCAAAATAACTTAAACCCTCACGACACCCTGGCTTGCCACCGTTTTCCCATTTATTCCGGCAAACGCTCCACAATGCCCACACCCACGGCGTTTAGGCCCAAATAAGCGCCGACCACGGGCGAAACGGGTATGCCGTGTTCCAAATGCAGGCCGGTTTTGGCGTGCAGCTTGCGGGCGAAACGCTGATAGAGTTGGTGATCACCGCAGTAACCGCCCGACATCACCAGATGCGCGGGATTTTTGTCGGCCGTCATCACGATAACGGCTTCAATCAGGCGCTCTATCAATTGTTCGTCGTCCTGCACGCTGGCCAAATGCGACGTGCCTTTATGATTGAAACGCAAAACGGTTTTCAAACCCAACCAATCGTTAAACGCCGCGCCCATACGCAGCAGGCCGCCGGTTTTGATGAGTTGTGTCAGCGAATGCACGCCGAACAGGATTTCGCAGCGCGGTTTCAGCCTTTCGAGATAATCCACCACTTCTTCGGCCGTTTTGCCCGCTTTGAGCAGGCGCACAGCTTCAAGGGCGAAGAAGCCTTCGGGCATACAGGTGGTGCCGGTATCCACCACATAGATTTTCAACTTGTCGGCCATTGCCTCCGCCGCCCGGCGGATAACGGCGGCGCTTTCGCTCAGTTTGCCGCTGATGGTGGTTACAATAGCCTCTTCATAGCCCTGCGATTTCAGATATTGGAAAGTATCGAGCAGGCTTTGCATATCGGGCGGCGAAGTGGTGATTTTTTCTTCGGGCAGGCTGCGCATCTGCCCATAAAATTCTTCGGCTTTCAAGTCCAAGCCTTCGGCATAAGTTTGCCCGCCTATCTGTACGCTCAGGCGCAGCATATGAATCGGGCTGTTGCGGTCGAGTATGCTGTCGAGCATGCTGGTAGAAGTGGCCAAAACAGCGCAGCGGTAAAGTGAATATGAACCGGCCACGGTATCTCCCTTTATTATGTTGTCAAATAATCAAAATAAATATAAACGGTTTCAAATAATGATAAACGGTATATTTTATTCTGTCTATGACAATAAACAAATTGTTTATTTCAAATTTGATTATTTAATGGCCGGCCGTATGGATTTTATATTTTTCAGACGGCCTGATGCTTTGCGAGGCTATTTTGATGCTCAGCAAACAATTCTCTATCGTCATACTCGGGTTAGTACCGAGCATGACGGAATGATGACTAAGCAATTGGTTTGAATTTAGTTTTACACGGTCGTAATGTGTTTTACAAAGGTTCCGGTTCACCGGTTTTCCGGCCTGCCGTTCGCACAGCGCACCCGTAGCAGTATTTCAAACTAGATTCTGCGGACGACCCGCCGCAAAACGGTTGATGTTTTCCACCAACATATCAAACAGGCGGTAGCGGGCTTCGGTGCTGCCCCAAGCCATATGCGGCGTAACAATCAGGTTGGGCAGGCGCGCTTTGAGCAGCGGGTTGCTGTTGCGCGGCGGCTCTTCGGTAAGCACGTCGAAGCCTGCCCCGCCCAGCATGCCGTATTTCAACGCAGCCACCAGCGCGTGTTCGTCCACCAAACCGCCGCGCGCGCAGTTCACCAAAACCGCGCCGGGCTTCATCTGTTGCAGCTCGGCTTCGCCTATCATGCCTGCGGTTTGCTCCGTGAGCGGGCAGTGCAGCGAAATAACGTCGGCGCGGCGGATGGCTTCGTCAAACGCCACATACCCTTCGCGCACGCCGTCAGCGTGTTTGTGTTCGCCGAACAACACTGCCATGCCGAATGCGCGGGCATAACCGGCCAATGTGGCACCGATGCCGCCGCGTCCGAAAATCACCAGCGTTTTGCCGTTCAAATCGCGCATGGGCGCGCCGAAATGGCAGAAAAACGGCGACCGCTCCCACACGCCGGCGGCAATGTCGCGCTGGTAGGCGGGCAGGTTGCGCATCAGCGCAATCATCAGCATAAACGCGTGTTCGGCCACCGAATCGTTGCCGTAGGCGCGGATATTGCACACCGCCACGCCCGCCGCTTTGGCCGCCGCCACATCAACGTTGTTCACACCCGTGGCCGCCACCGCAATCAGCTTTAACTGCGGGTTGGCGGCGATATGCCCGGCATCAATCACCACTTTGTTGGTAATCGCAATCTGTGCGCCTTGAAGGCGCTCCGCCGTGTTTTGCGGTTCGGTGTTGCCGTATTCGGCCAGTTCGTGTTGGAAATCAAAGCCAAACGGTTTGTCCGCCAGCGTGTCGCGGTCGAGCGCAACGATTTTCAGCATTTCCATAATTATCCTTTACTATTGAATTTTTTAATCTGATAAAATTTAACTAATTAAATATTGGCAGAATCAAATTTTTTAACCGCCGCCCCTCCGATATGATGCTAATCAATATCATTTCAGACGGCCTCTTATTAGGGCCTGTCGACAATTAACGCAACGGCGGTATTTTTGGTCAAAATCCCCCGTCTGCGGCGTTAAAAATGCTCGCAAGGTGTTCAACCTTGCTGCGCTTTTTGCCTTGCATACGCGGTTTTTGCCTCAAAAAACCGCTTCGCCGGTCACGTCGACAGACCCTAGGCTCTTAAAAGGAACCCACCATGTTGAAAACCATCACTTTCGCCATTCTACACTTCGGCGTGGCATTCGGCGTAGCCTACGCCTTAACCGGCAGCATCGGCATTTCGGGCGCGGTGGCGTTAATCGAGCCGCTGGCCAACACGTTTGTGTTTTATTTTCACGAAAAAGCGTGGAACCGCTACGAAAAAAAGAAAAACCTCCGCGCCGGCAAAAGCCGCTTTCCGCTGCACCAATGCGTGGGCAACTGATACCCGTTTTATAGCAAAACAACGCAAAACGATACTGCGTTGCCCCGCCTTGCCGTACTACTTGCACTGTCTGCGGCTTCGGCGCTTTGTCTCCTTTTGTGTTGTTTTACTATATGTTATGCTTGCCGCCCCCAATCCGATAACGAAAGCAGAGTCATGAGCTTAATCATTGAAGACATCGAAACCGGCCACGGCAAAGAAGCCGTGAAAGGCAAAGAAATCACCGTGCACTACACCGGCTGGCTGGAAGACGGCACCAAATTCGATTCCAGCCTCGACCGCCGCCAACCGCTCACCATCACGCTGGGCGTGGGCCAAGTGATTGCAGGCTGGGACGAAGGTTTCGGCGGCATGAAAGAAGGCGGCAAACGCAAGCTGACCATTCCGCCCGAAATGGGCTACGGCGCGCGCGGCGCCGGCGGCGTGATTCCGCCCAACGCCACTTTGGTTTTTGAAGTGGAACTGCTGAAGGTTTACGAATAACCGGCGTGCGGTTCAAACAAACCGCAACTTTTGCAAAGCTTGAGGCCGTCTGAAAGTTTTCAGACGGCCTCAAGCTTTGCAAGCCATATCGGCATTTTAAACTTCTGCCCCGTATCCGGGCTTGGTTCGAGTATCTTAATTGTTTCAAAAAATGAAAGATGCTCGGGCCAAGCCCGGGTATAACGGCGGTTGGATATTTCAGACGGCCTTAAGGCATTTCTAAAAAACCCCAACCTAACCGGCCGGATTGCGCATATCCTGTTCCGGCGGCGGCGCATCCGCCTGTGCTTCGCGCGCCAGCTCTTCGGCATAGGCTTGCGCTTCGGCCTCGTCGAACGGCTTGAGCACACCGCTGTCGTTGCGCGGGTCGAGATCGGCAATCACGGGGCCGGCGGCGGCGGGCATGTTCACATGCATACTGCGCTTGTCTTCCGGCACCGTCTGCTGCTGTTTGGCAAACGCGGCCAGCAACGCGGCAAACACAACGAAATAGGCATAAAAACCATAGCGTTCGGCCTGGTCCATCACCAAACCCAGCAATATCGGCGCCAGCATCGAACCCATGCCGTAGCTGAACAGCAGGCTGCGGCTCACTTCAACCGTGCTCATTTCGTTGGGCAGCTGGTCGTTGGCGCGCGCCACGCTCAAAGCATAAAGCGTAAACAGGCCGATGCCGAACATGAACGCCACCGCATACTGCACCCACGCGGCGGTGATGCCCGCCCACATCAGCCCGATGCCCGCCGCCGCACCTGCGGCCGACACCAGCGAACAGGCCAAAATGGCGGCGCGGCGGCCGTAGCGGTCGGAAAGTTTCGCCACCGGCAGCTGTGCGGCGAAACCCATCACCATCGCCGTCATCAGGTAAAACGAAATCTGCCGCACGTCAAAACCCTGCTTGAGCAGAAACACCGATGCCATCGTGAAAAAACCGTTCATCAGCAAACCCGCCGTAAAGCTGCCCACCAGCGCCAACGGAGCGATGGCAAACAGGCGCGGCAGGCTGATGCGCTGGCGCGGCGGCAGCTCGGGCGCGTGCAGCCGCGTGAGTGCCACCGGCAGCATGGCCGCCATCACCATCATCGCCGAAACCGTGAAGATTTCATTGCTGGAAAGTTTGAAACTCAACAGCGCGATACCGGCGGTGAACGAGATGTAATACACCACGTTGTACAACGCCAGCACTTTCGCCCGCGCTGCCGCAGTGCTGCGTTCGGCAAACCAGCTTTCCACAATCATCAGCAGGCTGTAATAGCAGAAACCCAGCACCACCCGCAACACGCCCCACACCCACAGATTGTCGGTCATCAAGTGCCCCAGTGCCGCAATGGCGAACACCGCGCCGAACACGCTGAAACTGCGGATATGCCCCACGCCCGACACCACACGGTGCGCGGCCACCGCGCTTAACGCTGCACCCACGAAGAAAGCGGCGTTTAACACACCGATGGCGGTGTTGTTCACACCCATTTGCGAAAGCTCCACGCCCGCCGAGTTGAGAAACAGGCCGAAACCGGCAAACAGAAAGAATACCGAGAAAAAGAGCGCATTGAATTTGTCGGGCTGGGTGGTCATTCTGAAGGCTTTCGCATGGGGTTGGAAGGCGGATTATACGGCGGGCGTGGTATATCCGGTTCAAAAAGCGGGCAGGGCAGAATACGGTTTTCAGACGGCCTCTCGGGCTTGTTCACACATTCCCGCATTTAACGTCATATTTTTACACAATTTCTCAAAGCAGCAGCTTTATTTTATTAACCTGTTATTTATTAACCTGCCCTTAACCGTATGCCGAAAAACTCTCGCACTGGCCCGCCGTCAAATTATGGCTTATGAACAGATAAACCGAACCGAAAGGATGAATGATGAAAAAAACCGCTTTAACTTTCGCCGCACTGGCCGCTGCCGCCGCTTCTTTTGCCTCTGCCGAAAATATGCCGCAAACCGGCGGCGAACAGGGCGCGTTCCCCGGCTTGCAGGAAGTACAATACCAAGGCGTGAAATTGTCTGCCAAAAAAGACGACCGCACGAAATTTGTTTATGTGGCCGATAGCGTAACCCCCGCACCGGCCGCTCCCGCTGCGCCGGCACCCGCCCCCGTTGATCCGATGGCCGCACCGGCCGGCGAACCCGCTCCGGCCGCCGCACCGGCCGAAGGCACTCCGGTAGCACCGCTGCCGCAAGACCCCGCTGCCGCTCAGCCGTAATACGCGCCGCATTAAACCAAGGCCGTCTGAAAACTTTTCAGACGGCCTTGTTTTTCGGCAAGCGTTACAGGGCGCCACATACCGGCACGCCCTAACGCTCGCCCCATTCCGAATACGGATGCTTGCTCAAATAAGCATTGGTAAATCTGCCGTTGCACGTGATTTCCTCACCCAGCCATTCCGGCTCGGCAAACGCCGCATCTTCGCTCGGCAGTTCCAACTCCGCCACAATTAACGGCGCGTTGTCGCCGAAATATTCATCGATTTCAAACACAAAACCCTGATAATCAATTTTATAACGCCGCTTTTCGAGCTTAAACGGACACATGGTCTGCATCATCGTTTCGGCGTGCGACAGCGGGATTTCATATTCAAACTCGCTGCGGGCAACATCCGAAATATAACCTTTGAGCGTGAGCCACGCACGGTTGCCGATGATACGCACGCGTATGGTGTGCTCTTTTTCCACGCTCAAATAACCCTGCCGCATGGTTTCCGGCTCGCCCGCCAGCGTGCGCCAACTGTCGTTTTTTAAAAGGAAACGGCGTTCGATTTCGATAGTCATGTTTTTCAGACGGCCTCAACGGGATATTAAAACGGTTTGAACACCACCAAATACAGCGCGGCAACCATAATCACCACGGGGATTTCGTTAAACACGCGGAACCATTTGTGCGAATAGCGGTTGCGGTTGTCTTGAAAATCCAAAAGCAGGCGGTAGCAATAGAAATGGTAGCCCAACAGCACCACGCCCAACGTTACTTTGGTGTGCACCCAACCCATGCCCCACCAGCCGGTAACAAACGGAATCACAAAGCCCGTCAGCACCGCACCGATGCCCAGCGGCGTCATAAATTTAAACAACCGCTCGGCCATGCCCAACAGGCGCAAGTATTCGCCGCGGTTGCCCGCCTCGACTTGGGCGAGGTTCACATAAATGCGCGGCAGGTAAAACAGCCCGGCAAACCACGAAATAATGAAAAACACATGCAGCAGTTTGAACCACAAATACATTTCAGACGGCCTTTGGAAAATAACCGACATATTGTAGCCCTAAAAACCGGCCAAATAGTTAAGATTTGTTTAAAAAGCCATTATTTTTGCTAAAATGGCACCGCATTTTACGGAAAGGAAAACCCCAAATGATCAAACAATTCGAAATCCACGGCGGCGTGAAAAAAGAGCTGCAAGCCTATCTCGACGGCCAAAACACCGATTTGAAAACCGCGATGGACAATGAAACGCTCAACCGCAACGTAGCCGCGATTATCCACAACGGCCTGCCCGCCATGGTGCGCAAAATCTACTCGCTCGAAAAAATGCAAACGTTTTTTTGGGAAAAGAAAGACTTAATGGTCGAATTCGTTGCCGCCCGCCTGGCCGCCGCCGATAAGAAGCCCAAAGGCAGCAAAAATACCGGCCAGAAAAAACGCTGATTAACCCCCCCGTTTTAGCTTCGCAGAAACGTTCCCTTTCGGAAACTGCGTTTTAACGCCGGTTTCAATCCGAATCCGAACAACACAAATCCGCCAATCTAAGATTAAAGGCCGTCTGAAATAGTTTCAGACGGCCTTTAATCTTTTTAATTATTCAATAAATTTTAGAAAATAAAAACTATTTGCATTAATATTAAAACAGGAATATAACTCAACCATCTACCGGCAAAAATATGTTAAGCCTATGTTTATCGCTTTTCTGATTATGTTGCGCGAAGGCATCGAAGCCGCGCTGATTGTGGGCATTGTGGCGGGTTTCCTGCACCAGTCGGGCAACGGCCGCCTGATGCCGAAAGTGTGGCTCGGCGTGGTTGCGGCCGCCCTGATGTGCTTGGGCCTGGGGTTGGCCATCCACACCGCCACCGGCGAGATTCCGCAAAAGCAGCAGGAATTGGTGGTGGGCGTTATCGGCTTGGTGGCGGTGGCCATGCTTACCTATATGGTGCTGTGGATGAAAAAAGCCGCCCGTTCGATGAAGCGGCAACTTGAAGATTCGGTTCAAACGGCCCTAAACAAAGGCGGCAGCGGCTGGGCGCTGGTGGGCATGGCGTTTTTGGCGGTGGCGCGCGAAGGTTTGGAGAGCGTGTTTTTTCTGCTCGCCGTGTTCCAGCAAAGCCCCTCGTGGCGTATGCCCGCCGGCGCGGTGGCGGGTTTGCTGGCGGCCGTCGCCGTCGGCGCGCTGGTTTACCGCGGCGGTATGCGCCTGAACCTGTCCAAGTTTTTCCGCATTACCGGCGCGTTTCTGATTGTAGTGGCCGCAGGGCTTCTGGCCGGTTCGCTGCGCGCGCTGCACGAAGCGGGCGTGTGGAACCATCTGCAAACCATTGTGTTCGACATTTCCCATATCCTGCATGAAGACAGCCCGCTGGGCGTGCTGCTCGGCGGCTTTTTCGGCTACACCGACCACCCTACGCAGGGCGAAGTGCTGGTATGGCTGCTCTATCTGGTTCCCGTGATGTATTGGTTTCTGCGCGACGGCAAACCGGCGGTTTCCCAATAGCGAATCAAAATAATTTCTTTCAACAGAAAAGAGGTATCGATATGAAACAAAAAAACATTCTTGCTTTATCCGTGCTGCTGGCGTTCGCTTTGGCAGGCTGCCAGCCGCCCGAAGCCGAGCAAACCGCCGCTGCGTCCGGCTCATCGGCCGCGCCTGCCGTCAATGCCGACGGCTCGGTCAACGTGGCCGTGAACGATACCGCTTGCGAACCGATGGAATTGAGCGTGCCCAGCGGCAAAGTGGTGTTCAACATCAAAAACAACAGCGGCCGCAAGCTCGAATGGGAAATTCTGAAAGGCGTGATGGTGGTGGACGAACGTGAAAACATCGCCCCCGGCCTCGGCGATAAAATGACCGTTACCCTCCTGCCCGGCGAATACGCCATGACCTGCGGCCTCTTGAACAACCCGCGCGGCAAGCTCACCGTAACCGACAGCGGCTTCAAGCAGGCGGGCGGCGAAGCCGATTTGACCAAACTCGCCCAACCGCTGGCCGACTATAAAACCTATGTTCAGGCCGAAGCCAAAGAGTTGGTTGCCAAAACCACCGCTTTCGTTGCCGCCGTGAAAGCGGGCGAGGTGGAAAAAGCCAAATCCCTGTTTGCCGACACCCGCACCCACTACGAGCGCATCGAACCGATTGCCGAATTGTTCAACGAACTCGATCCCGCCATCGATGCGCGTGAAGACGACTACAAACAAGGCCCGAAAGACCCCGAATTCACCGGCTTCCACCGCATCGAACACGCCTTGTGGGTTGAAAAATCCACCGACGGCGTGAAAGAAACAGCCGGCAAACTCGAAGCCGACGTGAAAAAACTGCAAACCGAAATCGATGCGCTTACCTTCCCGCCGAGCAAGGTTGTGGGCGGTGCCGCCGTGCTGATGGAAGAAGTGGCCGCCACCAAAATCAGCGGCGAAGAAGACCGTTACAGCCACACCGATTTGAGTGACTTTAAAGCCAACGTCGAAGGCTCGCAGAAAATCGTCGAGCTGTTCCGCCCGATGATTGCCGAGAAAAATCAGGCGCTGCTTGATAAAACCGACGCCAACTTCAAGCAGATTAATGAAATTCTGGCGAAATACAAAACCGCAAACGGCTTTGAAACCTACGACAAACTCAGCGAAGCCGACCGCAAAACCCTGCAAGCCCCGATTAACGCCTTGGCCGAAGATTTGGCGCAACTGCGCGGCACTTTGGGTTTGAACTGATTTTTGTTTGATCCAACCTTTTCAGACGGCCTTGAAACAGCTTGAGGCCGTCTGAAACCAACCGCCGCCAAATAAACAAGGAAAAACCATGCCGAACAACCAACCGCCCGCCCAACCCGGAAAACGCACCCTGTTGAAAACCGCAGCCACCGCAGGCGCAGCCGGCATTGCCGCCGCCGCAGGCGGATTCGTGTGGGGCGAAAAACAGGGCAAAACCAAACAGGAAACCGCGCAACAGCAGCATTCCCAACAAAGCTATCCCTGTTACGGCACGCATCAGGCGGGCATTACCACACCGCACCAGCAGTTCGGCATCATGGCCGCATTTGATGCGGCGGTAAAAAGCGCCAAAGAGCTGGAATACCTGTTCCGCGTTCTCACTTCGCGCATCGAATTTCTCACCCAAGGCGGCGAATTGAACAACGGCGATGCCAAACTGCCGCCCGCCGGCAGCGGCATACTCGGCAAAACCGTCCGCCCCGACGGCCTCACCATCACCCTAGGCGTGGGCGCAAGCCTGTTCGACCAACGCTTCGGCCTGGCCGGCAAAAAGCCCAAACATTTGCAGGAACTGAAAAAATTCCCCAACGACCGCCTCCAGCCCGAATGGTGCGACGGCGACATCAGCATCCAAATTTGCGCCTTTACCCCCGAAACCTGCCAAAACGCCCTGCGCGACATCATCAAAAACACCGCCCAACTGCTCACCACCCGCTGGAGCATCGAAGGCTTTCTGCCCAAAACCGAGCCGGGCACCGCTGCCCGCAACCTGTTCGGCTTTCGCGACGGCAGCGCCAATCCGAACGTGCAAGACCCGAAAACTGCCGATGAGGTGTTGTGGACGGGCGTCGCTGCCAACAGCCTCGACGAACCCGCCTGGGCGAAAAACGGCAGCTATCAGGCCGTGCGCCTGATCCGCCATTTCGTTGAGTTTTGGGACAGAACCCCGCTGCAAGAGCAGGAAGCCATTTTCGGGCGCGAAAAATACAGCGGCGCCCCGTTGGGCATGAAAAAAGAGCACGACACCCCCGATTACGCGCGCGACCCGGAAGGCAAAACCATCCCCAAAGACAGCCATATGCGCCTGGCCAACCCGCGCAACCCCGAATTTCTCAAAAAACACCGGCTTTTCAGACGGCCTTTCAACTACTCGCGCGGCCTGGCCAAAAACGGCCAACTGGATGTGGGGCTGGTGTTTATCTGCTATCAGGCCAACCTTGCCGACGGCTTTATCTTCGTGCAGAAGCTGCTTGATTTCGAGCCGCTCGAAGAATACATCAGCCCGTTCGGCGGCGGCTATTTCTTCGTTTTGCCCGGAGTTGAAAAAGGCGGGTTTTTCGGGCAGGGGCTGCTATCGGGCTGATGCCGTCTGAAAAACAAACGCTTCAGTGAATCCGCTTAAGAAAAAGTACACGCGTCATACTCAGGCTTGATCCGAGTATCTCCGTTTCCTAAAAATTTCTGAAACCCAAAAAGATACTCGGGTCAAGCCCGAGTATGACGATACTGTTACCAAACAAGTGGTTTAACGATAACCGCATTTCGCCCGTGCCTTGGCTAATGCCTGATCGAGCTTTGCCGCCGTAACCTCGCCCAAAACCGTTTGCTTATAAGCGCATTTCGGCGCTTCCACCACCGTAAAGGGCAGGCCGCCCACGGTGTTGCCCAAACTTTTCATAAAGCCGCGGCTGTCGTTGCCGGTGTAGCGCCAAACAGGGTAGGCCACCGGCGTTTGTTTGAGGAATTTGGCAATGTTTTCGCGGCTGTCCAGCGCGATGCCCACCATATCCACGCTGCCTTTTTTCTGTTTTTGATACCATGCCGACATGGCCGGCATTTCTTTGCGGCAGGGCGCGCACCAAGTTGCCCACAGGTTGATGATGCGCACGGGCGCTTTGAGCGACGCGGTGTGCTGCGGCGCACTGCCGTCCCAGCTTTGCAGTTCGGCAGCGGCGGCGGTGCCGCACACGGCGGCCAGTAACAGGGCAGATAAAATCTTCATCATATTTTCCGTTTTCAAAACCATTTCGGCAGCATTGTAACCTTTCAGACGGCCTATTTGCTTTTTCCTGCCAACTTTATGATTTCGCTCAAAATGCGGCTGGAACAACGCGTAAAGATTGGTTTACAATCAGAAAAACCGTTCAAATGTTAAGGAACCGCCATGCCGAAAACCGTTACACTCTACCATAACAACCGTTGCAGCAAATCTCGCGCCGCCCTTTCGCTGCTGAACGTGCGCGGCATAGACGCCGAAGTGGTGAACTATCTCGACACCCCGCTTTCGTTTGAAGAGCTGCAAAGCATTTTCGCCAAGCTCGGCGCCGATTCGCCCCGCAGCATGATGCGCGTGAAAGATACGCTCTACCGCGAACTGGGGCTGGACAACCCCGCTCTGGGCAACGACGATCTGCTCAAAGCCATCGCCGAACACCCCGCGCTTTTAGAGCGGCCGATAGTGGTGGCGGGTGGCAAAGCGGCGGTAGGCAGGCCGCTGGAAAACATCGAAGCATTACTGTAAAAACCACCCTTTCAGACGGCCTGCCGTTTGAAACGCAAAGGCCGTCTGAAAAACCCGCCGGCTTTCGCCAACCTGAAAAAACCAACCTGCAAACCCTATGCACACACCCGCCCTACGCAGCCGCAACGGCCTACGCTACCACTTTCTGCACGGCTTGGTTTTAAGCCTGCTGCTGGTGGCATTTGCATTCGCCTGCTGCGTGTGGTCGGTTTACCACACCGGCAACCAAACCCTGCCCACCTATGTGCACGCCGACGCCGCCGTGGTGTTGGGTGCGGCCGCGTGGGACAAACGCCCTTCGCCCGTGTTTCAAGAGCGCATCAACCACGGCATCGCCCTCTACCAGAGCGGGCGCGTGGAAAAACTGGTGTTCACCGGCGGCACCCCCAAAAAAGGCTTTATGACCGAAGCCGAAGTCGGCCGCCGCTACGCCATCAAACAAGGCGTGCCCGCGCGCGACATTCTGTTTGAAAACAAATCGCGCAACACCTATGAAAACCTGTATAACGTGCGCCCGCTGCTGCGCACCAACGGCATCGGCACCATCATTATCGTCAGCGACCCCTACCACACCGCCCGCGCCGCCGCCATTGCCAAAGATTTGGATTTAAACGCCTACACCTCAGGCACGCCCACCACCCGTTACAGCGAATCGCGCAAAAAAACCAAGTTTTTATTGCAGGAAAGCTATGCGCTGTTTCTCTATTATTTCGAGCATTGGGGCAACAGCGTGCTGGCGTTTTTCGGCTTGAGATAACCGCAGCGCACGGCCCGCAGCCTTTTCAGACGGCCTTTTTCATGTAACCCCCTGTAATCATGACGTAAATCAAGCCCGCAACCGCAGCGGCTTTACCCCAAACCGCTCTTCGCGCATAATAAACCCCGATTTTTCCCATTCTCCGCAAAGGAAACCGACATGGCATTTTTGAAACTCACCGAACAAAACGTGCAGGGCAAAACCGTATTGATCCGCGCCGACATGAACGTGCCGTTTAAAGACGGCAAAATCAGCGACGACACCCGCATCCGCGCCTCGCTCGCCTCGATTCAATATTGCCTGGACAACGGCGCGGCGGTGATTGTGATGTCGCACTTGGGCCGCCCCACCGAAGGCGAATTCCACCCCGAAGACGACGTCGCCCCCGTAGCCGCCCACTTGGGCAGCCTGTTGGGCAAAGAAGTGAAAGTGCTCAACGACTGGCGCGACAACAAGCCCGCGCTCAAAGCCGGCGAAATCTCCATGCTGCAAAACGTGCGCATCAACAAAGGCGAGAAGAAAAACGATTTGGAGCTGGGCAAAGCCTATGCCGCCCTGTGCGACGTGTTTGTAAACGATGCCTTCGGCACCGCCCACCGCGCCCAGGCTTCCACCGAAGCCGTTGCCCAAGCCGCCCCCGTGGCCTGCGCCGGCGTGCTGATGGCGGGCGAACTCGATGCCTTGGGCAAAGCCCTCAAAGCCCCCGCCCGCCCGCTGGCCGCGATTGTGGCAGGCAGCAAAGTTTCCACCAAGCTCACCATTCTCGAAAGCCTGGCCAACAAGGTTGACCAATTAATCGTGGGCGGCGGCATCGCCAACACCTTCCTGTTGGCCGCCGGCAAGCCCATCGGCAAATCGCTGGCCGAACACGATTTGGTGGAAGAATCCAAAAAAATCATGGAAAAAATGGCCGCCAAAGGCGGCAGCGTGCCCCTGCCCACCGACGTGGTGGTGGCCAAAGCCTTCGCCGCCGACGCAGAAGCCACCGTTAAAGCCATCGACGACGTGGCCGAAGACGACATGATTCTCGACATCGGCCCCCAATCCGCCGCCGCGCTGGCCGCCGCCCTGAAACAGGCCGGCACCATCGTGTGGAACGGCCCCGTGGGCGTGTTTGAGTTCGACCAGTTTGCCGGCGGCACCGAAGTGCTGGCCAAAGCCATCGCCGAAAGCCCCGCCTTCTCGATTGCCGGCGGCGGCGACACGCTGGCGGCGATTGCCAAATTCGGCGTAACCGACCAAATCAGCTACATTTCCACCGGCGGCGGCGCTTTCTTGGAATTCTTGGAAGGTAAAGAACTGCCCGCCGTGGCCGTGCTCGAAAAACGCGCTTAAACGGCGTTTAAACGCAAACAGGCCGTCTGAAAGGTTTCAGACGGCCTGTTATCTTTATAAAAAAACCAACTCAAATCCGAAAACGTTTGTGTCTCGTTATTATCGGGTTAAGCCGGATATGACGCAGATGTTTTAAAATGCCTGCATGAATCTTGAAAACCCGACCATGCTCGAAATCCTCTACCGCGACAGCCTCTGCATCGCCGTCAACAAACCCGCCGGTATGCTGGTGCACAGAAGCTGGCTCGACAGCCGCGAAACCGTGTTTGTGATGCAGACCCTGCGCAACCAAACCGGCCGCCATGTGTTCCCCGTCCACCGTCTCGACCGCCCCACCTCGGGCGTTTTGCTGTTTGCCTTCAATAAAGAAAGCGCCCGCGCCCTCACACAGCAGTTCGAGCGGAAAAACGTGCAAAAACGCTATTGGGCGGTGGTACGCGGCCATTTACACGGCAGCGGCCGCATCGACTACCCGCTCAAAGAAGAAGCCGACAAAATCGCCGACCCCTTTGCCGACCCCGACAAACCCGCCCAAAACGCCGTTACCGACTACCGCTGCCTCGCCCTCACCGAGCAACCCTTTCAATCGGCCAAGCGCTACGCCACTTCGCGCTATTCGTGGCTGGAACTCACCCCGCACACCGGCCGCAAACACCAGCTGCGCCGCCATCTGAAACACATTTTCCACCCCATCGTGGGCGACACCACCCACGGCGACAACGCCCAAAACCGCGCCGTTGCCGAGCGCACCGGCGCCACCCGCCTGCTCTTGCACGCGCGCGAACTGGTGTTCCAAAGCCCAGAAAACGGCCGAACCGTTACCGTGCGCGCCGATGCGGACGAACAATGGCAGCAGGTGGCCGAAGCCTTCGGCTGGGCGGGTTTGCCGGCGGAATAATGATGTGATACGCAGCTCAACCTTTCAGACAGCCTGAGACCTTTGCAAAATTCAAATTATCACCTGAAAAATCTGATTTCCGTCATTCCCGCGCAGGCGGGAATCCAGGTGCTTGACATCCAAGTATTTGTTTAATCAATACTTCAATATTTCCATCTGGATTCCCGCCTGCGCGGGAATGACGGGATTTAAACATTTCAGACGGCCTTAAGGTATTTTTGCAAAGGTCTCAGCCTGATATAGAGAGTAATTAGAATTTCCTTTACATTTGTTACATAAGTTTTATTTTAGGTAGTTTACAATTGTTCCTGTTGTTGAATCGCCCTTGTCTCGAACAGTACAACTGAAACTGCTACGAAGCATTGCACCAAAACTATTTTGAGCATCCACATTACCCGTTACAGTATAAGTTCCATCACTATTTAAAACTCTAATCCATCCACTAAATTCTGCGGTTGAGGGAGATTTTAAAAGCTGCTTTACTGCACTTTCACACGAAACTTGGGCAGTCCATTCGTCTAATTTTGGTTTACTTGGCTTACTAAACAACATCATTACAAAACATATCAACAAAAAAGAACCACCTATTTTCCCAACTATCCCCAATTTTGAACGGCCTCCCATTTTGGAAGTTTCGTCCGGAATTACTGCTATTTTTTCAATCTGATTTTCTTGTTCATCTTTATCACCTTTCTGTTGTGCTACTCTAGCTACTTCTTCTAAAAGCTCAGGTTGTTCCATAAACAAAGCTTTATTGTATTCTTTACGCTCTTCAGAATTTAATAGATATTTTTTACATTCCTCGAGTGCCAATAAATCAATTTGCCCCCTCTCCGCCTTTTTTTGCATTGCTTTACGAATTTCTTCAGGTTTGGCGGTAATACTTACTTCTAAAAGTTCATAATAATTCTTCATAAACATTCCCCATTCATTCATATACCTTTTTTATTTTAAAATAAACGGTATAAAATTTAAACAAATGGATATTCCTTAAAGATAAAATCCATTATAAATACAACAAGCCATCTGAATTCCAAATAGCAATCGAAAAGAATAATAAATGTAAGCTAGGGCTTTAGATTAACCTAGAATAGTATTCTCCGTCATACTCGGGCTTGACCCGAGTATCGCATTGTTCAAAACGAAATAGCAGATACCCAAGTCAAGCCCGGGTATGACGCGCTCGGTTTTTTCAGACGGCCTGCGGCAACATACAAAGCATGCAAAGATTGCCACTTCCAAAATCTAGCCCGTTGATTCTATGTTAGAATGCCCCCGTTTCTGTTTCGGGGCAAACCGAAAACCGCTTAAACGGGGAACCGCGCAGCGGCAAAACTTGTCTGCCTTATTCCGAACTTTTTAAAACCACGCCGTTTGAAACCCGCCGTTTCAGACGGCCTTATCACACAGCACATATGAACCGCAAAACCTTTTACCGCATCGCCCTCTTGGGCATCACCGCCGCCGTTTTAGCCGCCTGCGGCACCAAAAAAAGCAAGCCCGGGCCAAGCGTGCCGCCGGTGCAGCAACCGCCCGCACCGCCGGTAACACAGGGTCAGCCGCTGCCTGCCGGCACACCCTCGCCGCAAGGTTTCGTACACACCCCCGGCGGCGGCGCCAGCTACAAAGTCGTGCCCCACAGCGCCATGCCGCAATGGAACGAACAAAACTTCGCCGACAGCCTGCGCTCGTTCCGCCTCGGCTGCGAAAAACTGCAAGCGCAGCAAAACTGGCGCAACGTGTGCGCCCAAGCCGCGCAAACGCCGTATAAAAACGCCGAAGCCAAAGCCTTTTTCGAGCAATATTTCACCCCGTGGCAGGTGAGCGCCAACGGCAATCTGGGCGGCACCATCACCGGCTACTACGAACCCGTGCTCCTGGGCGACTCGAAAAACACCGGCAAAGCGCGCTTTCCCATCTACGGCATTCCCAACGACTTCATCTCGGTCGATCTGCCCGCCAACCTGCGCAACAGCAAAAGCACCGTGCGCATCCGCCAAACCGGCCCCAACAAAGGTGTGATCGATGCCAACGGCCCATATTCGGCCAATCTCGACCAGTTTCCCATCAGCGAGCGCACCCGCGCCCTGAAAGGCCGTTTCGCAGGCAGCCGCTTCGTGCCGTATTACACCCGCGCCCAGATTAACGGCGGCGCGCTCGACGGCAAAGCGCCGGTATTGGGCTACGCCGAAGACCCGGTGGAATTGTTTTTCCTGCACATCCAAGGTTCGGGCCGTCTGAAAACCCCCGAAGGCAAATATATCCGCGTGGGCTATGCCGACAAAAACGAATACCCCTACGTTTCGATAGGCCGCTACATGGCCGACAAAGGCTACCTGCCGCTGGCGCAAACCACCATGCAGGGCATCAAAGAATATATGCGCCGCAACCCGCAGAAGCTGGCCGAAGTGTTGGGGCAAAACCCCAGCTACGTATTCTTCCGCCCGCTGCCCGGCAATGACGACGGCCCCGTCGGCGCACTCGGCACCCCGTTGATGGGCCAATATGCCGGCGCTATCGACCGCCACTACATCACACTGGGCGCGCCGTTGTTTGTGGCCACCGTACACCCCGCCAACAACTACGCCCTCAACCGCCTGATTATGGCGCAAGACACCGGCAGCGCAATTAAAGGCGCGGTGCGGGTGGATTATTTCTGGGGCTACGGCGACGAAGCCGGCGCAGTGGCGGGCAAACAGAAACACAGGGGCTATGTGTGGCAGCTGCTGCCCAATGGCGTGATGCCCGGATACCGCCCTTAAGGTTGCGGATCGATTAACTGATAAAGGCCTGAGACCTTTGCAAAATTCCCTAAAATCCCCTAAATTCTCCTCCAAGACATTTAGGGGATTTCTCATGAGCACCTTCTTCCAACAAACCGCCCAAGCCATGATTGCCAAGCACATCGACCGCTT
>NZ_JANIKQ010000002.1 GCF_024580525.1 Neisseria dentiae
TGTATGCACAAACTGCTGAGAATACTGAACGCACGGGTACGCGACTATCTGTGTTCAGACGGCCTGCAATGCGCTTGATTAACCGTGTTTGATGTTGCTGACTGACGAGTTGGCAACACAGTTGCTACCCTGACCGCCAGCCGTTTTGAGCCGAAAATCAAAGCATTTTACGAACGGCTTACCGGCAAAGGAAAACCGTTCAAAGTAGCCATCAATGCGTGTATGCACAAACTGCTGAGAATACTGAACGCACGGGTACGCGACTATCTGTGTTCAGACGGCCTGCAATGCGCTTGATTAACCGTGTTTGATGTTGCTGACTGACGAGTCGGCAACACAGTTGCTACGCTTGCTAACCCAACCTACGCTTGCTTGTTGTATCATTAATAATATATTTTTCCTTAACATAGTTTGCTTGTGCTTCCAGCTCAGGAAATAATGTCTGCCTAGATATTCCCAATTGAGTTAGCTCCTTTAATATTTTTTGCTTCGATTCTTTATCAATGATTAATCTATTTTTTTCGGAAGCAATCCATTTACTAGGAATTCTTGCCGGTTCTATTTTATTATTATCTATACCAAATAGTAAAAAACTACCATGTTGACGTTCGACTCTTCGATTATTTAACTTTCCTCGAACAGCAATTACCTTTCCAAGATCCTTATAATCAATAATAGGAGAAAAATAAGGTTTATCTGCCCTAATGATGTGTATCAACCTTCTAATTTCATTAAAGTCATTAAATAATCTTATTTCTTCTTTAGGAGCCAGATGCTTTTCAACCAAATCATTGGTTGTTTCTGCACTGCTAGCTAAAGCGAAATTTCGGATCATTTCCAAGCCATGCAATCTCCCTTGAAGATCTTTTGTGATTTGGGTTTTTAAAATAATTTCTTGATATATTTCCCTATATTCCTTCGATTGTTTTACCATTTCATTTAAATCTTGAAATTCACTATCATGAAATGCTAATGCTGAGAGAATTGATACTTTATCACTATCTTCATATTTTACATCATTATATGGAATATCAAAGACTATGACTTCTCCATCCTCTCCTTTTTCTTTATCTGACTGAACAGAAAAATAAAGAGCAACCAAAGCATTGCTAGTTAAATCCAGCAACCTAGTTGGATAACCATAATGTTGTAATTTAACTAGTTTCAAAAAATTTGAATTTTCATGATTAAAATCACTAGGGCAATATGTTAAAGCATCACGAATAATTTTATATTCATTACTAATTAACCCATTATTTCTATAAATGCTAGGCTTAAGCAAATATTTACAATCTGAATGTCCACGAAAGAACCTTATACTTTCATTTTCATTATTTAATTTACCTAATTCTTTTAAGAAATTACTAACTGATTTAATTTTTAACATAATACTCTCCAGATATTTAAATGGTTTACCTCACTCCGCCCCAAACAATAACCCTTCCTTAATCCCCCGAATCTTATCCCTTAACACCGCAGCTTCTTCAAACTGCAAATCGCGGGCGGCGGCCTGCATGGCTTTTTCCAAGCGGGCGATTTCTTTAATCGCGTCTTCTTCGGTGTGGATTTCGCCCACTTTCACTTTGCCCTTGCCTTTCAGACGGCCTTTGCCGCTGCCTGCATCGTCGTGGTACACGCCGTCGATGATGTCTTTGACTTTTTTATTGATCTGCTGCGGCACGATGCCGTGTTCTTGGTTGAATTTAATCTGTTTTTCGCGGCGGCGTTCGGTTTCGTCGATGGCGGCTTTCATCGAGTCGGTGATTTTGTCGGCGTAGAGTATGGCGACGCCGTTTACGTTGCGGGCGGCGCGGCCTATGGTTTGGATCAGGCTGCGGTGGCTGCGCAGGAAGCCTTCTTTGTCGGCGTCGAGTATGGCCACCAGCGATACTTCGGGGATGTCCAAACCTTCGCGCAGCAGGTTGATGCCGACGAGTACGTCGAACAAGCCGAGGCGCAAATCGCGGATGATTTCGACGCGCTCGACGGTGTCGATGTCGCTGTGCAGGTAGCGCACTTTTATGCCCAGTTCGCTGTAATAATCGGTGAGCTGTTCGGCCATGCGTTTGGTGAGCGTGGTTACCAGCACGCGCTCGCCTTTGCCGATGCGCTCGTTGATTTCGCTTAATAAATCGTCCACTTGGGTGGCGACGGGGCGGATGATGATTTGCGGATCGACCAGGCCTGTGGGGCGGACGACTTGCTCGACCACTTGGCCGGCGTGTTCTTCTTCGTATTTGGCGGGGGTGGCGGAAACAAAGATGGTTTGCGGCATGATTTTTTCAAATTCGTGGAATTTGAGCGGGCGGTTGTCGCGGGCAGAAGGCAGGCGGAAGCCGTAGTCGACCAGATTTTGTTTGCGGCTGGCGTCGCCTTTGTACATGCCGCCGATTTGGGTAACGGTAACGTGGCTTTCGTCGATAAACATAATGGCGTTGTCGGGCAGATAGTCCATTAAGGTGGGCGGGGGTTCGCCTTCTTTTTTGCCGGAAAAGTGGCGCGAGTAGTTTTCGATGCCTTTGCAAAAGCCCATTTCGTAGAGCATTTCCAAATCGAAGCGGGTGCGCTGCTCGATGCGTTGGGTTTCCACCGGGCGGTTTTCTTGGGTGAAAAAAGCGATGCGTTCGCGCAATTCTTGTTTAATCGATTCGCAGGCGCGCAATACGGTGTCGCGCGGGGTAACATAGTGGCTGCTGGGGAACACGGTGTAGCGGCCGACGCGTTGCAGGCTGCCGCCGGTGAGCGGGTCAAAGAGATCGAGGCGGTCGATTTCGTCGTCGAACAGGCTGATGCGCAGGGCGTTGTCGGAGCTTTCGGCGGGGTAAACGTCGATGACGTCGCCGCGCACGCGGAACGAGCCGCGTTTGAAATCCATTTCGCCGCGCTCGTATTGCATGGAAACGAGGGTGGAAATGATGTCGCGCTGGCTGAGGGTGTCGCCTTCTTTAACGGATAACACCATTTGTTGGTATTCGGTGGGGTCGCCGATACCGTAAATGGCGGAAACGGTGGCGACGATAATCACATCGTTACGCGTCATCAGGTTTTTGGTGGCGGAAAGCCGCATCTGCTCGATGTGTTCGTTAATCGCCGAATCTTTTTCGATAAATAAATCGCGGCTGGGCACATAGGCTTCGGGCTGGTAGTAATCGTAGTAAGACACGAAATATTCCACCGCGTTTTCGGGGAAAAACTCGCGCATCTCGGCATAAAGCTGCGCCGCCAGCGTTTTGTTGTGCGCCATGATGATGGCGGGGCGGCCGCTCTGCGCAATCACGTTGGCCATGGTGTAGGTTTTGCCGGAGCCGGTTACGCCTAACAGGGTTTGGTAGGAAAGGCCGTCTGAAAGCCCTTCGAGCAGGCCGGCGATGGCGGTGGGCTGGTCGCCGGCGGGCGGGAAAGGCTGGTGCAGTTTGAAAGGGGAATTTTCGTATTGGATGATTTGCATTTCAGACGGCCTTAAGGTTCGGGAAGCAAAAGAGTTATTATAGCAAAGGCCGTCTGAAAGACGTTTTACTGGTTTCAGACGGCCTTTGCTATAATGCGTGCCGATATTGTTTTAAGGTTACGCAAATGAACACCCTGCCCTTTCAAGCCGAAATCGCCGAGCGCATGCTGGTGAACACCGAAAACGAAAGCATCCACCCCGATGCCCGCTTTCTGCAAACCGCCAACGGCTACTGGCTGGCCTGGCACAACGGCACCGCCGCCCTGCTCGCCCCAAACACCCCGCCCGACATCCCCTGCTTTTGGGTGGAAGGCGCGCATGATTTGGAAGAATTGGCAGCGATGGTAGAAAACGGCGACTTCGACGAAGTGGAAGAATTCGACGGCGACGACGAAGCCTGGCACCAAGCCGCCGCCGCTTGCCGCGAAGAGCACGAACATGATGAAAACTGCACCCACTAACCGACAGGACAGCCCAATGAATCCCATCAAACTCACCGCGCTGGCCGCCTGCTGCTTAACGGCTGCGTGGTTGCCGCTGCCGCCGATTTGGCCGCCACCACCGTTTTAACCGTAGGCAAAGTGGCCGTAAAAGGCACCGGCGCCGTGGTGCGCGCGGCCATCCCCGACGGCGACAGCGACGAAGAAAAAGCGCAAAAAGAAAAGAAAAAACGGCAGCAGGAATTGGAAAAAGCGGGCTACCGCGCCGAAGATTACCAACGGGTAGAATAGATTCGGCGGTTTGCAAAATCCGATTCAGGCCGTCTGAAATATTTATCCGCCGTTATTCCGATATGCGGGAATAACGGCGGATAAATATTTCAGACGGCATAGGTTTTTTGCAAGCCATACCGGCATCTCAAAACAACTGTGTTATGCTCGGGCTTGACCCGGGCATCTTTTTGTTTCAAAAGAAATAACAGATACCCGGGTTGAGCACGGGTATGACGGAACGGTTACCGGTATGACTATCCGGCTGAGACCTTTGCAAAATTTGTTAGACTGTCTGAAACATCTAATTATCGTCATTCCCGCGTAGGCGGGAATCCAGTCATTTTTTTCATAAGTTATTGAAATAAAATAATTGATGGTTTTAAGGCTGGATTCCCGCCTACGCGGGAATGACGGGGTTTAAACATTTCAGACAGTCTCAAGGTAGTTTTGCAAAGATCTTTACCCGACCAAAAATATTTCAGACGGCCTGAAAAGGCCGTCTGAAATATTTTCTAACGCACAACCTACATACGCCCCAGCTCACGCTGCAATGCTTGGATATTCTGCTGGCGGTCAAGCACATGGCCTTGCAGTTGGGTAATCTGCTGCTGGTCGATGGTGCCGCCTTTGGCCGCGCGGGCGGAAGTGAGCGACTGCTGCGCTTCGGAAAGCGCTTTGCGTTCGTTGGCCAGCTCTTGTTCGAGTATGCTGCGGCGGCTGTTGCTGCCGGAAAGTTTGGGTGCGGCGGCTGCCGGCGGCGGCGTGTATTTCGCCGGCACGGCGACGGCCTGATTGGGTTTGGGCGCGCGTTTGACCGCAACCTGTTTTTTCGCTTCGGGCTTCGGCGCGCTCGGCGTGTAAGCCTGCGGCTCGTCGTAGCGGGTGCTGCTGTAACGTCCGATGGGCGGCAGGTCGGCAGCCTGGCAGTTGCCTGTGTGGCGCGAGGTGTAGGTTACTTCGCCGTTAATCACGCAGGTGTAGATTTTGGCCGAGGCCGTTTGAATATTGATGGTGTTCAACCCGATTAATGCGACTATCCCGATGATTTTTTTCATATTGTGTTTCATATTGAGAAAAGACCGACAAGCCCGCAAAAGCGTGCTGAAATGATATTGGGCAAGCGGCCTGCCGGGCTGCGGCAGGCCGGTGTGTTAATGCGTTTCGACCGCGGCCAGCGATGCCGCATCGGCGGCGGGCAAATCGGCGGGCAGAACCGGTGCACTCTCGGCGCTGATTTGTGCTTTGGCTTGTGCGCTCAGCAAGAGTTCGCTGGCGGCAAGCAGCAGGATGGCCTGTTTGAATGATGAATAAGACATATTGAATCCCCGTATTTTAATGAAGTTATGAAAACAGCAAACCTGTTAAACCCGAAGGCTAGAGCGTATCGGCGAACTGCGCTTCGATTTCTCGCCCGATTTGTTCGAGCGTTTCCTGCCAGCCCAACCAATCCTCTTCAAGTTTACTTAATTTTACCTTGGTTTCCGCCAAATTAGCGAGCGTTTTCTGAAGCTTTACTTTATTTGCATCCGAATAGGCATCTTCCTGTGCCAAAAATGTTTCACAGGCCGTCTGAATATCGTTTAAGGCGGCCATTTCTTTTTCGGCACGCTCGATTTTCTGCTGTATCGGCTTCATGCGGCGGGCTTTTTCCTGCCGCATCTGCGCTTCCTGCCGTTTGGTGTCTTTGCGGCTTTGCGCCTGCGCGGAAACGGCGGGCGCGGCGGCGGCATTTTCCTGCGCCAGCCGCCACAGGCGGTAATCGTTCAAATCGCCCTCGAACGGTTTCAGACGGCCTTGGTCGATTAGCAGGAAGCTGTCGGTGGTGGCTTCCAGCAGGCTGCGGTCGTGCGACACCACAATCAGCGCGCCCTGGAAGCTCTGCAAGGCCAGCGTGAGGGCGTGGCGCATATCCAAATCGAGATGGTTGGTCGGCTCGTCGAGCAGCAGCAGGTTGGGCTTCTGCCACACTATCATCGCCAGCGCCAGCCGCGCTTTTTCGCCGCCGGAAAAGGGGGCGATTTTTTGCAGGGCGGTGTCGCCGATAAAGTTGAAACTGCCGAGAAAATTGCGGATTTCCTGCTCGCGCACCTCGGGCGAAAGCTGCTGGATGTGCCACAGCGGGCTTTGGTCTTCGCGCAGGGTGTCGAGCTGGTGTTGGGCGAAATAGCCGATATTGAGTTTGTCGGATTTCACCATCTGCCCGTCCTGCAAAGCCAGTTCGCCCGCCAAGGCTTTGATGAAGGTGGATTTGCCGCTGCCGTTTACGCCCAACAAGCCGTAGCGCGCGCCGCTTTCGAGCGAGAGGCTGATGCCGTGCAAAACGGTGGTGCTACCGTAGCCCAAGTCGGCCCGATCCAGTTTTAACAAGGGGTTGGGCAGATGGGCGGGGCTTTCGAATTCGAAACTGAATTCGCTGTCGAGATGCGCGGGGGCGATGCGTTCGAGTTTGGCCAGGGCTTTCATACGGCTTTGCGCCTGCACGGCTTTGGTGGCTTTGGCTTTGAAACGGTCGATAAACGATTGCAAGTGTTTGATGTGCGCCTGCTGTTTGGTATAGGCGGCCTGCTGCTGCGCCAGGCGTTGGGCACGCTCGTTTTGGTAGAAATCGTAGTTGCCGCCGTAGAGCGTGAGTTTTTGGCCGGACAATTCAACCGTGTGGCTGGCAGTGGCGTTGAGAAAATCGCGGTCGTGGGAAATGATAATCTGCGTGCAAGGCAGGCTTGCCAAGTGGTTTTCGAGCCACAACACGGTTTCCAAATCGAGGTGGTTGGTCGGCTCGTCGAGCAGCAGCAAATCGGCGCGGCACATCAGCGCCTGCGCGAGATTCAGGCGCATCCGCCAGCCGCCGGAAAAGGCTTTGACGCTTTTGCCGTGTTCTTCCTGCGAAAAGCCCAAGCCGCTTAACAGTTTGGCGGCGCGTGCGGGCGCGGTGTAGGCATCGATTTCTTCCAGCCTGGCGTGGTATTCGGCGATGCTCATGCCGTCGTTTTGCGCTTCGGCTTGCGCCAAGGCCGTCTGAAAAGCCTGCAATTCGGCATCGCCCTGCAACACATAATCGAGCGCGGAAATATCCAGCGCAGGCGTTTCCTGCGCCACCGCCGCCGTTTTCCAATGTTTGGGCACCAGCACGTCGCCGCCATCCTGCGTGATTTCGCCTTTAATCAGGGCAAACAGGCTGGATTTGCCGGTGCCGTTTTTGCCGATTAAACCGACGCGCCAGCCGGGGTTGACGGTGAGACTGGCTTTGTCGAGCAGCACTTTCAGGCCGCGTTGCAGGGTGAGGTTTTTCAGTTCGATCATGGGGAAGCGGTGGGGCAAAAGGCGGTATTGTAGCGGAAATATCGTGAAACAAACGGCAAACCATACAGGCCGTCTGAAACATTTTTTCAGACGGCCTGTATATACGGTTAACAAATCAGGCGGTTTATCCGATCAACCCCATGCCGTTAAGCAGTTTCCACCAAGCTACGCCGAGGGTGAGGTGCACAATCAGCGAGCCGAAGGCAATCACCGCGCCGGCCGTCCACCATTGTTTGGTGGTGGCATAGCCGGTGCCGTAGATAATCGGGGCGGGGCCGGAACCGTAGTGGGTGAGCATGCCGCCGTATGAGTTGGAGAACAGCAGGCCGAAGGTGAGCAGCATCGGGTCGACGTTGGTTACCGCGCCCACGGTGGCAAACACGGGCATCATCGCGGCGATGTAGGCGCCGCCAGAGGCGAACATATAACGGATGGCCACGCTCACGGTGAGAATCAGCGCCAGCATACCGTAGCCGCCCTGCAATTGGCCGCCGCCGAGTATGTTGGAGAAGAATTCCGCCATCCATTTGAAGAAGTCGGCCTTGGTGAGGGCAGACGACAAGCCGATGATGCCGCCGTACCAAATCAGGGTGTTCCAGCCGCCTTTGTTTTGCAGGATGTTGTCCCAGTTGATCACGTTAACGATGATGCAGCCCACCATTGCGGCCAGCGCCACGGCGGCATCGTCGATGCCGGTGAAGTCGCCGGTTACCCAGCCCAACAGCGCGCAGATGAAAATCACCAACAGCCATTTTTCGCTCTTCTTCATCGGCCCCATTTCTTCCAGGCCTTTCACGACGATGCCTTCGCGGTCGACTTTGGTTACTTCGGGCTTATAGAGGAAATACAGCACCAGCGGGGTGGCAAAAGTAACCAGCAGGCCGGGCACGGCGGCGGCGAGGAACCATTGCGTCCAGCTTACGTCAACGCCCAAAATCGGCAGAATCAGGCTCAAGGCCAGCGCGTTCGGCGCCATGGCAGTCAGGAAAATCAAACCGGTGTTTTTTACCGTGAAATAGGTGTTCAGCAACAGGAACAGGCCGCCTTTTTTCGGGCTGGTTTCGGGGTCGGAGCCGATGGCTTTGGCCACGCTGTTCATAATCGGCATCATGATGCCGCCGCCACGCGCGGTAACCGAGGGCATACCCGGGGCAATCAGCAGGTCGAGCACGGTGTTGATATAGCCCAGCCGCAAGGTGGTGCCGCCGAAACTGCGTATCATCAGATAGGCGATGCGCTTGCCCAAACCGGTGGACACAAAGGCCGTGCTCAACGCAAAGGCGGTGAATACCAGCCAAGTGGTGGTGGACGAATAACCGGCCAGCACGTTTTTCATTTCCAGCTCTTGCGTGTTGGGCGTAAAGCCGACAGCAACCGCCGAGCCGGTTACGGCGGCCAGCAATACAATCGGCATGCCCCACGGTTTGGCCACCAAACCGAAAATGGCGGAGATATACCAGCCGAACAGGCGCCAGCCCACCACAGACAAACCTTCGGGCGGCGGGCAGTAGAAAATTAAAACGGGGATCGCGAAAAACACGATCTGCTTCCAATATTTTTTCCAAGCGGGAGCCGGAGCGGCTCCGCCGCCGTCAGAGCGGTTCATGATGTTACTCCTGTTTCATTGAAATATAGGGTCAGCCAAATCGTTAACGCCAGCAAATCCGCGCTGCCGCCGGTGCTGAGGTTGCGCGCCGTGCACCAGCCGTCGAACTGCTTCAAGGCTGCGCACAAGGCTTCAGGCCGTCTGAAAACCTGCGTGTCGGCCAAAATTTCATGTGCTTTCGCCTGCAACAGGCCGAGCGCTTCGATGCCGCCGCGTTTCACTACGTTGGTGTCGCGGTTGTGCGCCAGCAGTTTGAGCAGCGCGTAGCGCAGGGCGTGGTCGCGGTTGCCGGTGGCGGCAAAGGCTTGCCGATAGGCGGGTAGCGCGATGCCGGTTACGGTGGCGAAACCGGAGAGTGCTTCGCCGCGCGCGCCGCCCAGGCCGTATTCGCGGTAGAAACGCGCGCCGGCGGTGTCGCCCTGCCCTTGTTCGTGCTGCAAACCGGCGCAAACGGCTTGGATATCGCCGGAAAGCGCCGCCCAACCGGGCTGTTCGCCGCGCGCTATCCGCCGCCCCAGCACCGCCGCCAGAATGCCGAAGGCAAACAGCGCGCCTTTGTGGGTATTGGCTCCGCCGGTGGCATTCAGCATGGCCTGTTCGGCCTGCAAACCGACGGGGCGCACGGCGGCCAGCACGGCTTCGTCGGGCGGCTGCTGAGCGAAACCGCTGCCGGTGATGGCGCAGCGGGTGAGAAACGGTGCCAAGGCGTGTGCGCTGGCGCGGAACATGGGCAAGGTCATGTCGGGGTGCGGCCCCTGATTGTCGGCATCGACCAGCCCGGGCTTGGGGGTCAGCTCGGCTTCGGCGCACAAAGCGGCGCTCATGCTGCCGCCCAGCGCCACGATTTCGCGGTAGCGGCGGTAATGGCCGCGCATGGCCGTCTGAAGCTCGTCCAAACTGTGGCGGCGGCTGCGGGCGCACGCTTTGGCGGGTTCGCCGCAACACAGGCAGGCGCGCGGCGGCAGGCCGAAACGGCTGCGGGACAGCGGTTGGCCGTCGCCGCCGATGATGTCGATATCCCACAAACGTCCCAGCGGGTGCTGTTGTTCCAGTTCCATCATCAGGGGTTTCAAGGCATCGGCAGCGCAATCGGCCGCCAGCAGCAGGCTCTCGCCGCCTTTCAAATCCAGATGTTGTTCGGCGCTAATGACAATCTGCCTTTCGGCCAGCATCTGTTTCAGACAGGCATGGCCTGTCTGAAAGATTTCGTCTAGAAACGGGCTGCGTTTCACCCCGCCCGGCGCCAATACGCTGAAACTCACCAAAGAGGCCGCCCCGCCCGCCAGCAGCGCCTGCTGCGCGGCATAGCGCAAATCACGCGCGGCCAGCACGCTTTCCAGCGGGGCTTCGCTGCCGATGAGAGGCGGGAAATAGGGGGCGGAATACATGGTTTAACCTTCCGTGGCGGCGGCGATTTGGTAAACGGTGTCGATCACGCTGCCGTCACGGTAGCGGATCATCGCCACCGGCCGCTCGGTGAAGCGGATGGCGTCGGGTTCGCCCGTCAGCATCACGGCGCGTTGGTAAAGCGCTTCGATCGGCACGGTTTCGATGCCGGCTTCGTGCAGCCGCGCCGCCAGTTTGGGGCGTTTGGGGTTGACGGCGATGCCGTGGTCGGTAACCAGAATGTCGATGTGTTCACCGGGTGTTACCGTGGTCAGCACGTCTTTCACCACGGTGGGGATGCGGCCGCGCACCAGCGGCGCCACAATCATCGCCAACCGCGCGCCCGATGCGGTGTCGCTGTGGCCGCCCGATGCACCGCGGATGATGCCGTCTGAACCGGTGATAACGTTAACGTTGAATTCGGTGTCGATTTCGAGCGCGCTCAACACCACCACGTCCAGCCGTTCCACCGATGCGCCTTTGGAACCGAAATTGGCGTATTGGTTGGCGCTGATTTCGATATGGCCGGGATTGCGCTCGAGCGAGGCGGCGGCCACGCTGTCGAAGCTTTGCACGTCGATCAGTTTTTCAATCAGCCCTTTTTCGTGCAAATCCACCATACTGGCGGTGATGCCGCCGAGTGCGAACGAGGCGCGGATGTTTTGGCGGCGCATTTTGTCTTCCAAAAAGCGGGTAACCGCCAGCGAAGCGCCGCCCGAGCCGGTTTGCAGCGAAAAACCGTCGTGGAAATAGCCCGATTTTTCAATCACGTCGGCGGCGCGGCGCGCAATCAGCAGCTCGCGCGGATTGGTGGTCATGCGGGTGGAGCCTGCACCGATTTTGCTGGAATCGCCCACCGCGTCCACCACCACGATGTAGTCCACCTGGTCTTGGTAAATGCCGGCGGGGCTGTGCGGATAGGGTTTCACCGCTTCGGTTACCAGCACCACTTTGCGGGCGAACTGTGCGTCGGCTTTGGCATAACCGAGCGAGCCGCAGATGTTGTTGCCGATATAGCCGCAGGCATTGCCGAAACTGTCGCAGCTGGGCACCGCCAGAAACGCCACGTCCGGCACCAGCTCGCCGCTCTGCATCAGCTGCACGCGGCCGCCGTGCGAGTGAATCTGCACCGGTTCCTGCATATGCCCCTGCGAAATAAATTCGCCGAGCTTGCCGCGCAGGCCGGAAGTGTAGATTTTGCGCACCACGCCGTTGCGGATATGGGCAATCATCGGGTCGTGGCAGCCCGAAAGCGAGCTGGCGGCCACGGTGAGGTTGTGGAAACCCATGCCGGCCAGCACGTCCATCACCATATTCAGCACGAAATCGCCGCCGCGGTAGGAGTGGTGGAACGAAACCGTCATACCGTCTTCCAAGCCGCAGGCTCTGACGGCGGCTTCAATGCTGGGGCAGATTTTGCGCGACAGGTATTCGTCGGAAAGTTTCACTTTTTTCACCACCGGCTCGAAAGCGCGGTACGGGCTGTTGGCGGTGCCTTTGGCAACGCGTTGTTCTCTGCTTTTGCTCATGATTTATTCCTCGCGTATGCCTGAAGTTTGCGCGCGCTGCAAAATCAGGCGCGAACGTTCGATAATCGGGGTATCGACCATTTTGCCGTTGAGCGACACCACGCCGATGCCCGCCTGCGCGGCCTCTTCGGCGGCGCGGATAATGCGCTCGGCCTGCTCGACTTCTTTCTGGGTGGGGGCGAACAGGTTGTGGATCAGGGCGATTTGCGAAGGATTGATCAGCGATTTGCCGTCGAAGCCCATCTGCTTGATTAAGGCGGCTTCGCGCAAAAAGCCCTCTTCGTTGCGCACGTCGGAATACACCGTATCAAACGTCATCAGGCCGTTGGCGCGGGCGGCGTGCAGAATGGTGGAGCGGGCGAACATCAGTTCGATGCCTTCGGGCGAGCGCTCGGTTTTCATGGCGCGCACATAGTCTTCCGCCCCCAAAGCAATGCCGATCAAGCGTTTCGAGGCTTGGGCGATTTCGTTGGCGGCCAAAATCCCCTGCGGCGATTCGATGGCGGCCAGCATCAGCGTGCTGCCTATTTCGCGGCCGCAGGCGCGCTCGATTTTTTCGATTTCGGCTTCCATATCGGCGATATCCTGCGGGCCGTCGGTTTTGGGCAGACGGATGCCGCTGGCGCCGCCGCGCACCGCCGCATTCAAGTCGGCCAAGCCGTATTCTGAAGAGAGCGGGTTCACGCGCACCAGCGTTTCCATTTCGCGGTAGAGCGGGTGTTGCAGCGCGTGCGCCACCATCATGCGGGCGGTGTCTTTTTCAGACAGGGCAACCGAATCTTCCAAGTCAAACATAATAGTGTCGGGCCGATAGATAAACGATGTGCTGACCATCGCGGCGTTAGCACCCGGCACAAACAGCATGGAGCGGCGCAGTTTCATAGCAGTTCCTCCCAATCCGCCTGCGCGCCGGCGCGCAGCAGTGCGGCTTTCACCCGTGCCTGCAACACGCAGTCGAGCGCGCCTTTGTCTTCGATTTGCAGCGCGGCTTCTTCGATATTCAAACGGTTCAGCACCGCTTCCACACTCGCCCTGATCTGCGGGGCAAACTGCTGGCCGACCGAGCTGTTGATGGTAATCAGCCTGCCGCCGCCGGGGTTGGGGCTGGCATAAACCATCACGTCGCTCGATTCCAACGTGCCGGCCACGCTGTCTTTGGTAATCGCGTTCATACACTGGCCTTTTCATATTTGTTGATTAAAAAACGGTAGGTGCTGTCGGGCACATAATGCCGCAGCTTTTCAAAATCGCCCTCGCCCAGCCATTTGCGCACTTTGGTGGCCGAAATCACGTCGTTTTGGTATTCCAAACGCTGAATCTGCACCACTTCTATCGGCGGTGCGTTGATTTCGGGGGATTTCAGCCAGATGCGCATCTGTTTGTTGTAGTAATTGGTAATCACGCAATTGGGCTCGTTGCCCACGAAACGGTGGGTGATGCCCAGCGGCGGCGCGATATAGATGCGGAAAATGCTTAAGTCCAATTCCATATGGCATTGGTGGACGATGCTTTCCTGTTTCAGGAAATAACAGGGGAAGGTGGCGCGGGAAATGATATAGGGAGAGCCTTCGTGCACCGTTAAGCGCGAAAGGTGGGCCGTGCCTGCCTTAATCAGCGCCAAACGGTCGGTGTAGGAAAACTGCGATTTGTCTTCGCCCACCACAAACAGGTGCAGCCAGTCGCATTGTTCCAGCGCGCTTTCGATCAGATAGAGATGGCCGTTGGTGAACGGGTTGGCGTTCATCACGATGGAGCCGATGCGCTCACCGGGCTGCTTCAACGCCGCCAGCTTGGCCTGATACTGCTTCAGGCGGACGGGGCTGTTTTCCAGCAGCACCACCCTACCCGGCACGGTGGCAATCGGATAGAAACCGCAATCGGTAAAAAACGGCTCGTTTTCGGGTTTGGTGTAGATAAAGAGATGATGGTAGCCGAGTTCGGCGGCAAGTTGGATCAGCGAAGAGGCCAACGTGAGCGCGATGCCCTGCCCGCGGCAGCTGTCGTCTATCGCCACACACTTAATCACCCCCGGCGCGATGCCGCCGCAGACGATGATTTCGCCTTTGCCGTTACGCAGCACCAGAAACACTTCGATGAAATCGTCTATATTGAGATCGTTGCGGTGTAAAAAATCCGTAACTTCGCGGATACCTTCAAGGTTGCCGGCATAAATCCGCTCGAAGTCGTATTGTGCCGAATCCATAACCTGCCCCATATCTTGTTAGTAAATTACAAATTTCAGGCAGATTTTAGGCTCGACACACACACACCGTTATGACTTTAATCAATAAAAATGTAGTTTGTTGAAAGATATAAAAATATCTTGTAGTTAAATTACTATTTCACCGCAAGCATAACTCCGGAAAGCCTCTGTTCTCTCCGCCATAGATTCGCCGCCGATAGCGGCATAAACCCGTGATTGGGCTTTTGCAAAAAATGAGGCCGTCTGAATATTTTCAGACGGCCTCATTTATATTTACCACGCTCAAGCATCATTCGCCGATAACCAGCACCGCATTGCTGCCGCCGAAAGCAAACGACGAACTGGCGCCTATGCGGCGGCCGTGCGGCCAGCGGCTTTCGCGGCCGGTCAGGCCGATGCACGGCAGGGCTTCGTCGGCCGTGCCGTCCCACAATTGCGGCGGCAGCCTGCCCTCGGGGTTGTATTCGCGGCTGACCATACCCCAGAGAAAGGCGGCCTCAATCGCGCCGGCGGCGCCTAGAGTGTGGCCGGTAAGCGGTTTGGTGGAGGTGCAGGGCGTGGCGCTGCCGAACACTTCGCTCACGGCGATGCTTTCCATGCTGTCGTTATGCTGCGTGCCGGTGCCGTGCAGGTTGATCCAACCGATGTCGGCCGCACGCACACCGGCATGGGTTAAGGCCGTCTGAAACGCCTGCACCGCACCCAAACCGTCGGGACGGGGCGACGACATATGATAGGCATCGCTGCTGGCGCCGTAACCGAGCAGCGGCAGGCCGTTAGAAAAACCTGCTTCGCGCGTCATCACGAATATGGCGGCGGCTTCGCCGATATTGATGCCGTCGCGGTTGGCTGAAAACGGATTGGCCAGCCCGCCCGAGAGCACTTCCAGCGAAGCGAAGCCGTTGATGGTTAACGGCGACAGCGTATCCGCCCCGCCGCACACCACGGCATCGCACAAACCCGCACGCAGCAGGCGGGCGGCGCTGATCAGGGCACGCGCCCCCGATGTGCAGGCTGTGGAAACCACATAATTCAGGTTTTTCAGACCGTACACTTCGGCCACGAATTCCGCAGGCGCATCCATTCGCTGCTGCGCCTGCTTGAACGTTACTTCCTGCCACGCCGCACCCTGCGACACCTGCCGGAACATTTCGATGTTTTCATCTACGCCGCTGGTTGAGGTGCCCAACACCACGGCTACCCGACCCGCGCCGAAACGTGCTTTGGCTGCTTCGATTTGCGGTTCGATTTGCGCCAGCGCGTGCCAAAGCAACTGGTTGTTGCGGCTGCAAAACAAGGCGGGCAAATCTTGCGGAAACGGCCGCAGCCCGTGTTGAACCGCCCCGAAAGCATAGGTTTTACCGTTAACCCATCGGTCGGAAAACGTTAACGGCGAACCGGCGGCAGGGTTCAACAGGGCATCGATATGCCCGGCCAAGCCGTCGCCCAATGCGCTGGTAACGGCGGGAGGTGAGAGATAAACGGGTGTGTTCATATATATATTTTTAATTGGTCAGATAATCGTCCGGCACGGTGCGGCGCATAACGGCCGCCGTGCAAACGGCGGGTTAGTCCCGAATCGGCACCACCGACCATTTCGTTTGGCCGGGAAACGTTACCAGCCAGCCGTTGTCGGTTTGCGCGCTACACCACAATGTGCGGCCTTTCTGGCTGAAACATTCGCCGTTTTCGGCACGGCTGCGCTGCAAGCCCGGGTAAACCGCCGCGCCGTCGGCGGCAAACAGCGGCAGTATGGCGGCAAACAGACGGCGGGCGGAGGCATTGGGCATCACAAAGCCGTCGTTGCGCCAGCCTTTTTTGCCTAACACCTGCCGCGACAACGGCGCACCCAGCGGATCGGTCTGCACGAAGCGCACGCCTTCCGCGCCCTGCTCTACCGCCAGCAGACTGCTTTGAACGGCATTGCCTTCGGCGTCGCGCTGCTCGAGCTGGAACCAACCGCCGCCGCTCTGAAGCTGCGGCAGCGTTTGCGGTTTGGGCACGCCGCTGCTGCACGCGGCAAGCACGAATGCGGAGGTTAAGGCAATCAGGTGTTTGTTCATATCCAATTCCTTTTTCAGACGGCCTGAAACGGTTTTCAAGCCGCGGCCCGGTTAAACAAAGCGCATCAAACCAACGCCTGCCTGCCCACCATCGCGGCGAGCGCATCCAAACGGCGGGCGTGTTTTTCTACGAACGGGTTGGCCGTATCCCACGCATAACCCGCCAGAATCGACGAAATCATGCGGCTGATGTCGGTGCTGCGGTCAGGCGCGTAAATGGCATCTTGGAAGCGGGTATCATACCAGCCCGTTACATAAGTGCGGAACGTATCCACGCCCTGCATCAGCGGTTCGGCAAACTCGCGCTGCCAGTCGGCTTCGCCGCCGTTTAGCTGTTTGGCCAGCAGGTCGGCCGCCAGTTTGGCCGAGTGCATGGCAATGGTTACGCCCGACGAAAACACCGGATCAAGAAACTCGGAAGCGTTGCCCAGCAGCGCAAAACGCTTACCGTATAAAGATTTCACGTTGGCCGAATAGCCCTGTATGCTGCGGAACGGAAATTCGTTTTCCCACACCGCGTTTTCCAGCACTTCGGCCAGCATCGGGCATTCGAGCGCGAATTTTTTCAACACGGTTTCCGAATCGCCGGCCAGTTTGTCGGGCGTGCCGACCACGCCGATGGAACAGCGGTTGTCGCCGAACGGAATCGTCCACAGCCACACGTCGCGGTGCTGCGGGTGGGTGGTGATCAGGATTTTGTTGCGGTCGAATTTCGGATTGGTGATGTTGTCTTCAATGTGGGTGAAGTGGGCGATGCGCGGCGGCAGCTCGGAAGGGGTTTCCAAGTCCAACAAGCGCGGCAGCACGCGGCCGTAGCCGCTGGCATCGAGCACGAAACGGGCGTTGAGGCGGTAGGTTTCGCCGCCGTCGGTTTCCACGCTCAACACCGCTTCTTCGCCGCTGTCGTCAAACGCGGTGACGCCGTGGCCGAAACGTACTTCCACCCCCTGTTTGGCCGCTTCGTCAATCAGAATCTTGTCAAACAACGCACGGCGTACCTGAAACGTGGTGCCCGGGCCGTCTGAAAACTTATCGGTGAAATCGAAATAAGTGTAGCGGCTGCCCCAAGTGAACGCCGCACCGTTTTTAAACTGAAACGAAGGCTCAGCTTCTACCGCTGCTAAAAATCCCGCTTCTTCAAGCATTTCCATGCAGTGCGGCAACAGGCTCTCACCGATAACGAAACGCGGAAAATGCTGCTTTTCCAGCACGCACACTTTGAAGCCTTTTTTGTTGAGCAAGGCCGCCGCCACCGAGCCGGAGGGGCCTGCGCCGATTACGGCGATATCGAATTGATGAGATAATGACATGATATTTCTTTCAATTATGGTTTATTGCTTAAGAAAAATTCTAACAATGGTTGCCGACCCACCTGTTGGCCCTGTTTAAGCCAATCAATAAATTCCTGTGAATGACATATACCAATCAGTTTAATAATATTTTGATAATCATCCTTCAAATTACGATTGAATATAGGTTCGTGATGTGCAATACGGTTTCTCAACTCTCTAATTTTATCGACACACTGATATATAGTCTCACGATTGTCTCTAACACTTAAAGTACGATCCAAATTGGGAAAAGCAGTAAATAGATATCCGTTCCATAAAGGCCGTTCCTGATTTGCCTTCAACATTTGCTGCCAAAAAGCGAACTTTAAATCGGCAATGACTTTCCCAGTTTGGTCTGTATCGTATCCTCTTCTACTGTGCTGCAACTCTTCAACTGGATTAAAACCTTGTCTTCGCTGTGGTAATGTCCGCTCAAAACCCATACTCCACGGCCATTCAGATCCATGTACTTGACTTAAAGCTAAATGTATTCTATTCCGCAACACCACTTCCGCCACACTCAACCACGGAAAAAATGCGCTACTGATCTGCATATTCCAAAGATAAAGCGTACATGCTTTCTCGACATTATTACTACACGCAGTTAAATATCTACCAAACCGTTCATCAGATAAAGCTTGCCGTATTTCTGATTGTAATTCCATGTTTTCCCCTTTATTAAGCCTGAATATTAATTATCTATTCCGATATAATTTTAAAATGATCAAGCCAAATTTTCCTGATATTTTGTAAACACTTCATCAATCGTTGACAAAGTATGGCCAGCCACATAAAATAATCTCCGTTAGTTTGATTGGATCGATGGACTGGAAACAGTGTTATACCCTTTCAAACGCGAGCTTACCGCCCCGCCGAGCAATCTGCGGGGCTTTTCGTTATTCTCTTTCCAACAGCCACCCAGCCAGCCACAGGTTCAACACCGTGCCCACCGCCACGGTGATGCCGAACGCTGCCACGGCTGGCGTGCTGCTCATGCCCAGCAATACAAACGAAATGCCGGTGGTAAGCGCCGCCAGCAGCATGCCGCCCAAACGGGCGGGGGCGCTGTGTTTGGCGGCAACGGCGTACACGGCGTAATCGACGCCGATGGCGGAAACCAGCAGCAGGCCGAACATGGCAAACAGGCTGACGGGAATGCCTGCCCAGCCCAACACCGCCACCGTGGCCACGGCGGCGGCCAGCGGCACCGCCAGCACCGTGATGCCGCGCCTGATGCCGAACATACGCCATAACAGCAGCAAGGCCAAGGCATAAGAAGCCAGTTTCAGCCAGGCGGCCTGATTGCGGGTGTGGTGGAACAATTCGTTCAGATGGCTGCGCTTGTCTGCCCAATGCACGCCTGCCAAGCCTTTGATACCCGCCTGAACCGCCGCCGCGTCGTTTAAGCCGTTCAGGCGGATAACCGAGGCGAAACGGCCGGGGGCGGCCTCACCCAAATAAAGCGGCCGCCAGGCTTCGGCCAAAGCTGGTTTGAGGCCGTCTGAAAGTGTGAGCGGCGGCGCGACGGCGGCTTGGTTCAAAGCATTGCGCACGGTTTGGCGCGGCACGCCGATTTCGCGCATCGGCTGCCAGTTTTCCGGCAGCTTCGCCAATTCGCGCAGGCGGTTTTGCAGTTTCTGCTGCTCTGCCGCCGGCAGCAGCCATTGGTCGAGCGACTGGATGCCGGCCAGTTTCTGCTGCGCCGCCAACGGCTGCAAAACGCGGCCGACTTCGGCGTTTTTCCGCAACAATTCATCTTCGCTGCCGGCTTCCACCACCAGATAACGGCTGCCGAAATCGGTGCCGGAAAGCTCGCCGATTTTCTGCGCTTCGGCCAGCATCGCCGGCGGCATGTTCACCCATTGGCGGATATCGTCGTGCCAGTTGCTGCGCCACAGCCCCACTGCCAGCAATATGCCGCCCACCAGCCACCAGCCGCGGCGGTGCAGGCGGATTTTCATGCGTGCCGACAAGGCATACAGCCGTTCCACCAAGCCGGTAAACGGCACGCTTTTAGCTTGGTAGCGCGCAAACAGCGGCGGCAGCCACAACACGGTGGCGCCGAACGCACCCAGCAGCGCAAAACCGGAAAACACCGCCGTCTGCCGCAATACCGGCAAAGGCGTGAACCACAGAAACGCATAACCCGCCACCGTAATCAGCAGGCTCACGGCAAACGTGGGCAGCACATGGCGCATGGCGGGTTCGGCCTGCCAGTCGGGGCCGTCTGAACGCGCATAACGGTGCGCCGCCGTGCCGAACACCGAAGGCGCCAGCCAATGCAGCGGAAAATCTACCAACATCCCCACCAAACTGGTGCCGATTACGATGGTGAGGATATGCACTTCGCCGAACACCAGCAAAGCCGCCGCCAATCCGGTGAGCATACCCGCCGCCAGCGGCAGCGTCAGCCAAAACACCCGCACGCTGCGGAACACCCACAACAACAGTGCAAAGGTAAGCAGCAAACCGGCCGCACTCATCAGCTGGCTTTCGCGCTCGGCCGCCGCTTTCGAGGCGGCGGCAAACACCGCCCCGCCCGCGCTTAACGTTTCCACACCGTTTTTCGCGGCCAGTCCGCGGCTTTGATGCAACAGCGGCAACAGGTTATCGCTGCCGTTGGCGAGATTGTTGGTTTCGGGCAGTTTGCCGCGCAGCCACACCCAGGTTTTGCCGCTATCGTCTTCGGTGAACAGCATGCCGTTGTCGGCGTTCCACTGCAAACGGCTCTGCGGTTGGGCGCGTTCGGTGACGAAACGGCCGAAACCCAGCCAATCCTGCTCCAGCGGCAAAGGCGAAGGCGCGGCGAAAGGGTTCACCGCCGCTTCGGCACGTTCTTGAAAATAACGCTTCGGCTCTTCAAACAACAGCTGCCGCTGCTCGGGCGGCAGCACCGCCAGCCCCAAACGCCGCACGTCGGTGCGTACCGCTTCCAAATCGGGTGAAACGCTGCTGTCTACCGCGGCAAACACTTGGCTTTTACGCCATAAAGCGGCGATTTCCGAGGCCGTCTGAAATGCTTTTTCCGCATCGGCGCTGCCCGCCAGCAAAACCACCTGCGTATTCAACTGCGCTTCCACCGCCCTATCCGCCGCCTGCAACAACACATCGGGCCGCTCTTCCTGCGGCAGCAGGGCGGTGAGGTCGGTTTGCAGCCATTGCGTGGCGGCCACGCTGTAAACCGCAAAACCGAGCAGTAACACCATCAATGCGGTGTAAATACGGCGTATGGTAAGGTGCATGGGCTTCCTCCTGTTTTCAGACGGCCTCAAGCCGTTGCAGCCAATCGGCAACGCCTTGCCAGTATGCGCTGTTTGCGCTCGGGGTTTGCGTGATGTGTAACGGGTCGGCAAATCCCTGTTTACCCTGCCCGCGGGCATATTCCAACAAAACCCATATGCTGCCCTCCCAGCCGCCCTGCGCTTGTGGTTGTTCGTAACACCAGCCCACGGCGATTTGGTGTTCTGCGTGCAAGCTGTCTGCGGCAAGGCGCAGGATTTGCGTCCACGATTCGGGGCGGTTGTCTGCCGCCAGCACCAGCGACGCACCGCGGCTGCCGAGCGCCTGTGCGGCGTGGAAAGCGGGGGCGTTATGCAGGTTGGCAATAAAATCAAACGGCATGGCGGCATGGTGGTTGAGCACATTATCGGTCATCTTTTCAAATAGCGAAGGCGACGAAAACGGCGTAGCCACATAAACCGCGCAGTCTTCGCGCACAGCAGCACGGCTGCGCAGATTGCTGGCACCGAGCGCGGCGAGCAAGCTCAAGCGGCTGAAACGGCGGGTGTCGGTGCCGGTTTGCTGCTGCAAGGCTTGTTTGAGCGTTTTGCCGCTAACCGACGGATCGCTGTCGAAACGGGCGGTGGCGGTGATGTTTACGTTGCGGGTTACCGTGTCCATTGCCATACCATGGCGGTGTTGCTGCCGCCGAATCCGAAGTGGTTGCTTAAATAAAGGCCGTCTGAAAACCCAATGCGCTGTCCGTTGCTGTCTGCGCCTTCCCCCTTATTCAGGGCTTCGGCCAGCAAGGCGGTTTCGATTGCGGCGGCCGCGCCGAGGGTGTGGCCGGTTTGCGGTTTGAATGCCAACAGGGGCGGCGGTGTGCCGAACACACGGTTGAGGGCTTGCCATTCGGCCGCGTCGCTGTCGGCGGTGCCGATACCGTGGGTTTTGACGGCGCGCACGGCGGCGGCATCGGTTTGTGCGTCGGCCAACACCCGCCGGATCAGCGCTTCCTGCGCCCCGCTGTCGCTCTGCACCAAACTGCCGCTGCCGGTGTTGGCCGCGCAGGAAAGCAGGCGCAGATTGGAACCGGCGGGCTTGTCGGCACACAACGCCAGCGCGGCCATGCCTTCGCCCAAAATCAGGCCGTTGCCGCCGAAGGGCCGGTAGTGCGCGGCAAACAGGTTCAGACTGTGAAAATGCAGCAGGGTCAGGCGGTTGAGGCTTTCCAAACCGAGCACGAACGCGCGCCGAGAGCCGGGCGCCGAAAGCCGGTTATGTGCCTGAATCAGGGCGTGCGCCGACGATGTGCAGGCGGTGGCGATGCTGAAAATATCGGGATTGCCGCTGCGCGCCTGCAAATCGCGGGCAAGATAAAGCAGATTATGGCCGGATGCGCTTTGGTCGGGATAAAGGTTTTCGCACTCCGACATCAAATACGAACTCGAGCCGATAAACACCGGTGCATGGTGCCAGCTTTCAGACGGCCAGCCGGCGCTCTCTGCGGCGCGGCGCAAATGCGCTTCGGCCAAATCGGCAACGTCGGCGCGGCTCAGGCTGGTTTCGGCAAAGGCACGGTAATATTTCGCCTGCTGCGCCTGATGCAGAAAGGTGAAGTCAAGCGTTTCGGGCTGTTGCCGTGCACAGCCGCTTTGCGGATTGAGCGCGCACGTAACCGCCTGCCCGCAAAGGTAAGTCATGCGCCGTGCTCCGAACGCACGAAGGCGGCCAAATCACGCACCGTCATCATGTGTTTGCGCACCATGCGGTCGCCTTGAAGCCGCACTTGGAAATACTGCTGCAAGGCCACGGCGATTTGCAGCGCGTCGAGCGAATCCAAGCCGACGGGGCTGCCGTCGCCGAACAAAACCGCATCGTCGGCAAAATCGGCCAGGGCGATTTCGTCGGCTTTGCCCGAGGTTTCCAAAATCAGCTTTTTCAATTCGCTTTCCAGCGCTTCAGGCGCCAGCGTAAAGGTGTACGACATAATGTTTTCCGTTTTTTTCAGACAGGCCTTGTTAATTTAAAACCGCACCTGCGTCTGCAACTGCCGCCGGTACAGCCACACCGCCAAGAGCAGCGTTACGGCGGCAAACCCTGCCAATAATTGCAGATAGAGCACGATGCCGTTTAAACCGCTGCGGTTGAGCAGCAGTTCCTGAAAGGCTTTCAGCCCCCACGACATCGGCGAAAACCAAGTTGCCTGCTGCATGGCCTCGGGCATCACATGGGCGGGCACCATAATGCCGCCGACAGCCGCCATCAGAATCACGCCGCCGCCGCCCAGCACCACGGCGTGTTCGGTAGATTTCGCCGCCACGCTCACCAACAGCGCATAGCCCAAAGCAGCGGCGCTTACGGCGGCGGAAAGCAGCGCATAAAGCGGCCAGCCGCCGTTTAACAGCAGCGCCGGCACACCGATTTCGGGCAGCAGGTAGCGGCCGAGCAGCAGCATACCGGCAAACTGCAACTGGTTAATCAGAAAATACGGCAGCAGCTTGGCGGCCACCAGCCCCGCCGCACCAGCACGGGCAAGGCGCAGACGGGTGATGGTGTTGGTTTGCCGCTCCAGCGCCATCACGTTCGACAACGGTATCATAATGAAAAACATACCGAAAATCAGCCAGGCCGGCACACTGTGCTGCACGGCGTTCGGTTTGGCCACCGCCGCGCCCGCCGCGCTCAGATAATGCTCCCGCAGCATGGTCTGCTTCAAAAAGGCCGACACGGCATCGAACTGCCCGGCGTTTTTTTCATCGACTTTTTTCTGGATATCGTCGCGCACCCGTTTCGGTAACTGCCGGTTGTCGATACTGATGCCGCTGTTGCCGTCAAAATAGGCGTTCAGGCGCGTTTCGGTGTAATGCTGCCGCAGCACACCTTTTACCGCCGCCAGCCAGGAAGGATCGGTATCGGGCGGCACATAAATATCCATCGGCAGGCTCTCGGCCAGTTTTCCGCCCGCCTGATTGGGGTTGTGCAGCACCAACTGGAAGCGCTTTTCATGCAGCCCCTGCTGTGCTTCTTTGAGTTTTTCAGGCGGCATCAGGCTCACTGCCATCTGCTCTTTTTGCAGGGCGGCGGCAAAAGCGGTGTTGACACTGTCGCCCGCTTTGCCCACCAGCGCGATGCGGCTGCCGCTTTGCGGGTCTTCGTCGCGGCTCAACGCCAGCGACATAATCAGCATAAAGGCGATGGGCATCACAAACAGCACCGCCAAGCCGTGCAGATCACGGCTTAACAGCTTGATTTCTTTCAACAGCGAGGCGGCGATCATGCGGCCTCCCGGCGCAAAAAGTCGAGATAAAAGGCTTCCAGCGTACCGTGCCCCTGCTGGAAATAACGGATCTGCACGCCGCTGCGCTGCAACGCGGCATACACTTCGGCCGCATCGAGCGCGGTTTCCATCATGCCGAGGCCGTCGGCCGGTTGTGCCTGCAACACAGCCAGCTGCTCGGGCGGCAGCGCCGGTTCGGTGATAAAGCGCACACGCTGCGTTTGCGAGGCCAAGAGTTCGCCCAAACCGCCCTGATACACCAACCGCCCCTGCTGCAACAGGGCGATTTTGCTGCAAAGCTGCTCGATTTCGGGCAGGTAGTGCGAGGTGTAAACCACGGTAACGCCGCTGCGGGTGAGCACTTCCACGCTGTCGAGAATAAAACGGCGCGATTGCGGGTCGATGCCTACGGTAATTTCGTCGAGAAACACCAATTCGGGCGCGTTAATCAGGCCGATGGCAAAGTTCAGACGGCGTTTCAGCCCGCCGGAAAGGTGTTTGGCGGCTTTGTGTTTGTGTGCGGTGAGATCGGTTTGCGCCAGCAAGGCGTTCAGGCGGCCTTTGTCGCGCATTTTGTAGAGCGAGGCGAAAAACAGCAGGTTGTCCCACACGCTCAGCTGCGGGTAAAACGCAAAATCCTGCGGCACAAGGCCGATTTTCTGCCGCTCGGCGCGGCTCATGCGGCGCATGGGTTTGCCATCAAACAGAATATTGCCATGCTGCACTTCCTGCAAACCGGCCAACAGCGACATCAGCGTGGTTTTGCCCGCGCCGTTGTGCCCAAGCAGCCCCCAGCATTCGCCTTTTGCTATATCGAGCGACACGCCGCTTAACGCATCGGCGTCTGCCCCGGGATAGCGGTGGGAAAGTGATTGGATTTGAATCATGGTTTCAGACAGCCTTCAAACTTTTCCACAGCGCCTCTTCTTTATCGGCAATCATGCGCAAAAAAGAGGCGATTTCGCGGCAGCCGTTTTCAGACGGCTGTTTGCACTGCTTCACGCACAGGCTGGCGAAGGTGCGCCATTCGTCGCCGATGGCGGTCATTTGTTCGGAGGCCGTCTGAAAGCGCGGTTCGCGGCAGATTTCGGCGGCCTGTTCGAGAAAATAGGCGTAGATATAGCGGAAGCCCGCGCCGCCGGTGCCGATTTCTTCCTGCATGCGCACCAAATGGCCGAGAAACAGTTTCTGATATTTGGCGGATTGCTTTTCGGGCAGCGATTCGATTTTCGCCGCCACCGTGCGTATGCCTTTCACGCCCGCGAAAAACACCGGCGCGAGCATATGTTTGGCGTTTTTGCGCACGGCGGCGCGGATTAAGGCGGGCAACTCGGCGGCAATGCTTTCAGACGGCCTGTTGCCCGAGAGCGTGTACATCATGCCTTTGGCCGCCAGCGCGCCTTTGGCAAAACGCGCCCGCTGCAAATCTTCGGCGGCGCAGCGCTGCACGGTTTCAAACACGGGGTCGCTAAGCAGGTAGTCGCCGCCTTCTTTGCCGTACACCACCAGATTGTGGGCATTGAAATGAAAGCGCATATGCGGCGGAAAATAAGGCAGCCAAAACACCGAAGCCTGCAAGCCTGCCGGCTGCCCCGCCGCAATCGCTTCGTCCAGCGCTGCCTGCCCCGAATGCTCGTCGGCGAATTTGCGGATATCGAGTTTCAGGCCGAGCGTTTTGCAGGTGTTTTTGATGATGCCGCGCGGCGCAATGCGGTAAGACACCAACGGCATACCGGCGAGCTTGATCAGCGGCATATACACAAAAGTCAGCCCGCGGGCGAGTCCGAAAACCAGGGCTTCGTTCAACGCGTGCCCGTGGTAGTTCAGCAGGGCGGACATCACGCCGCTTTCGCAATGGGCGGTGTGTTGGTGGGGGAAGTCGTTCATGATATTGGTTAAGGCCTTGAGGCCTGTCTGAAAGCGAAATATTGCGTTAAACCGTTGTTTACCGGTTTTCAGACGGCCTGTTCGTTATTCTTCAATCGGCGAGCCGGCATCGGTGCGCTTGAGTTCGCTTATGCTGATTCGCAGCGCACCGGCGTATTTCTGCAAGGTTTTTTCGGGCAGCTTGGCGAATATTTCGGGGCGCAGGTGGCGGCGCAGCTGCCATTTCCATACGCCGGCGGCCATTGCCAGGCTGGTTTCGTCGTGGCGGAAACGGAACATATGGTAATACAGCGGCGAATAAGCGCCGGCGGCCACGGCTTCGCGGGCGGCGCGGGTTTGCCCGTCAAGCTCGGCCACGGCCATTTCGGTGGCGTAGGATTCGTCTTGCCAGCCGGTGCTGGTGGCGGCTTCGTAATGCCCGTCACGCGTGCCGTAGATGATTTTGCGCTGCCCGTGATAAGACTTGCTGTTGTCTTGCGGAATGTCTTTTACGTCCATTTTCAGACGGCCTCTACTGCTTCCAAAAGCATAAAACAGGTGGAAAAACGCCCGCTCTCGGGAATGTAGCACAAGATTTTCTGGCCGTTTTCCAACTTAAACGTGCGCATAAACTCTTCTAAAATAATATAAATCGATGCCGAACCGGTGTTGCCTTTGTTGGCCAGGTTGGTAAACCATTTTTCCTGCCCGATACCGAAACCGATGTTCTCCAGCCCTGCGGCCACTTTGTCGCGGAAAAAGCCCGACGAATAATGCGGCAGAAACCAATCGATATCCTCTGCTTTCAAACCGTGTTTGGCGGCGATTTGCGCAAGCGGTTTTTCCACCGTATAGCGGATAATGTTTTCGTTGAGCAGCTTTACGTCCTGCTTCACCGCCATCAGGCTGTGCCGGCGGCAATAGTCGCTATCAAACGTTTTCCAGCCCTTAAAGAGGCCGTCTGAAATTTCGGCGCCGGCATACATGCAGGCAGGCATTTCGTGGGCATAGGAAAGCAGCTCGATCCAATGGATTTTCAAACTCACGCCGCTTTCGTTGGGCCGGCTGCTCAAATGCACCGCGCCCGCGCCGTCGGAAAGCATCCAGCGCAAAAAGTCTTTCTCAAAGCCGATTTCGGGCTTGGCGTCGGCCAGCTTTTGATAATCGGTTTCGCTTTGGAACACTTCGCCGCGCATAATAGCCGACGCGGCTTCGGAAGCAACGGCCACGGCATGGGCGTGCTCGCCCGTGCGCACGGCATGGTAGGCGTGTTTCATCGCCGCCATGCCCGCCACGCACACGCCCGCGGCGCTCACCACTTCGCAGGCGCCCGTTTCGGGCAACAGGCCGTGCACCATCACACCGTGGCCGGGCATGGTTTGGTCGGGATACGACGTGGCACAAGCCAAACTGCCCACTCGGGCGGGATCGGTGCCTTGCGAAAATAACTGTTTCACCGCCTCCGCCGCCAGCTCGGCGCAGCTGTGCGTGGCTTCGCACGTAACCGGGTCGATGGCGTAATAGCGCGTTTCGATGGCGTTGGAGCGCAAAATCATTTTGCGCACGCGCGAAGGCAGCCCGCCGGCCATGCCGAGCACGGCTTCCATATCGTCGTTGCCTACCGCTGCGTTGGGCAGAAAGGCAGCAGCACGGTTGATATAAACGTTTCGCAGTGTGTGGTTTGGATTCATATTTTATCTTTAAAATCAATATGGTTTCAGACAGGCCAGAGACCTTTGCAAAAGAGTCAGATGTGGATGCAGTTCAAGGCGTAGCAGCGCAGCGAGCGCAGACATAACATAGAGTTAGGCAAGCGAGCGAGCAGCACACAACGCAGAAATGCGCCGCAGATGGCTTTTTTGCAAAGGTTTCATTCTCCCGAAGGCAAGCTGTAATACCGTTTCTGCCTGCTCAACCAGCCGCGCAGCCACGGTTTGAGTAATTGTTTGATAACGGCGCTCACGGGTATCACGGTTAAAATCAGCGTAATCAGAAAAACGATGTAAAACGCCAGCAGCGCCCGGCGCAGCAGCGGCGACACCCGCCCGGCCGCCATCAGCAGTTTGCCCCACAGGTAAAAACTGCGCCCGGCCGCTTTTTCGCTGAAAATCAGTTTTTCGTTTACCTTGGCGGCACCCATATTCTGAAACACGGTTTCGTCTAAGGTTTGGCCCGAAACCAGCGCATCACGCAGCTTTGCACCGAAACGCGCACCGTCGGCCAATTCTTCGGGGGCAATGCCCGCCGCAGGCAAAGTGCGGAAATATTGTTTGTTGCCCGTTAACAGCCATGCCGGCGTGGTGATAAAGCTGGCCGCGCTGTTACAGGCGTCGATTTTCACGATATTGCCGATTAGTTTGGCGCCGTTTTGCGCCAACAGGTTTTTCATTTTTTCCTGTGCCGTCAGCCACATATTGCGACAGCCGATTAAAGTGACCACGGGTTTGCCGTCTAACAGCTTTTTTGTTTCGGCACGCTGCAAAAAGGCGGTAACCGGCTGCGCGGGCGACAGAAACCACACGGTATAGGCAACCACCACCGCATCGTAATCTTCATCGGGAATTTCCGGCGCCTCGATCGGCTCAGGCTGCAAGTGCACGGTTTCGGGAAATGTGTTGAAAAAACGCCAAAACGGCCACGGAAACGGATAAGGCCGCTGCGGCCGGATATTGACGCAGTCCAAACGGATGCCCGCGCTTTGCTGCAACGGCTCGGTAAAATATTGCGCCAAGCGGCCCAATTGGCCGGTTTGCGAATAATACACCAGCAAAACTTTTTTCACGTCGGCTTCCATCTCAACTTTTTTCAGGTATTGTCTTAAAATTTAGAAACTTATTTTAACCGAATTAACGCAATCATGCCGTCTGAAAAGCTATTTTTTCAGACGGCATCCGACAATGGCAAAACAACATTTTTACATTTCAACAATCCGAAAACCAACGGCGCGGTGTTGCCGCCCGCTTCACAAAGCCTGCTTGGCAAACGCATCCAACTCTTGGCCTGTCTGAACCTGATTGAAACGCATCACGGTGCGGTCGCCCTGTTTTTCGCTCAATTCGATGCGGCGCACCACGCTGTCGCCGCTGATGTCGATGTGGTTGAAAATCTGCTTCATCAGCGCGGTTTTCGGGTTCAGGCGCAGCGTCCATTTTTGCGGGCTACCGGAAAGCTGCAAATCAAACTGCTTTTCCAAGCCCTGCGTGTTGCCGCCGAGCAGGTCGAGAAACAGGCTGATTTGGCGGTTTTGGCCGCTCATTTTGCTCTGGTTGGGCTGAACCCAGCTTTTGCCGTTCCACTGCATAATGCCGTCGGCACGCACGCGCAGGCGGTTGTCAAACGGTTTTTGCATATGCCACAACAGCCCTTTTTTGGGCACCAGCACGAACTGGCCGGTGGTGGTCATCGGCTTGGTAAGCGATTTCAGATGGCGCTCTTGGGTAAACGCGCCCTGCACGTTGGCGGGTTTTTGCAGGGTTTGCGACAACTCGGCGGTGGAAAATGCCCATAAAAGCGGGCTGGATAAGGTTAAAGCAGCGGTAAACAGCAGTTTTTTCATCGGTTGCCTTTTCACTAAAACGGTTAAATTTCAGAAACGGTTGAATTTCTCGGTAGCTTTCTTCAAACGGCAGGAAACATTCTTCAAATCATGCGCCGTCCGAATGCTTTTTCAGACGGCCTCAAACGTAGGATGGCGTTGCACGGCGGAGAGCCAGCTTTCCGGCGTTTGAAACTGCATTTCGCCGTTTTCGAGCGACACCGCCACTTGGGTGGTGGAGGCTTTGGTGAGCTTCGCGCCGCTTTCGATATCTGTAATGGTGTAGTCGATACGCAGGCAGCTTTCGATTTCCACCACCGCCACTTCCACGCGGATATGCTGGCCGAAGCGCGCGGGCTTCACATATTTCAGGTTCATCTGCACCACCGGCCAGCTGAAACCCTGCCTGCCCATTTCGTTGTAGTCGTAGCCGATGGCGCTTAAGAAGGCGCAGCGCGCCACTTCGAGGTATTTCACATAATGGCCGTGCCACACGATGTGCATCGCGTCAACGTCGAAAAAAGGCACTTCCAATTCTATATTGTGGCGGCAATAAATATGTTTAGCCATTGTTTGCGTCGTTCCAAAAATCGTAAAAGTTAAACCATTGCAGCGGGTTTTGCACGCATTCCTGTGCCAGAATATCGGCAAAGCGCTGTGCGGCGGCGGCCACAGCAGTGTTGCGCTCGCCCCGCTTCCAGTCGGTTGCATCTAAAAAACGGCGCAGTTTCAAATGGTAGCGGCCGTTTTGCTTGATGCAGAACAGCGTGTGCACGCGGGTTTTCAGCAGCCCCGCCAAAAGCCATGCGCCCTGCGGCATATCGGCTGGCTGGCCGAGAAAGGATACCGGTACGGTTTTTTCGCCGCGCACAGGTACGCGGTCGGCGGCCACCGCCAACCATTCGCCCGCATCGATGCGGCGGTGCAGTTCCATCATCAGCGCCGCGTCCAAATCGGTTACCTGTATCATCTGGATGCGGTCGGCGCCGGCTTTTTGCAGCGCTTCGTTAAAGGCTTCGGCGTGGCGGCTGTGTACCAGCACGTTGAGCTTGAAGCCCTGATGATGCGACACCAGCGCGCGGCACACTTCCACATTGCCTACGTGCGAGCACACGAAAATCTGCCCGCGCAGGCTGCGGTCGCCAATCAGCGCATACACATTATCCGGGTCTTCCAACACCAAATCTTCGTAGCGGATTTTGCGCTGCCACACGGCAAAGCGGTCGCACACCGCCACACCGAACGCCACAAACTGTTTGAACACGGGCAGCCGCTGCGGCAGCACGGTATCGGGAAAGGCCGCCTGAAGCCTTGCCTGGTAACGCGCGATATTGCGCCGCGGCTTGGGCGCGGTGGCGTAAAAATACAGCACCACAAACCAGATGCACGGGTTCATCAGCCACGCGGGCAGATGACGTACCATCAGCGTGGTGATGTCCAAAAACAAACGGCTGCCGCGTTCGTTTTGCGCCGCCCAGTGTTCGGAAGTTTTTTTATTCATGGTTTTCAGACGGCCTTCACAACTTCCCCCGCAAACGCCGCCACACCATACCGCAAAACAGGCGGGCGTGCATTTTGCTGATTAACACATTGTCTTCAAAAGCGCGGAAATGCGACACGCCGCCTTCGGCATATTGCACCGGCGTTTTCACCCACACCGGTTTTACCCCGCGCCAATAGAGGCGGATTAAGATTTCAGTGTCGAAATCCATACGCTCGCCCACATGCTCTTCGCGCACCACGGCCAGCGCGGCAGCAAGCGGATACAGGCGGAAACCGCACATGCCGTCTTTGATGTCGGTGGACCAAGTATGCACCATATTCCAAAAATCAGTGATTTTACGGCCGTAAAGCCGTGCCTTGGGCGCATCGGCACCGTATTGCGGCCAGCCGCACACCACCGCTTCGGGGTTTTGCGCCGCGGCAGCCAGCAGCTTGGCGGTATCGTCCAAACAATGCTGCGCATCGGCATCCACCTGCAACACATGGGTGTAGCCGTGTTGTTCGGCATAAGCCAAACCGTCTTTCACCGCCGCCCCCTTACCGCCGTTGGCTGCGCGGTACAACACCGCCACACCTTGCCGCCGCGCCGTTTCTTCCAACACCGACTTACAGTCCGCACGCGAGCCGTCGTCAACAATCAATACGTCCAAACCGAAAGTGCGCATTGCTTCGGCCACCCGGGCGACGGTGGCAGGATGGTTGTAGTGGGGGATGAGGGCTAGGGTTTTTATATCCATTTTTTGTTTATCTACAATGCCTGTCTGAAAAATACATTATTTATAGGGTTATGGGAAAGGCTTACCGACAGTCGGAAACGGCATGATCAAAACAGCTACCGTTTTACCCTCTCCCCAACCCTCCCCCACAGTTTCCGTAGGTCGGGCATTTATGCCCGACTTTAATTCCCTTGCGAAGCTAAAATGTGCGCAAGATGTCCAATCTTGCCGTATTTTTTGCTTGTATCTGCGGATTTTCCTCAAAAAACCGCTTCGCAAGCATTCTGACTACACGCCCCAGTTTCCGTAGGTCGGGCATTTATGCCCGACTTTTGCTTGACTGCGGGTTGTGTCGGGCATAAATGCCCGACCTACTGCTTGCTTATCAATCGGAAACGGCATGATCAAAACAACAATCGTTTTGCCCTCTCCCCAACCACCCCCACTGGGGAAGGAGTAGATTTGCAGAACATCATATTGTTCAGAATATTGTTCAGACGGCCTCAAATTCCCCAAACACAATCCGTCCCGAAGCGCATGCCGCTTCGCCGTTTTCCAGCTTAAACGTTAATTTGCCTTTTTCGGCATCGTATTTCAGCTCGGCAGACACGGTGTCGTTCGGGCGCACGAACTGCTGGTATTTCAGGTTTTCCACACGCACGATGCTGCGGCGGCCCCAGTCGAAGCACGCGGCCAAATCGCGCACCCACTGCAATTCGATTACACCGGGCACCAGCGGAAAATTGGCGAAGTGGCCGCCGAAATACGCCAAGTCCAGCGGCACGCGGCCTTCGAAGCGGTAAACAGCGGGGTTTTCAGACAGGCATTCCCGCCATTCGGGCGCGGTTTGCGCCTGCGTGAAGGCCGTCTGAAAATCGACGGCGGTGATTTTCGATTGTGCGTTGCGCGGCAGCTCGGCGGCAAACCGCCAGTAGCGCGGCAGGGCGACGGTGTCCTGCGTGGCGGCCAAGTGCGTTTTCAGCGCGGCGGCCACCTGCGCCCGACCCTTGTCCCGCAAAGCTTCGATGCCTGCGGCATTCAGCGCCGCCCACACGGCCACCCGCTTATGCTGCGGGTGCGGGGCGCAGAAAGCGTCGGCCACCCATTCGTGGGCGAGCAGGTCGTGTTCGATTTGGTTGAGCGACACGCGTTTGTCTTCGAATTTGATGATGCGGTCGCGGCGGCCGAGCAATAAAAAGCCGTCCGCCTGCCGCTCGATTAAATCGGCGGTTTGGAAGCGGCCCGCCGTCCACGGCGATTCGGCCCACAAGGCGCCCTCTTCGCTTTGGCCGACGGCAACGGCGGCAAACGGCCGCCATTCCCGCCCAAACCGTCGCGAGGCGATCACGCCGGTTTCGGTGCTGCCGTAGATTTCAAAGGGGCGCACAGCATGTTGTTCCAACAAATCGGCAGTGGCTTCGGGCAGCACGCCGCCGGCCGACACGATGCCCGCCACCCGGCCCTGCAATGCCTGCCAGTTGCGCGCTTCGCCCAAACGGTTCAGCACCGCCGGGCTGGCGATCCACAGCGTTTTTTCATAAGCGGCGGCCGCGGCCAGCAGGGTTTCGGGATATACGTTCTGCGGCCGGTCGAGCGTCCAGCCCATCGTGAGCGGCAGCGCGAAACGGAAAGTGAAGCCGTACATATGCTGCGGGCTGACGCTGCCGATAACAACGGGGTTTTCGCGCGCAAACGGCACGGCTTCGGCCAGCGCCGCCGCTTCGGCCTCCATCTGCGCGGCGGTTTTCACCATAATCTGCGCTTCGCCGCTGGAGCCGGAGGTTTTCAAGCAGGCTTCTGCACCTGCGGCAATCTGCCAATCGGACGGCGTTTCGGCTTCGGGCGGCACGGCTTCCAACAAGGTGCGGATAGCCCAAAACTTGTTTTCGAGGCCGTCTGAAAACGCTTTTTCATGCGGTGCATCGGTCAGCCAGATATCCGCCGTGCCGCCCCAAGCCGCGTTTTCCCGTGCCAGATTCGGCGGCAGCAACACCCGCGCACCCGCGTGCCACGCAGCCAGCACCGCGCAGGCGAATAGCGCGGCGTCTTCGCACCACAAGGCGGCGGTTTGCACGCGCTGAGCTTTCAGACGGCCTGAAATATAAAACACCGCACGGTTGAAATCGGCGCGCGTCCAAGCGGGGTTGGCGGCGGTTAAGTCGGTTTGGGGTAAGGTTGGGGATAGGATTTGGGTTAATCGGTGTATCATTTTTTAAATTTTTCGTTATGGGCCGAAGCCCCGGCCCGATATATTCGGCAGTTTTTTCAGACGACCCGGTGTTTTTTATATTCAATTTTAGCTTCAAACGGTTGGCTGTTTCTGCAAGCAGCCTGCAATCTTTTCAGACGGCCTCAAACCTTCAGCACAGTTTTGCGGTAAATCCACTCCCCCGCAAACAGCACACCCATCAAAATATACGAAACGATGCCGGTATAAAGCGCCCACCAGTCGTGCCTGCCCGACCATGCCAGCAGCGCGGCAGCGGCGGCGTTGAAGATAAAAAAGCCGCACCAGATTCGGGTAACGCGGCGGGTATGGCGCACGCCTTCCGGCGGCAGGTCGGGGTGTTGCAGGCGGGCGAGGCGCTCGATCAGGGTTTGCTCGGCAAACAGGCTGGCGCCGAACACGGCGAGCATCAGCAGGGAAACGGCCACGGGATACCAATACATGGAATCAGGCCGTCTGAAAACGATAACGGCGGCGAAAAAAGCGGCCAACAGCAGCGACACGGCGCGCTGGGCGCGGGTTTTCTGCAATACGGCGCGCACCAGCCACAGGCCGCACATGATGGCGGCCAGCCATAAAAAGATACCGTTGTCGCGGCCGTAATACCACAACAACGGGTAGAAAATGCTGACAAGCGCCAAAAAAATCCGACCGAAGGCTTTCATTTCAGACGGCCTCATAATGTATCGTTAAACTTGTTAAGCTTCGGCAATATGAGATACCCGGGTCAAGCCCGAGTATGCCGTATATAATTTTTCTTAAGTTGGCTGGCTATAAAAAATCTGGCCGCCTGAAAAGCGGTTGGGTTCAAACGGCCGCCGGTTTTGCTGTTATGCCGAACCCGCATCTTTGCGCAACACGGCCTGCACCACGTCTTCCACGGTGCGCACGCTGCGGAAATCGTCGGCTTGCAGTTTGCGGCCGGTTTCGCGTTTGATGTGGTCGATTAAGTCGATGGCGTCGATGCTGTCGATTTCCAAATCTTCATAAAGATTGGTTTCAGGCGTGATGCGTTCGGGTTCGATTTCAAACAGGTTCACCAAGGCATCGGTAAGGATTTTGCGAATTTCTTGTTCGGTCATCATCATTCCTTTCAGGCTTGGCGGCTGCGCACGAAATCGGCCAGAGTTTTCACGCTGGTGAAATGCTCGCGCAATTTGTCTTTTTCGCCGTCGAGCTGGAGATTGAAAGTTTTTTGTACCGCCAAGCCCAACTCCAGCGCATCTACCGAATCCAGCCCCAAGCCGTCGTCGCCGAACAGGGGGGCATCGGTATCGATATCTTCGGCAGTGATGTCTTCCAAGCCGAGGCTGTCGATAATCATTTGTTTGATTTGTGTTTCCAGGGTCATGTTGTTTCTCGCATGAAATAGTCTTGTAAATAAGCATTCAACCGCCGTGCGGCGATGGGCAGCGGCTTTTCGGCCAGCCAGTCCTGCGGGTTGATGTCGTCGCCGACGGTAATTTCGTAATGAATGGTACGGGGTGGGATTTTATACCACGGCTGGCCTTTTTTGAAATTCGGCGGGTTCATTTTGATGCAAACGGGGGTAATGATGTCGGCGCTGCGCAATCCGATGGATACGGCGCCGCGGTGCAGCTTAATCTGCCCGTCCCAGCCCGTGCGCGTGCCCTCGGGAAAAATCAGCAGGCTTTGGCCGCTTTTGAAAACGGCATCCACCTCTTCCATCATTTCCAGCGATTCGTCGTTGGGAATGTAACCGGTGGAGAGAATCTGGCTTTTCATCGAGGGATTGCCCAGCAAATCTTTTTTCACGATGCAGTTGATTTCGGGCACATGGCCGACCAACAGCACCACGTCGAGCAGCGAAGGGTGGTTGGCCAGCACCAGCTGACCCGGCCTGCCGAGTTTTTCCAAGCCGTTGAAGTTCACGCTCAACACACGCGACCACACCAGATAACCGACAAACCATTTCCATACGCCGCCGATCAGCCGCCGCGCCTGCATCTGTCGGGCAGTATCGTTGCGGGTGCTTTTCAGGGTGTAGGGCAGCAACACGATTTTAAACAGCACGCCGACCACGCCGAACAACACGAACCCGAACAGCGTGGCGAAAAAACGGCGGTAATAATCCAATGTTTTCATAAGGTTTTCTGCCACAACCAGCGGCGCGTTCCGAAACGTCTGGTTTCTTCACGGCTGTTTGAAAGCATAAAACGTATCCAGTCTAATGCGCCCCAATACGGTTCGCCGCCGGCTTCCGGCGCATTGTCGGAAAAAAGCGACAACGTATATTGCCGGCCGGGCCGCACCACCATGGCCAGCGCATAAGGCATGGGGGCACGGTCGGCGGCTACGGCGTATTCCTCGAGCAACGGGTCGTCTGCCAACACCAGTAAAACATGCTCCGCACCCTCTTGCAGCATGGCGCTGGTTTCGGCCAGCGCGGTTTCCAAGCCGTCGAGGCCCACCGCCAGCGCGGTGCTCTCGGCCATATCCTTACGCAGCATAGACCACTGCCCTGCCTGGGCGTTGTGCACCGACAGGCCGAACGAAGTAGGCGATACGGTTTGGGTTTTCATCAATTCCAACCACAACTCGAAACTGCGGTTCAACTCGCCGTCGTGCGAGGCGAACACCAGCGGAGCGGCGGGATATTGTTCGGCCAGACTCCACGCTGCATCGCACATCAGGCGCGCGGCCTTGCCCAAACGCCGGCGCTGCATAGCAGGCAAAAAAGCCAGCTCGGGTTTATAATCGGGCAGGCCGTCTGAAAAAGCAGTGTCTGCCGCCCATTGCCTCCAGGCATCCAAGCCCGCCACACGGCCCGACGAAGCCTGCCATGCGGCAATATCAAAAGAAAAACGGCAATGTTCGGTGGAATCCATCACAATTTCCGGCAAATGAAATGCCGTCCATTTTAGCCTAAGGGATTACCAAAAAACAGCAATGCAATATAATCGGCTTTATCCTGTTTTTAAAATGATGTTGTCCTAACACGCAAAACCCTTATGAACACACCTCTCGCCTGTCCCATTACCGCCGTCGCCCCGCTGCTGCCGCACAGCGGCCGCATGATGCTGCTCGACTGCATCACCGACTACGGCGAGTGCCACCTCACCGCCACCGCCGCGGTGGGTGCAGACCATATCCTGTTGCAAAACAACCGCCTGCCTTGCCTTTTAGGCATGGAAATCATGGCGCAGGGCATAGGCGCACTCGTAGGCTGCCATGCCCGCAACGCCGGTCAACCGATACGGCTGGGTTTTCTGCTGGGCACGCGCAAGCTGAACCTGTTTGCCGACAGCATTCCCATACACACCGAGCTGCTGGTCAAAGTGCAGGAATCGGTGATGGACGCCACCGGCTTCGGCGTGTTCGACTGCGCGCTCTACTGGACCGATGCGCCCGAACACGAAAAGCACACGCTGCCGGCCGACGGCCTGCTGGTGCAGGCGTCGCTAAACGTTTACAGCCCGCATCAAAACAATCAGGCCGTCTGAAACGTTTACATTTTTTTCAGACAGCCTCGAACAAAACCGAAGGAAAACGCATGAACGAAACCATTCTGATTACCGGCTCCAACCGCGGCATCGGCAAAGCCGTCGCGCTGGCGCTGGCGGCCGACGGCTACGACATCGTGGTACACTGCCGCAGCCGCCGCAGCGAAGCCGAAGCCGTGGCCGAAGCCGTCCGTGCGCAAGGCCGCCAAGCGCGCGTATTGCAGTTCGACATTGCCGACCGCGCCGCCTGCCGCGAAGCACTGGGTGCCGACATCGAACAGCACGGCGCCTATTACGGCGTGGTGCTCAACGCCGGCCTCACCCGCGACAATGCCTTTCCCGCCTTTGAAGACGACGATTGGGACACCGTGCTGCGCACCAATCTCGACGGCTTCTACAACGTGCTGCACCCGTTGGTGATGCCGATGATACGCCGCCGCAAAGCCGGCCGCATCGTGTGCATGGCCTCCGTTTCCGGCCTCAACGGCAACCGCGGCCAAGTGAACTACAGTGCCTCGAAAGCCGGCGTTATCGGCGCGGCCAAAGCGCTGGCGGTGGAGCTTGCCAAACGCAAAATCACCGTCAACTGCGTGGCACCCGGCCTGATTGATACCGAGATTGTGGATGACAACGTGCCGGTAGAAGAAATTTTAAAAGCCACCCCCGCCGCCCGCATGGGCACGCCCGAAGAAGTGGCGCACGCAGTACGGTTTCTGATGGACGAAAAAGCCGCCTATATCACGCGGCAGGTGATTGCAGTGAACGGAGGTTTGTGTTGAGACGGGTTGTCGTAACAGGCATAGGAGCCATCACCACCTTCGGGCGCGATTGGGAAAGCGTGCAGGCGGGCTTCGCGCGCGGCCGCAACGCCGTGAAACTCATGGATTGGGCGGAACAGTTCCCCGAATTGGAAGCACGCTTGGGCGCGCCGGTGGAAGGCTACCGCGCCCCCGAACACTGGACGCGCAAACAATTGCGCGGCATGGGGCGCGGCACCCAAATGGCCGTCGATGCCGCCGAGCAGGCGCTAACCGATGCCGGCCTTTTGGGCGACGAGCGCATCAAAGACGGCCGCATGGGTGTTGCCGCCGGCTCGTCGGTGGGCAGCACCAAAGATGTGGGCGTGATGGGCGATTTGGTGTTGCACGGCAATTCGCGCAATTTCAACGCCAACACCTATGTGCGCATGATGCCGCACACCATCGCCGCCAACATCGGCATCTTTTTCGGCCTCACCGGCCGCATCATCCCCACCTCCAGTGCCTGCTCTTCGGGCAGCCAGGGCATAGGCTACTCCTACGAAGCCATCAAATACGGCCTGATCGACATGATGCTGGGCGGCGGCAGCGAAGAATTCTGCCCCTCGGAAGTTTATGTGTTCGACTCGCTCTATGCCGCCAGCCGCCGCAACCACGAACCCGGCCTGACCCCGCGCCCCTACGACACCGCCCGCGACGGGCTGGTGATCGGCGAAGGCGCAGGCATACTGGTGTTGGAAGAGCTGCAACACGCCCTTGCGCGCGGCGCCAAAATCTACGCCGAAATCGTCGGCTACGGTGCTAACAGCGACGGTGCCCACATCACCCAGCCGCAAAAAATCACCATGCAGCGCTGCATGGAAAACGCCTTGAAAGATGCCGGCATCACACCCGATCAGGTCGGCTATGTCAACGGCCACGGCACCGCCACCGAAAAGGGCGACATCGCCGAAACCCAAGCCACCGCCGCCTTGTTCGGCCGCGTGCCCATGAGCTCGCAGAAAAGCTACTTCGGCCACACCCTCGGTGCCTGCGGCGCACTGGAATCGTGGTTTTCCATCGAAATGATGAACAGCGGCTGGTTCGCCCCCACCGTCAATCTCGACAACATCGACCCGTTGTGCGGCGGCGTGGACTACATCCGCGGCGAAGGGCGGGAAATCCGCACCGATTACGTGGTCAACAACAACTTCGCTTTCGGCGGCGTGAATACTTCGCTGGTGTTCAAACGCTGGCGCGGTTGATTACTTTTATAAAGGTTGCAGGCCGTCTGAAAAATTATTTTCAGACGGCCTCTTTTAATCAATGAGTCCGGCCGGCCAAAACCGACACGCAACCTAAAATTTTTGCAACATTCAAAAAAATCCGCCCTGCCTGAAACCGTTTCAAGCAAGACGGAATCATTAGCCGAGACCTTTGGCCGTTTTGCCGCGCCGTTATAATTTATCCGCCAAACGGCCGTCGGTCATGGTCATCACGCGGTCGAAGCGGGCGGCCAATTCGTCGTCGTGGGTAACCACAACCAAACTGGTGCCCAGCTCGCTTTTCAACGCCAACATCATATCCAGCACGTTTTGTGCGTTTTTGCGGTCGAGATTGCCGGTCGGCTCGTCGGCCAGCAGGCACTTGGGACGGGTAACCAGTGCGCGGGCGATGGCGGCGCGCTGGCGCTCGCCGCCGGAAAGTTCGCTCGGACGGTGCAGCATACGCGCTTTCAAGCCGACTTTTTCCAACATTTCCGCCGCCTGCGCTTCGGCTTCGGCTTTCGGTTTTTTACCGATTAAAAGCGGCATCATCACGTTTTCCAACGCCGAAAATTCGGGCAGCAAATGATGGAACTGATACACAAAACCCAAATAACGGTTGCGCAAATCGCCCAACTGTTTCTGATTCAGCTTGCCCAAATCGTTGCCCATCAGGTTCACGCTGCCCGAGGTGGGCATATCTAAACCGCCGAGTATGTGCAGCAGCGTTGATTTACCGCTGCCCGAAGCACCGATAATACTCACGCTTTGTCCCTCGCCCACTTGCAGATTGAGGCCGTTGAGCACCTGTACGTTTAATGCACCGTCGTTATAGCTTTTAGCCACCCCGTTGCAGCTCAACACAATATTATTCATAACGCAAAGCCTCCGCAGGTTGGGTTTTCGCTGCCCGCCAGCTCGGATACAGCGTGGCGATAAAGGCCAGCGCCAGCGAAATGGCGGCAATCACCAGCACATCGTCGGGGTTGACGTCGCTGGGCAGGTAGTCGATAAAATAAATCTGCGAGTTAATCAGCTGCATACCGAACAAATCTTCAAAAAACGCCACGATGCGCCCCACGTTCATACCCAGCAGCACACCGCAAACCACGCCGATCAGGGTGCCGAAAAAGCCGGCAAACGCACCCTGCACCATAAAGATTTTCATCACACCCGCAGGCGGCAGGCCCAACGTGCGCAAAATGGCGATATCGGCCTGTTTCTCGGTAACGGCCATCACCAGCGACGACACCAAATTAAACGCCGCCACGGCGATAATCAGCGTTAAGATGATGAACATCATACGTTTTTCCAGCTCCACCGCTTCAAAATAGCTGCGGTTGGAAAACGTCCAGTCGCGTGCCCACACTTTGTCTTTCTGTGCCTGCGGAACTAAATTGCGGGTAAACGCGGGCGCATTCTGCGGGTCGGCAAGTTTGATACGCAAACCGCCCACGCCGTCGCCCAAACGGTAGAGCACTTGGGCATCTTTGATGTGCGTCATCGCCAGCGAGTTGTCCACTTCATACACGCCCGTTTTCACGATGCCCACCACGTTGAACTGCTTCAAGCGCGGCACCACGCCGGCGGGGGTAACGTTGCCTTCCGGCGTAATCACGGTAACTTTGCCGCCTTTTTCCGCACCGAGCGCCTCGGCCAAACCTTCACCGAGAATAATATCGAATTCACCCGGCTTCAAATCGTTGAAACTGCCCACCGGCATATCTTTGCCGTAATCCACCACGTTTTTTTCTTCCTCGGGCAACACGCCGCGAAGCTGCACGCCGCGCACTTCGCCCGAGTTGGCCAGCAACGCCTGATCGGCAACATAAGGGGCGGTTGCCAAAACTTCTTTGCGCCCGTTCACAAACCCGCGCAGACTCTGCCAGCTCTCGCCGTTGCCGGTGTCGTAATAACCGATTTCGGCGTGCGGCGCCACATTCAGAAGCTGGCCGCGGATTTCTTTCTGAAAGCCGTTCATCACCGACAGCACCACAATCAGCGCGGTTACGCCCAACGCAATGCCCGCAATCGAAATCATGGTAATAAACGACATAAAACCGTTGCGCTTTTTGGCCCTGAGGTAACGCAAGCCGATCCAAGTTTCTAAAGAAGCCATGTGCAAAAGCACCCTTTATCCAATTAAAATAAGCGCGCATTGTACCTTATTTACCGCTAAACTTCTTTAGGGAGTGTAGTCAGAAAGCATTGCGGCGGTATTTTTGGTTAAAATCCGCAGCTGCTACGTTAAAAATGCTCGCAAGATGTTCAATCTTGCTGTGCTTTTTGCCTTGCATCTGCGGATTTTTCCTCAAAAAACCGCTTCGCAAGCCTTCTGACTATACTCCCTAAGAAGGGTAGGCGCTTTGCCAATAAACGCACGATTGCGCTAAAGCGGGGGCTGCAAACCCCGACCGAATACCGCTCAAAAACGAAGCCTTTGCAAGGTTTTCCCAAGGCCGTCTGAAACATCCGATTATCGTCATTCCCGCGTAGGCGGGAATCCAGCCTTAAAGCTACTAATTATTTTATTTCAATAACTTACAAAAAAAACGACTGGATTCCCGCCTATGTGGGGGAAGCGCAGCGGGCTTGCGAAGCTAATGACGGAATTTAAGCATTTCAGACGGTCTGGAAGATATTTTTGCAAAGGCCTCAGCTCACGAAAACACTTGCGTCATGCCCGGGCTTGGCTCGGGCATCTTTTTGCTTCAAAAGAAATACCAGATACTCGGGTCAAGCCCGAGTATGACGACGGTTGGATATTTCGGATGGCCGTAATGCCGTCTGAAACATTTAAACCCCGTCATCAGCTTTTTTAGACGGTAATTTGAATTTTGCAAAGGCTTCAGGCCGTCTGAAAACCACCGCCGCCCGGTTTCGGAACGGCTTGTTTTTCAGACGGCCTGAGTGCAACCCAAAAGTTTCTGCCGGCTCAGATATATTCCACCTGCACGATATCATACTCGCGCACGCCGCCCGGAGCCTGCACTTCGGCTACGTCGCCCTCTTCCTTGCCGATCAAGGCGCGGGCGATAGGCGAGCCTACATAGATTTTGTTTTCTTTGATGTCGGCCTCGTCTTCGCCGACGATTTGGTAGCGCACACGCTCTTCGGTGTCCAAATCTTCCAGCGTTACCGTCGCGCCGAACACCACTTTGCCTTCGGCGTGGATTTCGGCGGGGTTGATGATGTGGGCGATGGAAAGTTTGTGTTCCACTTCCGAAATACGGCCTTCGATAAAGCCTTGGCGTTCTTTGGCCGCTTCGTATTCGGCGTTTTCCGACAAATCGCCGTGCGAGCGTGCCTCGGCAATCGCTTCAATCACTTCGGGGCGGGCAACGCTTTTCAGATGCTGCAATTCTGCTTTTAATAATTCTGCACCGCGCACGGTTAACGGAATTTTCTGCATGGATCTATTCTCCGTAAAACGGCTGTTCAGCCGTAGAAATACTGACCGGAAAACAACGGCATAATCTTTCAACATAACCGCTGTTTCCTCAAATAAAAATACAAGCCGCCAAAAAACGGCGGCTTGCTCGAAAATCATTTGTGAAAGCGTGATTGTATCTAAAAACAACCGCGCGGGCAAAGTTTTCCTCGTTTGCCGGGAAAATGTGTTGCACGGTTTGAAACGCCCGCGCAAAAAGGCATTTCCGAAATACGGCGCAAGCATTTTAAAGCCCGCAAGGGCTTTGGCCGCGCAGGCCGTCTGAAACCTGTGCGGCAGCCCGTTAGCTTTATCCGCGAATCTGGCCGTTGCCCAGCACCACCCATTTTTGCGAGGTCAGCCCGTGCAGACCGACGGGGCCGCGTACGTGGATTTTATCGGTGGAAATGCCGATTTCCGCGCCCAAGCCGTATTCGAAACCGTCGGCAAAGCGGGTGCTGGCGTTCACCATCACGCTGGCGCTGTCAACCGTGCGCAGAAAGGTTTGCGCGTCGGTGTAGGATTCGGTAACGATGCTGTCGGTGTGGTGGCTGCCGTGGGTGTTGATGTGGGCAATGGCTTCGGCCAAGCTGTCCACCACTTTAACCGCCAGTATGGGGGCGAGGTATTCTGTGTCCCAGTCTTCGTTTGAGGCCGTCTGAATGCCGGGCAGGATGGCTCTCGTGCGGGCACAGCCGCGAAGTTCCACGCCTTTTCCGGCGTATTTTTCGGCCAGCGGCGGCAGGATTTCGGCGGCGCGGCTTTCATGCACCAGCAGCGTTTCCATGGTGTTGCAGGTGCCGTAGCGCGAGGTTTTGGCATTGAAGGCAATGTCCAGCGCTTTTTGTACATCGGCGGCGCGGTCGATATACACGTGGCAGATGCCGTCGAGATGCTTGATCACGGGCACGCGCGCTTCTGCGCTGATGCGCGCCACCAGCGATTTGCCGCCGCGCGGGATAATCACGTCGATTAAGTCGGGGCTTTGCAGCATCGCGCCCACGCTTTCGCGGCTGGTGTTTTCAATCAGGCGCACGGCGTCGGCGGGCAGGCCGTTTTCACGCAGGGCTTGGGTGATCAGTTTGGCAATGGCCATATTGCTGTGAAAAGCCTCGCTGCCGCCGCGCAACACGCAGGCGTTGCCCGACTTCAGGCATAAGGCGGCGGCGTCGATGGTAACGTTGGGGCGCGATTCGTAAATCATGCCGATTACGCCCAAAGGCACGCGCATTTTGCCGATTTGCAGGCCGTTGGGGCGCAGGCGGAATTCGTCCATCTCGCCCACGGGGTCGGGTAAGGCGGCCACTTGGCGCAATCCTTCGCACATATTTTCAACGGCGTTTTCGGTCAGCTTCAAACGGTCGAGCAGCGCCGGTTCCAAGCCTTTGGCGGCGGCCTGCTCCATATCTTGCGCGTTGGCAGCGATAATTTCCGCGCTGTGCAGCCGGATCAATTCGGCCATGCGCAGCAGCGCGGCGTTTTTCTGCGCCGTGGTAGCGGCGGCCATGTCATAAAAAGCCTGTTTGGCGGCGGCGGCGGTTTGACGGACGTAATCGTGAATGTTCTGCATAATGGCTCGGCGTTAACGGTAAAGTTGCGGTGGCACGGCTTAGGGCGTATTGTCGATGGGCCCAAATCTTTGCCAAACCGGTTGCGAACGGCAGTTTGGCGGGGTTTCACTATAAGGCCGTCTGAACGCGATTTCAAGCGGTATTATTTTTTGCTGCACCGCCTCATCTGCCTCCCGGTATAGAAAAAAACCGATTCGCTATATAATGCCGCCCTAACTTTTTCAAAACGCCCCACCATGTCCGAACTGTTCGCCCCTGCCGCCGTTTCCGTATCCGAATTGAACGCCCTAGCCAAAAGCCTGCTGGAAGAAAACCTGTTCGGCCTGTGGGTGGCGGGCGAAGTATCCAATCTCACCCGCGCAGCCAGCGGACATTATTATTTTTCGCTGAAAGACAGCCGCGCACAGGTGCGTTGCGCCATGTTTAAAGGCACGGCGGCGAAACTGCCCGCCCCGCTGAAAGAAGGCGACCACATCGAGCTGACCGGCCGTATCGGCATTTATGAGGCACGCGGCGAATTTCAGATTACTGTTAACGAAGTGCGGCTAAAAGGCTTGGGGCAACTGTATGAAGCCTATGAAAAACTGAAAGCAAAATTGCAGGCCGAAGGGGTATTTGCGGCGGAACGCAAAAAGCCGCTGCCCACCCATCCGCGTGTTATCGGCATTGTAACCAGCTTGGCGGCCGCTGCCCTGCGCGATGTGGTGTCCACCCTGAAACGGCGTGCGCCGGAAATCCCCGTTATTATTTATCCTACCGCCGTACAGGGTTCAGGCAGCGAATTGCAGATTGCCCAAGCCATTCAAACGGCCGGCCAACGCAATGAAGCCGATGTGTTGATTGTATGCCGCGGCGGCGGCAGCATTGAAGATTTATGGTCATTTAACGAAGAGGCCGTGGTACGCGCCATCGAAGGCTGCCCGATTCCGGTAGTCAGCGGTGTCGGACATGAAACCGATTTCACGCTGGCCGACTTCGTTGCCGACGTACGCGCCCCCACGCCCACCGGGGCGGCCGAGCTGGTCAGCCCCAACCGCTTGGAATCACTGCACAAACTGGCGCAGGCACAAGGCCGTCTGAAAACCGCTTTGCAGCAACGTTATTACGATGCCAGCCAGAAAACCGACTGGTTCGCCCGCCAAATCCGCCACCCTCAACAGAAATTGAACGAGCAGCGCACCCAACTGCACACACTGGCGCAATCGATGCGCTTTGCCATGCAAAACAGCCACCGTTTCCACGCTCAACGGTTGGCCCGCCAACAGCAGCAACTGGCCTACCTGCGCCCCAATACTTCCGGCGCTGCGCGTAATGTGCAAAGTTTTCAGACAGCCTTAAAGCAGCATTGGCACAACCTGCTCGCCAACCGGCGGCAACTGTTGGAAAAACAGGCCGCCCTGCTCGAAGCGGTATCGCCGCAGCATATTCTCGAACGCGGCTTTTCGGTGGTGAAAAACAGCCGCGGCCAAGTGATCCGCAGCGCAGCGGTGTTGAAACAGGGGCAGAAGCTGCACATCACGTTTGCCGACGGTGAAACCGATGTACGCGTTACCAGTGAAACGGCACAGCCGGATTTGTTTGATTATTCGTAAATCTGTTCATTGTTTCGAAAAAATAGAGATATTCGGGCCAAGCCCGGGTATGACGACGGCTGGATATTTCAGACGGCCTGAAACTTTTGCAAGTCGTCGAGGCCGTCTGAAACTTCCAATTATCGTCATCAGCTTCGCAAGCCTACCGCACAACGGAAATGCAAAAACCAAGCCCTTCGGATATTCCGAAGGGCTTGGAAAATATGGCACGCCCACGGGGAATCGAACCCCGGTTACCGCCGTGAAAGGGCGATGTCCTAACCGCTAGACGATGGGCGCGGATAAAATAATTTGTGGCGCACCCGGAGCGATTCGAACGCCCGACCCTCTGGTTCGTAGCCAGATACTCTATCCAACTGAGCTACGGGTGCGTGCTTCACCGCTTCGTGTTTGCCGTGAATCAAGAACGCGAATAATATGGCAACACGGTTTGTTTGTCCAGCGTTTTTTCTAAAAAAAAATCTATTTTTTTGATTTTATATCGAATTTAATTTGCTTCAATAAAAGTTTTTCAGACGGCCCCAACTGTAGCTTGAGGCCGTCTGAAAACTTTTTAATATTCCACCGTCCAGCTTACGCTTTCTCCGCCCCGCATCGGCACCAGCGCATCACCGTTGCCGAACGGCACTTTGGGTGCAACCTGCTGGGGGCGTTTCACCAGCGTGATGGTGCGCTGATTTTCGGGCAGGCCGTAGAAGCGGGCGCCGTTTTTCGAGGCGAAGGCTTCGAGTTTGTTTAACGCGCCGGCGTTTTCAAAAATTTCGGCGTATAGCTCGATGGCGGTGGCGGCGCTGAACATGCCCGCGCAACCGCAGGCGTTTTCTTTGGCGGATTGGGCGTGCGGCGCGGAATCGGTGCCCAAAAAGAATTTGTGCGATTTTTCGCCGGTTACGGCCGCCACCAATGCCTTGCGGTGGCTTTCGCGCTTGAGCACGGGCAGGCAGTAGTGGTGCGGGCGCACGCCGCCCACCAGCAAATCGTTGCGGTTGAGCAGCAGGTGCTGCGGGGTAACGCTGGCGGCTACGTTGTCGCCCGCCTCCATAACCAGGCGGGCGGCGTCGGCGGTGGTGATGTGTTCGAACACCACTTTCAGGCCGGGCACTTTTTCCAACACGGGCTTCATCACGCGCTCGATAAACACCGCTTCGCGGTCGAAAATGTCGATTTCGGGGTCGGTAACTTCGCCGTGTACCAGAAACAGAATGTTCTGCGCGGCCATTTCTTCCAAAACGGGAATCAGTTTGAACAAGTCGGTTACGCCCGAATCGGAATTGGTGGTGGCGCCTGCGGGATAGAGTTTGAACGCGACAATACCGGCGGCTTTGGCTTCGCGCACAAGCTCGGGCGTGGATTTGTCGGTGAGATAGAGCGTCATCAGCGGCTCGAACGTGCTGGCCTCGGGCAGGGCGGCCAGAATGCGCTGCTTATAGGCCAGCGCGTCGGCCACGCTGACTACCGGCGGTTTCAGGTTGGGCATAATCACGGCGCGCCCCATCTGGCGGGCGGTAAACGGCAGCACGGCTTTGAGGGCTTCGCCGTCGCGCAGGTGCAGGTGCATATCGTCGGGCTGGATTATCGTTAGGGTTTGCATACTCTTCCTTTGCTTTATAGTGAATGAACACAAAAATCTACGGCGTTGGCCCACCTTGTACCTTTTTGTGTCCGTTTGCCATATTCAATCAAACTAATCATCGGCATCAGGCCGTCTGAAACTTTTTCAGACGGCCTGATGCCGTTACGGATTCACAACCGGGTTTAACCCCAGCGGTCGGCGGCTGAGATGGAGCGCCAGTTGCGCGGGCACATGCCCGGAAGGCGATGTGTTGGCAGTCAGCAGGATTTCTTCGCTGCTGCCGGAATCCAAACGGGCATAAACCAATTGGCGGAACGGAAACGGCGAGGAAACGCTGTTTTCCGAACGGAACCGCGCCGCCGCCCCTTCCCCGCCCTGCTCTGCCATCGCCACAAAATCGCGGCGGGCGGCGGCTTCGTCGGCAACGGCGGTTTTAACGCTGCACGAAGCGGGCGCGGTGCTGAGGTAAAACACGGCACCGTTGTGCTCTGTTTGCCACACGGCTTGCACGTCCGGCTCCATCATGCCCGCCGGCAGTTTTTTCACGGCTTCGGCACTTAAAGGCTGCAAGTTGTGCTGCCGCGCCCATGCCGCCGTGCGCTGCGCATTGCCGCCGTGCGCGACACAGCCTTGTGCAAACAGCCGCACGGCTTCGGCGGAATAAGCGGCCGCCTGCTCCGGCGCAACGCCGCTCTGCCCGCAGGCGGCCAGCAAAACCGCAAACACGGGCGGCAGCAGGCGGAAAACAACGGTGTTCATTTCAGACGGCCTTATTTGTGTTTGACAACCAGCTTGAACACGCCGCCGGATTCGGAAGATTCCAGCAGCACATGGCCGGTTTGGCGGCAAAAGGCGGCGAAATCGTCGGGCGCGCCGCCGTCGGTGGCCAATACGGTAAGAATGTCTTCGGCCTGCATCTGCGCCAGCGCTTTTTTAGCGCGCAGAATCGGCAGCGGGCATTTCAATCCGGTTACGTCTAAAGTTTGTGCGTTCATAATGGGAAACTTGTTTTCGGTCGGGCATTATTATACGCCGCACAAGGTGTTTGCTTAAACTTTAATAGCGGCTTAAATTCAAAATAGGACAGGGCGCCAAGCCGCAGGCGGTACAGGCGGTACGGCAAGGCGGGGCAACGCTGCACGTGTTGAATTTAAACCACTATAAATATCGGATTTAAGCCAGCTCGGCCAGCCAGTTGCGCGGCTTTAAAAAGTCGTTCAAACGCGCTTCGGGCGAGCCTGCTTCAGGCGTATAGGCATATTCGAAACGCACCAGCGGCGGCATCGACATCAAAATGCTCTCCGTGCGCCCGCCGCTTTGCAGGCCGAACAGCGTGCCCCTGTCCCACACCAGATTAAACTCCACATAACGGCCCCGGCGGTAAAGCTGGAAATTGCGCTCGCGCTCACCGAATGCCGTATGCTTGCGGCGCGCCACAATCGGCAGATAGGCTTTTATGTAGCCTTCGCCGACGGCGCGGATAAAGTTCAGGCAGGTGTCGAACGGCCAGCGGTTCAAATCGTCGAAAAACAAGCCGCCCACACCGCGTGTTTCGCCCCGGTGTTTCAGATAAAAATATTCGTCGCACCATTGTTTGTATTGCGGATAAACTTCGCCGCCGAACGGAGCGCACACGGCGGCTGCGGTTCGGTGCCAATGCAGAATATCCTCTTCAAACGGATAAAACGGCGTTAAATCGAAGCCGCCGCCGAACCACCACACCGGCTCCCTGCCTTCAGGATAAGCAATAAAAAAGCGCACGTTGGCATGGCTGGTGGGCACATAGGGATTTTTCGGGTGAATCACCAGCGACACGCCCGCCGCCTCAAACGGCGCGCCCGCCAGCTCGGGGCGGTGGGCGGTGGCCGAAGCAGGCATGGCGCTGCCTTTCACGTGCGAAAAATTCACCCCCGCCTGCTCGAATACCGCGCCGTTTTTCATCACCCTGCTCTCGCCCGTACCGAGCTTGCTCTGCCAGCGGTCTGCAATAAAACGCGCCCCGCCGTCTTCTTCTTCGAGCGCCGCGCAGATTTGGTGTTGCAGGTTTTGCAACAAGGGCAATACCGATTCCGTGTGCATGATGGTTCCTTAAATTATTTTCAGACGGCCTATTATAGCGGTGAAGGCGCATCCGCCACAAAGCGGGCAGGTTTTAAGCATTCCGCTTCCGGCCACCTTTCCGGCCTGCCCCGCTCCGGCCGGAAACAGCACAAAAACGCCCGCAAACGGCGGTTTTAAGCGGGAGTTATGATTGTAGTTGCCTGTAATTTTGCCTTGACTACACCGCACTACAACGCGGTATAATCCGCGTTTTCCGCAGCAGCGTTTCAGACGGCCTGCATATTTTCCAACACCGCTATTCACAAAAGGACTAAAAAATGGGCATTAAGATTGCCATCAACGGCTACGGCCGCATCGGACGACAAGTATTGCGCGCAATCTATGATTACAAACTGGAAAAACAACTCGAAGTCGTGGCGGTAAACGCCAGCGGCAGCCTCGAAACCAATGCCCATCTCACCAAGTTCGACACCGTTCACGGCCGCTTTGCCGCCGATGTTTCCTACGATGAAAACCACCTGATTATCAACGGCCGCAAAATCCCATTCTTTTCCACCCGCAACCCCGCCGAACTGCCGTGGGAACTCTTGGGTGTGGATTTGGTGATGGAATGCACCGGCGCGTTTACCAGCAAAGCCGCCGCCAAAGTCCATCTCGAATCGGGTGCAAAAAAAGTGCTGATTTCGGCACCTGCCGACGAAGACGTTGACGCCACCGTGGTTTACGGCGTAAACCATGATGTGCTCACGCCCGAAATGACCGTGGTTTCCAACGCATCGTGCACCACCAACTGCCTGGCTCCCGTTGCCAAAGCCCTGCACGAAGGCATCGGCATCAACAAAGGCCTGATGACCACCATCCACGCCCTCACCAACGACCAAACCGTTACCGACGTGCGCCACAAAGACCTGCGCCGCGCCCGCAGCGGCGTGGAAAACATGATTCCCACCAAAACCGGCGCGGCCAAAGCGGTGGGCTTGGTGCTGCCCGAATTGAAAGGCCGTTTGGACGGCCTGGCCATCCGCGTGCCCACGGTAAACGTTTCTTTGGTTGATTTGAGTTTCGAAGCAGGCCGCGACACCAGCGTGGCGGAAATCAACAGCATCGTGAAAGCCGCTTCCGAAGGCGCGATGAAAGGCGTGCTCGGTTACAACACCCTGCCGCTGGTTTCTATGGATTTCAACCACACCACCCAAGCCAGCAATTTCGACAGCACGCTCACCAAAGTAACTGCGGGCAATATGGTGAAAGTGTTCTCGTGGTACGACAACGAATGGGGCTTCAGCTGCCAGATGCTCAACACCGCCCGCGCGATGTTCGGCCTGGAAGTAACCCCTTTCGAGTGAACGCATTTCTCAGCCACTATAAAAAAACCTTGCGGTATTTCCGCAAGGTTTTTTTATTTGAAGGTTGAGACCTTTGAACATCCGCAATGTTTTTTTCAAACGGCCAAAAACCTTTACAAGCTGAGACCTTTGCAAAAAATATTTTCAGGCCGAGGCCTTTGCAAAATTAAAAACCCATCACAAAAAATTTATTTCCCGTCATTCCCGCGCAGGCGGGAATCCAGTCGTTTTTTTTCATAAGTTATTGAAATAAAATACTTGATAATTTTAAGGCTGGATTCCCGCCTGCGCGGGAATGACGGAATCTAAGTATTTCAGACGGCCTTAAGTATTTTTGTAAAGACCTCAGGCCGTCTGAAAACAAACCCGAAAGAAAAACGGCATACCCGAAAGTATGCCGTTTGTTTGGCGGTGCTCAATCAGACTGCTGTATTTGGCAGTGGTTTGTGTGTCAGTCCTCTTGCGCCCCGGTTTGCAGATAATTGGGCAAGCCCACGCCGGCAATCAGCTCCTGCTGGGTTTCCAGCCAGTCGATATGCTCTTCGTTGGTGTCTTTCAGCTTTTCGAGCAAATCGCGCGAAACATAATCCTGCTTCTCTTCGCACAATGCAATCGCTTCCACCAGCGCGGCGTGTTTTTCCTGCTCTTTGGTCAAATCGCACTGAATGATTTCTTCGGTGCTCTCGCCGATTAACAGCTTACCCAAATCTTGCAGGTTGGGCAGCCCTTCGAGCAGCAAAACGCGCTCGATGATATCGTCGGCGGCTTTCATTTCCACGATAGACTGTTTGTAGAAATGTTCGCCCAACTCTTCCAAACCCCAGTTTTTCAAAATGCGGGCGTGCAGAAAATATTGGTTGATGGTAACCAGCAGCAAGCCCAAGTTTTTGTTTAACTCGCGGATAACCAAACGGTCGCCTTGCATGATAATCTCCTTTCAGACGGCCTGTTACAGCTGGCTTTGCAGGTAGTTTTGGATACCCACCAAATCAATCAGGCGCAACTGCTGCTCGAGCCAGTGGGCGTGATCCTCTTCGGTGTCTTTCAATTGCGCCACCATCAGTTCGCGGGTAACGTAGTCCTGCTTTTCTTCGCACAACTTGATGCCTTTTTTCAGCGCTGCTTGAACTTCCAGCTCGGTGTTCAAGTCGGCTTTGAGCATGGCCACCACGTCGGCGCCCACATTGATTTTGGCCGGAACCATATTGGGCGTGCCGCCCAGCATCAGAATGCGGCGGATAAACGCCTCGGCGTGGCCGGTTTCGTCTTCCATTTCATGACCGATGCGCTCGAACAGTTTGTTGTAGCCCCATTCGGCATACATACGCGAGTGGATGAAATATTGGTCGCGCGCGGCCAATTCGCCTGCCAGCAACTCGTTCATATAATCAATAACAGCTTTATCGCCTTGCATGATGTGTCCTTTCGTTTGTGTTTCGGTTTGTGTATCTGCTTGATTCAAATTGTAGGCAACAAACCCGATTTATACAAACTTTCCATTTAAAATACAAACAATTATCAAAGATAATGCCACAGCCGTAAAACCGATTAAAAAATTAACGGCTTGTTTCCTTTTGATTTTTGTTGCGTCTAATATTGATAATTTATTGCAATACGATTTTTTATTTACAAAATTTAACCACAACAAGCCGGCCGAAGTGCAACAAAAGCATCCCGTCCCGGTTCGTTCAAACCCGGATTTTTCTTTTTACCTTTTATTTTCAAACAGGTTATAAATTTTTTCTTTTCATTCACTAATATTATTTATCACTCCGGCCACACAAACAACCGCACGGAATCCGGCAAATAGCGTGTTATAATGCACGGTTATTTTTTAGCTATCAGGCTGTTTGAACCATGAAACAAATCCGCAATATCGCCATCATCGCCCACGTCGACCACGGCAAAACCACGCTGGTCGACCAACTTTTGCGCCAATCCGGCACCTTCCGCGCCAACCAGCAGGTTGACGAGCGAGTGATGGACAGCAACGACCTCGAAAAAGAACGCGGCATCACCATTCTCGCCAAAAACACCGCCATCGAATACGAAGGCTATCACATCAACATCGTCGACACCCCCGGACACGCCGACTTCGGCGGCGAGGTGGAGCGCGTGTTGGGCATGGTTGATTGCGTGGTGCTGCTGGTCGATGCCCAAGAAGGCCCGATGCCGCAAACCCGCTTCGTTACCAAAAAAGCCTTGGCGCTCGGCCTGCGCCCGATTGTGGTGATCAACAAAATCGACAAACCTTCCGCCCGCCCGAGCTGGGTAATCGACCAAACTTTCGAACTGTTCGACAAACTCGGCGCCACCGACGAACAGCTCGACTTCCCCATCGTTTACGCATCCGGCCTTTCCGGCTTTGCCAAACTGGAAGAGGGCGACGAGAGCAGCGACATGCGTCCGCTGTTTGAAACCATTCTGAAACACACCCCGCCCCCTTCCGGCAGCGCCGACGAAACCCTGCAACTGCAAATTTCGCAGCTCGACTACGACAACTACACCGGCCGCCTCGGCATCGGCCGCATTCTCAACGGCCGCATCAAACCCGGCCAGGTGGTTGCCGTGATGAACCACGAAAAACAGGTGGCGCAAGGCCGCATCAACCAACTGCTGGGCTTCAAGGGCCTCGAGCGCGTGCCGCTGGAAGAAGCCGAAGCCGGCGACATCGTGATTATTTCCGGCCTCGACGACATCGGCATCGGCGTAACCATTTCCGATAAAGACAACCCCGTCGGCCTGCCCATGCTCAGCGTGGACGAACCTACTTTAACGATGGACTTTATGGTCAACACCAGCCCCTTGGCCGGCACCGAAGGCAAATTCGTTACCTCGCGCCAAATCCGCGACCGCCTCAACAAAGAGCTGCTTACCAACGTGGCCCTGCGCGTGGAAGACACCGCAGACGCCGATATTTTCCGCGTGTCCGGCCGCGGCGAGCTGCACCTGACCATCCTGTTGGAAAACATGCGCCGCGAAGGCTACGAATTGGCCGTGGGCAAACCGCGCGTGGTGTTCCGCGAAATCGACGGTCAAAAATGCGAACCTTATGAAAACCTCACCGTCGACGTGCCCGACGACAACCAAGGCGCGGTGATGGAAGAACTCGGCCGCCGCCGCGGCGAATTAACCAATATGGAAAGCGACGGCCACGGCCGCACCCGCCTCGAATACCACATTCCCGCCCGCGGCCTGATCGGTTTCCAAGGCGAATTCATGACGCTCACCCGCGGTGTCGGCCTGATGAGCCACGTTTTCGACGACTACGCCCCCGTGAAGCCCGATATGCCCGGCCGCCACAACGGCGTGCTGGTATCGCAAGAGCAAGGCGAAGCCGTCGCCTACGCGCTGTGGAACCTTGAAGACCGCGGCCGTATGTTCGTATCGCCCGGCGAAAAAATCTACGAAGGCATGATTATCGGCATCCACAGCCGCGACAACGACTTGGTGGTCAACCCCTTAAAAGGCAAAAAGCTCACCAACGTGCGCGCCAGCGGCACCGACGAAGCCGTGCGCCTGACCACGCCCATCAAGCTCACGCTGGAGAGCGCGGTCGAGTTTATCGACGACGACGAGTTGGTGGAAATCACCCCGCAATCCATCCGCCTGCGCAAGCGCTATTTGCAGGAACACGAGCGCCGCAAGCATTTTAAAAAGCTGGATTAAACCAGCGGTTTGATTGAAGCCGTTTAAAGCAGCAGGCCGTCTGAAAATGTTTTTTCAGACGGCCTGAGACCTTTGCAAAATAACCAATTCAAACCTGAAAACGTTCGTATCCCGTCATTCCCGCGCAGGCGGGAATCCAGCCTTAAAACCATCAAGTATTTTATTTCAATAACTTATGAAAAAACGACTGGATTCCCGCCTGCGCGGGAATGACGATAATCGGATGTTTCAGACGGCCTAAAAGAATTTTGCAAAGGTCTCGGCCTGAAACTTTTGCAACACCTAAGGGCCGTCGATACAACCATCGTCATACTCGGGCTTGACCCGAGTATCTGCTATTTCTTTCGAAACAATAAAATACTCGGATCAAGCCCGAGCATAACGAAACTTTTTGCCAAATAATTGGTTGGACTGCCGCGGCAGCCGAAAACCTACCCCGTATCGGAAAATATTTATCGGCTATATACTGTTTACCCTTTCCACACACGAGGCCGTCTGAAAAATGCACACACCCGATTGCGCCATACTCGGCATGGGTTATCTGGGCAGGCCGCTGGCCGAAAAAATGTTTGAGGGCGGCAGCCGCGTATCGGCGCTCAAACGAAGAATCACTTCCGACGACATCAACCTGCCGGTAAACCTGCACGCTGCCGATTTAAACGATGAGCGGGTTTTTCAGGCGGATTTCTGGCAAACATGGGCAGACAAATCCGTGTGGTTCTGCCTGCTGCCGCCTTCCGCCGTGGCCGACTACCCCGCCGTACTGGCGGGCTGGCTGCAACTTGCGCGGCATTTCGACATCGGCCATATCGTTTATGCAAGCAGCACTTCGGTTTATGGCGACGCCGTGCGCGAATGCGGCGAACACACCCCACCCGACCCGCAAACCGAAAGCGCCCGCAAATATAAGGCGGCGCGAACTTTAGCACCTTTTCGGAAAATCTTTGACACCTAGTTAGGCCGCGCTATAAGGTGGAACTTTGATACCGCCCGCCGTTTAGGCGGGTTAATCTATTTTATAAATCATATTGTCCTGATACTCGATGCCTTTGCCCATCTTGGCATCTAGTGAAACGATATTGTAGCCGCTGAAGCGCCGGTATTTGTCCGGTTCGCACTCTTGCAAAAATTGGAAGTAGTCCAGCGCCTCGCTACGGGTGGAGCTAAATAGGATAAACGGTGGGCGCATATACTGAATCATACGCAGGAAGCTAACCATATTAAAGTATTTATCAGCGGCATACGCACCCTGAGCAGTGGACACATAAGGCGGGTCTAATACCAGCAGAGTATTGGGGTTATGCTAATGCTCAGCCATCAAAAGATTATAGTCTTGCTGGGTGATTTCGAGGCCGTCTAAATAGTCGGCAGCGATGGAGTATGGGGATTGGCGTACCTTATTGTAAAACTCAAACCCCAGCAATTGTTCAAGCGAATTTGCTTGTTTGGCACTAAATAAAAGCCATGATGAAAGTACGCGCACATCAATGTGGCCTTGGAAATTAGTGATTGTTTGTTGCACCGATCGGGTACGTTCAGGGTCTAGCCTTGAGCCTTTGGGGATGCCGCCAACTATCTGCGCGATTTGTTCACGCAAACGGTTGTAATCTGGGATGTGCCGCAGGCGGTCTGAGTAGTTGTCATAGTCGTTGTAAATTACCCGCGCCTGTGGTTTGATACGTTTTGCAACGTGTGCCAACAAGCCGCTTCCGCCGAATACGTCTACAATTGTCCAATGTTTGCCGTCAGCTGGAATTTGCGACAATACTTTAGTGAAGTGTTTAATGAAATATCGCTTTTGTCCGACGAATGGCAGGGGAGCCGTTGAGTGGTATTTTTGCATCATTTTACTTACTCTCCGACACTCTCGCTGGTGTTCTGAAATCAGTTTAAAATGATGCTCGACGGCATTCTTAGTAATGGTTGTCTAGCTGAAAGTATTAACCGTTTTACAACGGTTACACTTGATTTGTACGTTACCGCTGCCTTTGGCCAACAGTTTTTTGCAGTAGGTACAACGTAATTCACGATAATAAACCATGTCGCATTAACTCCGTTTAGGTTAGAATTACCGCCGCCTAGCTAGGCAAAGCGGCCTTGAAGTCAATGCAGGGGACATCTGCTTGACTGGCGTGTCGGTGCTCGCAACACAGACACGTCGCCGCTCCTCTTTATTTAAAACTTTCTAAATTACTTTATTCTCTCCATTTTCTCAGACAGCCTATTTTTAGTTAATGCCGCAGCATACAGGGTTTGCGGGGTGTACCGGTGCGGGCTGGTGCAGCCTATTACATATGCGCACCATTCGCTGCAAAACCAGCGGCTTTTGCTGTGTGGTGATTTGAGTACCACGCCAATCGCACCTAGCCAGTCGTAACCTGCCCCGTGTGTACGGCGGAATAAGCGGCTTACTGACAGTGCAACCGCCGGCGGCAGTTCGATTAAATCCCATTTGTCGGCAGGCAGAGGCATGGTTTTAACGCGCACCCCGCCGTCTCTCGCGCTGGACGAATAACAATCAAACAGGCCGTCGCGCGGATGCTCTACCGCGATTTCGCAATGGCTGTAAGGGCTGCGGGTTACAGTGCGTACAACCCAGTCTGCGATTCGTGCCGCCCAAACTTTGACACCTCGCCCGTCTTTCCGTCCCTTGTACATAGCCAGATAGACTTTGCTCATTTCAGACAGCCTCCAGTGCGGTAAATGTGATCACAATCTTATCCAGCGCAGCCTGCGTCTTGGCAGTTTCGATTTTACTTTGCAGCGCCTGACGCTGTCCCGCGATATGTGCTGTCAGCTTTTCGTAGGCCAACGTTTTACGCAGCGCGGCGGCCTTGAGCTTGTCTGCATCAATGCCGCGGCTTGCCGCGATTTGGTCTAACACCGGGGTAAGGGCGTTTTTATCCGCTGCCCATGCCGTCGCTTCTGCCGCTTGAATTGTCCACATCCGCACCTCGAAATCCGGCACTTTATCGGTCTCGGCAGCTCGGTCGATATAGGCTTGGGCAGCAGCGTTAAGCTGTTGCAGCTTGTCAGCCTTGTAGGCCTTGAGTTGCTGAGCAGCCACGCTATCGGGCAAAATCCATTTGCCGTTTTGCAAAATATGCAAATACGACGGCGGCGGGGTGGTTGCTTTATAAGCCTGCTGCCCGTCTGACCAAAAAAAACCATCAATACCATCACCAGGCAAAACAAAATAACCGTCCCCAACTTCTGAAGGCGCTTTTTCGCAAATCAGCTCACAATGCCCAAAATTGTTAAAAATCATGTACATAATCAAATCCTTAAACAATCACCCAATTATTATTCCGACGCACCCTCACCGTGCCGGTAAGTTTGTCGATAATCGTCGAGCCGTTTTTAGCCTCCGGTGAGTAACCTATCCAAGGTATCCGAGCATTGTAGTAAGCGTCGCCCTTACCCGGAATAACTGGAGTGGCACCGCTGGCCAAGCCGTTTTCATAGTCAAAGTCAAAGTATAGGTTTTCATACTCTATTGCGTCTGCGGTGCGGATCGCGGCCATACCACCACGCAGGTTAACACCTGTAAAAATAACGTTTTTTACCGTTCCGCTGCCCGTTACTTCAGATGCAGTGTTGACATCAAAAAAGACAACAGGGGCGTTTTGATTATGGCTGTTTTGATAGCTCCCACCATTGACAAATAGGCCATCAAGCAGACCATCCCATCCCGGGAACTGGTTATAAACGGCAGACACGACACGGATACCCTGCCGCTGGAAATCTCTCATCAAACCGCCGTTTAAAGATATATTGGTAACAGATTCGATTGACACTGCATCCCAACAGGCGTATTGCCCATTGCGGTTTTTTCCGAGCGTACACCCGTTAAGAGTTACGCCGTCCACCACCGAAAATAAATAACCAGCAAAATTACCAGCACCGCCTCCAGCCATGTTCACATCCTCAACATGGCAGCCAGTGAATTTAAAGTTTTTATGCCGATGACCTGCCGCGCTAGTTGCACCCAACACCTTAAATCCACATCCCCCGCTTGACTTACCACCGTGATTCCCCGACATCTTTGACGTACACGCTACAAACGACACATCCCTAATACCGAGCTGGCCGCCGAAACGGTAGCTATGCTCGGCAGCGTCTGAAACTAACCAATTGGAAAAAGTCAAATCATGAGAGGCATAGTCGCCGCTGATGCTTTCGACAAGCAGGCCGTTCTGACCGGGTGCACCTTCCGCGTTTGGCGATTTTTCAGATATTCTGGCACCGTTAAAATTGCAGTTTCCAGCGTCGCGCAGATAAACACCAGTTCTATAACACTTAATATTAATGTCTGACACATCGCCATCATCGATGCCAAAAAGCAACAAGGCCGCGTCGTAGTTGACAATATCTACCCCGCTGATTTTTATATTTTTCAGCTTTTTCCCAGTCGATGACTGCACATGCACACCGTAGTTTGAGCCTTTGGTACCCGACTTAAGTACAACCCTGCCTATATCCACGTCACTACCCAGCACCCGCACGCCGCAATCTGTTGCACTACCGGGCGAGCTGACCGACAAAACATCAATCGACACATTGCTATTAATATTGATACACGGCTGTTCAGACGCCGCCATTTTTTTAAACACCGCGCCAGCGGCCGAAATCTGCGAAAACTGCGGAATACTGATTTGAGTAATCCCATAGTTTTTGCCAGCCGCAAAACTAATGGGCTTTTTTTCGGTGGCGCACGCATTTAAGGCCGTTTGAATTTTATCGGTCTCGTCGCTGCCGTTACCTAATATGCCAAAATCGGCAGCATGCAGCTGCTCAGCAACCCGCCGCCAGCGCGTGCCGTCTGTACTTACAATTACCGAGCCACCGTTATCAACGGTGGTTTTATCTTTGTTATCAGCCACAAACACTCCGCCGCCGATGCCGGGAGTGGTATCGTAGTAGCCATTGACATTAACATAACCCGCGCCGCTGTATTGGCGCAGGGCTGCGATGCTGGACACTTGTGAGGCGGCCTCGGCCAAGGTTTTGATGGCGCTCAAAACTTGTTTATGATCTGCCTTATCCGGCTCGATGCCAGCCGCCTGCAAAATGCTAAACAACTCGCCTTGCAATTGATTGAGCCACCAAGCCGGAACAGGCGTACCCGGCGTGCGGCGGTCACCGTCGACAAACCGGTTGTCAGGGGTTTCTATTAAATTCATTTTTATACCTCTTTCGAATATTCAAAGCGGCAGTAAGTCCATGCCGGTTTTAATTCGCTAAACATGGTTTCGATGATGGGGTCGGTGTATACGCTGATGCGGTCGCCTGCACGACCTTGCCCTGCGCGGAAGATATAGGCGGTAGCGTTGCCGTCGGCAATATCGACGCACCAACGCCAAATGGCATCTTCGGTATTTAAACAATCGCCCGCACAGCTTTCTCCCGCGCGGAATTGGTCTTCCTCGTAGATTTTGACCGTATAACCCGCAGATTCTGCGATGGCGGTAAAGTAGGCGATGCTCAAACCACCAAGTGCATTAAGTTTGGCCAACACGGCATCGGTGCGTTGTTGGGTGTTCGCTCCGGCAGGAGGGATAATCGCCAACAATTCTTCCCAGCGGTATAAGTAATCATTGTCTTCACCTGGAAAGGGTGCTTCACCAATGCCCTGTGCGCGGGCTTGTGCATGATCAAACACAGCTGCTTCTGCCCGTATTTCAGCCGCTTCGGCTGCTGCGTCGTAGCTGACAGGCGGGCGTAATGCGGATAGCAGGTCTTGATAACTCACGACGTGTACTCCACCGTGATGCTGCCCGGTCGAATCCAATAAATATCATTGCCGCTTTCAGACGGCCTGATATTGCCCGCGGGCGCGGTCAACACCCGGTCGATAACACCGTGTACTTCGCTAATCAGCGTTTCAAGCTGACTTTTGATTAAGGTATCTCCCGGCTTGAGCGTACCGAAATAAGCATTAACGGCAGACTTAATAGCAACGGTTGACGCATCTTTGTCCGCATTGGCTGTCAAGGTAACAGTAACCGCCACATCAGCCGCCTGAATGGTGGGTGCGAGGGCTAGAAAGCCGTTTTTACGGGTAACGGGGCGCACGGCATCAACATGGGTTTGCACGGCAGCCAGCGTTTCTTCGCTGGGAATGCCGTTTTCGCCCAAAATCACGGCATCGACAAAGCCGTTGCCACGGCGCAGCGGGTAAATAAAGGCATCAACCACACCAGGCACCTCCAAGCACCAATTACGGAAATCGTATTGGTTACCGCCTGCAGCAGGTCGTCGCAGGCGTTCTTCATAGCGCGCCAACAAGCTTTCGTCGGTTTCGGCATCGGTGCCGCCGACCATTTCCAGCAGCACGGCGGTGCCGTCTACACCGGCAGGTACACTCTGCAACACGGCGCTGGTTTGTGTGGCTTGGTTTTGGTTGCTACCCGCCGCCGCGGCCATCACAGGCACATCGACGCTGCCATCTGCGCCGATTACAGCAGCGGCAACGGTTAAATACACTTGCTCGCCGACATTGATTTGCTGACCTATCGGAACTGTGGCGCCGATTGCACCGTTAATCCGCACTTTGCCGGCTGCGAAAGTAGCAGCCTTACGGTAAATGCCGTATTTTGCAGCGTGCTTTTCCAAAAAGGCTGAATCCGCCGTATCGGCAAAAGCTTGGCGCAAAATCCACTCTTGATGTTGGTATTGACCTTCCCCTACTGCGGCAATGGCGGTGGCACGCACATGGTTGTCGCTGCCCGCGTGTACGTGGGCGGCGGGGTTTTGGTTTTGCAGGTCGCGCAGATATTTGGCGCGGATTTGCTCTAAATTAAGCGCTTGCGTCATATCACGGCCACCTTGTGTATAAGGGTTACGGTATCGCCTGCGGCATCGACGGCTTCAATGTGCAATTTCAGCCAGCCGTGCTGCAGCGCAGATGCGGTTACTTGGATGGATTGGGCACGTTTAAACTTAACCACAGGCTGCAATGCCTGCTCGGCATACTGCTTGGCCAACACGGCTATGCGCGGCAAATGTTTTTGGCGGCGCAATTCGTGCAGGCGGCTGCCGAGCGTACGGTCTGCCCAGTAACTGCCCAAGGGCGTAACCAAGCGGATATACAGCTCGTTTTCGATGGATTGGGCGGATTGGTTGACCATATAGCCGCCCGTTTGGGGATTAAGTAAAGCGTCCATACCTGTATTTTCAGATAAGGACGCTTGGATGTTGGTTTGATGGATGTCAGGCGTGATGCCTGTCTGAAAGACTTTACACCACCTCGCCTGTTTCGCTGCCGTTGGTTTCGGTGTGTTTGTGGTCTGAACCCACATTCTTGCCGTTATTCACCAGCTTGCCGGTGGTTGTCACATCTCCCACCAGTTTGACATCGCCGGTAAAGCTGGCACCGCTGCCGCCTTGTACGGCCATGCCGCCGTTGCCGTTGATTTGACCTTCTGCAGTTACCTGTGCCGAACATTTCACATTATTGGCGGTAATATTCACGCCGCTCGGTGCTTTGATATTCAGCGTTTCGCAGTCGATTTCGATAATACGGCCTTTCTTTAACACTATTTGAGCACCATCAGCGTTATAAACCGCCGTTTCGCCTTCCGATAAGCCCGTGATGCGGTAGTCTCCGTTGGTGGTGGTAACGATAATGCCGTGACTGGTTTTGCCGCCCAGCGGCACCACCACGCAATCGCTGCCGGCGGGCGGGTGGCTGGTGAAGCCGAAGTTTTCGGCGTGTTCCAAATCCTGTACGGTTTCGCCTTCCAATCCTTCCACTTGGATTTTCTGCACGCCGCCTCCCGATTTCACACGAGCGATTTTGCCGCGAAAGGCTTGGCGCACACCGTTAAAAGCCTGTCTGATACGTTTATCGATGGTTTTAATATCCATTTAAATAACCTGTAACTCCTGCTTGGGCTTCTTGGCTTGGCGGCGTTTTTTCGGCTTGGCCGTTGCTTGGCCGTTGGCCTTGCGGTTTTCAGACGGCCTTTTCGCCTTGCCTGATTTTTTCGGCGGGTCGGCATCCAATACCCATGCGCCGTCTTCTTTCAGGGTAAGCACGGTTTCAGTGGGTTGGCCGCGCCCACCTGTAAACGTGCGCGCCATCAGAAAATACACTGCATCGATGCCGTCCGGTTCGCTCAATACGTTGATACGCTGGCCGGGCTGCCATAAAGTGCCGTTATCGGTGCGGTGGCCTTGCACGGTTGCGGTAATGGTTAAGCCCGCCAGCCTGCTGTCCGCCAGCCGCTTTTTGGCTTTGCGCTGCGCTTCCGCCTGGCTGTCGATGTCCGGCTCGGTCACAATCAAGGGGCGGTGCAGCTTCAAGGAATCGTCTTTAGCCGTAGCTTTGATGTTGTTTTTACCGCTGTGGCTTTGCGCCAATACGGTAACCTCGCTGTAGCGCGCCGCCATATCGCGGCTCACTTCCAGCCGCTTGATGTTGTTGTTTTGGCCGTTGCTGCGCAAAACCAGCTCGGCTACCGGTTCGGCGGTGTAATCGGGGCCGCCTACCACCAGCGTGCCGTCCGGCTCCAGCCACGGCCATAGGCCGTTGGCATCGGCGTACTCCAGTAGCGCATCCCACGCGCGGCAGCTCGGCTCGATCTGCACTTTGTGGGCTTTGTCGGTTTTGGCGGCATCAATACAGATTTTGACCAAGCCCAAAGGCTTAACGATTTTCTCAATGATTTGGTGTAAATCCATATCCTGCGCGTTAAACAGCGGCGCGGAACAGTCCAGTAACACGCCTGCATCATCGCGGCCTTGTATCATTAGGGTTTTATGACCCTTTTCGGTAATGGTTTGCACGCGGTCGATCCGCCCGCTCAATACCGTATCATTACCAACGCGCACTTCTACTTTATCACCCGGTTGTACCGCATCGGGTTTGGCATCAACAGGCCGCCCGAGCGTTACTGAAAAATCATCGGCGGGCGTGAGCAGATCGGAAACAATATCGTAATCCGTCCATTGACCGTGCGTTTTACCGTTAATCAGCAGGGTAACGGTGTTATCGGGCGTAGGCATTGAGCACCTCCCCTTTGGCGATAAAATTCGGATGACGGATATGCGGATTTAGGCGCAATAATTCGGCAAAGCGGCTGTAATCGCCATACCACTCAAAAGCCAGCAGATGCAGGCCGGTATCACGGGTAACGGTTTTCTGCACCAACGGCGGGCGCAGATTGATCACCGAACATGCCTGTTTTTGCAGTTTGTGCGCCGTATCGCGCAAGCTTTCGGTAAGTGCGGCGGCAGTTTCCAAATAAGGCGTTTTCGGCAACAACCCCGCAGCCTCAATGCGCCGATACACATCATCGGCACTGTCGGCAGGTGTTTGGTAGAGCCGCAGCAGGCAGTAGGCCAACTGGTCGGCTTTAACCTCATCGGAAAGCATCATGGCCAAGATACGCTGGGCGGCCAAAGCACGCTGCAAAGCGGCGCGGGTGTCGGCTAACAAGCGCGAGATTTCCACGGGTGTTAAAGTCGGGCCGTCTAACTGCACCGCTAAAATATCGGCGGCCTGCTCGGCCAAAGCACATGCGCCCACAGTGGCAGTAAGCGCGGTTAAAGCAGCCACATCTTCGGGCTTGGCGCGCTGAATCAAATCCACGGCTGCCGCACTGCCTTCCGTTCCGCGGCTGACATGCCACGGCGTCGCGGCGGCTTTGGACACGCCGCCCACCATATCGCGCCAGCCGTCCAGCCCGCTCTTGCCGACATTGTGCATATTGGCCAACGCCCCGAACACCGATTGCAGCTCCGCCATTAATACGTGCGGGCTGTCGAGTAGGTTTAAACTGCCTTTAAACACGCCGTTAACCTGCCCGTATAGTACGCCCACAGCAATCAACACCGTGCCGTGAAAGGCATTCCAACGGCTTTGCGCTTTTTTTATTTTGCTTAAGGCCGTCTGAAATACCTCAAACCCCTGCCAAGCGGCCACATCAGCCAAGAAGTCTACCTCGTCGGCCAACGCCACCGGCAAATCGCGGTCAAAAAACGGCGCAGCTTTGACACTTTGCTTAAACGTCATCCGCACCGTGCAGTAATCGGGGCTTTCCTCGTTGTGCGCCACCTCAAAATCCGCCACCACACAGTCGGGCACGCTGCCGTAAATCGGGTGGATCAATTCGCCCGCGCCCGTTTCGCGCAATACGTTCAGCAGGTTTTGCAGGCGGCCTTCGTAATCTTCACCCCACAATACGGCGGTCAAAGCCATATCCATCGCAGATACGCCCGTATCTTCGATGTCCGCGCCCTGTACGAACGGGTATTCGTGTTCCGCCAGCGCGTGGGTGCCGCGCAGTGTGTCGTCGATGACGTCAAAGGTAACGCCCTTGAAGCTCGCATCCAGTAAAGTGTCTTTCCAAGCCATTAATTTTTCCTACTGTTGCGTTCTACCGCCTGATTCACATAGGCCATAATGTTGCCGTTTTGCACGGTAACGGTAATCGGAATCGGCTTGCCTGCCGCCGCCTGCATTTGTGCGGCAGCAGCCGTCATCTGTGCCGCCGCGCCGGTAATCTGCGCTGTTGCCGCCTGATTCTCCGCCGCAGCCTGCACATACTGCTGGCTTGCCTGCTGGTTGGTTTGTGCAGATTGGTTAAGCTGCGCCATACTCTCTTTTAAAACAGGGCTGTCGAGCGGAGCATTGTTGCCGCCCAGTTCTTCACGTTTGCGCAGATATTCGGCTTTCGCCCCCGCTGAAAAATCAGGCAGGATACTTTCCAGCCAAGACGATAATTTAGCAAACGGTTTTGACCATTCCGCATATTTGTCGCGCTGCCCCGCCAAATGGGTTGCCCCGCCCATTACGGCCAACGGTGCCGCACCGAGCGCGACGGGTCCTAGCGAGGAGGCCGAGGGCATCAGACGGCCCGCCTGTAAGGTTCTGCTGCTTCCACCGAACAGTTTGGAAAGCAGGCCGCCGCCCCCAAACATAGAGCTTGTACCGGCCGCCGCCGATGCAGCCGCCGCGCCGTATCCTACCTGCGTGGCGGTTTGCGCCTGTTCGGGATGCCCGCGCATCCATTGTGCGGCCGACTGCATCCAGCCTCCGATGCGGTCGCTGAATTTTTCAAATGCGCCATATTCGGCTTCTGATTTGGCGAGGGAGAATTGGGATTTTTTAAACCCCGAACCTTCGGCGACGAATCCGTATGCACCGTCCACCGCACCCGCCGCATTTGTCTGGCCTACTTGCAGGCGGGTGAGTTCCTGTTTGTTGTTGACCAATGCCAGCAATGCCATCAATGCCTGACGGTCGGAAACCAGCTTCCCGATGGCAGTGCCGTCTACCAAGGCCTTTTGGTTTTCCAGCAAAGCCAGCTTGGCTTCATCGCCTTGCGCGGCATTAATCTGTTTCATCAGAGCGGCGGACTTCTTATCCTTGGCCGTGATTTCTCCGACAATGTCCACCAGCGCATCAAGCGAGTTCATGCCTGCTGCCTGCCGTTTGTTCATGCTGGCGGTGAAATCGAAACCTTCTTTGCCGTTGATGGTAATTTTTTTGGCTTTGGTCACAATATCCTGACTGTTGATTTTTGCCAGCAGGTTGACTAGGTTGTTCCCAGCTTCATCGGTATTGCCCGCGGTCATAAACGACAATTGGTTGGCATTGAGCAGGCTGGAAAAATTATCCAGCGTCGCGCCCATACCGGCGTTTTTCATTGCAGCCAACTGCTGCGGCAGCCAGCGCGACATGTCTTTCAATTCAAAACCGCCGTCCGCGCCCGATTGCAACGCACGGTCAAGCAGCGACGGAATATCCGCCTCTTTAAACCCCGCCTGCAACGCCTTGGTTACGATGTTGGCAATATCGTTTCCTTCCGTATTGGCGGCGGTGGCGGTTTTCATAACGGTCGGCAGCAGTTTTTTCACGGCTTCGTCGCTCATCGCTCCGCTGGCCACCATTGTATTCATGGCTTCCAAAGCGGTATCACGCGTCGTTCCGCCTACATAGGCGGCATCCATGACCGATTTCTTAATTTCCGCCATACCTGCGCGCTTCTCGGCCATACTCTTGCCTGCATACATGGTATTGGCGGCATGACGCAATGATGTGTCAAAGTCCATCGTCCGGTTGACCGGCTGCGCCAACACATAAGCCCCTGCCGCCGCACCCGCCGCCACGCCGGCCACACCGCGCCCGATTGTCCGGACTCCCGAACCTATACGTTGCAAACGGCTTGCACCGCCGTTGATTTCGGCAGTCAGCTCGCGTACGCGGCTGCGCGTTACCTGTGCAGCCCTCGCCAGTTCGCGTTGCGAAGCCATGCCGCTTTTGGCCAAACGGTTGTAAGCCGCCTGCGTTTGTTGGATTTCACGGCGGATTTGGTGTTCAGTACGGATGCCCAAACGGGCGGTAGCGCTGTACATCTCTTGATGTTTCAGCTTGACCGCTGCGGCTTTCTGCAACTGCCGGCTGCCTGTTTTTTCCGCTTCTGCCGCCAAACGGCGGAGGCCGGGCGTGGCGTTGTCCTTAAACTTAGCAACCAGTTCTACACTATGCTGGCTCATTTTTTCTTACGCTTGCTGATAAAGGTTTGGGTCTGCCCGCCCGTGGCGGCGGATGGTTTGACGTTCGCAGGAATAAACCACGGCATCACTACCGGCGCGGCGCGGCCGCGCTCGATTAAGTCGGCCTGTTTTAACCAGCCTTCCAGTTCGGGTTGGGTCATGCCGTCGATTTGGGCGGGCGTGATGCCGTATCGGCCGAGTTTTAAGACGGCGTATCGGTAACGGTCGGCGCGGGGTGCGGGCAAAGCCGCTTTTTTTGCAGCAGCTCTTGCGCCCAGTACAGCGCGTCAAAGTCAGCAGCAGCCATCTCATCAAGCAGCAAATCAGGTGTCAAAGATTCGGCTGTTAAGCCACCCAATTTATCCAGTGACGCGGCATAGGCGGCCACCAGCCGCGGCTGGCCTTCAAGTTGCGGATCAATTGCCATGTCCTCGCGCACGGTTAAAAGGTGCATGGAAAAATCATGGTGCATTTCGCCGTCAATCACACCAATGCCGTATTTCAGACGGCCGGTAACGGTTTTCAGGTCGGGAGAAATGCGCAATTCGTAATCTTCGATGGCGCGGGTGAGTTCGGGGGGAAATTCAGACATAAAAAAGCCCTTAAACGGTGGTTAAACCTTGTATAAATCAAGGCTTAATTGTCGCTTAAGGGTTGTTTACTGACTGTTTAACAGATGTCAGAAAGTTATTGATAAAATTCTAAAACAGCTTTAGCAGTGTCATACAATATAAACAATGCATAAATAAATACTGTTAATAACAAAATTTCCAAACTGATATTAATAATAGTTGGATTCCAAGACCAATCTATTTTTTTCGATAAAATAGAAAGAATTAGACCGCTGCCTATCAAAGCAATTTGTTCACGGATAGACAACAACATTTGTGATTTGGTAGCACCAAAGATTTCATTAACTTTTTTTTGATGCTCACGACTGATTTCATACATTTTCGACAAAATAACAGCTATTGTTGCAGTGTTGATCGCCATCAAAGTAACCAGAATATTGAGCAAATTGTCCTGCATGAATTCTCTGACAAAAGAAATCCCAAATAATGCTTGAATGGCACAAATAACCACAGCAATGACAAAAGATTTGGCAAAGGTGTCAGCAATAGTTTTAATCATTTTCTCTACAAGAATCTTGAATTCTGTCAACAAGGTTATAAGGGTGATATTCAATAGTAATCTCATCAACCGTTAAACTAGACTGTTCAGTTTTGACGTTGGTGATTGCTTTAACACCTTTACACTTTACTCTAATATTTCCACCTCCTTTACTGCTGTAATCTACCAGTTCAGGAAGTTGCGGCATACTGGGTGAAATATTCAAAGTACCATTTTCGGGAGCAGTCAAAGCCAATTCTGTTGTAGCAGAATTAGACATTTTAGCTATGGCTTTTAATTCTTCACTTAATGACTGAGAAATAGAAGCCATGTTAGGAGTAACTATTTTGAAGATAACCTTTTCTAAGTTGCGACCTTCAATAAATTCCCAAAAGGATTTCTTATCAAATATCGGATTGATTTGCACATTTAAATTATGAATAGCAAGTATTTCATTTAAACGTTTTTCCAAGGTTGCTGCCAATGAATTAGTACTATGAAAGGCTATTGGTCGATATTCAATAGCAATAATTTGTTGCTCTGGGTCATTCCAAATAAGCACAAACGCACTTGGCCAATTTTCTTCAGAAACCGATTCAAAATTTTCTGTTTCTCTCTTTATTCGCTTACGTGTAGCAACTTTAAATACAAAAAGTTGCTCACTTTCATCTGCGTGGTTATTTGGGAAAATTTGCTTAATTCTTATCTTTCTAGCCGTTTCTTCATATGAATTCAAATCACTATGCAGGATAAGATTGTTAAAGGCTTCGATAAAAAATGCATTTTTATTTTGGATTACTTCTTCAACTGTCATATCTCCAACATGTAAAGGCAGGCGTTCTTGAATACGTTCATTCGGAATAATTTGATAGCGATATAGGTGAAAAAGACGGTTAGCCATAATTGATTGAACCCAGTAATAAAACTGGGTTCAATCATAACACGATTTAATATAGAAACAATGGTTACTCCAACACCTTCCGAATCGCAAAACCGGTCACATCCACCACCAGCTCATTATCTACGGTATAGCTGTCACCCGCTTCGGTGGCGCAGAAGCCGAGGTACGATGTCGGGCGCGCGCCTTCCACGTCGGGAACTAGGCTGATTTTGGCGTCGTCGATCTTTGCCCAGTCCACCGCCGTGCCGTCGGTCGGCACCACGGCGGTAAAGGTAATGTCGTATTGGCCAACGCCGCGGGTAAAGCCTTTGACGCGGCGGGTGCGGTTCATGGTTTTTACGGGCTTTTTGCCGGTGTTGTCTTTCACGTCGATTTTGGTTACTTCGACTTCGTTCGCGCCCAGATAGAGGATGACGCTGCCAACGTATTCGGTACTCATGTTTCAGCCTTTCTTACAAATATAAATCTACAACCATACCTACTACATGCAGGCCGTTGACGACATCGCTGGGAATGCGGCAGTTCAACATGCCGGTGTTTTGCAGGTCGCGTTCCACAATCAGTTTCGGCAGGTTTTCTTCCACGCGCTCCAAAATTTCCAGCTCTTCGCAGCGCATCAATACGTCAATCAGTTCGCTGCGCACGCGCGGCGGGGTGCGGTCGCTCAATTTGTCGCGCGGGAATCTTAGGGCGATGCGGTCGACGCAGGCGCGGCTTACATAAATCAGGGTGCGCACGGTGGTTACGTCCAGCAGGCTTTCGTCTGCCGTGCCGTTGGCGGTTTTGGTGTAGGTGGTGATGGCGCGCACGATTTGCGCCTGCGTACCGGCCGGACTGGTTTCAATCGGGGTAACACCGTTATACAGGGCGTTTTCCTGCTCGGTGCGCATGGTTTTGTCTTTGCTTTCGCACACGCCGATGCTGTTTAATGCCAGCGTGTTCAACGGGCGGGCGGGGTCTTCTTCGCTCGCCATCACAGCGGCAAAGGCGGCGGCCAGCTCGCAAGGCAGGCTGGGGGTGCCGCGATACCACGCGCTGACGATATGGCCGTGGTTCAGACGGCCTGCCAAGGTGGTGGCTTGCGCCAGCGTACCGGTTTGGCCGTATACGCAGATTGCCCAGCGTTTTTCCATCGGGCTGGCTACGGTATCCAAATGGGCACGCAGTTTCAGCAGGTTGGTTTCGTCGTTGATACCGCAGGCGATGATGTGGTGGCCTTCGGCGACTACGGCATTGAGCGCGGCGGCAATATCGGGGTTGGCATCGCCGCCCGTCATGGCGGTAACGGCGGCGGTAATGCCTTCGGCGGTATTGCTGGTTTTGATGCGGATGGCGTTGCCGGCCGTACCTTTGTTTTTGGCGGTAAGCGTCACCACTGCTTCGGCAACGGTGGCGGTAACCGGCAAATCGGGCACGGCATCGATGGCGGCTTTGACGGCGGCGGCAACGGTGGCTGCGGTGTCTTCGGCGCCGATGCCGATGGTTAAAGTGTCGGCATTGGCAATGCTCACACGCAACACGCCTTGGGTATTGGCAGTACCGCTTAAGGTGATTTTACCGCCGGCGGCCACTCCGGCCTTGTTGTCGGCTACGGTAATCAGGCTTAAATCGGCATAGGCATAGGCTTTAATCGCGGCGGTAACCATCAGGTGCGCCATGCTGCCTGCGCCGTATTTGGCGGCCGCATCGGCGGCGGAAAACACGTTTTCCAGCTCGGTAAGCTCACCCAAAGCGGGATTGTTGTGTTGCGCCACAATCAACACGCGCTGTTTGTTGGTGGGCAGGTTGCGCACGGCCAGCTTGGTGTTCCACTCGGCGTACACGCCCGGCTTGCGGGTGCTGGCGGGGATTTTTTCGAAATTGATGTTTGCGGATGCCATTATTTGCTGCCTTTCGCGGGTTGGGTGTCTTCGGTTACGACCACAAGGTCGCCGTATTCGATACAGCGGCGGTAATAGGCGGCATCGGGTACGGTAACGGTTTCTTGGTCGGTAATGTATTCATGTGGTTTACCGGCCAGCGGCACTTGCAGGCCGTCGGCGGCGCGTACTTTAATGGTTTCGTTCATGGTTTCACCTTGGTTTCAACGGTGGCCGCCATATCGGCGGGTTGGTCGGGGGTTTTCGGCGGGATACGCAATTCAAGGTTCACGCCTTTAAAGTCGGGATGTTCGGGTTCGGTGCGGCCTTGGTATTCGGATACGTCGGCATATACTTTCGCCTGTTGGCCGTCTGAAACCGCAGGCCGCGGCCAATCGCCGTCTTGCAGCGCGTCTTCAAACCAATACGTTTCAAATTCCAGCGCAAACACACTAACGGCGTCTTGCTCCATTTGGCGGCTGAACAGGCTTTTGGCCGCCCCCGGTTGCAGACGGTCTATCTGTAAGCCCAGCGATTGATTGGTCAGCAGGTGGCGGCAGGTCTGCATCAGGCGGTAGGTGCCGACATCATGGCGGTGCAGGCCGCCGAAACGGCTGTCTGCTTCGCTGCCGCTGGCACGGTCTCCCACCAATACCGTGAATTGGCCAATCGCTTTAAAACGGCTGCCGCGCGTATCGTGGCGGACGGTGTCTTTGATGCCGGCAAACATGACCCACACGGCGGGGAACTGGTTGACCACCTGCGCCAAACCTTCGCCGTCGAACTCGCCGCCGTAAGTAAAGACACCCGTTACCATTTGGCCGAGGCCGTCTGAAAGCCGCTGCCTGATGGCTTGTTCAATAGACGCTATCACGACCGAACACCTTTTCCTGTGTGGTAAACATCACGCCGTTGCCTTGTACGGCGGGCTTTTCGCCTGCGGGTTCGGTAACGCCCAAGCCGACTTTCCCCGCCGCCACCAGTTGCAGGAATTTCACTGCCGCTTCATAGCGGTGCACAATGTCTTCGGTAAGCTGCCGTTTGCCGGTACACAGGCGGTACACCGCAATATCGCAGCAATACACGGTTAAGATGCGCAGCGGCTTGGGCAGAGGCAGGGTATAGCGGTTCATCAGATAGCCGTCGATTTCGGCGGCGGCATCATCCAAAGCCTGCTGTGCGACGGTTTCGTCCACCGCGCCCTTGCGGGACAAGTCGGTCAGGCCGGTGATGGTGGCTTCGCCGAAACGCGCCACCAAATCGGCAACGGCGGCGTAGCTCATGATGCGTCCGTCGGCAGGGCTTCGCGCGCTTCAACCATACGGTCGCCAATCAGGCGCTCAAAGTCGGCGGGTTCGAAGTCGGCACGGCGCACAAACGTCCAGTTCGGCTGTACATGGTAGCCGGCGCGGAAAAACGCATGGCCGTGTTTGCTCTTAATCGCCACCACTTCGGCATCTGCGGCGGGTGCTCCGCTGCCGGTGTAAAAGGCGGCTTCCGCTTCAGGTGTCAAAGTTTCGCCGTCTGAAATGCCGCCGGGTGCAAGGCCGGCTTCAAGCAGTCTTTCCAATTTGGCATTGCGCTCTTGCTCGGCGGCCAACTCTGCCTGCGCTACCTGAATTTCGGCATTGGCTTTGTCTAATTCGGCTCTCAAGGCTTCAATCTCGGCCTGTAAGGCAGCGGTTACGGTTACCTCTTCCGGTTGGACATCGACGGTCGCGCCAACTTCCTGTCCGTTTTTTTCTTTTGCCATTTTCTATCCCTTCCGGCGGGCGGTGCCCGCCTGTTCGTTACAGCAACCAAGGCGATACGATGACTTTCGCCTTGCCTTTGTTCGGGTTGTACGCGCCGTTGGCCAGGCGGTCGCCTTCCACCAGCTCTTTGGCCGCATTTTCCAAAGCAGGCGGTACCAGCAGCACATTCGGGCGGATGGCCAGCGGTCTGCCGCCGTCGCCTTTCAGGCTCACCATCGCGTTGTAGGCTTTCTCGAAACCGGCAGCGTCCAGTTTCTCTTGCGATTTCGCCGCCATCTGCCAGAAGCCCAAGCCCACGTTGCAACGGCCGTCCACGCCGTAGCGGTATTCGTTGCGCATGAATACGCCTTCGTCGGTATCGGCGGTCATGGCGGTAAACTGCTTCGCTTTACGCTCTTGGTAAATCAACGGTTTCAGGGCGCGGGTAGTGTCCAGCAGATACCAGGCCGCTTCGCTGCCGGCGAAAATATTGGATACGGTACTGGCTTGACCGGTGCCGTCCACTTTTTCATACACGGGATGGTCGGTATCAAAGAAGTTCTGACCGTCGTAACACAACGTGGCGTGTGCATTTTTCAGCAAGGCAAACACCAATTCGTCGGGATGTACCGCCGAAGCGCGGCCCATCTCGGTCATCATCGGCGCGTAAATGCCGACGTTGTCGTCTTCGATGTCGTTGCGGTTGACCTTGACCGAGCTTTCAAAATGTTTGTTGGTGATGGCATAGCCGTGCGCCTTCATATCTTGGAATACGCGGTCGCCCACCCATTCGCGGAAAGCGGGCCATTGGCCGAGCCAGCCGTAAGTATTGGACGCAGTGGAAGACGGAATGACGGTGGCGATTTCCTTGTATTGGCTTTCCGCCATTTTCAGGCCGTCTTGGAAATTCTTTTTAAAGCCGGTGAACAGGGCTTTTAAGGTGTCTGGTGTGATAATCATGTTGTCTTTTCCTTTATCGGATTACTTGGCCTTCGCATAATCTTCGGCAGAGATGCCCAATTGCGCGGCGACGGCTGCTTCTTCGGCGGTCAGCGCGGACGTACCGTCTGCGCCGCCTTTGCCGCCGGTCTGCGTTTTGCTCAAAGCGGCCAGTGCCAAGCTGCCGTCAATCAGGGCTTTAAACGCTTCAGGGTCTTTGGCGGCCAGTTGGCGCGCCGATGCTTCTTGATGCGGCAACAGGCGGCCGTCTGAAAGCGCGGCACGGATCAGGCCGTCTGAAGTGCCGCCCACTTCCATTGCAATCACTTTCTTGCTCAACGCGGCCACTTGCGCTTTGAGTTCGGCTACCTCGCCGTCGTCGGCATTGCCGCCTTGCGGCTTGTCTTCGGGCTTGCCGGCATCGCCTTTACCACCTTCGCCGCCTTGCGGTTCTTCTTTGGGTGCGGCCAGTGCTTCGGCGAGCGTTTTACCGCCCAGCTTTTCCTGTGCTTCGGCCAAAGCCGCTTCGATGGCTTTGTCGTCGGCATCCGCCGCCAAGCCCAAGAGCTTGATTAAAGCTTCCTTGTTCATACTTGTTTCCTGTTTGGGGTTGATAGAGTTTTGGCGGCTCAATGCAGCCAGAGCCATGCCGTCCAGTGCGGGCGAATTGGTCAACGCCACACTGTGCAGCCCGCGTACATTGCCCAGCGTGTCGTATTCGAGTACCGGCGACAGATAGCGGTATTCGCCGCTGTCTATCATGTCTTTGGCGCGCTGCGTCCATTTCACTTCGCCCATCAGGCCGCGCTCGTCATCCCACACATATTTGCTGATCCAGCCGGCGGCAGGGTTTTGCTGCCCCGTTTCGGCGGCTTTCAGCGTGGCGTGTTCGTAGTCGACCACAAGGTCGGTTTGCGCGGCGTCAAAGGCGGCAATGATTTGCTGTGCCAAATCGGCAGACATCGTCCAGTGCGGCACACCCGTATCGGTGCGGCCGTCAACCGGTGCGAATTGGCCTTTGGGTACGATTTTGATTAAGCCGTCCGAACCGCCGACATGGGCGGCGGATAAGGCGGCAAGAAGGGTTTTGGTGTCCATAGCCCGCATTGTGCGGCAGCCGCGCCCTCGTCAAAGCTTGGCCTATGTCAGACAGATGAATTTCTAGGGAAGGGAAATGTACTTGCAGAGATACGCGCGGGATAGTGTTCAAAAGGTGTTCAAACGCGCGCAGGATTGATTTTCAGGCGATGGGTAGGGGTAAGTATGGGTTAGGGCGTTTTCGGGCTGTTTTTCGGCATTTTTCAGACAGGCATGATTACCGCCCCTGAATGGCCTGTGCCAGATATTCCGCCACCGCATCGGATAGGGCCTTTTCGTCCTCCGGTTGCAGGGTCATAAACGGGCGTGCGGGAATATTGCTGCCAGGGTGGTTAACCTGCTTAGCAAAGCGGCCGCCGAATTTCAACGCTTTGCCTTTTTTCGGTCTAATCAAGTGTGGCGAGGTTTTCCCACCGAAGTTATGGATAGCCGCATATTCCACATTGGTGCCGACCACCGCCGTATCGTTGGTACTGCTCGGCGTAATCGAATTGCACAGGCGGCCGCTGGCTTGCAACAGCCCCGAACCTTCACGCGCGGCCGGATATTTGCGCGGCGCCCAAGCGGGACGGCCTCCGGCGGCGAAATTCTCCAGTACGGCGTTGCGCATGATGCGGGCAAGCCGCGTCATCAAAGGCTTGGTGTGGGAGGTACGCCGCGCCGCAGCGTTTAAGCTGTTTTGCAGGGTGTCTGTGTTGATTTTTATCTCAATCATGGTATATTGGTTCCAACAGCCATAAAACTCGGGTTTCCTACTGGAAAGGTTACGGCCACGTTACCGTGTCGCGTATTATCCTGTTCGAATCAGGCAAAGAGTTTATGGCTTTTTCCATATTGTTTCATACCCGTACAGTAAGCTATTCACCTGTTTATCCGTTTCAGCAATCATGCCGGTGTTGACCATATTCAAGGTCAGATGTTCTTTCTTACCTGTCAACGGATGTCGGGTTTTCACATCATAGTCCAGCGTTACCACCAGCTTCCCCTTGCCTGCCGGCAGCGGATACACAAATGCCAAAAACTGTTTGGCATCGTCATTTCGCCCCGCCTTGCCTAATAAAATCTGCTCCGGTTCTTGCAGCAGTTCGGGTATCCTCTCCCAAAACGATACCGGCAGCGGCTTGACCTTCTTGTCGCGCAAAGCGTGCAATACCCGCTCGTCGCTTATGGCAATCACGGCGGATTGCGGGTAAATTTTCCTTGCCGCCAATGCGTCCAACACGGGCAGGGCCAATGCGCCCACATACAGCGTTTTCCCGCGCGCTACTTTTTCCGCATCCACCCGCCGCACCATTTGCGCCGCCTGTTGCGACACCGCCCGCATCAAATCGGGCTGTTTTAAGGCCGTCTGAATCGATACGCTCGCCAGTTTCGGCGGCAGTTCCACTGCACGCTGCATCTGCAACTGCCCCAAGTTGGCCAAATGGCTTTTACCGACATTGTGCTGAAAGCCAGCATCGGTATAAAAACGGCGGCCGTCCGGCAACTTTACCGCTTTGGCAGGGCGGGTATCGCCCTTGCGGTTGACCACCACTTCCGTATCTTCAAGCTGTGCTTTTTGCGGCAGCAGATTGCGCCGTTTCAAATCACTGTCTGAAAGCGCCCGCACGGTACAGCGGCAATTGAAGCCGTTGGGCGGGTAGAAGTAATCCCAAAACGGGTCGTCGATGTGATACACCGCACCATGCGCCGCCGCATGGCTTTGGCGTGTGCGGCTGTCCAAAATGGCCGAGTATTGCAGCCACGGCGCATCATCCCGACCTTCTTCAAACGCCTGCCAATGACCGGCCATGTAAGCCGATTGCATCTGCGTGCGGAAAATCGTTTCCATGCGGTGTTTGGTAATGCCGCGTCCGAGGACTTCGCCGGTGTCTCCGTCCACAATATCGCCGTCTTTGAGCAGATGCCAGTCATGTGCTTTCAGACGGCCTTGCACTTCATCGCGCCAAGCCTCAAACGATTTGCCCGATTTCGCCGCTTCATACATTGCCGCGTGAAACTCGCCGACAATATCCTGCCTGTGTATGCCTGCAATCATCCGCGCCTTGGCCTGCGCCTCATTCCATTTCACATCCCAGTCGGGCGGGATATGGTAGCCCAAACCTTCAAAATATTTGACCGCCGCTTCCGGCTCCAAACCGAAGGTAAAACCCAAATCAGCCATTGAGCCGCCCCCACAGGTCGGAGATGAAAATCACCCGCGCCAAGGCCGTCTGAAATTCGGTGCTGTCCAAATGCGGATAAGCACGCAACAGCCGCTCCTGCACCTCTTCATAGCTGTCGCCCTCGGCCAAAGCCTGACCCAACCCGCGCAAAAACGGCTCGATATGCTCGGGCAGGGCGATTTTGCCCAAACCTGCGTTATCGATGGCCGCCTGCCCCATATCCAAGATTTCGCCCTGCCTGCTCAAGGCCACGCGGCGGTAACTTAACGGCGCAACTTTGACACCTTCGCTTTCAGCCGTCTGCAAAGCCAATACCGGCTCGTCGTCCGAAGCCAGCGGAATCGCCAGTTTTTCCTGCGCCCACGCCAGCGGAATCTTCATGCCCATCTCTACCAGCCTAGGCAAAGATTCGGCGTAAACCGCCATATCTTCGGGCAACTGCGTATCAAACTGGAAACGCGGCAGGCGGGTTTCATCCACATTGCCTTTATTCAGCTGCAGCAGGGGCAGAATCAGTTGCTGCGTTATCGTACCGGCAAGCTGCTTGGCATCCGACACCAGCAAATCATGGCGCACCTCGTTATGCACCTGACCCAGCGCGTTGGTACTGGTTTTACCGTCGGCCATACTGGTAAGCGTACCGCCCAGAATCGCTTTCGATGATGTTTTATCCGCCCAGTCGATCATCGCCATAAACGGCTCGCTGCTGCCGTTGGCGGCATTAAGCAATTCGATATTCATGGTTTCGGGGATAATGCCCGCGGCGTTATGGCCGATTTCCTTTACCGCCCGCAGCAGCGTGGTTTTATCGGTTTCGTCCGCCCCCACCGCATATTTGCCCAAGCGCGTCGGCAGACCGTAGATTTCCAGAAACTCGGCCAAATCGCGCACCGAATAATTCTTAAACAGATACGGCCAAACCAGTGTGCGCATCAGCCCGCCGCGTACCAGCAAACCCGAACGGCTGCGGTGTTTGTGTACCAGCCAGCCGAACGCCCACAGCTCTTCCCCGTCCGGATTATCCTGTTTGGCCAACCGCACATTATCGGCACCGTCCACCTTAAACCAGCCTTGCGGACGGTGGATAAAGTTTTTCGGCAGCCACAGGCCGCCTATTTGCTGCCATTCGATTTCCACACAGGCAAAGCCGTGGCCGACCGCATCCAAAAGGTCGAACATCATGTCTTCGAAATCGGGCAGACGCTCAATCCATCCCTTGACTTCTTCGGCCAGCCGCCGTTCGGCGTCGGTGCTGTCCGGCGGCGGCATCACGCGCCAATCCAGCCCGATGACCGCCCGCTTGCGCTTGCTCATCTCGGAAAAGATATGGCCGTCTTTCTCTTCGATGTCGGCAAAGAGTTCCGACTGCGCCTTCATATCGCCGCGCTCAGCAGCTTCCAAAATGCCGTGCAGCTTCTGCGGTGTCAAACCTTTGCTCGGGTGTTCGTGAGTCTGGGTGTTTTGGGTAATTTCCGCCGTTTGCGGGGTGGATTTCGGTGTATAGCGGCCCGGCAGAATTTTGCTCAATGCACTGCTGAAAATGTTTTTCATAAATAAAAAAAGGGCAAGTTAAACTTGCCCCAATTCTCTGCTGCCTGCATTAATCGTAAGCCCTGCCCGGTGTCAGTTTCACCATGCGCCGCTGCCGAAGCCGCCGTCCGACCCATGTTTCGGCACCGCCATATATTCCACCGGCGCACTGTTGGCCGTTGCTCCCGACCACAGCATATGCACCGCGTCGGGGCCGTCGTCATGGTCTGCCTTGGGAAAATGGCGAAACTGTTGGATTAAGGTTTGCTGATTGGCATTAAGCAAAATCAACCCATTGGCCATGTGCGGCTGCAAAGTCTCAATCCGTAGCAGCTTGTCGGCAATCGGTTTGACCGCCCGCGCCGGCACGGGAATGCCTTTTGCCGCACTTCGTTTTACCAGCTCGTCTTTCAGGAACTCCTGAAACTGCACCGTTTCCACAAACCACAGCTTGCACTTATATTGCGCGTGCAAGCGGATAACGTCCTCAATAATCAAATCGGGCAAACGCTTCTTAATTTGCGCTTCCACGATAAACAGCTTGCCGCTGCTTCTTTGATACCCGCCCACGATAATCGCACTCGGGTCGCGGCTGGCCCCCGCTTTGCCGAGCGAAGGGTCGAGCGCGCCGAAATACACCAAATCGGCGGGCAGCTCCGCCCAAAACTGCATGGATTGGGCAAACGGTGCATCTTCACCGCTCACCGGATCATTCTGATATTCCGAATCGAAAGCCGCGTGTCCGTCGCGGGCGCGGATTTTCATCAAGGCCAGCACGCCGCGCGCCGCCCAAGAGGTTTCCGCCCCTCGTTCCATTTCCGCTTTGTTCGTTTGATAGAACGCATCGGCCACCAACTCACCTTCATTGCGGTACAACTCTTCCCATCTGTCCCACAAATCCATGCGGTCGGGCCATTTCAACATGGCTTTAAACTTGATGCCTTTCCAAAACGGATTATTGAGCGTTCGGTTCAACACACTGTCGTAATGCAAAATCGTGCCGATATAAATCACATCGTATTTTTGCCCCACGCCGCCGAGCGGCAGTACGGTTTTCGTCAGCCACGCATTGAGCTTGTCGCGCTGTTCGGGATTTCGGACTTGTTCGTCGTTTTCAATATCGTCCAAAATAGTCAGGTCGGGGCGGTAAGGACCGTGGCGCAATCCGCGCAGCTTTTTGCCGCTGCCCGCTACCTGCACCTTGATGTCGTTGGCCGTTACGATGGTACCTGCCTGCCACACGCGGCCTTGGCCGCAGACATCCGCAAAATCGGTTTTCAGGCGGGGATTAAACTCCAATTCCGCTTTGATGGCTTCAAGCATCGGGTATGCTTGGTCTATGCTGTCCATCACAATCACGCAGTAATGCTTGCGTCCCGTTACAATGCACCACAAAGTAAACAACTGCGTAACCTGCGTCGATTTACCCTCGCCGCGCGGCGCGCCAACCGCTTCGTTCTCGCCTTCCGGGGATTCGACGATTTCCGGTAAACGCCTGAATAAGAAGCGGTGCAGGTCGGATTTTTCAGGCGAACGGATATAATGCGGGAAGTAGGTGTTGACGAAATACTCGTAACCGCCTACCGGGTCAAATACCTTCGCCCGCCGCTCGGCCACCGCCGTCGGCGAAGCATCGAAACCGTCTACTTCGGCCTCGATGACTTGACGCAGATTGGCGGCAAGGGCGGACAGGGATTTAAGGAAATCTTTATTTTTCATAAGGATATTAAAATGCCGGAAGCATTAAAAGACATTATTTATCAGGTGATTGAAGCCTACTATGAGTTTGAGAAAGAAAATCGTATCAAAATAAATGAACCTTTACATTATCCATTTTGTGGTATCGATGTAGCTAATATGCAGCCTAAAATTCTTCACAACCTAGGCATAAGTGCAGGCTATTTAGATATCGAAAATTGCGCTATCGAGCTTGTCCAAGAAGGAAGAGCTAAATATGTACCAATTTATAATGCTTATACTTCAGTAAAAGCACCCAACTAACCAAACTTCCTCTCCACCTCCACCCCGAACGGCTCCAACACCTCCACAAAGGCAGCCAAATGTTTGGGGTGTTTTTCTTGCACGAATACCATCAAAAACTGCAACAACTCCAAAGCCGTCGCCAGTTGCGAGGTTTCTGGCAACACCCGCTTGTTCGCCGCCACCGTTTTGGTAAACGCATCGGCCAAACTCGCCAGCAGCTGCACCCGTTTGCTCGGCGGCAAATCTTCCACTTCCGCATCCTGCAACATCGTCATCGTCGCCTGATACTGCACCAGAAACGACGTCATCATCGCCCGCGCGATTTCGTCTATGCTGCCGCCGGCCAGCGTGTGGGCCGCGCGCAGCTTGTTCCAGTCGTCGCCCTGCGCCTTGGCCTCATCGCGCCAGCGGCGGGCGGTGCCGAGCGATACGCCGCATAAAGCCGCCGCCGTCTCAAGGCTCTGCTCGCCGTTGCAGTAGAGTGCCCGCAGCTTGTCGCGGGTCGCCTTCGGATGCGCCATCGTTACAGCCCCAACTTGGCGCGGGCAAATGCGATGCCCGTAGCCACAATGCCGCCCGAAATCGCGCCCGCGGCCGCGCCGGTGGTTGCCGACGTGCGGCGGCAATCGGCATGGATTTTCTTGATTTCCGCATCCATGCGTTCCTGATTTTGTAACAATTTGTCCTGCTTGCCGTTGATTTCTGCCAACGCTCTTAAAATAGGGTCTTGGTTTTGCATTATTTGTCTGCCTTCCGTTCGATTTTCTGGCCGACTTCTTTCAAATCAGCCTTGATTTCACGCAACAAGTTTAAGATTTCGTTCCTGTTGTCTTTTGCTTCCGCTTTCGTCTGATAAGATGTTTCTACGCTGTGCAACCTGCCGAGCAGTTCATCACGATCTTTGCGGGCTTCTTTCAGGCCGTCTGAAATGCTTTTTACCCAATACCACAATAAAGCAATCAGAAACGACACCAACGTGCCGAACACATATTCCACGGTAATCGGTGTATCTCCGTTCATAACACGTCTCCGAACACCACCCGGCAGGCCGCAATACCATAGGGCAGGCGGTCGGATTCGACAGTCAGCGCATCCCCATCGGCTTCCACCTCGAATTTTTCCTTCAGCGCCTGTTTGACCGCAGTGAATTGATGCTCGAAGGCTACATAGCCCAAATCTACGATAAACGTAACTTCAAACCGCGCATCCATCCGCATCACATAGCCCCACATCGTGCGGCTTAAAGTTTCGGCCACCGCCGCGATGAACGGCTCTTGCTCGTTGGCCTTTTGCAGCCCGATTTGCAAACCCGCTTGGCGCACCGCCAACTGACGTTCAATTAATTCACGGTATACGGTCATTCTTTGATACCCATTAAATATTTTATCCGCTTGTACAATTTATTAACCAATGAAATATTTACAAATGTACAAACCTTTGCTATAACTTCACCGTCATACTGCGCATTTTCCCGGGCCGCCCGAAATTTTGCCCGGGCTTCTTCGGGGCTGTCCGCCCAAATGCTCAATGACCAGGACTTGCCGTTAAAGCGGTAAGAAAACGTGTACTCATTCATAGGAGAAACCTTATGTATTTTGAAATCTATAAAGACGCAAAAGGCGAATACCGTTGGCGTTTGAAAGCAGCCAACCATGAAATCATCGCTCAGGGCGAAGGCTACACCAGCAAGCAAAACTGCCAGCACGCAGTCGATTTGCTGAAAAGCACCACCGCCGCCACCCCTGTAAAAGAGGTATAAAATCCGCTTTCACCCTCAGCCCGCGCCCTACGCGGGCTTTTTTTGTCAGTCGCCGACTTTGCGGGAGTGGTTGTCCGACCAATCGCGCCATGCCGCGTTTTGATTTTCAAGTTCGGCAACATAGCCACCAAACTCCACAGCGTGTTCAAGCAAAGCGCGGGTACTGCCGCTTTCCGGAGGAGTAGGGCGTACCGGCGGTACCATCAAGGCCGCAGGTGGCGCGGGCATAACCGGTACCTCGACCGTTTTAATCGGCACCGTATCCGAGGGCTTGGCGGTATTGGCGCAGCCCGTGAGCGCCCAAGCCGTCAATACAAGCATTGCCGGCAATGCTTTTATCCTGTTCGATTGCATGGTGAATCCCTTTCCTGTATTGCTGTTTCAGACGGCCTATTTCAGCATTGGCTGCCGCCAGCTTAATGCCTGCCTGTTTCGTTTTTTCCACCTGCTCCTGCTGCCGCGCATTGGCCCGTTCCAATTCCGCGGCAAATGCCCGGCTGGATGCCAAGAGCGCGGCGGATTTTTCTTTTTCCGCTTGTTCGATAATGACCTGCTGTTCGTTATAGGCCGTCTGAAAGCCCGCACGGTAGGCCAACCCCAACGCCGCCGCCAGCAGCAATGCCGCGACCAAATGGGGCAGGTATTTAATCAGTTTCACGGGCATGGTCGCTCTCCAATTCTTGCCGCTTCACGCTGACAAACGAGCGCGCCACAGCATAGCCGCCGACGATTCCCAAATACACCGCCCAAATCTCTGCCGACGGGTCAGGCAGCATCACAAATTTAAACGTCCCCGCCGCGCAGGCGATGTTCGCCCACAGCTTCGAATGCGACACATTGCCCGTCGCGGGGTTTTTGAAAATATCAAAGATACGCATCTTAATATCCATCCCAGCCGTCATTCATATTTCTTACCTCGTCATTTTTTTCCTGCTTTACGCTTACGCGCAGCCCGTTTGGCTGCGGCCACGCCTGACTTACCTGTGCGCACACTCGAATGTTGGCGCACTTGATACGCAGGGGTAGGCGTAATCTGAAATTCTGATATTGCAGGACGACGCATACCGGATACCGCAGCAATCGCCAACGCAATCAAACCTTTTTTCATACCCGTGCTGCTCCCACTTCCATCGCAATGGCCGTCGCAATCGCGCGGCAAATAGCCCACTTGCGTTCCTTAAAGAACTTGAGGTCGGCATCATTGCTGATAAAAAACGGCTCGAACACAATGCCGCCCGCCTGCGCATAAGCCAAACGGCTGTGCTGACCCGCATTGTCCGGTTTAAACCCGCCGTCGCCGCGCAGCTTCCAGCCGGTCGCATCGGCCACGGCACGGCTCAACACCTGACACCAACGCTTGTTTTTCGGCGTACTCAATGCCTCGACGCCCGTTGCCGCTTTGCTGGCGGCAGCGTTGGTGTGGAACTCAACCGCCACATCCGAGCCGCGAATCAGTTTGACCGCCTCACGCAGCGGCATATTGCCTTTGCCTGTGCCGTCGGTTTTAACCGTCAAGCCGTAGTCATCGCGCAAAATAGATGCCACGATATTGCGCATATCCTGCGCCAAGTCCGCCTCGCGGTCGCTGCCGTTCACCGCACCCGGATCGGTGTTGCTGTGGCCTGCGGTCAGCACAATAATCTTGCTCATAGATTCGTCCTGCTTAGTCTGTTATCGAGCCTTGATTATCCCGTCCGCTTATTTTGCACCGCGCCTGCCCCATGTCAGACAGGCAGCAAAAAGCCCGAGGGCTTTTGCTCTCGGGCTGGGTTTCAGACGGCCTATTTTACTTCCATCGGGCAGGTGTAGGTATCAAATTCTTCATCTCCGGCCAATACCGGCAAACAATTATTCAACGGCAGCTTGATACCTTTACGCGCATACACTGTCGCTTGGGCGGCTGGCGGGGTGCGGATTTGCCCTTGGCAGGCAGCTATGTTGTCCGTGTATTGTTGACGGTAATTTTCGGTCAGCGCATCCTTCCTCTGCCGGGCGAAAAAATAATCGTAAGCCGCATTGGCCGCAGCGGTACATTGATAAAGCCCCGCTTTATCCGCAAGAAAAGGGCCGCCGAAAGATTCCTCGGCAGATTTTGCCACCACCGCAAAAGCCGCATTGAATTCTTTGATTTTGGCTGCATCGCCGGGCAAAACCCATACACGGCTTTCCTTGTCGGCCTGCGCCAATAAAGACAGCAGCTTTTGAGCGCGCTCTTTCAAATTGGCGTGCAGACGGATTTGTTCCAAATTGTTTTCTCCGATGAAATATTCTTCATCGGCCAAACGTGCGGCAATCTGCTTTTGCTGATTCTGATATTGCTGCGCCCGATTATCGGTTTGACTTTCGCCGGCAGCAGGCTTGTTTTCTTGTCCGCCGCAAGCCGCAAGCATTGCGGCCAACATCAGAACATAAAACGTCTTCATCTTGATTTCCCATAAAAAATGCCGTGTTATCCCCACGGCATTATAATTTAAAACAACCCGCCTTGCTCACACTCATTATCCGGCTTCTTCAGAATCCGCCAGATATGGCGGTCGGTCAGCGCGTGCGCCAAAGCCAAATCGTTCACTGCCTCATAAGCTGGTACGCCTTTACCCGTCTGCGCGTCGAAGCGGCGGCGGATATGGCGGTCGCGCAATTCCAGCAAAGCCTGTTCGCATTTCGGGATAAACAGATCGCAGGGGGCCAGTGCTTCCACCATTTTTTCCATCGCCGCACCGCCGACGATTTCCTCCAAATAAGCCAGCCGCGATTCGCTGCCTTTGGTGCGTCCCTGCCGCAACGGGTAGGTCGTGCCGCCTAAGTTTTTCACCAGCTCCACCGTTTCTGTCAGCCCGATGATCGTAATCAATGCCAGCACACTTTCGGGCAGCAGGTGGCGCACCGCCTCAAAATCTTCTTCATCCACCCTGATCATTGCTCTGCCGCCTTTTTCGCTTTGTTGATATGGATTTGCAGCGCCTGCACCAGTTTGTATAGCTGCTCGGGTGTCAAAAATCGTACCAAATCCTTGCCGAACATCCTTTTGGCCATCCCGTCGGCGTATTGCCAGCTTTTATCGCCCACCGTCAACAGCGCTTCCAGCTTGTTCAGCAGGGCTTCGCGGTCGGGTGTCAAATGCGGGCGGATACCTTTGCCCTTCGGTGCGGTCTGCTTAAAGCCCATCCGCTTCATTTCCGCCGCCACCGCCTGCAATTCGGCCAGATTCATTTGCGTGCAGGATGTTTTGCCGCACACACGCGCCAGCATCGCACGGTAAACATCATCTTCCATAGCAAGCTGGTTTTGCGCGATTTTGATTTTCGCAATCAGCCCCTTGCGTTTGTACTGTTCGTTTGTGTTCATCATGGTTTTCCTCGTCGCTAAAACTTCAAACTGAAGCGGACTTTTCAAAAATCCGCTTGGATTTGGGGTTTCAGACGTTTAACCGTTTACCGCATCTTTTAACGCCTTGCCCGGGCGGAACTTGGGTGTTTTGCGCGCCGCGATGGTCAGCGGTTCGCCCGTTTTCGGATTGCGTCCCTGACACTCGGCGGATTGGGCGGCGTGGAACGTGCCGAAGCCGACCAGCGTAACGTCGTTTCCGTCTTTCAGTTCTTGCGTTACCACGCTGACAAACGCATTGACAAACTCCGCCGCAGCGCGTTTGCTCAATTCCGCCTCGTCGGCGATGGCTTGGATTAATTCGGATTTATTCACTTTTTGACTCCTATTTAGATTTAAATGCGGCAGACCGTGCCGCGCGGGTTATGGATTTGCAGTCTCAGACGGCCTAATGTTTACGGATGGGCGATGCCATCATCTGCGCCGCCTGAATCATCTTGCTGATTAACACAGCCGTTTGCTGCGCACCTGTTTTGTCTTTTGCATCCGCCGCCGGAAGGTCGCCCTTAAAATTAATGTCGGTGCCCTCGGGCAGGTCTTCGATTTCAATAATGATTTTTGCCATTTAAGCCTCCTGTTCTTCGGCATCATTCCGCGTTTCCTGCCATTTCCCAACCAAGTAATCCCACTCATACCGAGGAATGACACGGCAGCCCGGTAACAGATTCTGCCAATCAAAATCTTCGGGCGGCTGCATCGTACAGCCGTTTCTGATTCTCTTAGCCCCTTCTCTAAGCTCGTAGGCATAATCAGGAGTTACCACGCCCTTTGGCGCGTCCTCCTCCAATCCCGCCCAAACGAACTGAACAGGATTAAAGAAATTACCGATACCCCAAGATGCCCAAGTCTCTCCGTCGTTATTCTTTTCAAAAATCATTGTTGGTGCGGTGATGCCAACTTCTTCCAAATACTCTTCAGGGCGTTTAAATCTTTTGTTGAGTGGCATGGTTTTTAGGATTGGGTTGTTTTTCCGTGGCCAACAAGTTCCGTTCTTATTGGGCTTTTTCCATCCATCGGGTATGCCAGAAGGGAACGCAAACCCTGCCACTTGCCCATCGCTCCATTCCCGCATTAGCGCGTCTGACGGCAAGTGTTCGCGCGCCCAATCAAGCCACGCCTGTCGCATTGCGTCCTTGTCCTGCTGAAAACTTCGCAGTGCTTTTGCAACCGGCCCATCATTAACTTCAATCAAATAAATCATTATATTTGCGTTCATTTTTCCTACACCTTCGCCACATCCAAATTCATTAACTGATACTCCCCATCCTCGCCGCGCTGATACACCCGCACAAACGGCTTGCTGATATGCACCTGCAAACTGTCGGAGAGCGCATCCATCGCCCGTTGCCATTTTTCATCCGTGATTTGCAGGCGGCGCAGGCCGAGGACGCGGGCGGTGCTGATATTGCCTTCTTTGTCCACTTGGAAGGCCGCGTTAATCAGTGTTTTCAATTCCGTGCGGCTGCCTTCCGTCCATTCGTTGATGCACTCGTCAATCAGAGCCTTGGCCGCCAGCAGTCCCTCGTCGAATACCAGTGTGTCCTGCATGGCGAGGTTGACGCGGTACGCGCCGTCAAAGCTGTGCAGGCTGATATTGCCTTTCTTACCGCCGACATTCACGTCGTATCGGTCGGCACTCAACTGTACAAACGCCGCAATATCGTCCATAGCTTCGCGTTTGAAGGCGATTAAGTTATCCTGTACCGCGCGGGCTTTTGCAGCGATTTCCTGCACCAGCTCGTCGCGCAGCAGGTCAATTTCGCGGATATTGGCCAGCGGCACGAGATTGCCTTTGGCATCCTGTTTGTATTGGCTTACATCTAAATTACTCATTTTGTTTTACCTTTCTGCCTTTCGGCATAAATCCTTTTACACTCATCCACCGTACGGTGGCGTTGCCCGTGTATCCAGTCCCTGTCCATACAGGGCGCGTTTTCCAATCTGCCGACAATCTTTTTCAGTTCGGCGGCCTGCGCTTTGCCGTATTCCGTCGGGCGGTGCTTCTTTTCCAGCCTCGGCACCATCCTGATTTCGGGCGGCGGCAGGTGTTTGATAAGGTCGGCAGGGTTTGGCCACTCTGACGAGGATGCCGCGATAGCCCTAAAGGCTGCCTGTATCCTGATTCCGTCCTGTTCCGGTTGCCACGACCGGCCGCTTAGTATGCCTAACCAAAGTTCGGCGACTGCCGTCAAATCCGCCGAGGCAGGGCGGCCTTTGAGGTTTAGGGCGGCGAGCATCATAAAACCCTGCGCGATTGCTTTTTTAATCCAGCTATTGTTGTCCTCCATTCGACCACTCCATCAAATCGCCCAAACCGCTCCTCAATTTGGTACTTACTCCCTCTCCCGCGGGAGAGGGTTGGGGAGAAGGCAAAACCGCCGTTCCCGCCGTCTTTTCAGGCGACCAAAACGTGATGTTTTCCAACAAATAACCGTGGCTGGTCAGCGGCGGCGTCAACTTTCCCGCGTCCCGTGCCTCAAGGCATCGCGTTACCGCCCAAATCCAAGCCTCGCGCGGGGCCGGGTAAGTTTTGCGGTTGCGGACAATCTTTCGGTCCCGTATCATCGGCGCAATCTCGCCGACGAGCTTTGAAACACGGTTAAAACTTAAATCCTTTTCGGCGGGGCGAAACAGCGTCAGATACCGCAATACCGCCTTAAAAAGGTCGTCTGAAATGCCTGTCAGGGCAATCAGAGCTTCGCGTGCATCATCATGGGCGATTAATACATCTAAGCTCATCACTGCACCGCAAGTAGGGCAGCGCACTTTCATGTTCTCGCCTCCATCAGACTTTTAAGGCCGCAGTAAACCGAGTCAGAAAAATCAATAGCTGCATCACATGCCTGCTCCCCGTCTTCTACGTCCACCGGCGGACAATAAAACAACCCGTTTTTCCAAGATGTATTTGCGGCGACAACCGCATAAGCCTCCTCAAGCGTACAGCCCTCGTTCAGCTCTTTACTCAGATAATCCGTATCGCCTTCTCGGTCGCCCAAAGCATTATCTTGGGTAATTTTGATAATGCCGTCGCGGGCGATATTCAGATAAATCGTCATTTCAACACCCCCATCACCCTTGCCGCCGACACCGCCACCGCAAAAGCCGAACACATCACACCCAACAGCCCCGTTATCAGGCCGTATGGTGATTCCGAGTGATAAGTCTCTTTAGCAGCACGGACAAAACAGACCAGCCCAACCAACCCCAAAAACAACGTGAACACCATATTCATCACATTTCCTCCCATACTTTCATCGCATCATCCAACGCTTCGCGGTAGTTGTTTCCATACCCGATGACATCATGCTCAGGTAAGAAACAGCATTTTCTTCCGTCATATGTGCATGAAAATTCAACAGATTCAACATCGAACAAAAAGTCTAACCTTTCTGCGTCCTTCATAGCCTGTTTAAATTTCGGTGAGAAATCCAAAACATCAGATTCTTGGTCAATAATGTTGTTATTTTCGGAAATCAGGGTGTCCAATACACACATAATCCAAGGCAAATTGGCATCATCAGTCAAAGATTCCAAAGCTTCAAACACCGTATCAGCAGGCGCGGCGGACAGGTATTCGAAATCGTCTTCGTCCTCCGGATCGGCAGGCTGATAAGTCGGATTCAAGCCCTGCGCTATTTTGTTTAAAAACGCGACCAGTTCCCATACTGCTTCAAGGTCTTCTTTTCTTGGTTTGGCAATATTCATCACATTTCCTCCTGTATCATTCCTGCCACCCGTCATCCGGTCGGCACGCCTTATCCAGCAGTTTCCCCAACCGTTCCTTAACCCGTTGCTCGACCAATATCTCGACCAACACAGTCATTACCGCCGCCAGCAATATGGCAATAACCAACAAAGCCGCTACCGCATTCATTTCATTCATCATTTTCTTACTCCTTGTTTAATCAGTCTGTTTGTTGTCTGTTGAGGCAAGCCGTATCGCTTTCTCGCCCCACCGTGCCCGAATCTTCTCGACCGCCTGTTTCAGGGCGAACGCTTTAACCCGTTTCAATTCGTGTTTCGGCATCTTCCGTCGTGCCAACCGTTTACTCATGGTTAAAGTCCTTTTAATGGTCTTCTATAATCCGTTTTTGTAACGGTCCAGTATTTGTTTTTCATAAATTCAGGTTCTTCAGGAAATTCCATATGCGTTTTCCCTCCATTTATGCTGATGCCTTTAGAGATAATCTTTCTTTCCGCCATACTGTCTCGGACTGCCTTCAGTTCCTTTGCTCTGGCGTTTAAACACTCGTAACATACAGGCCTATACCCGCCTACATAGGCATCGTCTTTTTTGAAACGGAACAACGGCCTCTCTTCTCCGCATTTTTTGCAGATTTTCGTCTCAGTTTTCATAAACCACCCCTTTCATCCGCTCTTTATCGCTCATCCGTTCATAGGCTTTTTCTGCCTGCAATACCGCAAAGTCAGCCGCATTCTGTTTTTCCCGCATCAGCCGCTGCTGACTGGTCTCGTTCTGATACAGGCTCCACGCCGGCACCGGCTCGGTGCAGCGGTTCGCACACGCCGTTACCGCAATCACAATCGCCGGTATGGCGAGCAGATGCCTCATTTTCAAATTTTCCATTTTTAGTTTTCCTTTAATTTCAATAACTTAACAAAATAACAAGGTAAAAAAATTATTGCCTTATCTGTCAAAGGTTTAGTGGATTAAATAGGTTTCCGCGTGTTCGATTACATCATCATCCAAATCAACATCAGGGTTAACCTGCAACAAATAGTCCACAATCAGCAGCAGCTTCGACAGTTTCCGCGCATTGCCTTTGGCCGTTTTCACCACCTTCTGCAATACCGCTTCATCGTTCGTCTTCAACACTGCCGCCGCAATCTGTTTTAAATCCGCTTCCGGCAGCATCTCGCCCAATTCCATCTTGACCGATACCCTTGAAAACAACTGCTTAAATTCACTGTTCGGCCCCTTCAGATTCAGCAGCAGCTTGGGCATCCCCACCAACGCCACCGCCACGCCCGATTTATCATGTATCCGCCGCAGGCTCTCCAGTGCGCGTGTCGGTAACTGTTCTGCCTCGTCAATCAGCAAAATACGGTGTGCATCACGCGGGCTGCGGCTCTTCTTATCACGCTTCAGGCAGTTGATAATCCGCTCCGTCAGCTCATGGATATTGCCTCTCTCGCTTAAATCCAGTGCATGACAGATTTCCTGCAACAACACCTTTGCCGTATAGCCTGTATCCGGCTCAATCAACAAAGCCAGCGGGTTAGTGGCCGCATATTGTTTCAATACCGTGGTTTTACCCAAGCCCGCGCCGCCATACACAATACCGAGCTGCCCCAGCCATGCCGCCAAACCCAGCCAACCTTTCATCTTCTTGGCCGTGCCCGTTTCAACATAGGGAATATCCAGCTTTTTCAATTCCACCCGGTCGCCTTCCTGTTCAAGAAACAGCGCGGCTTTCTTATCCATCCCCGCAATATCGCCGTCGTATTTGCCGTTCAAATAGCCCGACAATGCACTTCTCGATACGCCCATGCGGTCGGCCGCCTTGTTTTGGCTCATGCCGCTGGTTTCCAGAAATTGTCTTAATTTCTCAATCATTTTTCGTTTTCCTTAAAAAGTGTCAAAGATGTGCCGTCATACTAACCGGCGTCTTCCCATAAAAAATCGCGTAACTTCTTCTTACCTTTGCCGCTTTCAGACGGCCTGTTTTCCACCTCTACCAATCCGCCGCTTTCCGTTTCCAGCTTCAAAAATTCGCCGAAATCAGGCTGCTGCTCGATAATCGGCGTGGCCGATTGGCGTTGCGCCTCGATTAAATCCATCTTGTCTTGCAGACGTTTGGCTTGGCCTTTGCGGCGGCGTTCGGCCAGTTGTTCCATCCGCGTTTCCGCAAATGCCGCCCGTTTGTTGCCGTTGAATACCGCTTTGCAAATCACCTTGCCCTGCATATCCTTCACAATCACATGGTCGGCATCGTGGATGTCGTAAGCCACCCGTACCTTCTGACCGCTGTAATCCAGCAATCCTTGGTGGAAGTAAGTATTGTTGTGCAGAGACACCGCTCCGCGGTCGGGGATGCGTTCTTCCTCCGGACGGTACATAAAATCCAACTCCAGCGGGCTTAATACATCCGTTTTCACCCTCATGCCGTCTGTTTTCATCCGGTATTCGTAATATTTCATCGGCGTAAAATGCCGTCCCGTTTCCGGATTTTTCGGCAGGCTGCGATGCTCGTGTTCAAAGTTGTATCGGCGTACCGCTTCTTCCAAATCCGCCATAAACTGCGCCCAAGTCGGTGCTGCCGCCAGCACCGCTTCCTGCGCCTTGCTCAGTTCCTTACCCTTTTTCTGCACTTTCTGCGCACTCGCCAGCGCATTCGATACCTTTCTCAGTGTTTCGGCATCAGCATCCTTGCCCTGATAAGTCGCATACTGCTTGGCTAAAGGAATTGTGATGGTCTGCCATAATCGTTCAATCTTGCCGCGCCCCTGCGGATTGCCCGGAATGCCCGTAAAATGCTCGATACCGATACGCGGCAAAATACCCGTCGTTTCCTTATCCAACATATCGCCCGTTTCGCCCGAGCCGTTATCCGAGTAATAACCCAAGGGCGGCGGGAAATGCGTCATCCCGTGGCGCAAAGCATCCGCCACCGCTACCGCCGTTTCCGACAGCGCCACACTCCAACCCACGACCGCACCGCTGCAACCGTCCACAATCATCGTCACTTCCGGCGTAAACAGATACCCCATCGGATGCCGGATTTTTGCTTTAAAGCTGTGGCCGTCGCCCACCCAGACATCGTTCGGTTTCAACGCCGTCCAATCTCTGTCAATGTAAGGCAGCAAAGCCTTATAAGCCGACCCCGTGCGCCTGCCGCGCTCCTTCATATGTTCCGGCAGCCGTTTCATCACTGTTTGAATCTGGTCATAGCTCGGCATCTGCTCGATTTTTCCCTGTTCCAGATACCATTGCGCCAGTTTCTTCGCCGCCGCCATCATCGTCGGCTTGTTCGGCCGCTGATAAAACATCAAGAAGTAAGGCAGCCAGTCAATCGCCAGCAGCGGCGTCTTTTCCCGTGTTTTCACCGGCGCAAGCGCCAAGAGGCGGCTCATGCTGTCCGGTGCCGCACGGTAAGCCCGCACCCATCGGTATAAAGTCGGTTCGCTTAAACTGCGTTCGCCGTTGTTCCGCGCATTCGCCAACGGAATCAGCTTGGCCACATCCTCCGGCAACCTGCCCGCCGTCGCTTCAGCTGCCACAAACGCCACCGCCTTCTTAATCGGCATACCCGCCAATTCATGCAGCGGCAATACATAGGCGACAATCGCACAACGCGCGTGGGCCGTTTCCGTCTGCCTGTCGTCCAACCGCGCCAAACCTTCCTCGCACGGTATCAAACCCAACTGCCGCATCTTCTTATTTTGCCGAAGCGGTTTTTTTACTTCTGCCGGCAACATCGGCACCTTGGCTAACAATGTTGCCGCCTGTTTTTCCTGTATGGCCGCCTGAATCTCCGAAGGGAGGGCGGAAACCAAATATTTCTTAAGCTTGCCGCCTCGAGCCTGTCCTACAACCTCTTCAAACGGCCAATTATTCTTTTTGGCGTGGTACTCGATGCCTTGTCTACTGTTCGGCAGCTTTGGAAGTTGCAAGCCCGCCAACTCAACCGCTGAAATCAACATTTTGCTATTTCTTTCTTTTTGTGTTTTACTTAAATGCGTATAACCTTTAGCATTTAAGGAACTAAATCGAAAACCACTTATCCATTAACTACTCTTTTGGGGAAAACAGGTTTTAAATTCCGATCTGCATACCGTTCGGGCCAAATCTCTTCCGGTTCCACTCCGATTGCAGCGGCAATAATCCTTTCTCCCTTAAGATAAGGGGCGGCCAGTGCGCTTCTAAGCGTATTCGGCGACAACCCCGCTTCTATTGAAAGTGCTCGAAGCGACCAGCCTTTCTTTTTCAAAGCAGCAACAATATCCGCGCGGTGCCAGTTTTTCGGCGTTGCGTTTTTTTGCATAATTGACTTACTCCATTCAGTAATGTGATTTACTTCGTTAATTGATTAAGTGAGTGAATAATACTAAGCAAAAAAGGTTATTACAACTCTTTTGCTTAGAAATATAACGCAAAAAAGCAAAATATTAGACATCTATTTGATTATTTGACGAATTAATTTTAAGCAAAAGAAGTGAATTTTTTGCTTAAATGCGAAATTCTAAGCAAAAGGACAATCATGGACTTTTTAGAGCGTTTGAAATCTTTGTGGCCGGACAATGCCAAACCCGCCGACTTCTACAATAAGATTGATATGTCTGCCTCCGGTTTTAGCCGCGTCTGGAAAGACGGTGCCATTCCAACAGCAGACTATCTGATTAAAATTCAAGAAGTAACCGGTTGCGATTTAAACTGGCTTCTTACCGGACAAGGCTCGCCATACATGAATAAAGGCCAAGCGGTCGAAGTCCGTACCCATACCGACGGTACGGCTACCGATACCCTCGGCAACCCCATCAACTTAGACGAGTTCGTCTTTATCCCGCGTTACGACGTCTACGCCGCCGCAGGGCACGGCTATCCCGCAGAAGACGACAAGCCCTTATTCTGCATGGCATTCAGGCGTTACTGGATAGAAAACTACGTTACCCGCCAGCTCGACAAACTGTCCGTCATCGCCGTAAAGGGCGATTCGATGGAGGGCGTACTCAACCACGGCGACAACATCCTAGTGAATCACGCCGAAACCACCCCGCGCGACGGACTGTACGTTATCCGCATCGATAATCACCTGTTTGTCAAACAAATCCAAAAACTACCCGGCAAGCTGCTCGTCAAATCAGCCAATCCGGTTTATGAGCCTTTCGAAATAGATTTAACCGACGACAACCAAAATGTAGCCATCATCGGACGCGTAGAATGGTATGGCCGTACCGTCAACTAAAAAACGGCGTTTGGATATTCCAAACGCCGTTCAATTCAAATAAAACCAAAATCAATCCAAAACCTCATCAAAACCGTGCAAAAAAGGTATCAAAGTTATATCACTTTCTACCTACTTTGTACCTAAAGGTGTCAAAGCCGCTTTTTCCTAAATTTCCGTTCAAATTTTTGTTTCCTTTAAAATTTTCGCCTTCTTTTGCTTTCTTTCTAAAGGTGTCAAAATAATACCTACCCCATACAAAGTGCGCCAAGCCGAAGAACTGTTCTTAAACAGCGGCATCGCCAATATCGATATTCTGCGTTTGGGCGGCCTCTATTGCGCCGAGCGCCACCCTTTGCACAGCCTGCTGAAGCACAAGCATCTTGCCGGCGCGCACCAACCCGTGAATATGCTGCACCGCAGCCGCGCCGTTGCCGCCCTGCACCGCGCCGCCGCCACGCCCGCCGGTTTGCGGATACGCAATATCGTCGAGCCGCAACACCCGCCCAAACACGAATTCTACCGCGCCGAAGCCGCCAAACTCGGCCTGCCCGAACCCGAGTTCGACACAACCGACCGGCGCGGCGGCAAAACCGTACATACGGTTTATGATGATTTCGCAGCTATATTATTGTGATATAAAGGCCGTCTGAAATCCCCATGCCGTTTTCAGACGGCCTTCCAGAAAGAAGATTTGCATGAGCGCCCTACTCCCCGTTATCAACCACCTTATCCAGCAAAACCGCGAAACCCAAGCCGCCTTGGGCGCTTTTGCAGGCAAAACCCTCGGCCTGCACGCCGCCGGCGTGCAGATTACCGGCACGTTTAACGCGCAGGGCTTTTTGGAATGCGCCCGAAACACGGCCGACACCGAAATCCGCTTTAACGCCGGCGCGGTGCAGAAAGTGCTGCAAGGGCAAACGCCCGGCGTGGGCGATGTGTCCATCAGCGGCGACACCGGCTTAGGAGTGGCCCTGCTGCCGCTTATCGGCGGCCTGCGCTACCACGCCAACGACGACTTAAGCCGCCTGTTCGGCGATGCGGCGGCAGGCGGCATCAGCATGCGCGCCGAAAAAGCCGGCCACACCGCCAAGCAAATCGGCCTGAGCATACTCGAACAGCTCGGCGATTTCGCCAAAGAGCCTGAAGCGCCCGTGGTCGACAAACACACGCTGTCGGCATGGTCGCGCGAAGTCGATACCCTGCGCGACGACACCGCCCGCTTCGAGGCTCGGCTGGCAAAACTGGAAGAGCGGAACAAGGTTTGACGCAGCCGAAATGCGTGCAGAGTCCGTATCGGTTTCTACCGCACCTTCCGCCAAGCCCGGGCTTGACCGGGTATGGCGCGCGTAATTGTGATTAAGTTGACTCACCATAAAAGCCCGCAACGGTACCGGCCCCCTATTCCCACATTTGCTACAATACATACTGATTCCTTTAAAAGCCGTTAAACTGCGCCAAAGCGCTTGCCTGTGCGCCGCAACGGCACTACCTTTATCCCGACCACTCCGATTAAAAGGCCGTCTGAAACATGAAAAACATCGTTATCCTGATTTCCGGCAGGGGCAGCAATATGCAGGCCATCGTGGAAGCACAGATTCCCGATGCCCGCATCGCCGCCGTGTTGAGCAACAACGAAGCCGCCGCCGGTTTGGCCTGGGCGGCGGAACGCAACATCGCCACCGACAGTCTCAACCATAAAAGTTTCGACAGCCGCTTGGCATTCGACGAAGCCATGATGCGGAAAATCGACGCCCACCAACCCGATTTGGTCGTATTGGCGGGCTTTATGCGCATACTCACGCCCGAATTCTGCCGGCATTACGAAGGCCGCCTGATCAACATCCACCCCTCGCTGCTGCCCGCCTTCACCGGCCTGCACACCCACGAACGGGCCATCGAGGCAGGCTGCCGCATCGCAGGCTGCACCGTGCATTTCGTTACCCCCGAGCTGGACTGCGGCCCCGTTATCGCGCAGGGCGCGGTGCCGGTGTTCGACAACGACACCGCCGACACGCTCGCCGCGCGCGTGTTGGAAGCGGAACACCTGATTTTCCCGCAGGCCGTGGCCGATTTCGTTGCAGGCCGTCTGAAAATATCGGGCAACCGCGTTATCCGCAGCCCGGATTCAACGGTGCAAAATGCCCGCCTGCTGGCCTGAACGCAAACAGATAAAGCAGCCGATTCAAGAAAGGAAGCCTTATGAAAAAATTCAGTTTGACCATATTGGCCCTTGCCTTAACCGCCCCCGCGCTGGCCGCACCACTGCCGCAGTCGGCCGAATTGCGGTATTCGAGCAGCTACGGCATTCCCGCCACCATGACTTTCACCCGCAGCGGCAACCGCTACAAAGTGGTGTCCAGCATCAAAGTGCCGCTCTACAGCATACGCTTCGAATCGGGCGGCACCATTTCGGGCAACCGCCTGATTCCGTCCTACTACAAAGACGTGCGCGGCGGCAAAACCTATGCCGAAGCCAAATTCGGCGGCGGCAGCGTAACCTACGGCAAAGCGGGCGAACAGAAAACCGAAGCCGCCTCCGGCCCCACGATGGATTTGTTCACCCTCGCCTGGCAGCTTGCCGCCAGCGACGGCAAACTGCCCGCCGGCCTCACCGTTACCAACGGCAAAAAAATCTACCCCGTCAGCGGCCTCAACCGCACCGGCAGCGGCAAGTATAAAATCGGCAAAAACACCACCACCGTCAACAAATACCGCTTGCAGCGCGGCGACAGCACCGTCAACTACGCCTTCGCCCCCGGGCTAAACAACATTCCCACCCAAATCAGCTACAGCGACGACGGCAAAACCTACGATTTGCAGCTCACCCGCGTGAAAATCAACGGCAAAGAAGTGCGCCCGCAATAAGTGCTGCCGGTATAACAGGCCGTCTGAAAATATTTTTCAGACGGCCTGTTATCTTTTACCCCCCAACCATTTTTCAGCCCCTGCCTAAAAATGCTAGAATCAACACTTTTGTAACCCCCGCACCGCCCCCATATCCGCGCCATGCAAGCAAACATCCCCCAAAACATCATCGTCGGCCTTTCCGGCGGCGTCGATTCCTCCGTAACCGCCGCCCTGCTCAAAGAGCAGGGGCATCAGGTGCGCGGCGTGTTTATGCAAAACTGGGAAGACGATGACAACGACGAATATTGCAGCATCAAGCAGGATTCGTTCGACGCCATCGCCGTGGCCGATATTCTCAATATCGACATCGACATCGTCAATTTCGCCGCCCAATACAAAGACAACGTATTCGCCTATTTCTTAAAAGAATATTCCGCCGGCCGCACCCCCAACCCCGACGTATTGTGCAACGCCGAAATCAAATTCAAATGCTTTCTCGACTACGCCGTCGAACAAGGCGCCGACGCGATTGCCACCGGCCATTACGCCCGCAAAGAAGTGCGCGACGGCGTGCACTACCTGCTCAAAGGGCGGGACGCCAACAAAGACCAAAGCTATTTTCTCTACCGCCTGCAACCGCATCAGCTCGAGCGCGCCATTTTCCCGCTCGGCGGTTTAGAAAAACCCGAAGTGCGCCGGCTGGCTGCCGAAGCCAAGCTGCCCACCGCAGCAAAAAAAGACAGCACCGGCATCTGCTTTATCGGCGAGCGGCCTTTCCGCGAATTTTTGCAGCAATACCTACCCACCGACAACGGCGACATGGTTACGCCCGAAGGCAAAAAAGTGGGCGTACACGTCGGCCTCATGTTCTACACCATCGGCCAGCGCAAAGGCTTGGGCATAGGCGGCGCGGGCGAACCGTGGTTTGTGGCCGGCAAAGATTTGGGCAAAAACCGGCTGATTGTGGTGCAAGGCCACGACCACCCGCTGCTCTATACCAACAGTTTAATAATGAACGACTTAAGCTGGACATTGCCCGAAAGGCCGTCTGAAGGCCGCTACACCTGCAAAACCCGCTACCGCATGGCCGATGCCCCGTGCGAACTGCGCTACCTCGACAACGAAACCGCAGAGCTGCTGTTCGACGAACCCCAATGGGCGGTTACCCCCGGCCAATCCGCCGTGTTATACAGCGGCGACATCTGCCTGGGCGGCGGCATCATCACCGCAACCGACAAGCCCGTTATCATTGCCTGATAAAACCACAGGCCGTCTGAAAAGCTTTCAGACGGCCTGCACAACACAAGGAAACACATCATGGAAAAAATCTGGCTCAACAGCTACGAAGAGGGCGTAAACGCCGAAATCGACCCCACGCGCTACCAATCGGTGATTCAGGTATTCCAAGAAAGCGCCAAAAAATACGGCCACCGCCCCGCCTTCCAAAACCTCGGCAAAACCATCAGCTATGCCGAAACCGCCAAGCTGGTTAACGACTTCGCCTCGTTCCTGCAAAACACCCTCAAACTGCCGCGTGGCGAGCGCGTGGCGATTATGATGCCCAACCTGATGCAATACCCCGTCGCCCTCTTCGGCGCCCTTCAGGCCGGCCTCACCGTGGTGAACACCAACCCGCTTTACACCCCGCGCGAACTCGAACACCAGCTCAACGACAGCGGCGCCACCACCATCGTCGTGCTCGAAAACTTCGCCAACACGCTCGAACTGGTGCTGCCGCGCACCAAAATCAAAAACGTTATCGTTGCCACCGTCGGCGATATGTTCGGTTTCTTCAAAGGCAGCCTGATTAATTTCGTGCTGCGCAAAATCAAAAAAATGGTGCCCGAATACCGCATCGCCAACACCATTTCCTTTCAGACAGCCTTAAAACAAGGCGCATCGCAACCCTTTACCCCCGTCGGCATTACCCGCGACGACACCGCCTTCCTGCAATACACCGGCGGCACCACCGGCGTGGCCAAAGGCGCCGTCCTCACCCACGGCAACATCTGCGCCAATATGCAGCAGGCCGCCGAATGGATTAAAAACAAACTCGTGCCCGGCGAAGAAGTGGTGATTGCCGCGCTGCCGCTCTACCATATTTTCGCGCTCACCGTAAACCTGATGATTTTCACCCAGGCCGCCGCCAAAATCATGCTGATTACCAACCCGCGCGATATGAAAGCCTTTATCGGCGACATGAAAAAAGAAAAAATCAGCGTGTTTATCGGCGTGAACACCCTGTTTAACGCCATGGTCAACCGCCCCGATTTCGCCGAAGTCGATTTCTCCGCCCTCAAGCTCACCCTCGGCGGCGGCATGGCCACCCAAAAAGCCGTGGCCGAAAAATGGAAAAACATCACCGGCACCCCCATCGTCGAAGCCTACGGCCTCACCGAAGCCAGCCCCGGCGTGTGCTGCAACCCGCTGAACATCCCCGCCTACAGCGGCGGCATCGGACTGCCCGTGCCCTCCACCGAAGTCGAACTGCGCAGTGCCGACGGCAAAGAAGTGCCGATAGGCCAGCCCGGTGAAATGTGGATACGCGGCCCGCAAGTGATGAAAGGCTATTGGAACCGCCCCGAAGAAACCGCCAAAGCCATCGACGGACGCGGCTTTCTCGAAACCGGCGACATCGCCGTGATGGACGAAAAAGGCTGGTTCAAACTGGTAGACCGCAAAAAAGATTTGATTGTGGTTTCGGGTTTCAACGTTTATCCCAACGAAATCGAAGAAGTGGTGGCGCACCACGACAAAGTGCTCGAAGTGGCCTGCATCGGCGTGTCCAGCGAAAAAACAGGCGAAGCGCTGAAACTGTTTGTGGTGAAAAAAGACCCGTCGCTCACCGCCGAAGAGCTGATTGCCTTCTGCCGCACCGAGCTGACCGCCTACAAAGTGCCCAAAGACATCGAATTCCGCGACGAGTTGCCCAAATCGAACGTGGGCAAAATCCTGCGCCGCGAGCTGCGCAACGAAGCACAAGGGAAAGCTTGAGGCTCTTGCAAAATTCACGCAGCCATCTTCCCCCTCCCCCGCGTCATACTCGGGCTTGACCCGAGTATGACGTGAAAAGTTTGAAAATGCAGGAACATTGTACAAAAGCAAACAGGCCGTCTGAAAATATTTTCAGACGGCCTGTTATCAGAATAAAACCAATAAAATCAACTTTGCACGTTAATGCCCGCAGTAACCGTGCTCTGGCCTTGGGCGCTGCTGCCGGTTAAATAAGAGGCGGCCAAATCGCTGCAACAACCGCAACAAGTGGCGACGCCCAACTGCGCCTGCAAATCGCTCAGGCTGCTGGCACCGGCGGCAACGGTTTCTTGGATTTGGCGGTCGGTAATGGCGTTGCAGATGCAGACAAACATTTTCGTGCTCCTTGTTTTGTGCTTCTCGAATGAGAGTTAGTTTTATTATTAGGTGCAAATATAAATAAAAACGGTTCGCATTGCAAGCATAGCAATTGTAAATTACCGAAATAGTGAAAATATTGGTTGGCAAAAACAGAAATAACGCCCTAACCGAATGAACGAAAAAGAAAAAGCCCGAAAACCGAAGTGTGGTTTCCAGGCCGGACATACTGGTGGAGGCGGGGGGAATTGAACCCCCGTCCGAAAGCCCTCTACAAAGCGTTCTACATACTTAGTCTTGCCTATTTGGAATCTTGCCCCCATTCCGCCGGCAGACGGGCTGTTTGGAAGCCAGTTACCTTAAATCTTATTTCCTGCCAAGTAACCCGACAGAAAACCAGCCAATGTAAGATGACGTTGCCGTAGGTGTTACCCTACACAGCCCATCGGCCGACTGCTGCAACGGCTAGCCTTAAGCGGCTAAAGCGTAAGTTTCGTCGTTTGCGACTATTTTGGTTCAGTGTTTTACGGGAATCTGAGACCCCGGTATGCCCGCATCTGCTTCGCAACCCCCGTCGAAACCAAGATCGCCCCCAGATAGGAAAGGCGGATTATACGCAGTTAAGGCATAAATTGCCAGCGCCGCTTTTTCTTTTCAGACGGCCTTATCGGTTATATAGTGAATCCACTTAACTTTCGTTACAGCGTTGCTGCGCCTTAGCTCAAAGAGAACGATTTTGTAAGCCGCTAAAGCGGCAACAGAATCGGTTCCGTACTATCCGTACTGTCTGCGGCTTGCTGCCTCGTACCGAAAATTAATTGAATCCACTATAATGGCCGTCTGAAAAACAATACGGGCAAAATTTTATGTATGACGTCAACACACACGATGTGCGCCGCTTTTTTGCCGAAGTGTGGCGGCAGCGCCTGCTTCCCTTACAGCTGGATGCCTTGCAGCAGAAAGCGTTGCGGATTATCGAAGCACACCCCGAATACCACCGCTATTTGGAAAATATCGACGACTACCTCGACAAAAACTGGACGCCCGCAGAAGGCGAAAGCAACCCGTTTCTGCATATGTCGCTGCACCTTTCGCTGCAAGAGCAGGCCGCCATCGACCAGCCGCCCGGTATCCGCGCGATACACGAGCAGTTGTGCGCCAAACACGGCGACTGGGTGCGGGCCGAACACGAAATGGCCGACGCGCTGGCGGAAACGATTTGGGAGGCGCAGCGTTTCGGCCGCGGGCTGGACGTTAACGCCTATATGATGCGCCTGCGCAAGCTGGTGGGTCTGGGCCAGGAAGATCAGGCGCGCATCAATCCGCACGAAGTGGGGTTGTCCGACAAAATCAGCGAACGCGGTTAATCGCTGAAAGGTTTTCAGACGGCCTCACAGATTATGCCGTTTCCGGCTTGATTATCTGCATGATTGCGGCCATATTGTCCGCGCCGCCATCGGAAACCAAGCCGTCTGAAAAAACCGAACCCGCCCGTATTTCAGACGGCCTGCTTATTTTTTACTTATCTCTTTGTTTAAGAAAGAACTTCATGACCGCTATTTTAATCACGCTCGGTTTGATTGCCCTGCTCGTCGGCCTGCTCGGCACGATTTATCCCGCCATTCCCGGCCTCGGGCTGATGTTTGCCGGTGCGTGGCTGCTGGCCCATGCCGACGGTTATCAAATCATCGGCACCAACACGCTGATTTTTCTCGGCATCGTTGCCGCCTTGGGCATGGCCACCGACTATGTAGCCGGTATGCTGGGCGCGAAATTCACCGGCGCCAGCAAAACCGCCATTTGGGGCGCACTGATCGGCGGCATCGTCGGAGCGTTTTTCTCGCTGCCCGGCTTGCTGCTCGGCCCCTTAATCGGCGCGGGCGTAGGCGAATTTTGGGCGCGCAAGGATTTGTGGTCGGCCGGAAAAGTGAGCTTGGGCACGTTTGCCGGCTTTATCGTGGGCGTGATTGCCAAAGTGGGCTGTGCACTCACCATCGTGTTCACGTTAGCGGTGATGGGCATAATCAGCCTGTTCCAATAAGTGCCGGACAGAGATAAAAAGAACACACGTCATACTCGGGCTTGGCCCGAGTATCTTTTTTGGGTTTCAGAAATTTTTAAGAAAAGGAGATATTCGGGTCAAGCCCGGGTATGGCACAACGGTTACTAAGTGGGCGGGTTAGCTATAGGCGCGCAGCAGCGGTTTTACATTTGCTTTGATTTATACCGCGAACGGGCGGATGTACAATCCGCCCTTGCACACGCCTGCTTCCGATTCGGCCTGCTTTTCGGCAGGCTGTTTTCTGCAACTTATCCGGTTTGAGGCCGTCTGAAATGATTTGGTTGTTTGGCGCGGCAACCTTGACAACGTCTGCCTACATCTATTTAATACACGGTACAAAACATATTTTGTACTAATACATAGAGAATTTTTATGGACGCTTTAATCCTCAGCCGCATACAGTTTGCGGTGAACATCAGTTTCCACATCCTCTTTCCGGTGATCAATATCGCACTGGCTTGGTTTGTGGTGTATTTCCGTTACAAAGCCGGCAAAACGGGGGATGCGGGCTGGCTGGCCGCCTACCGTTTTTGGACGAAAGTTTTCGCCATTACCTTTGCGCTCGGCGTGGTATCGGGTGTAACCATGAGCTTCCAGTTCGGCACCAACTGGCCGGGCTTTATGGAAAAGGCGGGCAATATCGCCGGCCCCCTGCTCGGCTATGAAGTGCTGACCGCTTTCTTTTTGGAAGCGGGCTTTCTCGGCATCATGCTGTTCGGCCGCGAACGGGTCAGCCAAAAGGTGCACATGACCGCCTCCACCATCGTTGCCATCGGCACGTCGATTTCGGCGTTTTGGATTCTGGCGCTGGATTCGTGGATGCAGACGCCGCAGGGCCATTGGATAGACGCCGAAGGCGTGATTCATGTGAAAAACTGGCTCGAAGTGATTTTCAACCCTTCGTTCCCCTACCGTTTGTCCCACAAGCTGCTGGCTTCGGCGCTGACCGCTTCGTTTTTGATTATCGGTTTGTCGGCTTGGCAGATATTGAAAAAAACCGCCAACAGCGCCACGCCGAAAGTGTTGAAAACCGGCCTCACCGTTGCCGCCGTCGCCATTGTGCTGCAAGTGTTTGCCGGCGACGCACACGGTTTGAACACGCATAAATACCAGCCGGCCAAACTGGCCGCCATCGAAGCGGTGTGGCATACCGAAAAACCGGTGCCGCTCACCTTAATCGGCTGGCCGAACGAAGAAACCCAAGAAACCGATTATGCGGTGAAAGTGCCTTATCTCGGCTCGCTGATTCTCACCCACACTATGGACGGCGAAATCAAAGGCTTGAGCGAATTTGCCGACAAACCGCCCGTTGCGCCGGTGTTTTTCGCCTTCCGCGTGATGGTGGGCGTGGGCGTGCTGATGCTGCTGGTGAGCTGGTACGGCTGGTACCGTTTTCGCAAAACCCGCTGGCAGCCGCAGCAGTTGCCCAAATGGCTGCTCTACACCTTTGCCGGCATGACGTTTTCGGGCTGGCTGGCCACGCTTGCGGGCTGGTATGTTACCGAAATCGGCCGCCAACCGTTTCTGGTATACGGCGTGCTGCGCACCGAAGATGCGGTAACCAAAATGGTGCCGTCTGAAAACATCGGTCTCACGTTGGTGATGTATCTGGTGTTATACAGCGCCATGCTGCTCTCTTATATCATGGTTTTGAAATATATGGCCGAACACCCCGAGCATGATGCGCACGAAACAGGCCGTCTGAAAGCGGAGAAATGATAATGGACTGGAATTACTGGCTGCCCCTCGTATTTTTGGGCTTACTCGGTTTCGTGATGACCGTGTATGTGGTGCTCGACGGTTTCGACCTGGGCGTGGGTATGCTGATGCCGCGCGCCAAGGCCGACGAGCAAAACGTGATGGTCGGCTCGATCGGCCCGTTTTGGGATGCCAACGAAACCTGGCTGGTGCTGGGCGTGGGCGTGCTGTTTATCGTGTTCCCCAAAGCGCACAACATCATTTTGGGCCATCTCTACCTGCCCGTTACCTTTATGCTGTTTTCCGTGATTGTGCGCGGCGCTGCGTTCGACTTCCGCGTAAAGGCCGACGACAACCATAAAGATTTGTGGAACATCGCCTTTATGCTCGGCTCGGCCGGCATGGCGCTCACGCAAGGCTGGATGCTCGGCCGTTACGTTACCGCCTTCGGCACGCATCCTGTGGATTATCTGTTTTCGCTCGGCATCATGGCCACCGTGCCGGCGGTTTATGTGCTGCTTGCCGCCTGCTGGCTGATTGCCAAAACCGAAGGTGAGTTGCAGCAAAAAGCGCGCAAATGGGCCAACCAGGCCTGGTGGCCGGTGGTGGGCTGCCTGCTGCTGATTTCGCTGGCCACGCCGTTTGTGAGCGGCAGCATTTTCCAGCGCTGGTTCACCCTGCCCAACCTGTTTTGGCTGGCGCCGATTCCGCTGTTGAGTGCATTCTGCCTGATCCGCACCAAGCTGCTGCTCAGCCGTGAAAGCGTGTTGCAGCAGGGTGTGTGGCAGCCGTTTGCCCTTTCAACCGCCACTTTGATACTGTGCGCCCTCGGCTTGGGCATCAGCGTATTCCCCTATGCCGTTATCGGCCAGCTCACTGTTTGGGAGGCCGCCGCCAGCGTGCCCACTCTGGTGGTTACCCTGATCGGCGTCGGCATCACCGTGCCGTGCATCATTGCCTACAGCATCTTCTCCTACTGGGCGTTCAGGGGCAAAGCCACCACGCTTACCTACGGCTGATACAGCAGGCAAACCAACCATTTATCAATGGTCAATAAACCGAGGCCGTCTGAAAAAGATTTTCAGACGGCCTGTTATATTGCAAGCGAAACAGGTTTACAGCACTTTCACAATGCTTTCGCACAGATAGCGGATATTGTCGGCCGTGATGCCCGCCACGTTGATGCGGCCGCTGCGCACGGCGTAGATGGCGAATTCGTCTTTCAGGCGGTCAACCTGTTCGGGGCTTAAGCCCGAAAACGAAAACATGCCGTTTTGTTTCACGATAAAGCTGAAATCCTGTTCTGCACCGTATTCTTTCAGCAAATCCACAAACTGCTGGCGCATTTCTTTGATTCGCGCGCGCATTTCGTCGAGCTCGGCAATCCATTGCGCTTTCAGGGCTTCGTCTTTCAGCACCAGCGCCACGGTGGCGCCGCCGTGCGAGGCGGGATTGGAATACAGGGTGCGGATAATGGATTTCACCTGGCTGAAGGCACGGTTGGCGGTTTCGGTATCGGCGGCCACGATGGTAAACGCACCCACGCGCTCGTTATACATGCCGAAGTTTTTGGAATAAGAGCTGGCCACCAGCAGCTCTTTATTCAGTTTGGCAAAGGCGCGCAGGCCGTAGGCATCTTCTTCCAAGCCGTTGGCAAAGCCCTGATAGGCGAAGTCGAACAGCGGCAGCCAGCCTTTTTCGGCCGACATTTTGGCCAAAGTTTCCCATTGTTCGGGCGTGGGGTCGATACCGGTGGGGTTGTGGCAGCAGCCGTGCAGCAGCACCACGTCGCCCGCTTCGGCCCGGCCCAAATCTTCAATCAGGCCGTTCCAATCGAGGGCGTGGGTGGTTTTGTCGTAATAGCGGTAGTCGCGGATATTGATGCCCACGGCTTTGAAAATGGCGTTGTGGTTCGGCCAGGTGGGGGCGGAAATCCACACGTTTTTGGCGCCGGTTTGGCGTTTGATGAATTCGGCGGCCACGCGCAAGGCGCCGGTGCCGCCCAGGCTTTGCGCGGTTTTGGCGCGTTTGGAAGCGATGATTTCGCTGCCGGCGCCGAAGAGCAGCACTTGGGTTTGCTCGTTATAGTCGGCCACGCCGTCGATGGTAAGGTAGTTTTTGGTGTTTTCGGTTTCCAGCAGGCGTTTTTCGGCCTCTTTCACGGCCTTCACAATCGGGGTTTTGCCTTGGGCGTCTTTATACACGCCGATGCCCAGATTCACTTTGTTGCTGCGGGTTTCGGCTTTGAATGCTTCGCCCAGACCCAGAATCGGGTCGGCCGGCGCGGCTTCGATTTTGTCGAAAAACATGATGCTACCTTTCTGAAATGTGGAAGGAAAACTACGGAAAAAATCAGGGTTAATCTTACGCTTTTTCACAAAAGATGAAAACCGCAAAACGGCCGGAATCTTGAGAAATATCAGAAGTGCGGCGAAACGCGTGCAATGGCTGCCGGCTTGGCAGGGCAATATGCGAAAGGCCGTCTGAAAACTGTTTTCAGACGGCCTGTTGTTAACAATCTCTGCGTTTTAGTTCGGCGTGATCACTTTGGCGCCCTGCTGAGTGCCCAACACCAGCACGTCGGCGGCGTTGTGGGCGAACAGGCCGTTTTCCACCACGCCGGGAATTTTGTTGATTTCGTCTTCGAGCGTAACCGGCAGGGTGATGTTCAGATCGTGCACATCGACAATCTGGTGGCCGTTAAAGGTGATGAAGCCCATGCGCAGCTCGGGCTGGCCGCCCAAAGCCACCAATTTGCGGGAAACCATGGAACGCGCCATCGGAATCACTTCCACCGGCAGCGGAAACTTGCCCAAACGCGAAACATATTTGCTTTCGTCGGCGATGCACACGAATTTGTCGGCGATGCTGGCCACGATTTTTTCGTTGAGGTGCGCGCCGCCGCCGCCTTTAATCATTTGCAGCGAGTGGTTCACTTCGTCGGCGCCGTCCACATAAAGCGACAGGTGCGACACTTCGTTCATCTGCACTTCGGGGATTTCGTAACGCGCCAGCATTTCGGAAGTACCTTTCGAGGTGGAAACCGCACCTTTGATTTTTTTACCGCTTTTAGCCAATGCTTCGATAAACAAATTAACGGTTGAGCCGGTGCCGATGCCGATGTATTCGTTTTCGTTTACGAATTCCACGGCTTTTTCGGCAGCCATGCGTTTGAGTTCGTCTTGCGATGCCATGCTTTCTCTCTCCATAAAAAATGAAACGGGTTAAACATTACGTAAATATAGTAACAGCTTTTACCAAACCGCGCAGTATCCGCTGTTCAGACGGCCTGCAACAGCACGGCGGCCTGCGCTTCGATGCCTTCCTGCCTGCCTAGATAGCCTAATTTTTCATTGGTTTTGCCTTTGATGTTAACGGCCGTTTCGCTCAAGCCCAAATCGGCGGCGATGTTGGCGCGCATGGCGGGGATATGCGGGGCGAGTTTGGGTTGTTGGGCGATGATGGTGCTGTCCACATTCACCACCCGCCAGCCCGCCGCCTGCACGCTTTTATAGGCTGCGCGCAGCAGCACGCGGCTGTCGGCGTCTTTGAATTCGGCGGCAGTGTCGGGAAAGTGGCTGCCGATGTCGCCCAAACCCGCTGCGCCCAGCAGGGCATCGGTAACGGCGTGCAGCAGCGCATCGGCATCCGAATGGCCGAGCAGCCCTTTTTCAAACGGAATGGCCACGCCGCCGAGAATCAGTTCGCGGCCTTCGACCAGTTGGTGGACATCATAACCCTGCCCGATGCGGATATTCATACACATTCCTTTTTTTGTTTTTCAGACGGCCTGAAAACGGTTAAACAGTAAAGCCGTTATTGTACACAAAACAAGGCTGAGACCTTTGTAAAAACACCATCTGCGGCGCATTTCTGCGTTGTGCGCTGCTCGCTCACTTGCCTATCGTGTGATATGTCTGCGTTCGCTGCGCTGCTACGCCTTGAACTGCATCCACATCTGGTATTTTTACAAAGGTCGCAGGCCGTCTGAAAGTTTCAGACGGCCTGCGAAACGGGCAAAACGGTGCATCAGGCCTTCAAACCGATTTTGCCGCGGTAGGCATAGAAATACACCGCGCCCACAAACACCGCGCCGCCGATGGCGTTGCCCAGATACACCGACACCATGTTCCAGCCGAACTGCGCCCACGAAATATCGGCGCCCGCCCAAATCGCGGCGGGAATCACAAACATATTCGCCACCACGTGCTGAAAGCCCACCAGCACGAAAATCATCACCGGAAACCAAATGCCCAGAATCTTGCCCGAAAAGCTGTGTGCGCCGTAGCAAAGCCACACGCCCATACACACCATCCAGTTGCAGCCTATACCCGACACCAGCGCGCGGCCGAAATCCGCCGCCACCTTGCCCTCGGCCACCGAAATGGTTTTTTCCAACACCGCGCCTTCGGTTAAGCCGACATAATGGCCGAAAAACCACGCCACAAAAAAAGCGCCGACAAGATTGGCCAGCGTAACAATCAGCCAGTTTCGGCCCCATTGCGCCAGCGAAATCCGCTTCGCCAGCCATGCCACCGGCACCACCATCATATTGCCGGTAATCAACTCGCCGCCGCCCATCAGAATGCACACCAGCCCGATGGGGAACACTGCCGCGCCGATAAACACCGCCAGGCTGCCCCAATCGTGCGGCATGCCGCCCACCACGCGGATATAGGCCAAATAGCCCAGCGAAATATACATGCCGCCGAGAAAGCCCAAAATGCTTAAGGTTAACGTGCTCCCTTTTACCTTCGCCACGCCTTTTTCAACCGTTGCCTGCAAAATCTGCTCGGGATACAAATCGCTCATGCTGTTACCTGCAATGCGTAATTAAACAACGTTATTATAGCGGCATTTCAGACGGCCTCATTGATATAGCTCATTTGTTTTGTAAGTTAATTACATTCCGTTCGCCACAACACCTTAGCGCCGCCAACCGTCTGCCCGCCGCTGCAAAACGGAACCTTAACACCCCGCCCTACTCCAATTATGACAGTTTTTTACAGGGTTTTGCCATGAATCAAACTTCAGCCACAAGCCCGCCGCCCGCGCTTGCCTGCCCTTGCGTTTTAAAACATAATAGCCGCCAGTATTTTTGTGTTTTATTACATCGAACATAATAATATTACACACAGGCTCCCTCCGATCACTTACCGGAAAAACAGAAGTTTAAGAAGGTGTTGCTGCCCGGATCTCCGGTTCAGAAGCGCTTTTCACGCACTGCCTGCCCCTTTCAGGCAGTTTTTATCAGAGGCAATTCTTTTAATTTTCAAAAGAAAAGGACGCTTTATGAACCAGTCTAAACTTCTCTTCTGGTCGATAACGGTGGCGCTGGCAGGTTTTCTGTTCGGCTTCGACACCGTGGTGATTTCAGGTGCCGAAAAATCGCTTTCCGAAATGTGGGGGCACTACACCCTGTTCGGCAGCGCTTCCCTCTTCCACGGCAATGTGGTGATGGCCTCCGCCCTGTGGGGCACGGTTATCGGCGCACTGTTCGGCGGCTGGCCCACCGATGCGCTGGGCCGCAAAAAAACCCTGATTCTCATCGGCATACTCTACACCGTGTCGGCCGTCGGTTCGGCGGTGGTTTCCGACCCGTGGTCGTTTGCCTTCTTCCGCTTTATCGGCGGCTTGGGCGTGGGCGCCTCCACCATTGCCGCCCCCGCCTATGTGTCTGAAATCGCACCCGCCGAAAAACGCGGCCGTTTGGTGGCCATGTATCAATTCAATATCGTATTCGGTATTTTGGTGGCATTCTTATCCAACTATGCGTTCGCCAATATGGGGCTGGGCGACATGGCGTGGCGCTGGATGATCGGTATCGAAGCCCTGCCTGCCCTGATTTATACCGTTATGGTCTGCACCGTGCCGATGTCGCCGCGCTGGCTGATGATGAAAGGCCGTTATAACGAAGCCCGCGAAGTGCTGCAAAAAATCGACCCCCAACGCGACATCAGCGGCTTGATCGAAGCGGGCAAAGAAGAAGCCTCTCATAACAGCGAAAGCATTTGGCAGCCCAAATACCGCTTTATCGTTCTGCTGGCTTTTCTGATTGCCTTTTTCAACCAATTCTCAGGCATCAACGCTTTTCTGTATTATGCGCCGCGCATCTTTGAAATCGCCGGTTTGGAACAAAACGCCGCCCTGCTCAGCAGCGTGGGCGTAGGTGTGGTCAATCTGGTATTCACCTTAATCGGCTTGGTGTTGATTGACAAACTCGGCCGCCGCACCTTGATGTATATCTGCTCGTTCGGCTATATTATTTCGCTCGGCCTGATTTCTTTGGCATTTTTGCAAAACTGGAGCGGCCAGATTGTTCCTTTCCTGTTTTTCCTGTTTATCGCCGCCCACGCCGTCGGCCAAGGTGCGGTAATTTGGGTGTTTATTTCGGAAATCTTCCCCAACCACCTGCGCGCACAAGGCCAGTCGCTCGGCAGCTCTACCCACTGGGTGTTGGCGGCAGCCATCCCGGCCATGATTCCCTTCTTGTTCGGCACCATCGGCGCCAGCGCAGTATTTATGATTTTCACCGGCATGATGGTGTTGCAGCTTTTGTTCGTTATCTTCCTGATGCCCGAAACCAAAGGCGTGCCGTTGGAAAAACTATCTAAATCGTTAATCAAGGAAAACACATAATGAAAGTAACCAGCTTCGGCGAAGTATTATGGGACGACTTTCCCGGCGGGAAAGTGCTCGGCGGCGCACCGCTCAACGTGCTCGTGCGCCTGCGCTCGCTCGGCGTCGATACCAGCATGATCAGCAGCAGGGGCGACGATGCCGACGGCGAAGAGCTGCTGCGCCAAATCGAAAGCAAAAACGTCAACACCGATTTGCTGCAAGTGTGCAAAGACCAAGCCACCAGCCTGGTGAAAGTGCATCTCGATGCCTGCGGCAGCGCGTCCTACGAAATCGTTTACCCCTGCGCGTGGGACAGAATCCAAGTGGAAGAAGCCGCCCTACAACGCGTGGCCGAGTCGGACGCCTTCATCTACGGCAGCCTTTCCACCCGCGACGAAGTTTCCCGCAAAACGCTCGAACAATTGGTGGAACAAGCCAAATTCAAAATTTTCGACGTCAACCTGCGCCCGCCGCACTACGACACCGACCGTCTGCTCGAAATGATGAAAAAAGCCGATCTGGTCAAACTCAACGACGACGAACTATACGAATTGTCGAAAGCCTACGGCTCCAAACACAATTCCATCGAGCAAAACATCCAGTTTCTCGCCAAACTGAGCGGCACGCCGCGCATCTGCGTTACCCTCGGCAGCCACGGCGCGATTTATTTTGAAAACGGCGAGCTTTACCGCCATTGCGGCTACCGCGTCAAAGTGGCCGACACGGTAGGCTCCGGCGACAGCTTCTTGGCCGGCCTCACCTACAAGCTGCTGAACAACACCCCGCCGCAGGAAGCCGTTTCATTCGCCTGCGCGCTGGGCGCACTGGTGGCATCGCATCACGGCGCCACCCCCGAAATCAGCCTGAAAGAAATTGAAAACTTTATGCACCCCGCTTAAACGTTTTCTTCTCTTTAAAACAACAGCCGAATCTGCACCCAGTTTCGGCTGTTGTTTTATGGTCTTGGCGAAATTTATCAGGATGAAGCCTTTGCAAGTTATTGCGGCCGTCTGAAAGCATTTATCCGCCCGCACGGACAGTTTTTAGGTTTCATATTCACACCGCAGCGTTACAATACGCTTTTTTTTCAGACGGCCTCTTCCGATATGCAGCTTATTCTCGCGCCCATGCAGGGCTTGGTTGACGATGTGATGCGCGACCTGTTAACCCGCATCGGCGGCTTCGACGAATGCGTGAGCGAATTCGTGCGTATCACGCACACCGTACATTCCCGCCCCACTTGGCTGAAATACGCCCCCGAAATCGCCAACCGCAATCTCACCCCCGCAGGCGTGCCCTGCACGGTGCAGCTTTTGGGCAGCGATGCCGCCAATATGGCGGTCAACACCTTGGAAGCGGTACGCTTCGGCGCCGGCAAAATCGACCTCAATTTCGGCTGCCCCGCCCCCACCGTCAACAAACACAAAGGCGGCGCGGTATTGCTGAAAGAGCCGGAGCTGATTCACCGCATCGTGCGCACCCTGCGCGGCAGCCTGCCCGCACATATCCCCCTCACCGCCAAAATGCGCTTGGGTTTTGAAGACAAAACCCTCGCCCTCGAATGCGCCGCAGCCATTGCCGAAGGCGGCGCCTGTGGCCTGACCGTGCACGCCCGCACCAAAGTGGAAGGCTACGAACCACCCGCACATTGGGAGTGGGTAAGAAAAATCCGCGATGCCGTTAACGTGCCCGTTACCGCCAACGGCGACGTGTTTACCCTGCAAGACTATCTCGACATCAAAACCGTGAGCGGCTGCAACAGCGTGATGCTCGGCCGCGGAGCCGTGATGCGCCCCGATTTGGCGCGGCAGATTAAGCAATACGAACAAAGCGGCAGTACACAGGAAGCGGATTTTGCCGAAATAGCCGGTTGGATTAACCTGTTTTTCGATTTATGCACCGCCAAAGAAGCCAACAACAAATACCCCGTCGCCCGCCTGAAGCAATGGCTGGGCATGATGAAGCGCGCCTATCCGCAGGCGGAGGACTTGTTCGCACGCATCCGCACGCTGAAAGAAGCCGCCGACGTGAAACAGGTTTTGGAAGCATTCGAGCGGGAGCAGAAAGGTTGAAACCTTTGCCGAGCCTGTTCAGGCCGAGACCTTTGCAAAATTCAACACCACCTGAAAAACCTGATTCCCGTCATGCTTGGGCTTGACCCAAGTATCTCTTTTTCTTCTAAAACAAAAAGATGCTCGGGTCAAGCCCGAGCATGACGCAAGTGTTTTAAGATGTCTAAACGAATTTTGCAAAGGCCTCGGCCGGGGCAACTTGCAAAACAAACCGGCTGATATAAAAGGCCGTCTGAAACTTTTCAGACGGCCTTTTGTTTGCAAACCAACCTGCCTTACGGGTTTTCGCTCGGCAGCTCTTCTTCGCTGAGCGGGTCGATAAACCAGATTTTTTCGCAATAATCCTGAATCGAGCGGTCGGAAGAGAAGTAACCCATATTGGCGATGTTGATCAGAGCCGAGCGGCGCCATTTGGCAGGGTCGCTGTAATGTTTGTCGGCGCGCGCCTGCGCTTCGATATAGCTGCGGAAATCGGCGGCGAGCTGGTAGTAGTCGCCGAAACCGTGCATCACATTGCTGTAGCGGCCGTGTTCTTCGGGCGAGAAGGTGCCGGTGGACACTTGTTTGATCACGCGGCGCAGATCGCCGTCTTGCTCGAGGTAAACAAACGGATCGTAGCCTTCGCGGCGCAGGGCTTCCACCTGCTCGACGGTGTTGCCGAAGATAAAGATGTTGTCTTTACCCACTTTTTCGAGAATCTCCACGTTGGCGCCGTCGAGCGTGCCGATGGTGAGCGCGCCGTTGAGGGCGAACTTCATGTTGCCGGTGCCGGAAGCCTCGGTGCCCGCCAGCGAGATTTGCTCCGACAGGTCGGCGGCAGGAATGATAATCTGCGCCAGGCTCACGCTGTAGTTGGGGATAAACACCACTTTGATCAGGTCGCGGATGCGTTTGTCGTTGTTGATCACTTTGGCCACGTCGTTAATCAGGCGGATGATGCGCTTGGCAGCCACATAGGCCGAAGCGGCTTTGCCCGCAAAGATAAACACGCGCGGCTGCCAGTTGGCATCGGGGTTTTCGAGGATTTTGTTGTAGCGGTCGATAATGTGCATCACGTTGAGGGCTTGACGCTTGTATTCGTGGATGCGCTTAATCTGCACGTCGAACATGGCCTGCGGGTTAACCTTGATGCCCAGCTCTTTTTCGATGTAGTCGGCCAGGCGCTGCTTGTTGGCCTGTTTTACTTCGGCAAATTCGGCCTGCACTTTGGGGTCGTCCACCAACTCGTTGAGTTTGGCGAGGTGATCCAAGTGCAGACGCCAATCCTGCTCGCCGAGGTTTTTATCCAAAAACTTGGTCAGCGGGCGGTTGGCCACGGCAATCCAGCGGCGGGGAGTTACGCCGTTGGTTACGTTGGTGAAGCGGTCGGGGAAGATTTTGGCGAAGTCGGCGAAAATCGAGGTTTTCATCAGGTCGGAGTGGATTTTGGCCACGCCGTTAACGCGGTGCGAACCCACTACCGCCAGCCAGGCCATACGCACGCGGCGGCCGTTTTCTTCGTCGATGATGGAAACGCGGCGGATAAGGTCCGGATCGGTTTTGCCGATGGCGCGCAGGGCATCCAGAAACTGCTCGTTGATTTCGAAAATGATGTCGAGATGGCGCGGCAGCAGGCGGCCCATTAAATCTACCGTCCAAGTTTCCAGCGCTTCGCTCATCAGCGTGTGGTTGGTGTAGGAGAATACGCGGCAGCTGATGCCCCAGGCTTCTTCCCAATCCATGCTTTCTTCGTCAACCAGAATGCGCATCAGCTCGGGAATCGCCAGCACGGGGTGGGTGTCGTTAAGGTGGATCACCACTTTGTCGGCCAGGTTTTTTAGGTTGTGGAAGCGGCATTTGTGGCGGGCGATGATGTCTTGAATCGAAGCCGACACCAAGAAATATTCCTGCTTCAGGCGCAGTTCGCGGCCGGTGTCGGTGGAATCGTTGGGATACAGCACGCGCGAGATGTTTTCGTCTTGGGTTTGTTCGCGCATGGCGGCGAAATAGTCGCCCTGGTTGAAGTTGGCCAAATCGAAGGTGTCGCCCGCGTGCGCCGTCCACAGGCGCAGGGGGTTGGCGACGCTGCCGCCGTAGCCGGGAATCACTTCATCATAAGCCAGCGCGGTAATGTGTTCGGCAGGCTCCCAATATTTGATGCTGCCGCTGCCGCACACTCTGCCGCCGAACGATACGGGATAGCGTTTGGCCGGGCGGGCAAACTGCCACTGCATATCGTGATCCAGCCACAAGTCGGGTTTTTCGACCTGTTGGCCGTCAACGATTTCCTGCTTGAACATACCGTATTGGTAACGGATACCGTAGCCGACTGCGGGAATGCGCAGGGTGGCCATCGAATCGAGGAAGCAGGCGGCCAAGCGGCCGAGGCCGCCGTTGCCGAGGCCGGGGTCTTCTTCCTGCTCGCACACATCGGCGAAATCCAAGCCCAACTGTTCGAAGGCTTCGTTAAACACGTCGTAAACGCCTTCGTTAATCAGCGAGTTCACGAACGAACGGCCCATCAGAAATTCCATCGAGAGATAGTAAACGGTGCGTTTGCCGTGGTCTTCGTGGCTGCGGCGGGTTTTCAGGAAACTTTCGGTAACCAGGTCGCGGGCGGCGAACATGGCGGCGTTGAGCCATTCTTGCGGTGTGGCGTTGCGCGGATCAACGCCTAAGATGAAAATCAGTTTGTACACAATGGCGCGGCGCACGAAGTCGGCATCGGGTTTCGGCATTGCATATTCGTATTCGGGCAAGGGGAGTTTGGAAATCATAAATCAAACCTTTTGGGATGCTAGGGCGTGTAGTCAGAAAGCGTTGCGGCGGTATTTTTGGTTAAAACCCGCAGCTGCGGCGTTCAAAATGCTCGCAAGATGTCCAATCTTGCTGTGCTTTTTGCCTTGCATCTGCGGATTTTTCCTCAAAAAACCGCTTCGCAAGCCTTCTGACTACACGCCCTAAAACTTAAATCATTGTTGTATCGGAATTATTGTAAGGCCGTCTGAAACGTTCCAACAAGTTTTCCTTTATTAAAGCGCCGATTCTACCCATCTCACATTGAAACTGTTGGTAGTGGGCAACCGGCGCGCTGTTTTTTGTTTTCTTTTGAAGAATCAATCTATAGCGAATCCAGTTGTGTTCGATACAAGGCGCGGCAACGCCGTAGCGACAGATTAAACGGATTCACGATAACAGGCTGCGGTAGCAGGCATCATAGCTCTCGGCGGCCTTGTGCCAGCCGAAATCCTGCGCCATCGCCTGTTGGCGCACCGGCGACCAGGCGCGCGGTTTGCGCCACAGCGAAAGCGCGTTTTCGAGCGCGCCGCCCAATGAGCCTGCGGTCGGGTCGTCGAACACGAAGCCGGTGGCGGTTTTGCTTTTCAGCGTTTCTTCATCGGTTCGCACCACGGTGTCGGCCAGCCCGCCGGTGCGGCGCACCAAGGGCAGCGTGCCGTATTTCAGGCCGTAGAGCTGGGTGAGGCCGCAAGGCTCGAAACGGCTGGGAATCACAATCACGTCGCCGCCGCCGATAAGCTGGTGAGCCAGCTCTTCGTTATAGCCGATATACACGCCGACCTGCTGCGGATATTGCTCGGCCAGCCGCACAAACGCCTGCTCCATCTCGGGTGCGCCGCTGCCCAAGAGGGCAAACTGCAAATCAGGGTTGGCGGGCAGTTTTTCATGCAGCGATTCGAGCAGAAAATCGGCGCCCTTTTGCGGCGTGAGACGCGAAACCATCACGGTGAGCATGGCTTTATCGTCGTCATTCAAACCGAAAAACGCCTGAACGGCCTTTTTATCGGCTTTTTTGCCCTGCATGGCTTTGGGATGGAAGGTTTTGGCCAATGCGGTATCGGTTTGCGGGTTCCAAACCTTATCGTCCACACCGTTGAGCACGCCGCTCAAACGGCCTTCCTGTTTGCGGGTATAGAGCAGGCCGGACATACCGTTGGCCGCCGGCTCGCGGGTGATTTCGTCGGCATAGGTGGGGCTGACGGTGGTAACGTGGTCGGCGTAAAACAGGCCGGCTTTCAAAAACGAAATTTGACCGTGGAACTCCACGCCGTCCACATGGAACATTTCCCACGGCAGCCCGACTTCGCCCAAGTGTTTCGATTGGAACATACCCTGATAGGCGATGTTGTGGATGGTGAACACGCTTTTAATATAGGCGTTCCACGCATTGAGATAGGCGGGCGCGAGACCGGCCTGCCAGTCGTGCGCGTGCAGGATGTCGGCCTTGCCCCACACTTCGTCGAGGCCGGTGGCCAGCGCGGCGGCGGCCCAGCCCAAAACGGCGAAACGGATCACGTTGTCGGCATAATCGAAATAATGCTCGTTGTGGTAGGGGTTGCCGGGACGGTCGTAAAGGTGGGGGGCATCGATGAGATACAGCCCCAAACCGTTGTATTCGGCGTAACGCACGGCGATATGGCCGCCGAAGGTGTCGCGCTCGGCCACCAATGCGGCATCGGGCAGCAAATCGCGCACATGGCGGTAATACGGCAGCACCGCGCGCGCGTCGTGTCCCAGCGCTTTCTGCGCAAACGGCAGCGATCCCAGCACATCGGCCAGGCCACCGGTTTTGATGAGGGGATACAACTCGGAAGTTGCGTGGAGGATTTTCATATTGCAATTCCTGTTAACAATAAACGATGAAAAATAATTCTGTGAAGCGGTAAATTTTTTTCAGACGGCCTGCTGTTCAAATTAAGGCTGCCGCCGGCGCGCAATCTGTTTTATAGTGAATCCAATTACTTCAGTACAAGGCAGCAAGCCGCAGACAGTACAAATAGTACGGAACCGATTCTGTTGCCGCTTTAGCGGCTTACAAAATCGTTCTCTTTGAGCTAAGGCGCAGCAACGCCGTAACGGAGTAAGTGGATTTACTATATCGGTTTGCGGGGTTTCAGACGGCCTTAATGCTTTTAAATGTTTAAAGGCCGTCTGAAAACCGTTTAAATCAAATAATCGCCTTTTTCCACCTGTTCCTGCACGGCGGCTTTGGTTTTTTCTTCCAGCGCCAGCCTTTCCAGCATCGCGGGCGTAACCAGCACCACTTCGCCGCTGGAGCTGATGCGGAAGCGTTTGGCGTCTTCTTCGGGATCGATGCCGATTTTCATGCCGTCGGGAATCACGCAGTTGCGCTCGATGATGCAGTTTTTCAGATGGCAGTTTCTGCCGATATACACGCCCGGCAGGATCACGGCGGAATCAATCACCGAATCTTCGTTGACGGTTACGCGGTCGAACAGCACCGACGAGCTGATTTGGGCATCGGTAATCAGGCAGCCGCCGCTGACGAGCGAGTTGTCGAGCGTGCGGCAATTGCGGTCTTTATAGAAAAACTTGGTCGGCATCGGCTGGGTGGGCAGGCCGATAACCGGCCAGTTGCGGTCGAACAGGTTGAGCTGCGGGTGTTCGGTTACCAAGTCCATATGGGCGCGCCAGTAGCTGTCGAGCGTGCCGACGTCGCGCCAGTAGATGCTGCCCTCGGCGTTGCGCCCCATGCACGAACGCTCGAACGGGTGGGCATAGAGCACGCCGTCTTCGAGCGCGCGCGGAATTACGTCTTTGCCGAAATCGTGGTGGGTGTTTTCATTCACCACTTCCTCTTCAAGCGCCTGATAGAGATAGTCGGCATCGAACACATAAATGCCCATCGAGGCGAGCGAATGGTCGGGTTTTTCGCGCATGGCGGGCGGGTCGGCGGGTTTTTCAACGAATTCCTGTACTTTGAGGCTTTCATTCACGGCCATAATGCCGAACTCTTTGGCCTCGCTGCGCTTCACTTCGATACAGCCCACGGTGCATTTGGCGCCGCTGTAAATGTGGTCGCGCAGCATCTGCATATAGTCCATTTTATAGATGTGGTCGCCGGCGAGAATCAGCACGTATTTGGGCTTGTAGTGCTCTTTCATAATCAGCACGTTCTGCCAAACGGCGTCGGCGGTGCCGCGGTACCACATACTCTCGTCGATCTGCTGGCGCGCAGGCAGCATATCGACGAACTGGCCGCGCTCGCGCGGCATAAACGACCAGGCGTGCTGGAGGTGGCGCAGCAGCGAGTGGGCTTCGTATTGGGTAAGTACGCCGATTCTGAGCAGATTGGAATTCAAACAGTTCGACAAAGTAAAGTCGATGATACGCCAGTTGCCGCCGAAATAAACGGCGGGTTTGGAACGGCGGTCGGTCATTTCATACAGGCGCGAACCGCGGCCGCCGGCCAGAATCAGCACGAGGGTGTTTTTGGCGATGTCAGTGTTGTGCAGCATACGTTCAGGCTCATAAGACAGGGGTTTCTCTTTGTGGGCATTCATAAAGCTTCTCCAATTTGTGAAAAAATCCAAATGCCCATATTCGGCACGGTACATTTGGCGTGGTCAATGCGGGCCTGCGCCGGTGCGAGGCGGCAAACCCATTCTCCTTGCGGCAAGACGTATGTTTGCGGGCTGCGTTTGGCGTTAACCGCCAACAGCCACTTATTATCGATTAATACCTGCAACGACTTGGTTTCGCGGTTTTCCCAATCGCGGCTGTTCATTTCGCGGCCGTCTGAAACCAGCCAGCGCACGCGCTCCGTGTCCCACCACGCGTCTTCGCCCAACAGGCCGATTTCGCGGCGCAGCGCCAGCAGGCTTTGCACGTAGTGTTCCAAATCTTCATCGCGGCCGGCCCAATCGAGCCAGGTGGTTTCGTTATCCTGGCAATAACCGTTGTTGTTGCCGCGCTGGCTGTTGCCGAACTCGTCGCCGCCCAGCAGCATGGGCGTGCCGTTGGCCAGCAGCAGCGAGGCGAGCAGGGCTTTGGCGGCATAGGTGCGCGCTTCGAGCACCTGCGCTTGCAGGGTTTCGCCTTCTACGCCGTGGTTCCAGCTCAAATTATGGCTGTGGCCGTCGCGGTTGTCTTCGCCGTTGGCTTCGTTGTGTTTGTGGTTGTAGCTGAGCAAATCGCGCAGGGTGAAGCCGTCGTGGGCGGTAATGAAGTTTACGCCTGCCGAGGGGCGTTTGCCGCTGTGCCTGAAAATGTCGGAAGAGCCGGCCAGCCGCTCGGCAAACGCGCCGAGATTGCCGCTCTCGTGCACCCAAAACGCGCGCATATCGTCGCGGAAGCGGTCGTTCCATTCGGCAAACGGATAGGGAAACTGCCCCAGCCGGTAGCCTTCGCCGCCGATGTCCCACGGCTCGGCAATCAGTTTGCGCCCCACCAGCACCGGGTCTTGCGCCACGGCTTGGAAAAAACGCCCGTAGGTGTGGAAATCAGGCTCGCGCCCCAGCACCGCGCCCAAATCGAAGCGGAAGCCGTCGATATGGAATTCTTCCGCCCAATAACGCAGGCTGTCCATCACCCAGCGGGTAACGTGGGTTTGCGACACTTGCAGGGTGTTGCCGCAGCCCGTCCAGTTGCAGTAGCCGTTACAGGTCAGCCAATACCAGGCCGGGCCGTCGATGCCGCGCTGGCACAGCATCAGCCCCGTTTCCAAATCCTGCTCGGCGGTGTGGTTGTACACCACGTCTAAAATCACTTCGATGTCCGCCGCATGCAGGGCTTTGACTGCGCGGCGCAATTCGTTTGCCGCATCTTGCGGGTTGGCGGCGTAGCGCGGCTCGACGGCGAAATGCGAATAGGTGTTGTAGCCCCAATAATTGACCAAACCGCGTTTTTGCAGGTGGTATTCGTCGAGGTGCAGGTGCACGGGCAGCAGCTCCACCGCGGTAACGCCCAAATCTTTCAGACGGCCTATCACTTGTTTGTCGGCCAGCGCGGCATAGGTGCCGGCATCCGGCAAACCGGGCATCAGTTTGGTCAGCCCTTTTACATGGGCTTCGTAAATCACGGTTTTGGCCCACGGCACGTTAGGGCGCACATCGCCCTGCCAGTCGAACCCGCCCTCAACCGTTACCACGCTTTTGGGCGCAACGGCGGCATTGTCGCGCACATCGTCGTAGCGGAACCACGCCAGCTCGGCCTCATTGCGGTAATGCGCCGTGCCCGCCACCGCTTTCGCATAGGGGTCGAGCAGCAGTTTCTGCGGGTTGAAAAACAGCCCCGACGCGGCATGGCCGCTGCCGTACACGCGGTAGCCGTAATGCTGCCCCGCCCCCACGCCTTCGGCAAAACCGTGCCAGATATGGCCGCTGCGGGCAGGCAGGGGCAAACGGGTTTCGCCGCCGTTTTCGTCGAACAGGCACAGCTCCACCTTATCGGCGTGCGAAGAAAACAGCGCGAAATTGGTGCCGTTTGCTTGAACGGTGGCGCCCATCGGGTATGGCAGGCCGTCTGAAAGGGTGTTCACTGGGTTTAACTCTTCAATATCTATTTATCTGATTTTTTTTATCTAATTCGCTTCACAGGCCGTCTGAAAACCTTATTCCTTCTCCAAATACAGCCAAACCGTGGCCAGCGGCGGCAGGGTTAAGTTGAGCGACTGCGGTCTGCCGTGCGATTCCACCGCCTCGGTGGCGACGGTAGCACCCGATGAAACGCCGCTGCCTTGGTATTGCAGGCCGTCTGAATTCATCACTTCGCGGTAGGTGCCCGCGGCGTTTACGCCGATGCGGTAGTTTTCGCGCACCACGGGGGTAAAGTTGCTTACCACAATCAGGCGGTTGCCTTCGCGGTCGCGGCGCTCGAAAGCGAACACGGAATTATTGCCGTCGTCGGCCACCAGCCACTCGAAGCCTTCGGGCCATTGGTCGAGCTGGTAGAGCGGCGCGTGGCGGCGGTAGGTATGGTTGAGGTCGCGCACGTAATCCTGCACGCCTTTGTGCCACAGGCCGCCGTGCGCTTCTTCGAGCAGAAACCAATCAAGCGCTTCGTTGTAGTTCCATTCGCGGCCTTGGGCGAACTCGCAGCCCATAAACAGCAGTTTCTTGCCGGGATAGCCCCACATAAAGCCATAATAGGCGCGCAGGTTGGCAAACTTCTGCCAAGCGTCGCCGGGCATTTTGGCCAGCAGCGAACCTTTGCCGTGCACCACTTCGTCGTGCGAAATCGGCAGCACGAAGTTTTCGCTGTATTGGTACATCATGCCGAAGGTCATCAGGTTGTGGTGGTATTTGCGGTTAACCGGGTCTTCTTTCATGTAGCGCAGGGTGTCGTTCATCCAGCCCATGTTCCATTTGTATTGGAAGTTCAAACCTTCGGCGCGGGTAACGTTGGCAAACGAGGTGGATTCTTCGGCGATTTCGGCGGCGGCGGGCACTTCCTGCTGCAACATGGTGTTGGTGTCGCGCAGAAAATTGATGGCTTCGAGGTTTTCGCGGCCGCCGTATTGGTTGGGTATCCATTCGCCTTCTTTGCGCGAGTAATCGCGGTAAATCATCGAGGCCACGGCGTCCACGCGCAGGCCGTCGAAGCCGAAACGCTCTATCCAGTATAAGGCGTTGCCTTGCAGGTAGTTTTTCACTTCGGTGCGGCCGAAGTTGTAAATCAGGGTGTTCCAGTCTTGGTGGTAGCCTTCGCGCGGATCGGCGTGCTCATACAGCGGCGTGCCGTCGAAGTGGTTGAGGCCGTGGTCGTCAACGGGAAAGTGGCCGACCACCCAGTCGAGTATCACGCCTATGCCTGCGTTGTGGGCGGCCTGCACCAGCGCCTGAAGCTGCTGCGGCGAGCCGAAGCGGCTGGTGGGCGAATAAAGGCCGGTGGCCTGATAGCCCCAAGAGCCGTCGAACGGGTATTCCGACACGGGCAAAAGCTCGATATGAGTGAAGCCCATGTCTTTCACATAATTCACTAATTCTGTTGCCAAATCTTCATAAGTGAGCCAGAAATTGTTTTCGAGGTTGCGCCGCCACGAGCCTAAATGCACTTCGTAAATGCTGATGGGGCTGTCGATGGCGTTGGCTTGGCGGCGGAACGCAGGCTCGGGCATTTTTTCGGGCAGGCCGCGCACCACCGAAGCGGTGGTGGGGCGCAGCTCCGAGGCGAAGGCGAACGGGTCGGCCTTTTGGCGCACGTTGCCGGCGGCGTCGCGTATTTCGAATTTATACAGGGCGTTGAACGGCACGGCGGGGATAAAGATTTCCCAAATGCCGCTGGCGGCGTGGCGGCGCATCACGTGGCGGCGGCCGTCCCAGTTGTTGAACTCGCCGATCACCGAAACGCGCTGCGCGTTGGGCGCCCACACGGCGAAATTCACGCCGGCAACGCCGTCGAACTCGGCCGGATGCGCGCCCAAGGCTTCATAGGGGCGCAGATGGGTGCCCTCGGTGAGCAGCCATTCGTCCATTTCCTGCAAATGCGAGCCGTAGCGGTAGGGGTCTTCGATTTTTTCAGACGGCCCGTCTGCACTGTATTGCACGCTCAAGGCGTAATCGGGCGCGCCCTCGGGCAGCACGGCGGCGAAAAAGCCGCGGCCGTCGAGTTTTTCGGCCGCCGCAATCAGTTTGCCGCTGCCGCGTTCCACAATATCCACCGCCAATGCGTCGGGCACAAGGCAGCGCACCACTTCGCCGGTGCCGGCCAGCTCATGCCGGCCCAAGTAGGCAAACGGGTTGCCGTGGGTAGCGAAAAACAGGCTGTCGATGGTGCCGCGCTCTTGATCGTCGAGCGGCGGATAGGGTTGGGTTTGGCTGTTCTTTCTCATACGGACCTCGTTTAGCATGGCGAGTTGTTGCTCGATTAAAGGGTTGGCGGCAAACGCCTCCGCAGGCTGCGGCAGTTTGCGCGCCCAGTTGGGGTAGCCTTCGGCGATGCCCGGCACGTTGAAATTTTCGGTCATGCCCAGCAGGTTTTCGATTTGCACGGCATAAAGCGCGCAGCGGCTCTCGGCGCCGAAACGGTGCACGGCGTTGAGCAGGGCGGCGTCTAAGTTTTCAGACGGCCTGTATCCGTGGGGCAGGCAATGTGTTTCTTTCAGCGCGCGGATCAAGTCTTCTTTATCGCGCCCGCGCTGCTGCAAGGCCGTCTGAAAAGCCGCTTCGCCCGGCAGCGAACCCAAAGCATACATGGTTTGTAAATCGCTGCCCGCCCACCAGCCCGCCAGCGGCGCAACGTCGTGGGTGCTGGTTACGCACAGCGCCTGCCGGGGGTAGTGCTCGGGCAGCTCGTAACCGTGGGCGTGGCGGCTGAAATACATCACTTTGTAGGAAAAAATGCGGTAGCGGTCGAGCAGGCGGCGGGTGTCGTCGGGCACGGTGCCCAAGTCTTCGCCCACCACCACGCAGCGGTTGCGGTGGCTTTCCAAGGCGAGAATGGCAAACAAAACTTCTTGGGGGTAATGCACATAAGCGCCGTTCTCGGCGGTTCCGCCGCCCATCTTCCAAGCCGTTCCGCGTTGCGGCTCCTGGCCGTACTCTTCCGTACTGTCTGCGTCGCCGCGCCTTGAACGGCTTAGAATCTCGGCGGCAGCCTGTTCCGACACCACCCACCACAAACGGTTCAGCGACATCACATGGTCTATGCGCAGCACGCCGTAACAGCGCATATTCTCGCGTAATGTGGCGATAAACTCGCGGCAGCCGGTGCGGCGCATGGCCACGGGGTGCCACGGCGGCAGGTTCCAGTTTTGCCCCGCCGGGCCGAGCGGGTCGGGCGGCGCGCCCACCGACATTTCCATGCAGTATTGGTTGCGCTTGAGCCAAGTGTCGGCCCCGCCGCGCGCCACGCCCACAGCCAAGTCGCCGTAAAGGCCGAGCCGCACGCCGTGCCGCGCCGCCGCCTCTTCCGCCTGCCGCAGCTGCACGGCGCACAGCCATTGCAGCCATTTGTAAAAACGGATTTCATCCTCGTGCGCTTTTGCAAACGCCTGCACCGCTTCACTTTGCGGATGATGGAATTCAGACGGCCACGCCGTCCAGCCGCTCTCTCCGCCCGCGCCGCCGTAGTGTTGGTCTAAAGCCTCAAACAGAGCGAAGCCGTCAAGCTCGCCGCCTTTTTCTTCTTCAAACTGTTTAAAGGCCGTCTGAAAAGGCTGCGCGGCACGGCTTTTACTTTTTTCAAAATCGGCAAACACCAGCAGCAGGGCCTCTTTTTTCAGTGCCCACACCGCCGCATAATCCACCGTTTCCGCCGAACGCACCGCCGCCAGCCGCGCCTGCACCGCTTCGCTTGCCAGCCACTTGCGCGCCTTGGCGGCAAAACCGTATCCGGCAATAATGCCGCCCGCGTCGAGATACACGGCGTTCAGCCACAGGCGCGACGACGGGCTGTACGGGCTGGCGAAATCCGGCCGAGAAGTAAACAGCGCATGCAGCGGGTTGATGCCGATAAAGTCCACACCCCTATCGCCGCAAAACGCCGCTAGCCGCGCCAAATCACCGAAATCGCCCATGCCCCAGTTGTGCGCCGAGCGCAGGCTGTAAAGCTGCACGGCCAACCCGTTCATACGCCCACCATCTGTTATTTCCGGCGGTTGGTAAGCGTGTTCGGGCGCAGCCACCACCAGCACACGGTGTTTCAGACGGCCTTTGTTAATAATTAAACGATAATAACCGCTGTCTAATGCAGATAAAAAAACAGCAGAGCGGCGGCCGTCTGAATCCGACGCCGTAACCGTCTGCTGCTCATCATATTCGTTCGTTAAAGAGTAGCCGTCGTAACCCTCGAAATCGGGCGGCACGGCCAGCTCGGCAGGCCGCTGCGCCGTTATGGCCGCCACATCGTCAAACTCCCCTTCCGGCACGTCTGCCTCCAAACGTGCGAGCAGAGCCTCCAGCACCGCTTCTTTGGCCGGATGATAAACGCCGTCGATATCGTGGTAGCCGGCAGCCACCCCCGAACACGCGGCGCGTTCAAAAACCGAGTGATTACTCATATTCATTAATATATTGTTTGTGAAGTTGATTTTTTAATTTTGGCGCAGGTTGGGCAATAGTAATATAAATCCGCCGTTTTGTCGTAGGTAATTTCGTGTAGGAAGCTGATTAACTGATATAGGCCAAATCAAACACAGCTATCCTAATCTGAAAAGTTCTTTGGGTTAGCATCAACCTTCACCCATATATACCCGCTTTTAAAAAAATTAACCTTATTATACAATCGCCGCGCCTGTTACCATGCCGTTTTACAGATATGGGCAACATGCGGGAAAGCGTTGCCGAAAGTAGGTGCAACGCATTTTATTAAGAAAATTCAGGGAGTAATAAAATGGCTGTAAACAATACCAAACCATCATTTTCAGCAAACGACAATGAAGCAGCAATCAGCATAGGTACACGTCGTAATGATGTTCTCTATGGCAGCCTCGGACACACTATTTTTTATGGTGGTTTAGGCGATGACATTTATTATGTCCGTAACCATAATGATGTGGTGGTAGAAGAAAAAAGTGAAGGTACCGACACCATATATACCGATATAACCTACACCGCCCCCGCTAATGTGGAAAACCTTACCCTTACCGGCAGCGGCAACACCTACGGCTTCGGCAACAACGCCGACAACACCCTAATCGGCAACAGCGGCGATAACCGCTTAAGCGCCGGACGCGGCAATGATGCGCTCTACGGCATGGGCGGCAACGACCTGTTGCTCGGCGGTGATGACAGCGACCTGCTGTATGGCGGAGAAGGCAGCGACATTCTGCGCGGCGACAACGGCAGCGACTACCTCGACGGCGGCGAAGGCAGCGACTCGCTCGAAGGCGGCACCGGCGCCGACACCATGCGCGGCGGCCGCGGCAACGACACCTACTATGTAGATAACGCCGGCGATACCGTTATCGAAGAACGCAACGAAGGTATAGATACCATCTACACCAGCATTACCTATACCGCCCCCACCAATGTGGAAAACCTTACCCTTACCGGCAGCGGCAACACCTACGGCTTCGGCAACAATGCCGACAACACCCTAATCGGCAACAGCGGCCATAACCGCTTAAGCGCCGGACGCGGCAACGATGCGCTCTACGGTATGAACGGCAACGACCTTCTGCTTGGCGGCGACGGCAGCGACCGGCTTTACGGCGGCAACGGCAACGACATTCTGCGCGGCGACAGCGGCAGCGACTACCTCGACGGCAGCGAAGGCAGCGACAAACTCGAAGGCGGTATCGGTAACGACACCTATATCTTTGCCAAAGGTTACGGCCATGATGTTATTGAGGATTATTCAGGCCGCAATACCGTTCAATTCGGCCACGGCTTGCGCCCCGAAGATTTGAGCGTACAGATTACCGCCAATTCCGCCAATCCCAATCTGAACGATTGGATTTTAACCATCAAAACAACCGGCGAAACCCTTACCCTTAAAGCGCAGGAAAACGGTTCGACTTCCGCCGTATCCGCATTTGATTTCAGCGGCACCCGCCTTACCCCCTATCAACTGCTTGGCAAAGCACAACACGACTTTGGTAACGATACCGTCGTTACCCGCGTTTTACTGAAAGACGGCAATACCGTTTCCCACACGGGTAACGGCAACCAAGCTTTTCAGACGGCCTCATTGCAATATTGGGAAAGCGGTACAAATAACACCCGTTATAACAGCATAGTTGCCCCCTCTCCCGCCCAAGCCACCCGTTCCGTTTACGCAAAAGACAGCGACGGCGACGGTTTGGCAGATGCGGTTGACCGCAATCCCGCACAATGGAATGTATCCGAGCGCGATTTACGTATGTTCTCATCACTGGCTTACGAAAATAAAAACACACTGGAAACCCTGTTTAACGGATTCAATGGAGCGAACTATACAGGCACCGCACAAGCCGTTAACCAAAAATATTTCCTTGGCCAAGCCGATGTTTCTGAATTAACAGGAAAATGGGATCTGCTAACGTTTGGCAGCCCCGGAGAAGGATTGCAGTATGCCATATTCGGTAACAGTAAAAACTCTAACGGAACCTATGCAAATATTGTTTTGGCTTTCCGGGGAACAGACAAAATAATCGGCCTAAGTGATGCCGACGGAGATGATGATTCGGACATTTTGGGCGCAGATTTACCCGATCAAGCCCAAGATTGGTATCTTGACCCTATTCTGCAAAACATTGCTGCTTACCGACCTGAGAATGTTTATACAACAGGCCATTCATTAGGCGGATACTTGGCACAATATTTTGCCACTCATACCATGCAGAAGTTAACCGAGCAACAGAATAAATTCCAACACAGCAGCCTGTTCAACCCTGCTGTTATCAACATCGACAACAACTCAATTACAGCTTTGAAAAACGCGCGGCAGCTATCAGAACAATTTACCGTAACCCCTATTACAAACAGAGATCTAAACTCTGAGATAAATCTCTACAAAACTAACCCGTATGTAATTAAAGGCGAATGGGTCGGAGAAAAGCTAGGATTTTACGGAAACACAGCATTCTTTGATTTCAAACAAAATGAATGGTGGGGCAAACACGATATGACCAGTTTCTATGAGAAAGACAGCAAACTGCAACAATACTTCTCCCAAGGCTCCCGTATCGACAAGCACTATGGCAACCCCTACTTAAAAGACACCGACAGCGACGGTTTTTCAGACGGCATCGAAGCGAAAGTAGGCAGCAGCATATACAGCAGCCGGCAAACCCCTTATGCCACAGGCACTTCCGTTACCCATGCCGACGAACGCCCCATTACGGCCATTGTTCAAACCGAAGACGCATCAGGCAACGTTATCAGCATCAAAGGCGTGGAAATGCAGGCCAAGCAGCTGGGCAATCAGGTGGTGTACACACCGTCGGGCAAGGAAACCGATTTGGGCAGCAGCGGCTTCGATTGGTCGGCCTTTGAAAACCCGTCTCCTGCCAAGGGCACGGCAGCCCTGCAAGGCACGACAGGCAACGATGTGCTCAAAGGCGGCAGCGGCAGCGATTATCTGCTGGGCGGTTTGGGCAGCGACACCATTATCGGCGGCGCGGGGCGCGATACCGTTGCCTTCACGGCGTGGGATATCCGCGAAGGTAAAGCCGACCGCTTGGTTGATTTCAACCCTGCCGAAGACGTGTTGGATTTGAGCGGTATGCGTTCCCTGCTCTCAGGCGGCGACAGCCAATTGAAATGGTCCGACCTGCTGGTAAACGACACCGCGCTGTTTGCCTCCGACCGTGCCTACCTGCATTTCAACCCCTCCGAGCAAACCCTTGCCTACCGCGCGGCAGGTGCCGACAGCAGCACGGTATTCGCCCGCTTCGATAATGAGCAGGCCGTCAGCCTCAGCAGTGCCAACCTGATTGGCTGACGCTTGTTCAAATATATGTTGCCCAAACCACAAAGGCCGTCTGAAACATTTCAGACGGCCTTTTTTATCTTTTAATTACAGTAATTTAAATATAGATATTTTGTTGTTTCCATGGTGGATTGAATTACTTCGATACAAGGCAACAAGCCGCAGACAGTACAAGTACGGAACCGATTCCGTTACTGCTTCAGCGGCTTACAAAATCATTCTCTTTGGGCTAAGGCGCAGCAACGCCGTAGCGAAAGTTAAGTTAATCCACTATATAATCCGATTACCGTGATATAAACCGGATGCCGAAAGCTTTCTTTCGATAACGAACAAAAGAGGCCCGCCATGAAAAAAGCCCTGCTCGCCGCCCTGATCCTGCCCGCTCTCGCTCAAGCCTACCAGCCCGGCAAAACCTACCGCCTCACCGTGCTGCACACCAACGACCTGCACGGCCGTTTTTGGCCGAACGAGCACGGCGAATACGGTTTGGCGGCGCATCAAACCCTAGTAAAACAGATTAAAAACGAAGTGAGGCGCAGCGGCGGCTCGGTGGTGCTGCTCAACGCGGGTGACGTTAACACGGGCGTGCCCGAGTCGGACGCTCACAATGCGCGGCCCGACATCGAAGCCATGAACGCCATCGGCTACGAAGCGATGACGCTGGGCAACCACGAGTTCGACAACCCGCTGCAAATGCTCGCCATGCAGGAAAAATGGGCGCGCTTTCCGTTTTTGTCGGCCAATATCCGCCAGAAAAACAGCGGCAGGCATTTGGTTAAGCCTTATACCGTTTTGCGCAAACAGGGGCTGGATATCGCCGTGGTGGGTCTCACCACCGAAGAAACCGCCACGTCGGCCAACACTGCCTACACCCGCAACCTGATTATCGACCCAGCCGCCGATTCCGCCCGCCAAGCGCTGCAAACCCTGAAGCAGCGCAAGAACAAACCTGATATAACCATCGCCCTCACCCACTTGGGCTACCGCAGCGATGCCACCCTTGCCCGCACGCTGCCGGCCAAATCGTTCGACATTATTGTCGGCGGCCACAGCCACCACACCGTTTGCATGGATAATGCAGGCCGTCTGAAAAACAACCACCGCCCCGGCGATGCCTGCCGCCCCGATTTTCAAAACGGCACTTGGATTATGCAGGCGGGCGAATGGGGCAAATATCTCGGCCGCGCCGACTTCACCTTTAAAAACGGCAAACTCGCCCTGCAATCCTACCGCCTGATTCCCGTTAACCTTAAATACGAAACCGAAACCGCCGACGGCCAAACCGTGCACACCCTGTATCAAAGCGCAATCCGCCCCGACAAACAACTGGCCGCCAAGCTGAAAACCTATCAAGAACAGGCCGACGGCAAGCTCAATGTCGCCGTCGGCTCGGTGAACGCCAAACTCGAAGGCGACCGCGCAGTCGTGCGCCGCCAACCCACCAATCTGGGCCGCCTGATTGCACACGCCCAACGCCTGCGCACCGGCGCGGATCTGGCGGTGATGAACAGCGGCGGCATACGCGATTCGATTCAGGCCGGACGGGTAACCTATAAAGATATTCTGCGCGCGCAGCCTTTCGGCAATTTAATTGCTTATGTAGATTTAAACGGTGAAGAGCTGGCCCGCTATCTGCGCACCGTTGCGCTGATCCGCCCCGAAGAAGGCGGTTTTCCGCAGTTTGACGGCGTAACCTTGCAAGCGGACTACGATAAGCAGCGGGTAAGCAATATTCTGGTTAACGGCAAGCCTTTGGAAAACGGCAAAACCTACCGCCTGAGCGTGTCGGATTACCTGGCCAACGGCGGCGACGGCTATCCGGTGCTGTCGGATAAGCCTTCTTATGTGAACACGGGCTTTGTCGATGCCGATGTGTTGAAGCAGTATTTCGAGCAGCATTCCCCGATTGATGCGGCCCGGTTCGCACCAAAAACGCAGCCGTGAGATAAGAGAAAGTGCCTGCGTCCATATTCGCGGCTTGACCCGAGTCTGCGATTTGTTCCGTAACAAAAAGATACTCGGGTCAAGCCCGAGTATGACGTAAATGTTTTAAATGCCGGCATGAATTGCAAAATTCACTCAGGCCGAGACCTTTGCAAAATTCAACACCATCTGAAAAAACCTGAATTCCGTCATTCCCGCGTAGGCGGGAATCCAGACACTTGGCATCCAAGTATTTGTTTAATCAATACTTCAATATTTCCATCTGGATTCCCGCCTACGCGGGAATGACGGGATTTAAGCATTTCAGACGGCCTTAAGGTATTTTTGCAAAGGTCTCAGGCCGTCTGAAAGCCTCAGGCGTTTTCCGGCGCATCCCCGCCCTGCTCTGCGGCGGTTTCCAAAAACTCGTTTACCCCGCGCTCGCAGCGGGTTTTCTTTTCGTTTAACGTGGCTTTCAGCAAGGCATCATTTTGCGGCAGCGCGGCGCGTTCGGCTTCGTTGTGCCATAGGTGGTAGGCCACGCCGGCGAATTTGAGGTTGTGCCGCTTCATGCCGTTGTGGTAGCAGCGGGCGGTAAATTCGCTGTCTTCCCGCCCCCAGCCGACGAAATCGTTGTTGAAGCCGTTAACGGCCAGCGCATCATCGCGGAAAAAACCCATATTGCAGCTTTTGATGCCTTTGTGTTTGCGGTTGCCGCGCTTGGCAATCAGTTTCGACAGTTTGGTCAGCCGCAGCGCGGAAAGGCGTTTTTTGATGCCGCTGCTGTAAAACGACAAATCGGGCAGCGGCAGCAGGCGGTCGGCGAGAATTTCTTCGGTGCGCGTTTGGCTGATCAGCACGCGCGTGCCCTGAATCAGGCGGCCTTTGCGGGCAACGGCGATATGGTCGGCGATAAAAGAGGGGTCGAGCACCATATCGCCGTCGATGATAATCAGATAATCGGAAGAAGCGGCGGCAATGGCGCGGTTGCGCGACTGGGCGGCGCGGAAGCCTTCGTCTTTCTGCCAGGTGTGTTTCACCGTTACGGGGCTGACCCGGGCGAATTTACCCACCACTTCGGTGGTGCGGCGGTCGGAACCGTCGTCAGCAATGATGATTTCCTGCGGCAGGCGGGTTTGCGCGAGGGCGGATTTCAACACCAGCGCCAGCGCGTCGGGACGGTTGTAGGTGGTGATAATCAGCGACACGCTCATATTGCGGTTGTGTTCGTAGAGCTTTATATATTTGTAATACGAACCCTGGGCATTGGCGGTGGAAATTATCAGGCCGTCGGCGCCGTAAAAAATGCCCCGTTTCAGAAAATAGTTTTTCAGAAACGACGTGCCGCCGTGCAGCACGGCTTTGAATACGGAAGAAGTTTTGCGGTAGCGGTTTTCTTCGGCATAGAGCGTGCTGTATTGCTGCATTTTCTGAATCAGCCCTTCGGCGTTTTGAAACGAATAATGTTTCAGATGGCCTTTGAGCGAGCGCACATGGTTTTTCGGCCCCAATTGCAGCGATTCGTGTACGCGCCGGTTGTTGAAGCCGGCATAGTTGCGGTGGTAGAGGCGCGGCAGTATATCGGGATACCAGCCGCAGGCTTTGATAAAGCGGCCGTTATAATGGTTGAGGCGCGAGAGGGTGTAAACGGTGTTGGGGTCGTTGTGCTCCACCGCCGCGCGTATGCTTGCGATTAATTCGGCATCGGGCACTTCGTCGCTGTCGATGCTGAAAATCCAGGGGTGTTTGGCCATGGAGGCGGCAAGGTTTTTCATGGGGCCGAAGCCGGTGAACCCGTGTTTGCACACGCGCACGTTGGCAAACCCTGCGGCGATTTCGAGCGTGCGGTCGGTGGAGCCGTTGTCGAGCAGCAGCACTTCGTCGAAATCGGCCAGCGCAGCGAGCACTTCGGCCAGATAGCGTTCGGAATTCTTAACCAGCATGGCGGCGCTGGCGGGTATTTTTTTTGTTGGCATAGTCAAACCGTTGCAGGCCGTCTGAAAAATATTTTTCAGACAGTGTTTGTTTCGTTATTGGTTTTTCGGCAAACGCCGTTTTACTGCGGCACTCCGGCGGCAAAGCCTTATCCGTTTGCCCGCGCACGGGGCGGATATTTTTCCGCCAGCCACGCCAGCGCCTGCTTGGCGGCTTCCTGCTCGGCCGCGCGGCGGCTGTTGGCTTTGGCGGTGGTGATAAAGCCCAGCTCGCCCAAATCGCAGGCAATGGTGAATTCGGCGTTGCAGCCTTCGCCGTGCTGCGCTTCGATGCGGTATTTGGGCAATGCCAAACGGCGTGCCTGCAAGGTTTCCTGCAACAGGGTTTTGGCGTCTTTGCCCTGCCCTGCGGCATCGGCACCGGCCACCCGCTGCGCAAACAGGCGGCGCACGGTTTTCTCGGCGGTGTTGAAATCGGCGTCGAAACTGATGGCGGCGAAAACGGCTTCCATGGCGTCGGCCAAAATCGAAGGCCGGTTGAAACCGCCGCTTTTGAGTTCGCCCGGTCCTAAAAACAGCGCGTCGCCCACATTCAGCGAAACGGCGATGGCGGCCAGCGTGTCTTGGTTGACCAAGTTGGCGCGCATACGCGAAAGGCGGCCTTCGGGCAGCTCGGTAAAGGTTTCGAACAGCATTTTGGCAACGGTGTAATTAAGTATGGCATCGCCCACAAACTCGAAACGTTCGTTGTTGCGTGAGGAAAAACTGCGGTGGGTGAGCGCCTGCTCCAAGAGTTCGGGGCGTTTGAAGGTGTGGCCGAGCCGCTGCTGGATTTGTTGCAGCGCGCGCTGTTTGACGGGGTTGGGCTTCATGCGGGTTCTTTCGTTTTCAGTCAGCCCGAATGCTTTTCAACACTTTAAAAAAAGCGCAAATGCAGAAAAGGTTTAAGGCTGGTTGATTATTAAAATTTGCAAATGTCTCAGGCCGTCTGAAAAATATTTTCAGACGGCCTGCTATTGTATAACAAATGTTTATTTGCCCAAAGCGGCCAATACTTCCGCTTTCACGGTTTCAACGGCCTGCGTGCCGTCCACCTTGATGTATTTGGGCGCGTGCTCGCCGGTGAGCTTGCTGTAAAAGCCGATTAACACGGCGGTTTGGTCGTGATACACCTCGAGGCGTTTTTTCACGGTTTCTTCTTTGTCGTCGTCGCGCTGGATCAAATCCTCGCCGGTTACGTCGTCTTTGCCCTCGGTTTTCGGCGGGTTGAACGTAACGTGGTAGGTGCGGCCCGAAGGCAGGTGCACGCGGCGGCCGCTCATGCGGTTCACAATCACCGCATCGGGCACGTCGATTTCCACAACCGCGTCCAAATCCACGCCCGCCTCCACCATCGCTTCGGCCTGCGCCAGCGTGCGCGGGAAACCGTCGAACAGAAAACCGTTTTTGCAGTCGCTCTGCGCGATGCGCTCTTTCACCATGCCGATGATGATGTCGTCGCGCACCAGGCCGCCTTCGTCGATGATTTTTTTCGCTTCCAAACCCAAAGGCGTGCCGGCCTTAATCGCCGCGCGCAGCATGTCGCCGGTGGAAATCTGCGGAATGCCGAAAGCGGCGGTGATAAATTGCGCCTGCGTGCCTTTGCCCGCACCCGGTGCGCCGAGCAGTAATACTTTCATTGTGTGTTCCTTCAAACGAGTTGATAGAGGCAGAAATATTCCGGCAGCTATCTTAATATGGTTGGGCGGTTGTGAAAAGGCCGTCTGAAAAGCGGACGAAAACTTTTTCGGGCAGGGGCGATTTGTGCGATAATCTGCCCGAAATTTCCAACCGACATTCCACACGAGAACATCATGGCAGACGAAAAAAACAAATCCGACGATAAAAGCAAAGCCCTCGCCGCCGCACTGGCGCAAATCGAAAAAAACTTCGGCAAAGGCTCCATCATGAAGATGGACGGCAGCCAGCAAGACGAAAATTTGGAAGTGATTTCCACCGGCTCGCTCGGTTTGGATTTGGCGTTGGGCGTGGGCGGCCTGCCGCGCGGCCGCATCGTTGAAATTTTCGGCCCCGAATCTTCGGGCAAAACCACCCTGTGTTTGGAAGCCATCGCCCAATGCCAGAAAAACGGCGGCATCTGCGCCTTTATCGACGCCGAACACGCCTTCGACCCGGTTTACGCCCGCAAACTCGGCGTGAAAGTGGAAGAGCTGTATCTCTCGCAGCCCGACACCGGCGAGCAGGCGCTGGAAATCTGCGACACGCTGGTGCGCAGCGGCGGCTTGGACATGGTGGTGGTCGATTCCGTTGCCGCGCTCGTACCCAAAGCCGAAATCGAAGGCGAAATGGGCGACAGCCACGTCGGCCTGCAAGCCCGCCTGATGAGCCAGGCGTTGCGCAAACTCACCGGCCACATCAAAAAAACCAACACATTGGTGGTGTTTATCAACCAAATCCGCATGAAAATCGGCGTGATGTTCGGCAGCCCCGAAACCACCACCGGCGGCAACGCGCTGAAGTTCTACGCCTCCGTGCGCCTTGATATCCGCCGCACCGGCCAAATCAAAAAAGGCGACGACATTTTGGGCAACGAAACCAAAGTGAAAGTGATTAAAAACAAAGTCGCCCCGCCCTTCCGCCAAGCCGAATTCGACATCCTCTACGGCGAAGGCATCAGCTGGGAAGGCGAGCTGGTGGATTTGGGCGTGAAATACGACATCGTCGAAAAATCAGGCGCATGGTATGCCTATAACGGCGCCAAAATCGGCCAGGGCAAAGACAATGTGCGCGTGTGGCTGAAAGAAAACCCCGAAGTGGCCGACGAAATCGACGCCAAAATCCGTGCCAAAGCCGGCACCAACGTGCAGATTACCGAAGGCAAACTCGACGAAACCGACGGCGACGCGCCCGAAGAATAAGCTGCCGCCGACCACCAAACAGGCCGTCTGAAACCGTTTTCAGACGGCCTTTCTCCACCCCGAAACCCTGAAAACTGCTATACTTCGCGCATTTCCCCACGCCGTTTTTGCAGCCATCCGAAACATGATCAGCAAACAAGAATACCAAGCCCAAGCCGCCGCCGGCTACAACCGCATCCCGCTGGTGCAGGAACTATTGGCCGACCTCGACACCCCGCTGTCACTCTACCTCAAACTGGCCAACCAGCCCTACACCTACCTGCTCGAATCAGTGGTGGGCGGCGAACGTTTCGGCCGCTATTCCTTTATCGGCCTGCCCTGCCGCACCTATCTCAAAGCATCGGGCAAACACGTTGATGTGTATTGCAACGGCGAAATCACCGAACAGTTCGACGGCAACCCGCTTACCTTCATCGAAGCCTTCCACCAACGTTTCAAAACACCCGAAATCCCCAACTTGCCCCGCTTCACCGGCGGCCTGGTCGGTTATTTCGGCTACGAAACTATCTACAACTTCGAGCATTTCGCCCACCGTTTCCAAAACAGCGGCAAGCCCGACACCATCGGCACGCCCGATATTTTATTGATGCTCTCGCAAGAGCTGGCCGTGGTCGATAACCTTTCCGGCAAAATCTACCTAATCGTGTATGCAAACCCCGCCGAAGAAAACGGCTACGAAGCCGCGCGCGAACGGCTGGAAGACCTGCGCACCCGCCTGCGCCAAAGCTGCGCCATCCCGCTCTCGCTCGGCAGCAGAAAAACCGAGCCGCAGCACGAAACCGGCGAAGCGCGCTATAAAGAATATGTGCGCAAAATCCGCCAATATATTCTCGACGGCGACTGTATGCAGGTGGTGCCCAGCCAGCGCATGAAGCTCGAATTCGCCGACCACCCGCTCTCGCTCTACCGCGCCCTGCGCACGCTCAACCCCTCGCCCTATATGTTTTACTACGATTTCGGCGACTTCCACATCGTCGGCTCGTCGCCCGAAATCCTCGTGCGCCGCGAGCGCGACACCATCATCGTGCGCCCCATCGCCGGCACCCGCCTGCGCGGCAAAACCCCCGCCGAAGACCTGGCCAACGAGCAAGACCTGCTCGGCGATGCCAAAGAAATCGCCGAACACGTGATGCTTATCGACCTCGGCCGCAACGACGTCGGCCGCGTCAGCCGCACCGGCGAAGTGAAAGTAACCGACAAAATGGTGATCGAGCGCTATTCGCACGTGATGCACATCGTTTCCAACGTGGAAGGCCGTCTGAAAAGCAACACCAACAATATGGATATCCTCGCCGCCACCTTCCCCGCCGGCACCCTTTCCGGCGCCCCCAAAGTGCGCGCGCTGGAAATCATCGAAGAGCTGGAGCCGGCCAAACGCTGCATCTACGGCGGCGCCGTCGGCTGCTGGAGCTTCAACAACGATATGGACTTGGCCATCGCCATCCGCACCGCTGTGATTAAAAACGGCACGCTCTATGTGCAAAGCGGCGGCGGCATCGTTGCCGATTCGGAAGAAGAAGCCGAATGGCAGGAAACCCAAAACAAAGCCCGCGCGGTATTGCGGGCGGCTCAGATGGTGCAGGAAGGGTTGGACAGGTAAATTTTAAGTAGGATGCATTTTTTCAGACGGCCTTTAAGTTTACGGATAAGGCCGTCTGAAAATCCCAATCCTAAAACCGAAAGAATTTATCAGACCGCAAAATGTATTCAGAAACATAAAAACCGTCATTCCCGCGCAGGCGGGAATCCAGAACGTTGATTTTCTGAAACTTTTAAAAATTACAGATATACAAAGGTCTGGATTCCCGCCTGCGCGGGAATGACGAAGTTGGATGCAATCAATAGCTCAAGGAAGCAAACCCATGCAGCCTGCCGTTTATATACTCGCTTCCCAACGCAACGGCACGCTTTACATCGGCGTAACCTCCAACCTGATACAGCGGGTGTATCAACATAAAAACCATTTGGCGCAGGGTTTTACTGTGCAATACAACGTGAATCTGCTGGTTTGGTACGAACTGCATCCGACAATGGAAAGTGCCATCGGCAAAGAAAAACAGCTTAAAAAATGGAACAGGCAATGGAAGTTGCGCCTGATTGAAGCAAACAATCCGACTTGGCGCGATTTATGGTCTGAAATTATGGAATAGCCTACGGTAAATCGCGGCACAATTTTATTTTTACCGTCATTCCCGCGCAGGCGGGAATGACGGAATTAACATAACCAAAAGAAAAGCAAAGTCATATACGCAACCAAAGCGGATAACAACAGCAGTTTAGGCCGTCTGAAAGCTTTTAAGACGGCCTCCCTATAAAATCTTGATAACAAACAAAACCATGCAAAACACCCCCATTCTCCCCCCTGCCGATCTCGGCATTCTCGGCGGCGGCCAGCTCGGCCGTATGTTTGCCGTGGCCGCCAAAACCATGGGCTATCGTGTTACCGTGCTCGACCCCGATCCGAACGCGCCGGCGGCGGAATTTGCCGACCGCCATTTGTGCGCGCCGTTCGACGATCAAGCCGCGCTGGACGAATTGGCGAAATGTGCCGCCGTAACCACCGAATTTGAAAACGTGAATGCCGATGCGATGCGTTTTTTGGCGCAACACACCCGCGTGTCGCCGAGCGGCGATTGCGTTGCCGTTGCCCAAAACCGTATTCAGGAAAAGGCGTGGATTCAAAAAGCCGGCCTGCAAACCGCGCCGTATCAGGTCGTCTGCAAGCCCGAAGATATCGGTGAAGCGAGCACGGCGCTGCTGCCCGGTATTCTGAAAACCGCCACGCTGGGCTACGACGGCAAGGGCCAAATCCGCGTGAAGACCTTAGACGAGCTGCGCGCGGCGTTTGCCGAGTTGGGCGGCGTGGCCTGCGTGTTGGAAAAAATGGTTGATTTGCGCGGCGAGATTTCGGTCATCGTATGCCGTCTGAACAGTGAAAATGTGCAGACTTTCGACCCCGCCGAAAATATCCACGAAAACGGCATTCTCGCTTATTCCATCGTTCCTGCGCGCTTCAGCGCCGATGTTCAGCAGCAGGCGCGGCAGATGGCGCGCCGCTTGGCCGACGAGCTGGATTATGTGGGCGTGTTGGCGGTGGAAATGTTTGTGGTCGGCGACACGCACGAATTGGTGGTAAATGAAATCGCCCCGCGCCCGCACAACAGCGGCCACCACACCATTGATGCCTGCGCCGCGAGCCAGTTCCAACAGCAGGTGCGCCTGATGTGCGGCCTGCCGCCTGCCGACACCCGCCTGCTTTCTGCCTGCTGCATGGCCAATATTCTAGGCGATGTATGGGGCGCAAACGGCGAAGAGCCGAACTGGCTGCCGCTGCAAAACCACCCCGCCGCCCATCTGCACCAATACGGCAAAAAAGCCGCCCGCAAAGGCCGAAAAATGGGGCACTTCACGGTGTTGGCCGCCGATGCGGATGCGGCGTTTGAAAGCGCAAAAATGCTGCACGGCAGTTTGTAAAGCGCGTGCATGAAAAGCCGAAGGCCGTCTGAAATATATTTTTCAGACGGCCTTAAGGTATTTTGCCAAGGTATCGGTCTGAGACCTTGGCAAAATACTTTTCAACATCTTAAAACCTCTGCGTCATGTTCGGGCTTGACCCGAGCATTTTTTTGTTCCAAAAGAAATAACAGGAGACCTTTGCAAAACCCTCAGATGCGGATGCAGTTCAAGGCGTAGCAGCACAGCGAGCGCAGACATATCACACGATAAGCAAGCAAGCGGGCAGTACCCTAAAGGGCATAAACGCACAACGCAGAAATGCGCCGCAGATGGGGGTTTTGCAAAGGTCTCAACAGATACCCGGGTCAAGCCCGAGTATGACGAAATGGTTATTAAGTAAGCAGTTTAACTATATCGCCTTTATTCAAGCTCACAAGCCCAATTCGTTTAAAAAGCGCACGTCGTCGGCCCAACCCGATTTCACTTTCACCCACACTTTTAAAAACACTTTGCAGCCGAACAGCTTTTCCATATCCAACCTGGCTTCAGTGGACATTTTTTTCAGCTTTTCGCCGCCTTTGCCGATCGCGATGGGCTTTTGGTTTTCTTTATCCACCAGCACCGCGATGTAGATATGGTAGATGCCGTTTTCTTCTTTAAACTGTTCGATTTCCACATTCATGGCATACGGCAGCTCTTCGCCCAAATAGCGGAACAGTTTTTCGCGCACGATTTCGGTGGCGAGAAAACGGCTCGATTTGTCGGTAACCATGTCTTCGGGATAGAGCGGAATCCCTTCGGGCAGAAAAGGCTTGAGCGCGTGCAGCAGTTGGGCGATGCCCAGCCCGTGTTTGGCGCTGACGGTTTCCACGCCGGCAAAATCGAATTCGGCGCGCACGGTTTCGATAAAGGCGGCCAGCTCGGACGGCGATTTGGCTTTGGACAAATCGATTTTGTTCACCACCAGCAGCACGGGAACATGCTTGGGCAGCAGGCGCATCACGCGGCGGTCGGCTTCGGTGAAGCGCATGGCTTCGATAACAAACGCCACCGCATCCACGCCGCCCATGGCTTCGGTAACGTTTTGGTTGAGGCGGTCGTTCAGGGCGTTGCGGTGTTCGGTTTGAAAGCCCGGAGTATCCACGAAAACAAACTGTGCGGTATCGTCGGTGTAGATGCCGGTTACTTTGTGGCGGGTGGTTTGCGCTTTTTTGCTGGTGATGCTGATTTTTTGGCCGATTAAGTGGTTCATCAGCGTGGATTTGCCCACGTTGGGACGGCCCACTATCGCCACGAAACCGCAACGGTATCCGTTTGCGCCGGGCGGGTGTTGGGAAAGGTTTTCGTTCATGGATTCTCTTTCATGCTCTTTTCAGACGGCCTGTTTTATTTTAGGCCGTCTGAAACGGCGGCGCCCTACCCTGCGTTTTGCGTATCCGCCAGCAGGCCGCGCCAGCGTTTTACCTGCAAACGCACTTGTTCGGGAGCGGTGCCGCCCAAATGGTTGCGGGCGTTGAGGCTGCCTTCGGGAGTGAGCACTTCGTACACGTCTTCGCCCACCAAGTCCGAAAAGCCTTGCAACACGCTCAGCGGCAGCTCGCTCAAATCTACGCCCTGCGTGTCGGCATGGCGCACGGCCAGGGCAACCACTTCGTGCGAATCGCGGAACGGCATGCCTTTTTTCACCAGATAGTCGGCCAAATCGGTGGCGGTGGCGAAACCCTGCATCACGGCGGCGCGCATGTTTTCGGGCTTCACGGTTACGCCGCGCATCATGTCGGCATAGATGCGCAGGGTGTCGATTAAGGTGTCGGCGGTGTCGAACAGCGGTTCTTTGTCTTCCTGATTGTCTTTGTTATACGCCAAGGGCTGCGATTTCATCAGCATAATCAGGCCGGTGAGATGGCCGATTACCCGGCCGGATTTACCACGCACCAGCTCGGGCACGTCGGGGTTTTTCTTCTGCGGCATGATGGAGGAGCCGGTGCAGAAACGGTCGGCGATGTCGATAAAGCCGAAGCGCGGGCTCATCCACAAAATCAGCTCTTCGGAAAGGCGGCTCAAATGCACCATAATCAGGCTGGCCGCAGCGGTGAATTCGATGGCGAAATCACGGTCGGACACGGCATCGAGCGAGTTTTGGCAGATTTGCTCGAAACCCAGCAGTTCGGCAGTGGTTTCGCGGCGGACGGGATAAGTGGTGCCGGCCAGCGCCGCCGCGCCCAAAGGCATACGGTTGACGCGCTTACGACAATCGGCCATGCGCTCGAAATCGCGACCGAGCATTTCCACATAGGCCAGCATATGGTGGCCGAAGCTCACGGGCTGAGCCACTTGCAGGTGGGTGAAGCCGGGCATCACCACTTCGGCGTTTTGTTCGGCCAGATCGATTAATGCGCTTTGCAGATCGCGGATCAGGCCCTGGATATCGGTGATTTGGTCGCGCAGCCACAGGCGGATGTCGGTGGCGACCTGGTCGTTACGGCTGCGGCCGGTGTGCAGGCGTTTGCCGGCGTCGCCGATTTTATCGGTGAGGCGGCGCTCGATGTTCATGTGCACGTCTTCCAAATCCAATGACCAAGTCATCTGGCCTGATTCGATTTCTGCTATAATATCGGCCATTCCTTTGCGGATAGCGGCAAGGTCTTCCGCGCCCAACACACCTGCCTCGTGAAGCATCTGCGCGTGTGCCAGCGAGCCTTGTATATCCCACTTCGCCAGGCGTTTGTCGAAACCGACGGAGCCGGTGTATTTTTTTACCAACTCGGATACAGGCTCGTTAAAACGGCCCGACCAGGTTTTGTTATCGTTCATCATTCGTCCGCTCGCTTATCGCATTATTAGGGGTTTTGTTGTAAAGATGCCTATTATACGTCAAATACACTCTTGGTTTGCAGTTCCCGATTTACGCAATTTCGGCACCATCTCGCGCCTGATGATGACGAGTATGCTGGGGCTGCTGCTGTTTCCGCTGATCAATAACTCCTCAGAAAGCTATCTCAGGCAGGTTTACGACAATGCGGCATGGGCGGCGCCCACGCTGCTGCTGATTCTGGTGAAAGGTTATGCACTGGCGAGCGCGCTGCCGCGCGTTACCGAATCCAGATTCGCCGTGCCCGTCGTGCACCTCTCCAACCTTTTGGTGTTTGTGGCGGTGGATTATGTGGTATTGGGCGAGCGTATGTCGTTTTGGCAGCATTTTTTCCTGTTCAATTTCTTTGCTTTGGGGTTTATGTACACCGAAGCCTCGCGCCGTTACAGCCTGGCGCCCTCGCTTTCCGAAGCGCGTTTGAGCGCGCTGACCGCCCGCATCCGCCCGCACTTTCTGTTTAACAGCCTCAACGCCGCCATCAGCCTGATCCGCCTGCGCCCCTATGATGCGGAAACCCTGCTCGAAAACCTGGCCAACCTGTTCCGCGCCCAACTGCGCGACGGCAGTCAAAACAGCACGCTGGGGCAGGAAATCGAATGGGCGCAGGAATACATCGCCATCGAGCAAATCCGCATGGGCCACACGCGCGTGCAGGTGATGTGGCAGCACCACGCGCCCGACGATGCCGAAACGCCGCACCTTCTGTTGCAACCCCTGCTGGAAAACGCCGTGTTCCACGGCATCGAATCCACCCACCGCCCCGGCTGCATTTCGGTGCTGACCACGCGGCAGAAACATTGGATCTATATCCGCATCGAAAACCCCTACGTTCCCACCGACAGCCAGGAAAACGCCAAACCCCACAAAGGCAATTCTATGGCACTGCGCAACCTGAAAGAGCGTTTGGCGCTGATGTACGACAACGATGCGGTGATTAAAAGCCGCCAACTCGACGGTATTTTCCGCGTCGATATCCGCCTGCCCTACCGCAGAAAATCTTCCGATTTGAAGCAGTTGTTCGGTTAAAAGCCGAACCCGTATCAAGGCCGTCTGAAAAGTTGTTTTTCAGACGGCCTTTTGTGTAAAAATCCCGCCGTCCTTCCCGCCGCCGCTTTAAGCTCTGCAAAGCTGGCGTATAATGCCGCCATATTTTTTATCCGACTAAGGAATCAGGCCATGCGTTGGCAAGGAAGAAAACAAAGCTCTAACGTAGAAGACCGCCGTGGTCAGGGCAGCCGCATCGGCGGCAAAGGCACCGGTATCATCGGTATCATCATTTTGTTGGTGGGCGCTTATTACGGTGTGGATTTATCCGGCGTTGTCGGCACACCGCAAATCGGCGCCGCAACACAACAGTCTTCACTCAGCAGCGAGCAGGAAGCCCAACTGAACGAGCTTTCGCGCGTGGTGCTGGCCGATACCGAAACCGTGTGGGCCGATTATTTCAGCAAACGCGGCAGCCGCTATACACCCGCCACGCTGGTGCTCTACACCGCCGGCACCCAAACCGCCTGCGGCACCGGCCAAGCGGCGATGGGGCCGTTTTACTGCCCTGCCGACCGTAAAGTGTATTTGGATTTATCGTTCTACGAAGATATGCGCAAAAAACTCGGTGCAGCGGGCGATGCGGCATTTGCCTATGTGATTGCCCACGAAGTCGGCCACCATGTGCAAAACCTGCTCGGCATTCTGCCGCAGGTGAACCAGGCGCAGCAGAGCGTGGGCAAAACGCAGGCCAACGCGCTTTCGGTGAAGCTCGAATTGCAGGCCGACTGCTTTGCCGGCATCTGGGCGCATTACGCCGTTAACCAGAAACTGTTTGAAGAGGGCGACATCGAAGAAGCCGTGGCCGCCGCCGAAGCGGTGGGCGACGACCGCCTGCAACAACAGGCACAAGGCTATGCCGTGCCCGACAGTTTCACCCACGGCTCATCCGCCCAGCGCATGGAATGGTTCAAGCGCGGCATGCAGGGCGGCGACATCAATCAATGCAATACGTTTGCTTCCAACTAAGTATTTGCTTTCAAAAAAAGAAAACAGGCCGTCTGAAAAGTTTTCAGACGGCCTGAGACCTTTGCAAAATTTTTTTCAATACCTTAAAACACTTGCGTCATGCTCGGGCTTGACCCGAGCATCTGTTTGTTTTAGAAGAAAAAGAGATACTCGGGTCAAGCCCGAGTATGACGTGTACTTTCTTAAGTTGATCGACTCTATATTAATGCGGCCGAACCGTTATTTCGCGGCGGCACGCGCTTCTTCCAGCCATTTGTCGACGGTGGCGCGGTTGGCTTTGATCCAGTTGTCGGCATGCTGCTGGATTTGTTCAGGTTTGTTTTCGCCGTCGCTGATCAGGGTGTTTTCGGCGTTCACGTCGGCAATCGGCAGTTGCGCCACGGCAAACAGTTTGGCGGCGGCGGGGTTGGCCTCGGCGAAGGCTTTGTTGGCAACGATGCGCTCGTTGTTGACGGCGAAGCCGTAGTTTTTACCGTCTGGCGCGGTGGTGTCCTGGTTTTCGGGGTTGGCGCTGGAAGGTACTTGCAGCCAGACAACGTCTTTGCCGGGCACGAGTTTGCCGGATACCCAATACGGTGTCCAAGTGTAGTAAAACACAGGCTTGCCTTCTTTATAACGGGCGATGGTGTCGGAAATAATCGCGGCGTATTGGCCCTGTTTGTGGGTGATGCGGTCGCGCAATTTGTAGGCGTCGAGCTGGTATTCGATGGTCGCTTCGCAGCCCCAGCCTGCCTGGCAGCCGGTGAGGTCGGCTTTGCCGTCGCCGTCGGTGTCGAACAGTTTGGCGATGGCGGGATCTTTAAATTGTCCAAGGTTGGTGATTTTGTATTGGTCGGCGGTTTTTTTGTCGATTAAATAGCCTTGCGCGGCACCGGTGATGTAGTTGCCTGCGCGGTAAAACTTGCCGTCGCCGCCGGCGTTTTTATACATTTCGTTGTGCAGCGGATCCCAGTTGACCGCCAGAAACGTACCGTCGCCGTTGGCCACGGCGGTGTAGGCGGCGCTGTAATCTACTTCTTTCACGGGCTTCACGTCGTAGCCCAGCTCTTTAAGCAGGCTGTTGACCACCAAGGTTTGGAAACTTTCTTCGGAAAGCGGGCTTTGCAGCGCCTGCACGCTCACGCCTTTGCCGGGCTGGCTTTGGCCGCCGGCGGCCGGTGTGGATGCGGTTGCGGTTTTTTCCGTGCTTTGCTGCTGCCCGCAGGCGGCCAGCGCGAGGGTGAGCAGAACGGCGGGAAGGGTGCGGTTGAAATGAAGATTCATGGCGTACTCCTTTGGGTTATTCGAACGGTTGCAAACGGTGGACAAAGCGCTTTTTCAGACGGCCTTTCAGTATCGGCAGGCAATGGCCGTCTGAAAAGAAACGGATAGCGCATCAAGTGGCTTTACCTTTAAACAGACGCGTAATCAGGCCGACGGGGCCGGTGCGGTACCAGCGCTCGCCCCTGCTGCGGCTGCTTTGCCCCAGCGATTGGGTCATGCGGTCGAGCACAATCGCCATAATCACGATGCCCAAGCCGCCGACGGAAGCCAAGCCGATGTCCAAGCGACCGATGCCGCGCAACACCATCAGCCCCAAGCCGCCCACCGAAATCATCGAGGCGATTACCACCATCGACAGGCTGAGCATCAGCGTTTGGTTCACCCCCGCCATGATGGTGGGCATGGCCAGCGGCAGCTGCACTTTAAACAGCATTTGTTTGGCATCGGCGCCGAACGAATGTGCGGCTTCGATTAAGTCTTCCGGCACTTGGCGTATGCCCAGATTGGTGAGGCGGATAACCGGCGGCACGGCGAAAATAATCGTTACCACCACCCCGGGCACATTACCGATGCCGAACAGCATCACAATCGGCACCAGATACACAAACGCGGGCGTGGTCTGCATCGCGTCCAGCAGCGGCCGCAGCACTCTGGCGATTTTCTCGCTGCGCGCCATCGCAATGCCGGCGGGAATGCCGATCAACATGCAGAACAGCACGGCGGTCAGCACCAGCGACAAGGTGGTAACGGTTTCTTCCCACGCGCCGATCAGGCCGATAAACAGCATGCCCGCCAAGGTGCCCAGCGCCAGCTTTTTACCGGCAAGCTGCCACGCCAATAACGCCAGCACGGCAATCAGCACCAGCGGCGGCACGGCCTGCAATGCCCCTTCGATGGTGGTCAGCGTCCAATCGATCGGTGCTTTGACGGCGGTGAAAAAGCCGCGGCAATGCTGCACCACCCACGCGATCAGTTCCTCCACCCAACGGTCGAGCGGAATGCGTGCATGGTCAAACGGCTGCAACCACGAAAACGGCTGCCCGTCGGCTTGGCCGGCGGAAAGCGCAGCGGCCGTGTCGGCAGCCTGCGGAACAGCGGGACCGGAAGCGGCAGAAGCGCTTTCGGCGGCGGTTTGCGGGGCCGTGCCCCAAGGATTGTCGGCCGGCATGGCGGTATCCTTTCTGAATAGAGTGGTTATTGTGCGGGATAAATGTGATAAGACGCGCCCTGCGGGCTGATACGGGCCGGATGGTTATTGTTGGAAAAGGCCGTCTGAAAAGTCCGGTTCAGACGGCCTGAAAACCTGTCGTCTTATCCGGTATATAGCGGATTCAATTACTTCGATACAAGGCAGCAAGCCGCAGACAGTACAAGTAGTACGGCAAGGCGCAGCAACGCCGTAGCGAAAGTTAAGTTAATCCGCTGTATCTGTATTGAACCGCTGCAAGCCGCCTGTCTATTCTTCCGGCGGGCTTAGTGTTTCCAGCAGCGCCACCTTGCTTACCGAGCCGATGTGGCGGCCCTGTGCGTCCACTACCGGCACCGGGCAGGGAAACTGGGCGGCGGTGTTGAGCATATCGCGTATCGGCGTGTCGGCCTTCACGGCGGCCAAATCCGGCAGCACGGCGGCGCGGATAGGCTCCTGCCGGCCGATGGCCTCTTTCAGCGAATCGGCGGAAATCACGCCGACAAAATGCTTTTCATCGTCGAGCAGAAAACCGTATTCGCGGTCGTGGTCGCGCATGCGCTTCAAAAAGCTGCGCATATTGTCCTGCCCCGCGCGGTGCGGAAAGGTCAACTGCGTGCGCCGCGCCAAATCGCCGGCGGTGTAAACCTGCGACACGTTCACTTCTTTGAAAAACGAACGTACATAATCGTTGGCGGGTTGGCGCAGGATTTCGTCGGGCGTGCCCACCTGCACCACGCTGCCGCCCTGCATAATGGCGATGCGGTTGCCGATGCGCATTGCTTCGTCGAGATCGTGCGAAATAAACACGATGGTACGCTTTTCATGCGCCTGAAGGTTAATCAGCTCGTCCTGCATTTCGGTGCGGATCAGCGGGTCGAGCGCCGAAAATGCCTCGTCCATCAGCAAAATGGCCGGATTGTTCGCCAACGCGCGCGCCAAGCCCACCCGCTGGCGCATACCGCCCGACAACTCGTCGGGGTAGCTGTCGCCGTAGGCGCCCAAACCCACCTGTTCCAAAGCCGCCTGCGCCCGCTGGTTGCGTTCGGCCTCCTCCACGCCCGCCAGCTCCAGCCCGAACGCCACGTTACGGCGGTTGGTCAGATGCGGCATCAGCGCAAACGATTGGAACACCATGCTGATTTTCTCGCGGCGCACTTGGCGCAAACGCGCTTCATCCATCGCCACCACGTCTTCGCCGTCAATCAGCACTTGGCCGCCGCTGGGTTCGATTAAGCGGTTGAACAGGCGCACCAGCGTGGATTTGCCGGAGCCGGACAAGCCCATAATCACGAAAATCTCGCCTTCGTAGATTTCTAGATTCACATCGGCCACCGCCACCGTGCTGCCGGTTTCGGCAAAAATTTCTTCTTTCGACAAACCTTTGCCGTGCAGCTTGAGCGCCGCTTTCGGATGCGGGCCGAAAATCTTGTAAAGATTCTTAACCGTGAGTTTGGCCGTAGATTTTTCAGTCATTTCAATCTTCTAGCGGGTTAACTGTTTTTTTACCCTAACAGAAACCCACGCCCGGATTCAAGTTTGAAAATTGAAATTAGCAATTCATTTCCCTATGTTTAAAAGTGAAAAGCTATTGAATATGACGCACGCCACCCTATTCCGCCAAGCACAGAGCATAGGCAATTTTCAAAAATTTCTTTTTAAAATGATTTTGTTAGACAATTTGATTTGTTTTTTAAATAAAATTAAATATTTTGATATTTATTTTAAAATGATTATTTTTCATTCATGATTGAATATAATAGGCTTGAGAATTTAAAAGATGTTGTTAAAACAGATTATTATGATTATTTAGAATTCAAAGCTTAAAGGGGCTGTTTTTAAAAGCACAGGCCGTCTGAATATGTTTTCAGACGGCCTGTGCTTTTAAAAACGGTTTCTATTGAATCTGGTTCGACACCATAATATTCACGGTGGACAACAACGACACCATTACCGCCAGCGTGCCGGATATATCCGTGAAATAAGCCGTTTTTCTCAATTTCACGCCCAAGCCGAGCTGGATAATCAGAATCGCAGGCAGCGGCAGGGTCAGATAATGAAAGGCGTTCATGTCCAACACGCCCAAAAGCCCCAGCGACATCATGGCCAGCGAATACACCGCCGCCCAAAAAATATAAACCAAGGCATAGATTTTGATGATGTTTTGCGTGGGGTTGTCGCCCGTTTGGTCTTTTTTATACGCATACAGCGCAAAGCCCGCGGCCACATGGAACACGGTGCAGGACAGCACAAACAAGGCAAACGAAATAAACGCCACCATGCCCGTGAAAGTGGGCAGCTTGGCCAGATAATAAAGCGGCATCATCCAGAAACTGCCTGCCAAAAGGCAGAGAATGCCCGATGCAAAAATATTTTTGTCGGGCGTGTTGGCAATCACATTGTCTTTGCTCTGCCACGGGTTGCGGCGGTCTCGCCCCGAAAACAGCAGTACGCCCGCATACATATGAATCAGCCCCGATGCCACAATCATTACCGTCATTGATAAATCCATACCCGCTCCTGCTTATCGAAAATATGTATATTGCCGGCAATATAGCCGTTTACCTTTGCAAAATCCATATCGGCATCTGCAAACATCTGCATCATGCTCGTGCTTAAGCCCGATATCTTACCTACTCTGGCTGATCCCAAGCATGGCGCCCACGTTTAAAACGCCATACGGTTGCCATAAAAATTAAGGCCGTCTGAAAGCAAACTTATCTTTCAGACGGCCTTTGGCAACCAAAACAAATCAGCGGCGGTACACCAAACGGTAATAGGTTTCTCCGTTTTGGATATAGCCCAAATCCACGCGGGCGATTTCGGCGATGGCATCCTGCCCTTTGGCGAGGTCGTCCACTTCCGCCTGCAAGGCGTTGTTGCGCAAGGTGAGTGCCTGGTTTTTCTCTCCTTGTTCGGCCACTTTATCCTGCAAGCGCCACATATCGCGCCAGCCGCCTTTGGAAATCCAAAGGCTGTACTGGAACCATGTGATGGCGGCGATTAAAACCAGTGTTACCCACTTCATGCGTTACGCCTTATTTGCCCAGTTGGTAAAACGCGGCGCGGCCGGGGTAGTAAGCGGCTTCGGCCAGCTCTTCTTCGATACGCAGCAGCTGGTTGTATTTGGCCATGCGGTCGGAGCGGCTCAGGGAACCGGTTTTGATCTGCATGCAGTTGGTGGCCACGGCCAAATCGGCGATGGTGGAATCTTCGGTTTCGCCCGAACGGTGGCTCATCACGCTGGCGTAGCGGTTGCGTTTAGCCAAATCAACGGCTTTGAGGGTTTCGCTCAGGGTGCCGATTTGGTTCACTTTAACCAACAGTGCGTTGGCGATGCCTTGTTCGATGCCTTCGGCCAAGATTTTGGGGTTGGTTACGAAAAGGTCGTCGCCCACGAGCTGTACGCGTTTGCCGAGTTTTTCGGTGAGGTGTTTCCAACCTACCCAGTCGTTTTCGTCCATGCCGTCTTCGATAGAGATGATGGGATAGGTGTCGGCCAGTCTGGCGAGGTAGTCGGCGAACTCTTCGCTGCTCAGAGCCAAGCCCTCGGCGCTCAGGTGGTATTTGCCGTCTTTATAGAATTCGCTGGAAGCACAGTCTAAGGCAAACAATACGTCTTCGCCGGGTGTATAGCCTGCGGCGCTCACGGCTTCCTGCATCAGTTGCAGGGCTTCTTCGTGGCTGCCCAGGTTAGGTGCAAAGCCGCCTTCGTCGCCCACGGTGGTGGGGAAGCCTTTGCTGTCGCACAGTTTTTTCAGTGCATGGAAAATCTCGGCACCGCAGCGCAGGGCTTCGCGGAAGCTTTTCGCGCCCACGGGCATAATCATGAATTCTTGGATATCGAGGCTGTTGTTGGCGTGTGCGCCGCCGTTGATCACGTTCATCATCGGCACGGGCATGGCCATCGGGCCGGCGCCGCCCAAGTAGCGGTAAAGCGGCAGGCCGGCGTCTTCAGCGGCGGCGCGGGCAACGGCCATCGAAACGGCCAAGGTGGCATTGGCGCCCAAGCGGCCTTTGTTGTCTGTGCCGTCCAACTCAATCATCACTTGGTCGATATAGCTTTGCTCGGAAGCGTCCAAACCGATCAGGGCTTGGGCAATTTCGTTGTTAACGTGCTCCACCGCCTGCAATACGCCTTTGCCCAAATAGCGGCTTTTGTCGCCGTCGCGCAGCTCCAGGGCTTCTTTTTGGCCGGTGGAGGCGCCGCTGGGCACGGCGGCGCGGCCCATCACGCCGCTTTCCAGCAATACGTCGCACTCAACGGTGGGGTTGCCGCGGGAATCCAGAATTTCGCGGGCGAAAATATCAACAATTGCGCTCATTAAAGTCTCCTGAAGGTTTAAGCTGTTACATTTAAAAAATCTTTTTCAGACGGCCTTGAACCGAACCTGAAGCCGCTTACGCTGAAATAATATTACGGCGCCGATTATACCGATTCGCGCCGCCCGAAACGAGTGTTTGCGCGGCAAATCGGGTAAAACTTGTTTGATGTCAAGCCGCAGCCTGACACGAGGCCGTCTGAAACGTTTCAGACGGCCTCGATACCGGTTAACGGTGGTAGTTCGGTGCTTCTTTGGTAATCTGCACGTCGTGAACGTGTGATTCGCTCATGCCGGCGGAAGTGATTTCCACAAACTCGGCTTTTTCGTGCATTTCGGCAATGGTTTTGCAGCCCAGATAGCCCATGCTCGAACGCAGCCCCCCCACCAGCTGGTGGATAATCTGCACAATCGGGCCTTTATAGGGCACGCGGCCTTCGATGCCTTCGGGCACATATTTGTCGGCGCTGTCTTCCTTGTCTTGGAAATAACGGTCGCTCGAACCCTGGCTCATCGCGCCCAGCGAACCCATGCCGCGGTAAGACTTATACGAACGGCCCTGATACAGCTCGATTTCGCCCGGCGCTTCTTCGGTGCCGGCAAACATGCCGCCCAGCATCACGCAGTGCGCACCGGCGGCCAGCGCTTTGGCGATGTCGCCCGAAAAACGGATGCCGCCGTCGGCAATCAGCGGCACGCCCGTGCCTTTCAAGGCTTCGGCCACATTGTGGATGGCGGTTAACTGCGGCACACCCACGCCGGCCACAATACGGGTGGTGCAGATGGAACCCGGGCCGATGCCCACTTTCACCGCATCCGCGCCCGCAGCCACCAAATCGCGCGCAGCTTGTGCCGTGGCGATGTTGCCGCCGATAACCTGAACCTGCGGGTAATTTTGTTTCACCCATTTCACGCGGTCGAGTACGCCCTGGCTGTGGCCGTGGGCGGTATCAACCACAATCACGTCCACACCTGCTTCAACCAACGCTTTCACGCGCTCGTCGGTATCCGCGCCCACGCCCACCGCGGCGCCCACGCGCAGGCGGCCGTCTGAATCTTTATTGGCGTTGGGAAATTCGGTGGTTTTGAGAATATCTTTCACAGTAATCAGGCCTTTAAGCTCCCAATCACCGTTCACCACCAACACGCGCTCCACTTTATGCTCGTGCATCACGTCGCGCGCATCTTCGATAGACGTGCCTTCCGGCACGGTAACCAGGCGCTCGCGCGGGGTCATAATCGCCGAAACGGGCTGGTCGAGACGTTTTTCAAAACGCAGGTCGCGGTTGGTTACCAAACCCACCACTTTGCCGTTTTCCACCACCGGCAGGCCCGACATTTTGCGCTTGCGCTTCGAGAGCATTTCCACCAACTCGCGGATCAGCATTTCGGGCTTGATGGTTACCGGGTCTTTCACGATGCCGCTTTCGTGGCGCTTCACTTTGGCCACGGCATTGGCCTGGCGCTCGGGCGTCATGTTTTTGTGGATGATGCCGATGCCGCCTTCCTGCGCCATCGAAATGGCCAAGCGGGCTTCGGTTACGGTGTCCATCGCGGCGGAGAGCAAGGGGGTGTTGAGCGTGATTCCGCGTGTGAGCGGGGTTTGGAGTTTAACGTCGCGCGGCAGCACTTGGGAATGTGCGGGAACCAGCAAAACGTCATCAAAGGTATAGGCTTTTTCAACGATACGCATGATGCTCAGGCTTTCGGTTTGTGCAAGATGCACGGCATTGTACCAAATCCGCCGCCCGCTTAACAGCCGTTTGCCGCGGCAAACCACCTAAAATTTAAGAAAATTACACCGCCGCCGCCAAACCGCCACCGTTGTAACCATACAAACAGTAACGGCCTTTATATCGCCAAATAATACACTTGTTATGACACTTACCTGATTTAACAATATAATAAAGGCCGTCTGAAAACCTATTCCGAAAACACAAAAGAAAGAAAAACCATGCACATTACCCGCACCACCTGCACCGCCGTTCTCGCCTGCCTGCTGCTGCCGGCGCAGTTTTCCGCCGCCCAGGTTTACACATGGAAAAGCAAAAACGGCAGCACCAGCTATTCCGATGTGCCGCAAAACCTGAAAGTTTCCAACGCATCAACCGTTAACGTGCGCACCCGCACCGTTACGCCGCCGCCCGCGCCCCAAGCCGCCGAAGGCGAAGGCTCGCTGGCCGACAAACAAAAACAGCTGAACGATGCCATCAGCCAGGAAAACAAAAAAATCGAAGAACAAAACAAGAAAATCGAAGAACAAAACCGCCAGCAGAAAGAAGACAACTGCAAAACCGCCCGCCTCAACCGCCAGTTTGCCGAAACCGCCCGTGTGGCCAACCGCGACGAGTTTATCAAACGCTACGATGCCGATATCGGCAAATTCTGCAACTAAAGCAAACAAACCGCAAAAATACAGGCCGAGACCTTTGCAAAAGCCCCAGATGCGGATGCAGTTCAAGGCGTAGCAGCGCAGCGAGCGCAGACATAACATGAAGTTAGGCAAGCGAGCGAGCAGCGCACAACGCAGAAATGCGCCGCAGATGGGGGTTTTGCAAAGGTCTCAGGCCGTCTGAAAGCCGCACTAGCAACGCTCGGTTTTCAGACGGCCCCGATTCGCCTACAATAAACGGCATTTCATTATCAGAAAGCCCGTTTTATGCAATACCGCATCCGCAATAACAACAACGACACACCGCCCGCCAACCCCGGCACAGGCGAAAGCTGGGAGCGCAACACCCTGCGCGACGTTTTGCTCGAAGCCTATAAAGAGCAGCGCCGCGCCCGCTTCTGGCGCAACCTTTGGCGCGCCCTGTGGGTGCTGGTATTTCTGGCCATCGCCGCCAACTCGTGCAGCAGCAGCCAAAGCGCCCCCGGCAGCCAACTGGTCAATATATCCGAAGAACACACCGCCGTCATTTCCCTCACCGGCGCCATCGGCGACGAATATGAAGACCAAACCGCCATGCTGCGCGACAGTCTCGAAGCAGCCTATAAAAACAACAAAGTCAAAGGCATCATCATCCGTGCCAACAGCCCCGGCGGCTCGCCCGTGGTGTCCAACACCGCCTTTAACGAAATACGCCGTCTGAAAAACGAATATAAAAACCGCAACATTCCGCTTTATGTGGTTGCCGAAGACGTTTGCGCATCAGGCTGCTACTACATCGCCGCCGCCGCCGACAAAATCTACGCCGACCCCTCCAGCATGGTCGGCAGCATCGGCGTAATCGGCGGCGGTTTCGACCTCACCGGCCTGATGGACAAACTCGGCGTGAAACGCCGCCTCAAAACCGCAGGCAGCAACAAAGGCATGGGCGACCCGTTCTCTCCCGAAACGCCCGAACAAACCCGCATTTGGGAGCAGATGCTCGCCGACATTCATCAGGAATTCATCAAAGCCGTCAAACTCGGACGCGGCAACCGACTGAAAGAAAAAGAAAACCCCGATATTTTCAGCGGCCGTATCTACACCGGCAATGAAGCCAAAGCCGCCGGCCTGATCGACGGCTACGGCAGCATCTACAGCGTATCGCGCGATGTGATCAAAGCCCCGAAACTCATCGACTACACCCCCGAAGACAGCCTCAGCCAACTCTTCGGCCGCCACCTGCGCGCCGGCATTTCAGCAGGATTGGAAGCCGCAGGCAGCAAAATCTGGTAAACCGCCTTGCCGCAAACCGAGGCCGTCTGAAAACTTTTCAGACGGCCTTCTGTTATAATCTACACCCTTTGTTTTAGCAGAACTTTCTATCCCCTCCCATGCAGCCCGATTTATCCCAAACCCTCGCCAAAGACCGCCATTTTCTGCAAACCGCCTTCAAAAATCCGAAAAAATTCGGCGGCTTGCCCAAAGTCGAAGAAAAATACCGCAAATCGCACGAAATCTATTTAAAACGCCAAGCCGCGCTGCCCAAGCCGCAGTACGACGGCACGCTGCCGGTGCACGAGCGTTTGGATGACATCAAAGCCGCCATCGCCAACCACCAAGTAACCATCATCTGCGGCGAAACCGGCTCCGGCAAAACCACCCAACTGCCGAAAATCTGCTTGGAACTCGGGCGCGGTACGGCGGGCTTAATCGGCCACACCCAGCCGCGCCGCCTGGCCGCGCGTTCTGTTGCCGAGCGGATTGCCGAAGAATTGGGCAGCAACATTGGTGAAACGGTCGGCTACAAAGTGCGCTTCAACGACAACACCTCGCGCGATGCCTATGTGAAACTGATGACCGACGGCATCCTGCTGGCCGAAACACAAACCGACCGCTACCTCACTACTTACGACACCATCATCATCGACGAAGCGCACGAACGCAGCCTGAACATCGATTTTCTGCTGGGCTACCTGAAACAACTGCTGCCGCGCCGCCCCGATTTAAAAATCATCATCACCTCGGCCACCATCGATGCCGAGCGGTTTTCCAAGCATTTCAATAACGCCCCCGTGCTGGAAGTGAGCGGACGCACCTATCCCGTCGAAATCCTTTACCGGCCGCTGCACACGGCAGACGAAGACGAAGCGGAAATCGAAATCGCCGATGCCATCGTCGATGCCGCCGACGAGCTGGCGCATTTGGGCAGCGGCGATATTCTCGTGTTCCTGCCCGGCGAACGCGAAATCCGCGAAGCCGCCGAAGCCCTGCGCAAGTCGCCGCTGCGCCGCCACGACGAAATCCTGCCGCTGTTCGCCCGTTTGTCGAACGCCGAACAGCACAAAATCTTTCACCCCAACGGCACCAAACGCCGCATCGTATTGGCCACCAACGTCGCCGAAACCTCGCTCACCGTGCCGGGCATCAAATATGTGATCGACACCGGCTTGGCGCGGGTAAAACGTTATTCCGCCCGCGCCAAAGTGGAGCAGTTGCATGTGGAAAAAATTTCACAGGCCGCCGCCCGCCAGCGTTCCGGCCGCTGCGGCCGCGTTTCCGCCGGCGTGTGCATCCGATTGTATTCTGAAGAAGATTTTGAACAGCGCAGCGCGTTTACCGACCCCGAAATCATCCGCAGCAACCTAGCCGCCGTCATCCTGCGCATGGCCGCACTGAACCTGGGCGACGTGGCGGCGTTTCCGTTTCTCGAAGCGCCCGACCAACGGTATATCAACGACGGGTTTCAGGTGTTGTTGGAATTGGGGGCGGTGGAGGATGCCGTCTGAAAATGCTAGGCTAATTGGCTTTTCTGATACTATTTTTCAATATATAGATTAAGCCAGCTGTAGATTTAACCTAGTAATGTGCCACAATTACAGGTAATGCTGTAGAAAACTAAATTGATAAGGACAAACAATCTATGACATCAAAAGGAAGACGCACATCCCCTATTTTCCTTGATGAGAACATGCTAGAAGAAGGTAATACCAACAACATCACATTACCTCGTATACATAAACAACGACGTATTGTTTTTGGCTGGTATGGAGGAAAGTTTTCCCACCTTGATTGGCTGCTCCCTTTACTTCCAATTTGCCATCATTATTGCGAACCCTTTGCTGGCTCCGGTGCAGTTTTACTTAATCGTAAACCTTCACCGGTCGAGACATATAACGATATTGATGGCGATGTTGTGAATTTCTTCAGGGTTCTACGAGATCATCAAGAAGAACTTGTGAGGGCGATTGCTTTGACACCATTTTCGCGTGAAGAGTACCACTTAGCAATCAACAACCAAGTAAATGAGAATCACAACATAGAGCGAGCAAGACAATTCTACATCAAAGCCCGACAAACCCGAACCGGACTTGCTCAGACTGCTTCCCTTGGACGCTGGGCAAACTGTAAAGATACAAGCCGTGCGGGAATGTCTGGTGTTGTCTCGCGCTGGCTTGGCGGCGTGGGCTCTCTAGATGAAATCGCCCAGCGACTGATTCGAGTCCAAATCGAAAATCGTCCTGCCATTGATGTAATCCGTCTTTATGATAGCCCCAAGACACTTTTTTATTGCGATCCTCCCTATCTCCATGCTACACGTAGCGATACCAAGGCTTACGGTTTCGAAATGGACGAGAACCAGCATCGGGAATTTGCCGAAGTGGTCAATGAATGTAAAGGTATGGTGGCTGTGTCAGGATATAATCATCCGCTGATGGATGAGCTATTCAAACCAGGACGTTGGTTTAAGACCCAAGGTCCGGATAAAACAATTCACTCTACCAAAGGCAAACGCTCAGAAGTCCTCTGGACAAACTATGATCCTAAAAATCAAAAAGAACTGTTTGAATGAGAGCTACTTGCACACGAGCTATTAATATCATTCTGACGACAGGTACACTTTCTGAGCTATCTACATTTATATAAGTAAAGAGAGCTTCAATGACACCAAAAGAAATATTAGAAAACATTCAACAGCGTGCCGTCGCCACATTGAATGTCTCTGTTATCACGGATCCAGTAATCAAAGAGCGTGTTGATTACATATGCCGCTGTATGAGCAACCGCGCTGGGGTACGGCTGCTCATGTCATGTTTGTTGGGAAAACTGGACAAGCCCAATGTCGATCCGCGCAAGCCCTATACCGAGATTGGTGGAGCTGACAGTTTTTCCGGACGTACCTATGACGAACGCTATCTGACCAATTTCATCAATGCACACCGACTACCGGTTAATCCGACAACTGCCTTTCTAACCCCGACTCTACGCAATATCAACCATGCACTGACCACCGATCGGGAGCTTGTTGGTAGACCGCGTGACCTTTACAAAAAGACGCTTGAGCTACTGGAAGATGTAGCCCTTCAACGTATCACTGCTGATGTACTATTTGTCGAAACCGTGCGTGTACTGATGCTGTTACGCGATGAAAAGTTGGCTCGCATGGTTTCCCTTCTAGATGCCTTAAACCGTACCGAGGGTGCATTACCTCTTTCGTCGGAAGCTATCGTCACACTGATAAGTCAACACCTTGCTTGCAAGAATGCTAGCCGCCTACCGGTTCTAGTGGTCGCTGCCGCCTATGAGGCAGCAGGGGCGCGATTGCTGGAAACCATACTACCCCTGAACTCGCACAATGCTGCTGATCTTCAAACTGGCTCGCTGGGCGATGTGGAAATCTGTTTGACGGGCGAGAATTCAATCGTTACTGTCTATGAAATGAAGATGAAGCGTGTCTCGCAAGACGACATCGACGCGGCAGTAACCAAGATAGCCAGAGCGCCGAACAAAATTCACAACTACCTATTTGTAACAACAGATGTGATTGACCCAATCGTGGCCGAGTACGCTGCGACATTCTATGAGAAAACGGATGGCTCTGAAATTGCCATTCTCGATTGCATAGGCTTCTTAAGACACTTCCTACACTTGTTTCATCGCATCCGTACTGAGTACCTCAACGCTTATCAAGGGCTAGTTTTGAGTGAACCAGACTCTGCGGTCAGTCAAACGCTAAAAGAGGCATTTTTGGCACTTCGTCAAGCAGCAGAAAGTGATGATTAAATGTGTGTATGCTCGAATAAATACGATTAACATTGATCCAGATAAAGCATAATCAGTATTCATGCCTAGCGGAGATCAATAATTAAAAATATCAAGTATACATGTTCGACGTACATAATATTATCCTTATGCAACATACTGAAATCAAACAACACGATATTGCCCCAACCCCCCCCCGCTACCGCCTAACCAAACTCGGCGAGCAAATGGCGCGGCTGCCCATCGATCCGAAAATCGCCCGCATTTTGTTGGCGGCGAAAAAGCACGACTGTATGGCGGAAATCTTGGTGATTGCCTCCGCCCTCTCCATTCAAGACCCGCGCGAGCGGCCACTTGAGGCGCGCGAAGCCGCTGCCAAGGCGCACGAGCGGTTTACCGACAAGCAGTCCGACTTTCTGGCCTATCTGAATATTTGGGACAGCTTCCAGCGCGAGCGCGACAAAGGCTTGTCGAACAAACAGTTGGTGCAGTGGTGCCACCAATATTTCCTATCGCACCTGCGGATGCGCGAATGGCGCGAGCTGCACCGCCAATTGGCCGAAATCGCCATTGAAATGGGTTTGGCCAGCAAAGAGCAGGCATTCAGACGGCCGCCCGTGCAAGAGCAATTAAGGCCGTCTGAACAGGCAGGCGACCAAGATTTATCCGCCAAACTCAAACAAAAACAACTGGATAAAAAGCAGCACCGCGCCCAAATCCGCGCCGCCAAAGAAGCGGGCTACGAACAAATCCACCGCGCCCTGCTCACCGGCTTGATCGCCAACGTGGGCATGAAATCGCCCGACGGCCACGACTACACCGGCGCGCGCGGTTCGCACTTTCATTTATTCCCCGCTTCCGCGCTGTTCAAATCCAAGCCCAAATGGGTGATGGCCGCCGAACTCACCGAAACCACGCGGCTGTATGCCCGTGATGTGGCCGCCATCCAGCCCGAATGGATCGAGCAGGAGGCGCCGCATTTGGTGAAATATCATTATTTCGAGCCGCATTGGGAGCAGAAGCGCGGCGAAGTGGTGGCGAGCGAGCGGGTAACCCTTTACGGTTTAATGGTTTTGCCGCGCCGCCCCGTTGCCTATGGCCGCGTCGCGCCCGAAGAAGCGCGCGAAATCTTTATCCGCAGCGCGCTGGTGGCGCAGGAATGCGATTTGAAAGCCGATTTTTTTGTCCACAACAAAAAGCTGATCCGCGAAATCGCCGAGCTGGAACACAAATCGCGCAAGCAGGATGTGTTGGTGGACGAAGAAGCGCTGTTTGATTTTTACAATCAACGGCTGCCTGAAATGTATAGGCCGTCTGAAAACAACGTAGGCCGGGCATTGATGCCCGACACAGGCAACGCGGCCGCACAAACCCCGTCGGGCATAAATGCCCGACCTACGGTTTCAGACGGCCTGAACCGGCAACGCCTGTCTGAAACCCCCAAACCCCTCGCCGACATCCGCACCTTCCAAAGCTGGTTAAAGCAAGCCGAGCAGGAAAACCCGCGCCTGTTGTTTCTCAGCAAAGAAGACCTGATGCAGCACGCCGCCGCGCACATCACCGAAGAACAATTTCCCAAGTTCTATAAAACACCCGACGGCAAATTCAAACTCAGCTACCGCTTCGAGCCGCACCACCCGCTCGACGGCGTCACCCTCACCATGCCGCTTACCGTGCTCAACCGTCTCTCCGCCCCCGCGCTCGAATGGCTGGTGCCTGGCATGCTGCGCGAAAAACTGCAACTGCTGATCAAAGCCCTGCCCAAACAAATCCGCCGCATCTGCGTGCCCGTGCCCGAATTCATCACCCAATTTTTAGAAAGCCATCCCAACCGCCAAGAGCCGGTTATCCCCCAGCTTGCCCGCTTTATCGCCAAAACCGCCGGCGATATGCGCCTGCTCGAACAAATCAATCTCGACGACTGGCAAGCCTTCAAACTGCCCGAACACTGCTATTTCAACCTGCGCATCATCGACGACGGCGGGCAGGAGCTGGCCATCGGCCGCAACCTGGCCGGGCTGCAACAAGAACTCGGCCAAGCCGCCGCCGTTACCTTCCGCGACAACACCCAAGAATTCGAGCGCGACAACGTAACGGCATGGGACATCGGCACCCTGCCCGAATCCATCAAATTCGCCCGCGGCAAACAGCAGCTCACCGGCTATTTGGGCTTGCAAAAAGAAAAAAACGGCAACATCGCCCTACGCCTGTTTGACACAGCCGAAGCCGCCCAAGCCGCCCACCGCCAAGGCGTCATCGCCCTGATGCAGCTCCAGCTCAAAGAGCATATGAAAGACCTCAACAAAGGCATCCAAGGTTTCACCCAAGCCGCCATGCTGCTCAAACACATCAGCGCCGACACCTTGCGCGACGACCTCACCGCCGCCATCTGCGACCGCGCCTTTATCGGCGACGACGAATTACCGTGCAGCGAAAAAGCCTTTAAAGAACAAATCAAACGCGCCCGCAGCCGCCTGCCCGCCGTCAAAGAAGCCGTGAGCCGCTACCTGCAAGACACCGCCGCCGCCTACGCCGAACTGAACGCCAAACTCGGCAACGGCAAACACCCGCTCGCCGCACTTTTGCGCAGCCGTATGCAAAACCTGCTCACTGCCGGTTTCGCCCAACGCACCCCCTGGAGCCAATGGCCGCGCCTGCCCGTTTACCTCAAAGCCATGACCCTGCGCATGGAAAAATACAGCGGCAACCCCGCCCGCGACGCCGCGCGCGAAGCCGATATTCAAGCCTTGGAACAAATGTGGCAGGAAAAAGTGGATGCGTTAATCAAACAAAACCAACCGCTTTCAGACGGCCTGAAAATGTTCCAATGGCAACTGGAAGAACTGCGCGTATCGCTGTTTGCGCAGGAGTTGAAAACGCCGTATCCGGTGTCGGTGAAAAGATTGGTGAAGGAGTGGGAGGGTTTGAAGTAGGTCGGGCATTGATGCCCGACACCACAGGATACCGCATGCTTATTTTTATCGGACATAAATATCCGGCCTGCGGCTGAAAACCATGTTACACTTATCCGAAGTATCTACAAGGAGCGTATACCATGACCCAAGCCACTATTTTCAAAAGCAATCAAACCCAAGCCGTACGCCTGCCAAAAGCCGTTGCCTTTCCTGAAGACGTGAAAAAAGTTTCCGTTGTCGTGATCGGCAAATCCCGCCTGCTCACCCCCAGTGAAAATCTGTGGGACGATTGGTTCGACCAACTGCCGCAAGCCGATTTTCCCGATCGAGAAGCTACCTTCCAAGCCGAGCGGGAGAGCTTCTAACCATGCTGCGCTATATGCTCGACACCAATATCTGCATTTACACCATCAAAAACAAACCCGCCACCGTACGCGCGCAGTTTCAAAAACACCAAGATCATATGTGCATCAGCAGCATCGTCTTAACAGAATTGCTATATGGCGCAGAAAAATCTGAAAACCCAGCCAAGTCATTGGCCGTGGTCGAGAGCATGGCCGCACGTTTGGAAGTATTGGATTTTGACGCACACGCTGCCGCCCATGCCGCCGAAATCCGCGCCGAGCTGGCCAAGCAAGGCACACCCATCGGACATTACGATGTGTTGATTGCCGGACACGCCCGCAGCCGAGGCTTGATATTGGTTAGCAATAACCTACGCGAGTTTGAATGGGTGGATGGACTGCGGTTGGAGAATTGGACGATTTAACGGTTTACACGATACGGCAAACACGCCGCGCGATGCGAATATTCAAGATTTGAAACAAATGTGGCAGGAAAAAGCCGATACCCTGCAAAAACAAAGCCAACCACTTTCAGACGGCCTGAAGATGTTTCCATGGTAGCTGGAAGAACTGCGCGTGTCGCTGTTTGCACAGGAGTTTAAAACACCGTATCCGGTGTCGGTGAAGAGGTTGGCGAAGGAGTGGATTTTGTCGAGTAAATAAAGTTGCTTAAAGGGTTTCAGACAGCCTGAAAAATATTAATGATATTTATGATTTTATTAAACTTTATTCATAAAATTCCAATACTGCTACGGCTGTATCGTATAAGATAAAAAGTGAATAAATGAATACTGTTGATAATAAAATTTCTAATCCAGCATTTATCAATACAGGTTCAAAACTCCAATTATTTTTCTTTGAAAGAATAGATAAAATTAAAGCAGCACCAATTAAAGTAACTTGTTCTCGTATAGAAAGCAATAACTGCGCTTTTGTATTCTTAAATGAATCATTAATTTTTTGATTATACAGTCTACTTATTTCATATAACTTTGATAAAATAACAGCCACCGTAGCTGTATTTATAGCCATTAGTGTTATTAAAATATTTAATAAATTTGAACGCATAAATTCCCCCATAAAATAAACTCCTATTAAATATTGTATTAAATATAAAATAAGAGAAATTACGAAAGATTTAGCTGCCGTGCTAGTAACAGTACTTATCATGATTTAATCATCTAACTTTGAAGAAATCTTTAATTCTTTCTAGTAAGCTTATCGGAGATACTTCAACTGTATATTCATCTGCAATAATACTGGAATGGGTATTTGTAGTATCTTTTTTAGTTCTAACCCCTTTATATTTTACTCTAATACTCCCTCCCCCTTTGCTACTATAATCTACTAAATCTTGTAATTGTGGCAATTCTGGAGATAAATTTAATTCCCCATTTTCAGGAGCATTCATAGTTAATTCTGTATTGGCAGAATTTGAGTATTTGGCTAATGCTTTCAAGTCATCACTCAATGCTTTTGAAATATTCGCCATATTAGGAGTAACCATTTTAAATTCTATCTGCTCAACTTTTTGCCCTTGTACTAATTGCCAAAAGGATTGTTCATCAAAAATAGGATATATTTGAACATTTAAATTATATTTACATAATACTTCATTTAATCTTTTTGTCAGCAGATTAGCTAGAGTATTAGTTTTATTAAATGCACTTGTCCGATGCTCTAATGCTAATATTTGTTGCTCATCATCATTCCAAACAATTGCATAAACACGGGGCCAATCTTCTTCGGACATTGTTTCAAAGTTTTCAGTTTCCCTTGTTACAGTTTTGCAGGCTGCAACTTTAAATATATAAAATTGATTATTTACTTTTTCTTGTGCAGGATAAACTTCTTTAATTCTTAATTTGCGGCTAGTATCATCTATTTCATCTAATATGCTGTGTAATGCAATATACCTAAATGCCTCAATAAAAAATTCATTTTTACGTTGAATTACTTCATCGACAGATAATTCATTTTCTGATAATGGGAGCTTTTCTTGAATGCGTTCATTAGGAATAATTTGATAACGATATAGATGAAAAATTCGTTGAGACATAATAAAATATTTCCTTACAAAATTTAATTTTGTAATTATATTTCAAAAAATCAAAGAATAAAACTTTTGTAATACTCCCAGCCAGCATAGCCTGCATGTATAGCAAGCGTAGCCTGCATGTGTAGGGTGTGCGCCCTTGGCGCGCACGCGTTGTTTGAGTTTCCACCCATCGCGTGCGTGGCTTGCGCCACACACCCTACCGCTCGCAATACGAACCAACCTGCAAACCCGACAAGGCCGTCTGAAACCCTGCCAAGCAGTTTTTCAGACGGCCTTTTTTCGCCCATCCAATCTTAACCGGTATTGCGCAAGCCTTGTGCCACGCCGTTGATGGTGAGGTGCACCATTTGCAGCAGGTGGGCATTGCCCGGGTCTTTGCGCAGGCGTTTGAGCAGGGCTACCTGTAGGCCGCCGAGGGCGTTCAGGTAGGGGATGCGCAGGGCGAGTGAGCGGGCGAGGCTGCGGTTGTCGCTGAGCAGCTCGTCGGTTTGCAATATATCGAGCAGGGCTTGGCGGCTTTTGAGGTATTCGCTTTTAATCAGGGCGAAGATTTCGGCGGCGCGCTCGGGCGATTCGCTCAGGGCGGCGTAGTTTTCGGCCAGGGTTAAATCGGCTTTGGCCATCACTTGTTCCATATTGGAAAGCATGGCTTGGAAGAAGGGGTTGTTTTGGGCGTGCTCCTGCAAGGCTTTCAGACGGCCTGCGTCTTGGCTGCACAATTCTTCTACGGCGCTGCCGAAGCCGTACCATGCGGGCAGCATGAGGCGGTTTTGCGTCCATGAAAACACCCACGGAATTGCGCGCAAATCTTGAATCCGCGCGAGTGTTTTGCGGCTGGCGGGGCGGCTGCCGAGGTTGAGGGTGGCGATTTCCTGAATGGGGCTGGTTTGCAGGAAATAGTCGATAAAGCCGTCGGCGGTGATCAGGGCGCGGTAGTGTTTGAAGGCGCTGTCGGAAAGGGCCTGCATCAGTTTGCCGTCGGGGGTTTGGCTCTGCGGCAGCAGGCTGGCTTCGAGTGTGGCGGCCACCAGGGTTTCGAGGTTGCGGCGGGCGTTGCCTGCGTCGGCATATTTGGCGGTAATCACTTCGCCTTGCTCGGTGATGCGTATCTGGCCGGCCACGCTGTGTTCGGGCTGCGCGAGAATGGCTTGGTAAGAGGGGCCGCCGCCGCGCCCTACGCTGCCGCCGCGGCCGTGGAACAGGCGCATGCGCACGTTGTAGCGGCCAAACAGTTCCACCAGCCCCAATTCGGCCTGATAAAGCCCCCACGAGCTGCTCACATAGCCGCCGTCTTTGTTGCTGTCGGAATAGCCGAGCATGATTTCTTGGATATTGCCGCGGCTTTCGAGCAGGTCGCGGTACCACGGCAGGGCAAACATGGTGTCCATCACGTTGCAGGCGTTTTCGAGTGCTTCGATGGTTTCAAACAGCGGCACGATATTGATGCGGCTTTGGGGTTTGCCGTTTTCCTGCAACACCAAGAGGCCGCTTTCTTTCAGCAGCAGGGCCAAAGCTAAAAGGTCGCTGGGCTGTTCGCAGTTGGAAATGATGCTTTGGTTGATGGCTTTTTCGCCCAATTCGTTTTTCACGCGGCGGGCTTCGTGGAAAATCGCCAGTTCGTGCTGGGTGTGTTGGCTGTAACTCACATAGGGGCTGTAGAGCGGGCGCCGGTTTTGCAATTCGCGCAGCAGCACGGTTTGTTTTTCTTTTTCGGTGAGGGTGTTGTAGTTTTCCAAACCGGCATGGGCAAACAGCTCGGCCACCACTTCGCTGTGTTTGTCGGCGTGTTGGCGCAAGTCGAGCGGCATCATATAGAAGCCGAACACGGATACGGTGCGGATTAAATCGGCCAGGCGGGCTTCGGCCAAGAGGCCGCTGCGGTTGTTGCGCAGCGATTGCTGCATGGTTTTCAGGTCGGCCATAAATTCATCGGCATCGGCATAGGGTTCGAGCAAGCCGAAATGGCAGCCGAGGGTGAGGCCGAGCTGTTGGCCGCGCGCAATCAGCCGCGCCATGATGTAGGCGATGGCGCGGCGGTAGGGTTCTTCTTCGTGGGCGATTTCGGTGTCGGGCGATTGTGCGGCCAATGCCAGTACGCCTTCGCTCACGCTGACGCGGCGCACCGAAAGCGGCAGGTCGTCGTAAAGTTCGCTCAGTTGGCGGCGGTAGTAGTGGAACACGGTGTCGGCGTGGCGGGTGAACGCGTGGCGCAGGGTGTCGGCGGAAACAAAGGGGTTGCCGTCGCGGTCGCCGCCTATCCAGCCGCCGATTTGCAGAATATTGGGCACTTTGATGCCGGGATAGGCCGTCTGAAAGGTTTTTTCCATGCTGCGGTAAAGTTTGGGCAGGGCTTGGAAAAAGCTGAGCGGGAAAATCGACACGCCGTTGTTGATTTCATTGTTAACGGTGATTTTGAAATGGCGGGTTTCGCTGGTTTGCCACAAGGCCAGCAAGGTGGCGTCCACCTCGCTTTGCAGCTCTTCCAGCGCTTCGGCGCTGTTGCAGTGTTCGCGCTTGGGCAGCAGGGCGCGGATGCGGCGGTGGAAATTCAATGTGGCCTGCCGCTGCACTTCGGTGGGGTGTGCGGTGAGCACGGCGGCGATATAGGTGTTGTCGAGTTGGCGCTGCACGGTTTGTGCGTCGATTTGATGTTCGCGCAGTTTGTTTACGGTGTCGGCCACGCTGCCGGCGGCGGCACTGCTGCCGGCCTGCTCGTGTGCCAAACGGCGGCGTTCGTGGTGCACGTCTTCGGCGATATTGAGCATTTGCGCAAACAGGCCGCAGGCCAGAATCAGGTTTTGGGTTTGCCGCTCGTTGAGCTGTGGCAGCACTTCTTCGATAACTGCGCTACTGTCTTCGCAGTCGGCCAGCGTTTTCACGGTGTTGAGCACGATTTCGGTGGTTTCGCTGTGCAGCAGCCTGAACAACGCTTGAGTGAGAAACTCGGCATCGGCTGCCAGCGGAGCGTCTTTGGGATTATTGAGAATGTGGAGGCGCATAAGGTTTCTTTCTTAACGTTATCGATGCAAACCATTGTATAGCAAGGTATAACAAGAAACCATCATTGTTAGCAATGTAGTCAAATGTAATTTGATATAAGTGAATGGCAGGCTAGGATTTGTTGACAATCGCTTTTCAAACAAAAAGATGCAAAAGGCCGAGACCTTTGCAAAATCTCCAAATGTGGATGCAGTTCAAGGCATAGCAGCGCAGCGAGCGCAGACATATCAGGTAGATAGGCAAGCGAGCAGTACCCTAAAGGGCATAAACACACAACACAGGAATGCGCCGCAGATGGGGGTTTTGCAAAGGTCTCAGGCCGTCTGAAAATAATTCAGCGGGTAACCATAGCCCCCACCCCGAAAATCCATTAAAATAAACCGCTATGCCGTTGTGTTCCGGCGGCTTTAACGATTTAATTTAAAACACATTCAGGAAACGACTATGATCGACTTAACCCATTTCAACGAAAATAACGAAGCCCATATGGTCGATATCGGCGAAAAAGCCCCCACCAAACGCGTGGCGCGCGCCAGCGGCTATATCAACATGGGCCCCGATGCCATCAAATATATTGTGGACGGCTCCGCCAATAAGGGCGACGTGCTCGGCATCGCCCGCGTGGCCGGCATCCAGGCTGCCAAGCAAACCGGCTTTCTGATTCCGTTGTGCCACCCCGTCGCCCTCACCCATGTGCGTGTGGATTTCAACGTTGATGTGCAGCTTGCCCGCGTAAAAGCCGTGGTTACCGCCAGCACCGAAGGCAAAACCGGCGTGGAAATGGAAGCTTTAACCGGCGTCAACATCGCGCTGCTCACCATTTACGATATGCTCAAAGCCGTGGATAAAAGCATGGTGATTTCGCAAATCCACCTCGAAGAGAAAACCGGCGGCAAAAGCGGCACGTTCACATTCGACACCAGTCTCGAAAACCTCAACTACTAACCCCAACTTATTATATATAGATGGACGACCGCGACCTCTTGCGTTACAGCCGCCACATACTGCTCGAAGAAATCGGCATCGAAGGCCAGCAGAAGCTGTTTGATGCCTCGGCATTGGTGGTGGGCTGCGGCGGGCTGGGCGCGGCCGTTTTGCCTTATCTGGCCGCCGCCGGTGTCGGCCGCCTGATTATCGCCGACAGCGACACGGTTGACGAAACCAACCTGCAACGCCAAACCGCTTTTTCGGAAGCCGATCTCGGCAGCAGCAAAGCCGAAGCCATGAAAGGCCGTCTGAACGCCATCAACAGCCGCACGCACATCACCGCTTTAAACGAACGTCTAAACGAACCCCGCCTGCACGATCTGATGCAGCAATGCGATATCGCCATCGACTGCTGCGATAATTTTCCTACCCGCCGGGCAATCAACCGCGCATCCGTCGCCGCCCGCACGCCGCTGGTATCCGGCGCCGCCGCGCGTTTCGAAGGCCAGCTTGCCGTTTACCGCCCCGATCTGCCCGATTCGCCCTGCTATGCCTGCCTGTTCGACGGTGATCAGGCAGACGACGGCGCCTGTGCCGTATTCGGCGTATTCGCCCCGCTGGTCGGCATCATCGGCACCAGCCAAGCTGTAGAAACGCTGAAAATATTAACGGGCGCGGGCAGCAGCCGCTGCGGCGTGCTGAATATTTATGATGCACTAAACAACGAATGGCAGCAGATCGAATTCGCCCGTAATCCGCAATGCACCGTTTGCGGCCGTCCGCACTAACCGCTGAAATTCACCGTTTATCTGAAAAATATGCCGACGGTAAAATTATTCTGACAGCAAAAATCAAGTTATCTGATTGTTTTACAAAGAAAACAAACACCAAAATATTCTTTTATGCCGATAAAATTATTTTCTTGTCGCATAAAAGCAACTCCATCTCTGCCCATCTATTGTTTGGCTTTATCACACCAAAAACAATTTTATTAAAATAAATCAAATAATTAAATTATTCGTTTTAAATAAATACCGATTATCAGGCCGTCTGAAAAAGCAGCCCATAAATATTAACCAAAAAAATAATTTCACTATTTGAAAATAATTACTGGCACAAATGCGTTTGTCTTGATAATATGCCGTTCATCGGAAAACAAACCGATTGTCCAAAATTTTTTCCGTTTATCAGAGCACAGCAGCAAACTTTTCAAGGGGCAAACATCATGACTACCATCGCTATCGACATCCAACCGCAATGCCGTTTTTCCTGCTTTGCAGCAAACGACCAGCAATGTGTCCACCAGCCTGAAAACATCGTGCCCGAATTAAACCGCCAGGCACGTTTCGCCCAAAAACGCGTTTTGGTAGAAAACACCTCAACCGCCAAAGAAACCCTGTGCGCCAGCCTGTGCGGCGGTCAAGAACACGCTGCGCGCAACCTCTTCACCTTCAGCTTGGAAAACCATTTCCCCCATGCCGCAAGCTGCCGCGGAACCCACCTGCTCAAAGGCCTGCCCTGCCCCGCCGATTACGACCACGCCGTCGAAACCGAAGGCGACAAAGCCGCCAGCGCCTGTTTTCACGACAGCAAAGAAAGCCGAAGCACCGGTCTGATCGAATGGCTCTATGCCCAAAACGCCCAAACCATTATTCTCGGCGGCCTGGCAACCGAACACGCCGTTTTGGAAACCGCACAACACTTGGCTTGGTATAACGATAACTGGCACATCATCGTCAACCTTGCCGCCTGCCGCGGTTACACGCCCGAGGCCACACTCAAAGCCGTTTTCGCTTTGCGCCAAGCCGGCATCACCGTGGTAACCGACACCGACGAAATCCCCGCAGCCATCGCTGCCGGTGCACCTTTACTGATGAGCAAGGCTTCTTAAGCAGAATCCTTACCCGTTTGAAAGTTTCTCCAGCTTAAATTTATCGGAATCTCTTAGCAGACACTCCCATCTGTAAGAGCACTTTTAGGCCGTCTGAAAAGGCGGCCTCTTTTTATGCTAACTAGCAACTGTGTTACCAACTCGTCAGTCAGCAACATCAAACACGGTTAATCAAGCGTATTGCAGGCCGTCTGAACAGAGATAATCGCGTACCCGTGCGTTCAGAATTCTCAGCAGTTTGTGCATACACGCATTGATGGCTACTTTAAACGGCTTTCCTCTGCCGATAAGCCGTTCGTAAAATGCTTTGATTTTCGGCTCAAAACGGCTGGCGGTCAGGGTGGCCATATACAGCGCATTGCGGACTTCCATCCTGCCGCCGATACAGCCGGGTTTCCCAACCGATTCTCCGCTTTGCATGGCCGGCGGAACGACACCGACCAGTAAGGCAATGCTTTTGTGCGGCAGCCGCCCCAGCTCGGGCAACATCGACATCAAGGTGGCGCAAGTGGTGTCGCCTACGCCTTTTATCTCTCCGATGATTTTGTTTTTGCCGTCAAAATTGCTGTCGTTGTATTTGGCAATCTGTTTGTCCAGATCAGCAA